>NZ_JBALNB010000006.1:0-219268 GCF_036962345.1 Neobacillus vireti
AACATTTACGGGGCAGATCAGTGATTCATACCTGTCAGTTTTTATTAGCAATCTTTTTAATCAGATACCTTACTTCAAATCAAATTTCATTTTTCTTGATAAGAATACAATCCGTCAACAAGATTTTCCCACTGTTCATACAAGGCATTAGCTGTCTCATAGTCTTCATAGTCTAACGACAGATCATCCTGTAATTTCTCTTTTAAACGAGAGCACAATTCTTCCCATCCCTCTAAGCTTTCGTTATCAACAATGTTTACTAACCTCGGTTTCGTTATATCCCAATTTGAATAAAGGATATTACACCATTCCAATAAATCCTCTCGGTATTTGTTTAGTTCCTCGATATCAATAAATTGGTCAGCTTCAATCACCATCTCAGCTTGATAAGCACTTTTTTCCAAATATTGTTCCACGATTAGGATTTGTTCGTCCATTTCCCTATAATTAACAGTGCCTTCATCAATTTCTTCCTGATATGCATTTGATTCTCTACAAAGCAGTTCCAATTGTTCAAATAAACTTTTAGCTGTTTCATGACACCGTTCCAACAAATCATGACGGTATTGAGTATTTTCATTCATTTTGATCCATTCCCCCACCCAAGTTGTTTATTTTCATCCTCTTCATTCGTAAAAGAAGTGGTTATTTATCATAGATAAATTAACCACAATCACATACTATGTACCGTGATTGTCCTAGGATTAGGCGATTACCTATAGACATAACACATGACTTCAGTAATTAAATAGGAATAAAAAAATCCTATTTACTATGTCGCTATTCAAATGAAAGCCCCTAATCAAAATAGTCGTTTACCTTTGGAACCTATTAGCTTTTTCGGTCACTCGGAACCCTCCACTTGACCAAATAATCCCCTTCTTGCATTTTCTATCATAAAAGTACCTCTCAGATGACCTTCTCTACCCTTTCATCCTGTCCTAGCAATATTTTTGCAAACAAAAAGAAGGGGACTCCCCCTTCTGAGATTAATTCTATAATTTATTATTTCAATGCTATACAAATATTCTTCGCTTCCGTAAAGAACTCCATGCTGTGGTGACCGCCTTCACGCCCCACTCCGCTTTTCTTAAACCCGCCAAAAGGTGCTCGTAGGTCACGAACAAACCAGCAGTTCACCCAAATCGTACCGGCACGAACTGAATGTGAAATCCGGTGAGCGCGCTGGAGATTTTCCGTCCAAACGACACCGTTCAAACCATATTCTGTATCATTGGCAATACGAAGGGCTTCTTCTTCAGTATCGAAAGGTATGATTGTCACGATTGGGCCAAAGATTTCTTCTTGGCAAATTCGCAACTTTGGATCTTCAGTTAAATATATTGTAGGCTCTAAGTAATAACCATTTTGTAGATATTCAGGCAGTTCCGGACGTTTTCCACCACAAATTAACGTGGCATTTTCTTCTTTGGCAATCTCAAGATAGTTGGTTACCTTTTTATAATGCTCTTCACTTACAACCGGACCCATTTTTGTTTCCACATCTTGTGGATCACCGACTTTTAGTTCCATAGCTGCTTTCTTAAATCTTTCAAGGAACTCATCTAAAATCGATCGTTGCACCAAGATTCTTGATCCCGCAAGACAGATTTGCCCAGAATTCATGAATGCCGCATGAATCGAAACAGGGATGGCTTTATTAAGATTGGCATCTTCAAACACGATATTTGCTGCTTTGCCGCCTAATTCAAAAGAGACCTTTTTTAATGTGTCAGCGCCGTTCTTCATAATTCGCTTTCCGGTAGCCGTCGAGCCCGTAAAGGAAACAAGATCTACTTCGGGATGGGTGGTCAGAGCCGTTCCAACCACACCGCCAAGGCCATGAACCACATTGACTACGCCATCTGGAATTCCTGCTTCCTTCGCAATTTCTCCAAGAAGTGAAACAGAAAGCGGAGTCATTTCAGCTGGTTTAATAACAGCTGTGTTACCCGCAGCAAGACAGGGTCCCAGTTTCCAGGTGGTCAACATGAAAGGAACATTCCAAGGGGTAATGAGTGCAGCGACTCCAACTGGTTCGTAGCGAGTATAGTTTAAATACTCATCCTCCATTGGATACACTTCACCGCCTTGTTTTTCCATAAAGTCGGCAAAGAATTTGATGTTGTTAGCAGCACGTGGAACTTCATGCTGTACTGCAGAGTGAAATGGTTTTCCTACATCGGTCGCATCTAAGCGAGCAATTTCTTCTTTTCGCTCAAGGATAATTTCAGCCATTCGACGGAGCTTTGCACAGCGCTCGGCTACGGTCATTGTTCTCCACGGACCATTTTCAAAAGCGTCCCGTGCTATACGGCAGGCACGATCCACATCCTCTTGTGTGGCTTCACTGACTCTCGCAATGACTTCCTGTGTTGCCGGATTTTTCACTTCAAAAGTGGCACCATTACTTGCATTCACATATTCCCCGTTTATATAAAGACCAACTTCTCTGACTCCGGTTTGGACGTTTGTCATTTTGAAACCTCATTTCTCTTTTTAACTGATTCGCCTGCGATGCCCCAATGTTCTGGCTCTAATTCATTTATCATGACGCGAACACTTTGGACGGGAGCATCTAACACCTCTGATACTAAATCGGTCATTTCCCGAATTAATCGTTCTTTCTTTTCTGGTGATCTTCCTTTAAGAATATTTACCTGTATAAATGGCATATCAACCTCTCCCTTCGCAATTAAGTTATTCCCTGAATACCGCCTCAACCGAGCCCAGTCCATCAAAACCGGCCGTGAAATGGTCGCCCGCTTCAATTTTAATTGCCGCGGATAGGGATCCGCTTAACACAACTTCTCCAGGTTGAATACATTGACCAACTTTATACAACCGATTCGCTAACCAAGCAATCGCTCTTGCTGGATGCCCCATCACCGCTGCCCCTGCACCTGTCGCAACAACTTCTCCGTTTTGTTTAAACACCATTCCCATCAATTTCAAATCGAAATCTTTTGGTGAATAGAATCTTTCCCCCATAATAAATCGGGAAGAAGATGAATTATCTGCCACTGCATCTGGCAAGGTAAAGCTGAACCCATGGAAGCGGCTGTCAATGAGTTCAACAGCAGGTGCAATATATTTTGTTGCATTAAGTACATCCGCTACCGTTACATGTGGACCCTTCAATTCCTTGTCAAAAATAAAGGCAATTTCCGGTTCCAACTTTGCATGGATGAATGGTGCAAGAGAAATCTTTTCACCCTCATTCAGCTGCATACTTTCAAGTAAGACCCCGTAAGATGGTTCATGAACCCCTATCATCTCTTGTTTCGCTTTGCTCGTTAATCCGAGTTTCCAGCCTATTCTTTTTGTATTTTCTTCTTTGCATTTCATTTCGATTAAGCGTTCTTGTATTTGATAAGCTAATGCTTCGTCAAGTTCAGGATAGGCGTCAACAAACTTACTTATCGCTTTTTTCTGTTTTTCCGCTTCGAAAAGTTCAAAAGCAATTTGATCGATTACATCCGTTTTAATCATAGTATCACCCTGTCTCTTTTGATATTTCCTCTGGTCAGTCGAGGCAAAAGTCCCTTATCTAGCCTTATTTTTTAAATGAAGCCGTGACTGAACCAATATGAGCAAACTCCGCTGTAAAAGTGTCGTTTTCCTTCACTTCAATCGCACTTGTTAAAGCACCTGAAAGAATGATTTCCCCTGATTTTAGGGAGACATCGTACTTTCCTAATGAATTTGCCAGCCATGCGACGGAACGAAGTGGATTTCCAAGGACGGCTGCCCCTGCTCCTGAATCAATCATTTCTCCATTTCGATAAGCGACCATACCGATATGCGTGAGATCTAAGCCATCAAGCTTTGTTGGTTTCCCTCCAATAATTGCACAAGCAGAAGATCCATTGTCTGCGACGGTGTCTTCAAACTTGATCTTCCAATCCTCAATCCGGCTGTCAATCACTTCAATGGCCGGAACGATATATTCCGTAGCTTCAACGACGTCAAGGATGGAAACATTCGGACCTTTTAAATCCCTTTTTAAAATAAAGGCAATCTCAAATTCTACTTTTGGTTGAATATAGTGTGATAGGGAAATCGCTTCGCCTTCGACCACCATCATATCTGCCAATAAATGCCCGTAATCAGGCTGCTTGACGCCAAACATATTTTGAATCGCTTTCGATGTCGCACCGATTTTTTTTCCAACGATGATGCCGCCATTGGCAACTTTTCTACGGATAATCTCTAACTGCGTATAATATGCTTCATCGACGGTAATCCCAGGATAGGATACCGTTAGTGGCTTGATAGCCTGCTTTGTTTCCTCTGCTTCTAAAAGATTAGTAGCGGCTTCTTGAATGATTGTCACAACTGTCTCCTCCTTTCGTGGAACTATACTTTTAACCCTTTTTTCTCCGCTAGTTCAACAGCGACATCTAATATCCAGTCCTCCTGGCCAGCAACAGTTTGCCTTTTACCGAGCTCTTCCATAATTTCGGATACTCCGATTCCAAACTTTTCCGCAGCATGTTTCACATGTAATAAAAAGCTGTTATAAACTCCTGCATAGCCACTTGATAAATTGCCGCGATCAATCACGATTGGAGACTGCATGAGTGGGGCTATCTTTTCCTCTGCAGCATCCATTAAAATTGCTAAATTGATACCTGTTTCGACGTTCATTTTATTCAGGACTGCAACAAGGACTTCCGTTGGCGCATTTCCTGCTCCCGCTCCGAGTCCTCGTAGCGTTCCATCGATTTGATCGGCACCGGCTTCAAGCGCCGTTATTGTATTGCCAATGGCCAAGCCAAGATTATTATGAGCATGGAAGCCGACTTGAATGGATAGCGCTTCTTTTAAAGCGGACACTCTTTCGCGAACACCACTTTGAACAAGAGCTCCTGCAGAATCCACTACATACACGCAATCGGCACCATATGATTCCATCAACTTTGCCTGCTCCGCAAGCACGCTTGCAGGTTGAGTATGAGACATCATAAGGAAACCAACCGTTTCAAGTCCTAATTCTTTGGCTAAGCGGAAGTACTGCTCGGTAACATCTGCTTCTGTACAATGCACGGCGATTCGGATTACAGAAATGCCCAATTCGGCTGCTTCTCTTAACTCTTTGCTCGTTCCAATCCCCGGTACGAATAAAGAAGCAATTTTAGCTTGTTTCGCGGTTTCAATCGCCACTTTAATCAAGTCATATTCAGAATGAATAGAGAACCCTTGCTGAATGGTCGAGCCATTTAATCCAGAACCATGGCTTACTTCAATAACTGGTACACCTGCTTCATCTAATTCTTTTACAATTGTACGTACCTGTTCAGGCGTATAACTATGGCTAACGGCATGATCGCCATCTCTTAAAGTTGTGTCTGTCAGTCTAGGTATCTTCATCGTGTTACCTCCTTAGCAGCAAGATAATGTGCAGCATATACATCTCCGACTCGGTAGGCGGAGGCAGTCATGATATCCAAGTTTCCGGCATAGGTAGGGAAGAAATCCCCCGCTCCGACTACTTCATTCATGATGACCACCGTAGGCAAGCGGCCCCATGGAGTTTCACGATAGTCAACAAATGGCGTACCCTTTAAACGATAGCCTGGAACATAGCTAGAAATCTCAGCCGCAATCGATTGAACCGACTCAATAACCGCTGCTTCATCAAATTCTTCTTTAATCACCGCATAGACGGAATTCGTCATATTAATAGGTGGTTCTGCTGGATTGAAAACAGGAATGGCTCTTGCTGTTTTCGCTCCGCCAATTTGCTGAACCGCATTTGCTGTTGTGCGGACAAACTCATCGACATTTTGTCTTGTTCCTGGTCCAATTGATAGACTTGCCGCGGTCGCAATGACCTCTGCATAATGAACAGGCACCACACGATTGACGGCGTGAACAAGCGGCGTCGTCGCCTGGCCGCCACATGAAATCAAGTTGACATTCATGGCTTCAAGATGATCATGCAAATTAACGGTTGGAACGACAAACGGGCCAATCGCTGCCGGAGTCATGTCAACGGCTAATTTTCCTTGTTCTCGTAATGCTTGAGCATTCAGCTTATGGGCTTTCGCGCTTGTTGCATCAAAGACAATCTTAATCTCTGGATCTTCCAGAATTGCATCGATTCCATGATGGCTAACTGCAATTCCCTTTTCCTTTGCTCTTGCAAGTCCTTCGGAATTTGGGTCAATTCCTGCCACTAAGGCTAAATCCATGTTTCCACCATTTTTTAAAATTTTATACATCAGGTCTGTTCCAATATTTCCTGATCCTAAAATTGCCACTTTTATTTTCGTCAAGACCATCCACCCCGCTTTTCTACTATTCAATGAATTAAGGTTTTACAACTTCTTTTTCAACAGCCTCACTTGATGTAAGTGGAGTACCTTGAGTCCACCAGGATACAGGGAATTCTGTTCCAATCCAAGTATCGCCATTGCCAGGCACGTCTTTCATGTCCCAAATCACCGGCTTCCAAGCTGGATCCGTAATGATATATCCTGCATCACCGAACAATTCGATGCGGTTGCCGCCTGGTTCAATTACATACATACAGAACGCTTGGGAAACTCCATGCTTATTAGGTGGAACTTCAATTTTATAATCATGATCTTTAAGTAAATCAGACACATCATAAAGGTTTTGTGGAATGCCGTACCAGTAGCAAAGATGATGAAGCTTTCCTTTCACACCATTAGGCTCTTGCATTAAAGCAATTTCATGAACAAGATTGGAAACGCTCACCCAGCTTCCAAGTACATGACCGTTATCTTGAATTTGCTCTCTTAAACGGAAGCCAAGATTGTCGATTAAAAAGTTCGTATCGCCAGCTGGATTAGAAGTCATAAGATTGATATGATCCAGGCGACGAACCGGTACACCACGATCTGGACGTTTGGATGGACGGTTTAATAGTTTTGAGCGTTGCTCTTCTTTTACATGGTAATATTTCACGTCCCATAGAATTTCCATTAAATGACCATCAGGAGTAGTAAATTGATAGGCTTTTCCATGACCGATATCTCCGTTGATCCAGCCTTTACCTAATCCCGTTTTTTCAATTTCTTCTACGCGGCGCTCAAGTGCTTGCGGGGACGTTGCCCGCCAAGCAACATGACCAACCCCTGCTTCTTTTGATTCAGTGATTTTCAATGTATTATGGTAAAAATCCTCATAAGCACGAAGATAAACGGAACCTCCGGAACGAGCCGTTACTTCCATTCCTAGAAATCTTGTAAAAAATTCAACAGATTGTTCAAGTTTTGGAGAAAGAATCTCCACGTGTGCTAATTGTGCTACATCAAAAATTGGTTCTTTAAAAATAGACATGCCTATTCCCCCTGAATTTTTCAAGTTTTGTGAATCATGAACAACTATATTGACGAAATATACCAAGTGATGATACCGTTTTCATTATATCCGGTATCAAATTCTCGCCATTTTCCTAAACCTGATGTATATCCCTATCTTAAGGAGTTTGTAAGGAACTCACAACAAGGGTGTCCCTTTATGCGGGACAGTTTCTGAATTTTTACAAATTTTTTTTAATTCGGAGGAAATTATGATACAAGAACAAGAAAAGCTGCTCTCTTCAGTAAAAAGTGCGATTAGAATCCTGCGTGCTTTTAAAATGGATCAACCACAAAAAGGAGTACGTGAGTTAGCAAATGAGCTTGGTTTAGGAAAAAGCAGTGTCCAAAGAATTCTTGCCACACTGGCTTCCGAGGGTTTAGTACAAAAAGATAAAGAGACTAATAAATATGAATTGGGTCTCTCTGTTGTTGAATTGAGTTCCATTGTTCTAGGTAATATCGATCTACATACAGAATCACGCCCAATCCTAACTGACCTTGCCAATAAGTGCGGGGAAACCGCCCACCTGGCCATTTTGGATGGGAATCATGTGGTCTATTTAGATAAAGTCGAAAGTAAAACCTCCAATAGAGTACCATCTCACTTAGGATTTCATAACTATGCTCACTGTACGAGTTCAGGAAAACTTCTACTTGCACATAGTGGAAACTACTTGGTCGATCTAGTGATTCAAAATGGGCTCAAAGCAATTACACCAAAATCGTTTACAGACCCAGATAGGTTCCGTGATGAGTTGAATACAATCTTAAAACGCGGCTATTCCGTTAGTGTCGATGAATATACGATTGGACGGACATCTGTGTCAGCACCTGTCAGAGACCATACAGGAAAAGTTATTGCAGCTATTAACCTAGTAGGACCTAGTTCACGATTCTCCAAACAACGGATTCAGTATTTTGCGAGTGAATTACTCCGTGCCGGAGAATTAATTTCCGAAAGACTTGGATACTGGAAAAGATAAGGTTTCCTTAGAGATTCACTAGAGAGGAGCTTAAAGAGACTTGTCTTGAAATTTCTTCGTGAACAAACCCTTTAGGCAAAGCTTTCTTCCAAGAAAGTCGAACGGTTTCCCCTGCGTAAAAAGGAAATACTTGTCCTTGTGGTGAAAGTAAAGTAAGCCTTCCCTCACGAACGACCGCGATCTGCGTAGTCGTCTCCTGGTGAAGGCTTACAGTGACTTCATACCAGCCTGAAGCAGGCATTAAATAATCCGGATGAAGCACTGCCTCCACATGTTTTTTACGGAAATTAATCCTGCCATCACATTGATAATCATTCCCTAAGTAAGAAGCTATCCTTTCCATTTCGCCAGTCAAAACTAGATTACGAATGAGCGAGCTACTAATTTTTTCCCCTTCCCACTCTATTTTATTAACCTTGATTCCCTCAATTTTTCCATCTGAGTCCCTATTAATGGTATCCATATTGCCTTCTCCCCGGTGTCCATATGTAAAGTCAAAACCTGCTACCACCTGTTTTGCTCCAAAGCCCAGAAGATAGGTTTGAACAAATTCCCTTGGAGATAACCCCGCAAATGCCTTAGTAAACTGAATCAAATAAAAAGAATCTGCCCCTAGCTCTTCAAAGATTCTTCGTTTATCAGTGAGTGGCATAAGATAAGGGATGATTTTTTTCCCATTTGAAAGGACCTCTTTCGGGTGGGGGAAGAAACTCATAATCACAAAAGGGAGTTCTTGTTCTACCGCAACCCTTTTCGCCTCTTTTATCACCTGCTGATGACCTAAATGAACTCCATCAAAAAATCCTAGAGCTATCACACAAGGTTTTGTTCGTAAAAGAGTTTGTTCACGGTTGTTGCTTGTCACATGAATGAATTCCAAGATAGCTCCCTCCATTGTTTACAATATACTTATCTCTATAAGCATTTCTTCCCTATTCAAAAGCCCCATATTAATCTATTATGATTTCACGACTTCCTCTGATTTCACAGGTGTGAGTGGTGTTCCCTGCGTCCACCATGATTGTGGGAATTCAGTTCCAATCCATGTGTCGCCATTGCCAGGAACGTCCTTCATCTCCCAAACCACCGGCTTCCATGCTGGGTCCGTTATGATATAACCTGCATCTCCGAATAATTCAATGCGGTTTCCACCGGGTTCAATCACATACATGCAGAACGCCTGGCTGACTCCGTGCTTATTCGGTGGAACTTCAATACTAATACCATGGTCTTTAAGCAAATCTGCCACATCATAAAGATTTTGAGGAATTCCATACCAGTAGCAAAGATGATGCAGCTTCCCTTTAACTCCGTTGGGCTCTTGCATATAGGCAATTTCATGAACGAGATTGGAAACACTAATCCAGCTGCCCAGCACATGACCATTATCTTGGATTTGCTCTCTTAATCGAAAACCAAGCGTGTCGAGCATAAAATCCGTATCGGCAGCTGGATTCGAGGTCATGAGATTGATATGATCTAAGCGGCGAACCGGTACGCCACGATCTGGGCGTTTAGATGGTCGATTTAATAGTTTAGATCTTTGTCCCTCTTCCACATGGTAATACTCAACATCCCAAAGAATTTCCATTAAATGACCATCAGGATTTGTGAATTGATATGCCTTTCCATGTCCGATATCACCATCAATCCAGCCTTTTCCTAACCCCGTTTTTTCAATTTCCTGCACACGACGCTCTAGTGCTTGCGGAGAAGTGGCACGCCAAGCTACATGGCCGACTCCCGCTTGTTCGGATTCTGTAATGATTAACGTATTGTGATAGAAATCCTCGTAAGCACGAAGGTAAACGGATTTTTCAGTACGAGCCGTAACCTCCATTCCTAGAAATCTTGTAAAAAATTCCACAGATTGTTCTAGCTTCGGAGAAAGTATCTCTATGTGAGCAAGCTGTGCTACATCAAATATTGGTTCCTGGTATGAAGTCATGGTAATCCCCCTATTATTTATATTGATTGAAATAGACTACTTAATTGTTAGACTCACTTCAGGCGATGATGGTCATTAAAGAAGATGAGTAACTCTCCAACTGCCTTATGATTTGATGACCGCTTCTTTTTCCGCAGTGTCTGCCCATGTTTTGTTTGTCCAGCCATTAAGGTCATAATCGCTTAAGGCAGAATCGACGAACGATTTTTGCTGATTAGCTGCACCTGTAGCCTCAAAGTGGAATAAAGCTTCCATGTTGATGTTTTCGTGGTTTCCAGCATAGTTGACTTCATATAATTCATGACGGCCGCCAAACTCTGTGCCGATTGTATCCCAAACCATTTTCAATAATTTCACACGTTCTTCTGCACCAATTCCCGTTCCGCGATAATAGGTGTCTAAGTAAGGTTTTAAATCTTCATTGAGGAAATCTTTTGAACTTGAAGGCAATTGAATTAACCCGCCAGCCACAACTTGCTCAAAGATATTCTTCACCTTAACCCAAGCCAATGGTGCTAACGCGCGATATGCTGCACTCGAGTATGAGTTTGGAATCACTAAGCCGTTTGGCCCTTTTTCAGGATCTGTTGCCATTGCGGTAGAAAGACCCCAAAACATATTTCGTAAAGCGACGACTTCGCCAATCTTTGCCTGAACTCCACGGAAATCCTTCGTTCCGGCTCCTTCTGTTGCTTTTAATAACAAACCTGTCATAAAATCCAATTTTACGGCAAGACGTGTACAGCCATGGAAGGTAAAACGCGGGATGAAACCGCTCACTTTCGCGAAATTATTTGATACTTCAATATTTCGATAAGCCAATACATCTTCCCAAGGGATGAACACATTATCGAGCACAATCACCGCATCATTTTCATCAAAGCGGCTGGATAATGGATAATCAAATGGTGTTCCGGTTTTATATGCATTTAACTCATAGGATTGGCGGCTGATCATGCTAACCCCTTCCGCATTCATTGGCACGAAGAAGATTAGTGCATGACTATCATCGCCGCCGCCTAAATCTTTCGGTCCATAGTTCGCAACAAAGTTATAATGAGTTAACGCTGAAGCTGTTCCTACCATTTTGGCACCGCTTACAATTATTCCGTCATCACGCTCCGCAACAGCACGAACAAATGCATCTTTATTCTCGTGCAAAGGTTTTGAACGATCCACTTGCGGATTAATAATCGTATGGTTAATGAATGGTACTTCCTTTGTTGCTTTTTTGTACCATGCCTTTGCGTTGCCTTCAAAGCCTTCATAAAAATGACCAAACGCATTTAGGTGCCCTGTAAAAGAAGCTTTATAATCAGGAGTACGTCCCATGAATCCATAGCTTAGCTTTGCCCACTGTGCAATGGCATCTCTTGCCTCTAGTAAATCCTGGGAGCTTGTAGGAGTTTTGAAGAATTTATGTGTTCTGTCGCCAAATTCGGTTGTTGTGGTTAGGATATCACGTGTAGCCGGATCATGAAGAGCATCGTACATTCTCGCATATGAACGAGCAGCATTCCGATAAGCTGGATGTGATGTGACATCTTTAATTTTTTCTCCGTTTAAATAAACTACCCTGCCGTCATTGAGACTTTCCAAATATTCTTTACCTGTGTACATTTCTTCAACTCCATTCTTAGACTATTACTTTTTTAATGTGATTAATCTCTCAATCACTAGTTTTATCATAATTTATCTGAATTTTCATAACAATAACACGAGATGACAGAAAACTCAGTAAATACTGCCACTTTGTGCTAGTATTGAAAAAAAATGCCAGACACTCCCACTACCTGATGTTTCTGTGGGAAATCTGACATTTTTTTAGTTTAATAGGCTATGAGATTTTTAAATACAGAATAAAACATGTAACCTACTCTGCTTGGATTTTTTTGATTCTTTCATGCTCAACAATTTTCAATGCCTTTAACGCCATCATCAACTGAAATTGTCTTTGAGGATCACGCAAGTCACAATCAAGAAGGTCGGTAATTTTGTTGAGGCGATAACGAAGTCCGCTTTTAGAGAGTGCCAGGGACTCCGCTGTTTGATCCAGGTTTCCTCCTTGCAGAAGAAAATGGTAGAGTGTTTCAATCAACTCTAGTTTATTATTATCGAGATTCTCGTAGAGAATCCCAAGATGATCTCGGATCATTTTCCTAATGGCTTGTTTGTTTTGGTTATTGATTAAAATTCCCAGCATGCCTAAATCACTGAAAAGCGTGATCGGTTCATCCCTAGAAGATAACCTTACTGCTGAACGGGCTTCTTCCATTGCAACTCCTGCTTCAAGAATGTCGCTGTACTGCGAGCTTATTCCTGCTAGGAATAAAGCATTTTTTATTTGCTTTTTTAAAAATGCGACTAAAGACAGAATCGTTTTCACCAAGTTTTGCTGACGACCTTTTTTGTCAGTAAGTAGGAGAATTAAGCTGTCAGGTCGTTGACCGATTAACACATTGAGGTTCTCTTCATCTCGAAAGTAAGCAGACACCATTTCAAATATTTTTTTATGAAGAGTAAATTCCTTTTCATCACATGAATTCAAAAACCTGTAGGACAATGCCACAATATGATAGTGACCAGAAAGATCTAATTGAATAAAATCAGCTTTCCTCATAATTTCTTGCTGCGTATATTTCCCGCTAATCATTTCTTCAAGAAAATGACCTTTCACTTGTTCCATCGATTCTATTTCTGTTTTTTCCTTTAAAAACAGCAGCGAGCAGATTGATGCTAAGCGATCAAGAATCATCGAGTCAATCTCATAATTAGGGGTTCTTTCTCGCTTATATAGAAAAGAACAATACCCTACTACCTGGCCTAATAGAAAGATGGGAGACATCAGACAAGTCCCATTTTCAAATGAAAAAATACTCACTTTGGTATGGCATTGCTTTTTATCCGAAATCTCAAGAAATTTTTCTCTACTTGACTCAAAGTCTTCTATGGTGATGCCTTTACAGGCTATGATATGTTGACGACTATCTTCCACGACAATCGGCAGGTGATTTTGTTTATGTAAAATGTCGAGAATTGAATTGATGTTATTGCCTTTTATCAGCTCGTTTGTCATCTCATTATAAGTTTTTGACACAAATGCGAGATTATTTCTTTCCAGCATGAGCTTTTCATTTGTTTGCTCCAGTTCCTTCAAAATCGGCAGTTCTTTACTATAAGAAAAGAATTCCTCCGCCTCCTCCTTCCATTCCGAAACTAGACGCCCTTCCCAAATACAACATGGTGCACCTTGTCCCTGACATTGCAATTCTTTGAAAAAGACGTCCACTCCAATCACACCAGTAACATATCCCGTGGCATAACCAGTCAACGTATAACAAACAGGCCCTTGGCTAATCCCAAAGTTTCGAAGATGTTGTTCCGCTTCATAAGAATTTTCCCAAACGCCTTTAAAGCGAAACGATTTAATTTCATTTCCTTCTACTTCAAAGTCTTTTTCGGTGATACGGGAATTCGCATGCCCTTTTAAGGCATGAATAATCGGACCATATTCTATCTTTTCAAGTAAACTCAAAGAATCTTTTTTAGCTACCTCTTCTGCATCTTCAACTCCTAATTGATAGCCATACTTAAAAAAGAATGTTTTCAGCCGATTAATCCCGATATTCTCGATTAAATCACGCTGCATTGCCCCGAAAGCCCTGGTCGAAACAAAAACAGATCTTTCATTGTTTGCAAACCATAATTCATTCTTCTGGCGAATATGTAATAAGTCATTTAGTTTTAGGGTTTTCATTCCATTGCTCCCTTACTTCATATTTAGTTCATAACAAAGTAAATCTAATGTACAAATGAATGAAAGAATAAATAGTGACTTATGCATTTTAAGAGGTTTAATAGTTTCTATTATACTAATTGATCCACTTTATGAAAAGGCTTTCAAATGCCAGCATTATACTATAATATAAAAATTTAGATAACGCCTTTTAAATGTGTCGAAACTTGTTAACATAATATAATTATGTAATAAAACATCCCTAAAAAAATAGGACTTCTAAAATAGAAGTCCCAGTCATTAATTATTTATTTGAATTTACCAAGTCCAGTTTGTGATGGAAAGTAACATTAATGCTGCAGCTGCTAATGCCAAATTCTTAAGGAATTGACTTTGTTCCCCTGCCCTTGCTGTCTGATCCTCAATCTTCCAGTAATTATGCATTACGAAGGCTGAAACCACTAAGAATAGTACTAATAAATAGAGACCCCATTCGACCCAATATGCCGTAAGGATACTTAATCCTCCCGCAAGGAGTACTAATCCTGTTATGACTACCGATAGACCAGGTGCTGGGACCCCCTTATAAGAGGCATACTGCTTTAAACCTTGAAATTGGATGAAATGATTAAGACCAGAATAAACAAAATAAAGACCAAAAACTGCACGACCCACCAGCCATAGCCAATCCATTCATGCATCATCCTTTCATGAGGTTTGTTACTTCCACTATAAATATATACTTTTTATTATCAGAATATTCCTAACACATTCAATTGTATTTCTCACTTATTTGTAAGAACTGTACGCTTTATTGAATAAACTGTATGGTTTTTGTAAAAACTTTACGCTTTTCATCCAGACTGTACGCTTTTTCAGTCAAACTGCACCGTTTTATGTAGAAACTTTATACTTTCTTTACACTTTTATAGTCTAATTATTTATAACTGCCGCTAATTCTAAGGTTATCAATATCGGAAAGGATGAACTGTATGTCAGAGACAGTTCTTAAAGCAACCAATATTTCAAAAGTACTCTTTTTTTAAGTTAACATAATATGATTATATAACTTCATCTATTCGTTGCATCTCCCCTATTTTTAAATTGTCTCCCTAAAATTCCTTTATCCGCGAATGCTTCAATTGCTTGTGAATCAAAGCCCGCCTCTTTTAAAATTTCCTCCGAATGGGTTCCAGTCGGTACACCTGTAAAATGATATTCTGCAGGTTGTGAAGAAAACTTTATCGGAAAGCCGATTTGCTTTTGAGTACCGCCTTGTGATTTCCGTACAGAAACCACTAAGTCCCTTGCCTTTATTTGAGGGTGATTAACCGATTCTGAAAATTTCAGCACCGGCTCGACACAGCCATCAAAGTCATCACCAAGGATAGTTAGCCATTCATCAAACGATTTTTGTTTAAAGGCCTCTGTTAGCTTCATCTTAAAAGCCTGTTGATCCGCTACATGTGGACTGCTGCTAAGTTTTACAAGCTCACGATCCCCTATTAATTGACAAAGTTTCGCTTGGAATTGTGGTTCTAAACTGCCGACCGAAAAATAACGGTGGTCAAGCGTCTCATAATAGTCGTAATAAGACCCGCCGTTTAACAGGAGTGATTCAGCTTCCGGTTCTCTCCCTCCAACTAAATATCTTGAGCCAAACATCGTATTTAAGGAAAAGACCGCATCGGTTATGCTTAAATCGATATACTGACCTTCGCCAGTATTTTTACGATGGTAAACAGCAGCTAGAATACCTATGACCGCCGGCATTGAACCTCCTGCAAGATCTGCAACTTGAATCCCTGCTGGAACAGGTGCTTGTTCCTTTCTAGAAGAATAGCTGGCAGCTCCCGCAATTGCTAAATAGTTAATATCATGTCCAGCACGGTTCCGAAGTGGACCCGTTTGCCCATACCCAGTAATTGAGCAATAAATAATATCAGGCTTGATTTCTTTGAGTTTTTCATAGCCTATGCCCAATCTCTCCATAACCCCTGGCCGGAACTGTTCAACGACAATGTCATATTCCTGGACCAACTGGTAAACTACTTCTCTTGCTTCAACCAGTTTTAAATCTAATGCTAATGACCGCTTAGAGCGTTGCAATTGTCCAAATACCGCTGAAACTTCCCCATCCATCGGCTCAAGAAGCTTCACTAAATCCACACGATCAGGAGATTCCACTTTAATCACATCTGCTCCCATATCTGCAAGCATCATCGTGGCAAATGGACCTGGCAGGAGTGTAGTAAAATCCAAAATCTTTAAACCGTTTAATATCCCCATATTTCCCCTCTCCCTGCTAATCTTGATTAACTTTAAATCAAAAAAGGGTTATTTGATCATTGCACGATAATACAATTTATCGTCCTTCCGCTCACTATATACTTCACCACTCTTTTCAAGATATATAAGTCGTGTAATAGTGGCCAAAAATGGAGCAAAAAATTTTGTCGGACTTAAGCTTCTATATAGTTCTTGACATATCTGCCATGATGTTTTTTCATCATTTTCTATAGAAATTAAGATTTGTTGTAAGCGATGTTTGTGTCCTGATATCATTTCGTCTATCCGATCGTTTAGATTAAAAATTAGCTTACCATGACCAGGGAGTGCTATCTTGGTAGAAAATGCTTTTAATCTTTCCAATGAGTCAAAATTATCCTTTATTGGATTCTCGTCGTTTTCTGACCAAATTGCTATGATTGGAGAAAGCCCAGCGAGAACATGATCGCCTGTAATCATTACCTGCTGATTCTTATTATAAAAACAGAAATGATCTGAAGAATGCCCTGGAGTCCAAATTGATTTATACGTTTCGTCCCCTAGCATAATTGATTGCTCTTTTTCAAATAGACCATCAGGTTCAAATTCATAGGCGGCCGCCTCTGGATTCTCCATATTTTTAGGTATTTCAGGACCACCATGTGTTTTTAAGAATTCACGCATCCAATTTGTATCTACATTTTTTCGTTTTCTTAGTAGTTCTTTATAACCCAAACTTGAAATATAGACAGGAACATGATGATGTTCCTGAAACCATCTAGCAAGACCAATATGGTCAGGATGAGCATGTGTAAGTACTAATTTATCGACTGTAATTCCCGAAGCTAACGTTTTTTCCCAAATATCGATTGATTCCTTTGCTTCACTGCCTGTGTCAACAATTATAAAACCATTTTCTCCCTGAAATAAAAAGCTGTTCATTTCATACATTCCAAACGGATATCGAACGACAAGCTGATAAATTCCTTCTGAAACTTTCGTCAGGGTTGGATAATCTTCCATCAATAAAAACTCCTCCACTACAATATGTACATCTAATTATAATCCATCCAGCATTTATTTTTGCTTTTCTTGCACTTATTTACAGAATATTTTTAATTTTGATTCTGAAATGTCAATACAGATCTTTTAATCATCTTATTTGATAAAAATTTGCCCCCACGAGGTAGCACGCCAAAATTAGCTTGGCTTCACCAATTTTAAAATTCTCTCAGAGGTAATAATGTCTTCCTCAAGGTATTTTCAAGCCCCAGCATTATCATTGTAAATTTATTGTTAATCTTTCTGCATTCTAAAGGAGTTTTCATATGTAATAGAAAATTCTATGAATATAGTGATGTAATTTATAGGAGGGGGAAAATGAACACGCTAGCTTCTGCAGGAAAGACTTTCTTATTAAAAATGTGGGAAAATTATCCAAGGACGTGGAAGTTTTTAATTGATGTAGGGATCTTTCTAAAATACAAAACCTTGAATACAAGTAAAATTCCAAACGAAATTGTGCTGCTTTCCTCTAATTCGATTTTTGTCAATTCAGAAGAAAATCGTGGCAGGGCATTGTTGATCAGCAATGGAATGACGCAGAAGCGCCTGACAAATTTTTGGAGTTTAGCCGTGAAAGAATATTCACCCGATGTGGCTATCGATGTAGGTGTAAACTATGGAGAATGTATTTTCTCAACCAATTATCCTCCACACACACAAATTTATGGAGTTGAAGCGAATTCAGATTTGTTAAAGTTTATCCATCAATCAAAAGAGGTTCATCCCAATAAAGACCAAATGAAGATCTTAATGTGTTTGCGGCAGATAAAGAAGAAGAAAAAACGTTCTATGTAGATAAACATTGGTCTGGTACCTCTTCTGCAGCCTATCGTCCTACACACGATATGGTTGAACAAACTACTGTTAGCTCTGTCAGTATTGATTCGATCATTGAAGAGGATGTTACAAACAAAAATATTTTATTTAAAGTAGATGTTGAGGGATATGAAGCATTTGTTCTAAGAGGAATGACAGAACTCATTCAGAAAAGTGCTTCTGCTCTAGGTTTCATTGAGTTTAATAGTGAATATATAGAAAAAACCGGGGTAAATGTAAATAATTTCTTGCAGTTTTTACAACAACATTTTTCAGTATACATCTATAAAAAAGATAAACTTGTAAATGGAAATCTACTGACTCTTACAGATTTACAAAAACTTTTTGAGTCAAATTATGTTCATACCGATATCATTTTAGTGAAGAATGGAAAAAAACAAATAGATTTACACCTGCTTTCTTCCGCATCATAGTGTATAAACCGGGCATGGTTCATTCGTTCCCGTATTTTTTTTGACTTCTTTCATAAGGACCTTTTTCTACAGCACTGGATTACCATTCCATTTAATGGGGAAAATAGGAAAAGTGTATTTTGAAAGGAGACTCTTCTATGAAAGCGACAGATTTACTCGTTCAATGCTTAGAGAATGAGGGAGTTGAGTATATTTTTGGGATTATGGGATCAGAAACCCTTGATCTGATGGATTCCTTGTCCAAATCGAAACAAATTCAGTTTATCAATGTTCGTCATGAGCAAGGTGCAGCTTTTATGGCTGATGTTTACGGCAGATTATCAAAAAAACCTGGCGTCTGTTTAGCGACATTAGGACCAGGAGCTACAAACCTATTGACTGGCATAGCAAGCGCAAATCTTGATCATTCACCGGTTGTGGCGATTACAGGACAAGCTGGTTTTGAAAGGCAGCATCTTGAATCGCATCAATATATTGATATCGTTAAACTTTTTGAACCGGCTACAAAGTGGAGTGTGCAAATAAAAGATTCACAAACGATTCCTACTATTATACGAAAAGCTTTCCGAGTAGCACAAATGGAAAATCCTGGTGCTGTATTAATTGAATTGCCTGAGAACTTAGCACCACAAATGATTCCCGGTAACCCATTGCCTGTTAAACCTATTCCAAAAAGCATCCCTACTTCACAAGCGATTGATGACGCTCGTAAGTTAATTGGTCAGAGTCAAAGACCACTTGTCTTGGTTGGAAACGGGGTAATCAGGCAAGAAGCAGTTTTTGAACTACTTACATTTATCGAAAAGTTGCAATCCCCTGTTATCCATAGTTTTATGGCAAAAGGAGTTTTACCGAAAGATCACCAACAAAATTATTTTACATTTGGTTTTAATATGCAAGATGAAGCATTACCAATAATTGAGGAGTCCGATTTAGTTATCGTTGTTGGATTTGACTTTGTTGAAAAGCTTCCTAAAGATTGGAATAAAAAGAAGCGTCCTATTTTACATATCCATCCACTTCCTGCCGAAATGGATCAGCATTACTCTGTGAAGAGCGAATTGGTTGGGCATTTGATCGAAACTTTAAGCATGCTTAACAAACAGTCTATTCCGTCGAAACAATGGGTTCCTAGTGGAAATCTACAGGAAAAGATTCGGACAGCTTATCATATTGATAGCGAACAGAATGAAAATCTATCCCTCAAGATAGAGAATGTCTTAAAAGTAATTGAAAAACAATCTATGGAACAGACGATTGTAATATCTGATGTCGGCTCCCACAAGGTCTCTATTGCCCGTACCTATCAACCAAAACAAGCCGGGAGGCTCATCATTTCAAACGGATTAGCCTCCATGGGAATTGCCGTACCTGGCTCCATCGGTGCTAAATTGGCTTGTCCTGAAGCCACGGTTATTTGTATTACTGGGGATGGTGGGGCATTAATGAATATTTCCGAAATCGAGACTGCAAAACGATTAGGCCTATCTTTTATTATTATTGTGTTAAATGATTCAACATTAAAATTAGAAAAACAAATGATGCAGCAAAAATTCGCTAATACTTTTGGAACAAACTTTGGTAACCCCGACTTTGTGCAGCTTGCCGAAAGCTTTGGAATTAAGGGGGTACGCTCCAATGATTTAAATGAGTTTGAGCAAGTATTAAAGACTGCTTTAAATCAGACAAACGAGGTAACCTTGATCGATGTGAAAACAGAAATAGATGGTTAGTATGGCGACAAGGCTCTGTTTTTATAAAGCCCAGATAGGAGATAGATTAATGGAAAAGTGCTTCATGAAGACCCAATTGGTGATCCGTTAACAATACGGGCCTCATGAACGACTCATGAAGCCCGAAAAATAGATCATGAATCATTACGGGACTCATGAATAATTCATTGAGTCCCATTTCCCCTCTTTCACAGCAATCTCTCCCCTAGTAAAGACTGTAACCATTATTGCCTCAACAGATTTCCGGTTTGATATCTTCATAGCCCCAATCCTATCTCATAAAAATGACCTAAATTCCAATTATGGCATTTCCAAACTTACCTTTTTGTTATAGATGAAATAGAACAACCGTGTTATACTAAATATATAACAGATTGGAGGGAAAACAGGTGCTTATTCGAATTGAACCCGAATCTGATACTCCGATTTACGCACAAATATCAAATCAAATTATAGAAGGAATTGCACGAGGATTCATTCAGCCAGGGGAATCGCTTCCTTCTGTGCGAGCTTTTGCGGCAGATCTTGGCGTTAACATGCATACGGTCAATAAAAGCTACCACCAATTAGAGCAAAAGGGAATTATACGAATTGTTCCAAAATCAGGCGCTATTATCTCTTCACCACACGATTTCACGGAAGTCTCTTACAATAGATTAAAAGATGATTATAAACCCCTCATTGCAGAATCTCTTGTGTTAGGATTGTCAAAAAAACAAATCCAAGAGCTCGTTACAGCATTAATAAAAGATATTAAGGAGGAATAACTATGACTCTTGCAATATTTCTTATAATTTCAATTATATTGGCTGGGATCCAAACCGCCGTTCCTTTTTTAGTCAAACGAACGGTTATTTTCGGTGTCACAGTACCAGAAAAACACCTAAATAATGAAAAGCTGAAAGCTTATAAAAAGTGGTATGCATACACCGTAGGCATTCTCTCATTTTTAGCTTTGGCTGTCTTTCTTCTTTGGGCAATATTAACTCACCCCGCCGAAGAACAAACCGTGTTTATCGGGACGCTTATTCAATTTGGGATTATTTTGTTTAGCCTTTCGCTATATTTTTTCTTTCATGGAAAAACGCAACAAATAAAAAGAGAAAGTAATTGGATGGAGAACTTAAAACAAGTAAAATTCACAGATTTATCCGTTCGGGCTCAGGATGAAATGCTTCCTTGGCAAGTATATTTACTTCCCATCATCATTACAATAGGAGTTATCAGCTTTACAGTTTTCCAATATGACCTTCTTCCCGAGCAGATTCCAACTCATTGGGGAATCAATGGTGAAGCGGATGCCTTTACAGAGAAAACTCCCATGTCAGCCATCCTGCTGCCACTCACACTTTTACTTATGCAGCTCATGTATTTAGGGATTCAAGTTGGTACGAAAAAATCTGGCATTAAATTAAGTGCAACCAGTACAAATGCTTCCCGGTTACGTCAGCTAACCTTACGAAAATATACAAGCTGGTTTATGTTTCTTGTTAGTTTGCTGCTTACCGTAATGTTCAGTTTCTTTCAGTTAAGAATGATTTATCCTGATTTATTAGATGGAACTATTATGGCAGCAACACCTGTCATTTTCCTTGCCGTTGTATTAGCAGGTACCATTGCGTTTGCGATAAAAGTTGGGCGTTCTGATAAAGTCTCTATCGATGTGACAGAAGAAAAAATAACAGATTACGATGAGGATTCCCACTGGGTAGGCGGCCTCTTTTATTTCAACAAAAATGATCCCTCCATCTTTGTGGAAAAACGATTTGGCGTAGGTATGACCATCAACTTTGGCAACCCCATCGGTTATATCATTTTCATAGTGCCTCTGGTGGCAATTATATTATTTAATGTATTATAGTTTTCTCGTAATCATCCAAAAAGCTCCAAACTCTTTTAAAGAGCTTGGAGCTTTTTACATAGAATAGTTCAATTTTTCCAATTAAATACTAGGAATCGTATGCACTAGATTCATAGTACTTAAACTTAACCATTGATATGATTCCTAGAATAGGACCAATGCTCAAAAGAATAAACACAAACCTCCAACCAATAAAAGTTTGAATGATTGGAATTAAGTTTATTGATAGGATTGTGATTAGAAAACCAATACACATCTGCAAAGTAAGTGCTGTTCCGATATATTCTGATTCGGCAAATTCTGTAATTCCGACGGAAAATTGTGCAGAGTCAGCGATGACTGAGGCTCCCCAGATGATTGATACCAATACTGTTAACCAGATGACACCCCCAAAAGTAAAACCAATTAAGATTGCACACAATCCACTAATCGACATACAGATAATCGTCAAATTGGCCCTTCCGATCTTATCTGCCAATATACCGCCTGCTATACAACCTATCCCCCCTGCTACCCCAATTGAGGTAAATGTCGTAAACATACTAAGCATTGGATCTGAATTGGGTGAAGAGCGTAAAAAACTTGCAGTTAAAAATGCGGGGAGCCAGGTCCACATCGCGTACAACTCCCACATATGGCCAAAGTAACCATAATTCGCCAGCATGATCGGTTTATTTTTAAGAATCTTTTCAAAAATAGAAAAAGACCAAGAACTTTTATTAGGTGCCATTTGATTATCAGGTAAGAGGACCAAAATTAGGATTGCTGCCATCAAGGCAAGGATCGAAGTAGTCATCAGTACCCAGCTGCTATCCATATTTATGGTAAAGATCGATATAAAATGCGGCATAGAGGAACCCAAAGTTAAAGCAGCAATCAAAATGCCGGTTGCCAAGCCGCGTTGTTTTGGAAACCAATGTGCAATTATTTTAACCGATGTTGGATAAACACCTGCTAACGTAACTCCAGTCAATATTCGCAATACAATACCGAATGCTGCCTGGTCTGCCGTAATCAAGAATCCATTAAGTAGTGCTCCTAACAGGGCTGAGATAGCAAATAATTTTCTAACACTATATCGATCAGTTAACCCAAAATAAGAACTAAAAAAAGCACCTATGACAAATCCTGACGGAATGGACGCGGCCAGAAAAGCCTCCTCTAACGGAGATAGACTCCAGCTTTGTTTTAATTCAGGGGCAATAACGGATGCACTAAACCACAGACTTAAGCAAAAAATTACCGATATTCCAATTATTGTTAATGCCAGCCATCGATTATTGACCATCTTCCACACCTCCTCCCTAAGATATATACCAAGAAATATGTAAAAAATATAGCTAGTCTCTAAAAAATAACAAACCCCTTAGTTGGAGTTTGTTATTTTCTAGTTATTACATGAATAATTTATCATGTAAAGTCTTTATTTGCATCGGATAGAAAACTTTTTAATCCTTCTCGTTTAATTTTACTTCCAATGGCTGCAGTTTGTTTCTCGGAATTTAGGAAAAACATAGAAATGGCTGCTTCTAAATGGTAGTCTAGAGACTCCTTAATATTCATCATTTCATAAATTTTATTAATGGAGACCTTCGTTATTTTAAGTGCAGATGGTGGAATATTTGCCATCTTTTCTGCGAGTTTAAAAGATTCTTTCATTAATTCCTCTTGTGGAACTACTTTATTATAAACCCCTATTCTTAATCCTTCTTCTGCATCTACAGAATCTCCTGTAAATAATAGTTCTTTTGCCTTTCTAATCCCGAGAACCCAAGGCATCATTAAGGTACCAGGTGCAGCACCGAATCGTATTTCAGGTTCACCGAATAATGCTTTATCAGAAGCAATCGCTATATCTGCTGACAATACCCAATCTGCAGCCCCTCCCAAAGCGTAACCATCTACCGCAGCTATGACAGGAACTCTTAAGTTCCACATCTTCATTGAAACACGTAATAATGACTCTAAGTGATCCCTCCAAACCTCTGATGGCTCTTCCCCAATCGGAGTGGGCAAATCGTATGTCTTTTTCAAATCAGCACCGGCGGAAAAATTATTATTTGCCCCTGTGAGGATAACAGCTCGAATACTTTTGTTATGATCAACAAGATCTAGTGCATGATAAACGTCCTTTGTAAGTTGGTCGCTAATTGCATTAAGATGTTTCGGTCTATTCAAGGTTATGACTGCAATGTTTTTAGTAATTGAAAAATCTATCGTTTCAAATTTGTTTTCATCCATTTCCATTATCATAAAACCTCCAACAATATTTATACAAACTACCTTAAAAGTGCTATCTTTCAATTACTAATTCAGAAACCACATTTACCTCATCCGCAATCGTTGCTCGGTTTGGAGATGTCTCTATCACCTTTTGATGAATCTCATGCAAATCTTCTTCACTTCCATCTGCCTTTACTCGAATAATATATTTAACCTCCTTCATTCCAATTGGAGAAGTCGGATTCACCTCAAGAAAACCTCTCAAATCCAGTCCGCCTTCGATCTCAATCTCTAGTTTATCAAGTTTAATTCCCTTTACTGCTGCACCTACGGTATAACCAACCATCATACAAGCACCAAATCCACCTAACAAATATTCCTGCGGAGTTGGTTTTGAATCATTACCAAGGAGCTGTGGCGGCTCGTCAATTTCAAAAGAAAAGTTTCTTTTTAATTCTTGTTTCCCAAGTGTTATTCCTTGAGTGGTCACTTTTGTTTTTGTACCGCCTAGCCACTCTAGCTTCACTTTATAATCAATCATGGCATCCTCTGCATTTTCACTGATCACTTTCTTGTAGTTATTAAGTCCCTCTACGTCAATACCATTTATTAATTCGTTTACTTTATTTGTCATTGTATTTCCTCCTTTGATTTTTTAAAATAATTAACTGAACCTCTTATACATTTCTTCTGCCTCATGGATCATGTCGCTAATTAATTGTGAAACAGGTTTGACATCGCGAATTCTCCCTATGACTTGACCAGCCCAGCCAAATCCTTGTTCTTCTGATCCTTCATATATAAAGCGTTTATTCGCATTGCCACTAATTAAGTCTTTTAAATTTTCATATGTCGGTAATTCTTGTTCAGCAGATATGATTTTATCCGTCCATTGGTTCCTAATAGCACGTGCGGGAGCTCCAATACTCCGTTTTATGACAACTGTATCTGTTTCTTCACTTTCTACAATCTTTTGCTTATATGCATGATTGGCATGAACACATTCTTCTGTTGCTATGAATCGTGTACCCATTTCTATTCCCTCGGCACCTAACGCTAAAGCTGCAAGTAACCCTCTGCCATCTCCAATTCCCCCTGAGGCAATAACTGGAATCGAAACAGCGTCTACTACTTGAGGGACTAGAACCATGGTTCCAACATCATCACGCCCAAGGTGCCCTCCACCTTCTTGCCCCACGACCATTACAGCATCTGCTCCTAGTTTCTCAGCCTTGATTGCTTGTTTCTTTGAAGCAACTAAGACGAGCTTTTTAACATCCACTCCAGCTAATTCGTTAAAGATAGGAGTAGGATTTCCGCCTGTCATTGAAATTACTGGAACCTCCTCATCCACAGCAACCTGCAACATATGAGTAAAAGAGCGACCATGATCTCCAATAGCAAAATTAACACCAAATGGTTTATCAGTTTTCTCACGTGTTTTAATAATCTCTTCTCTTAATTCTGAAGGAGTGGATAAACTCATGGCTGTTATTTGTCCAAGACCACCAGCATTCGATACAGCTGAAGCAAGTTCTGAGTAAGCAAGATATGCAAGGCCCCCCTGAATAATGGGGTAACGTATACCCAACAACTTTGTTATTCTCGTTTCAAATTTCATTTTATTCTCCACCTATTTCCTAATAATTTTTATATTCTGAATTTAATCTACGAAGCAACTCTATTAACCTACCTACTGCTCCTTTATAGCAACAATTCCCTTTGAAGTTACCTTAAAACCTCCATCCTTTTCACGATCCCAAGTAAAACTAGTCAAGCCCCTAATACCTTGCCCACGGAGAATATTTTTCCTCACTTTCCCCGTAGGAGTTCTCGGAAAATCTTCAAAAAACTCGATATACCTCGGAACCATAAAGTAACCCATATTTTCATAGCAATAATTAAAAATTTCCTGATGACTAATGTCCGCATCCTTCTTTAAGATAATGCAAGCTTTAATTTCATCTTCACCTATTTCAGAAGGTACAGGAATAACAGCAGACTCATTTATTTGCGGATGCTTATCGATGACACTTTCAATTTCAAAGGATGAAATATTTTCACCTCGTCTACGGATGGCATCTTTTAAACGATCTACAAAATAGATATATCCTTCCTTATCCTTATAGGCACGATCACCTGTACGGAACCATAACCCTCTCCATGCTTCAACTGTTTTTTCTGGTTTATTGTAGTACTCAAGCATGACAATATGAGGGATTTTGGGTCGTACAATAATTTCACCTTGTTCAAATGGAGAGCATTCAAAGTCATGTTCATCAACAATTTTCAAATCATAATATTGTTCAAAAGGACGGCCAGCTGAGCCGGGTTTATCTTCATCAAGCTCTGTAGAAGAAACGATATTCCATTCCGTTCCCCCATACGCAACCACTAATTTAAATCCAAACCGATTCTGGATCTCATAATAGGTATCTGTAGGTGATGGAATCACATAAACAGCACGAATTGAATTATTTGCATCTTCTGGATTTGCCTTTTGTTTGTGTAACATCGGTAAAACCCCGCCCAATGTTGATAACAAAGTCACTTGTTGCTCGTGTACATCTTTCCAGAATGATGTAATACTAAACTTTTTCTTTAAGATCATCTTAGCGCCAGATAACATACATGCCATCGTTACAAATTTAGCTGCAGTATGGTAATAGGGAAGAAAGTTTAATGAAATATCATTTTCCTCGTAATGCATAATACCTGCATGGGTCATTCCCATGAAAACCAAATGGTGATTGGAAAGAAGTACCCCTTTCGACGGTCCTGTCGTCCCAGAAGTATAGATAATACCGACAGGATCATTGGGATAAACGGGATTGATCTTTACTTCATTGTAAAGATTCCGAATCCTTATCTCAGAATTTTGAATGACTCGGTCCCATTCAACATTGTTCCAACTAGATTCATATGGATATTGATTAATACCATGAGAAATTACATGTTGAATTTTTTCTAATCCACCTGAGACCTTGTTTAGCTCCCCATAATATTCTTCATCCACCACGATATATCTCGCATCTGAATCATTGATCAAATACTGGAGAGTTTCTCCTTTATAAACTGTATTAATTGGCACCTCAATAGCACCAAGTTTCGCCAGAGCGAACCACACTGATAGATAGTCTGTAGAACCAGTCATTAATACGGCTACATGAGTTCCTTTCTTAATTCCTATGTCCAATAGATTAGAAGCAACGATATCTACTTTTTCTTTCATTTCTGCATAGGTTACCTCTCGGTTTTGCTCATCGAGACTAACATAAAATACTGAGCTGCTGTTAGTTTCATAACAACTGTCTAACATCTCACTTAATACTCGCCGTTCATATGGCAATGACTCTATAAAACGATGAATCATCGTATTTCCTCCTAGACCAAAGTGATATTTCTAGAATCCTCAACCAAATGCATTGTTAGGAATGAACAGTGCAATTTCCGGAAATATATAAATTAAGATAATTAATACTAGAATAGGTATAACAAATAACATAGCTCCTTTAAATATTTCACCTAATGATAACTGATCCGCCACACCATTTAAGACAAAGCAATTCATACCAACAGGTGGTGTTATTAAAGCCATTTCTATTAATAGAACGACGATAACACCAAACCAAATCAAATCAAATCCTAACATATCAACGATTGGTAATATGATAGGGACTGTCACTACGAGCATAGCAACTGTATCCATTAGAGCTCCGAGAATAATGTACATACACACTATTAAAATAAATATCATGGTTGGTGATAGGTCCGATGCAGTAAGTAGATCCGCCAGTTTATATGGAATACGTGTAATTACTAGAATATAGTTTAAGATAAACGCTCCCATAATAATTGCGAAGAGAAAACCAGTAGTTGTTATTGTTCTAAACAATGCTTCTGTGAAATTTTTCTTCGTAATGGTCCTGCGCATTAAACCAATAATAAATGCACCGAAGGCACCGACACCAGCCGATTCAGTTACAGTAAAGATACCTAAATAAATTCCCCCAATAACCACCACAAATAGCAAAACAATTGGCAGATTACTTTTTAAAGAAATAAATCGTTCCTTCCAGGTCACTTCATTGTCTTGTGCAGAACCTTTTACTAGACTCGGTTTAAATGTTACTGCCAGATAAATGGTAATCATAAACAGAATAGTCAGAAGAATACCCGGAAGTATACCTGCCAATAAGAGTTTTCCAATCGACTGTTCGGTAATCATGCCATAGATAATGAATGTTGTACTGGGAGGGATAAGGATTCCAAGTGTTCCACCCGCAACGATTGAACCCCCTGTCAGACTTTTATCGTACCCTGCTTGGAGCATTTCTTTGGTAGCAATAACACCCATGGTTCCCGTTGTGGCTAAACTTGAACCCGTAGATGCTCCAAACATGGCAGAGGAACCTATTGTTGCCAACCCCAATCCACCTTTTAATTTTCCAAACCACAGGCGAAATGTCGTGAATAATTCGGAACTAATCCCTGCTGAATATAACAAATGCCCCATAAGTACAAAAAGTGGTACCGTCAAGAGGGTGTAATTATAACTCTGGTCCCAAACAATACTATTGATTACTGATATAAGCGCACCTACATCCTTTAACAATATAATTCCAACACAAGCAGGAACCGCCATGGCGATAGCGATTGGCACACGAAGAAACATTAAGATAAATACAAACAGTATGACAAGAATACCAATAACTTCTGTGTCCATTTAGTTTTCCCCCCTTTATTCCGTACGTTTAATTTTTTTCATGGACTCATAACATTTAATGATAATTTCCAATCCCCATGCAGCAAAACCCATAACGATAAATAACTTAAAGGGGTAAAATGATATGTTCAACAGGTCGGTAGATTTCGAAAAGTCACTCTCCGTAATGAATACCCAACACACTAGTAGACAGAAAATAAAGGCAAGCAGATGAGCAGCGAGATCAAAAATCACCTGTATTTTAGCTGGTAATCTATCAACAATAATACCAATCGATATATGAGAATTCGTTTTTTCGGTATATGCTAAGGATCCCATTATGAGTAAAACCATAGCAAGCTGAGTAAGTTCAACATCTCCCAAAACTGGATGGTTTAGACTTCTCAATATTGCAAAGATAGTTACTAATGGCATTAGCAAAGCCAATGTAATGGCCACAACCCATTTATTAATAAACGTAAAATATCTAGTTAGTTTAATAAAAGTAACCAAATACCATCCCTTCTTTCCTAGATAATAAATCATCAATATACTGAACTTTGATATCTTCTTAAAGGCAGCTACAATTTTGCTGCCTTTAAGGAGTCTATATTTATCCACAATCCCAATAGGAGCTAATTTGATTAGTAGCTGGTAAATTATTTACTGAGAGGGGTTTCAATTCCCTCAGCTTCTAGTAATTCTATAAAGTAATCCATCATTTCTTGACCAGGATACCCCTTGTCATTCGCCTTTTTAACCCAATTTCCCCAAACCTCTTTTGCAGGCTGTCGGAATTTCTCTAACTCAGAATCTTTTAATTCAATTACCTTGCCTTTTTTTTCTTCAAATTTCTTAAGTGCATTCTCTTGTTCTGTCACATACATTTCTGCAGGCATATCTGCTAATTTCGGTCCAAAATCTTCTAAAAACATTTTTTTCAAGTCATCTGGTAATCTATTTAAAGAGTCTGTATTGATCAAATTAACCCAAGACTGAGAATCAAGACTAACACGAGTTAAATATGGTGCAACTTCATAGAAACTAAAACCAATGGAACCAATTGCCGGATAAATCACACTGTCTACCGTTCCTCTCTCTAAGGCCTCATACAAATCCGCTTGTGAAAGACTGACAGGCGAGCCACCCCAAAGCTCAACCAATTGAATTTTTTCGTCACCAATTCCATTTACTTTTTTACCTTTCAAATCATTAAGTGATTCGATTGGCGTTTTACTAACAATGTGGTAGGGATCTGAACCTGTAAATGATAAGAAAGTAACATCATCAAATTTATCAGATAGAAATTTTTCATTGAATTTTTCAATTACTTTTCTCTTATCAAATGGATCGTGCAGGGAAAAAGGTAATTCTCCAATTGATAATGGAAATAATATTGTGTCATCTTGTATACTAGGATTTGCGTATCCAATGTCATATACACCACCAGCTATATCCTCATATACAGATTCATAGGGACCTAGTGCTGCACTAGGAAAAACATTAATTTTAATTCTCCCATCCGTTTCATCTTCTACATAATCCGCCCATTTTTGAACAGTCTTTGCGTAGTTATGCACAGCTGGCGGCTGAATATTAAAATCAAATTCGTAAACTTCATCTCCTTGACTCTGTTCAGATGAACCTTTCCCGCAAGCTGTTAAGAGTACTACAAAAGATAATAATAAGATGAATAAGAAAATAGGTTTGATCCTCATACTTCTCCCCCTTAAAAATAAATGGTTATACTATCTTCTCTAGTGCTAGACTTTAAAAGTATGCGCTTACAACTTATTGCTGCAAAATTATTTTCATCCAATCAATTATCGGTTACTTTTTGTGTTTTTTCTTTCGATAAATCTCATAATTTTTTCTTTGGTTTCACCTGATAAGACCATTTTCTCCGCCAATTCTGATTCCGTAATGTTCAGATCACCTGAATTAACCGCAACAGATGCATTCACCAATTTTTTTGTCATCTTGATAGAAAGTTGGCCCTTGTCTCGTAGTTTTTTAACCATTATACCTACTTCCTCACTCATTTTATCTCTCGACACAACTTTATTCACCAGACCTAATCTAAAGCCTTCCTCTGCCGTTACATCTTCACACAACATAATTAACTCTTTTGCTTTACTTGCACCAACGGCCTTAACAAGCCTAGGAGTACATCCCCAAGATAAAAACATACCAATATTTGTTTCCGGAAGGTTTAATAAACTATCATTCGAAATAAGACGGAAATCTGCTGCCATTGCGATTGCAACTCCTCCGCCATATGCGGATCCTCTTAACGCTGCAATCGTAATTTGCTCAATATTTTCCAACTTCTGTAACATTTCCTGACCCAGTAGTTGCATTAACTTAAATTGAATTGATACTTCCTTTTCTCCTACTGAAATATCATATAATTCATTTAAATCATATCCTGTTGAAAAGAACCTTCCCTCATTCGTAAATATGACGTAGTTAATCTCATTTTCTACTCTTAAGTATTCAGTTAGTTCAATTAACTCTTTTAACATAACCAAATTAATAGAATTTCCTCGTTCTTCACGGTTTAACCATACAGTCAATACATCATTGTTTTTTTCTAATCGTAGAGTTTGAAAGTCTTTCATATTTTACCCCCATTAATTTTGTAAAAACCATTTTACTTTAACAATAGAAATCCTCTTTAAAATGAACCTCACCAAATGAATTTTATTGTCTTTGTTTAACTCTATTGTATCCCTCTTAATAACTGAATATTAATACTATTAACAATTGTATTAATATTTGAAAAGTATTAATATTATTTATAGAGGGTTCTTATTAGGTCTAGGGCCTTTAAAAAATAATAAGTTAGCGAATATAATAGATTTTTTCCTTGTAATAATTAGGCGCTTACCCCTAAATAGGAAAATCAAGAATAATATGGTAATTATTTAGAAGCGACTATTTGATTAAAGGAGATGGATAGATTTTGGAAATGAGGCATTTACGATATTTCATTGCCGTTGCAGAGGAATTACATTTTAACAAAGCAGCTGAGCGACTAAATATTAGTCAGCCTCCTCTTAGTCAACAAATCAATCAATTAGAGAAAGAATTGGGAGTAACGTTGTTCAACCGAACAAAAAGAAGTGTTGAATTAACCGAGGCGGGAAAGCAATTTCTCGATAGAGCCTATTCAATTTTTATTAAGCTAGATGAAGCTTGTGAAGAGGCTCGTAAAATCCAAAATGGGGCACTAGGACAATTAACCATAGGATATACAGGATTATTAAGTATACAACTCATTCACTTCTTCCACTACTATCGATCAAAATTCCCAAATGTAAATGTGGTGTTTCATCAGATGTCAACTGCAGAGCAGATTAATGCTTTAAATGACAATCGAATTCATATAGGTTTTACCTGGGAAACTGTCAATAATAACGGATTAAACAGTATTATTACGAGAAAGATCCCTTTTGTTATTGCAATCCCAATCAACCATCCTTTATCAAAAGAGAATGTTTCTCTAGATCTACTGAATTTTCGGGATGAGCAGTTTATTATGTCGTTAAGAAATAAAGAACCGAATTATTATGATACGATTTTAGCAGTTTTTCATAAAGCTGGTTTTACACCAAAAATATATCAAGAAACGGATGGTATCTACAATATTCTCACCTTTGTATCTGCAGAATGGGGAGTAGCAATCTGTTCTGAACTAGCTATGGAAATACAAAAACCTGGAGTAGTGTTTAAGAGAATTAGAGGAGAATACCCTACAGTTGATTTATCATTAACATGGCGTAAGGATGAAAACTATCCTGTATTAAATAGTTTCATTTCCATATTCAGAGAATGGAGTGAAAATAATAGGTAATTAACTCCTATTTACCTTCTCAGTAGAAATTTCAAATTGTAAGTAATCGGAAATACATCAATCGTTATCCTGCTACATAATACAAATCTGAAAAAAAAAGGAGAAACTCCAAACTCTTATACAGAGCATGGAGCTTCTTCCATTCTTAGTTTGAAACTGTACGATTGCTCAAATTATTGGTTTGGTGAATGATTAATGCTGCAATACCCTGAATGATGGTTTTTACAATCACTTGCCCCAGGATTGCGAATGGAACGGCCTCCCATGGTAAGAAATTTGCACCCAGCGGGCTAAGACCGATGACGACGAAAATGGCTGAATCCAATAAACCACCGACAATTCCACTATAAAGAACACGTAAGCTCATAGGCAGGTTTAACCGGGTATAAATCTCTGTATCGGTTGTTTCTGCAATTGCAAAGGAAATCGCGGATGCCATGACGATGATTAAGGTGTCCCCTAACATGTAGGAAACAATCGCCGAAAGGAATAGCGCTAATCCGATGAACATATAGGTTTTCTTTCTTCCGTATTTGTTTTGAACCAAGTCACGGAAGATGAAGGTTGCCCCGATTAATAATGTCCCCATTGGAACAATAAAGACACCTAACTGTAATGGTGCGATTGCAGCAGTTACGACGTTTGCCGCGATGATTGAAATTAAATACAATAAAATTCTCATGATGCTCACTCCCTTTGATTTTTTATCCGCAGTTTTTTCCTTTATCCCGTTAAAAAAGAAAAAACAGCATCTCTAAGAGAAGTGCTGCTTCGCCTTAGTTTTTTTAACGAGGGGTGCTAGAACCTCGACCGCAGGATGCGGATTTTTATTCATGTGAAATTTAGTTTACTATTTTTTTAGTGTTCTGTCTAGAGTGGCTTATCCAAGTTCAAAGAATGCGATAATCCACGATTTACTTTAAAGATTTGACGCAATGTGTTGTTCCATATTCCAATCGAAATATATTTGACCTTGTAATTATAATTGTGGTTGTTTTACTATCTTTCATACTTCGTTATTGATAGATTATAATCGTTAAACTCCGAAAAAAATCAGTTTCTAACAATCAATGGCCCTTTGATGACCTGCATGATATCAGAAGCTGGCAGATTATGTTCGATTAATTGGACGATGACCTTCATGTAGCGGTGGATATGAGAAAAATATTTTTTATAGCCCGCACATAAATAATTCAAACCGGGCTCGCCATCATCAGAAAGAAGGAAGCGATGTTTCGGACATTCACCATGACAAGCAAAGCGTACTTCACAGCTTTGACATTGCTTTGGCAATGTATCTCTTTTCACATCACCAAATTCCTTCTGTTGCGGAGAACTCATCATTTTCTTTAAAGAATCTTCGGAGATATTTCCGAGTTTATATTCTGGATACATAAAATGATCACAAGAGTAAACGTCCCCTGTGTGTTCGATGATCCCTGCGTTTCCGCACGTTTCTGAAAATAAACAGATGGGTGAAGGAAGACCGAGCCAAGCAGCAAGTGCCCATTCAAAATTCATCACATGAACTTTCCCGACATCATTGCGAACCCATTCATCAAATACCTCAATCAGAAAATCACCGTATTGCTCGGAGCCAATTGTCCAAGGGGAAACCGCCTTTTGTACCTCCGATTGGGTCAAAGATGGCGGTGTTGCATGTCGAAGCCCTAATTTTAAGGCTTTTGCATCTGGCAACCGTTCAACAATCGGGATAAATTGAAGATATTGAACCCCATTTTCTTTAAAGTATCGATAGATTTCGATTGCCCGTGGCGCAGATTCCTTCGTCACACAAGTGAGGACATTATAACTAACCTTGTATTTTTGCAAGAGTGATAGACCATGTAGCACTTGGTCTGAAGTTGGCTGCCCCCCACGGTTTACACGATAGTAATCATGAATCTCAGGCGGTCCGTCGATGCTTATGCCGACAAGAAAATCATTTGCTGCGAGAAATTTACACCATTCATCATCTAGTAATGTGCCATTTGTCTGTAAAGAGTTGGATATTTTTTTATCACCTGCATACTTTTTTTGGAATTGGACGACCTTTTTATAAAAATCAAGGCCCATTAAGGTTGGTTCTCCCCCTTGCCAAACAAAAGGGATTTCCGGTGCTTTTTGCGATTTTATGTAATTTCTCACAAAGTTTTCTAATGTAACATCAGACATTTTATAGCTTGGTTGTCCTGGAAATAAGGCTTCCTTTTCTGTATAAAAACAATAATGGCAATCCAAATTACAGAGTGGACCACTAGGTTTAGCGATAATATGAAAATTATCTTCTCTTTGTTTTAGCAGATTCATTTTGTTCCCCCGTTTCTCCCTTTTCCCTAATGGATGGGGTACAAAGACATTGCCTTTGTACCCCTTAATTCCTTCTTTATTTATGGAATCGTAACCACTGCTGCTTCTTCAAACGAATAAATGGCTTTCTCTATACTTCCTGAATAAGGGAATGTCCCTTCGTTTTCGTATTCAGGACTCACCGGGTATAACATATCTTCCCCAATATCTAACCCTTCAAAGGACACTTTGAAAGGAAGCATTTTGATCTGTGTCTCCCCTACATTTTCATCGTTGACGTATAGGGTGCCAATACCTTCATTATTAGCGGTCTTATTAAAATGGAAGCGAAGTGTCATCTTTCCTTCCGTTAGCACTTTATCAGAAACAATTTTATATCGAGAAAATCCAGAATTATGTTCATAGATTAAATGATTGTCTTTAACATAGAAAGTATATCCACTCTTATCATTTCCTAGGGCTAACAATACCCCTTTGTCACCTTGTTTATATTCGAACGGTATTGTAATTTCGTATGAACGATTAATCGTGAAAGGTGCTGCCGATTCACTTACGTGTGTCATTTCCGGATAAAACGTAAATGTTTTTCTCGCTCGTGGTGAATCTACCGGCAGATTCGCTAATGAATTAAGAAAATGTTCGGTAAGCGGGAGGACATTATTCGCCTTTGCTTCCTTCTCCCATACTTTAATCAACTTTTCCAATCTCTTCGGTTCTTCGGCTGCAAGATCATTCAGTTCCGAAAAATCTTCATCCACATGATATAGTTCCCAGACATCGTCTTCAAATGGCTGACCTTTTTTATGAAAGGCAATTGCTTTCCAGCCCTCATGATAGATCGTACGATTTCCAGTTATTTCAAAATATTGCGACTTCTTTTTAGACTTTGCATTGCCATCCTTGAAAGTATAAGCAAAGCTTGTTCCCGTGACCGGCATTTGTTCGACGCCTTTTAAGGTTTTAGGTGACTTCACTCCAAGCAAATCATATACGGTAGCCGTAATATCACTTACATGGGTAAACTGAGTTCTTACTTTTCCTTTCTCATTATCCTCGATTCCTTTTGGCCAGTGTACAATCATTGGTGTCCGTATTCCACCCGCATATGTGGTACTTTTCACCATTTTGAATGGCGTATTGCTCACTTGTGCCCAGCCAGCAGGATAATCCGGATTGGTTGATTCCCCACCGATTTCATCCAGCTTTGCTTGTACCGTTTTGAAATCCTCTTTCATCGCATTGTAGGCAATGGCTTGGCTTGTAGATCCATTCTCACCGCCAATTGAGCTGGCACCGTTATCCGATATTAACACAATCATTGTATTCTCTAGTTCCCCGGTTTTCTCTAAAACATCAATCATTTTTCCAACTTGTTCATCCGTATGTGTTAAGAACCCAGCATACGTTTCCATGAAACGCGTATACACTTCCTTCTCATCCTCTGACAGGCCATCCCATGATTGAACACCAGGATTTAATGGAGCTAATTCAGCATCTTCAGGAATAAGCCCAATTTCCTTTTGTCTTTTAAAACGTTCTTCGCGTACCTTCTCCCAGCCCTCATCATAAACCCCATCGTACTGGTCTATGTATTCTTGTGGTACCTGGTGCGGCATATGTTGTGCCCCAAAACCTAGGTACATAAAAAATGGCTTTTCAGGTTGATTAGAAACGTGGTCAATAATATATTGACTGCCCTTTTCCACAAGCGCTTTAGAATAATGAAAGTCTTTATTGATAGGCGTTTCGATATGCGTATTGTCTTCGATGAGTTCTGGACGATATTGATCCGAGGAATCTTCAAGGTTTCCAAAATAACGATGGAAGCCCTTTCCTAATGGCCAGTTATGATATGGCCCAGCAGGCGAAACTTCTGCTGTTGGAAGGATATGCCACTTTCCAAGAGCGTAATTCGTAAAATTGTTTTCTGTGAGTACTTCGGCAACGGTTCCCGCTTCAGGGACAAGTTCTCCTCTTCGATTTGGAAAACTTGGTCCAAAGTCAAAATTGGAAACATGTCCCATTCCGACTGCATGACTGTTTCTTCCCGTTAATAACGAGGCCCTTGTTGGCGAACAAACAGGCGTCACATGAAAATTATTGTACCGAAGTCCATTTTCAGCTAGTCGGTCAATGTTCGGAGTCTTAATTTCTGAACCGTATGCACCTAAATCGGAATAACCAGTGTCATCCAAAACAATGTAGATTACATTTGGTTTTTCCGCTTGTGACTCTTCCCTCACGGAATTTTTATTATTAGCTGATTTATCTGAATTCGAATCTGCTTTTACCACCTTTTCACCGGCAAAATTTGCCGAGCAGCCAGCCATCATTGATAATGCAGAACCAAAAACGGTGGCTTTAAAGAAATTTGGAAATTTAGACTTAAAATCGCTAATCATAAACTCAAACTCCCTCCCCATAAATGTGTCTTTCTTTATCTTTAAAGCCAGAGGGACCCAAAAAGTTAGACTTTTAGGTACCCCTATCACAAATCAGTATGAGTTTCATCGTAGGACACTGACTCTGCAATAATATATCTGCCGCTTTTGAAAATCAGTTTCCAATTCTTTTACAACTATTTGACCATTCCCGAGGATAATTGTTCGCCAAATTTAACAAAGTACGTTAACGATTGTGGATTCAATAATGACCCGATGTTAACCGCTTTATCAACCGGTAAACCCATTAAAATCTTCTTAATCGGCACTTCTAGTTTCTTACCATTTAAGGTTTTCGGAAGTTCTTTTATACTTAAAATATCATTTGGGACATGTCTTGGAGAACAATTTTCCTTAATCGTTTGCTTAATATTTGCTTTTACAGCATTTGAAAGCTCGAAGCCTTCTTTTAGAACGATAAATAAAGGCATGTAGGATTGTTCTGCACTTATTGGAATATCGACAATTAAACTATCCATTACTTCTGGGATTTTTTCGATGGCACTGTAAATTTCACTTGTTCCCATTCGAATACCGCCACGGTTTATGGTTGCGTCTGATCGGCCGAATATAATCGCGGATCCTCTCGTCGTAATTTTAATAAAATCTCCATGTCGCCAAATATCTGGAAATACATTAAAGTAACTATCTTTATAACGTATTCCCTCTTCATCATTCCAAAAGTAGATCGGCATGGATGGTATTGGTTCTGTAATCACAAGTTCACCGATCTCATCAATTACTTCTACACCGGCATCATTATAAGCCCTTACCGCCGCCCCCAATACACGAGCCTGTATTTCGCCTGAGTAAACCGGTAAAATTGGACTTCCCCCCACAAAGCCCGAACAAATATCCGTTCCACCACTCGTAGAAGTAAGCCAAACGTCCTCTTTTACATGCTCATAAATCCAGTCAAAGCCACTTTCAGGTAACGGCGACCCAGTAGAGCCTATCGTTCTTAAGGGAGAGAGATCAAATTGTTCCTTAGGAATCAATCCTGCTTTCATACTGGCCATTAAAAAGCTTGCACTCGTTCCAAAAATGTTCAGTTTCGTAGATTCTGCAAACTTCCACAACGTTTCATCGTTTGGATAGTTTGGATTACCATCAAATAGGACAATGGTTGCTCCTGTCAGTAACCCGCTAACGCCAATATTCCACATCATCCATCCTGTAGTCGTGTACCAAAAAAATCGGTCGTCCTTCCTAATATCCATTTGAAGACCAAGGAATTTTAAATGCTCTAACAGGATTCCTCCTTGGCTTTGAACAATTCCTTTTGGTTTTCCTGTGGTACCGGAAGAATACAATATCCAAAGAGGATCATTAAAAGGAACTGGCTCAAATGTTAAAGCAGCATTATTATTTTCTTTTAAAACCTGATTCCACAAAATAGAATTATCTATCACTTCAGGTTTTTCTTGTAAATATGGAATGAGAATGGTTTGTTTTAGTGTCGGCAATTCTGCTTGTATTTTTTTCAAATGATCCAGACGGTCATAAGTCTTTCCGCCATATTGGTAGCCGTCAACAGCAATTAATACAGTTGGTTCGATTTGTTTAAACCGGTCAATGACACTTGCGATTCCAAATTCCGGTGCGCAGCTTGACCAAACAGCACCGATACTGGCACACGCTAGAAAGGCTGTGATCGTTTCTGGAATATTTGGGGCATAAGCAACGACACGATCCCCCCGCTTAACCCCTAACGACTTTAAATGTTTCGCGATTGCCGCTGTATTCTTTCTTAATTCAACCCAGCTAAGTTCCTGTGCTGGGCTTATCTCTGATTGATAAATAATTGCAGGTTTATTGGGATTCTCCTGCCTAAATATATGCTCTGCATAATTTAAATTCGCACCCTGAAACCATCTAACGTTTGGCATTTTATTACCTGATAATACTTCTTGATAAGCCCCTGTTGCTTTTATATCAAAAAATTCCCATATAGCTGTCCAAAAGTTTTCAATCTCCGTTACCGACCATTGCCATAATTCATTATAATGGTTAAATGTAAGCCCTCTTTTTTCCTCCAGCCAAACCATAAATTTTTTAATATTTGACTCATTTATCATTTGTTGAGAGGGCTCCCAGAGTAACTTTTCTTGTATTTTATCTGCTTTCAATCCGATCCCTCCATTTAAGGATTATGAAATCACATAAATCTTTTATTCTAAGAAATTCGCTTCACGCTTTTCAAGAAAAGCAGAAATTCCTTCTTTCCCCTCTTTACTGCTTGCTCTAGTTGCGAGTAATAAAGATTCCTTACTCATTTGCGACTCCAGCGTTTCTTGAAGAGAGTGATAGAATAACTTTTTCGTTGCTCCATAGGCATTCATTGGACCTTTTGCCAACTGTTCAGCAATACTTAGGACTACTTCCATCAGTTTCTCATCGGAAACTACCTGATTGACGATTCCCCATTCACATGCCTCATCCGCCGTTAACTGCCGATTGGTATACATTAACTCTAATGCTCGTCTCATCCCGACAAGACGAGGTAAGAAATAACTCCCTGACCCATCCGGTGTTAATCCAATTTTGTTATAGGCCATCACAAATTTAGACTTCTCTGAGGCATATACCAAATCACATGCACAAGCAAGACTCATTCCAGCACCAGCTGCGACTCCATTTATAGCCCCAATAATAGGTTTGTTCATTCTTGCAAAAAGGGAAATGGCTTGATGCAGATAAAACGTCACACTTTTCAAATGCGAGCTTATTTCATCTCCCTCTTGGGCAAAGCTTTTTAAATCGCCCCCAACTGAAAACTTATTTCCAGCACCGGTAATCACAACTGTTCGAATACTTTCACTCTCAGAACAAAAAATGGCGACTTCCATTAATTCCTTGGCCATTTGCAAATCAAGAGAATTGGCTGCTTCTGGACGATTTAACGTAATGACTCCAACATGATTTTCAATAGATAAAAGGACTTTATTGTTTTCCAATGATCGTTCCCCCTCATACTTCATCCAAATTTCACTCCGATATCTTCCAGTGTCTTACACAGACTCAATAATCATGGCAATGCCTTGACCGCCGCCAATACACAGGGAAGCTAAACCATATTTCAAATTCCTTTTCTTCAGCTCAAGTGCTAACGAATAGGTGATTCTCGTACCACTTGCACCAAGGGGGTGACCGAGGGCGACCGCACCACCATTAACATTTACTTTTTCCTGGTCAACCCCTAACTCTTTGATCACAGATAATGCTTGTGCAGCGAAAGCCTCGTTAAATTCAAACAAATCTATGTCACTTAAAGAGAGTCCAGCATTTTCCAACGCCTTTTTACTTGCTGGAACAGGGCCAATTCCCATAATTTTTGGGTCTACCCCTGCCACTCCCCATGAAACAATCTTGGCTAATGGCTTTAAATTATGTTCAATTACATAGTCTTCAGAAGCTAATATGACAGCAGCAGCACCATCGTTAATACCACTGGCATTGCCTGGGGTTACTGTCCCATCTTTCTTAAAAGCTGGTCTTAATTTGGCTAATCCTTCTACATTCACATCTGTTCTAATATGTTCATCCGCCTCAATCACGGTTTCTTTCCCTTTTCTACCTTTTATCACAACGGGAACAATTTCATCTGCAAATCTTCCGAGATCCCTTGCCTTTCCCGCCTTTTGCTGCGATTGAACAGAAAATGCATCTTGCTCCTCACGAGAAATGTTATATTTTTCTGCCAGATTTTCAGCGGTCATACCCATTCCACAACCCACATATTGATCAACCAAAGTTTCCCACAACATATCTATCACAACAGGAGCTTTATTCGGTGAACCAAATCGGGTTCCCTTTATTATTTGCGGTGCTGTACTCATGCTCTCGGTACCACCAGCCACAATGACTTTCGCTTCTCCTAACGCAATGGACTGTGCTCCTGATACAATTGACTGCAAGCCTGATCCACAAAGTCGATTCAAGGTTAGGGCTGATGATGATTCTAACATGCCGCTTTTTAAACCAATATGTCTGGCCAAATAGGGTGAATGTTCAGCAGTTTGAATTACATTTCCAAAAATGATTTCATCTATATCGGAAGCTGGAATACCGCTTCTTTCAATGGCTCCTTTTGTTGCTGCCACACCTAAGTCAACATCACTAACATCCTTAAAAGACCCACCATACGTACCAAAAGCTGTTCTCGCACCATCAATAATATAAGTTGTCATTGTTTTACTCCTCCATTCATCTCTTTTACTAGTAAAAACTTATCCTATTACTATGTAGAATTTTGTGAATCAATATAATAGGTAAAGAAGAAAGGGGATCAAAAAAACTGCTTCTAAGCTCTCAATGTCCCCTAATTTCCTATACCTGTTGGTTTTAGTCTAGAACTATAATACCCATTTCTAAAGAAGACTTCTTACACTTTTGCCAAGTCTAATTCAAATTCAGTGCCCCAAGCACTTAAGGCTTCCCAAACTTTTGGTTTTTGGGGCAGAATTTCATGCCATGGACGAGGCTCGAAAATTCCAAGTTCTGAAATAAAAACGTCCATGTCTGTATATAATTCCACCACATTTTCTTCTGGGTCATGATGGTAGGTGGCAATGTTATGTCCAGCAGTATGTCGGGATGGTCCCCAAAGAACAGGACGTCCATGCTTCGCTAATAGATCAGAACTGGCATATTGATGACTTGCGTCTTTTAATTGGAAAGCAATATGGTGCAGGCGCGTCTCCTCTGATGCGACAATATTGATCACATGGTGATCGGTATTACAGGTTAAGAAATTAGCGAAATCTACTCCGATTTGATCGGTAAAGGCAAAATTTAAAACTTCCTGATAAAATTTAATCGTTTCCTTAAAATTTTTCGCATAAAAAGCAATGTGTCCTAGTTTAAGAGGAACAATTCCTGAACTTCCAAAACCAATCGCAGTTTGTTCCATCTCCGTAAAGATTTCAAGTACATTCCCTGCTGGATCCTGCAATTCTAGGAATCTTGAAATACCAGGTTTCGCGTCTATTTTCATACTTGAGGCAATCCCTTGGGAATGGAGTTGCTCCTGTACTTTTTCGAGTGTCATCTGTCCATCTAATTGATAGCCATATCTGCGAATTGCCTTTTCTTCTGCAGGTGTAATGACAATATTATGATGATCAAGGCCGTTACTTAAATAGGTCACTCCGTCCTTTTCCTCCGTAACCCGATATCCCATTGTATGGGTATAATAGTCCACCATTGCACCGGCATTTTTTGCAGAAAAATCAACATAAGCTAATCGAAATACTTTTACATTGGACATCATACAATCCCCCTAATTTGGTTAATTTAAAATTATTTGAATCCATTCATTAGCATTCTTACAAAAAAACATAGTATAATTACTTTTTAGACTTTTAGCCGAGTCTATTAAAATTTGTTTCTGATTTGCCCTCAAGTAATTCAGAAACGTATGCTAAAGGATCCCCATCCTTTATGCTGGTACAGTAGCTGCAATAGAAACGAATATTCCCCAATATTGGTTATCTCGCAGTTGCTGTATTTATGAATTGATCCATTTGTTTCACTAAATTATCAACGACTAAAGGAAACTCAGCTAAAACTTCAGTACCCCCGAAAATGTAAAAGTCTGGACGAACAAGAACAGCCTCTAATCCTGTTTCAATAAAATATTGTTTGTAGTTACCATCAACATCGACCACTAGATTTGAAGACTCCTGTGTTGTGTCGGAAGATTCTGAAACCTGAATGAATTTTGCACCTATGTTTTCAAGAAAGCTGATTTGTTCTTCACTCAATACCTTCCTCGGATCATCAATTGGACTCATCACAATCCATCCATCCCCAACTAGGTCATCAAACAACCCTTCTTTGCCTTGATACTTCACCTGACTTTGAAATGAGAGTTTCCCCGTGTATTTGCCTTGCTGATAGAGAATGCCATCCGTCAAAAATGGAAATTCTGGCATAGGTGGAACACTGCCCGTGAAAAATGCTTCATCCCGTTTGGCAGCAGCTTCTGGATCGGTTACGCAAATGACATTTCCTAAAAATAAAGCTGCCTCGACTACATCACGATTATGCGGTATCCGTTCTTTCGTATAGGTATCGAGAAGATTGTCATTAGCAAGACCCTTGAGGACCAAATCGAGTTTCCATGCTAGATTCTTCGCATCACGAAGTCCTGCACACATTCCTTGACCCATGAATGGCGGAGTTAGATGTGCAGCATCCCCAGCTAATATCACTCTTCCCTTTCGCCATTCATCCACCCATTGTGCCTTAAAAGTATAGATTGCGTGTCGTTCTAACACAGAGTTCGCAGGGGTAATATCCCAAGGCTCCAATAACTTCCATGCCATTTCTTCCTTGTTAAGGTCTTCTTTTGTTTCACCTGGAAGAGCCATGAATTCCCAGCGCCTTCTACCGGGGCCGCCTGATACAACTGTCGTAGGCCGTGCTGGATCACATACTTGCAAATTCATTGGTTTCCATTCTCTTTCTACTTGCGGAATAATATCTACCACAAGCCAATCGGCAGCAAATCCAAGATCCGTTATTGTATGTTCGATATTTTTACGAACAAAACTATTGGCTCCATCACAGCCCACAATATATTTTGCAGTAATCTGGATCTCTTCACCCTGTTGATTCTTTACGATTAGCTCTACATTATCGTCAAATTCTGTAAGACCAATTGCTTCATGCCCTAGATTTACATTGACTGTAGGCTGGTTGCAGCAGGCAGCATCTAATAGATTCTCAAGTTCAGGTTGATTAAAGAACATATGACCTGGCCACCCAGAAGCACCGAAGCTAGAAAAATCCAATTTTAAAAGATTTTGCCTTTCACCATTACACCATTCATAAAAGTCATCTGCGACCTGAGTAATTCTATCAATCTCGCTTGCAGGAAGGACTGATTGCAAAATCCGCGCTGTTTCATCATCGAAATGAACAGCTCGCGGCAGAGGATAGGATGTTTGGAATCTTTCATATACACCGACTTTCCAACCCTTTTGACCAAGTAAAGTAGCTAATAGCTTAGATACCGGCCCGTAACCAACAATGGCAACATCTACATTTTCTTTTTTCATCCATCATACCCCTATCATTCTTTTTAGTTTGTGTATAAAAACTGCAATGAAAGCGGATTCATAAGTTGGAATTAAAAATAGCCTTTTTATTCATCTCAAAGTAAATATCCTTAATAGCTTTGATAAAAGGGACGCTGGGATTGGGTATAAATCCCAGCTATTGATTTTTAATTTTAAGAAACGGTTACTTTACTTGCTACTACTTTGTTTATTTGTTCGCCAAGGTCGATACTTCCATCTGAACTCTTGATTTGACAACGAACTACATCTCCATCTTTGAGGTATTTCCCATTATTAATTTGGTTTTCCACAAATAAATCCATTTTCTTTTGGTACGGAACTGCTGGACTTGAAATCGTTCCTAACATTTCTGGAGTAAGAGTTAATGCGACACCTCCAGTTGTACCAGTGATGATTAAATCACCTTTTGAAAGATCCATTGTTTCTGAAAGCTCTGTAATCGTTTCTGCCGGTTTGAAAATCAGTTGACTGGTGTTCGTTGATTGGCGTAATTCATCATTTACCCAACATTTTAAATTTAGATCATGAATGAGGGCTGCCTCTTCCTTATCAAGCAGGTATAGAAATGGTCCTGTAGGTCCAAATGTACGGTAGCTTTTCCCTTTTAACCATTGTCCTTCCGTTAGTTGAACATCCCGAGCGGAAACATCATTAAAAATGACTAGCCCGGCAACATATTCATGAAGATTCTCATCTGTTACTTCTACCGCTTCGGTAATCTCTGTTCCAATGACAAGCCCTAACTCAATTTCATAATCTAGGAGCTGAACATGGGACGGACGAATAATTTCGGTATATGCACCACTAAGCGAACTATCAGCCTTACTAAAAATCATGTTATAAGGTGGACGGGCTGCTTCCATTCCAGATTCGGCACGGTGTGAAGAATAATTTGCCCCCTGACAAACGATCCTTGCTGGTTTCGTTACTGGACTTAAAATTGTCACCTTATCCAATTCAACAGATTCACTCGTTCCTTGTTCTTTTACTTTCCTTGCTTCTTCGGCCCCTGTTTCTAAAAATTCTGCCAAAGAGTTATAGCTATTTTTTAATACGAGAATTTGATCGGTTGAAACAACTCCCCATTGCTGTTTATTTTCCTTTTCAAATCGTACCACTTGTAATCCCATTTTTTCTTGCTCCTCTCATACCCTTAATTTTTATATTTTCAGTCTTGAAAACCATATATTTTTTCCAAAATTCTCTTTACCCGCAGGATTAAATCAGTCATTTTTTGCCTGGCTAACTCTTCATCCCGTGCTATGATGGCATCATAAATAACTCGGTGTCTTTTAAATACTTCTTGTGTCGGCGAATCATATGGTGATTCGGGAAGATTCTTTGATGCTTCTAGCGTTTTTTCGCGGCTTATAACTAGGGCTTTTCGAAGGGTTTTAACTGTGTTAATGATGAGATCATTGTGAGAAGCTTGTAATATGCTTTCATGGAAATCATAATCAGCACTTGCCCATGCCCTTTCATCGCCGATGGATAGTTCTAATCGCTCAAAAGCGTCTTTTATTTTTACCATATCTTGGTCCGTTGCCCTTTTAGCCGCTAATGCAGCAGCTGTAGGTTCAAGCCCTAATCGCACTTCGGTTAAATGCACCAAAAAATCGGTATTCTTTTCGTCTTCGAGCACCCATGTTAATACATCAAGATTCCACCATTGCCAATCCGAACGCGGAAGTACCACAGTACCTGCTCTTTGATTAGACCTGACAAGTCCCATTGTAGATAATACTCTTAAAGCCTCACGAACTACTGTCCGGCTAACATTAAGCATTTCACCCGCATCTTCTACCTTTGGTAATAGTTCTCCTGGAGGTATTTCCCCAGTCACGATTTTCCTGCCAAGATCATGAACAAGTTGTTCACTTCTATTTTTCGCTTTCAGTTTGACCACTTCCTCTTCTCCAATCTTGATGTGAACTTTCCAAATGAGATAGATTATTTTTATAAGGATTAGAGGTTAATTAAAAAGGAAACGCTTCCATTTGTGAAATAAATTGGTAAGTAAACACCTGCCTTTTTAAAGTAAACTCTTAAAACTTTTAAAATAAATATTATTTATCTGATTATTATAATAAATAATATTTATTTTACTGTCAATATATTTAAATAAAAAAATTCTGAAAATACACAAAAAGAGACACCATTTTATGCCGTGTCTCTTTGGTGGGACCCTTCTCCTTTTTGGTAGTGCCTGAGTGTGATTTCTACTGCATTAATCCTTCAATGCTTTCTATAGCACCATTAAATCGATTTTCATAGTTTCCGCTTAAGATTTTATACTCAATATCTTGCCGATCTAATAATTTCCTAAGGTCATGATTATTTTTAACTCTGACATTTTCTTCCCCATGAACCCTTAACCCATCATCTACCCACTTTACATCGGGCTCTAGGAATAACCAAAGGTCGTAGTCTTGTAGTTTTGCAATTTCATCCAGCACTGGTTGATGTTCATCATTGTAGAGGTTTGAGTAGAATTGCGTCACAATCGCTTCTGTATCTATAAAGACGATTTTATTTGCCTTCTCAATGGCATTGTATTCCGCCATTTTGTGTCCATAGGCAATTTTTTGATAATCTTCTTTTATCATGATCCCATCACAGCCGCCTAATTCTTCACAGAGTGTTCGGCCATATTCTTCTACATAAGTGGTGTTGTAGATCCTGGCTAGGTTTCTCGTCAACGTTGATTTCCCGCAGCTTTCTGTTCCCACCACAACAATCTTTTTTACAAAATAGGGTTTGACGAGGTCAGGAATGAACTCCCAATGACGGAACACCCCTTCTCTCCTAATCGCAGTGGCTGAAATGTTCACATGGGTACGCATTGGATCAATCAGTTTGTGGATGGCATTAGGATATAATTCTTTAAAAATATCATTATATTCAATTTCGGAACTAAAAACGTAATCAATTGGTTTTCCTATTGCCTTTTTAATTAATTGTGCCCCTTCTGTCCAGTTATAGTTATCATTATCTTGATTATCTTCAATGCTAACTACTTTTACATGTGGCATATCTCTTGTTAGTTGGGATAACCAGCGCAAACGTATTTGAGCGGGAATAAAGTTCATTTTCGTATTCCGGCACAGCTCTCTGTCACGTATTTCGCTATGAGATAAAACCACATAAAGTTCATCAACGATTGCTGAAGCATGAACGATGGCATACACATGACCAAGATGCAGTGGCAGGAATTTCCCTCCGAAAAAACCGACTGTCATTTACGCCGCCTCCTTTACCTGTTTTTTGTATAGTTTTCTCCAGTTGATATATCCGTAAATGCTGTTGATTAGGAATGCTGACCACATGACCAACATTGAAAAGTCATTTCCACCTTGGGTGAGGAGAGCTGTTAGCCATAAAAAAATCGATAAGATATTAACAGAGATCCAAAGCAGCCATTGTTCCGCAAACCGCTTCAACATCAATATTTGTGCAGCAATCGATAATACATTTGTGGCTGAATCTGTCCAAACAAGCTTGCCGCCTAGATATTTTAAGAAGAATCCATAAGCGATGGTAAAAATCACAATCAATCCAATCGTATAAATCCAACCTTTTCTTGTAAGGCTTTGAACGGTTACATCTTCCCCTTTCACAGCTTGCACCGTTTTGTTCCTTTTCCATAAATAGATCCCGATAAATTGAACGGGGAAATAAAACAGTGCGTTTAACATCACCTCACCATAAAGATTATAACCGTAAGCAATATAAGCGTACGTTAACGTTTGGAAAATACCAAAGTAATAGTTTGCAATTTTCCCCTTCGCAACTAAAACGACGCAAAGCATTCCGCTGAGGGAAGATATCAAGCCAATAAGCGAATCCTCCCATGCCAAAAATAGATACAAGTTCACCAAAGTAAAGGTAAATAACCAGCCCATTTCAAAACGAGACCAGTTTCTAAATATTCCCATTACACTCTCTCCTTTATCCTTGTTGTTTATTTCGATATACGGATACAATCGGTTGAATTTCATTAAAGCGGTAAAGCTGTGCTGGTGTTTTCGAATAACGATTGGATTTCTTCAGCTTTCCGTTTTCTGACACTGCTTCTAGGAACGGAAGTGTTGGTGCTTTTCTATAAAATGCAGCATCTGTCGAGATTGACGGGTCATCCAAAACTGTTAGTAAAACCCCTTGCAATTCAGAAAGCACAAATTCTTCAGGTAAAAAATGCTTCGCGAGGGTGGTTAGCGCCATATCCTTGCGAATAAACCAAATCGCGTCATCTATAATTTGGCGATGGTCGAAAGCAAGCCCGAGACCCAGGGCTTCTTCAATCGAAAATAGTTGAATATCAGCTGCGTCATTGGTTGTTTTCCGACTTTTTAAAGCTGATTCCTTGGCAATAACATAATGTGCATTTGAAATAACCCATCCCCGGCTGTCTCTTCCAGGGTTATCGTAGGTGCCAAAATGTTTAATTTTTAATCTCCCGACACCTGTTTCTTCCAATAGCCGGCGTTCTGCTGCTTGAATCGCTGTCTCGCCAGGGCGAACAAATCCCCCTGGCAGCGCCCACTTCCCTGCTTCAATGTTGGGATTGCCTTCATGATCACGTTCACTACGATTTATCAGCATTATTTTCAATGTTTTTAGCGGCGGCTTATACTCCCCAATAATCTCTGATGTAATTGTAAAGACAGCAATATCACTCGTATATCCATCTGGTGTGGTAAATTGTTGATTGGTTTTCATCTACATCGCTCCTTTAATTAACAATTTGTTAATCGTTAATTAAAATATATTCCATTATTTGTCGTTCCGTCAAGCAAATTTTGAAAAAAAACTTACTCTACAATAAATGAAGAGTAAGCTTCGCCACGGGACTGTAATTTTAATTATAGCTGCATGTATATATTGTAGAAGCTGTATGGATTTTTGTAGAAGCTGTACACTTTTTTGTAAGAACTGTACGGTCTTTTGTAAGAACTGTACGGTTTTTTGTATTTAACCGATACTCCCTTCTGACAAACACCAATTTTCCGCCCAGACATAATGTATATATAAAATGTCAGGAGGTTTTTGTATGGAGAAGGAACAAGTACCAATTTCAAAATCACCGCGATCAAAGTGGCATCATTTTGAAGTGATTGGAATATTGTTAGTCTTTGGGTCTTTGATTCTTCTTTTATTTGCACCAAATTCACTTTCCGCCCTTTTTGATACGATTATTAAAGAAGTAAAACCCATCGTCGTAGATATTTTTCTAACAAGTGAAGTAGGAATCGCCATTATTGTAAGCGTTATTGTTGGAAGGATTTTGGAACGTCTAGGATTTACGGATGGTTTAATCCGATTATTTGTCCCAATCATGAAATGGTTTAGAATCAATCCAGCCGTTATCATTCCGAGTGTTTATAATATCCTCGGTGATATTAACGCGGCCGGAAAAATCTCTGGACCGATTCTTGTCAAAGCAAATGCAACCAAAGCCGAGCAAAAAATTGCTGTAGCCACGATGATTCAATCGCCGCAATCGTTTGCAACCTTTGTATTGGGACTCATTGCCCTTTCAGCGTTCAACATCAATGCCTTTCCACTAGTCATACTTTCAATTTTTGTTCCCATCATTGTCGTACCTTTTCTCTTATCAAGAACAATTTATCGTGATACCAAGAAAGTAGAGCTCGAAGATTTACCACGCTTCACGCCAACAACAAAATTTTTACAGACCATCTTCTCATCGGCTAAAGAAGGAGTCGAACTGCTGTTTTTAATTATTATTCCAGCCGTTGCTGCCGTCTTTTTCTTTATTGGAGCATTAAAATTCATTGGTGTTTGGAGCGTCATTGAATCAAACCTTTCAACTGTTCTTACCTTCTTAAGTATTGAGCCAGCTACCGGAATTGTGTCCATTCTCGCTGCTCCGACACTTGCGGTTGCACAGTTAGCGGACCTAGCTAGCACCATTGATCCACGTTTGGTCGTTGGCTCCTTTGTCCTAGCAAATTCAGGGCTGCCGTTATCCGTTATTTTTGGGCAGGTGCCTGCCACCTGGGCAGAAACATCCAGTCTAAATGAAAGAGAGACGTTAGAAGCTGCTATTATCGGGATGATTCTGCGATTTATTACAGCATGTGTATTGGGGTATTTTTTAACTCCATTTTTGGTGTGATGAATGATGAATTATATGATTCGAGGCAAGAAAATCGTGACCGTCAGCGACTTAAAGACAGTGGAAAACGGAGCAATGGTTATCGAAAATGGGAAGATTGCTGAGATTGGTCCCTGGGAAAAGTTGAAAAAGAGATGCCCAGATATGGATGTGGTCGATTGTTCTAGTTATGTGATTACTCCCTCTTTGGTCGATTGTCATACTCACTTATTGGAATTTGCACCAACCTCTCTCTATCCCGTTACGCCTGTAACTCATTTTTTAGCTGCAAAAGCTATTCTTTTTCATGCATTATCATCGGGTATCACGGCACTTGGTGAGCAAATCTGCGGTCATCCGCTTTGTAATTTTTCAAAAGAGGATTATCAAAAAGCCGTTCTTGATCTTCCACTTGATATTTCTTTTGCAACAACTAGTATTTCCATCGGTTTCGAAAACTTGGCTCATTTCACGTCAATCACACAATCGCGAGGAGTGACCCAATTCGATTTAACCGATCCTGTTTTGGTGCAAATGATCGCTCTTGAAAGTGATTATCCGGGTGAAAATATCTTTATCAATGCGACACCGGCAAACTTTACTGAAAAAGAAGTACCGCGAGCTGGAGATATTATATATACGTTAGAGGAATTGCAACAGGTTGTAAAAATTTATCACACTTTAGGAAAAAGAATTGGTGCCCACGTTGCTGGTGAGGAAGGAATCAAAATCGCCTTAGAAGCAGGAGTCGATGTTCTGCATCATGCACATGGAATTACAGATGAGCAAATTGATTTAACAGCAAATCAAGGAGTTGAAATTGTTGCCACACCAATGGGTGGTACACATTTAAAACCAAACTCACCTGAGGAAATTCTCAAATTTTTCGAAAAAGAAATTCCTGTATCGATATCAACAGACTCCTATCTACCTCCTTACCAAGGAACTTCCTGGCTGCCATTTTCTAATCAATCATTGAAGGGTCCAGATGTTTTAATGCTCATTGCACAGCCAGCGATGCAGCTTTTAAAGAAACATAAATACGATGAAAACATGATTCTAGCGCTACTAACAAATAATCCCGCTAAGTTATTAGGAAAACAAAATCAGTTTGGAAGATTAGAAGTTGGTTTAGATGCAAACTTTTTAGTAGCTGAGGGTGTTCCGGGACTGGAGATTACAGATATTAATAAGATCAAGAGTGTTTACTATAAAGGTGTTAAAGTAATTGACCGGAATTGACCATTGAAATCTGTAATGACGTGCAAAAGGATCGTAAAAATAATGGCAGACCCCTTCGCAATGAAAGCGTCTGCCATCTATTATCATTAATACAAGCTTTTTAGTTGAAACAGGGTAATGGTAGAATATAAAATAAATCTTGGACCATAGCTGATTAATTGGCTATTTTTATAGCGATAATAAATATCAAATACATAAACCAATCGATAAAAAACAAAGGGGAAAATAATATGACTAATAGTAATAAAACCAGTGATGTAAAAGAGTTGTCATTAGAACAGCATGAAGAATTACTTCGTACATTGAAAGCCCGTTTTGAGAAACACATGAACCGCCATCAAGATCTTGAGTGGGCAAACGTGCAGGCAAAACTGGAAGCTAATCCTCAAAAGCTGTGGTCGCTCTATGAAATGGAAAGAACCGAAGGGGAACCGGATGTTGTGGGTTATGATGAAATGACTGACGAATATATTTTTTGTGACTGTTCAGCCGAAAGCCCAAAAGGCCGCAGAAGTGTTTGTTACGACCGAGAAGCACTGGATGCTAGAAAAAAACATAAACCGGAAAATAGTGCTATGGATATGGCAGCTGCGATGGGTATTGAACTATTAACGGAAGAACAATATCGAACGTTACAGAAACTTGAAGCTTTCGATAAGAAAACGTCAAGCTGGGTACTAACTCCCCCTGATATTAGAAAACTTGGCGGTGCGCTTTTTTGCGATTTTCGCTTCGGGACTGTCTTCGTGTATCACAACGGTGCGGACTCTTACTATGGTGCCAGAGGGTTCCGTGGCTCGCTTAGGGTCTAAATTTTTCATAACAGCTAAATAACGGTTCGCCTGAAGAAAGGATTTTTATTCATTCTTCAACAACTGTTCTGCTTTTTTAAAAGACCATCAAAATGGTCTTTTTTTTGGGTCGAAACCTACATCCCCCTTTGCCGAGGAAAAATGTACTATTTTTTAACCTGCTTGCTTTCATTCAGGATTGACCTAACAATATGCAGTGTATCCCATTCTCCACCAGAAAGTTTTACAATCGGGTATTGTTTTGGAAAGAGCTTGTTTCGGATTACTTCAGCTGTGTCCCCTTTTTCATGTAAAGTTAAAACATCTTGTTGGATGGATATCAAATAGTCACGTTTTCGTTCAAGCGCTGTACGGCCATCTTCCAAAAGCCCAGCATGGCTGCAAAACACATCTTTAAAATCATATGTTAACACCCGCTCCAATGAATGAATGATTTCAGGGATACTTTCTTCTTCTAGTAACACTTTAGTCTGCTCACGTACAAATAAATCCCCTGTAAATAGCTGCCCTGTAGTCTGATTTAAAAAGGCTTTATGGTCAAAGCTATGCCCAGGCGTATCAATTACTTCCCATGTTGCATTTCTAGATGAAAATCTTTCAGGCATAGCCATAGCCTGAAATGGCTTTCTACTCCCCCAAAAAAGCTTCCGATACAAAGGATAATCAGCCCGTTTCTTACAATATTCAATCGTTTTTTCATGTAAATAGATTGGCACGTTCTTTGTCTTTTCAATATAAGCCGCGCAGCCAGTATGATCTTCATGAAAATGTGAAATCATGACTTGATCAAAATCAGATACATCAATAAAGGTTTGAAAATATTTATGTAAAGATTGAGAACCCGTATCGATTAATACACCATCTACGAAGTAACTATATACATTTAATGAAACACCTTGGAATTTCACTTTTCCATTCACGTAGGAAACTCCATGTTTCTCTCCTGCAATGTAAGATTTCTTCAAGAGCACAACTACATCTCCTTTCTATTAAACTAAAATATACCATAAATAACCAAATTAAAGAGTCCAAAATTAACATTATGTAAGGTCGATGTAAAAAATAGTTCAATTGGATTAACGTAATTCGGCATTAATATTGAAAAAAAGAGTCTCAAGGGAACATGTCCTTTGAGACTCTTTTTTGAAGAGAAATCTAATATCGAACGATTAGACTAAACTTTTTACTGGTTCTTTTATAATTTCCCACTTCTTATGATTCGCTAATTCCAAAAGACGGGGTTCTGGGTTAACTGCTACAGGATTTCCTACTAATTCAAGAACATTTAAATCGCTATAACTATCTCCATATGCAAAGCTATTTTTCCAGTCTACATCGGAACTCGATAAGTGGGCATTTATAAATTCTGTTTTGCGTTCACCGTAAATATAGTTTACGGGAGTGTTCTTATTCAGTTTTTCATCATGATACGGGATACTGCTTCCAATGATACAATCAAAATTAACATTTTTCGTGACTGAATACAGGAGTGAATCATAAGCTCCGGAGACAAGCATCGTGTAGTAGCCATCATTTCTATGTTGTGCAAGTCTATGCAACATGGTTTCATTAAGGTTCTGACTCATAATCCCGCCAATTTGGGAAAAAAACTGATCAATTTCTGTTTTTGGAGATGAACCAAAAGAAGCAATATAGCTTCTCATGGAATACTCTTTCATTTTTTGTTCGGGATAAAGTTTGCATTTATATGCAAGATAAACCGGTAAAATCCTAAGAAAGAAATTCCGATACTTCTGAAAATGAATCGGATGATTCTTCAAATGACTCATCAAAAGAGGAAAAGTCTCTTTAGGAAATAAAGTTCCATCAAAATCAAAAATTGCTACTTTCATCTAATCAGCCTTTCATTGTATTAATAGGTAATGGTACTCCTAAACCTCTAACCCTGCAATTCCGACTCCACCTGGTCCAGCATGAGTAGATATCATTGCGCCAGCTTCAATCCATTTTACATTTTCGAAACCAGCTTCTTTTGCGACAACATCCATCCTCTGCTTGATTTTTTCATCAAGGCCGATCGAGTATAGGAGAAAAAGTTGTTCTCTATTAATATTGTATTGATTTAAATATTCCTGCATGAGTTTTTCTGAAATAGCTTCCATATTCCCTCGATATTTTTTTGTTGAAACAAGGTGACCATCAACAAGTTCAATTCGGGGCTTTATTTTTAACAATGCACCACCGAGATAAGCTAGATTACTAACTCGTCCACCTGCTCTTAAAAAATCTAAGCTTCCGGGAACAAAAGCAAGTCTTGATTTAGGGACAATTGATTCAATCTTTTCAACTAAGCGAACTGGGTCAATCGAAGGGTCATTTTCTAACAAGTTAACCGCATACATCACAATGGCCGTTAATCCTCCCGTAACGTTCAAAGCGTCTATTAGAAAAATATCGTTCAATTCTTCCGTTGCGATGATCGCATTTTGAAAGGAAGAAGACGCCTTTGAAGTATAACCAATATGTATGATCGTACAATCAGGATACTCAATTTTTATCTTCGTAAAAAATTCAAGGTATTCATGGGAATTTGTCGATGTGGTAGAGGGTATTTTCTTTGTTCTCTCGTAGTAATCATAAATATCCGTTACAGGCAACGAACCATCTAAATAATCCTGCCCATCCATGATCACGTGCATCGGGACCACTTGAATATTATGTTTCTCAGCTAACTCTACTGGTAAATCTGCACCACTCTCTGTCGTCAAAATAATTCTTCTCATCCATATCCTCCACCTTCTATTAAAAACCTACTATTCGTTTTTTAGGTCCTACTCTACTATACATGAAAAGGTGGATCGGTTACACATATGCAGAAAGAAATATGTATGATTTTAATTGAAACTGATGAGTACCAATCACTCAATCGAAAGCAAAGAAAAGGTCATCAATAATGAAGTTGATGACCAATTTTATATCCGTTAAAGATTATCCGCTTCAAAGGTATCTCCACCTTCAATCGTGCCATTTTCATAACCTTTCAAAAACCAACGTTCCCTCTGCTCGGAGGTTCCATGAGTAAAGCTATCTGGAACTACATAGCCTTGTGCCTTCTTCTGAATAGTATCATCTCCGACAGCATTTGCTGCATTCATCGCTTCTTCAAGGTCACCTTTTTCAAGGTAGCCCTTTCCTTGAGCATGATTTGCCCAAACGCCCGCCAAATAATCTGCCTGTAATTCAAATCGAACGGAATATTCATTTGTATTCTTCTGTTCGGGTGATACTTGGTCAGCTGTATGTAAAATGGTCTGAACGTGATGGCCAACCTCATGAGCGATGACATATGCCATAGCAAAATCACCAGGTGCTTGAAATCTTTGTTTTAGATCTTGATAAAAACTCAGGTCAATGTAAAGTTTGTGGTCACCAGGGCAATAAAACGGTCCTACTGCAGAACTGGCCATTCCACATGCCGACTGGACACTGTCCCTGAATAAAACGAGAGTAGGTTCTTCATAGTTTAGTCCCCTTTTCTCAAATTCTTGCGACCATACATCCTCTGTATCCGCCAGAACAACAGAGACAAAATCAGCCAGTTCCTGCTCTTGCTGGGTAACATTTATTGGAGCGTTTGAATTGGAACCATTAGGGGGTGGCGGATTACCTACTAAATCTCCAAGGTTTCCACCAAGTAATGTAAAGAGGATAATGACAATGACGCTGCCAATACCGCCGCCAATCATGGTTTTACCGCCCATCCCCATTCCTCTTCGGTCTTCAATGTTTGTGCTTTGCCGTCTTCCTTTCCACTTCATTTATTTGCCTCCCTAAATAAATACTTCCATAATGGTATACCCTTTTTTAGGAGGAACATCTCTATTTTCCTTAAAATAATAAAGGCATTTCGTGATTTTTACTTACACGCAATATCTTTAAAAATTTAATTCTAACCATCCATTTTGTTTATGATAAATAAATAGGAGCCTAATGGAAAAACATCTCCTCTAGGCTCCTTTTAAAATGTTAAATTGGAAAATGTTCAAATTCCATCATCATATCCTCTATCTAAACCATATCTCGATTGTTTATCGAAGATATTTATATTCATGTGCAATCATTTCGTCCTCAAATGAATAAGACCTACCGATTCATTTTCCAGCCATGTTCATTACTATTTTTCATTCTTTCTTCGAACTCCAAATCGTTACTGACTCGGTCCTGCCATTCTGAATCTTCAACGATATTAAGAATCTGCCTTTTCCAAGAACTTAGATATCTTTTCCGATTCTCCTCATCCATTCTTGGTGCAGCATATGCAACAAATGGATCTATCACTTCGAGGCCAAGATATTCCAACAAACAACGATTAATTGGATAAAGAACTTTTTTAATATCCCCGTAAACATCTTCATCTGAAAAACGATTTTTTGAACCTCCTGTTGAGATACAAGCGATTCCCCTGCGATGTAAGAACCGTCCGTTGGAAAAACGCTGACCATCTGCATAGGCGAACCCATATGCTAACACTCGGTCAAACCATCCTTTAAGAATGGCCGGCAATCCACCCCACCATAAAGGAAAAACAAAAATCATCATATCAGCTTTTCGAACACGCTGCTGCTCCCGTACAATTTCATCTGTAAAGCCATTATTCTGGCTTGCAAAAAGCTGTTCATCCTGATAATGAAATCTGGATGAATTCGATACCGTGTGGAAATCATGCCTCCCGGCCACTGGATTAAATTTTTCGCCATAGAGATCCGATACTTCAACATTATGGCCAGCAGACTGAAGTGCTTTTACTGCCGTATCTTTAAGCGCACCTGTAAAGGATGTTGGCTCTGGGTGAGCATAAACGATCAGTATATTCATTTTTTTCCCTCGCTTTGAAGGTTAAATTTCTATAAACTTAATAGATTATCCCTCTGCAAAAAAAGTAGTGTTTTCAACCGTCATTCTTCTAATTTCAGTATCTGTAAAACCACTTTCTGATAAATTTTTAACAAAAGTGATGAGCCCTTCATCTGGAAACGGATTATTCATCTGACCGAGATCGGAAGAAAGAATGATTCTTTCTGGACCAATAAAACGGATATGCTCATATATTTCTTCCCAAGTAGTTCCGTATTCCGGGGTGATGCAGCCAAAGCACTCTTCCATAAAGGCTCCCAAGTCTGTCAATTCTTTTTGTTCCTCTTTAGTCAAGGCAATCGACGAGAATGTTGGATGAGTGACCATTACTTTTTTTACATCATGGTCCCTTGCACCTGAAACAAGAGCAAAGATTTCAGGTTTGCTTAAATGACCGGTTGCCAAGATAAGATTATTTTCAGCAACTAAATTTAGGACCTCATGAACGGATTCTTTCAGTTTTCCATCCTCAAAAATGGTGATTCCCATTTGTGATTTACCTTGTTTGCGACGTTCGAACTGTACTTGTGCCCATGGCGGTAATTCTTCATATCCGGTTTGACTGAACATATATTGAATTTCATTTTCAGCATCAAAAGTTGGCATCCAGACAATTTTTGCACCGTCTTTCGCTGCCATTTCAACTGCGGTAGGATTAATTCCTCCAACGGAATTGTTTAAAGTAATGGCACCAATTGGATTCAAATCAGGATAAAGCTTTTTCACAAGCCTGGCTCTTTCTGCAGTACAAAAATAATGTGATTTTATACCAAAGCCCTTCATGCCAATTTTCTTTAAACGTTCGGCATAATCAAAGTCATCTAAACTTCTTTTGCTAATATCAGGTCCAGTATGTACGTGCAGATCATAGGCACCTTCAAGTAATTTTTCGTACATTTATAATTCCCCTCTCGAACAAAATTTTGAATATAAATGTTATGGCATAGGGTATTCGTCAGCGTTTAGAACCCATCCGTCTTTCTCTGAGAAATCAACACGCGGAGGACAAAAGATATCAACTAACTGGTTTATTCCTAATCCTATCGCCTGAGTCGTGTGGATAACTCCAGGCGGAATCACTGCCACCGATGGACTTGCACAATGTTCGTGGTCATCCGGACGCCATTGAGCCATATCCGTTGACCATGGCCAGCGTAGGTGATGGACAAACTCTCCTTCAATGGCCAACGAACATTGTTCAAAATCGTCGTGTGAATGTGGGGACATTTTAGACGGATCGCGTGGTCCTTCATAAGGATCTAAAAAGTTCACCATAAACGTTGAGCATCTGAAAATCCGTCCAAATCTCCCTTCTTCTTTCGGTACATCCAGACTATAAGCTCTTACCCTATAACCCTCTTTCGGTTCAGGCCATGTTTCTAGTAATGAGACATTAGGATGTGGTATACGATAGGAAGACTTGTTCGTTGGGAGCTCTTCAAGATCCGTATTCGCTGAGCTAAATAAACGAATGACCTTTCCTCCCTTTAGTAATTGAATCTCACTTTCTCCTGGTGGAATGATGACAATACTAAAACCATCAATGATTGTTTCTTGATTTCCCCAGGTTACCACCGCTTGACTCTCTTTATCTGGGAGAATCAATACATATTCGTCTACTTGATGACTTCTTTTAAACTCTGCTCCGTTGCCTGCATCTGTATATGCAATAAAGTAATTCTGTCCCCGCAGCCACCAAGTATTTGAATTAATTTCTTTTTCAACAGGTTCCATTTCATAAAACTTTCCATATTCCGCATCGGAAAGCTCTGTATGTACTTCCTTCTTAACGGCATTGTTAATTAACGTTGCACGTGGATCACTATTATCAAACATGGTGTACCTCCAACTTCTTTGTTAGTTTTTATTTCTATAATTCTATCTCTATTTCGAACATCAATAATATTTCAATATAATATCAATAGTACATTATTAATAATGATCCTTAAGACAACCCCCATCTTAAGGACCATCATACTCTCTATTTTCTTGAAATTTTTCTCAAAAAGTACTATTATTTAAGTGTATGTTTTTATTTTTGTACCTGAGAAAAACTTTTATTTAAAAGCTTTTTCTTAGGTCTTTTTTATTCTAATTCTTTTCCTTTTGTTTCAGGCAAAAGTAGCGTCGCAAAGATTGCAATAATAAAAAGTATCGAAGAATAAATAAGAGCATTTCCTATTCCCACAGTCATGGCAATTGCACCAGCTCCTGTGATCGCGAATGCTGAAACTCCGCGAGCAAAATTATATGCGAATCCTTGACCTGACCCACGTAAAGTTGTTGGATACATTTCCGCCAAAACGGTACCAAAACCACCATAAAATCCAACAGCGCAAACACCAACAAGAGCCATTAATATAAAGAATACGATAAGATTATCAGCACCTACAAGGATAAAAGCAGGAATGGCAATGGCTGCACCTAAAAAGTACAAAGCAAAACTCTTTTTCCGACCTATTTTGTCACTTAGAAAACCAAATATTACGTAGCCAACAATACTGCCTAAATAGAACGGAATCATATACAGTGAGGCATTAACAACCGATAATCCAGCCCCGCCACCTGCCTCAGGTGATCCTAAATATGCTGGCAGCCAAATTGAAATTGGATAGCTTGCACCCAAACCAATAATACAGAAAAGAGTACCGATAATCGTCATCTTTAACAAATTCCCACGAAATAGATCGAACCAGGATGACTTTGTTACTGCCTTTCCTTTCTGTTCTTCATTACTTGTCCAAATTTCTGGTTCCTTTACATGTCTACGAATCCAGAATACGAGAAGTGCTGGAAGGATCCCAATAAAAAACACGGAACGCCATCCAAATGCTTGAATCATAGGACCAGCTACTAATGCAGCTAATAACCCACCAAATGCATATCCTGATTGCATGATTGACATTGCTTTTCCGCGGTGTTCTTTTGGCCAAGTTTCAGAGATTAGTGCAGCTCCAGCGGACCATTCTCCGCCCATTCCTAAACCGACGAAAAGACGAAACAACATAAGTTGCCAAATATTTTGAGATAAACCACTTAACCCGGTAGCAACCGAATAAATTAGTACCGTTAGGGTTAATGCCTTCATTCGACCAAAACGATCGGCGACCCGACCAAAAACCATTCCGCCAAGTGCTGAAGCAACCACTGTAACCGAAGCTACTAATCCTGTACTTGCTGTGGTTAACCCCCACTCCTTAATCAATGTAACAATTACGAAATTGTAGAGTAAGAAATCAAATGCGTCGAGTGCCCAGCCAAGAAATGCACCAATAAGTGCTTTCCATTGCTGCTTTGTAATGTCCTTGTACCATGGTCCCTTCGATTCAGGAACTGTATTCAATTGAGCTGCTCTCATATTAACCCCCCATATTTATGATCAAATAGAATTTCTTAGTTCTTCAAGAACTGATTGGGCCCCTTTTGCAAAGAAGGCAACATCATTATCAAACACCAAATAACGTACTCCAGCGTCAAATGCTCTCAAAGCCTGTTCATGGTTGCCAACGAATGTACCTGCTACTTTACCATTCTCCTGTGCGGCATTACAAAGTCTGATCATTGCTTCCTGAACCAGCGGGTGATTCAGTTGTCCTGGTACTCCCAGTGAATTACTTAGATCACCAGGTCCTAAAAATATAACATCAATTCCTTCTACCGCTGCGATTTTTTCTACATTTTCAACAGCTTCCTTACTTTCAATTTGAACAGTTACCAATTGTTTTGCCATTGAATCGATCATGTGCTCATCTTTATTCTTAATCGTATACTGTGCTGCACGAGTAGAAAATGAAAGGCCACGTTTTCCAATCGGACGATATCTTGAAGCCTCTACAACTTTTTTTGCCATTTCCATTGTATCTACACCAGGAGCCTGTATACCTTGACTTCCCGCTTCCAATACCCGCAAAATTGGGCTTTCTTCCACTCCTGGAACTCGAACAATGGTCGATATTCCCGCAGCATCACCAGCTCGGATTAAATCCTCTGCTTGATGATAATCGAGCGCAGAATGCTCCATATCAAGAATTAAGAAATCAAATCCAAGATACCCAAGAATTTCAGAGGAAACGGGACTTGAAAACTTGCTAAAGGTTCCAATCACCGTTTTGTTGTCTACCAGCTTTTCTTTAACAGAAATCATTCTCTTAAACTCCTTTTCTATCGTTTTTCAAAATGAATCGCAATTTCAGACTCACATTCCAGAAAGCGCTTACTTGTTGCTGACTAAAAAGACTCAGAATTATGTAGAATGACTAGGAATGAATTCTGAAAAATACTACGCATTCCTACAAACCTTTATTGCATCACCTCCCTCAATTATCAAAATAAAAAGTTGGTTTAGTCCTCTTTACATTCCAATCTTATTTTATTTAAAAACCCTTCAAATGCATGCGCTTTCTGCTCTCTTAAAGTTTTCTCTGCGTTCATAGCATCACCTATACGTAAAGCATCAACAATCAACTGATGTTCTTTATTTGAAAGTTTTTGCCGTTCAGGAAGATACATAAATACAGATTGAGAATATTGAGACCTTTCCTTTAAGGAATAAATCATTTCACATAACGTCTCATTTCCCGATAATTGATATAGCATATTGTGAAATTCCGTGTTTAAAAGACTTAAATTTTTTATCTCAACACTCTCAAGTTCCTTTTCTCCCTGAAGGATATCTTCCATCTCATCTACTAATTTTTGCAGCTCCTTTAGTTCTTCCGGCTTGGCATTTTCAGCAGCCAAACGTACAGCAAATGATTCTAATTCCAATCGAATGGCAAAAATTTCTTCTGCCTTTTGTAAATTAATTTGACTTACACGAGATCCTACATGGGGGATATTTTCAACTAACCCCTCTGATTCCAATTTCTTAAGAGCTTCACGGACCGGGATATCGCTTACACCAAGCTCCACAGCAACTTCTCTTGCCACAATCTTTTCACCTTGTTTTAATAGACCAGCCACAATATCTACCTTAAGTTTTTCATAAACCATTTCGGTTTTTGTATTATACATTTTTTTCTTTAGCATTTCTTTTTTATCTCCTTTTGGAAGGATTCTATATTCTATATTCTATAATATATATAATATAGAATATAAGATTAATTCAGTCAACTAACCAACTGAATTTTTTAAATATTTTTTTTATAACTTTTAGTAAACTGCTCCACAATAGATTTGGATAAAAGCTATAGCCTGTTCCAAAAACAGCTGTATCATATCTATTCTTTTAGTGAAACTTGTTTGACGTTTGTCCGTATTACTTATAATAAAAGGATTAAATAACATAGATGGAGTGGACGGGTTTGAAAAACGTTGAATCAGCAGATTATTTGCATTCTGAATTAAAAAAGATTGAAGACTGGGAAAAGAAGCAAAAGGATTTATGGTTTTGGGAAAAAATTGGCCGTCTTCCCTTCATGCTTCTTGATAAGCTAACGCCAAAGTTCATTCAAGATAAAATTGGATTGGCGATTGATGAATTAGGAAGCTATATTCAGACAGGCGGACAATATTTAGTAAACGAGGAAAGCATTCTAAAAAAGTTCGCACCTGAAGGAGCCTTATGGACAGTCGATGGTATTCGTCTTGACCTGCATAAACATGTTCCAATTAGCAGAATGGATGAGGTTGCAAACGAGATAGGTAATTCAAGAACAAAAATGGCAACCATTCAAGGGGCAACCACGGGGATTGGGGGTTTATTTACCCTGGCGGTGGATATACCTGTTCTATTAGGGCTATCTCTTAAAGTATTACAAGAGATTTCCCTATGTTATGGATATGACCCAAAAGAAAAATCAGAAAGAATTTTCATAGTAAAATGCCTCCAGTTTACTTCCTCGGATATTGTTGGGAAAAAGGCAATTTTAGTAGATCTTGCTTCCTTCCACCAAGGCAATCAGAGCAATCAAATCGTTTCACAGTTACAAGGATGGCGTGAAGTCGTAACCACATACCGGGATTCCTTTGGATGGAAAAAGCTCTTCCAAATGGTCCCCATTGCAGGAATCATCTTTGGAGCCATAATTAATCGCTCTTCCATGAGCGACGTCGCCGAAGCAGGGAAAATGCTATACCGGAAACGGAGAATAGTAGAGCGACTTCACCAAATTGAAAGTGTTCAGGGTTAAATCGGAGATAACTATAGAGTTCAGCTCACAAAAAACTCCAGGAGCCTTCCTGATTATTTAGGTGTTGCCTGGAAGTTCATTTGATTCCCTCTATCCAGCCTTTTACCCTTTAAAGGGAATCAAAAACTCCTTTTGATTCCCTCTAACCAGCCTTTTACCCTTTAAAGGGAATCAAGGACTTCTTTTGATTCCCTCTACCCAGCCTTGTACCCTTAAAAGGGAACCAAAGTCTTCTTTGGTTCCCCTGCTTTAAAGATCTCTTCTACATTTCAAAATGGAGACCCGAAGCTTTATCTAATAGCAAATCAGATTGTGATCTCCCATATAAGTATAATCTATGCATCGGCCTGGTCATGGCCACATATAACAATTTGATATCGATTTCTTCTTCACTGTATTTTTCTTCTATTGTGACAATCAGGACTGCATCGAATTCTAGTCCTTTTGATAGATAGGATGGCAGGATGACGACGCTGCCTTTTTTCATGTCTTCTTTTTCTTCTAATAATTGGATCGGGAGATTGCTATTTTCTAGCAGTTTATGGATTCGTTCACAGTCAGAGTCGGTTCTTCCAATTATCGCAATTGAGTTAAGTTCCTCCTTTTTCAGTAAACGAATATCGGTTTCAAGTATTTCTCGTACCTGCTGTAAATTGTCAGGGTCAATTTTCGTAAAGCGTGGTTTGTCGCCATGCCGGATGACAGGTTGTACGATCGGCAAGTCCTTCCCCATAATCGCAAGAATATCATTGGCCAACTCCATAATCTCAACAGTGGTCCGATAGCTCTTTTGCAGGGCATGATAATTCGCATTTGGGAAGACTTCTTTTACTAATGGTTCCCAACTATTTAACCCGCGATAGGAATGAATTCCTTGTGCCAAGTCTCCCACAATCGTAAACAAGTCGGTTTCAAATCCTTCTTTTAGTGCTGCAAATTGAAAATAGCTATAATCCTGTGCTTCATCAATGAAAATACTTTTCATTTTATAGCGTTCGTCGATCCCTTCTAGTTTCGCCTTCATATAAAATAAAGGAGCTAAATCCTCTAGTTCCAGCGCTTTCTTTTCAAAAACCTTTTGCCCGTATCGACTTAACTTCTTACATTCTATCTCAGAAAGAGTTGGTGAATATTTGTGTAAAAGCTCAGGCGAAGTCATAAGATCCTTATATAGTGTAAAAATATCTTTTTTTACAAAAGGTTCCAGATAACTTTTGACCGCCACCTTCGACTCTTGCTCCACCGTTTGAATTCTCTTTTCTTTTGTATCCATGATAAAGACTACTTTTTCCCTTCTTTTATCTGGATCCATCCTCGTATTATAAAGAGCTTTTTCTAAAGCTTCATCATATTTAACATTAATTTTGTTAAGAATAACTGATTTTTTTATCCGTAAATCATTGACTAGTAAATTTTTTATTTTATCCAACCTCTTATAAATCGGTAAGTAGTGAAACTCTTTTAAAAATAATCTATTGATTTTTTTCCCCTTCATTAAAAGCGATTTTTCTATGATAAAATCCTGTGAAGGTGCTAAATTTTCTTCTATTTCTTTTATAAAGCAATCGATTAACTCCTTAAACTCCAGAGATCCTTTGTAACTGGAAACCCAATGAATCCATTTCGTTTTTTCTTCACCTTTTAATAGGGCCATTAATTTTGAATTGGGAGAGAGTAATTTTATTTTCTTGCCTAAAGCCAATCGCATAAATTCAACATAGGTGGTTTGTTTAATCTTATTTACCCCCAAATCAGGCAAAACAGCGGATATATAATCAATAAATAACCGGTTTGGTGCTAGTATCATTAATTTTCCTGGAGGAAATCGATATCCAGAAGAGTAGAGAAAGTAGGAAATTCTATGGAGAGCAATGGTTGTTTTTCCACTTCCAGCAGCTCCTTGCACTATAATGGGGTGCTTAAGTGAGGCACGAATCACTTCATTTTGCTCATTCTGGATGGTTGCAACAATTTCAGTTAAGCGATTGTCCGCTTTTCCAGATAAGGACTTCTGTAATAATTCATCATGTGTGGTTAAATCGATATCTCGAATATCTTTTAAATAACCTTCTTCTATTTCATATTGTCTCTTTAACGATAAATAACCACTTTGCGTTTCCCCATAGGCATCATAGGTAACGTCCCCAAGCCGGCCATCATAGTAAACACTTGCAATCGGAGACCGCCAATCGACAATGATCGGAATCTGATTGACACGGTCAAACAGTGAAGCTTTCCCAATATATAAAATTTCTTCGTTGGTATCACCTGTGTTTGTAAAATTAATTCTCGAAAAGTATGGTTTGCCGATGACGCTTGCTAACCTTTCCAATTCACTTTCCGCTAATTCTAAATATTGCGCATTCGTAAGTAGTGTCATATAGCTTAAACTACTATCGGAGGTATCCAGATCTGCGAAGGCTTCCTTCAGGTTCTCTACAAACTGTTCTTTATTCCCCTTCGACATTTCCAAAACATTTTTTATGTATTCTTTTGTAAATTCTAAACGCTCAATTTCGGTTTGATAATCCTTATGTTCACGTACTGAAATTTGTTTTTTTGTGCTCATTCTCTCACCCCTCAAGTTAAGAATTTCCAAACAAAAAGAAACATCTACAATACTTTTGTAGATGCCTTCATTCACAGTGGAGCTATATTTTACCATTTGATTTGTATTTACACAATATACAATTTTTTAAAAAATCAACCTTTATTCGTTTTTACCCTTGGAAATATAGTAAAACGATCAAGAAAATGATCAGCCCGATTAAGAGTATAGGACCCACACTGGTACTTAACACGAAATAAATTCTAATATTGAGAAGTAGATTAATAATCAAGACAACCAGTATGCAAATAAGGATTAAAATCGTTAACTGGACATTTCTATTTCGATTTCGATTCAAAGAATTTGCTCCCTTCTAGAAGCTCTACAGGGATACTTCAATTCCACCCAAACTATGGTTTAATAAATAAATATTTTATAATGTCCACAAATATTCGTACTAGTTATCTTGATGTTGGTTCAATAGATAAAAAACCTTGATTTTCTAACCTTACACCTATAAATTTAGAAGATATCAAATGTCTAAATAGGGAAAGGGATGTAAAGATGAAGGCAGCAAGAATCACTAGTGAAAAAGATTTACAAGCAGCTTTTGAAATCAGAAAGCAAGTCTTTGTAGAGGAACAAGGAGTTCCTTTAGCAGATGAATTTGACGAGTTTGATCAACTGAAAGGAAAATGTGAACATATATTAGTCTATTATAACGATGAAGCCGTAGGCACCGGTCGCGTACGATGGGTTGAGGGCTACGGAAAATTAGAAAGAATCTGTATCTTAAAGCCTTATCGTAAATATGGTCTTGGAAAGGTCATCATTACAACATTAGAGCAAATTGCTGAGGAAAATGGTTCAACTCAGGTTAAGTTACATGGTCAAACACAGGCGGAGGGTTTTTATAAAAAATTGGGCTATCAAACTTCATCCAATGAGTTTATGGAGGATGGTATCCCCCATTACTTAATGACAAAAAAATTACACTAACGAATTTGTTCATAGGAATTAAAAGTTGATACCAAAAAGGAGTGAAAATCATTAAAATTTCACCCCTTTTTGGCATTATTAACTTTAATGCTTGTTATCCATTTCCTTAATTTGTTCGGTCATATCATCCTCCCCATTTACCATTACTTTTTCAATGATGGTTGTTCTATACCCTACATCTCTAATAATTTTTTTAATGAACTGATACGCTACTTCGGGAATGTCATTCGCACTTTTTGCGGTAAATTGCCCTCTATTTAATGTTTTACTTCCTTCTATATCTAAAAAAACTTCAAGACTGAACCGCATCATGCACCTCTAATTGTTAGATTTACTCTTCTATTATACACGAACATAAGTTCTGTATTAATAAAAAAGTACTACCCAATCATGAGTATATGCTTTGTCATATAGAATTTACTTCCGTATACTCAAAACCAAGGAGTGATTGGATGATGAATCGAGTTAAAGAAAAATTAGAAACTACCCTTGAAGATTGGGAAATGATGAAGACAGCCTCTGAAGATGAAAGTGAAGAATATGCTGAACGGTTTGAGAGGCATTTTTATGAGTTTATAAAGGAACTAAAGATTTGGTATGAGGAATTAGAACAACCGCCAGCTAGTATCGAAGAAGCAGAAAATCTTGATGAAATTAGAGAAATAATGGAATGTATCCCTGAAGAGCTTCAACTCAATTTTTATACTGAACTTGAGTTAATCATTGAAGGAGAGGATCAAGTTCGCTATGACTAACTACACCTGGGACTTCTTCAGATAAACTCCTTTCTCTCAGGTACTAATAGACCCTTTCTAATCATATTCTTATAGGAAAAAGCAATTAGATGGGGTGAAAAGTTAGGTGAGAAACGTTAAGGTTGGTTTAAGGCCCATTGTGAGTAAGATTAATTTACCCACGGTTTTGAAGACCGCAATACTTCCTGGTGACTCCATCGAAAGATTATTTATTGCCACTCAGGTAGGAGAAATCTTTTACATAGGAAACGGAGTAACACGGACTTTTTTAGATATTCGGCAACGAATCCTAACACTAGGTTCTTCGGGTGGATATGATGAACGGGGATTGTTGGGACTAGCGTTTCATCCCGAATTTTATTATAACGGTCTGTTTTACCTTCATTACTCAGCAGCTGGAACACAAGGTCCAGGTGCTCTGCCTAAACCTTTTACTCCTGACCCCTGTGATCCCAGAACTTTAAACCTAAAGTGGATAAATAGAGAAACTCAGTTTGATCATATCGATACAGTGGAAGAATGGATTTTACAATCCAATGGGCAGCCCCAAAAACGCCGGACATTACTTAACGTAAGAAGACCATTTATGAATCATAATGGTGTCAATAGCTTGAACTTCTCCCCTGAAACAGGAAAACTTATTTTAACAACCGGTGATGGTGGTTCAGGCTATGATCCATTTAATTTAAGTCAGGATGATATGGAAATTGCAGGTAAAATTATTGAAATTGATGTAAGTAAAAATACATTTATCGATAATCCGCCTGTAGTCACTCGTTTTAATGAACTTCCTGCACCAATTCAGGAAACGTTTTCGGTAATGGCAAAAGGGGTTCGAAATATACCGGGCATATCATTCCAAAGGTTTTATCATCAGTATATTAAATATGTGGGAAATGTCGGACAGGATTTGGAAGAGTCGATTTTTTCATTCGTTCAGTATAAATCAATTCCGGTACCCCAGCTTATTCAAGCTTCCTTGATGAATTCTGTCCCTGACCTTGATGGTTTTATTAACTTTGGATGGCGGGGATGGGAAGGTGCTTTTCCTACTTCGATGATCAAGGGTTGTTCAGCAAATCCAAATTTGGATGCGAAAAATATTGTTTATTACGATGAAGCGATAAAAACTTCAGTGAGGCGTCTGCAGCCTTTAACTAGTTATTATCATCGAGATTCCCGGCCCGATAAGTTCGGAGGAACTGCACTTACAGGAGTTCAACCCTATCTCGGGAATGGAATACCCGCTTTAACGGGAGCCGTTGTGTTTACCGACCTTGCCCGGAAAGGATCTCAACCTCAGGTTAGAGGGGCTTTAGCTTATACACGTATAAGACAAGATGGTAAACCAAATGATTATCATGTGATGAATACCCATTATGATTTTGGGTCTCAATTAGCATATTATGTGAGTTTGGGTGCGAATCTGGATCAAACCAGACTTTATTTAGGGGTTTATGGCTCTATGAAGGTAACGGATTTTAACCAAGGTACTGTATTTGAAATAGTTCCTTGATTTCATGAATGTGATTTCCTTAAAATCAAAATTTAAAAGGGTAAGAAATCATGCTAGACTTCTCACCCTTTTTTTATTTATCGCTTTAGCAGATCATTTCTTAAAGGGGTGAACGTGTCTATAATGGCACCGGCTTCTATTGCCCTAGCCCCATGCTTTGCCCCACCCGGAATAAAGATCGTATCCCCCGGCCCGATAATGGTGACTTCGCCCTCGATGGTAAATTCAAATTTTCCTCTTAAGCAGTAGGTAAGCTGCTCGTGAGGATGGCTATGTTCATAGCCTTCTGCCCCTTCTTCAAAATGAACCTCCATCATCATAATTGAATTTCCTGGAGGGAAAATCCTCCTTTTGACACCTGGTTCTGCTGCTTCCCATGTAATGTGATTACTCATCTGTGTACCTCCCAATCTTAATAAGCTTTTGCTACTTCTACACGGAATGTTTTCCCATTCTCCGTTAAGTATAGGTGTACGCCATGGTCCTGATCATCCATAAAATACGAAACGTATTTCTTTTCTCCTTTACGGTTAGGCGTTAACAGTGTCACAATGCGATGGCCTTTTGCTTTTTTCGTTGTGGCCTGAAGATGCCATTCTCTAGGTAATCCTTCCACTTCTGAAGGATCGACATCCTTGTACTCATTATTCTGGTCCAAACACAAATCTCCAGAAGAACTGTAAATAAATCTTCCTTCGAGATCTGCTTTTTCTCCTTCAATCTTAAACACTTGGTCATTGATCTCCATTTGATGTAAGGAATGGAGAAGCCAATTTACACTTCCTGGCTGGGTCAAATCAACGGAGTCGACAATGACAAAGTACGATTGATTGACAAAGTATATTTCTCTCAAGAACTTTTTTAAATAAGGGACTGTATGATTATAAGCGTTTGTAGCATCCTCTCGTACATAACTGTATTCATCATTTGATACCACTTCAAGTACAGAACCATTTGCTTGCTTATTGAGGATTTTATTTCCATCTGCATATTGTCCGACACCATCGATTAAGAGGGAATTGTGTGAGATGGTCTGCCTTCTCCACTTTTTATGCATGGTACTATTAAAGCCTACATAATGGCCAGACCTGACTACCAGCGGTTCTCCAAAAGCATGAAGGAGAAAACTATTCTGATCACCATGACTGTGACTTAATGACCCGTAAGGACTACTCTTTGTTAACAACATAATATGTTCCTCGGGTTGGTCCATCTTATCGTGAAAAGCCACCCATCCGATATCCTTAAACCACTTGACTGGCTCGGCATCGGCAGGAGGAATGGCCTCTACTTCGGGAAAATCATGAAGATAAAGCATCTCATCGAACGGGAAATCCCACCAGCCATAGTTGAAAAACTTTTGATCGGCTTCTGTATCCCATGCTTTTACCTGCTCATAATACCATTGATACCAGCCATTACCGGTGACTCCTGCAAACTGGCGGATATTATAAGCTGTCTTCAATCCAGGGCGTTCGCCAAGGTTGGATTGATCCCCAAAGCTTGCTCGGCGTGTATCCTGACTATAACAATATAAAGGGAAGTCACCTGTACTTCGGAAAAACGGGCGCTTATAGAAATCTAGATTCAGATAATTTTTCACCAGATTTAACGCATCTATCAAGTACGCCATCCCAGTTGTCCAATACATTCCACCTTCAGCCCAGCCGCCGTCTTTACCTCCCCATGGTGTGTAAAGGCAAGCGTAATATTCAAGCGTGTAATCGAGCCATTCCTGTGCCTCCGGAGCATCTTCTAGTAAGGCGATGGAACATGGAATCAGAACAGAAGACAGTGAACGTACAGCATGACTGTCATATGGAACCTGATGAATCTTGGAACGTTTCATAACATGATAGGCAACCTGTTCTGTTCTTCTTCGTAAACTGTGACGAACAAGGCCTTTTTCTTCCGAAGATAATTGATGGAATAGCCAATCATAACCCCAGGCAAGTGCAGCCACAATCCGGAAGGCACATTCATCATTGTAATCTCTTGAAGTTGTTCCCTCTGTGTCCCAATTGGCCACATGTATCAGCCATTCTTTTGCCCGCTTCAGGATCTTTTCATCTTCGAGCATAACTCCCGCCACACTTAAATGACGAATGGCATAAAGTGTTTCCTGGCAATCCATGTACATTTGTCTCCACAGTTTGATCACCCGCTTATTTTCTGGATATGGGCTTGGTTCAGGCATTAATTCTCGTTCCAGCCATGGAGTAACAGACTTCTCGTAAAAGGTACTCCAATTGCAGTGCTGTGGATTTTCTTTGATTTTTACTTTAAATTGCTCTACCTGGTCAGGCGATAACCACAACCGAGGGTGTGCAAGATTCACCTCTTTGTACCGCTCCTCTCTAGTTGGAAGAGCCGTATTTGGAAGATTTTCAGGTACAATAAATTTCCTTATTTCACTCCAGTCTGTGGATCCTAATAAGGAATATCGCCAATAGTATGTTCCTGGTTCCAGCGGGGTGTTTGGTGTATAAAAATTATACGAGATGTTTTGAATCGTTTCCGTCTGCTCTGGTGTAAACTCTATATTTTGTGAAATTTGCATACTATATCGATCATTTTCTAATTGAACTGGCATCCATGTAAACCTAGGCGGGTTCTCAATTAGGACCGTTTGTTCGTCTGGAGAATATTTTACATCTAAAATTCCGCTTTCCGGTTGATAGATTGATTGCATCTATATTCCTCCTACTCTATTTTAGGAATTTGTTCCGATTATTTCATGAACATGCCGCCATTGATTTCAATCGTTTCTCCTGTGATAAAGGAAGCATATGGAGATGTAAGATATAGGACCGCACCACTGATGTCTTTTGGAACGCCACCTCTGCCCAATGGAATTTTTGCAACTGTTGCCTTTCGACCTTCTTCCGTATTGAATGTAGCATGGAATTTCGTTTGATCCACAAAACCGGGTGAAAGCGCATTAACACGTATTCCAGACGGGGCCAGTTCCTTTGCCAGACCTTTTGTGAAAGTAATGATCGCTCCTTTAGTCGTTGCATATGGTACTGCACCAGGTCCTCCTCCATCATGAGCCGCGACGGAGCTTAGGTTGATGATGGTACCGCTTCCCTTTTCTTTCATGCCGGGAATGACCGCTTTGCTCATAAAAGCAGCTGATGTGATATTCACATCGATGATCTTCTGCCATAAATCCATTGTCATATCTTCAATTTTTCTTCTCTCTACCAAATGACCTGCATTATTTACTAGAATATCAACTGTTCCTAGCTTTTCCTGCACTTCGGCTGCAAGTGCTTCAATCTGAGCAGGGTCCGTAACATCGGCTTGAAACTTGATTGCTTCTCCGCCCTGCTCTTTGATGATTCGGACGGTCTCTTCTGCACCTTCTTGATTACTTAAATAATTCACGGCTACCTTTGCCCCAACTGCCGCTAAATCAATCGCAATCGCCTGGCCAATTCCGCCACTTGCTCCTGTTACTAGTGCTACTTTTCCGCTAAGATCGAAACTCATATCATTACCCCCTCATTATGATAAAAAACAAATATCTATTTGATATACACCTATCTTATCAATTGCCATGTAACAGTACTTCGGACTAATTTTAGACCTTATTGGCTTTTTTTTAGGCTATTAGCAGTTATCTTGAAATATAACAAAGGCTGATTCAATAGGACACTATGTAGTTCCTATTGATCCAGCCTCTTAGATTCACTTGATTCTCTTATTCTATTTTTTTATATGGAGGGATGGTCTGTTATCCTGGTTTGCTTCTTCTTTCGAGTAAATATTGATGTTACCGTTTTGCCCTTTTGTATCGACAATCATCAGGGTCATTTTTCCATCCGGTTGTGACCTAACAAAATCGGTTACATCTACATTTATTTTTTCCGGTTCTGCTGAATCCACTGTAATCGATCCCAAATATGTTGCAGAATCTCCAACACCTGTAACCAATACGGATTCCTGTGCGTGATTTGGTGAATTCTCCCAAGTGATCGTATCTTCCGACCAGTTATCATTCGTTAAACCGAAAACATCCAGTTCAACACTCGTGGTGTTACTGCCAATTTTTCCGGACAACGCAAATATTGCTTCTTTGACCTGGTCAATATTAGCTAATTCAAACTGGAAATAAGCGATCCTGCCCTTCGTTTTATCCTGATTATTTTTAATGTTAAAGTATTTGTAAAAATTCTTGTCTGCAGTTCCTCCAGCTGTTAATGCTGGATTTTCCAGCCCATAATTAGACGCCGGTCTTTCAATATCTACCAGTGCATCCGCAACCGGAGCCAGTTCCTCTTGCACTCCTGGACTTTCTTCTTCCGGGGTAGATTCCAAATTAATGTAAAAATCATTTTCGGTGTTCTTTTCAACCTTATTGTCATGCATGATGATCTCACTGCCGGCTTCAATTCTGATGCCATTCGTATTACCCTTAATATGGTTACCTGTAATAGTAATATTTTTCGGATCTCCGGCTCCTATTTTACCTGCCTTCGTATCGCCGTTATCATGTGATAATTGAATTCCTGTAAAACCAGGAGCTGTATTATTTGAAATCATATTATCTCGAATAATCGTTCCCGGAGCATTTTGGATGTAGATTCCTTTTGCATTAGCAGGCTCTGTTGTATGGGTAATCATATTTTTCTCTATGATGGTATTCGGTGAACCCATATGCACTTTTATTCCTTCACGTGAATTGGAGATTTTGTTGTCATGTATATAGTTGTAAGCTCCCGAAGCATCGTGATTAGTGGGAGCTGTACCTCCTGTGTTCCCGACTCCTATACCGGCTCCGGTTAGAACTCCTGTTATGGTATTTTTATAGATTTCATTCAAAAACTCATCTTCACCATGTAAATCAATTGAATCTAAAATAGTATTCTCAAAGGTATTATTGTAAACTACATTATTGTGTGCATAGTATTGAATGAGTACACCATGACGGATGTACGGCCCTTGAAAGGCACTGTTTCGTACGACATTGTAACGGGTATCATTTTTATATCCGGTTCGGTCTGTTTTCGGAACACCTTGAATACTCACGCCATAACCAGCACCACCACCGCCGACATCTGTTGCATTTTGGAAGAGGGCATGCTGGACTACTACGTCATGACTGTTTTCAATCCGGACGCCCATTCTTTGGTATTTTTCGATTATTACATGATCGACTAGAATATTATAAGACGGGACATTGTTCACTCCATCTGTAATATATATTCCAAAAGTCGGACCTCCTAGGTCAGGATTATTCTTACTAGAATCCGTTGAATATTTACCATCGAAAGTAGAAGTAATTGTCAGATTGGAGACCACGATATTATTCATTCCGTAGGAGCGCATCACTTTTCCGCTCAATACGTCTGCATCAAAATTAGAAACCAGGAAAACATTATTCTTACTTTCTCCCCGTAGGTTTACTCCTGACTTCAGGGCAATATGTGAAGCCCCATCACTTGGTAAGTGGCTATTTAAATTATACGTACCATTCGGAAGATACACTTCATCACCAGGGCTGGCTGCCTCAATGGCTGATAAAATGGCTGGAAGATCATCCTTCTGATTATCCGCCGGGTCAGCACCGTAAGTTAGGACATTTAGTGTTTTTCCAGTTACTTTATTTGGCTCATGGATAGCATGTTTTGTCCCATCCGGATTGATTAAGCCTGGCTTCGTATAGGTAACATCTTCTCGTTCTTCTGGTTTAGGAGGGACGAGTTCATTGAGAATCAACTGTCCATCTTCCGTCGGGCTGTAGATATGCGCTACCGTAATACTATTCCAAAGATTGACCGAATTTCCTTTACAAAGGATTTTAACATAACGGGCAGAAGAGTCGTCCACGTCATAAGCTGCGAGACCAAGTTCTCCCTCTTTACTTACTCCATCCTGCAATACCGTTTTCCACTCTGTTCCATCTACGGAAACCTGAACATCAAAAAAGGATTGTCTTTTATCGCCATTATAAAAAGCCAGACCTAAGTATCCGACCTCTTTAACAGATCCTAAATCAAATAAAATCCATTCTTCCCTCCCCTGGGAAGACCAGCGTGTACCTAAATCATCATCTAATGTATTTTCAGGAAAATTCCCATCATTTCCGCTTGCTGTTACTCCCACAATTGGAAGTTTAATAGGCTGTACCTCTGCAGAAAAAGCTGGTATTCCTGGAATGACTAAAATAAAAACCAATAGTAAATACAGAAAAAAAGAAACCTTACGTCTGCGTTTTGAAACCATTTTTTCCTCCTTCATCACCTTGAAATTTTGACAATCAAAAAACAACGACTCACCCTCACACTCCTTTGGAATAGCGGCAATTGAAACCGCTATCAATTAATGGTAAAAAATCTACCTTCATTTTAACCAATTGGTTATGGGAGAGACCGTTGTTTTCTTTATATAGACTTATCAAAATTTTAGAAAGTTCAAGAGATTATTAGGCGGTTTTTCCTGTTTTACTATCTGGGGTTTGGTTTGGTAGAACAATCGAAACCATTGTGCCCTCATTTACCTTACTTTTTAGTTCTAATCCATATTGATCGCCAAAAAGGAGTTGAATCCGTCGATTAACATTGGTGACCCCAATACCGAGATCGCTTCTGAGGTCCGGCCTGTTCTTTTTATCAGGCGTCATAGCCCCCTGAATTTCTATCAATCTTTCATTTGTCATTCCCCTGCCATTGTCGATAACAGAAACATGAAGACACGAACCATGTATGGCCGCTCGAATCGTTATCACGATTTCCAGCATTCCTTTCCGATAGCCATGTTGAATCGCATTCTCAACAAGAGGCTGCAGACTGAGCTTCGCTATGGAGGCATTATATAAAGAAGGTTCAATATCTTCAACCAGTTTAATAGGCTTTTTTATTCTGTGGTCGTGAATAATGAGATAGCTTTTGACATGTTCAATTTCATCCGCTAATGTGACCAATTCAAAACTCCGGACAGAATAACGGAACATACTCGCTAAGGCCTCTGACATCTCTGAAATTTCCTCCACTCCATTAATAACCCCATATGCGTTCATCGTTTCAAGGGTATTGTACAAAAAGTGGGGATTAATCTGTGATTGAAGTGCCTGGATCTCTATCTTTTGTTTTTCAAGCTCTCTTTCCTGCAATTCGATTTTTACCTGTTTGTTCTTTAACTCCGCTTTATAGACCTGATCAACTAGCGTGGAGAGCCTGTCCACCATGGTATTATAGCTCCTTAGCAGGCTGCTTATTTCATCCTTTCTTGAAAGATTCGGTACCTTTTTCCACTTCCCCTGCTCGACAGTTTTCATTGTCCGTTCTAACAATCTTATTGGTTTTATAATCTGCATAATAAAGTTAAGTGATAAAATAAGGGCAATAATCGTCACAATAATAGCTGAAATAATACCCGTTAATCGGACACCGGAAATGGGAGCAAACAGCTGTGACTCAGGCACGGCTGCAATCAGTTTCCATCCGGTATAATCGGAAGTTAAAAAATGAAAAAATGTGGATTCATTATTCCATTGATCGAAAAAAGTACCATTGTTCAACTGAGCAATCTTTTCTCTTCCCACTTTATTCAACGTATTACCAATAAATTTTGAGTCAGGATGATAGATGACATTTCCATCCCGGTCTGCAATCATAAAAAATCCTTCGTTACCTAAGTTGGCCTCTTTCCACAATTCTCCTAATTCGGAAGCATTAATTTGGATGATTAAGATTCCATTAGGAGTAAACGACTTCATACCTCTGATTTTTCTTGCAATCGATAAGGTAACATGACCGTTTTGATTGGACGGATAAATTATCATTTTTCCGCTGTCGGGAGTAATCTCTTTTAACTGATTATATTTTTCTTCGGAAAAAGAACTTCCCTTATCACGTAAATCAATATGTCTTCCGTTGTCTCCCATTATGTACATTCTATTGATTTCAGGCTTCTGCATGATGATGGTATCCATCATGGTCCATATTTCTTCGTAATATTGATAGCGGATATGTTCCTTCACCTTCACATTTGTTTCCTCCAAATCAAGGAAATGCTTTACATTCGAATTGGAAACAATCGGCAGGGTTACTAACTCGTAATTCTTTACAAAACGGTCCGTTTGAAAAGACACATTTGTGACCACTTGTCCGAGATAGTCTTCTGTTTGTTTCTCAAGACTATTGGATGATTGCATATAAATGATACTTGCCACAATGATTAATGGTAATATCATAACAATTGAAAAATACAACAGCAATCTTTGAAAAAGGTTCATACTATGAAGCCATTTCTTCATGCTTTGATCCCTAATGACTTTCGATATTCTTTCGGCGAGATGCCGGTATATTTCTTAAATGTCTTGGTGAAATGCGGGGCGTCATCATATCCAATTTCACTAGAAATATCAATAATCCGCAAATTACTACGTTCAAGCAGCTGTTTAGCTGCTTCCATTCTTAAATGAATGCGATAATCGACAAATGTCTGCCCTGTTTCCCTTTTAAATAATTGACTAAAATAACAACTGTTAAGACCTAGTATTTGGGCAACCTCCTCCAAGTTTACTTTGGCACAAACATTCTTGCTCATATATTCCTTCGCTGTCTCAATCGGGTCAACTAACTTTCCTTTTCTTTGGATTTTTGTCATGTCAATCACATATAAACAGCTTTCCATAAATTGGCTGGTAATTTGATTGATATGCTCTCCCATCAAATTAAATGTAACATCAAGGCTGATGCTTCCTTTTTGGTTAATCCGAACCACTAGGTTTTTTAATAAATGATTCATTAGACTTTGATAGTATGATAGCTTTAAATTTTTTTTCTCTACTTTATCTCCCCACGTTCCCATGGTTTCTTTTACAAGTTCTCCGTCTAAGACCCAAATGGCAGATTCCAGGTTTGCTAACATTTTTTCCATATCATCGATTTCAATGAAGTTATTCTGCTCACTTTTGATATTCTCTACTAAACGTTGCATCGTCTCATTCAATTTATCCTTTGTAATCGGTTTCAAAAGATAGTCTTTTGCACCATGATAAATCGCCTTCTGTGCATATTGGAACGAATCATGGCCGGATAAGATAACCCAGTGAGCAGCAGGTTGATAATTGGATGATTTCTCCAGCAGCGTTAGACCATCCATTTCTGGCATATTAATATCCGTAAAGATAATATCGAATGCTTGATCCTGTAAAAGAAGTTCTGCATCAATACCATCTTCGGCTTCAAGGATTTCGTCTATGCACATTCCTTCAAATTCCAAATGCTCTAAGAGATGGCGTAATTTTTTACGGATCATGAATTCATCTTCAATAATTAATATTTTCATTGACTGTCGCACCCCTTTTATTGAATTTTTCGAACTATTAAATATTATACAATGAAATCTGTGGGAAAAATAAAATTGTTTCGGAAAACTAAATAAACGGTCGATATTATAGGTTTCATGACATGGTCATATGCAAGAAGGCTATCCCAAAGTAAATTTTAGGACAGCCAGATCTTGTTATTTTCTTCTTGATTCTGTATATTCTTTGTTTTTATATCTATCAGCCGCTTCTTCTAATACCTTAGTACCGCCTCTTTCTTTCCATTCCTCAACCACCTTTGGCCAATCGCTGATTGGTTCAGCGCCAGTAATCATCTTAGCCATATGCCCCATCAACAATTTTGGCGGAGTATCCGAACTTGGCTGAAGATCAGGCAGTGTATCCAAAGCCTTCAATGGCGGGTCAAAATTTATCCCATCACGGCCTTCTTTTGCAAGAATGTCATCGTACACCTTAATCAGTTCCTGGCCATCCGGTGTCATTTCCAGTAACCCTTTAATATAAGTGGTGTCCTGGACCATCCAAAGGAATGCAGTACGGTAACGTTCAATGTTTACTTCATCAACTGTTTGAGGGGTCTTATAGTTGATTTTTCCATTTTCCATTGTGTAATCTTTTCCTTCAATTCCGTATGTGAAGTACTTTTCTGCTTCTTCTGATAGCATCCAGTCAAAGAATTTAATTATTCTTTCTGGATTTTCTGTTTCTTTATTGATGGCGTAAGCACGTGTTACATCACCATATAGGTAATATCCACCTTTGCCGTCTGGTCCTGTTGGAGAAGGAATAATCGCAATTTCAGCATCAGGTACATTTTCCTTTAATTGCTGCTCCCATTGTAATAATTCATTGGCATTCATAGACCACATTCCAATGTTGCCAGTTATCGCTTCATTTTTATACTGCTTTGAATCAATTGTTAAAAATTCTTTATGAAGCAAACCTTCATCATACATAGTCTTATATGTTTCAAGGGCTGCCTCCATACTTTTTGAATCAAAGAACTTCGGTACAGGTTTTCCAGCTTTATCTAGTTCCCACATGCTGCTGTAAGGGAAAACATCGAATGCTCCAAAGAAAGTATCAGCATACTTGAAGTCTGCGCGTCCGCCAAATGGCTGTGCTACACCCATTTTCTTAAATTCACGTAAAACATTTAACGATTCTTCAACAGTTTTTGGTACTTCCAAACCGGCTTTATCCAATAAGTCTTTTCGGATATACGTTGCTCTCCGTGAAGGATTAGAAAGGAACTCTGGAATTGAATAAATCTTACCATCCTTATATCTTTGTTTCTCCCAAGCTTGCTCTGGAATATACTTTTTTAAATTTGGTCCATACTTTTCAATTAGATCGTCAAGCGGCAGGAATACACCTGCTTCAACGGCCTGTTGTAAAGATTGTCCACTTCCTTCACCAAAACCTGCCGATGTCTGAACAACATCCGGTATATCTCCTGAAGCAAACATTAAGTCCATTTTTGTCGAGTATTCATTATGCGGCATAAGACGAATATCTAAATCTGTGTTCGTTAACTTTTCCAGCTCCTTTACATACTCATCCTCATTGATATTTGGAGAATTTTCCACATGAGTAAAAGCTAGTGTACGCATGGAAATCGAGAATTTTAATGGTTCCTTTGATACCTCTTCTGTTTCTTTTGTTTCTTTTGTTTCATCGGCTTTTTTAGATGTTTGCTTACTTTGACATCCTGCTAGTAAAATAAGCGAAAAAAGTGCAACTGCAAAAATCTTTAAAGCTTTTTTAACATCCTTCATTGATCTTGCCCCCTCTATTTAATTTAGCAAGCGTTTTCATTCGCTTGTATTGATTATATTCTTTCAATTAATCTATCAACAATGGGCTATCTTTTAGTCTACTTGGGATTTTTTTATAATTACTCTTTAATTGAACCAAGCATGGTTCCTTTTACAAAATGCTTTTGTAAAAATGGATACAACAATAATATTGGCAGTGTTGCAACCACTACTGTAGCCATTTGAATACCTTCAGGTGAATTTAATGCAATGGTTGAATACACAGAATTGGCTTCTACTGACATTTCATCATTAACAATCATTTGTCTTAATTTTACCTGCAACGGATACAATTTTGGATCATTTAAGTAGTACAAGGCAGTTTGATAACTATTCCAGTGGCTCACACCATAAAAGATACCAATTGTGGCTAAAACAGGCTTTGATAGTGGTAATACAATGCGGAATAAGATTCCCAGCTCCCCAAGACCGTCTATTCGGGCTGCATCGATTAAGGTGCTCGGTATATTTAAGAAAAAAGATCTCATAACAAAGAAATTGAATGCACTAATCATACTTGGAATAATTAAAGCCCAGAGCGTATCAACCATTCCGAAGCTTTTAACAACTAAATACGACGGAATCAAAGGTGCAGAAAAAATCATTGTGAATAATACCATGAATAAAATGATCTTTTTCCCTTTATATTCCGGTCTTGATAGCGGGTAAGCAAGAGACGTTGTAGCCAATAAGTTAATAAATGTCCCACCCACTGTAATAATTACTGATACCAGAAATGCCCTCCAAATAGATGCGTCGTGGAACACATATTCATAATTGATTAAGGTAAAATCTACCGGCCAAAAGAAGACCTCCCCTTTCGCTATAGCATTCGAGTTGCTGAATGATTTAGCAAATACAGATAATAAAGGAAGTAACATCGTAAGCGAAAGAAATGCTAAAAACAACATATTTCCGACATCAAATATTTTTGATTTTAAGCTTGTACTATATTTCATCTTTTCCCCTCCTAATATAAACTGTTCCCTGATACTCTTTTGCTGACAAAGTTTGCTACTACCAGAAGCACGAGTCCGACGATTGATTTAAATAGTCCGATTGCAGTCGTAAAACTGTACTGGGAATTTCGTAGACCTACCTCATAAATATACGTATCAAGAATATCTCCATTTGCCTGGTTTAATGGATTGAGAAATACGTAAACCCTTTCAAAACCGAAATCAAGAAAATGTCCGATATGGAGAAGGAATAAAATACTAAACGTTGGAAGAATGGCAGGAATTGTTACATTCCAAATTTGCTGAAGTCTGTTGGCGCCGTCTACTCTAGCAGCTTCATAGAGTTCCGGGTTGACGCCTGCAAGTGCTGCTAAGTAAATAATCGTTCCCCAGCCCACACTTTGCCATAAATATGTGAGCACCAGTATCGGACGAATAAAATCTTCAGATCCCATAAAATAAATCGGCTCATGTCCTAACCATTCAATAAATTTATTTACAATACCAGTAGTCGGAGAAAGAATTCCAATAAACAAGCCGCTGATAATAACCCAAGACAGAAAATGCGGCATATAAACAATCGTTTGAATAAACCTCTTATAAACTACTAACCGTAATTCATTCAATAACAACGCTAATATCAGAGGAGCAGGAAAAATTAATATATCATAAAAACTTAACAGCAAAGTGTTTTTTAAAACACGAATCGAATCTGGATTTTGAAAAAGCCCCTTAAAATGTTTAAGGCCCACCCAAGTGCTATCCCATATTCCCATGAATATATTGTAATCCTTGAAGGCAATAATCGATCCCATTAACGGGGTATATTTAAAGATTAGGAAATATAAGATTCCTGGTATCGATATAAAATAAAGCGCTTTATATTTGTTGAGTCTTTCAAGAGCTTGACGAAAACGAGATTTCTTTTTTAACGTAATGTTTGGTTCTGTACTTAAATTTTGAACGACTGTACTTTTCATCTATGTTTTCCCTCCTTGTTCTCTATCTTTACAATGTAATTCAGCATTGTGACCTCCTTCTCTAAATTTAATTCTTCTAACTTGAGGGTTTTCATCATCCTATTGATTGAAGTTTATCATTTAAAAATAATTAGTACTTCGGAGGCATTTTAGCTGACTATGTGTTTTTTTTAGTTTTTGGACCCTTTCCTATAAAAAATAATGGTTATGATGCATCCGAATATAAACATCGTTATCCATGGTACCAAGGAATACTGGCTTTGTAATGTAAGATCATGGAGATATCCTCCGCCTGTATTCCCCAGGAAGCCGCCTAGAGCAAAACTCCATCCGGTAAATCCAAAATAAGTTGCAAAGGATTGAGAATCAGAGAAATTAGATATTAAGTGATTCATCGTAGGTACAACCAGCATCTGTCCAAGAGTAAAAATAAGCACCGCCCCTAACATTGACCAAAGACCTGTTGTGAAGCCGAATATCAACAAACTAGTTCCTAGAATGAATGTACCTATCGCCATAATTTGAAGTTGATGAATTCTCTTCGATAGAATTTGTAACAATGGAATTTGCAGCAGTACCATAAATAATGCTCCAGCCATATAAAGAAAAGCTACATGATCAACATTTTCCAGTAATACTTTAGCTCTTACAGGAACGGATAGATAAAGCTGAACGTTTAATGCCCAAACACCGATAATTAACAGACAAAATATAATAAAATTTTTATTCTTTACTATTTTTTTTGCAATTGGAATGAGTTCCTGTTTTTCTGTCGTTTCACCATCCATTTTTGGCAATAGAAGCCACGATAGTAAAAATGCAAGCACAAACATAAATCCGGATGTAAAGCAAACTAGAGAAAAATCGAACCGAAGAAGAAACATCCCTATAACGGGACCCAGAATAAAGCCAACATTACTGAGAGTCTCTCGAATACTAAAAATCTTTGATTTCATTTCTTCACTAGTGGTTTTGGCATAGGCACCGAAGCTTGCGGGATGGAAGAGCGCACCACCCAAACCGGAAATAAATGCAGCCATTGCAAACCCTACTGGATTATGGACAATACCATATAGGGTAAAGCCAACGATACGAATCCCAACACCTAATAGAATGGCTTTCTTGTATCCAATCCGGTCAGCCGCAATCCCACAAAAAAACCGTAATCCATTTTGTGCTAAACCACTGACTGCAATAATCGATCCAGAAAGTACCGTACTCATACCTAAATGATTAATAAAATAAACACTTAAAATGGGAACAAGCATATAAAAACCAATAGCCATTACCAACGTATCAACGTACAATGCCAATAAACCAGGACTTATAGATCTTCGAATGATGACATCCTCTTTCGTCTTCACTCCCCTAAACAACATTAACGGTCCACCCCTTTTTTCATTACTTGATACTATCATTCATTTTTATGTATGGAAATTGGGAGATTATAGATACAAATGGTTTTTTTTGGGGTGTAAGGAGGTTACCTATCTTTCATTCTTGACAGGGGATTTCTATGCAGAAGCTATGCCAATACAACTTGAGATTGTGATAAAATATAAAGAAAAGTAATAGTTAATGAGGATGATCATGTTGAAAAAACGAATTGTATTATCATGGAGCGGCGGTAAGGATTGTTGTATCGCATTGGATACTCTTACCAAGGCAGGCTATGAACTTGTTAGTTTGGTTACTACGGTCCCCAAAGAGCATGGTCGCACCTTTGGGCACGGCGAGCGGACTGAAATGATTACATTACAAGGTGAGGCTCTCTCCATCCCTGTTCATTTCATAGAATGTACATACGAAACCTATACCACTGAATTTGTAAATGCCGTACAAACTTTGAAAGAACAATATGAAATCAAAGGTATTGCTTACGGTGATTTATATTTGCAGGAACATCGCGATTGGGGAGAAAAAGTGGCAAGCGCAGCTGGTGTTGAGGCCTTATATCCGCTTTGGACGAAAAAGGAAAATTCATTAAAATTACTTGAGAATTTTGTTAGTTCTGGCTACAAGGCAATTGTAATTCGTGTTAGGGAAGATGTATTAGATGAAACCTGGCTTGGTAGACTAATAGATAGATCCTTTATCCGAGAGGTCGAACAGACTGCCATCTGTCCAATGGGTGAATCGGGTGAATATCATACCTTTGTCTTTGATGGTCCACTATTTTCAAAAAGAATAAAATTAGATAGTAGAGAAATAATCCATCTTGAAACAACAAAGAAACTAGAATTTAAGGCTTATCATCTTGTTGATAGTGAAATATAAATAAAAACAAAGCCTATTTTCATCAATATGAAATAGGCTTTGTTCATTTAGTTATAGAAGGGCATGAATAATTTTTATTCTTTACCGGTTTCCTATATTTTTAGATTTTAAGGTAACGAAAAGCGCTTTTTCGTTACCGTTTTTTCCACTTTTCAAACAAAACGGGCACGAATACTCTCTATTCGTTACTAGTCTCCTACTTTCCACACCAAACGGGTCCGAATAGTTTTCCTACATGTTTTTATTTCCTTCGGAGTACATGCCAAACGATAATTAATATATTTGTCTAAAGTGACCCTTCAGTTCTTTTTCGGAAAGGATGATTTTGCCGTCTAAATTCTTCGTTTGTAAAACGAATTCTTTAACGCCAATAAACTCAGATTCACTTATAAGAAAGTAAGTAGTACCCTTTTTATATTGGCCTCTGAAATTTTTAATTAATTTATATTTTTTCATTTAGATACCTCAATTTATGTGATTCATCGTTATTTTACAGCTCCATGTTGAATCCGACAAGACCCCCTACTTCTTAGTGGGGGGTCTACGAATGATCGCCTTATGAAACACGTAAAATACCAAAAGACTTACTCTCAGCCAAATCCAGCTGTAAATAAGAGAAAAAGTAAAAATTCCAAAGAAGACCAATATATTAAATTCAGAAGATACAGACGGTCCTAGGACGGGAAACCCTATTCCGTAGAGTAAAATGCAAATACCCATTGATAAACATACTGAGGCAAAGAAAACGATGAAAATCGGTCTCTTTATATACTTTAGACCCAATCCGATACTCAAGCCTAACAAACCTGTTGTAAAAGGAAACACCATTAATTCACTTGGCTGGACCACGGCTAAGAGGAAAATCGAAACAATATACGTCATCAGTCCGATTCTCGTGGACAGAAGACAAGCTAGGACAATAGGACCCGTTGTTAACATACTAAAAATATATCCTGGACCAGTGAAAATGCCAGCTGACTGAAGAATAACGGCTACTGATCCTAACAGAGCACCCATGACAAGACGTGTTGCCTTGGAATAAAAGTCCACCGTGACAGTTAAATCACCTGGACTTTTATTCCCCCAAATACCTGATGTCATTCGCTTTGAGTTGCGCATATTACACCCCCTTATTTAGGTAGATGCATGGATGCATGTTTTTATGACAAAATCGATCCAATACAGTATTTTTTTCAAATTCTTCTTTAATTAAAAAAACGACAACAATGAGCTGTCGTTAAAAAAATCAATTATATGATCCCATATTTTAAAAAGTTCACTAGATTGTACGGAAACTTAAATAGTTCTGCTTGGAAAAGCGACTTCTAACTCCCTCTTCCTCTAATATCCTAACCTACATCCTCATATAATCACTTTTTGAATTAGAAATTTGAATACAACCATGGTCTTTTATATTAGTATCAATCTCCATCAATTTTGTTAATACGTTCTTAATTCACATATCTTTAACATCTTATTAATATTATCTTAAAAAACTATTTATATAATGGGATTGTGTTAAATCATTTCTTATTAAAGGAGGATATATATGTTTTTGAAAAAACTAACTGAAGATAAACTTATTACCATTGATTATTATACGAATGGAGTCTTACAAACGATTAGAGGGCGAGTTTTTAAATTAAATCTAATTGAACAAATACTTTCTCTAAAAGATGAAAAACAAAAGTCATTAACAATCCCTTTATCTGGTATTAGGCATATTTATTAACACATCTGTGATACACCTTTTTTATCAACCCAAATTTATATTTAACCGAACTTCGCTTAGATCAAATGGATCTAGGTTTTTATTTTTTCTTCATCCCTTTACACAAAATTATTAAATTAACCTAAGAAATGCTTCTCTTTTGCTTTTTGGTTGATACTTGGTTTACTTTCCCTCCATAACCCAACAGCTATCCATAAGCACCCTATAGTGACAAGCAAACCGTGAATTACACGAAGCTGCTGACCACCAAAGAATTGTGGGATATATAAAACCATTCCTAACGCGAAGGGGATACCGCTCCATTTTTGGTACTTTCCTGACCTCCAAATCGTAACCGCAACTATTATCGAGGCAATAGCAAGTACCATGAGACCTATCAGGAACATAATTAGTCCTGTACCAGTACGTACTACATTTGAAATGCTAACCAAAGCTGCTGTCTGTTGTGTTATCGCCTCCAGCCCGATAGCATGTAGACCGTACGTTTCCCCTCCATAAAACGGTAAAGATAAACCTGTGCCTAATAAACATAATACAACCGCAGAATAGATTAATGGTTTTAATGTAGTATCTTGTAATGAATGATAAAGCCCGAGAAAACCTAGAGGCAATAGTGTAAAAGCTACAATGGCGAGTATATGAGCCACCAGCCATTCGGTAGATGCGAAAGCTGCTGCTCCTTCTAAGGAAGCTTCATCGGAAAATGGACGAATTATAGGATAAAGTACAAATAATATTCCTGATATTACGAGAGATAAGGCACTAAAACGCAAATTAGACATAATCGGATTTTCCTCCTAGATTTTAATGCTGCCAGAAAAACAGCTTCACACTTCCACTCTTAATCTAATAGATACACCATACCAAAATTGGAGACCGATATTTCTCGAATGTCAGCATCATAATTTCTCCTTTTAAACCAATTTCATTATATAACCAGTTTTTTAAGTTAAAGTTAATTTGATGTTAAAGATCGATGAATTAGTAAAGAAAGATTTAATTTTTTGGATCTGATTTAATGTTGATAATACACCTTATATATATATAAAATTTGATAAAATAATTCTATTTGGAAACAATAATTTCATGGTCACATTATTGTTGGAAAGAGGTATTTGGGATGAAAAAAGATACATATTCAAAAAGAGAACCAACGCTTGCTGAGGGAATGAATACGGAAGATGTGTTAAATCAGGACGCTACGGAAGAGGAAATTGCGAACGGTGAATCAACGAATGTAACCATTTTGACATTGGATGAAAATGATCCAAGCTAGAAAGGCAAAATGTCCTTCAATCAAATGAAGGACATTTTTTTGCCGTTTAATTTCTATCCATCTAAAACCTTGAAAAAATTAATTTTGCTTCACCTTAATGAACATCATGCTTCTTGAAGTTACCACCCTTTACTTCTGCTACATCATAGACAATGACAAAGGCATTTTCGTCAATTTCGTTAATAATTTCTTTCATTTTACTATCTTCTAATCGGTTAATCACACAATTGATTTCCTTGAATTTTTCATTTGAATAACCGCCTTCCACCACATTATAAGTTGCACCGCGTCCTAAGTTGTCACGAATCTTCTCTACCATTAATTCTGGTTCATTGGTAATAATTTTAAAGGTTTTAGAACCACTTAAACCTTCTTCCACGATATGTATGACCTTAGAAGCAATATAATAAGCGATGGCCGAAAGAATCGCTCCTTGAAGACCGAAGACGGTTGACACAACAATAAAGACGAACATATTTAAAAATAAAATAAGGTCACTTGTTCCAAAAGGTAATCTACGTGAAAGTAATACGGCTAACATATCAATTCCATCTAATGCGCCGCCATTTCGTAAAGCCAAACCCATTCCAAAACCGATAATGATTCCGCCAACAACTGTTACTAACAAGGTATCTCCAACAACAATAGGTGTAAAATGATGCATAAGAAGCGTGCCGGTTGCCAGCGACGCAATACCAATAACGGAGTAAAGTGCAAAACTTGTACCAATCTGTTTATAACCTAAAAATACGAATGGAATGTTTAGTACGGCAATAAGGAGACCTAAAGGTAATCCAAATAATTGAGAACCCACAATACTTAGACCGGTCACCCCACCGTCTGATACATTGTTTGGGATTAATACTGTTTCTAGTCCGTATGCTGTAATAAATGCCCCAATCATAACCAATAATGCCCGTATAATCATTTTTAGTTTACTGGGTTTTTGCTTTGTCTTTGCACTCAAATCATTTTCCTCATTTCCAACTCTTTTTTTCTCACTTTATGTATTCAAAATCTAAAATACTTTGTCTCCCTTCCGAATGTAATTATAGTAAAAATCCCATGTTTAACAAAATCAAAAGCATACAAACCGACCTCTTAATTATTGAAAAAGGCCGGCTATTTTTCGTTTCATTCAATTGTCTGGGGTGTTAAGGTTCCTATTCGGTTCTCCAATAGTGAATACTGCTCAAAGTTGGTATGATATGATTTTTCTTCATTGATTTGTACTTCTTGAAGTAATTCTACTTTATCTCTACGAAGATCTTCGAATTCTCTCAATATGTCCTCACTAAATTGTTTTGTTCTGATTGCCTTCGTTAGGATTGGAGCTAAAACATAAGCATCTTTCATCCCCGCATTAATTCCAATTGCGCCTGTTGGTGTCATCGTATGGGCAGCATCCCCAATGATTACAAGTCCGTCCTTGACCCAAGTAGGACTTTTTGAACTAAAAACATCTAAAAAAACGATATCCTTCCAAGACTGAAGATGAAGCTGTATGTTTTCTTTTAATTCAGGGAAGTTTTCATGAAGAGGATTTAGAATCGTACTAAGGTGGAGTTTTTTTAGTTCTGGAAATATACCTTCTCTAATGTTCCACCCAATTTGAACAAATCCTCCTGTTTGAGTAAAAAGTGCAAGCTGTTGACCGTTCGCAAGCAGCAATCTTACTGTTGGTTCCCATCCTGCCGGTGCAGGTATCTTTGCCCATAATACATCATAGCCGTGTTTGATGATTTCACACGGGATATTTGCAAGGTTTCGTACTGTTGGATAACGGCCATCTGCACCAACCACAATGGAACAGTTAATCGTCCATTCTTCTTCCCCTTTTATTGCCTTTACTCCACAGTAACTTCCATTTTCACTTTGAATAAGTCCGGTACCTTTTGTTTTAACCATATGGTTAAAATGATCATATTTTGATGCTTCCTCTAAGATGGTACTGATTAAGTGAGCCTGGGGGACATGAATGCCTACGTGTTCCTCATCCTTCTGGGGAGTAATCGTTTTTACCACTTGCCCGTGATCAAAAAATTCTACTCTTTCCATTCGAAGCAAGCCTTTTTCTTCTATCTTATGGAACAATTGATGTTCTTCTAAAATATTTTCTGTCTCGGCACTAATATGCTCGCCCCTGAATGCGGGAGTATTTCCAGAGCCCCGCTCGATAATCATGGTAGTCACGCCATTTTTGGCCAATAAATAACTTAATAATGCTCCACTCGGTCCTGCCCCAACAATACAAACATCAACATCTACCGTTTTGTTATTCACTTATCTCACCGCTCCCTCCTTTCTTGTAGTTTGCATTCTAAGTAATAAAATATGTCTATATTTAGAGGCTGAATATCAGATAGTTTTCCTTTTATCATTTTGGGAGTAAACAATCATAAGTTTTCTGATTTTACTAACTGTATTATAATAGTACTAATAACAGCGATATCAGTGTGGTAAGGAGACTTTAAAATGACAACTTCAAATAAAACTTTAAGGACATGCGACAAAGGACACCAATATTATAAGAGCAGCGATTGTCCAACCTGCCCGACTTGTGAGCAAGAACGAAAACCTGAGAGCGGCTTTCTTTCGACTCTCTCTGCACCAGCTAGAAGAGCATTGGAAAGCAATGGGATTATCACTTTGCAACAACTAGCAAACTTTAGTGAAAAAGAAATTCTGAAGTTTCACGGTATGGGCCCAGCTTCATTACCAAAACTTAGGTCTGCATTAGAGACAAAGGGATTAGCATTTAAAATAAAATAGAATCGATACATAATCATGGACTATTTCACCAACCATGCCATGAATTAATATGGGAAAAAGTATACAATAGTAGAAAGAGACTTACTTTTACTAAAGGATGTAGCAAATGGATTGGAAACCGGATAGAGAATCTAAAACACCGATTTATAAACAACTAGCACTATATATTGAGAATGGGATTGGTGACGGAAGTTTTCCGCATGATAAACCTTTACCTTCTGAGAGAGGTTTGGCAAAAGAGCTTGGAATAAACAGAAGTACAGTTATTGCCGCCTATAACGAATTGGAAGGAAACGGACTTATTGATCGAAATAGAGGCAGTGGAACAACCGTTAGCAAGGATATCTGGGGGATTGCCAAGAAACGTATTCCGAGTTGGAATCGGTATATTGAGGCGGGTTCGTTTCTTCCAAATTTACCTGTTACCCAAAGAATCCATAAAGAAATGGCAGAGCAAAAACTAATAAATTTAGCTAGCGGGGAGCTGTCGCAGGATCTTTTTCCCATGACCTCACTACGAGAAATTACTTCAACCCGATCGTTTATGGGGAACTTGGGGTATGATCATCCACAAGGAAGTGCGATTTTTCGTGAAACCCTTGCGAACCATGTTTACCAGTTTCGTGGGATAGAGACGAATCCAGCGAATATATTAATTACCTCGGGGGCACAGCAAGCATTGCATCTTGTCGTTCAATGTTTGTTAAAGCCTGGTGATTCTGTGGCAATTGAAAATCCATCTTATCACTACAACCTGCCGATTTTTAAATCAACAGGCATCAAAACCTATTATTTGAAATCCGATAAGGACGGAATGAATCCTGATGATATAACGGAATTATATAAAAAACATAGAATTCGGATGATTTTTTTGAATCCTATTTTTCAAAATCCAACTGGCACTCTACTGTCTTTAGAGCGTAGAAAAAAAATCCTTGAATTATCTTCTGAATATGGGATACCGGTGGTGGAAGATGACCCATACAGTTTAACATCTTTTTCAGGTGAAAAAATGAGGACTCTAAAATTATTAGACGATTATGGGAATGTTTTATATATAAGCTCATTGACCAAAATTGTTGCTTCCGGTTTAAGGATTGGATGGATTATTGGACCAAGAGCGGTGATTGAGAGGTTATCAGACGCCAAACAGCAAGTCGACTTTGGGCATGCCAGTTACTCCCAGTGGATTGCGAATGATTTTTTAGAATCAACTGATTTTAAAACCCATATGAAAAAGTTAGTAACGGAATTGGAAAGTCGCAGAGATCAAATGATCACTAGTTTAAACGCTTTTTTAAAGGATCAAGTTGAGTATTACAAACCACAAGGCGGAATTCATTTATGGTGCAGAATAAATAACGAATTTAATGAAATTCATTTACTTGAAGAATCCATTAAAAGAGGAGTTATTTATGTTCCGGGAACAACATTGGGGACTGAAAAAGGCTATGTCCGTTTTACCTTTGCGCGGGAAAATGAAGAAAAAATAAGTGAAGGTATAAAAAGGTTTGCTGAGGCACTAACCATTGTTTCTACGTGACCTAAACGTATTAAAAAAGACAGTCTGTGGACTGTCTTTTCGTTCCTTATTGACTAAGTCAACCAAATATATATCCCTAGTGAAACTAAAGATAAAGAAATAATGACTACATATATTAAAGTTAAGTTAGTCGTATTTCTTTTGGTCTTACCTGTGTAGTTTTCGTCAGGCTTCCCAGTGATGAATAAAGTTGACACCGCCGAAAAAATTAATATCAAAATAACCAAACCAATCATGATTTCCATGCTGCACCCCGATATAATTGCTTTTAAAATTTTAATAGAAACTCTTCACAATTATATAATAACGCAACTAGAATCATTTTGGACCATCCACTTCATCTGAAAATTAGCCATCCACTTTGTTCTTTCATCCATTCCCGCTTATTGTTTCCCAAAAGTAGATTGTTGTCCAAAAAGAGAGATCTTCCGATTGGCAGCTCCTTCTTGATTCAAAAACAGAAAACCATTATTGATACAATATATCTTCTCGTAATGACGCTACTTTCGTTAGGGCGGTATCTATGTCGGATTCATTCACTCCAAAGTGAGCAAGTGCATCGTGGAGATGATTGACAATCGCATTAAAATGCTCTGGCTGGAGATTCATTCCTTCATGTGCTTTCGCCATAGATTGGCCAGAATATTGATTTGGACCTCCTAAGGCAAAGCTAATAAATTTTGCCTGATGACGCCGTTGTTTCTCCATATCGGTTTCTTCAAAAAAGTGATTCACAGTATCATCCTTTAAAACCAACTCGTTATAAAAATAGTCGACCACTTTTGAAATGGCTTCTTCCCCACCGACTTTTTCATATAGTGATTGTTCCATACCCACACTCCTATTTAGTATTTAACAGGAGTATTTTTTACAGATAAGTTGTTTTTATCCTTATTCTTTTCCTATCCCATTTTTAGGAAATCAATTTATTTTACCAGCATTACCTTTTGATCGGAGTTAATCTGTCTCGTTTTCCAGTTTCTTAACCATTTAACTATCTTATCTTTTAGTTCAGGGTCAACCGGTTGTTTAAGTGATTTTTTATTTTGATTCATGATTTTGCTCATACTATATTCCACATCTGTTTTTCGAAGCATATGAGTCATATCTTGAATAATATGTGTTTCACATTCACCCTGAACAAGTGCTTTGATCTTTTCTAGATCGCCAACCTTTACGTTTACATCCTTTGTTCCCGTAATCGCCAACACAGGACATGTGACCTTTTGTAACGGTTTTGATACGTCAAATTGTGAAGTTTCTCGATTCCATTTAGCATTGATTTTTTTCCCTTTATACTTAATGACAGGATCATCCGATTCTTGCAGCAACTTAAATAAATCATCATTCATTTTTGTTATTTTTTTCTCTACTTTTAATAATCGAAGCAACCATCCTTGAAATCCTTTTACAGATCGTAAATCCTTCATTATTTCTTCACGTTGCCACTTCGTTGTTTCTGGTAATGGCTCAGCTGTGCCTGCAAGAAGAATCATTGCATGAACTGGAACTTGCTCGTATACGTATGGCGCGATAATACATCCTTCGCTGTGTCCAAGTAAAATCACATTCTCTGAATCTATGTTTGGATGATTTTTTGCAAACTCTAATACGGCCCTAGCGTCATCGATTAAATCGTACACACCCATTTCATAATAGTCTCCTTTACTAGCCCCTACACCCCTTTTATCATACCGGATACTGGCAAATCTTTCTGCAACAACTAGTTCTGTTAATTCCTTAAAAATGTTCATAGGCATTCCTTTAGCATTCGAATCTCGATCTATCGGTCCACTTCCATGAACCATTACAACTAAAGGGAATTTTTCATCTCTTCCGTTCGGGAGTGTTAAGGCAGCTGCTAGCGGATATTGTCCTTGTATCGTCACTTCCAACTCTTTACTCATCATTCTCATCGTCCCTTATTCGTTATTTATCTTACCTTATTGATAACTAGAAATATTACGTCTGAGTAAGCAAAACCGTTCATTACTTATGTCCTATTTCTTTTAACAATTTATTCAGGGGAACCATCAGGTATGATGAGCATAACGAATAAAGAGAATGTACTCAAAAACAAAAAGACCGCCGCAGCGATCTCATTCTCATGTTGATAACCAATCTACTTTTTCTTTTTATTTCCCTCTTGGGCTTTTAATGCTACTTTTTCAAGCCCGTCTTGAGCAAATTCTGCATCTGATTTAGGCATAGCCTTATTATATCTTAATTCATCATTCTTATTTTTAGACATTTTTTCACCGTCCTTTGAAGGTTGTTTAAATATTCTTTAGAATGCCAACCTTGATGGATTTCGTAGAGGACATATTTTTACATCGGCATCCATAATTTTAGTTTGGTTTCTTTTTGGCAGTTTATGTATTTATGTTCTCTTCGTTTAATGTCGTCCTTTAACCAGTCTTATCATATCGACAATACGTAACGTTTTTTTCCATAATTCATAAAACTATTTCATATTTTCAAGTGGGATCGGGAACATCATCAACAAAAAAAGAATCCAGATTAGGGATAAACCCCAAGCCATAAGTGGATTTTTGTAATGAATTCGAAGCATTAAAAACATAACGATATTAAATAACACTGACCACATCATACTCCAGCCATTATGATGTCTTATTAAATGTAAATAGTGGAGATTTATATATTCCAATATAGAATAGAGAAATACCCAAAAAGAAAACCACAATCCTTGTTTTAAACTTGTTTTTGGAAAGCGCCCTAAGTAAATGAATATTGTTGAGGGGTAGCCAATAAACATGACCGTAATGTTGATGATTGTGTGATTCCTAAAAATGTTTTCAAAAATGATTGTTTCTTTATACGTCCACAACCAATGATTATAAAGTAAAAAATTTTTTAAGAGATCCCCAATAATGAAGAATAAGATGGTGGGATAAAAATCCCTCCACCTTCGCCAGTCACCCCATTTAATTGCTGCTAAGAGGAAAAGTAGAACATAAATGAAGAGCATAGTTCACACACCTACTATTTCTTCCTATTTTGCTCTATTTCCCCTCTTTTTATGATTTTAAAAACGGTCCTATGTGAAGATATAATCTACATCGTCGTCTTTCCGTACAACTGCTAAATCATAATTCTCTAAAAACCAAGCATCACGATCATCAAAGTAAAATGTGATTCCTTCCACTTCATCCTTAATCGCGATTGTACCTTCTTTTCCTACTGATAATCCTAAATAATAGGATTTATGAGGCGTCGGTATTCCGCCATAAATTTTTACAACAAACTGTACATAATCACCTGATTTTAAATTCATCTCAGATATATACCAAGCCGCAGCCTCTTTCGTTACTTCCAATTTCATATCTACACCTCATATTTAAAATAATTTCCCTACCTATTTATACTCCTAAAGTTTTCCACAAAAGCCATTTCACATTCAACGATTTATTAATACTTACTTATTTCCACCAAGGTACGGGTGTTGGGAGAGTTCCATTCAGAAGGACTGTCTCACCGATTTTGGGAGTGATTATGTTAACTTCTTTTTCCTTAGCCTTTTTTAATGCTCTTTCTACAGGGTCTGTCCATGAATGGTATGCCAGTGTAAACGCACCCCAGTGACTCAGCATCATGTTTTTACCTTTTACATCGAGGTGAGCCTGGATGGAATCTTCTGGTTTCATATGAATAGCGGCCCATCGTTCATCATATTGCCCACCTTCTATTAAGGTAAGATCGAAAGGACCGTATTTTTCTCCAATCTTTTTAAAATGTGGACCATACCCGCCATCACCACTGGTATATAATCTGTACTTTTCCCCTAAAATTACCCAGCCCATCCAAAGGGTAGAATCTCGATTGAATATTCCTCTGCCTGAAAAATGCTGTGAAGGAACAGCAGCGACTTTTAATCCTTGCCATTCCATTTCATCCCACCAATTTAATTCAGTAATTTTCTCGGTCGCTACTCCCCACTTCTGTAAATGTGCTCCGACGCCGATTGGAACAAAAAAATGACCAGCTTTCTCTTTTAATCTTAGAATGGAAGTATAGTCTAAATGGTCGTAATGGTCATGCGTGATGAAAACAGCATCGATGAGGGGCAGCTCGTTAATTGCATATAACAAATCATTACTATACCTCTTGCTTCCCACTAGTGTAACTGGAGACGGGGAGAGACCGAACATTGGATCAATTAATATTTTTTTGTTATCTAAACGAAGGAAGAAGGTCGAATGCCCAAACCAAGTCAAACTGTCTTTCTCACTTCGAATACTGTTCCAATCGATTGAAATGGGAATCGGATTATTTGGTTTACGATCTTTTTTTCCAATTAGAGCGTCCTTCAATAATGACAAAACGGTTGAGACACTCATTTTCATATCTGTTGGATGTTGATTCACAAATTTCCCATTCTTGAAATTCACGAAGTTACTGTAGGTCTGTTGTTGGGTTTTACTAGGTGTTCTTCCAAACGTTGGATGCAAGCGAACGAAAAGAATGATAGCTATTACGAATACACCCAAAAAGGCAAGCAGATAGAACATATTTTTGCGGTTCCCCCTTCGAACACAATCTTCCAAAAGCCTCTATCTATGATATAGGTTTAGGAGGGCGGATGTAATTGATTTGCACTTCCCGCTTGAGTGACCGACACCCTTTCCAAAAACAATTTAGGGTCACTCCCCGACCCATTATAAGTTAGATATCCTTATAATAATTCTTCACCATTTCCCCCATAACCCAATTTGTTCTTGCCCCTGATTCACCCTCGCTTGGACACTTTCCGTTACCCGTTGTTAATTCAGCCACAACCGTTTCTATTAGAGGTTGATGGACATGTTTTGGCGGTTCGAAACTAAATTCCTCTGTTCCCGCCTCATTCTTTAATACAACAGGGTCATTTCCAAAAGTCGAAAAGGTAATTTTCCCTTTACTTCCGACAATTTCATTTACATCCACATTCTCAAAAGCACTAAAACACCAATTTCCCACGCCGTGGACTCCTGATTCAAACTGATATGTACCTGTTACAATGTCTTCGGCCCGATAATAGCCTGCTTGATTCGAGGCAAAACCTTGGACAGACTTGATAGGTCCTAGTAAAAAATCTACTATATCAAGTGTATGGCTGGCTAAATCAAAAAACAGTCCTCCACCAGCTAATTCGGGTTGAACTCTCCAGGGAAGATTTTGAGAATCCAAAACATCAACGGTAGCTTTTTGGTACTGGGTTGTAGATACGAACCGTACATCACCAATTGCCTCATTTTCCAACAGCTCTTTTATTTTTAAAAATTTCTCATGTGCCCTGCGGTAGTAGGCAACATATAAGGGAACACCAGCTTTTTCACAGGCAGCGATCATCTCCTGACATTCAGAGAAATTAAGAGCCATGGGCTTTTCTACATAAACAATTTTCCCTGCCTGTGCTGCCTTGATGGTATATTCTTTATGTGAACCTGGAGGTGTCGCGATATAGACAGCGTCTACTTCAGGGTCATGAATCAGTTTATCTCCATTGTCGTACCATTTTGGAACATGATGCCGTTCCGCATAGTCTTTCGCAAGTTCACCCGTCCTCCGCATAACTGCAACCAATTCAGAGTTGCCAATTTTTTGGAAAGCAGGACCGCTTTTTACTTCCGTCACATCGCCGCAGCCAATAATCCCCCAACGAACCTTATTCCGTTTCATCATCATTATCTTCCTTCCTTAGATTAGCCTTAAACTAATAGTAATCTTCCTTCTCCTTAATGACCAGTTTAAAACTCATCTCAGACCGAGAATTGTCTGAAAATGACTGATTTGTGATAAGCTATGAAAGGAAAAGGGGGATTTGAATGCATAAACGTTACCTTTTTGCTTTATTTTGGTTTATTACCATGATTCTCATTAGTGGTTGTGGACAAGATTCTGTCAACCCAAATAAAACGGATGTTTCAGATAGGAAAGAATCAGTTGAAGAAAAATCTATTCCAGCGGAGAAAGAAGGAGCTCAGAGTAATGTAGAAAACAAAGCCACTCCCACTGACTTATCAGAGCTAAAGGTCCATTACATTGATGTTGGCCAAGGTGATTCTACATTACTTCAATTTTCAGAAGATGGTGAGGACTTCGCAATTATTATTGATGCAGGTAATTGGAAAGGAGATGAAGTGGTAAATTACCTTAAATCGCAACATGTATCACAGATTGATATTGCCATTGGCACCCATCCTGATGCCGATCATATTGGCCAGATGGATCAAGTGATTAACACCTTTAACGTGGGCGAGGTTTGGTTATCAGGGAACATGAATCCTTCACAAACCTTCCAACGGCTTTTAACTGCTATTGATTCCAAACAAGTTGACTATCATGAACCTAGAATGGGGGAAGAATTTGAAATTGGACCACTGAAGATGGATGTTTTATATCCCAAAACAATCAGTGAACATGATAATGAGGAATCAATTTCATTAAAAGTAACCTATGGTGAGGTTGTCTTTGTTTTTACAGGGGATGCCACCACGGATGATGAATTAAAAATGCTTCAAAGCGGAATCGATGTAAAAGCAGATATTTTAAAACTTGGTCATCACGGATCATCTACTTCTACACACCCGACTTTTCTCCATGAAGTGAATCCGGCTGTTGCCATTTACAGCGCTGGCAAAGGCAATTCTTATGGTCACCCCCATGAAGAAGTGGTCAATCTCATAAAGAATTCTAACATTCAGCTTTATGGCACAGATGTTCACGGGACAATTCTCGTGACAACGGATGGAAAAGACTATAAGGTTTTAACCAAAAAAGATGGAACCATTACCCCATCAAGCAGCGGAAACACACCAAAAGATACTGCTAAGATGGAAGAAATGCAGCCGATTGTTGGTCAATGTATTGACGTCAATACTGCAAAGATTGAACAACTACAAGAAATCATTCATATAGGTCCTGCACGGGCGAACGAGTTAATTAACTTACGACCTTTTAGGTCGGTTGATGATTTAGGACGAATTAGCGGAATCGGGACAGCAAGAATTGCAGAAATTAAATCCCAAGGACTTGCTTGTGTAGGAGGTTAGGAAAATGAAAGGTTATTTAGACAGAATTGAAGATCGTCAATTTGCGGTGATTTTAGTGGACGACCTCAAAAAAGAATTTATTATTCCGTCAGCAGAACTCCCTGAAGGAAGCGTTGAAAACTCATATTTTGACCTTACCATCGAAAATGAAACAATTACTTCAATAAAATTGGATGAGGAAACTACCCTTTCTGAACAACAAAAAGTGGATGAAATGATAACAAAACTTCGTTCAAAGAGTACTGGCAGTAAATTTAAAAAGAAATAAATCAAATTCAAGACTAAAAAAAGAGTTAAGTAAATTTACTTAGCTCTTTTTGATTGTAATGCATTGATAGATATGTATTTAGTTTTTTTATATAAGATCCAAATCTCCTTTTAAGAACGAGTACATAATTAAATCATCAAATTTGCCACATGTAAATTCATAATGCCGCAGTAATCCCTCTTTTCTAAATCCTAGTCTTTCTACTAATTTCTGTGATGGGAAATTATCTGGTTCGATTAATGCCTGAATTCTTTCTAACTGATAGTGTTGGAAGCCGTACTTAACAACAGCTGCCAAAGCTTCATTTGCTATCCCTTTCCCCCAATACTCTTTGCTTAATTCATAGCCAACATCAGCTCGGTGATGTTTGGATAGCATATTAAGAAAACCACAACTTCCAATTACTTCGTTAGAATCCTTTAATGTAATTCCCCATCTAATTCCTGTACCTTCTCTGTATATAGATTGATACCAGCTTATTTCATCCAAAACCTCATCATCAGTTTGAAAAGGGACTAACCCCATATGTTTCATAACCGTATCATCCGATAAATAGGTAAGCATATTCTTCGCATCTGCTACCGTTACTTCTCTTAAAATTAATCTTTCTGTTTCGATTATAGGAAATCGTTTTGCCATAAATATTCTTCCTCTCATTAATCTAACCATTTTGTTTCGCTTTAGAAAAGAAAAGGGACCTATAAAAACAGGAAATTAGCATTACCCGACTCATCTAATCTTCCGATAAAGTTTGTATCTCTTCCCTTCAAATTCGAAAGATTTTTTATTTGAGGCTGCTTGTACTGCACGTGTTACATCCTGCTGTATCTTTGTTAAATTGCTTTGGATTTGCACTAGTTCAGATTTTTCATCGTTAATTACTAAAAAAAATGCATCCATCTTCTTCAATCGATTTAAAGCCTTTCCAAACGCCAATATCCCCTCACCTAGGAACTCAAAGATTTGTACACTGCGGCTATTGATATCTTCTTGGATAAGTTCATAAATTATTGCACCTTTTGGAGTAACTTTCATTAATTCTTGTTCATATTTATTCATGGTAATTCTCCAATGCATCTAGTTTTCGATTGTATCTTTTAACATTCCATTCATCCCATACGTAACTGATCGCATAAAACACAATAATACTGATCAAAAATTCCATGGAGAGAGTAACAATAATGTTTATCTGCTCACCCCATTGTGGGAACAAGAGCAAATGCTGCCATTCTTTTTCAATTAAAAAAGTAACAATAATGGTGAGGATTAAAAACACAACTGCTAAACCGAGTGAATCCAAAAAATAATATCTCTTCCTTCTTTTCTTGGATTGGTGATCAAATCCTGTCGGTATTAATTCTCCTGTTACCATTTTTGGAATCATTAAACTTTCATCCTTTCGTGCAAACCATCCAATCAATACAGGTATCATGACAATTAAGTTTATTTCCAGTTTACTATTCGTAATATCCTTCGTACTGATATACTTCCAAATACACGAAACGATAAGATACAGATACACTATACCTAGCGTTATTGCCATCCCCCTGGCAATAAAGTTTTGACTTCTTTCATCCATTTCTATTCCTCCTCTACGTAATTAAAAAGTTCTTCGATAGCAACGTTAAATATTTTGGCTATGTCCCATGCTAATTTTAGCGAAGGATTATAATTTCCACGTTCAAGGTGACCAATGGTTTCTCTTCTGACCCCTACCAAACTAGCTAATGTTTCCTGATTCATATTGTTCTTTGCTCTAAATTCTCTAATTTTGGTTTCTAACACATGTAACTACCCCCTTTTACAAAATGTTATATATTTCTCACATGATGTTATAAATATATAACATCACACAGAAATTGTCAATGTTCTGACATTAATGGAAATTCATATATATAGGGTAAAAACCTAACAGGAGTATAAATCATTGGAAAAACAAAATAGCAGGTTTAGATGGGTAGTATTTGCTTCAGTCTTATTTACTTATTTATTAATATCGAGTCAAAGAACCGCACCCGGATTAATTACCGACCAAGTGATGAAAGATTTTAATGTAACTGCAACAACGATTGGGTTACTGACAAGTATCCAATTCTTTGTGTACACTGGTCTGCAAATTCCAATGGGGATGCTGGCTGATCGTTTTGGCCCAAATTTTTTTCTCATTATCGGTGCCATTCTAACCGGATTAGGGACAATGATTTACAGTCTCGGCACCCATGAATATATTCTCTTTTTTGCCAGAATCATGACTGGGTTAGGAGATGCAACCATTTGGGTTAATTTAGTGTTAATTTTGGGACATTGGTTTAGTGTAAAGGAATTTACTCGATTAATCGGAGTAACCGCCATGACGGGCAGTCTTGGTTTTCTTCTGGCAACGATCCCTTTCTCTTTATGGATTGATCTCCATGGATGGAGAATAGCATTTTTTTCAGCAGGATTATTGATCTTTTTTTGCGGCATTTACCTTTATTTTGTACTCGTCAAAAAACCAAAACAATCGCTATTTACAAAGAATGAAAAACAACGTGAAAAAACAAGGGTTTTACTTAGAAGAATATTTACGAATCGGCAAGCCTGGGCTTTATTCCTGTGTCACTTTGGGATTGTGGGAACGTTTGTAGGTTTTATCGGTTCATGGGCTGTACCTTACGGAATGACAATGTATGGAATGACTCGTTCTGACGCAAGTCAACTCATTTTGCTTGGACTTTCCGCAGCACTCATTAGTGCTCCTTTATCCGGCTGGATAACGAGTAAGCTGGATATGATTAAACGTCCATATATTGTTGTACATATCATTCTTTTGATGAGTTGGTCTGCCTTATTCGTATACAAGGGAAACCCGCCATTGTACGTACTGATGGTGCTTTTCTTCATTATCGGCCTTGCATATGGGGCAAATGCCTTAACTTTTGCAGCCGTTCGGCAATCGTTTCCCATCATGGAATCTGGCATCGCCTCCGGGTTTGCGAATACGGGAGGATTTCTTAGTGCCGTATTGCTGCCAAGTATCTTTGGAAAAATATTGGATCATTATCAGACAGACACAGGCAGCATAGCTGATGGATATTATTTCGGTTTCATTACTCCAGTCATCTTCTCACTTATAGGCTTGATTGGCGTTATTTTATTAAAGGAAAAAGCTCAAGTTGCAGCACCCAAGAATCATACTGCAAATCTTAAATAATAAGACATTCGTTTTAATCTAAGGCAAAGATTACTAGCACAAAAATATAGAATTTACACCTAATCTGTACTAAAATAAGTACAGGATCAAACAATAATTGGGGTGGACATCATTTTTGAACTTTCATATCTAGAATGGCTAGTTGTTATTTTATGTACCGTCTTTATTGGTTTTACTAAAACCGGTGTATCTAGCATGGGCATACTGGTTGCGACAATATTAATGTACGTGTTTCCTGCAAAGCAATCGATAGGAATCCTCTTGCCAATGCTAGTTGTTGGTGACCTATTTGCAGTCATTTTTTATCGTAGAAGTGTAGTCTGGAAATATCTGATTTCTCTTATACCATGGGTATTAATGGGGATTATTTTTGGATATTTTGTTCTTGATCAAATCAACAGTGATCAGTTAAAACCTTTAATAGGTGTAATCGTGTTAGCACTGATTATCTTGCATATCAGTCGTGAAAGATTTGGGGAAAAGTTTAATCAAGCGTTACCCAAATCTATGTGGTTCACTGTTACAATGGGGATCTTAGCAGGTTTTACTACGATGATCGGAAATGCTGCTGGCGGTGTAATGGCGGTTTATTTATTAATGAAAGGCTTGCCGAAAAAGGAATTTGTAGGGACAGGCGCCTGGTTCTTTATGTGTGTTAACTTAATTAAAGTACCATTTTATATTTCATTAGGGTTAATAACCTATGATTCTATCACGTTTAATTTGTGGTTAATTCCTACTATTTTAATAGGTGCATTTATTGGAATTAAAGTTGTCCCACACATTCCTCAAAAGGTTTTCCAAACACTAATCTTAGGTTTTGCACTCATTGGGGCATTAAGACTTATATTAGTCTAATTTTGAATAAGAAAAAGAAGTATTCGTTCAAAAGAACGGATACTTCTTTTTTGGAAAGTTAACACAGCTACTTGCTTTTTCTTATCAAATTTAAAAATTCCTCTTTATCATCCACACTAAAGAAGATTCGAGAAACCGAATTACTTCTTCCAATCAATGGTTTAGTATGAATGGGAGTTTCTAATACTAGTTCAAATGTCGGTTGGTCTAATCCGATTAATGATAAGTCAAGAACTTCCTTCTTCTTTTTATCCTCATCATAGTAGAGATTTCCATTCCTAAATTCTTTAATATCATTTATATTTAGCACTACCTTTGGTCGAATGCCGATCTTTAAGGAAAGTTGATTATTTTTTATCAGGAGAGGATTCTTGGTAACTGCTTGTAAATCCACGAGAAGAAATAGTATTACAGAGATCGATAAAATCAAATGAGCCCAGTGTAAGATTGCACTCCATTTATAAAGTAGAAATGAAACTCCCACTGACTCTACCACCATTACAAACACAATAACCCAAATAAATCCTGTATAACCTGACTTTTTGTGGTACGTAAAAGATTTTTCTTCTTGCTCAGAATGTAATACCTCTTCTAATGAATTCTTCATCCTCCCAAACTCCTTCCCCACTTATCATAAATTATGATTAACATTTTAAAAAACTAAATATTTAACCTAACTTAATTATAGTGGAAACCTTGTTATGTTTCAATCATTAAGAACTTACATAAAAAAAAAGCCGCCTTGATGGCAGCTAATTTTTTATCTCATTGGGATAATTGTTTGTGTTTTATTTCATTATAGATTGCAACAATAACGTCAATGTTATTGTCAACAAAATTTAGACGTTCTTTCGCCACTCTGGACCATTCATCAGAAAAATTAATGGCTGAAATAATGTGTTTCAGGTTAAATGTATATCCTTCGTGAAGCTCTGCAATGACATAGCTCACGCCCATATGTTTCCCTGCTTTATTCACAATAGTTTCTATATCACTTTTTAGCCATTCCGGAGCAACCTCCGTTGATTTTTTCAGTAATAATTCATATTCTTCATTAAACATCTTTTTTTCCTCCTGATTATTTCAAGAATCTTTAAATAAAAAACAAAACCAATAATAACCATATGTTAAGTATTCGTCTTATACTCTAACATCATACAATATCTTTCCATGAACTTCTAACGATTTGGCTAGTTACTATTCCCTAAATATTTCTCCATCCGAATATCCTTCCACATTCTATCTTGCCAAAAGGTAAAATTTTCGATCACACCAATTTCCTGATATCCTAGTTTCCGGTAGAGGTTTTGAGCTTGGGTGTTAAATTCAAACACCCCCAATTCAACACGGTATAAGCCATGCTTCTTAATTTCTTCCTCTAAGTATTTTATGGCCTTATACCCAATCCCTTTTCCCCTGCCTTCTGGCTCACCAATAGTGATACCTATCCAGGCAGTTCCAGGCTCTTTTTTGTAAATGTGGCCCGGGTCCACCATAAAATTCATTTCACCGATTAATTTGTTTTCTAGATAAATTAAATAGATATGATGGTGTTCAAGTCGTTGATTTAGATGTTCTAGGGTTACGTTTTCCCGACGTTCCAGGTCTGACTTGCTTTGGTTAGGACGCATTAATGGAATTAAATCTGAATTGTTTTCCCAGCGATTAAACAATTCAACATGGCTTGTGGCAGGCTTTATTAGTTTTTCAAAAGATACATTCATAAGGCTTCCCCACCTCATTGCTTAGATTTATAATTTAAAAGAGTAGGTAAAACATCCAAGATAATTTTAAATGGTTCACTTGTTTTTTGTGTTAAACAGAGCAAAATTGCACCTTCAATTGAAGCCGTAATCATGACAGCAATGGATTTAGCAGATTCCTCTGAAATGCCGTCTGCTATCAGCTTTTTTATATAGATACCTTGCATTTTTATGTATAAGTTTGAACAGGCATTCCGGACCGGGTCACTAAGTAATGCCATTTCGCTAATAATAGAGCTAAACGTGTAGGCAGAAATCGTTCCTTCTGATTCAAAATTTGCGATTAACTTGTTAATCATGGCAGCCGTGGCTTCCTTTGTTGTAGGATAACGTTCAAATATATCCTCGATATCATTGGTCATCCCTTCACTCATTGACTGAAGACAGGCAATAAGTAATTCTTCTTTTCCATTAGGAAAATGATGATAAAGGGACCCTTTTGAAAAATTCCCTGCCTTTAAGATCTCGGTTAAACCGACCCCTATATATCCCTTTTGTTGAAATAGTTTTTTTGCTATGTCAATCATCATCGATTTTGTATCCATTTTCGAGCTCCTCCATCCAGATGCATAACGCGCAAGAAATTCGTTTACTGTGTCAATTCTATTACTAGAATAAATAATGGAGTTGCTAAAGTCCATTAAATTAGCACCATGTTTTAAAAGGAATCATTTTGTACACCTTTTTCCTTACAAAAATAGGAGCTGATTCCCTCATCAACTCCCTTTTTAACAATGATAATGCCAAATACCTTTCTTTATTTCCTTCGTAATTTTCCCTTGTATTTCAAGATAATCGAGATATCCAATAATTTTAGACATAGTGTTAAAAAATTTCTTTTCATACTTATCTTTATATAATAACTTGGCAATGCCGCTTGCAGTTGAAATCCCGGATTGAATGAAAGGTATGTATTTGCTGGCTTTCTCATCGATTTCTTTTATTCTTTCTTTTATTAAGTTTGTAGGTTTTTCTATGATACTGGCATGTCCGGAAAAAACAAGATCTGCATTTAGTGACAAACATTTTTCTAATGACTGCTTTTGTTGCGCCAATGATTTTGTACGGGTCCCATCAATATTTGGTTCAACCATAGCATTGCTAGGTAGATGTTTAATCAATAAATCACCAGCAAATAGCCAGTTACATTCTCTATTATAGAAGGCTACTTGGTCCGGAGCATGCCCTGGAATTTTAAGGACTTCAAAACCAAAAAGCTGGTTAGTAGTGATTTCTTGAATTTCACAATGAATTTTTTTATTTTCACCAATTGTAATAGGATTACGTAAATCAGTTGCTTGTGTCTCACCAAACTTGCCGCATCCCATCTCTAGGTATAGCTTTCTAAAAAACTCTACGCGCAATTTCATATAGTGAGGGTCTCTATTAAGTATAAGTTTAGCATAAGGATGGGCATATACGGGAATGGAATGGGTGGATACAATGGTGTTGACCAAACCAATATGGTCAATGTGGTTATGTGTTAGTAAAATGGCTGTTATATCAGTCAGTGTATAATCATGATCCTTTAGAGTCATTTGTAAGGCGTTCCAGCATTCATCATTGTTCAAACCAGCGTCAATTAAAAGGAGGGAATTTTCATGTTTAACTAAGAAAAAGTTAATACTTTCTAATTTATTGGAAGTAGGAACCATAACAGGATATACCTCTATATTGTTCTTTTTAAACATCTTCTATCACCGCCTCAAAAAGAAAAGTACAACATAGCCCACATCGTTTGATGAGGCGGGCTTTGTTGTTTCACCATGAAATAATCGGTTTCGGTTTATGGATTAATCACAAGTCCATCTTCAGCAGCAATAGTTTCCCCTTTATAACCTGCAGCTGAAAACACCTTTGAAATACTCGGTATATCAACCTTACCTAGACCGATATGGGTTAAAACAAGTTTTTTAGCCTTTGATTCTGCTGCCATTTTGGCAAGGTCTTCTAATGTAGCATGAGATTGCTTTAACCCATTCTTTAAACTTTCGCGCGCTTGTTCGGGTACAAAATAAAAATCACTCGCTAACATACCATCTATCACTAGAATATCGGTATTCTTTGCAAACTTGGCAAATTCATTCGAATAGGTTAAATCACCTGACACCACTACACTTTGTCCCTTTGCCTCAAAACGATAGGCATAGGTTGGAACAGTATGCGGGACAGGGATGGATGTAATTTTTACACCATCGAGTTCAAACTGATATTTATCCCCTGTAAAATCGTTAATATTCACATTGGTAAAAATACCATCCTTTGGCCAGCCCAATCCTGAACGATACTCTAAATCAGATTTAAAAAAATTTACTGTCGTATCATAAAGTTCTTAGACTTGAGGTCCTACTAGATTAAGGGAACGCCTTCCTGTAGGTCCCTGCCAGCCATCAATGAAAAAGTTCCAAAAGCCGCCGTTATGATCCACATGTTGATGTGTAAACAACATATTTGTAATTTTTTCTGCAGGCAGACCAATCTTTAATAGTGTACTCGTTGTATTTTCACCACTGTCAACTAAGAAATATTTATCTTTAAATTGAACCAGTGTACTTGGAGCCCTTCGGCCAACCTCCGTTTTTGGGTTGCCTGAACCCACTGTCACTACTCGGAAACCTGCAGGAACTGTTTCAAAAGCTGAGCTGCCATTTTTATTTTCTAGTGGCTTTTTATCGGCAGAGGCTGATTCCTTTGTACCACAGCCACTTATTACCATAACAATTAACAAAACAAAGAACAAAAGTTTTCGTGTCATCTATTCTACTCTCCCTTTAATTCTACTATTATACTTGTAAACTAGCTTTAACATCTTTTTCTGGATTAAATTTAACTTTAGATGGTGCTGTTTCTTTGTATAAGAACGTTAAAAGGAATGCAAGAACGCCAGCAGCAGCGGCAACGTATAATGGTGTTTGAATACCATATATATCTGCTAAAGCACCATTCACCATCGGATTTAAGAATCCGCCGATTAACTCACCAATGCCAATGGTTAATCCAATCGCGAGACCTGAGTATTGTAATGGAACAGACTCAACTGGAATAACAGACATCGACATACCAATGACACCTGAACCAGCAGAACCAATGAATAAAAGCAGCATCATTAATGGAATGGAATCCACGAAAACAATAGATAGCGGAATCAGAATTAATAAAAAGCCAGAAACTAAGGACGCTGGTTTACGACCAGTTCGCTCTGAAATAGTCGGTATTAAGAAACCGAAGATCGCGTATCCCACCCCAAAGGAAGCCATTACGAAACTCATAGTAGTATCAGATAAACCTTTGGCTTGTACTAAATACGTTGGCCCAAAAATTTGGAATGCCATAAGCGTTGTCATAACTAGACTGAAAACAACAATGGATAACCAAATATTACGGTGTTTAAGAACATCTTTCACTTTCACTTTTTCAGTCGATTTAATCGCATGCATAGAATGGAATTTCGCTGAATCAGGATTTTTTACTGATTTAAAGTTCACTATGCTTAATATAATCCCAGGGATAATCGTTAAAAAGAATGCAGTATGCCAGTCAAAATTTGTTGCTAATGCAACGATTACTACAGGAGCTAAAATGCTGCCGAATAATGCGTTGCTTGTGTTCATCGTAAATCCTAAGTTAAATCCTTTACGGCGCTCTGAAGATTCCATTGCTAAAATCGATTGTGTCTGTGGAATCAGAGGACCTTCTACAATCCCCATTAATAGACGAAGTACGAATAACATCGCAAATGATTGTGCTAAACCATGCATTAATGAAACAATGGAAAATGCCAAAACTAAAAGTGCTAACATTGATTTCTTACTTTTAACCTTATCCGAAATGAATCCGCCTAGTGGACCCGATACTGACCAGGTTAATGCAAGCGCTGCTCCAAGTAATCCTAATTGCGTGTAGTTTAGTCCTAAATCTACAGAAATCATTGGGAATAGATAGTTAATCGCTAAACGGTCAAAGAATACGAAACCGATTGTGAAGAAAACGATTAGTACTAACTTGTTTTCATACGTCCAAAACTTTTTCTTTTCCATGAAATAAAACACCCTTCCGTTAAATCACGTATTGTTATCGTTTTTTTTAAATACGTTGATGTGGTGTCTTAGAAGTAAGGTTCTGAATATTAGGAATTTTCATCGCAGAATACTTCCTTCCATCCATTATGTTACGGATTTTCACTGTTAAAATAACCCCAGCCATCACCCCCTTTAGGCTGATACAAATACTAGTAATTTTAGCCTACATATAAAACGGAAGTGACCAGACGCAGTGCCTTGCGGAACAGCCGTGATGATCACTTCCCTGGAAGCCTATTTAGCTGCTGAAATGAACAGTTAAATCACAACTTGCATGGGGTTTCCAAAATTCTTTACTTTGAATTTAAAAAATCAGCTGTTCGTTTATAAACGTCTTTATATTCATCTAAATGAGTGAATTTGCCTAAGAAGCCATGAGTTGCACCCTCATATCTTTTTACTTCTGCATGTACACCGCATTTTTGTAAATTCTGTGCAAATAGTTCCCCTTCATCTCGAAATGGGTCATATTCTGCTGTAATGACGAGAGCTGCTGGAAGTTTTTCTAAATTCTTTTCTCGAATCGGTGAAACTAGCGGATTATTAGTATCCACATTCCCTATTAAATAGAAGGAATTAATTTCTGCTAATTGGTCGCTCTCTACGAAATAGCCTTTTCCGTTTTCCACTAATGAAGGGTAACGGAATTCACTAAAGTCGAGGTCTAGGGATGGATAAAATAATACTTGCTTTGAAATGGTAAATTCCTTTTTATCACGGGCCATTAGGGAAACTGCAGCAACTAAGTTTCCGCCAGAACTATCCCCTGCAATAGCGAGGTTCTTCCCATCCCATTTTAATTCGTCTTTATGTTGTGTTGCCCATTTTGTGACATTATAGGAATCTACTAATGCCGCAGGAAATGGATGTTCTGGGGCGAGTCGATAACCCACAGAAATTACTTTATAGCCGGATTCCATACAAATCGGGCGAACCACTTCATCATGACTATCTAATGTACCAGACATAAAGGCACCGCCATGGAAATACATAAGAATTGGATAAGAATCTGCTTCTTTTGGTGTGTAAATTCTTACTGGAATATCTGCTTCAGCAGTCGTAATTGTTCTTTCTTCGACAGAATAAACTTGTACACGTTGTTCAACTGGTAAAACAGGTGCATCAAACATTTTTCTATGTTCTTCCGGAATAATTTTTGGCTTAGACTCGGATTTTGGAATGAAATCCAATATTTTTTTTATCTCTGGATGTACAGGCATTTGCGAAACCTCCGTATTTCAATCCGCCGCTTATTTGATTGATTAAGCGACGGAATATTCCTATTCTAGTTAATTTTCAGATATCTATTTTGAGAAGAGATTTTATGATTACTTATTTTCAAAGAATTCTTTTTCTGGGAAAAAGGTATCTTCCTTGTCATTGTGGAACTGACGAGATAAATTTTGGAATAAATGGCAAACTGGCTTTCTTAGGTCCTCATACTTTTTCAAAGCCTCTGCAACGGAATCAGTTTCTAGTAAACATTCAGCCAATATCCCGGCATCTTGAATCGCCATATTTGCACCTTGACCTTGGTTATGAAGCATCGAATGGGCAGCATCTCCTAGCAGAGTGATGCATTCATTGCTCCACTGTTGGACTGGATCGATATCATATAGTGCACGAACATCCCAATGATTAATATCTTCGGCAATCTTCTGGAAGTTAGGATGGAAGTTCTTTAATTGATTAAGCATGTCTTCTTTCGGCACGTTTGGTCTACCAGTTCGATCATGGTGTGGTACGGTAATATCGACGGAAACTTGTTTCCGATATTGTAACGGTAGTAAATATAAATTGACTTTATCATTTGCGACAATTCGGAGTGTGTCACCAGTAGCTAAGCCATATGTTTCATCCTCATTAACAAGAGCACGATAGGCATGATAGCTGTGGAAAACAGGCTCAGCTTGACTGAAAAATAGATTCCGGGTAAGGGAACGAATACCATCTGCACCAATAACCAAATCGGCTTCCACTTTGAGGCCGTTTTCAAACTCAATCTCTGCATAATTTCCATGACGAACAATATTTTTACATTTGTGATCCAGATGGATGTATTCAGATGGTATAGCATTAATAAGCGTATCCAGACAGTCTGCGCGATGAATTAATCTCGCCCATTTTTCATTCGGGTCATCTGTTAAAGCAGGCCATTGCTCCTTTAGTAACACTTCCGCTTGTTCTGAAAGGATCTCTATTTGGACGCTTTTATGGGTTACTCTCTCAATTTCTTCCTTAAGTCCCCATTTTTCGAAATACTGAATGGATGGCGGACGCAAACCGATACCTGCACCTACCTCTTTTATAGCTGCTGCCTGCTCATAGACGTCGACATTAAATCCTGCATGACGTAATGCAACCGCAGCTGACGCCCCACCAATACCTGCACCGAGAATAGCAATTCTTAAATTTGATTTCATTAACATTTCCCTCCTAAGCGATATCTTTTTTATTTATCATATTTTTGTTATTACCAAGTTTTAAAGGAACAAATGAAAATGCTATAGCAGCTATAATGCCTGGAATGGCAAACGAAAGGAAATTCATTTGCGCTGATAGATTAAGAGATACTAGAATGCCTCCGAATGTAGGACCGATAATGCCGCCTATTCTACCAATGCCCGAAGCAAACCCTATAGCAGTTGAGCGCATTAATGGAGGATAGTATTGTGATACAAAGGAGTAGGAAATGTTTTGAGCCCCCATCGTACATGCACCAGTAATAAATACCAAGAGATATAGAATCACCATGTTGTTTTTAAAGCCAAGAAGCGTCAAGGAAACTGCAGACATAATAAACATTGGAACTAGTACTTTTTTTACTCCGAATTTATCTGCAAGACCTCCAAGAATTAACGTTCCAATAATAGCCCCTATATTTAATACAATCATAAAGCCTAAACTGGAACCAAGTGGATACCCGGAACTAAACATCAAATTAGGAAGCCAAGTACTTACTCCATTGATCATAAGCAAGCACATGAAAAACGCAATCCAAATCATCACAGTACCAAGCGCGCGTTTATTTTTGAACAAGGCTGCCACTGGAGAACCAGGTTCTTCTTTTTCTGTACTTAATACAAATTCAGCATCTGCTGGCAGTGATACCTTGTCATTAACTTTTGAAAGAACGAGGCGCAGTTCGTTTATTCGACCTTTCATCAACAGAATAGCGGGTGAATCATGAAAAAACTTCATCATAAACGGTATGAGCAAAAGTGGAATCGCTGCTACCCAGTAGACACTTTTCCATCCCAAAAGAGGGATAAAATAAATACCAATGAGAGCGGCTATAATACCACCAACTGAAAAGCAGCACATCACGATTGAAACCATTATGTTATGCATATGTTTTGGTGCGTAATCTGACAGTAGGGCAATTACATTTGGCAAAACCCCGCCAATCCCAACACCGGCAATAAACCGGCAAATAGAAAACGGAGTTGGACCAGGTGCAAAAGCACATAAAAACGTAAATATACTAAAGAGGACAACACTTAAAATAAGAATTTTTTTCCTTCCAAATTTGTCGGCCAAAACACCAAAGAATATGGCACCCAGCATCATTCCGAAAAATCCGTAACTTCCAATGGCTCCTGCTTGAACAGGGGATATCGACCAGTCCTTCATAAGGATTGGGATAACTGATCCATATATAACTAAATCGAACATATCGAAAACTATAATTATGCAGCAACAAACCAACAACCCAATATGAAAGCGGTTAAATTTACCTTCATTGACAACGTCGGTAATGTTTATCTTTGACACCCTATTCCCCCCTGTCCAATATTGTTGATACACTCTTTTTAAATGCTTATCAATCTCATCGATTTACCGTAAGAGAAAACTTATATTCATCGGCTCTATGAACAGCCCTTCTCCAGCCTATGAGTCTATCATTACGCGTGTATAACTTTGTTTCTATTACGAGAACAGGGTCCCCATGCTTTATACCCAAAATCTCTGCCTCCATACTGTTCGCGCTTGACGCACAGATTTGGTGATCACCTCGAGAAATAATAATGCCTTGTTCATTTTCGAGAAGCCTGAAAACACTATCAACTTTCTCAACCTTACGTTTACTCAGTTGGATATCCTCCGATACAGACAAATAAGTCTGTGACCATACTAATGGTTTCCCTTTGAGAAAGATTAATCGGGAGACTCTCTGGACCTTCTCGTTCGGTGTAAGACCAAGAATTGCGCACAATTTCACTGTAGAAAACACATTGTCAACACTTAATATTTTTGAAGTGCAATCCAAACCTTGATCACGAAGAAATCCAACAAGTCCTCCTAACTCTACCCCTGGAGGTCGAACTGGGAGTTCCTGAACAGGAAAGGTGCCCTTCGCCCTCTCACGATAAACGTACCCTTCATCGGCAAGCTCCTTCAGTGCCTGGCGAACAGGCGCCCGACTAACATGAAAGCGCTGAATAAGTTCATGCTCAGTGCTAATTGGGCGACCCGTTTCACCGACAGCAGCCTGTAACTCACGAATCAATATTTCCTTGATTTGTTTATAAAGGGGCACCGATGAACTTCGATCAATGGTTAGTTTTGTCGCATTGTTAACCATTATTTTGCAGGCTCTCCTTGTACAAGCCCGGCCGCATGAATCTTAAGCGGTGCAGCAGTGCGCTCCTGCAAGTATTCAAAGGTAACTCCAGGTGCAAGTTCTTGAACAACAAGACCTTCGTCTGTTACGTAAATCACCGCAAGATCCGTATAAATTCGATCTACACAGCCTGGTGCTGTAAGTGGATAAGTACATTCTTCAACGATTTTCGGCTTTCCCTTACTTGTATGCTGCATACAAAGGAAGATACGTTTTGCGCCAACTGTTAAATCCATCGCTCCGCCTACACGTCCAAGAGGATCATTTGGAACCTTCCAGCTGGCAAGATCACCAGTCATTGAGACTTGGAATGCGCCAAGTACTGCTGCATCAAGGTGACCACCACGGATCATGGCAAATGAATCAGATTGTGAGAAGAAGCACCCGCCCGGCTTTAATGTAATAGGTTCCTTCCCTGCATTTACAAGGTCCATATCCTCTTGTCCTGGTTCTGGTTTTGGTCCCAAACCAAGAAGACCATTCTCACTATGCAGAATAATTTCCCTGCCTTCAGGAATCACGTCCGCAACAAGTGTAGGAATACCAATACCTAAATTTACGAACCATCCATCCTCTAAGTCTTTGGCTACTCGAGAAGCTAACTCAATCTTTGACCATCCAATCTTTTTTTCTTCCTTAACCATTTACTAATACCCTCCCTTCTTGCGCAGCCTCCAATTTTACTAAGCGATGAACATAAACGCTTGGTGTAGCAATATTCTCTGGGTCTATTTCTCCGACTTCTACGATTTCATCAACCTCAGCAATTGTAATTCGAGCTGCTGTCGCCATTACCGGGTTAAAATTACGCTGAGTTTTATTGTAAACAATATTTCCCCAGCGATCAGCTGTGTGGCCCTTGATAAAAGCGAAGTCACCCACGATTGCTTGCTCTAATACGTGCAAACGGCCATTGAACATACGTGTTTCTTTTCCTTCACCAAGCTCAGTGTGCGCTGCAGTCGGTGTGTAAAAAGCTGGAACTCCCGCACCGCCTGCTCGAATCCGTTCTGCTAATGTTCCTTGTGGTGAGATTTCTAACTCAATCGTGCCATTCTGAAGACGGGCAATTAAATCATCAGCATGTGGACCAACAGGGAAAGAACAGATAATTTTCTTCACTTGATTATTGCTAATTAATGCTGCAACACCATCGCTAACGGCACCTATATTATTAGAAACAACGGTTAGATTCTTTGCTCCTTGTTCTACTAGAGCAGCAATTAGATGTGAAGGCAGTCCGCTTCCCCCAAAGCCTCCAACTAGCAATGTTGCCCCATCGTGTATGTCAGCAACTGCCTTGGCTGAATTTTCAAACCTTTTCTGAATCATCTAGATTTTCCTCCTCTCATTTAACCTGCGAACCAATAAGTTCTTCATGGTAACCATTCATTGTTACAAAAAATGCACAAGGTAAGTTCCTTGGATCCCCTGTATAGCCAATTTCCTCAGCAATTGATTCAAACGGCCCATACAGACCATTCTGTTTAGAAGGAAGACCATTCGCTAAATGTCGCTTCACCAAATCTCTTAAGTTGGCATCCCTATCAAGACTTGCTTGTAATACGGAGGCAACTTGCTCACCTTCGATTTGTGCACTTTGCATTTCACCATTGATATCACGGAATGGATGGCCTAAGAATAATTTTTTTGGACGAACTTCTTCTAACAAACGGCGTATACTTTTACGATATAAGGTTGGTGCTTCAATCGTAGGTAAACCGCTAAACCCGCCGTACATTTGAACTGCGTCCGCGGCAAATGCCCAATTTAAGCCTTCTACTACAAAGGTCACAGAACCGATCGAATGACCTGGAGTTTCAATCACTTTTAACGCGATATTACCCCCAAGATGGATTGAATCACCCTCCGCTACTTCTAAGTCAGGTTCAATTGTACCGCCAATATCTGTGGTAAGCATGGCGATATGTTTTTCCTGGATGGTTGGGTCAGTGATGTATTTTCCTTGGAGTAACTTGTAATCAACAATTTGTTCATTCATATCACGCAATAACCGGGCTTCTTTTTTAGGAATGACTACTTTTGCTTGTCTTCCTGTTTTTTCCCATACTCCATAAGCCCCTCCGAGATGATCCACATGACCATGCGTCAGTAAAATCCAACGTATATCTTCTATGCGGATACCATGTCTGGCTAAGGTTGGCTCTAAATCTTGTACTGTTGAGATACTTACACCAGTATCAATAATGGCTGGTTCTGGTGTGTCCACATAATAGGCAAAGGCAGAAATTGGACCAAATTTACATTCAATTGGTATCACACGTACCGAATTTGTCATGTTGTTCACCCTTTATTAGCCGATTTTACGGTCCACAGCGACCCCAAGAGGTGGTTTGGATGTCCTTTTAAAAAAGGGAACCGCAAGTTCGATTATTATTGATTCGTAATATCAAATTGCTTTGGAATAACAGGTAAAACTAATCGTGATGGGTGATCTGCGTCACGATAGATTTTGTGTGTGGTTGCACGTCCACTCGGCAAATGGTAACTGTCTGGAGGCAATAATTTTGCATCCTCTCCATCAAGCGGTTCGTTACATGCAAGGTCTAATTCAATCCGATGTCCTGGTTTAATTAAGAATGAAAATGGATATAAGCGAATCGCATACTCGTTAATTTCACCAGGTGTCACTGGTATCACACGGTTATGTGGGTGCCATGGTTCACCGTAAGTTGATTTATCTTCATTTAACTCACGATGAGATGCTTTTAAATAACCTGATGTCATTAATGTCCGTTTGCCGTTAGGATCTACATCATAAAGCTTAGCAATGAAGTTGGTATCATCTGTATCGATTTCAGCATGAATATATAAAGCCCCTGTACCTGTCATTTCTACAGGCTCTAGGAATTTATCACTAGTCCAGCTAATCTTTTCTGATGTTGTTGTTACTGTTAATGGTGCTTGGTAGAAGCCATCTGGATGTGCATATTCTGATGTTAATGGCTCAGGTTTCTCGCTAATTTTGTGGCGAGGACGCAAATAGAACTCTTTCTTTTCTTCATTTGGCAAAGGCCAACGACTTTCTTTACGCCATTTATTAGACCCTTCTACAGAAAATTGCACTGTTGGCTCATCCATAATGCCATTATCGATGCCTTTCAACCAGTAATCATACCAGCGGAACATTTCGTCATGATTTTCATGGAATGGGCGTTCTAACATTGGTGGCAGCGCTTGGATATCAAGCTTTTTAATGCCTGAAACTTTATGGAAGCATTCAATTGTCCCTTCAACATTCCAGCCTCGGCCCCATTTTGCTTGGAAATAAGTTGGTATTTGTACTTTATGTGCCACTTCGATTGCGCTGTCTTTTTGCCAGAACGGGCCATCAAGTGGATTTAATAAGTAATCCATCCACAATTCGTGACGGTCTTGATAATGTAGTAGGTGAACGAAATCTGACCAATGAGCAATATCTGGATCATTTAAACGTTCTAGTGTTTTTTCTTTAATTTCTTCTGGTGAGAAAACTTTCGATGTCTTACTTGCTACGTTGTTGAATGCGTTTCCACTGTCGCCGCCACGTCCTTCACGAGAAGCACGAGGCATTAACCACATAATCCCGCCGTGATAACAAAGTTCATATAGATCGAAATGACCGCCGTTTGCAAAGATTGCCTTTAAGTGTGGCGGCTGCTCTGCTGCACCTAAAATTTGAACAGATGCAAAGTATGAAATCCCAATCATCCCAATATTGCCATCGCACCAATCTTGCTCAGCCATCCATTCAACGAGGTCATAGATATCTTTCCCATCGCCATGACCGCCTGAATTGTAGTTACCGTACATTTGTCCTTCCGAGTAACCAGTACCACGTACATCCGCGATAATATGCGCATAGCCACGGTCAACAACAGCACGAATATCGCCCGCCTCGATTGCACCGTTCCAAAGATGACTTGGACGTGCTTGCGGAGGTAATGTTAATGCTTGTGCTTGCAATTCTTTCCCATACGGGCTAAGTGCAAGTAATGCTGGTACTTTTTCTACTCCATCGGGAAGGTAAATATCAGCAGCGATATGTACGCCATCACGCATGGGAATACGTACATCCTTAATAATTTTCATTTATATCCGCTCCTCTCTTCCGTCCTTCAATGTAATTTATTGTTTGATCAGGCAGGTGCCCCAAATTGAGGACAAATCTATTGAACATACAATGGGTTTTGTCTCCAAGACCCCTTATTGAGGACTAATCCATTGACACTCGCAATGGGTTTTGTCTCCAAGACCCCTTATTGAGGACTAATCTATTGATACACGCAAGGGGTTTTGTCTCCAAGACCCCTTATTGAGGACAAATCTATTGACACTCGCAATGGATTTTGTCTCCAAGACCCCTTATTGAGGACTAATCTATTGATACACGCAATGGGTTTTGTCTCCAAGACCCCTTATTGAGGACAAATCTATTAAACACCAAATGAGATTTGTCCTTATCACCTTTCAACAGGTGTAAAACATGGTATAAAAGGGCCCGGATTGTTTTCATCCCCACTCTGCTTAAACACCACTTTTACCCTCTGATTGATGTGCAAAGTGTCTAAATCACAATCAACGATATTTGTCATCATTCTTGGACCTTCATCGAGCTCGACGAAAGTGATTGCATAAGGGACGCCGCGCCGCATTACACTATAGGTGTAAATACTGCCGGTGCCTTTTGCTTCCACCCAGCTTGTTTTATCACTCATACAGTGTGGACATAATAAACGTGGATAATAGTGAAACTCTCCACAAGAGTCGCATTGTTTTACCAACAGCTTTCCTTCTGCAGCAGCATCCCAATATTCTTTATGTTCTGGATGAATCTCAGGGATCGTCATCGTTCTTTCTTGATATGTAGTTCCCATTCTTTACACCCTTTCCATGATAAGTGTGCTACTTCCGTGGCGGGTGGCCAATCCCCCGCCTGTTCCGTGAGCTAACGCTAGGTCACAATTCTTAACCTGAACTTGTGGATTTGCTTCACCACGGAGCTGACGAACAGCTTCGATTACTTTTACAATGCCGCCTCGGCTTGCTGGGTGATTGTTATTCAGTCCGCCGCCATCGGTATTAATTGGAAGTTTCCCTATTCCAGAAATTAAGTTTCCATCTGCTACAAACTTGCCGCCCTCGCCCTTCTTACAAAAACCTAAGTCTTCAAGCTGCATTAGCACCGTAATTGTGAAACTATCGTAAATGGATGCATATTTAATATCTTGAGGCGTAACACCAGCCTCCTCAAAAGCTTTAGGTCCAGACCAAATCGCTCCTGAATAGGTCAGCTCTGTTTTTCCAGCATTTAATCCTTTTGGTGCTTCGCCAGCACCCATCACTCTAACAAGTGGACGTTTCAAGCTTTTAGCGATCTCAGGTCTTACGACTACTAAAGCACCGCCACCGTCACTAACAACACAACAATCCAATTTATGTAATGGATCGGCAATCATAGTAGACGAAACTACGTCTTCCACTGTCACTAAATCTCGCAGCATTGCATTCGGATTGTATTGTGCGTGATGGGAAGCCGCAACTTTGACCCATGCCAATTGCTCACTTGTCGTTCCGTATTCATACATATGACGCATGGCAGCCATGGCGTATTCATTCACCGCCGTTGGTCCAAAAGGAAGTTCAAAAGGTGTATCCGGAACATTCACACCAACCAGTTTCTGTTTAACCCCGCTTCTGCCTTCTGAGCGCGGACGGCCTGCCATGGTAATTAATGCTACATTACATTTTCCTGCTGCGATTGCTTGTGCCGCATGTGAAACATGGGCAATATACGACGATCCTCCAGTGTCTGTCCCATCGACATGACGAACATTAAGACCTAAATAATCGACCATTGATAGAACGCCGCCCGGAGCGTCTCCGGCACAAAAATAACCATCTACATCTGCGAATGTTAATCCTGCGTCTTCTAAAGCACCTTTCGCACATTCAGCATGTAAGGCTGCAACGGATTTATCCGGAGCCTTACGTGTTGGATGTTCAAATGCACCTGCAATATAAGCCATTCCTTTAATACTCATTCAAAATTACCCCCCGTTGATACCGCATCCGTTTTTATCTATTAACGAGATTCTTGCACGGTTTCTCTTTTTGAAAGCTTGATATCTTGAGGTTCCTGCATAGTTAGGAATTTAGTAGGGTTGTGTACTAATAGTTGTTCAAATACTTCTTCACCCACACCAGCCTTACGCAAATCCGGTAAGAATTCTTCAAACAGGTAGTTTACTGAGTGTCCTTTTAATCCTGGCCATCCAAGAGCACAGCAGTTGGCATCTGCTGAAATAAGAGCCCGGTCGACATAACCTTTTTCAAGGAAACGAAGGAAATGTTCCACACGATCTTGTCTAGGACGAGACCAATATGGCGCACCTACCATCTCACTGTCGTAACCGATGGTATCAAAGCCAACCCAGCCGCCTAGATCCGCAATCAGATTATCGCGGTTTTCATCAAGATAGCCGCCATCATCCGCATGACCCATTAGAACGCGGTCAAGTGGTAGACCCTCTTCATCAAAAATGGCGATAGCAGTTTCAGCGTCCACACATAAATGTGTAATAATTGGAACCCCTGTTTTTAATGCCGCACGTGCAGCTGCACGATAAATTCGTTTATCAAGTTCACTTAATTTCCCGCCACGGCTGACACCTACTTTGATTGCACCCGCTTTTGCACCAGTCCCGTCAATTCCAACAGTAATTTCATGGATAAATAAATCCATCAAATACTCTACTGATTTTTCACGGAAATATGGAAGTGCTGAGTCTCCAGCTACAAAACCTGTAACCGCAATAATATGGACGCCTGTTCTACGTGAAAGTACTTGGAAATACTCAACGTCGCGTCCGTTTCCAATCCCTGTACAATCTACGAAAGTTTTTCCGCCGTGTTCACGGAAGCGGCGTAACTTTTCAATTGTCACTTCAAATGCTTCTTCGGGTTTCTTCCACCATTGTGTGTCTAAGTCACATCCAGGAAGACCAAATCCAATATGTTCATGGACTGCAATAATCCCTAAATCTTCTACAGGAACTGGACCTAAAACCGTATTTACCTTAGCCATCTATTTATTCACTCCTTACATTTAGTTTTTTACGGATTCTTTTTCCGCCAATACTGATGTCCCAACGGTTAGTACACGTTGTGGGTTGACTTCTAAAAGAACAGTAACCTGTTCTTCCGTTACGCCTGATCTCTTTAACATAGGAACGAAAGTGTTCAGTAAGTAATCATAGCCGATCTCTTTTGCTTCATGGCCTTTCGCAACACCAACTGCATTTGTAGAAATAAGTATACGATCACCGAAACCTTCTTTAAAAAGTTCAACTATTAATTGAACACGTTGTTCATCGTTCACATAGCCTTCGTGTGTTTTCCAGCCAACATGGTCCAATGCCACAATAGCTCCACGGCGGGCAACAGCGAATGCTTCGCCGTGTTCAACTGCCTCGAGGCGGTCAAGACCACCGATGATAACACGGTTTGGCTCAATGCCTTCCCCTAATAAAATTTCTAAATCATTGATAGCGTCTTGGCCGTATTGTACTGAAACAGGAACTCCGGTAGTGAGAGCTGCTTGAGCCGAACCGCGGAAAAGATTTGTTTCTTTTTCTGTAATCCCACATTGACTAGCAATAGATGTCACTAATCCAGCTAGGCCTGAACGTTCAATTCTAGGTACAACGATTCCATCTGTCACCTCTTTCGCGAACAAATCAGCAAACTGTTCTGCGGACCAAGGTGTAGGTGGATTCTTTTGTGGTGTAACAAAGTAACCGCTTAACATTGGCTCAGGACCTAAGCCAGTGGACGCTATGATATGTACACCTGTTGATTTTGATAATGTTTCATACAGCTTAACATCACGACCATGAAACATACCGGTTCGGTCTACAATGGTCTTTCCTCCAAGTCTACGGAAATCAGTTAGCTTCTTTTTTAAAACATCAAAAATTTCGCTCTTATCCATTTGAATCTCAGGCGCATATTCTGCTCCTGGGTATACGGAAAGAAGGGATTCATGAACCAGCACAACACCTAAGTCTTGAGCAGGCACTAAACCAAGAACAGTACGTACAGCGCATGAACTCTTTTCTTGTAAATTCTCTAGCATAATTAAAACCTCCTATCATGTTATTGACATCACCTTTTTAGAACGAAGGCAATGATAAGTTGTAAAACGATTCTTTGAACAGACCAAAACTTTGATATGGGTGTGATCTGATCATCTAAACAGACCGGTTGGTTTAGTGAGCAAAAAATATTTCACTTAGACAGACCAGTTGGTTCATAAAAGTGAGAAGTTTAACTGTCTTACCTTTACTAGAATACGCGTTTAGTTGTAATCGCTTTCTTTCCAGGTAAATCAGTGATGAAAAATCTAAGTTGTTAAAAACATATTATAATATTGTTATACCAAAGTCAAAACATTTTTTCAACTTTTCTAAATTAAGTGAATATTATATTACTATTTTAATATCAGTCTCATACACTCCTGAGTTAAGGGTAATTCCGATAAAATTTCCCCACTTAAATTAACATATAAAACTTTGTTCTCTATGTTTATAATAAATTTAATTTCACTAAATCGTCAATATTATTAATAAAAAATATTTTCTGAATACAACGAACAATATTGGACAGTATTAATTGGTTTACTACTATGCTAATATTTAGAAAACAGGAGGTTCGATATGGAAGCCGTAAAAAAAGGAACAACAATCCAATCCTTACAAATTGGGATGGGAATATTAGATATTATTGCGAAACAAGGACGACCGTTAAAGTTTACTGATATCCAAGACCTAACACAGATAACAAAAAGTAATCTTTATAAATATTTAAATACCTTTACACAATTAGGAATCCTGTATCGCAGCAAGGATACAGGAGAATATATACTGGGAAGTAAGATAATTGAATATGGTATGGCTGCTGTAGATCAAGAAAATGTTATTGACCGAATTTCACCTTATCTGTATGAAATTAATGAGAAAAGTTCAAGTACTGTTGTATTTTCTATTTGGACCCATAATGGTCCCATCATTGTGAAAGATATTAACACCAATCGTGGGTTTAATATTGGCGCTCAAATAGGAACGATTCTTCCTATTACTTCTGCATCAGGAAAAGTGTTTATGGCCTTTATGGACGAGCAAATTATTTCTGATTGGAAGGCGAATGAATTCAAACAAATCTCTTCAGAAATGGTTACCCACCTAGAAGAGGAACGTATAATCGTACAGGAAAAGGGAATTGCGTTTGCAAAAGAACCACTGGTTTCTTCTGTTTCCTCTGTCTCCTTCCCTGTCTTAAACTACCAGAAAAAACTACTTGGCTCTGTAACAGTAGTGGGTTTTACTGAGAAAATCCCTACAAATGAAAATCATGAACTAAGTCATTATTTGATTCAGGTCGGCAGTGAAATTTCTGCCTGTTTCGGATTTACCGCAGAGGAGAGAGAATAAATAACTTTAAAACTATTTTTACAATAATAATAAAAGGGCATCTGCTTAATATAGCAGATGCCCTTCTCTTGAGCTTTTTCTCTATCGTTTTATATACAATTAAACATCCAGATTTCTAACATAGATTGCATTTTCCTCAATAAAATGTCTACGTGGTTCCACCTTATCCCCCATTAACATTTCAAATGTTTCGTCTGCGTCGATTGCATCCTGCAGGCTGACTTGCAGCAGCGTTCGCCAAACTTACCTCTTGCATGAAGGACGGTCAAAATAACTTCTACAGCGGGTCTTCCCATTTTCTCATGGTTACCAACCGGAATCCCCCAGCCATTATCGGTAACGGTAATACTATTATCTTCTTCTATGGCAACGGTTATTTTATCGCAATAACCTGCTAGAGCCTCATCGATACTATTATCGACAATTTCCCAGACTAGATGGTGAAGACCTCTTGCAGCTGTTGATCCAATATACATACCGGGTCTTTTCCGAACAGCTTCGAGCCCCTCTAATACTAGTATTTGTCTTTCATCATATGTTGGCTGTTTTGTTTCTGTAAGTACCAATTCTTTGAGCACCTCTTTTTCAATACTTATTGTTTCACTTGTATATATCTAGTTGTTGTTTCAAATATTGCTTCAAAAGAAGTATTCAAGGAGATGGCTAATTCTTTAAACAATATGTTTTGAGTGGAGTTTAAAAGTCTGCGATCTAGATCGCCAATCTTTCTACCATTCCAATCGGCTTCAAATTTTTTACGCATTAATGTATTAACGATTCTTGAAATCTCTTTGCGGTTCCCAGTCTTTACAATTTCCGTATATTCTTTGGTTCGATCGTGACCTTTTTCAATCCATCGAAACCCTTTTTCTTTGAAGGAATCGAGAATTTTTAAAGCGTCATCGCGATTAATCATTCCAAGCATGACTACTTTGTCATTATCGACGGGGTTATGAATGGTAAGGTTTTTATCCTCAACTGGTTGAATAACATAAAAGTTTTTGGTAATTCCGTTATATGTTTGTTCGCAGATGTCAATAATTCTACATATGCCGAGTGATGAATAAATAATCAGATCTTCAATATTAAATTTTTGATTCTCCCATTCTACCAATTGTCAATCTGGTTGACTAAATATATTTTACTCCATTCCCTCAAAACCGTCAACCAAGTTGACATTAATACGTGTTTTTTGTATAGTAATTGCATGAAATCGATTGGAGTGAAAGAATTGAAGCCTGATTTACAACACCTTGATTTAATTGACTTATTAAGTGAGCGCCATCTTCTGCTCCGCAAGATTGCTGAGGAATTGTGGAACAATAATAGTGATATTCATATTTCTAATTCTGAATGGTTTATCATGGCGAGAATATATAAAAAACAAACCACCATTTCATATGTAACAAAAAATGTGGACATATCCCGGCAAGCCGTTCATAAATTCATAAAAAATCTTGAATCAAAAGGCTTAATTGAGGTTATGAACTTAAAAAATAACAATAAAGAGAAAGGCATTCGTTTAACAGTATTGGGAGAAGAATGCTATGAAAAAAACGAGGCATTTAAGGCCACGATCGAGAAAAAGATTGCAGAAAAAATCGGAAATAAGCAAGTTTCATTCTTGAAAGAAATACTAAAAGCTGATTGGGAATTATAGTCAGATAGGTAGTTGAATGAGCTTCTATATAAAAATAACAAAAATCCCCTGTTGCGTTTAAACAAGGGATTTTTCATTTTTAAACCTACTATTTTTCTAAATATTAATACCTAATCATTGCCGGATACCCTTTATTCTTCAGCTCTTCTACCAGGTCTTTTGCATGATTAATATCGGAAAATGCGCCTACCTGCACACTATAGAGAGTATCGGTGGAAACTATTATTCCCGGTTTCCTTTTCAGTTGAAATTGTGTAACCAATCCATCGACTACTGCTATGGCCGCTTTTTTCTGGTACTCGGCTGTTCTCATTTTCATTGCTTCGTCTTTATTGGTCATAAAAGCAAATTCAATCAAAATTGCTGTCATTTTCGTTTCTCTTATCATCTGGAAATTGGCCGCTTTCACTCCACGATTCCTAAACCCTAATTGGGTCACCAAATTGGTTTGTATTTTTTCAGCGAGTGCCAAAGCCTCTTTTGGCTTGGAAGTATATATGTAGGTCTCCGCCCCGCAAGCTTGATTCCAACCAGATCCGTAAGCGTTAAGATGGTAGTCAATATGGACATTGGCTCCCCAGCTATTTATTAAATCGCAGCGTTTGTTCAAAACTATATCCGTTTTTCCAGTATGATCGTCAATCCGTTTTTGAGTAACCTCTTCATAATTTTCTAGCTCCCTCATCACCAGCTTCACAATCTCATTTGTAACCTGCCATTCTTTCCATCCATCTGGCGACTGCTTCCCTTTCGTGACGAGGGCATGTCCTGCAGCATGTGTAATTTTTAACATCTTTTTATCCTCCTTTTCGTAAAAAAGAACCTTAATCGCTTTCCGTACACTTCCAGCCATTGTATTGGTTCACTTTTTTCACCCTATATATATATATAACTATACAAATAGGACAGGGGCAGAAATAAACTAAATATTAAAAAGGTATGCTGAACTACGTGTTCCATTTTTCATTTCCAAAATTTTTTAATACCTGCTATTTTTATCACACCTTGCCCCCTTTTGGAATTGTAAAATAATAGTGACTTTACAAAAACGAGAAAGGAGCACTGTACGTTTTACAATCAGCATATACGATAAGGAGGGCTTCTAGGTGTTAAAAATACTTATTTTTGTTTTAATCTTGATTACTTTAGTTTTGTTGAGCATTTTTATTGATGGACTTTTCGCGTTACATAAGCAAGAGCAAGAAGATAAGAAAAATCTGGTTAGAGAAGGAATGGAAGGCTATCTCGACAAAACATTTGGATTTGGAAATGTTACAATCTTCAAATCTATGCTTGATGCCGAAGGAACTACCAGATATTTGGTTTATTTGCCGAGATATGCATGGTTTAAATCGCCGAAATATGAATGGTTTGAAGTATATGCTACCCAAAGCGGATTTAAGCATGAGGCTATTACAAGATAATTTTAATGTAAAAAGAACACCTTCTCCGTTTAGAGGTGTTCTTCTTTATACGGCTTCCTTCGTTTTTCTTTGTACACTAATCCACAATTTTAAGTGAGATTTTCATTGATTCATGATCATCTGTCGCACCGCAAACTGTAGAACAGATTAGTTCGTATTCACCTGTTTTTTCTGCTGTAAATTCTGCAGGTTTGTCAGCACCCATTTCAATTCCTAGACCCTCGCTGCTAATTGTGTGCATTCCCTCTTTGTTAACTAAATTAATCTTTACTTTCGTTCCTTTTTTAATTGTTAATTCTTTATCGGAAATAAAATCCCAGTTTGTAGCTGTGATCGTATATTCTTCTACACCGGGTGCAGCTCCTTCTCCAGTTGATTCCTCTTGTTTTGGAGCAGTTGTTTCTTCCTTTGCACCACCGCAAGCAGCTAAACCAAATGTTAATGCACCAGCTAATAAAAGTAATCCATATTTTTTCATCCCTATATTCTCCTTTTTCCCTATTTAATTCATAAACCAGAGATTTTTTTCTGTTTTACTACCCTTATTTTAGGACTCGGTTACGTATATTTCCTTGATTTAAATCAAGGAAATATTGTTTATTGGAATAAAGAAAAGCAATTGCCTATTAAGCAATTGCTTTTCTTCTTGTATCATCCCTTTTATTTCAGAAATGAACTTCCTGCCACTTTCGTACACTATTGATAAACCATATTTTTTTGGCTTTTTTTAAGTCAGAGTGTGTAAGTGTTTTTTCGTTAATTTTTCCTGATTTTAGTAATCTTTCTCGAAATGTACCAGCAAGTAAACCGCTCGAAACTGGCGGTGTCCATAATCTACCGTTAATTTCCAAGACAACGTTGCCATTTGTGAATTCAGTTAACTCACCTTCCTGATTCCAAAGCAGAATATCAAAAGCTTCTTCAGGTTTTTGCTTTTGATATTTGGAGTAAATTTCTCGATGGGTCGTTTTATGATATAAAAAGGGGTTATTCTTATCCACAGGTTCAATTGCAAGGCTAACCTTAATACCAGCTTCTAGCGGGGTGATCCGCTGTCCTTCAACAGTCCATTCACCACTTTTCTCCAATAGAAGCCTAACCTTAATCAGCCCTGTGATATAATTCCTTGAAAAATCAATCAGCTTTTTCTTTAGGTTTTCTCCATTGAAATTAAAACCAAAATATTGAGCTGAATTCTCCAAACGCTTCAAATGTTCTTCAAGTAGAAAATAATGCCCATCCTCTAATAAAATGCTTTCTAATAGCTGAAATTCAGGAGGTGCCTCCTTCAGCACTTTTGCTTTGGAGAGAATTTCGTCATATTCTCCTTCCGGCGTAGAGTCCCAAGTAATTCCACCGCCTACACCATAAACAGCCTCTCCCGTACGATAATCCATTACCACTGTGCGAATAGGTACATTAAAAATGGCTTCTTTATCAGGAGTAATGTATCCAATCGCTCCACAATAAACCTCGCGAGGTTCGTTTTCTAATTCTGCAATAATGTTCATGGTGCTAATCTTGGGTGCACCAGTAATTGACCCGCACGGGAAAAGAGCTTTAAAAATATCAACAAGATGAGTTGTTTCAGAAACCTTAGCTGAGATGGTAGATGTCATTTGATGAACAGTTGGGTACTGTTCAATTTCAAAAATTTTTTCCACATTAACAGTACCTGATTCTGCAATCATTCCGAGGTCATTTCGAAGCAAATCAACAATCATTAGATTTTCTGCACGATTTTTCTCAGAATGATAAAGCCAAGTTGCGTTTGCGGTATCCTCAGCATGTGATGCACCTCTTTTTATAGTCCCTTTCATTGGCCTTGTAGTTATTTTTCCATTTCTAAGGTGGAAGAATAACTCGGGAGAAGCAGATAAAATACTATGTTCCCCTGTATGAAGATAGGCACAATAATTCGAGGCTTGAGCTTTTTTCAGCCTATTAAAAAAAGCTATATCATCGCCATCAAAATCAGAACGGAGGCGGATCGTATAGTTCGTTTGGTAGGTATCCCCGCTCTCAATACACTGTTTGATATATGTAATGGCTTGACCATACATATCTCCCGCAGTAGAAGGTTTCCATTCTGAAAGATTAAATTCCTCCGTACTTCCGATATGATCATGTACAGGCTCAGTAAAAATCCCAAACCATAGTAATGGCATAGAACTCCCGCTTTTGACCTTATAGGCCGAATCAAACGCCGGAGCGCTTTCGTATGATAAATACCCTGCCGCATAATATCCTTGTTCCACCGCCTCTTGAACAAGCTGAAAACAAGGCAATACATCCTCCACTTTATGTGCGGAAATTACCTTAATAGGACTTTTAAAAGTAAATGGTTTTATGCAGCCATTCGCATCTGCAAATTCAAATGATAAAAGAGGTTCTTTATGTTCCATATTGTTTGTGTTCATCCTTAAAGTTTCTTGATTTTTTTCATCGTATAGTGACCTCCTTTAGTTTATTTATCCTTTGTATATTCGTCAACTTTTTGTGTAAACATTGTCTTACAATAAAAAGTATCAATACCTAGGCGAATATCATAAGATGTATTCTTCCAAGAAAAAGGAGGTACTTATGGTGAGTAATGAATTTGGTTTAGGCTTTGAGTTAATTGTCGTTTTGTTTATCCTATTGATTATCATTGCTGCGTATTGTTGGAATTAAATATATGTAAAAAACCGGAGTGTTTCCTTAAAGGAAATGGCTCCTTTTTTAGCGCCTAATTCTAGCCTAAATTGTTCGTTATTATAAACAACCTCTTGAATAGCTACATAATATGTTAGTGAACAACCATTGACAGGGGGTGAATTTCTATGAGTAATGGTTATTCTTCCTGCAGCATTTGGGGAGTATTCCTTGGATTCTTAACTGGAGTAATATGGTTGCTGCTAGCAGTATTGGGATTTATCTCTACCTTTTTTGGATTACTTGGCCTTGGAGCCCTTGGAAATATTTTAAACATCCTTATTGCATTAATTGGCTTCCTTGCTTTTCTCGTCTTTGGATTTTGTCTATTCAAGAAAGTATGGCGCTGCTGCGTTAAGAAGTAATTAAATTCCACTCACTAGGAGACCTATTCGATAATCATGAATAGGTCTCTTTAACTATGATAGTAATGTTTTAAATTGACAATAAATTTACAATTTCTCAACTCTTGCTTAATATCGCTATTTTATACTAATTTTATTAAGGTAAAGGAGTGGATTGTATGCGCGAGTTTTTGTTTAGAATCGTCATCCTGATACCAATCTGTACTTTTATGTAAGAAAATTCTTTAGCCATCCTAGATTATTCCTTCTATTACATACTTCCAATTACAATAAAATTTTTAAATCACTCATCTAAGGAACATTCCCTTCCATTTTCTATATAAATAGCCGCCTTCCGGATTTGCAGTAGTTCCAATTTGGTCACCCATTTATGTAGATCATTTATATGCACAGAATTCTTCCCTTTAGTTGGTTTCTTTTTGAAAACAGAGAAAAAGCACTCATTATAAGTGCTTTACTCTTTCATGTTAATTTTTATCTAATTGTTTTTAATGCCTTGCCCCATTGTACAACTTCGCCAAGCATAGCATTAACATTGTCAAGGTGTAAGTCCGCAGGTTTAAATTCACTCATATTTTCAAAGTCTGTGAATAATGAAAGGGTTGGGTGTGTGCGAACATCTGCCATTTTTAATTCTGCACAAATTCCGCGTAGATGTTCAGCAGCACGAGCACCACCTGTTGATCCATAACTTACGATTCCTGCTGATTTGTTATACCAATTTTCACGAGCAAAGTCTAATGCATTTTTTAACGCTCCAGTAATGCTGTGATTGTATTCTTGAACAATAAAAACAAATCCATCAAGATTGGCTAATTTTTCGTTCCAAGGTCCACCTTCTGAACCGTCAGTTGTCCCTAAAAATGGTAAATTGTAATCAGCAATATCAACGATTTCGTAATTGGCATCACCACGTTTGTCAGCAATCCCTTTTACCCATTCCCCTACTTGTGGACTAACACGACCCTGACGTGTACTTCCTAAGATAATTCCAATGTTTAACTTTTCATTTGTCATGGCTTTTTCCTCCTTCGTTTGTTTCCCAAATAGTTTCTCTAGAAAGCCCATATATTACACCTCCACTACATTTATTATGCTGGTATTTTTTCAATTACATTCATACCTAATCCGATTATTCACAGATTCAAAAGTAACATATAAAACAAATCATACTGTGTCTTTAGAACCGAAATAGTTTTGCCTCAATACTTGCTGCTATTGAAAGTCAGTTGCAAAAAAAGACTCCAAAACTTACTTACCATTTCGGCGAGTTTTGGAGTACATTCATAAAGCCTTTATGTAAGTAAGCTTCTCAGTTCCTCAATAAAGCTTACTACCTCTTCCTCTTTTGTTGCCCAAGAGGTTACAAGTCGAATGCCAGATGTATCAGAATCGACCTTTTCCCATATATGGAAGGAAAACTTATTTTGTAAGACAGTAATTACCGAATTCGGTAAAATCGGGAAAACTTGGTTGGTTGGAGAATGCGTTAATAATTCTATATTTAAAATTTTTAATTCCTCCCTAAGCATTCCCGCCGTCTTATTCGCATGAATGGCCAAATCAAAGAACAAATCATCTCGAAAAAGTTCAAGAAATTGTATACCCATTAATCTTCCCTTGGCTAGGAGCGCTCCTTTTTGCTTGATATGGTAACGGAAATCCTCCTTTAGGGATTTTGTTGAGATCACTAATGCTTCACCCAACAATGCTCCGTTTTTGGTTCCGCCAATATAGAAAGCATCCAAGAGTGCTGGAAGGTCACTCAGCTGCAGATCATTTTCTTCTGAACACAACGCCGAACCAAGTCTAGCTCCATCCATATATAAAATAAGTTGGTTTTTCTGGCAGAAATCATGCAGTGACTGAAGCTCTTGCTTTGAATAAATCGATCCTATTTCTGTAGAATTTGATATGTATACGAGTTTTGGTTTCACCATATGCTCATCGGGATGACCATCAAGAACTTCTTGGATGTCAGTAGGAGAAAGTTTTCCATCTCTGCCTTCCACCGATAGGATTTTGTGTCCGGTTGCTTCAATAGCTCCTGTCTCATGCCCAAGGATATGTCCGGAACTCACTGCGATTGCCGCTTCATGCGGTCGTAAAAAGGCTGAAATCGCAATAAGATTGGTTTGAGTTCCACCTGAAATAAAATGAATATCTACATCAGGTCGTCCAAGTTTATCTTTAATAAATTCTTTTGCTTTTTGCGAATACCGATCTTCTCCGTAACCTTCGTCCTGCTCTAGATTGGTTTCAATTAAAGCATTCAATATACGAAGATGCGCTCCTTCACTATAATCGTTTTTAAAACTGTACATTGAATTTTCCCCCATCATAAATTTTTACTATATTTTTTTATCCTACCATAACTTATACAGATTCTACACTCTTGAAACGATGGCAAAAACAAAAAACACCGTTCTTGAAAAACGGTGTTTGAATTTATTGTAGATTCAAAGTTACTTTGAAAACCTCAGTTATGCTATATACCCTTTACCTGCCGAATTAATGTGAGCTTTTTGCATTAGTAATTTCATCTTCTGTTTTTTGGTTAATCTTCTCCAGAACTTTACTTTGAAATACATATAAAGCCCTCCTAATGGTAACCCCTAACGGAGTCCCTCCTAATGATCTATCTAAACATTTTTCACTCTTTCATTCTACATGTTTTTAGGTTTTTTATTTTATTATTAGTGGTTGTATTACCATATTACCAAACATATTCTTTATAGAGTAATCAAAAATTCCGACCGATTCTTACTAAATTTTACAAAATATACTTAAAACTTATTGGTGAAATAAAAATAGCAAAACAAAAAACTAAAATCCGCTCATTTAATGTCGAAATGTTTTTTAAATATTTCGAATATAAATGTCAATGTTGTGAACAAAATAATCCAAATTTCTTCCGTTTTGATGACAAAAAAAGTGCCTAATTTCAATAAGGAATACAGTTAACACGCTAGCCCGCAAGAACATCTATTTTTCCCGAAAAATAAGGAATAGGCTGAAGGAAATTCTCGATTTACTCTTTGGACCTCCCTTGCAAACTCCTCTTCTGTTTCAGGGACAGTAGCTAATACATTTGCTTTACCCTGGGTATCAATATTTGCACCTGGAGGTACAAAACTACGCGGTTTAAGTTCCACTCCATTTGTCACGACTGCACCGGAAGAAATAAAGCTCCCTTCTCCTATGACTGCATTATACACAATCGAATTAAACCCAATAAATACATCATCCTCCACTCGACATGGACCATGTACTAAGGAACCATGCGCACAAGAAACCCGGTTTCCAATATAAATGGAGAACCTTTTATTGTTCTTTTCAACATATTTATTTTTCAAACCATGAAGAATGACACCATCCTGAAGATTACTATTACTTCCAATATAAAAAGGAGTTCCTTCATCTGCACGAATACTTACGAATGGGGCGACAAAGGTATTTTTTTCAATGGTGACATCTCCTGCAACAAACGTAAACGGGCTTAAGAAAGCTCTTTGATGAATTTTAGGATAATGAAGATTGGGGTTTACAGAAGTTTGAGGGTTATAGCCAACATAATAACTATAAATATTATAGGGCCCATATTGATTCCTTTGGTAATTCCACAAGGTCACCTCTCCTTTCATTCCAAGCATCGATCATACTACGTATACGCACAGAATTTATTTTCATCACCAAATCTTAATAAAATATGTATCGGTGCCTGTCACCATCCGTGGACACTGTCCACCTCAGGCGGACAGTAGAGAAAAGCAGAAAATGAGCCAGTGTCCTGTTAGCACTCTGGCTCGTTTTCGTTTGTTTTTGGTTTGTTTGGTTTAGGGGTGTCTGTTTTGAAGATGTTTTTTGATAGTGCATTTAGTTTGTTGAGGAAGCGGTTGAATCCAAATCCAACGAAGAAGGCAAAGCTTATTTGTGCATAAGGGGTATCTTTAAAGTCAACAAATTCAATGAGTAAGATTCCGCTTTGAATTAGAATAACAGCTATTATCGCGGTACCTGTAGCGAATATTGGATAGAAAATATACATAATCCATTCCCTATAGTCCTGTAATTCGTCTTTCATATAGTGGGAACAAAACATATAAAGGTGCCGCAGTGATCCGCCAATTGCTCCAGCAAAAAAGTAATAGAAATGGGCCTTAATATCGGTAATAAAGGGGTAAGTGTCTTCTAGAGCACCGGTTATTAATATACCTACTGCGATAAAACTTCCGAAAAACATGATGCAGAGATAAAACAGGATACCTGCTTTTAACCATTTACTCAAATCCATCACCACTTTCTGATACTGTATCATATGTGGTTTTGGACGAAGGCGTGCAGGAGAGACTTTGATTCATAGGTCAATGAAAAACGGTGAGAGGTCCTGTCTCACCGTGACTTTTATACAATTAGCTTTATTAATTCATCTTTTGCTTGGATTTTTCCATCTTTGACAAGCTCTATATCTACATATTGATTGCTATTGGTGATTACCACGGGGGTTTTTATATCATAGCCGGCAGCCTTTACGTTTTCTAAGTCAAATTGAATTAACAAGTCTCCCCTCTTAACGGAATCCCATTGTTTTACATGTGAATGAAAAAATTGACCTTTCAAATTTATGGTATCCACGCCAACATAAATTAAGATTTCTGCGCCGGCTTCTGATGTAATTCCAATCGCATGCCCTGTTGGAAATAAAGTAGTAACGATTCCGTCAACTGGTGAAACCACTTCACCCTTTGTTGGTTCAACGGCAATCCCTTTTCCTACCGTTTCAGTTGAAAAAAGCGGATCAGCAATTTTGCTTAAGGGAATGATTTCTCCGCTTAATGGACTTAGAATGGTTTCTCTTTTCACTTCTCCTAATCCAAATTCTTTCACTGTTTTTGAAGGGATAGCATTATTTTTTCCTTCATATCCAAATATAAGTGTGAGAACCATAGCTACTACCAACGCTGTCAAAACACCAATTAGATAAAGTCCTATCGGTGAAAAAACAGGAATAGATAAGAAACTTGGGAGAGCAAATGCAGTCGCTTTTATTCCAAACGTCCCATTAATCGCTCCGCCAATTGCCCCTGCTAATGCCACAATGACCATCGTTCGTTTATACCGTACAAGGACACCATAGGTGATAAGTTCTGTAGTACCTGCTAATGCGCCAGGAACAATTCCTGATCCAGTAACCGTTTTTAAATCGGTATTCTTCGTTTTAAAAAATACCCCGATTCCCATTCCTATTTGAGCGAATGGCGCTGCAGCTGCCATAGCAATAATAGGGTCACCCCCGTTGGCAAGATTTGCAATGGCTAAAGGAATGACTGCCCAATGTAGACCTAATATCGTTAGGAAGGTCCATCCTGCACCAAGCACAGCCCCAGTTAAAAGTCCGCTTTTTGAACTTAAAAACTCGATAATCATTCCGATGGCTTCACCTACATAAGTTCCAAAGGGTCCAAATAGCAGTATGGTTAAAGGCACAATGACAACTAATGAAATTAGTGGATTAATAAACATTTGTAATTCTTTATATATCACTTTTTTCAAAAATTTATCTAACAAGGAATAAATGGACACAGCAATTAATATTGGAAAAACCGTTGATGAATAGCTTGCTACAATTACAGGAATTCCCAAGAAAGTAACATCCTGTGCTTTTGAGGCAACTAAATCCATATAATGCGGCTCTAACAGTGCTGCACCGATAGCACCACCTACATAGCCATTTGCTCCTAGTTTTATCGCTAAAGTAATCCCGAGAAAAATGGGGAAGAAGTAAAAAATTGCATGTCCAGCAGCAGATAGAATGGCATAGGTTCCGCTCTCAGGAGATAACCATCCCAATGTGGTTAAAATCGATAATAAAGCTGAAATTAATCCGGAGCCCGCAAGCACTCCTAATATAGGTGCGAAACTTCCACTGATTGCTCCTAGAATTTTATTGATAATCGTTTCTTTTTTTTCTGCAGAAGCTTCTATTGAAGTAGTATTCGAATTCATTGTTGTTCCCCTCTATGATGTTTTCCATTCCTATAGGTAACAAATTACCTAGGGTCCTAGCTTTTGATTTTCGTTTTATTATTACTTTTTCCAATATAAATCATGCAACAACTAAGGTTCATTGTGAACGAATTGGAAGCCGCTACAATAATTAAGATGGTTCAAAATAAAAAATGACGTGTGCCATTTTTGCACTCATCATTTCTTATTCTAATTACTTCTCATCCACTACTTCTTTAAACAACTCGTATGACCGTTTTTGTTTGTCAGCATCATAGATATAAGACACTGCCATAATTTCATCTACAGCATATTGATCTTGGAAGCTTGTCAGCTGCTGACGGATTGTTTCTTTGCTTCCCAACAATGTCACACTCGACATCGACTTAGCCATTTCTTCTTCCATTGGGTTCCAAATGCCATCCATACTTTCAACAGGAGGCTGCAAGGGATTACGTGAACCACGGACAACATTTAAGAAAAACTGCTGCATGGTGGTTTGTTGGTATCTTGCCTCTTCATCGGTTTCCGCTGCAATTACATTTAAACACACCATCATATATGGTTTGTCTAAATATTGGGACGGCTTAAATCTTTCCCGATAAATCGAAATCGCTTGTCCCATGAATTTTGGTGCAAAATGGGAGGCAAATACATACGGCAGACCTAAGCTAGCCGCTAAATAAGCCGAGTCGGTTGATGAGCCTAAGATATAAAGAGGTACCTCTGTTTCCACACCCGGATAGGCCCTAACATATCCTTGGTGCTCTTCCGGACCAAAATAGGTTAGTAATGCTTGAACATCCTCAGGAAAAGTATATACTGAATCATTCTTTGAACGTCTTAACGCGCTTGCTGTCATCATATCTGTTCCTGGCGCACGCCCAAGCCCGAGTTCTACACGATTGGGATAAATAGTCGCCATGGTTCCAAATTGTTCTGCCACGACTAAAGGAGAATGGTTGGGCAGCATAATCCCTCCAGAGCCAACTTTAATGGTTTTGGTGTGCTCTAAGGCGTGTTTGATTAAAATGGCAGTCGCAGAGCTGACAAGAGTTGGCGTATTATGGTGTTCAGCGATCCAATAGCGCTGATATCCCAATTCTTCCGTTGCTTGTGCAAGGTCTACCATTGCCTCAATGGCTTGTTTCGAATTTTGCCCTTGTCTGATTGGGGCTAAATTTAAGACTGATACAGGTATATTAATGTTTCCCATTTTATATCAAGTCCTTTCTTAATTAAGGTATATTCCTATAGTAACAGTAGGAAAATAAGAAACAAACTTAAATGCTTCTCTAATTTGATCAAATAACCCATTTATTCTTCCTGTTATTTTGACTGAATTAATTTACGGGCACAATAGACCTCTGATTCTCCCCTTAATTTTATCTGCCTCGATTTACGGGCACAATCACTCCATTATTCTTCCCTAAAATAGAAAACCGGTTACAATCTAACCATTTCTCCAATCCGCTCAATAAGTCTCTACCAATTTGGAAGTACCTTCCATATTACTAGAGACTCCTAATTGTCTTTTCTATGTAATTGAACTGTAATACTAATCTATTTTTTCTTTTCATAGTAATAGATTTAAATACAATAAACCAACTTGGAGGACTAGAATTAATGAAAAAACTAATTACCCTATTAACTTTGGCAGTTTTACTTTTATTTGCTTCCCCTGCTTTTGCTTATACCGTTAAGCACGGGAACACGATTTCAAATATCGAAAGAGACCGTAGCTTATCACTACAGGAGTTAGGTGACGAAAATCCAAAGGTATCAAATCTGAATCTCATTTACATAGGTCAAAACTTCAGCACACCTAAATCTATCAGGACAAATGAACCAAGGATAGAAGAAACTGTAAATCTGAGCCTTTCAGACTCTGAAATTGATTTGCTGGCAAGATTAGTGAGAGCAGAGGCACAAACGGAAACTTTAGAAGGGAAAATTGCCGTTGCTTGTGTAGTTCTTAATAGAGTCGAAAGTCCACAATTCCCTGACTCCATTAAAGAAGTCATTTATGCTCCTGGTCAGTTTCAGCCGGTCCAAAATGGTGAAATCAATAAGCCGGCTGACGAGGAATCCATTCAAGCTGTTAAATCTGCTCTTACTGATCATAGGAAATTGGCACGAGGCTCATTATTTTTCTACAATCCAGCGATTGCAACCAGCCGCTGGCTCGATACAAGGGCCACAACTCTTGTGATTGGGCAGCATGTATTTAAAAAGTAAAATAGGACTCACTTCCGCAAATATCCAGTACAAAAAAGAACCTTCAATCTAATGATAGATTAAAGGTTCTTGTGTTTAACAAGAATTAATTATAGACCAGTTCCTTTTTACTTAAACCAAGCGTTTGAGCTGTCGAAGAATGAATTTTCTCCAGTAGTACTGGGTTTTTCATAAGTGATTGGCCATATGAAGGGATCATTTCTTTGATTTTTGATTCCCACTCACTCAACTGTTCAGGGAAGCACTTTTTAATCACTTCAAGCATAACGTGAACCGCAGTCGAAGCACCTGGTGATGCACCCAACAATGCTGCAATCGTGCCGTCTGCGTCCGTAATAACCTCGGTACCAAACTGAAGTGTTCCTTTGCCAGCCTCCGTATCTTTGATCACTTGTACACGTTGTCCTGCGATTACAAAATCCCATTCCTCGCTTTTAGCGTTCGGAATAAACTCACGTAACTCTTCCATTCTTTGTTCTTTGGTTAACATCACTTGTTGGATGAGGTACTTTGTTAATGGCAGCTCTTTTGCTCCGGCCGCTAACATCGTTAAAACATTATTCGGTTTTACGGAAGTTACCAAGTCGAACATAGAACCTGTTTTTAAGAACTTTGGTGAGAAGCCAGCAAAAGGACCAAATAACAATGATTTTTTGTTTTCAATAAATCTTGTATCAAGATGCGGTACAGACATTGGCGGTGCTCCCACCTTAGCCTTTCCGTATACCTTAGCATGATGCTGTTCGACAACTTCAGGATTGTTACACACCATAAATATTCCACTAACCGGGAATCCTCCGATATGCTTTCCTTCAGGAATACCCGATTTTTGAAGTAAATGCAGGCTGCCTCCGCCGCCGCCGATAAAAACAAATTTCGCTTCATGCCGTGTGACTGTACCGCTGAAAAGGTTCCGCACTTTCAATTCCCATAAGCCGTCGCTCGTACGTTTAATATCATTTACCATATGGTTGTATTTAATATTGACATCTTTACTCTCTAAATGATTAAACAATGTGCGTGTTAAAGCTCCAAAATTGACATCTGTTCCAGAATCAATTTTTGTTGCAGCAATCGGTTCGATCATGTTACGGCCTTCCATGATAAGCGGAATCCATTCTATTAGTTTTTCAGGATCATCGGAAAATTCCATCCCTTTGAATAAAGGATTGTTTGATAGTGCTTTAAAGCGATTCTTTAAAAAAGTTACATTTTGTTCCCCTTGTACAAAACTCATGTGAGGAAGTGGTCTAATAAAATCTTGTGGATTATCGATCAATTTGTTATTTACAAGATACGACCAGAACTGCATGGACACCTGAAATTGTTCATTAATTTTGATCGCTTTACTAATATCAACTGATCCATCAGGCTTTTGAACTGTGTAGTTAAGTTCGCACAGTGCAGCATGACCCGTTCCCGCATTATTCCATTCGTTAGAGCTTTCCTCTCCTGCGCTTTCAAGCTTCTCAAATACTTTAATATCCCATTCAGGTACTAATTCCTTTAAGAGTGTTCCTAATGTGGCACTCATGATACCGGCCCCGATTAAAATAACATCTGTTTTAATTACCCCGTTGCTCATATTTATCAACCTTTTCCCCTAAAATTTGTAGTCAAGATGTGCCCCAATCCAATCTTGACATTTTCAACCATTCTGTCTGAATAACCAAATATAGTGTATTTAAATATATTTTAGATTAGTATAAATACTATTATCTGATAATTATAAGTTATTTAAAATCTGATAACAAGTGTGAAGTACTTCCACAAAGAGTAGAAATTACAAATAGCAAAATTATCTATTAAATAATGTTTGCAAAAATATACAATATTACAATACTTATTAAAATCGTGATATTTGATATCGTGGCCATTAAACGAATAGATTTTGTACTATATTTAAATTCTACTGCGAACGTTATCGCAGAGGATGCAGCAGGGAGCAGCAAACCAATCAAAATCGTATAGCGAAACATCGGTTCGTATGGAAGGGTAAAATATAAGGCGATCGCTATAAGAAATCCCAAGCTATATCGGAAAGTTAAATATTTCAACAAAGGTTTAATGGTTTGTTTATCAAATGTAAAATTCAAATAAAGACCCAATAATAATAAGGACAACGGCATATTGGCTTCCGATAGTATGCTTGCAACATTAATCACTACGTCTGGCAGCTTAATATGAGTGAAATTTAATATACTGGCTATGAAATAGGTCATTAAAGGAATGGACCTGCTTAGTTTTTTTATGATTTCAACTGGTTTAAGACTTAACCCTTCTTCTGAAAAATAACTGGCTAATATATAGGCAATTCCAAAGACGATAAAGGACGCTCCAACATCAAACATACTAAAATAGGTTAATCCGTTCATTCCCCAAATCGCAAAAACAAGTGGAAAAGCAAATAAGCCGACATTGAATCCTGAAGATAGGATCAAGAAGGTCCCTTTCATTTCTCTTTCTTCATTTTTAAAAACGAGTAAACCTAAAATTGTTATAAGAATCCCATACAAGATAACGATAACGGGTATTAAAACTAACGAGGTTTCTAGTTTTACAGAATCGAAGGTAACAAGTACTAAAGCAGGCAGGGTAATTTTAAAAATAAGTTTTGAAATGACTTCTCCATCTTTTTCTTGTAAGATCCTAAGACGTTTTAATAGATACCCAAGGGCAATGATGACTATGATATAGAGAAATTCTTGGTTCATTAAAAAATACACTCCAGTTTGATCATTTAGATATGCTTTCTATCTTTCGAAGATACATAACTTTTTTATTTTAACACACAATCTTCTGTATTTTAACAGGGTAATCCTGCTGTAGATTGTGCTGTCCAAACAAAAAGAAGCTGTCGGTAAGACAACTTCCTCAAGCACATAGCTTTATAAAATGCATTACTTAAAACCATATTCTTTTATAATAATCATATTCGAAGAGATCTAAATTTTCCTCGCTCTCCTTATTTGGGGCACACTCTTCACAAGGTTCTTCCGTCTTGTTATGGTCACATTGCTCAAATAAAAGTTCCATTGTTTGTTTCCCCTCCTCTAGTTCTTACTTCAATTATAATGTAAGCGATTACATTTGTCTTCTATTTTTATCTGGTAAATAATTCTTATTTGATAGAATTAGCATCAAAAAAACAGAGAGAACGGTAATACCCTCTGTTTAATGGATGATTTTATAATAATCTTGGGAATGAAAGTTTCTGAATCCACAAGACTCATAGAGTTTCAACGCATGTGCATTTTTTGCTTCTACCTCTAAAAAAATGGATAAGCCTTTTTCGTTCTCCATTTTCACCACTTTTGATAGGGCTTTTCTCCCTATCCCTTTACCTTGCAGCTCTGGGAAAACAGCAAAACCATATATCCATGATTCACCATCCATTTCAGAAAGACGCATTTTTCCAGCTGTTTTTCCACCTGCTTCAATAATGAATCTTCTATCGGTGTTTAGATCTTGAGTTTCTTGCCTATACTGCCGTGCTTCTTTTTCGTTTAAGCCAAAGCACTGTACATCTAATTGAATCTCTGCTTCCAAATCTTCTTCCGAAAAAGATGGTCTTATATGAATTGACTGATCATCGGATAATTCTGCTTTCTGCCATTTCATTTGATATTCAACCGTCTCTAAGGTACAAGGAATATTCTTTAAAAACTCCTTTGCGGGTTGGGATTCAGAAGGAGCATTCAACAAAATAATTCTTACTTCGCGTTTCTTTGCCTCTTCCAATGCCAAATCAAGCAGCGTAGAAAATACTCCTCTTCTGCGAAAATCAGGATGAACCATACCGCAGATTTCTACTTTACTTCCAAAATAATAGCTTCCAAGAAATCCAACTAAATTTTCATCAACATAATGAAAAAAATCTTCTATCCGATCTTCGGACCTGTTTTCAAGCATATCAAAATTAAGCTTTAATTGAATATTGTCCTCTCTCTCACAGATCTCCTGAAGCGATTTTATATCTTTTAATTGTTCTTTCGATAACATATGTACACCCTATTCTTGTTCTTAATATGCAGATAGATTACTAAATAATTTCATTTGTAAATTTATCAGATTATCAAGCTTTTTGCTGAGTCTAATCGTTTCTTCGGATGTAAAACCACTAGACATTCCGACATTTATCATTTGTTTACGTACGTTTTCAATTTTAACTACCAAATCATTCTTCAACTCTATTCGCCCCTTGTTCAACAATAACTAGATTCTATCAAATGAAAGCGAATTCATGATAATCATTTCCATCATCAAATATCGACAGGATTAATTGACAAAATGCGATGTTCTCTATAAAAAGTTAGTGACGTAAAACGTTTTATCAATCACATACGTAACGCATGAGACTTTACTAGGTCTCATGCGTAATTTCCGTGCTTCTGGGCTATTTTGAAGCCAAATACTCTCGGTCAACTGATTTGGGCGGCTGTTCCATCCAGCCGTTTTCAATGAGAATATTTGCCCCATCTTCTACAAATAATGAAACCTCTGCTAGTGATTTCATATATGCCAACCCCAGGTCTCTTCTTCCATTCACTGACATCGAGTTACCAAATGCACGCATCTTTATTGAAAACATATCAACTTTATGAAAAACCATTATTTTATCTGAAAATGGTGAAAATGTGGATGTTGTCACTAGATGATCAATTTGTGACGGGAACGGCAAATTTTCCTTATGAAGTTTATCTTGGAAACGCTGCACTTCCTTATCCGTTATTTCTTTACCTCTTAAAAAGTAATTTCGCACCTTTTCCTTTTTGGAAACCTGACTAAACGCAATCAAAAGTGCTTTACTGGTGATGTTGTTTTCAATATTATCGTAAAGATGAATGATTTCTAGTGCGTGCATTTCTCGAACATTACCGAAAAACCCATTCAAATAATTCTCCTTCTGGATAAAATCAACCTTACTTGGCACGGGAATATTCGGAGGCATCATAATGAACCCTTTTTCAATTAAAACATTGTTAATTTGGCCTAAAAGGATGGTAGTACACGTATTGCAATGGATGAAAAATTCGCGGATATCTTCTCTCATCACAATTGGAATGGCAATTGCATATAAACTTAGTCCCGCTTTAGAAGCATATTTCAAGTAATGTACATAAAATTGATCTTCAAATAATCTAGGTGATCCTAAATTGACATCCTCATCTGTATATCCTATCGGAATTGGAAAATTTTCCTTTGTGAAAAACTTTTCAATTGTAGTCATGAAATCAACCGTTAAATTCAACCCATTTTCAAGTAATGTTTTAATGTGCTCATCTTCTACATGTTGAAGAAAATACTTCAATATCTGATTAGACATACTATTCCCTACATAAGTAGCCCATAACTTCCCCATTTCGACGGCAGTGAACGGGTATTCAGGACTTAATTTAGATGCACTTATGTTGATTGGTTTTAATAAATCCATATGTAATCCCCTTAACCTTATTTACCCATTAGTTTTTTCATCCTTAGAAAATATATACAGAATGGTATCTATAAAGGAGAAAATGAAGGTAAAAAAAGAGGGCCGTGTCCTTGGTACAATTAGAAAAATGCCGCTATGAATCTAATTTGCGCACTGTTCTGATGATCTTGAGGTATTGGGTGTCACCCAGCCCATACTCACCAAAATTTTTTATTAACGCAGTTACAAGTTCATTTTCTGGGATATTTTGATCCTTTTTAATATATTGGATTAGATCACTTTCATCATTTAGATAGGTTATATATCGTTCAATCCCTTTTGCTAAGTGAATTGGATGGATAGAAGTGGGAATTTTTTTATAAATCATAACTTGATTGTAGAGCTCATAAAAACCGGCAGCATAAAGTGTGTACTCTTCAATACTTTCAAACTTATCCCCTGTTAAATGGAGTTTAACGGGCTTCTTATGCCCCGTTTTGTCGAGCCAAGCAAGGATGGTAAGCACATTGATTTGGCAGAACATATCTTCATCAAACCATAATTCGATGGTGGAAAAATCACCATTAACGAGTGGTTGCAAAGGGTTAATACTTATGTCCATATATTCTTCTTTGCTCACTTGATGAACCTTCGCACGTGTTATTATAAACTCCTGAGAAAATATCTCTCCCTTAATTTCACCAAAACACATTGCTTCGTTAAAAGGAATCATCATTTCATCACCGAGAAAATTTGTTCTTTTAAAATAATTATACATGGATTGTCCATTTAAAATATGTAAGGTTTGAATCATCGTTTACTACTCCTTCGTAAGGTAATATATAATGAATACTAACAATAAAGGTCTTAAATGATAATAGATATTCTCTATAAAGCCAACATTTCCTTTTTTATCCTATTTAGAATGGACAAATGTCATTTATTATTGGTACTATGACTAATAGTACATGTGAAAACCAATATTAATAGAATATAGTTGTAAAGGAGCTATTATTTATGTTCTTAGCACAGCTTCAACAAGAGGAGAAAGAGGCATTTCTTGAATTAGCAGTCTTGATTGCAAAAGTAGATGGAAATTATTCAATATTTGAAAATCCAGTGATTAAAAAATATCAAAAAGAAATGGAACTTGGGGATTATTCAGTAAGAGGGTTAGACATCGACGATATTTTGAAGATATTCAAAAATGAACGCTCTAAAAATATAGTCCTAATCGAAATTCTACGCCTTGTCTATTCTGACGGAATTGTTCATGAAAAAGAAAAAGAGTCCATTCGTTTCATAAAGGAACACTTTGGATTTGACTCCAATAAATATGGTAGTTTTAAGGAATGGATTATAGGCATAAAACAATTTGCCAATTATCCCGAGCATGATTGATATGAAAAGATGAGAGCAACGACTTTTTAGCGTTGCTCTTCTTAATCCTATTAGCGATTACGTCCTTTTCTGATAAGATAAAGATTTTTCTTGATTTCTTTCTCTAAGCTGTATAAAAATTTCTCAACTCCTTTATTTGCTCCGCCATTTAAGACTCGCTGTGCAGCCCCAGCCAGTGCACCAGTTATTTCTACATCGGAATGAATGTTGACTTTGGTGCCGCCTTGATGATCGTTTAAAATAACATCTGCTTTTCCAGTGAACTCACCTAGATTTCCTTTTCCTTTTAAAAACACATGACAGAAAGCAGGTGATTTTTCTTTCTCTACTTTGACCTCGAGTTCAAAAACATCCTTAAGCGGACCTAATTGGATATCAACTTGGGCTTGATAAAATCCGTTTGCGACTTGGACGAGTGACTTGCAGTTAGGAATAGTGTTTCTCAAAACCTTTTCATCCTTGATGTACTTCCAGACAATCTTTCTTGGCAGTCCAAAGATATGTTGGTATTCAATCTTCAACTTATCCCCTCCATTTTTGAAGGCTCTCAAGATAAAATATTTGATTGGTACAAAAATCATTCCTAAGAAAATTAAAATCAGATCGCCGGAAAGGTTGGAGTTCCTAAAAAATTTTTTTATTTTTTTTACTTAGACTCATGAATTTCACAAAATTTAGATCCACTCTAAGATTTCAATGCGGTTCCCAAAAGGGTCGGCTGTATAAAATCGATTTGCCCCTGGAAGGTTATGATCCTCAATTACTTCAACACCTTTAGCAATTAGATGTTTTTTCAATGCTTCGATATTTTCCACCTCAAAGGCTGGATGTGCCTTTTTTGCTGGAGAAAATGGATCTTCCACACCGATATGAATTTGCGTATTACCGTTCCGAAACCATGCCCCGCCGCGCTTTTTCAATTCCTCTGGTTTTTCCATTTCTTCAAAACCTAAAATATCAATAAAAAACTTACGTGCACGATCCTCACTTCCCTTTGGTGCAGCTAGTAGAATGTGGTCAATGGCTTTGAATACAAACATTTACAATCATTCTCCTTTATAAATAACTTATACTATCCATTTTTCGCTACAAATCAATAAATCCCTTCTAACCCTTAAAAAAAGCTCGTTTCTTAAGTTAGATACGAGCTTTCCCTTCCATTATTCATCATCTTCATCGTCTTCATTTTTTTCATCTTTGTCTTTATCCTTTTTACTTTTTTCTTTATCCCCCTGTCCTTTATTTTTGTTTTCCTTTTTGTTTTCCTTTTTCTTTTCCTTTTCTCTATCTTTCTTTGCCTTTTCTTCTCTATCTTTTCTTGCTTTTTCCTCTTTTTCTTCTTTTTCTTTTAGCCTCTTAAGTTCGCTTTTATATTTTTTCTCAACGCCTGACAAATCAAATTTTTCATCCGTTCGGATCGATTTTGACTTAGAAACTATTTCTTTAAAAATGACCGGAGTCGTACCACTGCTTGATGTTGACAAATAGTGATTTTCATCTGTTTGATCATAGCCCAGCCAAACAGCACCAACAATATTCGGGGTGTAACCGACAAACCAATGATCCTTTGTACCACTTTCGTTCGCAAACGGAAGCTGGGTTGAACCTGTTTTACCAGCGATATCAATACCATCTAGGTAAGCCTTTTTCCCAGTACCTTCATCGACCACACCTTTAAGCATGAACGTTATTTTTTGAGCAACTTCCGGATCTGTCACTTTCGTCGTTTTATCCTTCCATTTTGCAATTACCTTTCCTTCTGCATCTTCAATTTTATTTATCGCATGTGCTTCTGCCATTTCCCCATCATTCGCAAATGCAGTGTAGGCTTGTGCCATGCTTAGTGGGGAGGTTCCCTCATTCATCCCTCCGAGTGCAATTCCAAGTGAATGGTCCTCTTCTTTTAGCGGTATCCCGAATCGCTCAACTGCCTTCGTACCCTGTTCCAATCCGATTTCATTTAAAAGCCAAACTGGAGGTACATTGTATGAGTTCACCACCGCAGAATACATCGTCACTTGACCCCGGTATTGATGATCATAGTTCTTTGGCTGATATCCACCTATATTAAGCGGTCTATCCTCTAACAGGTCAAAGACTTCATAGCCTTGTTCCAGTGCCGGCGTATACACCGCCAAAGGCTTCATCGTTGAACCAGGCTGTCTAATTAATTGTGTGGCGCGGTTAAACCCTAATAAAGTATGTTCGCCTCTGCCGCCAACAAGTGCTTGAATCCCGCCATTTTCAGGGTTAATAAAAATAGCTCCACTTTGGAGCAGCTGATCCGGTTGACTCGCTGGGAATAGATTTTCATTTTGATAAACCTCTTCAGTTGCTTTTTGAATCGTCGGATTTAATTCTGTAAAAATATGAAGTCCACCAGAAAGAATTTCATTCTTTGTCAGCTCAAATTTCTTCATTGCCTCAACAATAATGTGATCTACATAGTATGGATAGCTGCCATGATAATCGTCATCCACCTTTTCTGACTGCAATACGATTTCCTGTTGTTTCGCATTATCTACATCATTTTGACTAATGTACCCTTCCTGTTCCATCAAGGATAAGACAAGGTCTCGACGTTCCGCTGCCTTTTCCATATTCTTAAAGGGAGAAAGGATGGAAGGAGCTTTAATTAATCCGGCCAGCATAGCTGATTCACTTAAGGTTAATTCACTTGCGTCTTTGCCAAAGTAAGTTTTTGCTGCACGCTGAATCCCCCATGCTCCCTCTCCAAAATAGATCTGATTTAAGTACCGCTCCATAATCTCATCTTTAGAGTAGGTGCGTTCAATTTTTTTCGTAATGATTAGCTCTTTTATCTTTCGTGTATACGTGCGTTCATGTGTCAAAAACGCATTCTTTGCTAACTGTTGTGTGACCGTACTACCGCCTGCTACTATATCACCTGAAATTGTATTTTTAACAAAAGCCTTCATAATCGCAAAATAATTAATCCCATTATGTTTATAAAAAAGTTGATCTTCTGTAGCAACCACCGCATGGATTACTTCCATCGGAATTTGGTTTATGCTGACTCCTTCAATACTGGAATTGGAAATCTTACTAGCAATTTCCCCATTTTGATCATAAATAATCGTCGGCTGAGGTGCCGGTTTATTCAATTTGCTGACATCACTACTCCAAATAAAGATATTCACGATGAGGAAACAAGCTAACACAGCAATGATTCCTGCTATCATTAATTTCCTCACTAAACCCATTGATAAAAACTTACCCCAATCCCATTGTTTAGACGCCTTACTTTGCTGTCGTCTTTCCATTCGTCCCACGTCTATACCTACCTTCTAAAAATAAACATTTACATATTGCTTAATTTTAAGACGAAAATCATTTTAGTCAATATGAAATAAGTCTTACTTTTGAATGGTAAAGAAGCGGGGAACTGTGAGGAGCAGCTATTTATTATACCCATCCTAAACCCTACAACTATACAGAGTCGCAAACAATCTATAGTATAGGTTGATTCGCTTGGTCCTTTTCTTTTGTTGTTGCATCATGATTAGCCTCGAAAAACTTGTACTCTTCCTCTAGATCACTCAACGTCCATTCATACAGATGTCGATCATCTTTTTTAAACACACCCTTTTTAAGGAGTTTATCTATAAGCATTTGCCTTCGTTGTTGGACAGCGGTTCGAAGAATATTCTTCATACCATGTCACCTCCAGAAATATTTACCAGTCTTGTTTATTACCCATTCGATTTTAAACCGCTGCTTTTGGATTTTGTGTCGATTTTAGGAAAATTTACCAACTCTTAAACCAATTTTCATCTTTACTTAATAAAAGAAAAGTAATTGTATTTATTTTAATGGACAAGTAAGTGGTGTGATCAAAACTAATATTTGATATGATGATAGAAAAGACGTTAGAGGGCGTTCCATTGGTTATGAATCTTGAGGATAATAAAATACGTTTTTTGATTACATTGTTCCTTGCCCTTTTAGGCGGCATAGTGTTTACTTTTATATCTATTCCCATTCCATGGCTGCTTGGTCCAATGACGGCTGTCCTAATTGGTTCGAGGTTTAGGACCATAAAGGTTTACTGGCCGGTTCAGATACGCGATACTGGCTTGATTATTTTGGGTTATGCAATCGGTTTGTCATTTACAAAAGAGGCTGTCATCCAAATTGGGGTAAAACTTCCGATCATGCTGCTTTTAACCGTTATTCTAATTGCTTTTTGTGCCGGAATAGCCTTTTTCGTTTCCAAGCTTTCAGGCGTTGATTATCCTACCATCCTTGTAGGAAGCATTCCTGGGGGACTTACACAAATGATTACCTTTTCCGAAGAGGTAAAGGGAATCAATATTACCATCGTCACCTTTCTTCAAGTGACGCGGGTGATAATGATTATTTTTCTTGTTCCCTTTCTTATTTATGGACCGTTTTTTAAAAATACATCACCATCAACTCTTGATGTAGCTAATATGGTGGATCAAGCTCCACTTTCTCCAACGCTCCTATTGTTTGCAGCAGTTTGTGTGATTTGCGCTTTCATAGGAAAAAAGATTAAATCTCCAACACCTTTTTTATTAGGTCCCATCATAGGGACAGCTATACTGACTCTATCCGGACTACCAGGACCTCATCTTCCAGACTTTATGTTAGACCTTTCGCAATTTATGATCGGCGGCTATCTAGGCTTATTGCTAAAACCAGAACAACTACAACATAAAACAAAAATATTGATCCTTGCGTTTGGCAGCGGGTTCGTTATGGTCTTATTTTCATTAGGTCTAAGCATGCTGCTTATACATTATTATGAGATTACACCTTCTACAAGTTTCTTAAGCTTATCACCTGGAGGAGCCGATCAAATGGCGGTTCTCGCACATGAGGTCCGGGCCGATTTAGCGATGGTCACCGGATTTCAGTTATTCCGTCTCCTCTTCATCTTTTTTGCTGTTCCCCCTGCTTTAAGATGGATTTTTAAAAGAAAAAGGTTAAATCAAAAGGAAAAGCCTATTAGGTGATGAACGTCACATCTAATAGGCTTTTCTTTTGCTATTTAATCCATGTGTCCGGCAATTCATGTAATCTTTACATGACTTCATGTCAACTTTTCTTTACATGGTGCATATAATACATTACCAGAAGTAAAAGTGACCATACAGGAGGTGTATACCTTGACCTATCAAGAAAAGAAAAGCATTGTATCGTTTATCAGTGCGATACTCATTTTCGGAACGTATTGCTTGTACATGTACCCGCGGTACCCAGGAAGTCTAGAGTCGCCGGAAACCTTTCGCTATTGGGGTTACTTCGTCCTCATACTTCTAGTCTTTTCAATCGTCGCGCATATCATGATTAGTATTATATTTACGATCATCTATAGAATTACCAGCAAAGAAAAGGAACCTGGCTTTGCGGATGAACTGGATAAGTTAGTTGACTTGAAAGCGAATCGAAATTCTTTCTTTATATTTATCATCGGCTTTCTTCTTGCAATGGGATCGCTTATTATCTATCAACATTCACAAGTGATGTTTATTATCCTAATCATTTCAGGTTTCATTTCCGATTTGACCGGATCACTTACAAAATTTTATCACTATCGGAGAGGAGTGTAAGATGGGCAAAAGTCTTGTTGGCAATCATATCCGTAAATTACGATTCAATCATAATGAAATGACTCAGCAGCAATTGGCTGACAAGGTGGGCGTAACAAGACAAACCATTGTCGCACTTGAAAAGGGAAACTACTCCCCCTCGCTAGAACTGGCCTTTCGAATTGCTCACGCCTTTAACTTGCCGTTGGAAGAGGTTTTCTATTATGGGGACAACAATAGTAATCTATAGGATTTATGACTGTTTTTGAATTTATTTTAAAAAGGGGATAACCATATGAATTCAAACAAAAAAGCAGCAAAAATGGTCGGAATACTGTTTTTACTTGCAGCATTTACAGCGGTAATAGGTCTTAATTTATACAATCCAATCCTTAAAGATCCCGACTATTTACTGAAGGGTGCTGAGCACGCCAATCAGGTGATACTAGGAGCGGTTATGGAGTTAATCCTTGTCGTTTCAGTAGTTGGTACTGCTACTACCATGTTTCCGATATTAAGAAAGTATAATGAAACGATCGCTCTTTGGCATGTTTGTTTCAGATTTCTTGAAGGTGTTATCATTACGGTTGGTGTAATCAGCGTACTTTCACTATTGACCTTAAGCCGTGAATTTGTAGCGGCAGGCACATACGATACTTCCGCTTTTCAAGCTTCAGGTACTGTATTAAAAGCAGTACATGATTGGACATTTATGCTTGGTCCTCTTTTCATGCTAGGAATCAATACACTGATGTACAGTTATATATTCTATAAATCCAAACTCGTACCCAGGTTTATATCAATCTTGGGTATTACGGGAGCAATTCTTGTTTTTATATGCGCGTTGTTGGTCATGTTCGGTGTATTCCCTCAAATTTCTTTTTGGGGTGCTATTTTTGCGATACCAGTAGCAGCGAATGAAATGATTTTAGCAGTATGGCTCCTCATTAAAGGTTTCAATGAATCTGCCATTTCTTCACTGTCTGCAAAATCTAAATAAGATGGGTTTAAGAAGAAGAAAACTCGCGATAAGCGAGTTTTTTTCTCTCTTCATTAATGTTGTTTGGCTTATGCTATTATACACCGCGTTTATTACCCCAAAGCAGAGCATGTAATTGAGGTAATACTTTGACATTGTTAAAGTGTGGGTCAGATACGACACAATTGACCAACCACTCATATTTTAATAGAAGCTTTTGAATTAATTCTTGATTATTGCCATTCGTGATATCATCGTTGCCAACCTGCAGATAGAATGGAATACCTTCATATCTTTTATGAACCATTTTAGCGTATGCCAGATCTGCTTCATCAAAGATAACAACTTTCAAACTAACATTCTTTTCAAACTGGTTTTCATCCAAATTTTCAAAAATTGAATCTAATATTTCAAAATTCGTTTCCATCGTAGAACTTGGCGGCTTTGGAGAAATGGTGAGTTCGTCGATACTCAGAAACCAATCCTGCCATTTACTTCCCTGTGTTTCAATTCCTATTTTTATCTGCTTTTCTTTTAATAAATCAATGAATGAATCTAAGTTTTTTAATAGTGCAGGGTTCCCACCTGAAATAGTCACAAAGGAGAAATTATCTCCACCAATGCGCTTTAACTCTGCCCAGATTTCTTCGGCAGTCATTTGTCTGATATCGTCTTTGCCACTGCCATCCCATGTGAAGGCTGAATCACACCAGCTGCAGGAATAATCGCAGCCAGCGGTTCGGACAAACATCGTGACTTGGCCAATAACCATCCCCTCGCCTTGAATCGTGGGGCCAAAGATTTCTAAAACTGGAATAATCGTACTCATTCCTCCATCCACTCCCTTCTCGCCTCTGCATAGCTGGTAGGCGTCTCAAACAAGCGGACGAATTCTACTCTAGCACCAAAGAATTGATCCTGTCGGTCCTCTTTCGTTAAGGCTTCTTTCATTTTTTCATAAATCCAGACGACGATATTTTCAGCCGTAGTATTCATCGGCGGTAACGTTTCATTTAGATAACGATGATCGAGGTGAATTTCAATTTCATTTTTCCAAATTTCCTTAATATCTCCGAAATCCATCATTAAGCCTCTTTCATCCACAAAACCACTGATTCCGAAGATTACTTTATAGGTGTGGCCATGTAGGTTCTTGCATTTGCCTTCATAGCAATGGAGATGGTGGGCCGCGTCAAAGGTAAATTCTTTGCTTACTAATACACGCTTAGTATGATATTTCAACTCTTTGCGCTGAATATCTTCATTTATTTTCTGGAGTTTATCGACGATTCTAAATCCGTACATGTCTTAAAACCTCCCATTTAGAAAGTCATCGAGTCCGCGTTTTCTTAATACACATGCCGGGCATTCCCCGCAGCCGTCGGAAATTACGCCATTATAGCAGGTTAACGTTTTTTCGCGTACAAATTCAAACGCTTCTAATTCATCGGCTAAGGCCCATGTTTCTGCTTTATTTAACCACATCAGAGGAGTGTGAATCACAAAGTTATCATCCATGGATAGGTTTAAGGTAACATTAAGCGATTTGATAAAAATATCACGGCAATCTGGATAGCCGCTGAAATCTGTTTCGCACACGCCAGTCACTAAATGCTTTGCACCAACCTGACGTGCTAATACGCCGGCAAAGGTTAAGAATAAAAGGTTTCTTCCCGGAACAAACGTTGAAGGAAGTTTACCATCTTCACCGTCTTTAACTTCAATATCTGAACGTGTTAAAGCATTGGGTGCTAGCTGATTCAATAAAGACATATCTAAGATATGGTGTCTTACACCGAGTTCATAAGCTATACTTTTGGCACATTCAATCTCTAAACTATGCCGTTGATTGTAGTCGAAAGTGACAGCTTCCACCTCTTTAAATTGTTGTAATGCCCAAAATAAACAAGTAGTGCTGTCCTGCCCGCCGCTAAATACGACAATGGCTTTTTCATCTTTTAACATGTTTAAGGAAACTCCTTCCAAAATAGAAAAAGCCGTACCCCAAGATAGAAGTACCGCTTCATCTTAGTTTTTTTAACGAGGGGTGCTAGAACCTCTATTGATTTATACTGTTAGTATAATACCATAATAGAAACGAATATTGGGTATTTAATTTTTCATTTGACGTTTCTGCCAGTCTCCTTTAATATATGTAGAAGATAATACCCGTACTTGAACGGGAGAGGTTCATAGCCGATACCCTCTATAAAAAACTATGGATACATGACTCTATGCCATGTCCATACCGGACTTGGTTTTTTTGTTCTTTATCCAATTAGTAGTTATAGATTGATTGCTTGAGCTTCCTAGACCATAAATTTTGACTTGGAGGTTTCTTTATGTCAGGACGCAGCCACGAAGAAGGCTTAAAAGATTTAACACTATTAGGAAATCAAAATACTAAATACTCGTTTGAATATGCACCTGAGGTTTTGGAAGCAGTCGATAATCTTCACCCGGATCGTGATTATTTCGTGAAATTTAATTGTCCGGAGTTTACTAGTTTATGTCCGCTTACCCATCAGCCGGATTTTGCAACAATGTACATTTCATATATTCCCAATCAAAAAATTGTCGAAAGTAAATCTCTAAAACTATATTTATTTAGCTTCCGCAATCACGGTGATTTCCACGAAGATTGTGTCAATATCATCATGAACGACTTAATTAAATTGCTGGACCCACGCTATATTGAGGTTTGGGGGAAATTCACTCCACGTGGCGGTATCTCCATTGATCCTTGGTGTAACTATGGCAAACCGGGTACCAAATACGAAGAAATGGCTCATTTCCGTTTAATGAACCATGACCTGTATCCAGAAAAAGTTGATAATCGTTAATTTCCTCTCCCTTGGCTGACACGCCAAGGTTTTTTATTTGTAATGAAAATTAAATAGTCTTGTAAATGTTTGAAGGTTTTTCATATGTTACATTGAATGAGTAGTTTAGTAGACGAATGAAAGAATGAGATGATCATATGTTAAATATTAAAGAGGTAACTGAACAGCTTAGAGCTACGGGAATTACAGATAGTGAACAGGTTGTTATCCGCTGGATTCTCGATGGTAAACTTAAGGCAAGAAGGACCAAGCACCTAAACCTTGAATACTCAATTCATCCAGTCGATTTAGCTTCGTTTATTTTGGAAAAGAAAATTGAGGACAAAACAAAGAAATTCGGTGTAGATTTTCATCAATGGGAAAAAACCTTTAAGGAGAATCAAACATTCAAAGAGGAAATTGAACAATTAAAAACGTCTATTCGAATTGAACAAGCAAAGAATCGATCACTAAAAAAAATGCTTAAAGCGGAGTATACTTTATCGGACTCGCCTCCCCTTACTTTGGCCTCTCTAGTAGGTCTTGATTCAAATGAGGATCCAGAAATCATTAAGAAAGAATACAAAAAATTATTAAAAGCACTTCATCCCGACCGCGGCGGAGATGAACGACTTTTTAAAGTGTTTTATGATCATTACACAAAGATAAAGGATCCAGCAAAAAGCTGAATCCTTTTTTCTTATAAAGTTTGATCTCCCTTAATCCCATTAATCGAATAACTTGCTGCGATATTAGCACTTAATGAATGGGATACAGAACAGTATTTGTCTTTGGATAATTGGATAGCACGGACTACTTTTTCTACCGGCAGGTCCCCTTCAACTGAATAGTGGACATGAAAATCAGTAAATTTCTTTGGTTCTGTGTCTGCTCGAGTTCCCTCTATTTCCATCTTAAATCCTGTTAACTCTAAACGCATTTTTTTCAAGATCATTACAATATCGATTCCTGTACAACCGGCTAGGGAATACAGGAGCAGCTCTGTTGGTCTTGCTCCGCTATTTTGTCCGCCAATCTCTGGCGCTGCATCCATTCTTAATTCATGCCCGGATGGTGTTGTACCAGAAAAGGCCATATCCCCTTGCCATGTAATCGTTGATTTCAAACTTACCAATCCTCCCTCTATGTATTTCATCCCTTATTCTACCTTAAAAAAAGGTTTTGAACTCGTAATTGAGTCCAAAACCTTTCAAATTACTTAAGTAATGATAAGTCTATCATGCCTTTTATATCGTTGCTTGGAATATAGCCAGCCTCTTTGCTGATGTCTGCCATTTCCTGAATCACCTTTTCATTTACCTCTGTTGTTACAGCAAGACGTGAGAACGCTGCGTCTACTTCATCTTTATTTAATTCTTTCCCTGTAAGATCTTTTAAGTGCTTGATGACAATTTCTTTTGCTTCTTCTGGATTGTCTTGAATGAATTGTACTGACTTTTTGTGAGCGTCAAGATATTTCTGTGATAAGTCTTTGTTTTTCAAGAAGTCTGCTCTTGCTGCAACCACTGTATTGGTAGATTCCTTGCCCCAAGCAAATTCATCCCAATCAAGAAGCAATTTTCCGTTTGCTTGGTTTTCAATTACATAACCCCATGGTTCCTGTGTTGCTGCTGCGTCTACTTGCTTTTGGATAAATAAAGAAGCTGTATCAGCTGGTGCTGCAGCAAATAAATCTACTGTACCACCACTCGTCTTCGCTTTTAAGTTAGCCTCTTTTAACGCTTTTCGCAGCATAACATCCTGCGTGCTTCCAATAACCGGGATGGCTACTTTTTTACCATCTAAATCTTCAAGCTTTTCTATGCCGCTGTGTTCAGCAGCAACTAGGACAGCTCCACCATTCACAGCACCAGAAATAAGGTGATATTCCTTATTTTTCACATAAAAGTTAAGCAATGGACCTGGTCCAACTGTACCAACATCAATCGCTTTTGTAGCCATTGCTTCCATAAATAATCCGCCATTCGCTACGGTTTTGGTTTCAATCTCTACATCTTTCCCAAAGGCTTCTTCAAAATAACCTTGTTCAAGTGCTACAATCGTTGCGATATGCGTTAGATTTGGAAAATAACCAATCTTAACGGTCTTTACCTCTCCTCCATTACCTTTTCCTTCATCTTCTTTCGAGGATTGGGCACAACCGCTTAGCAGTCCAATAAATAAAACTGTGACTAATAGATAAAGCATAGATTTTTTAAACATTTTTTTCTCCCCTGGCTTTATAATTTTTTTAAGCTCTTTTTCGAATACCCCATTTTACTTCTACATTCCGTTCAAGCCTTGAAAAAACGACATTATCGACAATTGTACCGATAATCGCAATGATAATCATGACCGAAATAACTAAATCCATTTGACCGAGTGAACGACCCATTTCAAGCAGCTGGCCAAGTCCGCCGCCGCCGCCAAGAAGTTCTCCGGCCATTAAAGCACGCCATGAGAATGCCCAGGCAATCCGCAGCCCTGAAATTATTTGCGGAATGGATGCTGGAAGGATTACAGTCCGAAGGAAATGAAAACCACTTGAACCATAAACCTTGGCAACTCGCTGATAAAGCTGAGGTACATTCTTGAATCCGCTTGTTGCGTTAACTGTCATGGTCCACGTTGCACCGATTGTAACAATAAAAAGAATCGAAAAATCATTTAAACCAAACCAAATGATAGCTAGTGGGAACCATACAATACTTGGAATCGATTGAAGAGCCGTTACCACAAAACCAAGTGTATCTTCGACCAGTTTATAGCGCCAGATAAAGTACCCTAATATCAACCCGACAACAATTGCAATCGTAAATCCGAGGAGGATACGCCCCATACTTATACCTATAGCCAGCGTAATTTGACCACTTATTAAGCCATTAAAAAGTGTGTCGAGTACTTGCGTCAGGCTTGGGAACATAAAATCTGGAAGGCTGGAAAATCTAGATGTGACTTCCCATATCACCGCTATCGCCGCGATGAAGATGATCCGTCTTAAAGCTGTAGTCATCACCCATTTCCTCCTTCAGCACTTTTTCAATTTCTTCCTGTAATATGGATAAAATTCTTTGTTCCGTATTCACTGTCACACTATCCGGTGTAACTCCGTCCTTCATCGTTGGTACCGAAATGATTTCTTTAATTCGACCTGGCCGGGTTGCAAAAACAACGACTTCCTCGGATAAAAGAACTGCCTCTCTTATATTGTGAGTGATAAAGAAGATCGTAACTTTTGTCTTCCGCCAAATATCAAGCAGCTCTTTATGAAGCACCATTCTTGTCTGCTCATCAAGCGCCGAGAACGGCTCGTCCATTAACAGGATGTCAGGCTCCATTACTAAGGCTCTTGCAATGGAAACCCTCTGTTTCATTCCCCCTGACAACTCATGTGGATAGGAATTTACGTATCGGCTGAGGTGAACCATTTTTAGAACATCAAGCGCTTTTCTCTTTGCCTCTTCTTTTGGCATCTTCTTTAGATTGAGTCCGTAGGTTACATTTTCTAAAACAGTCAGCCATGGAAATAAACCTGCTTCTTGAAAAACTACTACTCTTTCAGGCCCTGGTTTTGTAACCGCGTTACCATCAACAGTGATTTCTCCGCGATCGGCTTTATCAAGTCCCGCTACTAGGTAGAGTAATGTAGATTTTCCACAGCCTGATGGTCCAACAATCGAAACAAAGCTGCCTTTTTTAACCTTTAAATTTATTCCATCAAGAACTTTCACGTTTTCTTTTCTATCATTAATAAAGCTTTTCTCAATTCCATCAATGGTTAAATACAACTAAATTCACCTCTTTTTAATTCCAAGTAAAACTATTGGTTTTATTATATTATAAACAAAACGGAAGTCAACAATTATTCTATCATTCTGTTAAATTTTCTTTTATCTTCTAATATTTCCCCATTTGTGAGGTTAAATGAGTAATAGAAAAAGTGCTGATTCCTCCTTTAGAATCATCACTTTCTAATATTTTTCTACATATGACCATCCATAGTATTAAATTCCCGTCGTTATTTGCAAAAACATTACTATTTGTTAAAGAAACTGGAGATTTGTGTAGATAAGTTTTTTACATTGTTAGCAGGAGAAACTAGCCTTTTTCTAAAATTATTAAAGTAGATGAAATATTCGTCTAGCTCGTTAATAAGTTGAAAGGTGGTCATTGCCATGAGCCAGGATATTACCCTACAACAAATTGCAGAAGGTGTACCGAAGACACTATTGTATGCATCTGATAGAGACATTGAAGGATTCCAAAAAATCATCGAAGAAACCATAAAATTAAGAGAAGCACATAGAAACTTGCAAAAAATGGTTAAAAACTTTTCAACCACGGCGATTCAGCGTACGTAATAGGCAAGAAAAAAAAGACCCATCTATATCAGATGGATGGGTCTAAATCTATCTTTATTGGAATACACTTATAAGGTTAAAAGAATTTATTTCCCTTGTAAGGTTGTAAAAATTTGTAAGGTAATGCCGTCCATTTTATCAAATGCTGAATATAAGCGACAAAACCTTCTAGTAATAAGGGCGGCTGTGACGTTCCTTGGTTGCTTGTTAACCTTCTATAATCATTAAGCAGTTCATCTAGTTCCTGACTGCATAAAACCGTTTCTTCGCATGATAGTCCTTTTGACATTCCAATTTTAATCATTTCGTTCCTTTTTTCATTAATTGCCATTTCTAACTCTACTTTATTCATAACAAAAACACACCTCTAAATCAGTAATAATTATCTAGATGTTTTCATTTAATTGTCATGAATTGAATTATAGCATTTATTTACTACTATTTTATTGTTTCGATAAAACAAGTTAAAAAGTGACAAAACTAGACGAAGTTTAAAATTTCTGAATTTTTATAAAACAAAAAGGAGACAAAATTTCTGTCTCCTTTTTGTTTTAAGCATGGAAGTTTGTGCCATCTGTTGTAGCTTGGACAATGCCAGCTCGAATAACAAAATCACCAAAGTGCTCGTTTTCGTCACGTTCCTTTGCATAACGGGATAGAATGACTTTTAGTTCGCGTAAAATTTCTTCTTCACCGATATTTTCACGGTACATTTTACTTAAGCGGCTGCCATCATGAGCGGCTCCTAAGTACATATTGTATTTGCCTATTGCCTTCCCGATAAAGCCAATTTCTCCTAGCGCATGACGGGCACAGCCGTTCGGGCACCCTGTCATACGAATGGTTATTTCTTTATCTCGAAGACCGTTTTCATCAACAATATTTTCGATTTTGTCGATTAGACGCGGCAAATAACGTTCTGCTTCAGCCATTGCTAAACCGCAAGTCGGCAGAGCAACACAGGCAATCGAGCTTCGTCGGAGAGCTGAAATATGCTGGCCATCCGTTAAGCCATATTGTTCAATTAATTCACTAATTTTCTTCTTTTTCTGGGCTGATACATTGGCAATGATTATATTCTGGTTAGAAGTCAAACGGATATCACCTGTATGTATCTTGGCAATTTCCCTTAAGCCTGTCTTCAACTTATAATCATCAAAATCTGCCACACGTCCACCTTCAACAAACAGTGTTAAGTGCCATTTTCCATCAATGCCCTTCACCCAGCCATAACGATCGCCGTTGTTGTCAAAATGATAAGTCTTAGCTTCATCAAGACTCCAGCCCAGGCGCTCTTCTAGCTCTTCCTTTACTGTTTCGAGCCCTAAGCGGTCAACGGTGTATTTGAATCGAGCGTTTTTACGCTCGGAGCGGTTTCCATAATCGCGTTGGATGGTAATAACCTTTTCAGCCACATCATAGATTTGTTCTGGTTTAACAAAGCCGATCACCTTAGCAAGCTGCGGATAAGTCTCTTTGTCTCCATGAGTCATACCCATTCCGCCGCCAATTGCAACGTTAAAGCCGGTAAGCTTTCCATCTTCGACAATCGCAATTAAACCGAGATCTTGTGAGAAAACGTCAATATCATTAGATGGCGGTACAGCTATACCGATCTTAAATTTACGCGGCAGATAAAGCGGTCCGTACATTGGTTCTTCTTCTACTTCCGGTGTTCCAGCCACTTTTTCTTCATCCAACCATATTTCATGGTAAGCTCTTGTGCGCGGTAAAAGGTCATTACTCAATTTTTTCGACCATTCGTATACTTCTGCGTGAACCTCAGACTGATATGGATTCGAAGCACACATTACATTACGGTTTACATCTCCGCAAGCTGCAATTGTGTCTAGAAGAGCTGCATGAATTTCCTGGATCGTGCTTTTCATATTCCATTTCAAAATGCCGTGCATTTGGAATGTTTCACGTGTAGTTAATTTTAACGTCCCATTGCCATATTTTTCTGCTAAGTCATCCATGACAAGCCACTGTTCCGGAGTAGCCACACCACCTGGCATACGAACACGGAGCATAAACTGGTAAGCAGGCTCTAACTTTTGCTTTTGTCTCTCATTTCGGAGATCACGGTCATCCTGTAAGTAGCTGCCATGGTGTTTCATTAGGCGGTTATCATCATCTGGAATTCCTGCACTGATTCGGTCAAGCATAACTTCTTTTAGTGTTCCGCGTAAATAATTACTCTCACTTTTAATACGCTCTACATCGCTTGGCGCGCCGTCCGGTGCCTTTAATTTTTGCTTCACCATTTATGAATAAACTCCTTCCACTACTGTATCAATAGTGCTTTTTTCTCTAACTTTGTTGTATCAATATACATCGCGCTGGTAACGTTTTTGCTGCTGCAAATCAGCTAAATAGGCTTCCGCGTCTTCACGACTCTTGCCGCCTTCTGTTTCGATAATTTGAATAAGTGTCTGATGAACGTCATTTGCCATGTTTTTCTCGTCACCGCAGATGTATATATGAGCACCTTCTTGTAACCATTGGAATAATTCCCTGCTTTGCTCTAACATCCGGTGTTGTACATAGACTTTTTCAGCTGTGTCGCGTGAAAAAGCAACATCCATCTTTGTTAGTACCCCATCTTTAAGCCACTTTTGCCATTCTGTTTGATACAAGAAATCTGTGACAAAATGCTGATCACCAAAGAACATCCATGACTTGCCCTCTGCACCTAATTCCTCCCGCTCTTGCATAAAGGAACGGAATGGCGCCACCCCTGTTCCTGGTCCCACCATAATAATCGGGGTATCAGGACTCTCTGGAAGCTTAAAGTTTTCGTTTTGCTGAATGTATACCGGAACACTATCTCCTGCTTGTAAACGTTCTGCGGTAAAAATAGAGCAGACACCTTTTCGATCACGGCCATTCGCATGATAACGAACCGCACCGATTGTTAAATGGACTTCCTCCGGATTCGCAGATAAGCTGCTAGCTATCGAATATAATCGGGCTGGCATTTTTCTAAGAATCGAAACAAATTCTTGAGGAGAACTATTCCAAGGACCAAATTCACGAACCACATCGAGTAAATCGTGCCCTTCAAGGTAAACTTTTACTTTTTCACTGTTATTTACAAGCTCCTCTAAGTCGTTATTTGAGGTAAGCTTAGCAGCTTTTTCTAGCAGCGGTTTTGTTAATGTCGTAATTTCATAATAAGTAACGAATGCTTCTCTTAATGAACGAACGTCGCCTTGTTTATTAATCGTTACGCTCTCTTCTCCGTTCCATTTTAATTCCTCAAGAAGAAGGTCAACTAGGATTGGGTCATTTTCTGGATAGATTCCTAGACTATCACCAGGTTGATATGTTAACCCCGAACCTTCAAGTGTTAGCTCAAGATGTCTTGTCTCTTTATTGGAACCTCGGCCATTTAGATTGAGATTTTCAAGAACTTCTGCTCTAAACGGATTGGTTCTTGAATACGTTGACTCTACTGTTTGAGTAGCAGCTACTTGAGTTAGTGCAGAATTTCCGCCCTTCGTTTCACCTAGGCTGCTAATCACTCCTTGCAGCCATTCAGCAGCTGGTTCATCGTAATCTAGGTCACAATCAAAGCGTGGATATAATCGTGTACCTCCTAGTTCCTCTAAGCGAGCGTCAAATTGTTTTCCTGTTTGACAGAAAAATTCATAAGAGCTATCGCCAAGTGATAGGACAGAAAAATTAAGTTCATCAAGCTTCGGAGCACGTTTACCATGAACAAATTCATGGAAGGTAAGAGCATTATCCGGTGGATCTCCTTCTCCGTGTGTACTGACGATAATTAATAGATTTTTAACTTTCTTAATATTATTTGGCTTAAAATCGCTCATAACAGAAACGGTTACCTGGAACCCTTTCCCTTCAAGCGTCTTAGCTGCCTTTTTAGCAAGTCCCTGCGCATTGCCTGTCTGTGAACCATAAAGAATGGTCACTTCTTTTGAAGCTGTTCCCTGCTGGTCCGGTGCTCCTAGAACTGGAGCTAATGGGGAAGCCGCACCGGCGAGGAACCCACTTAACCAAACTTTTTGCGATTCAGTAAAAGTAGGTAAAAGACGATTTAGGAGTTCCGCCTGCTCCTGATTAAACGGACTGTTTATTACCTGAAGTTGCAACATTATCCACCTCACTATGGAATTTAAACCTATCTTACAGTATTTTTAGAGGCTGTTCTATTAAAAATTGGTCTTTTATGTGACAAGTCCTCTATTTACATGTTCATGGGTAATTATTAATTTTTTATAGTTATCTAAATATTTTTATATACCAGCCTTTTGGTTACACCGGTTGTTCTACTCATCCAGTGCGCGCTCAATAACAATATCCTCAATTACCCGGTGCATACTTAGTGGAGCCGTACACAGGATCCTTTGACCATCTTTTTGACGGGAACGAACAATTTTGTTTAGTTCTCCAAGAAGGAGTCCGGTAAACAACATATATGGAACGACAATTACTCTGCCGGCCGCTCCTTCAGTAATCGTCTCAAACCCCTCACTTACCCTTGGTTCTGTTGCAGCAAAATAACAAACAGAGACCTTTTCAGCTCCGAGCCGTTCTCCTATTCCACTTGTAATCCTTCTGAAATTTACATGGATATCTGGATCACTGCTTCCCACACCAACGATTAACAACCGATCCTCAGGAAATACCGTTCCTGCAGAATCCTTTATTAATTCTGCAACAGCATCCAAAATAACTTCCTGAACACCGAATGGATTCTTTATTTTGACCGGAATAGTAGGATATTTGGCCACCAAGCGTGATAAGGCTTCCGGAATATCCCGTTTATAATGCCCCGCTGCCAAAAGAAACAGTGGAACAACGTCTATTTCTGTTGCACCCTGTTCTACACACAATTGAAAGCCTTCTTCAATCAGCGGCTCTGTCAATTCAAGGAAACTGAGTTCCTGAATGGGTACATCAATTTGTGCCTTAACCTTATCAATAAAGGCTCTAATTTCGACCGCACCTTTTTTAGAGCGTGTACCGTGGCCGATATAAAGAATTGCTTTCATACAATGTGCTCCCTTCCACTGTTACCGGTTCGCTACTGGTATATTTGGTACAATTTCTTCCTGGAACCAATTCAATTTTTTGTGTAACGTGACGACCTCACCAATGACAATCATGCTTGGATTGGTAATCTGTTCTCTTGCCACCACATCTTCAATGCTCTCAAGCGTTCCAACAACCACCCGCTGGTCGCTTAATGTTCCCCAATGAATGAGAGCAATCGGAGTTTGTGGAGATTTTCCGTTTACGATTAATTGCTTGGTAATCGTCGATAGATGAGATACTCCCATATATACGCAAATCGTATCTACACTCTTTGCCAAATGGGCCCATTGATGTTCCGCTTCGACATCACCAGCTTGGTGACCAGTTATAAAGGCGAAGCTTTTGCTTAAAGACCGGTGGGTAACAGGGATACCTGCATATGCGGAGGCGGCGATTCCGGCGGTAATGCCTGGTACGATTTCAAACGGGACATTATGCCTTTTACATTCCTCTGCCTCTTCCCCGCCACGTCCAAAAACAAAAGGATCTCCTCCTTTTAACCTGACAACCTGATATCCCCTTTTGGCATATTTCACTAAGAAATGATTAATGGTCTCCTGCTTCATTGTATGATAATGTGGAAGCTTGCCGCAATAGACAAGTTGTGCTCCTTCCTTCGCATTCTCCAAAAGTTCAGGATTTACCAGCCGATCATAAAGGATGACATCAGCTTGCTTGAGGCAGCGCAACCCTTTTACTGTGATTAAATCTGGATCTCCTGGACCCGCACCTACTAAATAAACCTTGCCAACCATTGATCAACCATCCTTTCTTACAAACTCAAATTAGAGAATATGCTTATCTTGAAGGTAATTTAAAATTTGATTTACTGCTTCTTCTACTGTTAATAGGTCAGAGCGAACAGTGACTTCGGGATGCTCAGGTGCTTCATATGGGGAATCAATCCCCGTGAAATCTTTTATTTCCCCACGGCGCGCCTTGGCATAAAGCTGCTTTGGATCACGCTTTTCACACTCTTCAATTGGACAGTCAACAAAAACTTCAATGAACTCATCTGCCTCAAAAATCGCACGAACCTGCTCTCTGTCGGAACGGAAAGGAGAGATGAAAGCTGTTGTGACAACTGCACCGCTATCGACAAATAATTTGGCTACTTCGCCTATTCTTCTAATATTCTCAGTCCTGTCATGGTCAGAAAAACCAAGATCCTTATTTAGTCCATGACGGATATTATCGCCATCAAGTACATATTCATTTATACCCTGACGGTACAAGGCACTTGATACTGCGTTGGCAATTGTCGATTTACCAGAACCAGAAAGTCCAGTAAACCAGAGGACACAGCTTCCATGTCCATTTTGAGCATGACGGTCAGATTTGGTAACCGTACTATTATGCCAAGTGATATTCGTTGCTTTCGTCATTGTTTCTCCTCCTTAAACCGTCGCCTTTTCTTCTTTCATGCCTTCAATCAGGACCTCGACCACCTCTTTACGGCTGAAAGTGGCTGGTGGCAGTTCACCTGCACGAAGCAATTCTCTTACTTTTGTTCCAGATAGAATTACTCGGTCTTCGCTCTTATGCGGGCAAGTTTTATCGGAAGCCATACCTTCACATTTCGTGCAATAGAAGCTATGTTCAAAGAATAACGGCTTAATCCCAAGCTCCCCTTCAGAGAATTCACTAAAAATTAACTGAGCATCGTAGGTACCGTAATAATTACCTACACCTGCATGGTCACGGCCAACAATAAAATGCGTGCAGCCAAAATTCTTACGGGCAATCGCATGGAATATCGCTTCTCTTGGTCCTGCATATCTCATTGCAGCTGGGTAAACACCTAACTGTACACGTTCTCTAGGGTAGTAGTTTTCTAGCAGAACACGGTAGCTTTTCAACCGAACGTCCGCTGGAATGTCGTCAGACTTTGTTTCTCCTACAAGCGGGTTGACGAACAGCCCATCCACTGTTTCCAGCGCAGCTTTTTGGATGTACTCATGGGCACGGTGAATAGGGTTTCTTGTTTGGAAGCCAACAACCGTTTTCCAGCCTTTTTCTTCAAATAAGGCACGTGTTTCCTTCGGCTCAAACCAAACATCGCCAAAGATTCCTTTTTCCGGCTTTTTCACTAACACTACATTACCAGCCACATAAACTGGTCCTCTTTCATACAAACGCTTAACTCCCGGATGTGCAGTTTCAAGGGTTTTATAAACCTCAACAGCTTCTTTGTCTAAATTCGGTTCATACCATTCTGAAACAGTAATAACTCCATAAACCTCATTGTTAAATACAAGTTTGATTTTCTCTCCAATTTCAAGTGTTGCTGCTGTTTCATGGGAAACAGGAAGCGTAACAGGAATAGACCAAATCGTATTGTCTGCAAGACGCATATTTTCTACTACATTTTCATAGTCTGCCTTCCCCAGAAAACCGGTTAGTGGACTAAATAACCCAACACCGATTAACTCTAGGTCACTTAAGGCAATCGCGTCGATTTCTAGTTCTTTCACAATAGTTGTTACATCATAGTTGGGATCATATGCTTGGATTAGTTTACCTCCATGAGGTGTTGGTAAAAATGACAACAGAATCATACCTTTCTTCATTAAATTTGCTTTTTTTTGATTCATAATCCTATAAGTAGAGATTTATATCATCGATAAACACAAATTAATAAGATGAAATAGTGCTCATCGAGGAAAACAAAAGTTTTTGTAGCAAAACCCTCAAACTACTTTTCCGTTACTTCTACAACTGGCTGATTCGACCTTTTCATCAAAGACAACACCCCAAAGACGGAGATTAGAACCCCTGACATCGCAACAATTGGATAGAAGTTATGTTCAATCAGCAATTGGATAAGTGTGTAGGATAGCACCATGGATAAAACAGGTGACACAATCCAAACAGTAAGAAGCTGAACCACTATACCCTTTTTTAAGACAGACTTACCATGCTTGGCAAATCCAATGCCGATAATCGATGATGTCGTGATTTGAGTGAGTGGTACAGGTATGCCGAAAACAGAGGCAACAGTAACGATCGCTGCACCTGTTCCAGAAATGACACAGCCTTCTTCCAGACGGAGCGTGGTGATTTTCTTTCCATTCGTTTCAAGAACACGATGTCCCAAAAGAACTGCACCAGCGGCAACAAAGAGTCCGCCCCAGAAAATACCAGAACTTGTCGACATGATATCAGCACCGACTAACGGTCCAACCGCATTGGCCACATTGTTCATTCCTGCTGAAAAAGCTTCAAATAACCCCATACAAACCACAAGGACAGAAAGGACAGGAATGGCTTTCGGTGCTTCCATCCACCGTTTGAGCGTTTTATTTTTTAATAGATTCGCAGCCAAGATAGCAATCACGAATGCCGCAAAAGGAGTAAGCAGCCAAAAAATCATGATCCATGCAAGGTTACTAACAAATACGGATTGATATACAATCCCGGCCCCTACAACAGATCCTACTGCTACTTCACTGGTTGAAAGGGGTATCCCAAATATATTCGCTAAGAATAACGATAGTGCAGCGGAAGCTAAAACGATAAGTGCGATTGGTACGGTAAAAGTGCTGTTTGGAACAATTCCGCTTCCAATGGTTTTGACCACTTCCCCGCCGCCAAGCCAAGCACCAAAGAAAACGGTAACTCCGCACAGTAAGAGTGCCAGCCTCTTTTTGACGACTCCTGCTCCGTAAGAAATTCCCATCGAAGCCGCTGCACCACTAGCACCAATATTAATGGCAAAAAATAATCCAATTATCACCGCAATAATTGTGAGCAAACTACAAGCCCCCTTTTAGGATGTGTGTAATCCACACTCCGTCTTACCACTTCCCGCCCAGCGCCCTGCACGAGAATCACCATCTGCCGCAACAGGCTGAGTACATGGAAAACAGCCAATACTTGGATAATTTTGATCATGCAAGGAATTGTAAGGGAGTTCCTTTTCCTTTATATAGGCCCAAACATCGTCCCACGACCAGTGAATAAGCGGACATATTTTAATATTTTGGAACTTATCATCTTTATTCAAGAATTCTGTGTTAGCTCTAGTCGGTGACTGTTCACGGCGGAGCCCTGAGATCCACGCTTGTTTAGCTGTCAGCGTTTCTCTTAGTGGAATTACTTTTCGGATATTACAGCATTGGTTAGGCTCTCTTTTCCACAGTGCAGATCCATATTGCTCACGCTGTTCATCTAAGGTTAGCTTTGGCAGTTTCCGCTCAATTTTCAATGAAGGGAAACGCCTTTCGATTTTATTAATTACCTCATATGTTTCCGGAAAGTGTAAGCCTGTATCTAGAAAAACAATATGTGCTTCCGGCTTAACCTGCTGAATGAGGTCGATTAATACAATTGCTTCTGCACCAAAACTGGAGGCATAAACAATTTGGTCTTCTGGATAAGAACTGTAAGCCCACTCCAATACGGCTTTTGCTCCCTTTGTTTTATCCTCAATTGAGAAATGATCGGATATCGGACTCCAATTTTCATACGTAACGGGTGTATTCATTATTAAAAACCTCCTTTATTCATCTAAAAGCCCTCCCAAAATGGAAAGGCATCTCATGATTAAGTAACGCCTTATCTCTCAAAATGAAGATCATTTTGCTGGAATTAAACAGTTTGCCAGGCTTCATAGGTCCAGTCCCTCAGCCTCTCTTGATAAGATATGGTAATTGTTGTTATTAATCCTACCATACCAATAGGATTTGTGTAAATAATAAAAATAAAAATTTTGAAAAATAAATTTCCTTCCATTTTATCCCACAAAAAAAACGCCCTAGACGTATATTCCGTCCAGAACGTTATAGTTAGGAAATAATCATTTCCCGCTGACTTCCTTTCCATTTTTCTAATTGAGTTAATCCCCGTTGTCCCGTTATTTGTTGTTTGGCGATATCTATACCTTCTTCAATATTGTTGACGGCACCAAACAGGTAATACCTTATACCGGTATTAAATAAAACTTGATTGTAATAGGGCTGCAATGATTTAGATGGATCCCCGCTAAGTATCGCCAGCGTTATGTCCGACTGTTCTTGTGCTGATAGTTTAATATCTTTATCTAATTCTTGTACCAACAGACCATAATCCTCTGGTTTAACAATGGAGGATTCAATCGTATTGTCTGTTATTTTGTAAATAAAACTATTGCGGTGAACAGGCAAATCCTCCGAACCTTCCATTCCTTGAACCACATAAACATTTTTAAAGGAAAGCCCTTTAAATATAGGTGCAATTTTGTTAATCGCTGTCCGATGAAAAGCACCCATCATCAGTGACTCTGCCTTCGCAAGGTTCAATAACTTCTCTACTGTATTAAATAGGGTTCTTACTCCTATCTCCTTCCGAATCCCGCGGAGCTTCCCTAGACTATGGCAATATTCCTCGGTGTCTGCAAAAGCAATTCCTGCTTCACCCAAGGTCTTTGCTAGTCCTTGCGGCGGTTGCGAAACATTCAGACCTAACTGTAAAAGAATCTCCTTAATTGTTGTTCCATATTTCGGCGGCAGTGAATCACTTCCATGTAAAAATACAGGCAGCCCGTATTCGGCCATCAAAATTGCTGCGGGAATACTTCCCATAAAAGAGTTCCTGCCATTATACGGACTAGCTAAATCAATTATCTGCCGATTAGCACCTTCTATATTTTCACTCTCATTCTGATAGGCATGCACAAATGCGAGTAATTCCTCCGAAGATTCCGTTTTCAGACGGAGTGCAATCAGATAGGCTGCAATTTGGGCATCTGTTGCTTTTCCATTAATAATAGATTTAGCCACTTCAATTGTTTGTTGATAGTCTAAGTCTTTGGACCCTCTTTTTCCTCTTGCTACTTCTTTAAGCCATTGTTGCATAGCTTTCCGCCTTCCCTCCTGGTTCAAGTAACCTTATTTTATCACGGAAGGTGACGACTTCTCCAACAATGATCATTGCTGGATTATTAATTCCTTCTTTTTCAACCACACTGACAATTGAACTTAATGTTCCTGTAACCGTTCGCTGATGGCTGGTTGTCCCTTGCTGAATGATGGCGACAGGGGTATTTTCCTTTTTTCCATGCTTAATTAATTCTGCACGAATATAGGGGAGATTCGTAATTCCCATGTAAATCACCAGTGTGTCAACTGCTGTCACCAAACTCTTCCAATTAATATCGGTAGGTTTCCCCTTCACCTTGTGCCCGGTTACAATGGCAAAAGAGCTGCCTATTTCCCGATGTGTAACCGGGATTCCAGCATACGCAGGGGCTGCCACCCCTGCGGTTACCCCTGGAACCACTTCAACTGGAAGCCCATTTTCCATCAAAGCTTCCACCTCCTCCGCTCCACGTCCAAATACGAACGGATCACCGCCTTTTAAACGCACCACGTTTTTACCTTGTTTGGTGTATTTCACTAACAGATGGTTAATCGTTTCCTGTTGCAAAGTATGAAAATTCGGTTGTTTTCCACAATAGATCAGATGACAATCCCGTTTGGCTTCCTTTAGTAATTCTTTATTAACTAGCCGGTCATAAAGGATTACATCTGCCTTTTGGATACATTTCAATGCCTTAACTGTTATTAATTCCGGGTCACCAGGACCTGCTCCAACGATACACGCCTTCACCATAACAATCACTCCTCTTAACGTTGTGTACTGGGTACTGCTGCAGCTTTTGTTTTCGGCAGCTCTAAATGCAATTTAGATTCATTTTTCCCATGTGTGTAATAGAGGGCAAATCCGGTAAAAACAACCCCGCTAACTAAGTTACCAAGTAACACAGGAATTTGATTCCACAGCCACCAATCACCCAGTCTAATATCTGCACCAAGCATCATGCCAGCCGGGATAACAAACATATTGACGACAGCGTGTTCAAACCCTTGAGCAAAGAAGATTAATATCGGCAGCCACATGGCAGCAATTTTTCCAATTACAGACTTTGTCGTCATTGCCATTACGGCACCAAGTGTTACCATCCAATTACAAAGCATTGCTTTTACAAATACAACGAGTAAACCTTCTGAACCAAGACTTTTATACCCGAGTGTTTTCGCTTCCGCTACATCTAGGATTTTTGCTGCTACAGCATGATTGGTGATATGTCCAAGCTGAGTAACAGCAATGATATATAGAATGGCATAAATAACAGCTCCTGCCACATGACCAATGATGACCCAAATCCAATTCTTCATCATTTGCGCAGCTGTGGCTTTTTTCGCGATTACCGCAACAGGAATTAGTGCGAAACTACCAGTAACTAACTCCAAGCCAAGGAGAATGATTATGACAAATGCAGCTGGAAATAGTAATGCCCCGACAATTCCGAGTCCTGTTTGGACCTCTGCCGTAAAAGCTAATGTTGTTCCAAACCCGAGCAACGCTCCACCTAGCGCTCCCCTGATGAGCAAATCTTTCACAGGTAATTTCGCCTTCCCTTCACCTGCTTGAATCATGCTATCCACTACTTGATTTGGACTCATAATCGCCATCTGCGTCACTCCCCATTATTTGATCGGTTTATAGTTCCCCATGCATAGCAAGTTCTCTGAGTTCAGTCACTATAAACCTCGTATAGTTACCCAACCATCTCTAGTTCTTCGATTACGGTCACTATAAACCTCTTATTGTTACCCAACCACCGCTAGTTCTTTGTTTACGGTCACTATAAACCTCTTATAGTTACCCAAACCAACCATGTTCTACAAATAAGGTCGCTATGAAACTATCCTCCCAATCTATTCTCTGATTCGGATAAATACTTCATCACCTTTAACCTCAATGGGATACGTCTGAACGCACCCAGCATCCGGTGCCTGCACATTGCCATCCTTGACGCTGATCTTCCAATCGTGCATGGGGCAAAATACATATTCTCCGCTCAGTATTCCCTCTGCCAGCACCCCGCCTTTATGAGGACAGCGGTTCTCAATGGCCGTAATGTCACCATTCTCCATTTTAAATACAGCAATTTCCTTCCTGCCGATGACCACGGTTTTTCCTAACTTTTGCGGCAGGTCTGTAACTTCTCCAATAAACACGCTGCGTAATGTTTTTTCCAAAGACTCCAACTCCTCATCGTCATATTTTTACAGTTTGATATAAGTCTCTTAAGAGATTTTTATTATTGATGGCTTCCTTCCATGGATCTTGCACTACAGACAACGCCTCATCGATTCGATTATTAAATTCCTTTACCATCCGTTCATCCGATAACACTTGTCTGATATGATCTATGCCTAAGCGGTCGACCCATGCCGAAGTTCTCTCTAGATAGTTGGCATTTTCACGGTAATATTGAAGAAATGCACCAATCATCTCAACAAGCTCATCATCTGTTTTGAACTTGAACAACAAAACCGCTTCGCGCAGATGTGTCCCGCCATTTCCGCCGACATACATTTCCCAAGCACCTTCGACCCCGACAATTCCTACATCTTTAATTCCGCTTTCTGCACAGTTACGTGGACAAGCAGACACAGCCATTTTCACTTTATGAGGAGTGTTTATGCCTTCGAACTTTCTTTCTAGTTTGATTCCCATTCCAATTGAATCCTGTGTTCCGAATCGGCAGTAATTTTCACCTACACAAGTTTTAACTGTACGAAGTCCTTTTGAGTAGGCTGATCCCGATGGCATATCAAGTTCTGCCCAAATTTTTGGAAGATCTTCTTTATAGACACCAAGTAAATCAATTCGTTGACCGCCAGTCACCTTTATCATGCCAACCTTATATTTATCGGCAACATCAGCAATTTTTCGTAAATCATCGGTGGTTGTAACGCCGCCATACATTCTTGGAACAACGGAGTAGGTGCCATCTTTTTGGATATTCGCATGCATTCTTTCATTAACATACCTGGCTTCACGCTCGTCTTGATATTTTAACGGATCCATCATTCCTAGGTAATAATTTAATGCTGGTTTACATTTTGAACAGCCGTCCGTTTTCCACTCCAACACGTTCATTACCTCGCGTATATGAGTGAGTCTTTTTTCACGAATTTCTGCCAGCACTTCATCTCTTGTTAATGTCGTACAGCCGCAGACTGCTTCCTTTTGGTCTGACTGATATTGATCCCCAAGTGTATGGGCAAGTAAATCTGCAACAAGTGATTTACAGCCTCCGCATGAACGGGAAGCATTCGTACAACCCTTTACCTGGTCTACTGTCGTTAATCCATTTGCTTTAATTGCCTCTACAATACTTCCCTTCGTGACACCATTACAACCGCAAATCAGTTCTTCATTTGACATGCTGGCAGCTAAATTCCCCTCAGTATTTACACTATGGGATGACTCTAAATATTCCTCAATTCGTGCCCCTTTTTTAATAAATTCAAATAACTTATTCCCATCCTTTGTATCGCCGAACAGGACAGCACCTGCAATCTTACCGTCTTAAATTAATACCTTTTTATAAGAACCGTTCCAATCGTCGTAAAGTTTATATACTTTTGTATGCTCAACCTCATTTATTTTTCCTGCTGAGAAAACATCGACACCGGATACCTTTAATTGGCTGGATAAAATAGAACCTTGATAGCCTTCATTCTGTATCCCATACAGTCTTTTCGCTAAAAATTTTCCTTGCTGATATAGTGGGGCTACTAAACCGTAGGCAATACCCCGGTGCTCTGCACATTCCCCCACCGCAAATACATTCGGGATATCTGTCTCCAAATAATCATTCACAAGGATGCCGCGGTTAACCGAAATTCCAGCTTCTTTCGCTAACGAGATATTCGGTTTGATCCCAACCGCCATCACGACTAAATCTGCTTTAATTCTACTGCCATCCGAAAACTTTACTCCTGTGACATGTTTTCTCCCTGTTATTTCTGTGGTGTTTTTTTGTAAAAGAAAATTCATGCCCTGTTTCTCTAGTTCTGTTTGCAGCAATTTTCCGGCTGTTCGATCTAACTGACGTTCCATTAAAAAATCGTTAATATGAATGACATCGACCTCCATTCCGAGGTTAAGAAGTCCTCTTGCCGCTTCCAATCCAAGTAAACCTCCGCCAATGACAGCGGCCTTCTTATACCTTTTTGAATATTCAATCATCTCTTCGCAGTCTTTTATATTCCGAAACGCCTTAACCCCTTCTTTTTCAGCCCCTGGTAATGGAAGCATAAATGGATGAGAGCCTGTGGCAATGATTAATTGGTCATAAGATTGTATTCTCCCTTTATCAGTACTTACAGTTTGCGTTTTTGTGTGAATGGCCGTTACAGTCTCTCCGGGATAAAAACGAATCATGTTATTTTCATACCATTCCCAATCATTTAAAGTGATGTCACTCACTGAAGTCCCGCCCTGCAGAACCTTTGATAACTGAATTCGGTTATAATTCGGATAAGGCTCAGTACCAAAAATCATAATTTCAAATGCATTTTGATTGATTTTTAACACTTCTTCAATCACTCTAACCCCTGCCATTCCATTTCCTATGAGAACTAGCTTTTGTTTTATCATGACAACACCTTCCTTATTCGTTTTGAATTATCTGAATTATTTATAACACCACAACAACTTTATTTACATGAATTTGGAAGGTTATCTAACACACTATTTCACTACTTTACTTCACTAAAGTATCGTAAATATCTTTATTTCATCATGGTGATAACGGATACATTCCTACAAAAATTCATAAAAAAATGGACCCCAGAATTGAAGTCCAAAACCAAATCACCACAAGAAATGTGCGTATATAAAATCAGCAGCCATTATTCCAAAGCCAATTGTAATATTGACCCATCCTAAATATTTTGACACCTTCTGTTCTTTTTTGAGAGAAGCATGTTTGTATGCTTTTACATCGGTAAGAAGGATTAATCCCCCGGACACCCAGCAAATTAAGATCACATAATTTAAATAACCGATATACATACTTGGGACTCCTTTCAACCAATTACTTAGATTTCATTCCAACTCGGTGAATATGGGAATCAACCTTTACATCAAAGGTAACATTCTGGTAAATATCACTCCATTTACCTTTTGTTTTTACGTCTTTGTTCCAATATTGCGGTAATTTCGCTCGAAAATGTTCACCAAAACCAAAGATATCAGCCTTCTTTTTTTGAGTCTTTGCTATTAATTTTTCAATAGACTTTTTGATATTTTTAGAAGTTTGTTTTTCAATTTTTTTTATTATGTCTGAATCTGATAGCTGTATGTTTGCACTTTCCTTTTCATCAATCTCCGCTTCATACTGAATCTTGATGGAGACATGAGGTTTACCATTCTTAAGCCTAACTTTTGTTCTCGTTTTTCTGCTTACAGCTCTAACTAAAACGGTTTCATCCTTGCCAGGTACTTCTACAAAGGCACCATACCCGCCTCTGCCAATTCCTATTACAGCCATATACACACCTATTTCCAGTGGATTTGTCTTTCCGACCATTTTATCACCATTAAAATAGGCAAGACCGTTAAGTTGTATGGTAGACTTACCTTTTAGTTCTAAGTACGGGAGGTAAGGAGCCTGCCCTTTACTAGAATAGATGGTCCAAAAAAGTCCGATAAAACTGGGCGGAAATTTCCCTATTGAGGATAAATTATCAACCATGTTCGCTAGGTAAAGTGAGGGAATACGTTCCAGTTCTGGGGTTAGGTTCATATATTTTGAAGCTGATTCCTTTGACACTACTAGTGAGGCTGTTCTGCGAATTTCGGGATTACGTCTTAGAAAATCATTAAAACGACTTGTTCCTGATTTTGCTACTTCCTCACTTAAAACCATAATCCGTAAATGTCCAAGAAACAATACCTCTGCAATTTCCTGCTGTAAACTTAACATGGCATCCTGAAAGGTATGGCCAACAACCTCTACTACCAATACTGGCTTAACAGAACCTCCAGGCTGCTGCGGCCCCAGTGGTATTCTTCCAGGGACTGCAATTTGTGCCGTAACCTTAATCATTTCTTCATCAGGAATCGGAAACTTTTTGCTCAAATGAGAGATTTCTTCTTCCTTTTTTCTCTCTTTCTCATTTGCTATATCCACTCCAATTGCCAAAACATTGGCTCTTTGTTCAATTTCTTTACTGTCCCAGCAGCCTGTAAGTAAAGGTATAAGAAAGAAAAAAAGCATTACGGCGATTATATTACGATGATTTTGCCACATTTTTTTTCCTCCTCCAGCTCTTGAGGAAATCTATTAGTAAAAGGAATGCCGGATATATAATCGTAATCAGCAACCCAGCTCTCCCGATAAATTGAATAATTTCATACATATGTAAAATGTTTTGCGGCGCCATTGCCAAAAAAAACACAAATGGCAAAATAAAATAAGAGAGTACCTTATGATCCTTTAGTCTGAAAAGCTCTTTAATCGAATGGATGGTAAAGTAATAACTTGAGAATAAAGTAGTAAAAACAGCCAACACCCAGACCGCCAAAAAAATGATATCCAACCTTTGCAGGATATTTCCCGGTACTGCTGTCGTCCGAGCCAGTTCTAACGTGGGCCAAAAGATTTGTTTGATTTCTTCTGGTCCAAAAATAGCTACAGTAGCAATCACAATCAAAAGGTATAAGCCTCCTGAAACAAGGATGCCCCAAAAACTAGCCTTCATCGCTTTTTTGGGCGATTTCATGGAGGGAATGATCATCGTAATAATGAACGACCCCTGAAATAGCGCTGACACTGTTAGCATACCTCCGGCCATATGCCAAATATCATTTCCAACAAATATCGGACGTAAATATAAGAGATTGGCATTTTTCAATGAAAATGCCACAACAATTAAAACAGGGGCCAATATCATCGGTACATAAAGATTATGGATATATGCAAAAACATTGATATTGTTCCGACAGCTAATGGATGCCAATAAAAGCATGACAATAACGGTTACCTCCAAAGGAGTTTCTCTTAATACTGCCGTTACGACAACCGCCCCGAATTCACGTGCAGTCAGACTAGTTAATATTAAAAAGAAGAAGATGACAAATATACTAAAAATCCTGCCCAGCCATTTCCCAATTATATCTTGACTATAGGTGATAATCGTTTTTTGCGGGTGGCGAATCCCAAGATAGGTTACAATCATTAATCCAATTGCTGCCAAAACAATACCAGTTAAAGTGACAAACGGTGCACTTGTTTCCCCTGCTCTGACAGCAAATAAAGGTAACGGGAGAACGCCTACACCAATAATGGTACTAATTAAGATTGTTGTGGCTTGAAGTGCTGTAATCTCCTTCGGATCCCCCATTGCTTGTACCCTCCCGCTGATCATTTCCAAGTTTGTTATGCTCTAAAATCTTATTATCTTTTTCTGAAAGTCTAGATCGGTTAGTGGGATGAAGAAAGTTGGGCCTTTTTGGCATCCACCATAACGGACTGCGTATTACAACATCTTTCATCCCCTGATAGTCCTCTGGAGAAACAGGTGCCATATAGGGGACTCCAAACGATTTTAATGAAAGCATGTGATTAAAAATAAAGATAACCCCTACCATTACCCCGTATAGTCCGAAAATACCGGCCAAAATCATGATTGGAAATCTTAGCATCCTTAGGGCAAATGCCGCTGTATAGGTTGGCGTTGCAAACGAACCAATTGTTGTTAAGGCGATAACCACTACCGTAATCGGGCTTGATAATCCCGCTTCAACAGCTGCCTGTCCAATTACCAGCACCCCAACGATGGATAAGGCTCCACCTACTTGTTTAGGGAGCCGCACGGTGGCTTCTCGTAATATTTCCATCGCGACTTCAATAATCAAAACCTCGATCACAGCGGGATAAGGAACACCTGCCCGACCACCAGCAAGGGCTACTGCAAATTCTGTCGGCAGTAGTTCTGGATTAAATGAAATCAAGGATACATAAAGTGACGGAAAAATAAGTGAAAACACTAAGGCCAATATCCGGGCCAGTCGAACAAAACTTCCCATTAGGAACCTTGACGAATAATCTTCTGTTGTTTGGTAGAATTGATTGAAAACGACTGGAACCAATAAAGAAAAGGGAGACCCATCGACAAGAATCGCGACACGCCCCTCTATTAAATTCGCCACCGTCTTATCTGGTCTTTCAGTGGTTTGGGTCTGTGGAAATGGTGAAAAAGGATTATCTTCAATAAATTGTTCGAGATACCCCACATCAAGAATGGCATCAATATTAATCTCTGATAGCCTTTTTTCCACCTCTTTGATTACCGTCTCATTGGCTATTCCTTTTAGATAACAAATGGCCACCGTTGATTTTGTCAGCCGGCCGATTGTCATTGTTTTTACTTGGAAGTCCGGAGTCGGAAGTCTGTATCTCAATAAGGCAACATTGGTAGCGATACTTTCAATAAAACCTTCCCGTGGTCCTAGTATGACTTGTTCTGTTTGCGGTTGGTCAATCGCTCTTTTTTCAACTTTTCGTGTTCCAATATGAATGGCTTCCTTTAATCCATCAATAAAAATCACGGTTTCACCGCGAAGCAAAAGCTCAATTAATTCGTCAATACACTCCCCAACCTTTGCCTCACTATGATAAAGCGTTTCTGTTAGAATCATATCGATTAAATGAATAAGTGGTTTTTCTTTCCCCATTAAATGTTCAGGTTCATACATGAGGGACTTTAGTATATCCTTATTAAGTGAATCCTTATCAACTAAACTTGAAAAATACACACAAGCCGCTGAGAACTTACCAAAAATTTTAAAATTTTTTATCCTTAAATCTTCATTATTACCAAGAATTTCTTTTATTTGCTTCTCTGTCTCCGATAATGAACTAGAAGTTGGTGTGTTTCCCTTTTCTGAAACCAATTTACTCGGAGTTATCAATTGTGGTTTTTTCACATTTCGTTTCTTTGTTCGAAATAAGGACACACTTCCACCTCCTAATTTTTAATTTTTACCAGTTCCTCAATTTTATTCCTTCAAACAATTGCGAATAAAAATAAAAAAACAGAGGCCATGTAATCCTCTGTTTAACTATTTATTTTGGAACAAAATTGCTCCCTAATAAAAAATCTTACTCTAATCGCTAGAGTAAGACTTTTTCAGATTATACTGCTTCTAATTTTTGTGTATCGATGAATTTCCTTTTTTGAATGTAAATAAGTCTCCATGATAAAGCGATCCCTGCCGCAAACAGCCCAGCTGTTAATCCAAGCCAATAACCTGTCGCTCCGAGGTTCGTAAATTGAGCCAGACTATATCCAAGCGGAAGGCAAATGAGCCAGTAAGCAATTAGGGTCATGATAAAGGCAATGTTGACATCTTTGTAGCCTCTTAATGCCGCCTGTGCTGTGACTTGAATCGCGTCACTAATTTGGAAGAACAGTGCATAGATTAGGAAGTGTGCCGTTAAATTGATGACCTCCACTTCATTTGAATAAAATCCTGCGACTTGATAACGGAACAATACCACTAACACGCCAGTAATCAGGGCCGTCAGAATAGCTAGATAGATTCCCAGCCAGCTATAGATTTTTGCATCCTTGTACCGGCGGGCTCCGACTTCATATCCTACTAAAACGGTCTGCGCCATTGAAATACTAATCGGAATCATGTATAGGAAAGATACAATGTTCAATGCAGATTGATAGGCGGCAATGGTGGTTACATTAAATTTACTTAAAAGAATCGTTACGACCGCAAACATACTCACTTCAAAAAACGTTGATAGACCCATCGGTACGCCGATTTTCAATATTTCCTTACACTCTTCCCATGAGAATTGTTTCAAATTCTTGAAAATAGAAAAACCCGAAAAAGGTTCTTGTGTTTTTACAAAGAATACCGTCATTCCAGTAATCAACCATTCGGTGATCGAGGTGGCGTATCCTGCACCTGCCCCGCCGAGCTCAGGGAATCCCCAATGTCCAAAGATTAACACGTAGTTTAAGAATAAATTGATGGGTAAAGAGACGAGCAAGATATACATCACTACCCTTGTATTACCTAATGCATAGATAAATGATCTAAGCACGTTAAAAATAAATAGCGGAAGAATTCCATAGCTAAGACCAACCAGGTAGTCAAAAGCTGTTTCCTGTACGTCATTCGGAAGATTCATTTTATCTAAAAGTGGATTTAAAAAGAAAATTGCAAGTACAATCACCACTATCGTAATCATAAAGGAAAGATAAAGTCCATGGCGTACAACTGCAGCTACTTCCCTGCTCCTCTTCTCCCCAAATCGCTGTGCGGCAATTGGAGAAACTGCAAGCAGAATCCCACTGATCCCCATAAATATTGGGTTCCAGATAGATGAACCTATGGCTACAGCAGCAAGGTCGGATGAGCTGTATCTACCGGACATAATCGTGTTAAAAAACACCATCGAAAACATCCCAAGTTGTGTGATTAAAATAGGAATTAACATCACAAATATTTGTTTTGTCTTATCCTTTAACGTAAAAGTCTGATTCATTTAAATAACTCCTAATAAAAAACTGACGTTTAAAGCCAAAATAATATTATACATGATTTCCGCTAGATTTACATGAAAATTTTTTTCATCAGTACGGGCTGTAAACGTGGATATTTTTTAAAAAGTATTCTATTGAAATTTCGGATACCGTAGTATAATGATATGGTTATTTATTATCAAAGAAAACTGGTGAAATTTAGTGCGAACTTATAATGAAAAAATTAGTATTTATCACGGAATGGTTTCCATCATCGCTATCAACCTTGCAGGAAACTTTTATCCAATCTTTGCTATCTCCATTCTCGGAGCAACCAATTATCAAGTTGGATTGATTAGTTCACTTCCTCCACTCATTGCACTCATAATGACGATTCCAGCCGCCATTTTGTTAAATCGATTAGAAACACAGAAAAAAACAGTAGCGATGTCTGTTTTAGCCGCTCGTTTGTTATTTTTGCTGCTTATAGGTGTGGTCTATTTGCCAACGTCTTATCAAGCATGGGCATTTTTATTCATCATCGCGTTAATGAATGTACCCGCAACACTTTCAAACATCGGCTGGCAGACACTGATAAGCGGAATGATCAAAGACGATCGGCGCGGAGCTTTTTTTAGTGATCGAAACCGGTTGTTGACGATTGCTGGAATGATTTCAACTCTTGTTATCGGGATTATCATGAAAAACCAAACAACTAACGCAACAGCCTATCAGTGGTTATTTTTCATAGTCCTCCTTTTTGGATTAGGAGAAGTGTATTTCTTAATGAAACATAAAGAGAAGACCCAATCGAGCGCTAGTACGAAAAAAACATCGATGAATTGGTCCATTTTTAAAGATCATGGTTACAAATGGTATCTACTTGCTGCCCTTTGCTTTAATTTCACCTGGCAGATGTCTTGGGGAATATTTAATATTTATCATGTTAGAATTGCAGAAGCGACCATCCTTTGGATTAGTATCTTTTCAGTAGCATCTCAATTGGTACAAATTTTTACTTTCCCTTTGTGGAAAAAATGGGCCGAGGCAAAATCTAATACGCTTATGCTTGTTTGGGCGGCGCTAGGCATGGCGCTTGTTCCTTTTCTAACAGTCCTTTCTACCAATCTATTCTATTTAACAGGTGTCCAGGCATTATCCGGATTTTTCATTTCTGGTGTTGTGCTTTTATTGTTTAACCTTTTGTTGGAGCAATCACCAGCCGAAACGAGAACGTATTGTATCACATCCTATAATGTACTACTCTCGTTTGTCGCTTTCATTGCCCCGCAAATCGGAATCCTATTGTTAGAAGGGCTTGGCATTCAAAAATCAATGGAATTAAATTCAATTATGCGATTTGGCAGTGCATTTGTATTCCTACTCATGTATTCTCAAACTAAGAAATATAAAAAAGCGTTCTTAGTGGAAAACTAGTAATTTTTTATATTAAATTGGCATTTTTTGTATATCAAAGTTGATATACTTGTCATATGGAGGTGTTCCTATGACAAAAGAAAACCAGGAAACAAAATCACTCCCGAGTACCAACAACAACAAAAACACAGTCCGAGTAAACAATAACTTCAACCTAACCATCAACCTTGGAGATTCATTGAATGTACTCGCACTAATTGGCGGTATCTACTTCATTAGATTAATAGCCAAAAAACGTAAAGAAAAAAGAAAACACGTAAAAATGTAATGGCAATTTTGCCATTACATTTTTACGGTGCCTGTCACCATTTATGCACTTATTCATAGTTTAACTGCATATCTCATTTTCGCTTTAAAGTACACCCATTCTTTGAAGCCTATTTCTTTGAGTTGGGCTTGAACGTTTTCGAATTCATCTCCCACTCGATGTGGGTCATGTGCGTCTGATCCGAAGGTGACTTTTACTCCATGGAATAGCGCTCTTTCCAGGATGTCATCTGCTGGATACCAGCCTCCTACATATTTTGTTTTTCCGGAGGTGTTGATTTCGATGGCTATATCGCATTCTGCAATAACCTTTAATGTCTGCTCAACTGCAGCGGTTTCGATAGTTGAAAATTCGGGATAAAAACCTTTCATTGCATCAATATGTCCAAGTATTTGATACATCCCGCTTCGGGCTGATTGTTCAATTAAAGAATAATACATTTCCTTCGTGCGTATCTTTTCCTCAGCACTTAGCCCTTCCCAGCGATTCTTATTAAAAATACTAACTCCATCCACTTGATGAACAGAACCTATAATGTAATCGAATGGATAACGGTCAAAATATACTCGATAGTTTTCTACATGCTCAGGGAAGAAATCTGCCTCAATTCCTAAAAGAACATCTATTTTCCCACTATACTCTTGTTTCAACTTTAGGACTTCCTCAACGTATTCAGGAAATTGACTTGAAGGCATTGCAATACGGGGAAAGGGATGGTCTTCACTACTTGAAAAATAAGGAGTATGGTCCGATATTCCAATGAAACTCAACCCTTTTTCTATCGCTGCTTCAATATAATCCCGAATTCCTCCCCTTGCATGCCCACACCGATCATGATGGGTATGTAAATCAAATTTCATCTTTAATACCTCATTTCTTTATCACTCTAACCCATATTTCCCCAATATAAAGGACTTTAATTCAAACTAGTAAATATTTTAAAACTAGAATATTTAATTTCCCGCCAGTCCAATCAAGAAGACAAGCTATTTCATATTAATAATTATTACGAATTAATGAGAGGTGTTTTATGGAAAGTTGTGATTGCAGCGCTGTCGTTTCCGCTGCTGCTGTACCAGTAGAAACCTTAATTGATCGTTTCCCATCCAGCGGCATTCTTACTGTATCTGCGCGTATTTGTAAAGGTGATTGTTCAGCCAAAAACTGCTCCATTTCCATTCTCTATGGAGACAATACGGATTCCAGCAATAGCTTTGTTTTTCGATCTGTTGTACCCGGTAAACCAACCTATGAACCTGTTTCAGGCGGTGGAATCGGAATGATTGTGTCAGCTCAAGGTGAAGCCTCTGGCGTCAACTTTAATGATATTGCAACACTATCAAACATCCATTTCCTACATGGTACCATTATCGGTAATGTGATCTGCTCCATTTCATTATCCGCAAACGGGCGGACCTTTGAAGTACCTGGATGTATTTTTAGTATTCATGAGTAGCCTGCACCTACCCATTACAAAAGACCATATTATCTAAAAAGCTCATATTGCACGAGAAGGCAAAATGAGCTTTTTGTTATTTTTTCAAATGATAGGGAACCGTAGTGATAATTACATCCCTTTTATAGAGCAGGTACGCTTTTATTAATAAGCTTGATTGATTGTGAAGAATATTATGCCAGCCTTTTTTGGGAATAAATTGCGGAATAAAGACCGTAACCCTATAGTTTGCTTCACTGGCTTTATGCTGTACCGTATCAACGAATTTAGTCAGCGGCTGGATGATACTCCTGTAATGTGAATGCAAAGTTACAAGTCTAATATCCGGCTGCCATAGATTCCATTTTTCTTCAAATTTCTTTTCATCATCTCGTTCAAACGAAACATAGACGGCTATTATTTGCTCCGCACCTAGAGATTTGGCGTAATTTAATGTATTTTCTACTACATGCGTCATTCCAGCTACTGGAACAATTATGACGTTTCCTTCTATTGGAACTACTGGTTCATTAGGATCTATTCTAAGCTGCTCACCCACTGCCTCATAATGCTTTCTAATTCTGTAAAATACGAAGATAATAATGGGTAAAAATATCAAAACCGGCCATACTTGAGCGAACTTCGTTAAAAAGAACATGATGGTTACGACAAAGCAGATAACAGCTCCCATCGTATTTATAAATAACTTTGACATCCAGCCCTTTGGCTTTTGGCGAAGCCATTTTAACATCATCCCTGTCTGTGACAAGGTAAAGGGAATGAATACACCCACTGCATAAAGTGGGATTAAGTGCTCTGTTTGCCCTTTAAAAAATATGATTAAAAGTATAGATGCTAATCCTAGCGTGATAATGCCATTGGAATACCCAAGGCGGTCTCCTCTAATTTTGAACATTCTCGGGATAAACTTATCGTTTGCAAGATTTACTGCAAGTAACGGAAAAGCTGTATATCCGGTGTTGGCAGCGAGGATAAGAATTAAAGCTGTGGTTCCTTGAATAAAGAAATACATAAAGTTTCGCCCAAAAGTTTGCTCAGCAATTTGCGAAACGACCGTTACCTTTTCATTTGGCGTTATCCCATAATAATAAGCTAAAAAGACAATTCCAGTAAATAATAATGCTAATAAACCGCCCATAGCTAATAACGTTTTTGCCGCATTATTTGGGGCTGGATTTTTAAAGTTCGGAATGGCATTTGATATTGCTTCAACTCCAGTTAGTGCTGAGCTTCCTGAGGCAAATGCTCTTAATAAAAGAAAAAGTGATACCCCTGCGATAGGAGTTCCTACCGGGGTATGCAAGTTATTAGGAACCTGCCCCGACACTATGTTGAAAATCCCTACACCAATCAGGATGAATAAAGCTAGGACGAATAAATAAACTGGATATGCTAATATAGAAGCAGACTCCGTAACACCTCTTAAGTTTAGGATGGTAATTAACAGGACAAAAATTATGGCAATACCCACATTATGGTCGTGAAGAGCTGGAAAAGCTGATGTAATAGCATCTGTTCCAGCCGAAACACTTACGGCAACTGTTAAGATATAGTCAACGAGTAAGGATCCGCCAGAAATCAGCCCATAATTCATACCCAAATTTTCCTTCGATACTACATAAGCTCCACCCCCATGAGGGTATGCAAAAATAATTTGGCGATAGGATAAAATTAAAGCAATTAATAAAAGTAAAACCCCAATTGCAATTGGAATGGAGTACCAAATTGCTGCTACTCCAAGAGTTACTAATACAATCAATATTTGTTCAGGACCATATGCCACGGAAGATAATGCGTCAGAAGATAGAATTGCCAACGCTTTTGTTTTATTTAGTTTTTGTTCCCCTAATTCAGTTGACTTTAAAGGTCTTCCAATTAATAATCTTTTTACTGAAGAAACCACTGTTTCCACTCCCGTGTAAATATAAAATGTTATTCATACCTATTATCTTGCGAAAAAAACACAAAAAAATGCCTACAAGTCAAAGTTAAATAGACCTGTAGACATAATATTTTTGTCTCACAAGCTCCACCTTCCTTCTCATTAACGCTTACGAGGTTAGCTGTCGGATTCGGGCCATTGAGTAGCCCTACCTTTTTAAAGGATTCACCCCTTGGATATACTATCCATATGAATGGTTCCCCCGCACCAATTGGTCTCAGCGATTTAGAAATATGAAACTGTGATTATCATACTCCTGTGTTTAGTAAAAGTAAATTAAAATATTTTAAGAAATTTTAGATTGGAGAAATATATGTCTAAAAAGAAAAAGCCCCTATTATCAGATGAATATTTAGATGAACTAGCTAAGGAGTTCAATCAACTATACGGTGTCCCTGAAGAGCAAAAAAAAGAAACCAATGAAGAAAAAGAGTAATGAATTACCCTAAACATATTCCAAAATAACAATGGTACACTTGTCCAAATTGTAAGAATCTCCCCCAATTTAAAAACAACATTGATTATTTGTACATACAATAACTTATCCAGTATGAATGATTGGGGGAATAAAAATGGAAAATGTTATTCTGCTATCGAATAACACCAGCAACAAAGGGAGTTTGACATTACATCCAAAATTAGCGGAATCAATGGGAATTACTCGTACTACTAGGAGATTGGTGAGATTTGGTGCAAAAACCTATCAAACTACTGTAAACATTTCTGATCAGCTGCCTTTGAATGGGGCAAGCCTATCTCAAGACATTTTGGACATGCTGAATATACCTCAGCAATGCCATCTTGAAATCAAGCAGAATGGCAATGAATTACAAATTGGACCTTTTATTGGATTGCTAGTAGGGCATTATCAGAGTTCACTCAAGAAATACCTCAATGACCTGCTAGATTATGTCTTTCATTATCGAGAAGTTAAAGGTGCCATTCTTGTCTTTTCTCTTGAACATGTAGATAAATCAAATCATACCGTTAAAGGGTATCTATATAATCCTCAGTCAAAACAATGGGAAGAAGGAACCTTCCCCTATCCATCATCTATTTTTGTAATGACATCTTCTGTTAGCACGGCTTGGATTCAGCATTTCCAAAAGATTTTAGGAGATGTTGTGTTTAATAATTTCTTACTTAATAGATGGAGTATCCAAAAGAAATTAGCAAGTTCAATTGGGGTAAAATGCTATCTTCCTGATACAAATCTTTATGGCTCACCTCAAGACCTTTATTACTTTTTGAAAAAGTTTCCAAATTTAATCGTCAAACCGCTGAATTGTGCCAATCGTTCCGCAATAAATATTATATTAAAGGACTCCACTACCCTCGTTATTACCAATCTAAGAAAAATGGAAACCAAGATTTTCAAGTTTTATAACCGGGATCAAGCCTTTTCCATCTTTAGTAAATATTTTAAAGAGGGGGAATACTTAATTCAAGAATCCATCGATGTACCTGGTTATCGAACCATATCGGTGCGGATTATTACGGTAAAAGTTCATTTAGGACAATGGAAGGCTATGGGATTGTTTACGAGAGGTGAGCAATCCGAAGTTCATGCCGGTAAGTTACAGCCTGTAGTTAAATTTGAAAAAGAAATGGTAAGAGATTTCTTGCAGCATAGTGACTTACATGCTTCCTTAACCTATCAGGAATTAATTCATATCTCTATAGACACGCTTAAAGAAATAGAAAGTATGGGTGTACATTTTGCCAATGCAGCCGTAGATATAACTATAGGGGAATTGGGTGATATTTGGATTTCCGATATTGACCACTGTCATCCTTCACACGAGATTGCATTAGTAGCTGGTTACCCAGAGCTATACTATGAAATTCTAAAAACCAACATGCTTTATGCTAAAAAACTAGCTGGGTTTTAAAAGGTACAAAAGAGCTAAACCAAATTAGCTCTTTTTTGCTGTTTCCATGATTTCTTTTAGCTCATTGGTAAATCCTTTTACTGCTTTATTTCCTAACACTGTTACCGGAACGCCTAGAAAGCCGTACTTCTCGACTTCTGTTTGATAGTCGGGATTTGTTGAAATATCCCGCACCTCAAAAGGTATACCTTCCTCAGTTAGGACTTTTTTTACCATTGTGCACTCAATACAGTCGTTTGTGGTGTAGACGATAACTCCATTTCCCATTGGTTCCTCACCTTCTAGCTATTGCTGACCTTCATTAAAAATAATATGTTCTGCCATTATTTTATCACTTAAACTGATTACCCCAAAGGAAAACAGCTTTTGTCTTCTTTTGTCAGTCGGAGAACCTGGGTTAAAAATTAATATATCCCTTTCATACCTAATGACAGGTATATGAGAATGCCCAAAAATAATACAATCTACTTCTTCACCTTTAAATGTTTCAATTGCACGTTGTTCTGTGGTTTTACCCTTTCCGTGACCATGGGTAATACCTATTTTATACCCGAGGATTTCCACGATTTTTTTATAAGGAAACATTGCCTTGATTTCTTGATCATCCACATTTCCATAGACGCCTTCTACTCTTCCATAAGATTGAAGTTCTCTATAAACATCAAGCGTTTGCCAATCACCTGCATGCAAAATCAAATCAGTATTCTTCAATTCCTCTATTAATCTAGGTGGCAAACCTTTTTTTCTTTTAGGTAAATGCGTGTCTGAAATTACGACAATTTTCATCCTTTTCCCTCACAATTTTTGAAAATATTAAGATTATGTTAGGCAATATACTAAAACGCCCTTATTTCTCATTGCTTTTACGACAGCAATACTTTACAAAAGAACTCAAGAAATGTCTGTTCTTGCGCTTTCCCAAGGAATACAAATAAATTTCCCAATTTCCCCAAAAAAAGGAAAACTCTTACAAATGAGAAAATATTGTCATCACGTTATATTGAGGCATATTCATGGACCACAAAATATTTAGCTTAATAAATCAATACACTGGCAGTTTTTTCGTATTTGGATAGGACAGCTTTATACCATTGATATTACTGGCAGCGCTTTGATAGGAAGTATAGTTGCTTTATGGATAAACTTTTCATCAAATTTTTGGGAAACCTTTATTACCCGAATTATCCTTACTTACAATTGTTACCTTTCTTAAATAACTTCAATTTCCTACTTATTTTTCTTAATATGTAATTCGACAAAATTAATTAACAAATGGTTTAACTTTCCCGCTGCTTTTGTAGGTAGTTGATGTTTTTCCTTGTCAATGAACCTTAAATCACTGCCTGGCAATTTTTCTTTTAAGAGATTCGCATACCGATGAAATGATTTGTCTTTCTTACCATAGACCAATAATACGGGTAGTTCAATATTTTCTAGCTGTTCCGTACAATTATATTCCAAACTACATTGTAAATATTGATTAATATTTTTAACGTCACCTTTTTCGGCTGCCCGGTACAATGTTTTTAATGTCTCTATTGAATCAGCATTTCCGATAGAAATCGCTTTAGCTAGGATAGAAAAAGTAGATGACTTTGCGAGTTTGACTGCTAAAGAAATCCTTTGTCGATTATAAAAATCACTTGCTTCCGACATTCCACTGACTAAGATACCTCCCAGTGCTCTGTCTAGGTAGGTAAGCATAAACTCTAACGCCACAGAGGCACCGGTTGAATAACCACAAAGAATTGCTTTTTCTATTTTTAAATGTTCTAATAGATGAGCTATATCCTCAGCAATTAAGTGATAAGTAATTGGCTTAGGAGAATACTCGCTACTTCCATGTCCTCTTATATCAAACGAGATAACTTTAAAATACTGAGAAAGTTCTTCTATTTGATATCTGAAATTCTCACTAGTAAGTAACGGAGGATGGATAAAAACGATGGGATTTCCATTTCCTTTAACATTATAATATAGGCTGACACCTTTCACATCCAGCATTGGCATTATCTGTTCACCTCAATATTCATTTTAATAAGTACATTTCAGGATAAAAGAGGTTTGCAGAACCCCTTTATGGACTATAAAAGCCTGTTTTTGTTATTATACCTTCATTTGTCAGTTAGAATCCTTAGCCAATTAAAAGGTAGTTCATCAGCCATCAACTTCCAAAAGAAAAAAACTGTTCTATTATAAAACGGAACAGTTTTTTCTTTGGACCTGTTAATCTATTTTGTTTATTTTTGTTAAATCCACTTACTTTCCGCGGGCTCGCACGACGGCTTGTTCGGTTGTTCTTCACTAAGGGTCTCACCTGGCTCAATCAATTAAAGGAATAAGAAAGCAATTGGCGTTACTAAAATTAATGTTAATACTGTCCGTTCAAACCAAATTATGATTAACTGTGGAATACTTATCGGTATTTCAGTTGAAAGGATACTAGGAATAGATGCCGAAAAGAATAGAATGGATGAAATGGCAACCGTTGCAATAATAAACTTTGTTATTAAAGGAGCTTCGACTACGAGTAGCGCAGGCAGGAACATCTCAGCAATTCCAACTGCAGAAGCTTTTGCTGCAAGGAAAGGTTCTGGAATTTGTAAAGCCCAAGTAAATGGATAAAAAATATAGCCTACTATATCAAATACAGGTGTATATTCAGCCAAAACTAACCCAATAAGTCCGACAGATAAAATGGACGGTAGAATACTCATGGTCATAATAAACCCGTCTTTTAGGTTTTCCCATAAATTCTTCCCAAGACTTAAGGAATTGTTTGCCCCTTCCATTGCATGTTTCCATGCATGCTGCAAAAACTTTTCCTTAATCACTACTTCTGGGTCTGCTTTATCCGAAATATACACGTTGCTCATTTTATTTAGTGGCCAAATTCTTGCGGTAAGTGCGGTAACTAAGTATGTTATCACTAATGAGACCCAAAAATACAAACCCCATAGATGCATTATACCGAGAGTTTTCGCTACCACAATCATAAATGTTGCAGAAACGGTCGAAAACCCCGTTGCGATAATGGCCGCTTCTTTTGCCGTGTATTTTCCTTCTTTATAAAGGCGGTTGGTCATTAATAAACCAAGAGAGTAACCACCTACTAAATCAGCTACCAAATCTACAGCTGAACGTCCAGGGGTTTTCCATATCGGTCTCATGTTCGGCTGCATTAGTATCCCGATAAATTCTAGTAAGCCGTATCCAATAAGGAGCCCCAAAAATAAAGAACCTATTGGAACAACTAGACCTACAGATACAACTAACTTTTCAAAAAGGAATGGGCCCATATTTGGAGCCATCAACCATGCAGGTCCCACCTTAAAAAATAAAAGAATAGCAACAAAAAATCCTAGTACCTTTAAGATAGAAAAGACCATTGTGACCTTGTCCTTATTCCATGTTTTTGAAATAAAAGGATAAACAGCCCCTAATAAAATAACAATGAAAGCATAAACAGAGACGAAAGAAGGGAAACTTTGTTTAATCCACGTTACCATATGATCAATAGGAATTGAAGAAACATTATTTAATGTAATAGGAATAAAAAACATAAAACTTCCTATTAAACTATAAATCACAAATTTCAGAATATTCCTAATAGAATAAATTTGTTTAGCATTTGGTTCTACCTTTACCTTAAGATTTGGTGCACCCATACCCATCCCCCTAGTATAATTTACCTTCCTAATTTCATTCAATTTGTCCACCTGAGGTGGACAAATCGAATGAAATGTCTTTTTGTGGTGCCTGTCACCACAACTATCTATCCGCTATCATTCACTATCTATTTGCTAGCACTTTGTCGAAGCATGACTCCTGTTAGGAAAGTTAGGAATACGTGTGTTCCGAGTTTGACGGTTGGCTGAACGAGTGTGTCCCGCAATGGATCGAGACAGACGATGTCCATGGCTTTTACTTTTGGATGACGACCTGCTGCTAGTACCCCTTCTAGCAGTTCTTCCGTTGTCATGCCCCCCGGCGTTGATGCCGGTACCCCTGGAGCATAGGCAATGTCTAACACATCCATATCTACAGTTAAATAAATGGTATCCACCTTCGAAGATAACTCCTCTAAGCATTGCAGAACAGTCGCTTCTATCCCCTTTTTCCGAGCTGCTCGAAGTGTAAAATAGTTGACTCCTTTATCATCTGCATACTGTTTTAAATCCTTCGTATTAAAAAAACCATGAAGACCTATGTTGTACATATTACTGCCCTCCACCACTCCGCTCTCAATTAAATTGCGCATGGGTGTCCCATTGGAAGGTCCATTATCTGACATGTCTCGCAAATCAAAATGGGTATCAATTTGCAAAATACCAATTTTTTCATCAGGATTCTTCAAATGCATTCCTTTGACCATCATGGCTGTGATGGAATGATCACCGCCAATGGCACATATCTTTGAATGTTGAAAATGATGATGTAGTGCCCCCGATGCTGTGATGATATTCGTATGACATTTCGAGATATCCGTCACATGCATGGGCACGTCCCCTGCATCGAGTACGGTCATCTCAGATAAATCTATTTCTTCATCAAGATTATAGGTAGTAAAACTCCTCCATGAACGTCGGAAGGCTTCAGGAAATTCTGACGCTCCTGAAGCACTAATCGATGAACGAGATAAAGGAACACCGAGGATCACCACCTCGGCGTTCTTGCTCTCTTCAGGATCAGTTAAAGCAGTAATCGGCTGAATCCATTCATGAACCTTAGAACCTTTGCCGCTCTCAGGCCTCACCCACGTAAAGAATGGTGGATTAATAATTGGATAGAGAAAGCTCTTCAAGTAAATGACCTCCCCTGACAACTATCTTCCCAGACTTCACGACTGTATGTGTATGATTCACTCCGTAAGAGTATTGAAGCTTCATAAAATTATCCACATTAAAAATCGTAATGTCTGCCTTTTTCCCAACCTCTAAACTACCAATTTCCCGACCTCGATTGATTGCATGTGCAGCATTGATTGTTGCAGCGGTAATAACCTCAGCTGGCGTCATTCCCATTTTTAAACAACCTAGATTCATAATAAATGGCAAGGACACAGTTGGAGATGAACCAGGGTTACAGTCGGTAGACAACGCAACCGGCACACCCAAATCAATCATTTTTCTGCCATTTGCTGACTCTGCCATTAAAAAGTAAGCTGTCCCTGGTAGTAACACGCCAACCACACCTTTTTCAGCCATCGCTTTCATTCCTTTTTCAGACGCTCTTAATAAATGGTCTGCAGAAATCGCCCCAACTTCGGCCGCTAGTTCAGCGCCTTCATATGGCTCAATTTCATCGGCATGTATTTTCGGAATCAGTCCATAACGCTTTCCTGCTTCTAGAATCCGTTTTGATTGCTCAGGGGTAAAAACACCATGCTCACAAAATACGTCATTGTATTCTGCCAATCCCAGCTCAGCGACCTTTGGTATCATTTCTTCTATTAATAATTCCACAAAATCATCAGGATTCTCTTTATACTCTTGTGGTACAGCGTGAGCGCCCATAAAGGTAGGAACGACATCGATGACATGCTTTTCATTGAGCAATTTTGCGACTTCAAGCTGTTTAAGCTCCGTTTCCCACTCCATCCCATAACCGCTTTTCGCTTCAACCGTTGTCACGCCGTGACGTAGGAATTGATTTAAGCGTTCATAGCTTTCTTCAAAAAGCTCTTCATGAGAGGCTGATTTAGTTCTTCTAGATGTTGCGTGAATCCCACCGCCGCTATTCATGATTTCCATGTAGGTGGCTCCTTGCAGCCTCATATTAAACTCATTTTCCCTGCTTCCAGCAAAAACAAGATGGGTATGAGGGTCAACTAGTCCTGGTGTTACAAGCTTTCCACTTGCATCCACAATCTCCGCTTCATCAAGACGGTCTCCATATTTTTCAAAAAGCGCCTCATCTGTTCCTACAGCATTAATGACTCCGTTCTCAATCCAAACACTTCCATTTTCAATCACACTTAGCTTTGACATCTCTTCCTTTACACGGGGAGCCTGTGAACCCCCCTGTAATGTTACGAGCTGAGAAGCATTTCTTATAAAAATTGGTTTACCCAACCATATCACCTCTTATTCTTGATTCAGCATTGGCATTTTGATGCCTTTTTCCTTTGCTGTCTTAATCGCAAGTTCATAGCCTGCATCGGCATGACGCACAACGCCCATACCAGGATCTGTCGTTAATACCCGCTGCAAACGGGCTTCTGCATCCTTTGTACCATCGGCTACAATTACCATTCCGGAATGCTGAGAATAACCCATTCCTACTCCGCCGCCATGGTGAAGGGAAACCCAGCTCGCACCGCCGACTGCATTGATCATGGCATTGAGAATTGGCCAGTCAGAAACGGCGTCACTGCCATCCTTCATTCCTTCTGTTTCACGGTTAGGAGATGCAACAGAGCCTGCATCTAAGTGGTCACGACCAATAACAATCGGCGCAGATACTTCACCGGATGCAACCAGGTCATTAATGATTTTTCCTAAGCGGGCACGATCCCCATATCCAAGCCAGCAGATACGAGCCGGAAGCCCTTGGAAGCTGATTTTTTCCTGTGCCATTCTTACCCATTTACAAAGGTGCTCATCATCCTTAAACTCACGAAGCAGCACTTCATCAATTTTAAGAATATCATCAGGATCCCCCGACAATGCCGCCCAGCGGAAAGGTCCTTTTCCTTCACAGAATAATGGACGGATATATGCTGGCACGAATCCTGGAAAATCAAATGCATTTTCTACACCCTCGTCCTTTGCCACCTGACGAATGTTATTACCATAGTCAAAGGTGATAGCGCCTTTTTCCTGCATATTCAGCATAGCTTTTACATGAATGGCCATGCTTTGCTTTGATAGTTTTACATATTTAGCAGGGTCATTTTTTCTAAGAGCCCTTGCTTCCTCTAAACTATAACCAACTGGAACATAACCATTTAACGGATCATGAGCAGACGTTTGGTCTGTTAGCACATCGGGGTTAAACCCTTTTTCAATCATAATCGGCAGCAGCTCAGCAGCGTTTCCGATTAAGCCAATCGAAAGTGCCTTTCCAGTTTTCTTTGCCTCGATTGCAAGATTAGTAGCCTCTACTAAATCGCTCGTTTTTACGTCAAGGTAAGCGGTTTCAATTCTACGATCTACTCTTGTTTCATCGACATCAATCGCAAGACATACCCCACCATTCATGGTTACCGCTAATGGCTGTGCTCCACCCATTCCGCCAAGTCCTGCTGTTAATGTAATCGTATGTTTTAGTGATCCGCTGAATTCTTGTCGTGCAAGTTCCGCGAACGTTTCGTAGGTTCCTTGGACAATTCCTTGCGTTCCAATATAAATCCAGCTGCCCGCTGTCATTTGTCCGTACATCATTAACCCTTTTTTATCTAACTCATGGAAATGCTCCCAGTTTGCCCAGGCAGGAACTATATTGGAGTTAGCTAGTAATACACGCGGTGCATCTTTATGTGATTTGAAAACAGCCACGGGTTTACCTGATTGAATTAACAGAGTTTCATCACTTTCTAATTCAAGTAGAGATTTGACAATTGCATCGTAGGATTCCCAATTGCGTGCTGCCTTCCCTATTCCACCGTAAACCACTAGATCCTCTGGTCGCTCTGCTACTTCTTGGTCAAGATTGTTCATTAACATTCTTAGTGCAGCCTCTTGAATCCAGCCTTTGGCATGTAATTCTGTCCCTTTATAATTCTTAATTACCCTTGATTTCGATGTACTAGCTTCCATACTATTCACTCCTCTATGTCCTTTATCTCTCCTTTATTATAAAAATAAAATCTTCTGAAAAATACAAATCAATCATTAGAAAATTAGCACTATTTATCTGTATAACTCGTTTATTTTTAGCCCATAACTATATTATTTTTAGAAAAGTATATTTTTATTAGAAAAAATTAGACTCAGTATTTTCTGAGTCTTATCGCTTTTTATTCATCCGAAATTCTCTCGGTGACACTCCGACAATTTCTTTAAATATTCTGCTAAAGTAATTGGGATTATGAAAACCAATCAATAGTGCAATTTCCTTTATTGGTTTACTGGTTTCAAGCAGGTACCGTTTCGCTTCTTTCATTCTTATGCCTGAAAGTATGTCCGTAAAGCCTCGTCCTGTCTTTGAGATCAGCAAATGACTGAAATATGATGGATTTCGGTCGACATACTTTGCCACATCCTCTAGCTTTAGATCCCTGTTAGCGAAATGGGACTCAATAAAGGCGATACCTCGCTCAATGAGGTCTTGCTTGAACATCTGGGGATTGGAGCCTGCTACTAAAAATAATTTTTGAACAAATAAGATTAAATTTTGTACAGACCGATAAAGCACACTATCATACAAAATGGAATGGAAGATATAGCGGTACTCTTTTTCGTAGTTTTGCTGTTCATCTAAATCATTGGTCTTCATAAATCGTCTTATTTGCGCTAGAATACTCGTCAGTCTGATTCTTACCAATCCGGGATCTGGATAAGGATCTTCTAATTGGAGAAATTCATCGTAAAGCCATCTTTTTATACCTTCTATATCATGATTTGATAGCATGTCCACCCAAACTCTTTGTTCAGGGGGAGCCAAAAAAGGGTCGATATGTATCCATTCGGGAGTATACTTAAATTCCACAATTTGCCGATATCCGCGATAATAGGTAAATTCCAGCATTTTTTGCGTTTCAAGAAATTTTTCATTGAGACTTTCTTGTGGTGACTTATTGTTACGTACTACTATAGCAAGAGTATCAGAGAATTCCTCTTCCCACTTTCTCATTGCCTTTTGACACTGTTCTTTGCTATTCTTGCAAGCTTCTTTAAATAAAAGAACAACCTTATCGTGTAAAGGGAATACCCCATGAATTTCTCTAAAAGGATAATCTGTTAAAAAGGAATACAGAACAGCAAGTTTGTTTGTATTTTCAATTTTAAACGCAGCCATTTTATAGTCCTCAGAAACTGAGCCTTCAGAAATAAAAAGAGCTTCATACGATAAGTCATTATTAAAATGTAAATGAGGAGAAGCTTTAGTATCCTGTTTCTTATCAAGTACTTTTGTTGCTTTTTGATATGCAGACTTCACCTTTGTGGCAGAAAACGGTTTAATTAATAGTTCTAGGGCTTGAAGGTCAATCGCTAAGCGAGCCTTTTCAAAGGTAGCCTCTGCACTTGTTACCAGCAAAATAGGTTGATAGATTTGCACTAATTCTTTTAAACTAGACCAATTATCACTTCTAACCATATCCAGTTCTAATAAAATGATATCTGGTGACTCCTTCTCAAAAGTAACGATAAAGTCTTGATAATTGGAGGCTAATAGAATCGTGGACACAGGTATGGAAGATGATTTTAACAGCCATTTTAAGCCCTCTCGCTCATTTAGATCACGGTCTGCAATCAGCCATTTTCCTTCCATTAAAATCGCTCCCATCCAAAAATAGTGCTGATAATATAATAAAAGTATACATCTTATGTGATAATCCACAACTATTTTCCGTTTAAATATCTTATACACAAAATGAAATAATTTTAATCGAATTCAAAGGTTCATTATGAGCATAATAATTTTTGTGACTATTGAAGAGAGGGGAAATTCAAGGGATGAAATGGCACAAAAATCTTCTTAAAATTATTCAGGACCGTCAAGGAAAAAAACTTGCATTAATCGTGGATACCTCAACAAATGAAACAAAAATTGACCTCATCGCAAATATTGTAACTTTTTTCAAAGAGCTAACTCCTGAAACCATACTCGTTCAAGCGGATTTTAAATTACGGACTGTAGAGCCAATCACAGAGGGCAGTGAAATAAAGTATTACACGCACGGAAAAGCTTCCTATACTTTGGCACTGGAATGGGCAGAAGAGGAGAAAATAGAGACGGTTTTCTATATTTCTGATTTAACTGGCTTTCTACCAGAAGACATGCAAGTTCCCTATGAAGTATATTGGCTAGTGCCAACCGAATTTGTTCCTAAAGCACCATTTGGAAAGGTTATGAAAATCGTGTAAAATCATCAGCAAAAAGAGGAGTATACCTCCTCTTTAATTATTATGATGAGCTTTCATCCAAATGAGGCGGGGATGGATCCTGAAAAGAAGAAGACGAGCTTTCTTCTTTTGGAATGGCAATAGATTGCTCCCTCATTGGGAGCGGGAGTTTATCTTTTTCAACAAGCTGTTCTAAACGATTAATTCTTTCTAGTAATTGGGCACGCTCTTTTTCCGCCATTATCCCTTTTGAAGAATAATATGGATCTTTTTCCCACCAATCCATTCCAATTTCTCTTGCTTTATCTACCGAGGCAACTAGGAGCCTTATTTTTATCGTTAATAAATCGACATCGGCTAATGAGATTTTGATATCACCTGCAATGACGACTCCCTTATCTAATATTTTTTCTAACACCTCAAGTAAATTCGACGATTGGGGAGTGTGATGAATGGGCATACCAATCCCCTCCTTATATCAGTTTTATAACAAGTTTCCTAATGGACCCAAATCGATATTGAGGTCTTTATTCTCTAAGCCAAAAATCTGCTTTAATTCATCCATTTTTTCTTCTAACCTCATTAATGTTAAACCTAATTCCTCTATTTGTTCTTCGGTCAGCGAATCACTTTCCACTCTTCGCATTGCCTGTCTCTCCATGAGCTGGCGAAGCAGCTCGACAATCGTCAGGACTAATTTTGCTAATCCTTGTTCTACTTGGTTAGAATCTAGGGGTAATCGTTCCAATGTGATCAGCCTCCTCAACCATTTTTCTGTTACTTGGTCCATATGCACTTTCAATCGATGAAATGAGCAGCTTAAGATCCACTACAATTAGATCGATATTGGCAATCGAAATTAAAATTTCACCACTTACAACTACACCTGTATCAATGATTCCATCTAGGAGATCTAGTAGTGTCATTTCTTTATTTTCAAAAGGATGATACTGCTCCATTTTACGATTCCTTTTCTTTCTTTGAAAAATGATAAGGCGGCCAAGGTCCAGTTACTTGAAAGGTACAGCCTGTAATTTGATACCTTCGTTCTATTTCTTGTATTTCCTTTAAAAAGAGTTCGACTTTGCTTTTTTCAATCAGGAAGTCGCAGTTTATAATCATTTCATCGTTTCGTTCAGACATCTCTTTTCCCCAATTCTTCCTGAGCTTTGATTCACTAAAATAGGGTTCTAGCACCTTTATCATTTCATGCCACCACTGTATATGTTCCTTCTCTAATTCAGAAGTGATCAGCTGATTGAGCTTCTTTTTCATAATAAATTGTTTTCCTTTAGGCATAGCTGCTAAGCTTTCTCTTAACTGTGTTACCGCTGGGTTGTGGTTTACTACATAGGTGAATGACTTTTCTGAATCGCAATAAATTTTAAGGTTCCATTCTTGTTTATTTTTAAACGTACTGAGCTTTCCTAGAATCTCCTCGTACTTTTCATTAAGTAAATGTTTTAAAGTATTTTCATTTTGAAAAATAGTACAAAATGACATGGGCAGGATGGTGTACTGGTCATGGAGGACAGAAATGCACTCATGATGATGAAATGCTTTCTGTTTTAACCATTCTGCATCTTTTAATTGAATATCAATCTCTTGCTGGGAATATGTTAGGGAATTAACAGGGGTAATGACTGCAGCTAGTTCTTTAAAAGTGATAATTGAGGTTTCCTTTTGATCAATCCCTATCAAGGATGGAACATCTTTCTCTTGAAGTTCCTCAACAGGAATTATTCCGTACAAATAAAGTAATTCCAATACAATCGATGTATGGGCCATAGGTACCTCCTCCTTAAAGAAAACTTACTCCTCGTTTCTTTCTCTTTCTTTGGCTATTTTATATCTATACAGCAATTCCTCTTCTTGTTCCGCATAGGTTTGTTCGTCTATCTCTTCCATATCGAACATCATATGCAATTCGATAAGCTGTTGTTGTATATAAGTGAGATTGTAAAGTTCTTGATCTGCTTCTTCTTGAATTTTCTCCCCTAGCTTAAGCAACGCAGTGATGGGTAATGTAAAAAATTTAAATATCATAGATTTCCTTCAATCCTTAATCGGATATTCACAAAGTTGTAGGCGGGCCATGGACCAGAATACTTAAACTCTGCTTTATCCTTCCAACTTTCATACAATCCATTTACCTTGTTGTCGAAGGTGGCTTCATTCGATTTATCTATGAGAAAGGCTGCATTCATAATAGTTTTTCCGGGAATCGTATTATTCAGCTTTCCTGCTTCTGCCAGATCCAATAGTGATTCGTAAATTTCTGCAGCGGCTTCATTCTCGAGATGTTGAATAAAATTTTGTGCCTGTTCACCGATTGCGATTTGTTCATAAAAGGAAGCGGGGTCATTGTGGTCTTTATTTTTTAATTTCCACTCATTTAAGAGTGGATTGTTCTTCATCTCTTGTTCAATCCATTCCTTCTTGGGGATAACCTTTAAGCCTACCTCTATCTTGTTTTCTAATTGTGAAAATAGTTTTTCAAATTCCTCGTTTAAATGTTCCATTATTAGGAGGACATCGTTTTTTGAGTGAAATACATTTCCAAAGCTCATCGGTATAATGCTATATTGTTTCATTACTTCCGCGATTTTTTGCTGGTGGGCCATTAGATTATTCCTGTTCGGTAAAACTTCTCCCGTTACCTTGGCAGCAACCATTGCAGCATTTTTGTAGTGGATCGTAAATACTCCACTTTTCTTGCCATTTAACTGAACGCTTCCAAATTTCTTCGGATTATTTTCTGGTATCGCACAAAAAATGTACACTCCACTTTGTGTACTCATCTTTTTTCTTCCTTTCTCGAAATCTCCTTTAGTATAATATCCTGTATTAATGCTCTAGGCTCATTAGGGAGGATTTGTTGCATTGGTCTGCTTAATACATCTAGACATAGCGTGTGGTATTCGGGAACCACCGGATCAATTGGAATGTTTGTTTTTTTAGCAATTGTTGCAATCATAATGGATGCACGTAGGCTGGGACAAAATCCTCTGCCATATGCTCTTAGATTGGTAACAAGTCTGACTATTTCTTGTGCTTCCAGGACGCTTAAACCGTTTTTTTGTTTCAGTATTTCTATTTCTGTTTCCCGATCACAGGAATCTAAACGAATCGTAATCAATCGATCTAAGAGTGCATCCTGGGTATGAAAGGTTCCCGCATACTCATCTGGATTACTTGTAAAAATGATTGAAAAATCAGGATGACATTTAATAAATGATTTCTTTCCATGACCATAAACAGGTAACACTCTTTCCTCCAATAGGGATAAAAATATATTATTCGTTTCTGGGCGAGAACGTGAAAACTCATCATAAATTACCACATGTCCATTTTTCACTGCGTCAATGAGCTGCCCTTCGATCCACAAAGGTTTGACTTCTTGCTCTCTTTTATAAACAGTGTGAATATAGTTATCAACCATTTCTTTCCTCGTTACTCCATAGTAATGACCTAATAAATCTTTATTGGACAATTCATGATGACCTCGAATTACGGATACCTTCTTGTTGATCTTTTTAGCAATAAACAGTGCTAAACTGGTTTTACCGACCCCAGTTGGTCCTACAAAATGAACGGGAAACCCTGATTGCAAATATTGCAGGGCTCTGGCAATAATGTCTTCGAAAAAGGGAGTATTTACAAACCCGATAGTCCTGTCATCCTTTCCTGACTGGTCCAAAATCCTTCCTCCTTAAATTGTTATTTATAAAAGAAGGAGCCAAGGTATAGTCAGACCCCGGCTCCAGCATTTTATTTAAACCCTACTTAGGATTCTTCCGCAAAAGGATGATGATGGTGATGGTCGTCCTTAAGCAGCCCAACCGCTTTTGCATATCTTAACCATGTATCAACACTAGCGATAACAATACGGGCATCAATTGTGAGAAGTTCAATTCCTACTAATGAAACCCGTGCCCATAGGTCAATAACTACGCCTTTATCTAAAATACGATCAATTACCTCTGCTAAGCTTGAAGAATCAACACTCTTTTGAATTGCAGCCATCCTTATTCCCCTCCTTCCATTCACTGCATACAAGGGAATTAGTTTACATTATTCTTACTTTCCTTGCTGGTTACGAACTGAACCCTTTTATAGCAGATTCGTTTTGCCCGTTTAAAAACGGTTTTATGTTACTATATGAAATAAATCGTATATTGAAATGGACAGGTGCTGTGTTGAGCCATATTAAAAAGAGACTTCATAAATGAAATCTCTTCTACTGGGGTGTTCCTATTCGATTGTTTTAGCTTTTAACGATTTTTGATGGATTATTGACTTTATACAAAACTGCACTCTCCACGATAAATTCCTCGTCAACATCCTTACCTTTTGCCAGTTTCTTTTTCGCTACTTTCCCATCAAATTCAAGCTGATCTCCCGGGGCTAATTCGAACTTTTTCAGTGTTTTGCTATGGCTGCACCATGCAAGACCAATCTCAATGGGCGGCTCTTGGATGATTGTCACATTTTCAAGGACGACAACTTCATCATTTTCTTCATTAAATGGATTATATGTAAGTGCAAATTGTTTCACAGCCGCCGTAAAATGAACCTTATCGACAGGAAGTTCGATCTGTGGTTCTTTCTCTTTTTTCGGTTTCGCAGCCTTTGCTTTTTTAGGTTCAGGTTTTGCAGCCTGTTTTTCTTCCTTCGTTTCATTAACAGGTGATTGTTCCGGTGCACTGAAGTCCTTATCCTCCACCTGCAGCATACTCTCCCTGCCGAAACTTGATGATTGCATTTCTTTTAGAAACGCAGGATGAATACAGCTCAAATTCCCATCCTGAAACTCGATGACAAGCGTGTTATACTCTTCTGATTTCCCATAGGTTTCATAGCCTTTAATCGTTACCACACGTTGATAATTCCGCTCCTTAAATAAAAACTCCCGCTTCGCTTCCTTCGCTGACGACAGCCCCCATTCCTTCAACTTCTCTCGGTAATGCTCCTCATCCCGAAACTCCTCAAAGTCCCCCTTTGGAGGAACATAACGAGTCAAACCACTCCGCTCTAACTGCTCATGCTCAATAACCATATGTAATCACCGTATTTCTTCTTTATTTGATTTGCTCACATTTTTATTGTAGCAAAGATTTCGTTGGAATAAAAAAACTTTAGGCATGATTTTTGCTTTAATGCTTTACTGCAAAGATCATGCCTTTTTTTATTTAAGTCTGTTTTCGTAAGGTGACTGTTAAAATCCTAAAGCCGATTTTAACGTGGAAATAGTTATTTTGCGCTTTAGAATTTAGTTTGTAGCTCTTTTCTTATTAAATTTATTCTATTTTCCTGCAGAAAACTTAGTACAATCATTAAATTTTGTTCCAAAGAACAACAGAGTAAAAGAAAAGAGCCTTATATAATGATAGCTGGTTTTCCTATTGGATAGTACTCTACCGAACGACAGTCCCGGATTGTTTCTTCAGGAAAACAGTTTCTGCCATCAAAGATAATTGGTTCTTTCATTTTCGTCAGCATTTCTGCTACATCTATACTTTTTATCTCGTTCCATTCTGTCACAATCAAAACCGCATCTGCTTCATCAACTGCTTCGGCTATGGAACCAGCATATTTAATACTGTCCCCAATGATTTTCCGCGCATTTTCTGTTGCCACAGGGTCGTAAGCGACCACTTCTGCACCGTATTTTGTCAGCGCAGCGGAAAGTGGGATGGAGGGTGCTTCTCTCATATCATCTGTTTCCGGTTTGAAGGCTAGTCCAAGCATAGCTATTTTTTTCCCTTTTAATCCCCCAAACCGCTTTAATGCCTTCAACACTAACAATTCACGCTGGTAATCATTGATCGCAATGGTTTCTTTTAATAATGGGAATTTCACCCCGTTAGCCCCTGCGGTATGCAGCAACGCTTTGACATCCTTTGGAAAACAGGAACCGCCATATCCGATACCAGCATTTAGAAACGCCTCTCCGATCCTCTTATCCTTCCCCATCCCGCGGGCAACATCTTGTACATCGGCACCAACCGCTTCGCATAAATTAGCAATTTCATTGATATAACTAATCTTCGTTGCTAAAAACGCATTTGAAGCATATTTGATCATTTCTGCACTTTTCGTACTTGTCACTATGACTGGGACATGTAATGGTCGATACATCTCATGAATTTTTCTAGCAGCCTCTTCATTTTCAGAACCGATAATGATTCGGTCAGCCTTCATTGTATCCTCAATCGCAGATCCTTGTCTGAGAAATTCTGGATTCGAAACCATTTTCACCTTAAAACCACAGTGATCCTCAATCATTTTTTTAATAAGGTCATTGGTTCCTACCGGCACCGTACTTTTAATCACGATGATTGTATCTTGATTAATAAAGATAGAAATATCTTTTGCAGCTTGTACCAAAAAAGAAAGGTCCGCTGCACCATCTTCACCTTGTGGCGTTCCAACCGCAACAATGATAATTTCTGTCTGAGTTAGTGCTTCAGTTTGGGAGGTTGTAAATCGTAATCTGCCTGCTTCCATATTGGCAGTTAGGAATTCCTTAAGTCCTGGTTCATAGATTGGGGAAATACCATTACGTAATTGATTAATCTTTTGTTCATTTATATCAAGGCATGTGACCTGGTGCCCGATTTGGGATAAGCAAACACCGGTTGACAGTCCTACATAGCCTGTACCTAAAACAGCAATCTTCATATCAATCAGTCTCTCTTTTACTAATTTGGAGATTTTCATTTTTATAAACTTCCTGTAAATAATCTAAAACAGCTGCCCTGATATCTTCTCGACTCAAAGCGAAATCGATCGTTGCCTTAATAAAACCAATTTTATCGCCAATATCATAGCGGTTGCCCACAAAGTTATAGGCAAAAACAGCCTGTTCTTTATTTAGTTCGTTGATAGCGTCGGTGAGCTGTAATTCTCCCCCTCGTCCCACTGGAATTCTTTCTAAAATCTCAAATACCTTAGGTGTCAAAACATAGCGGCCCATAATTGCATATCTTGAAGGTGCTTCCTCAATGGTGGGTTTCTCGATAAGTGAATCAATATGGAAAAGGTCCGATTCTATCATCGTCCCCTTGGGTTTAATAATTCCGTATTTACTTACGTCCTTTTCTGATACTGTTTGAACGGCTACAACCGAACTATTATAATATTCGAACACATCGATCACCTGCTTTAAGCAAGGCGTTTCCGACATCACAATATCATCCCCAAGTAAAACCGCAAATGGTTCATCGCCAATGACGCTTTTTGCACAAAGAATGGCATGTCCAAGTCCTAGCGGTTCTTTTTGACGGACATAAACAATATTTACTAAGTTTGAAATCGTTTGGACTTCCGCTAACATCTCAAGCTTGCTTTTTTTATAGAGAGTATCTTCAAGCTCATACGACTTATCAAAGTGGTCCTCAATCGACCTTTTCCCTCTACCGATGATGATAATGATTTCTTCAATCCCAGAAGCAACTGCTTCTTCGACAATATATTGAATGGTCGGTTTATCCACAATCGGCAGCATTTCTTTTGGCTGTGCTTTCGTAGCTGGCAAAAATCTAGTTCCGAGGCCAGCTGCTGGTATAATGGCCTTACGGATTCTCATATGCTTCCTCCTTTCTTTTTCTCCTTATACTTTTATATGCAGGTGGACAACTTCCGGTCACGTTAGTAACCTAGTAAAATTCCTAATTTCAATTACATTTTGTTAAAAATAAAACCCCCTTTCCTTTAACAGCAAGGGAGTCATTCAACTTTTAAGTGGATTGGCTGATAAACTCTCTTAATAAACCTTTCCATCAATTTTTTGAGGATTTTTTTACGACGTATGACCAATGTCGTTACAATTGCTTTTCTCTCTTCACTTGTTACATTCCAATCGTTAGGAATCAGCGCCACTATTTCTTCTATTAAATGAATCGGGAGTGTTTGGATCATTTCTAGCTGCTCATAAAAATCCTGCTCCTTCTCAATAAAACACGCCATGATTTGGTGTGTAGCACTTTTTAATAGCGTGACTGGAAGCGCCTCTAAATCCTCCGCCACCCAATTGTAAGAATCAAACACCTCGGCATGATCGATAATCCATAAATGATAGGAACCTTGCGCATTATCACATAACACGATGTTTTTCCTTGTTCGATCACGGTTGCACATCCAATAGTCGAAAAGAATAATACCTGCAAGGTTTTCCCGGTTGGAAATCGCAGGAACTTCGGTCACTTGATGACCATCAAAACAATCTGGTACATAAAGGCTAGCAAATTGAAACTGCGTCTGAGTTATTTGAGAGAGTTCAGGAATTCCAGCGGAAAACTCTTTTGGGATTTCTACCAATTGTGCAAAGGGGATCGGCAGGTCGAGGTAACGTGCCAGGCAATAAGCAACCCATTCGTTCGCAAGCGTTTTTTCAAAACCAGGCTGGAAGTACTTCACCACATAATCCCGCCCGTCATCAAATGTAATTAAATGAGCATTCGATTTACCTGCAAGTGATTTCTTATAAGTGACTGGCTGAATCATTGTTCTTCCACCCCACTATCGTTTGAAGGAACGTTGCCAACAATCTTTTTCAACAAATGTACATATTGCTCTGCTACCACTTCAATGGCAAACCTTTCATGGACACGTACCATGGCTGCTTCTGACATTTGTTGCTGCAATGCTGGATCATCTATGATACTAGTAAGCTGGCAGATGGCATCTTCAACATTTTGACCCCGAAAAAGCAACCCATGTTCTCCATGGACAACCAATTCGGTGACAGGCATCATCTTTGAAGCAACCACTGGAACTCCGCATACCATCGATTCAATAAATGTGTTTCCAAATGATTCCGTCTTTGTTGTGGCCAGTGTGCAGCCGCCAGATTGTCGAATTTTCGCGTAAACATGCGGCATGTTCTGATATGGTATCACCGGAAACCATTTGATAATATCAGTAAGGTTCTCCTCCTGCCATTTCGCAGCGAATTCCTCCCGCTGGACACTTTGAGCGCCGCCAATGACCCAGAATTCTATATCATCCCGATGGCTTTTCATCAGCTTAGCCACTTCAATGAGCATTTGCCAGTTTTTTCGTTTGTCCAATCTGCCAATCCAGCCAATAATTTTCTTATCTTTTGGAAGAATCGGGTCACGGTCAAACAGAATCTCTTCAGTGGACAAAGCTCGATAAAAAGAAGTATCAATTCCGTTGTAGATGACATGAATCGGAATTTCATCCGTTAGAATAGAAACTAATCTTCTTTGATAGTGTGAAGGAACGATGATTGCTTCCGGAACGATCCCTTTAAACGATTTTAAGTGAGGCTTTAACTTTAACAACTCTGGTGTACGTGCCTCAATCAATACAGGACCTTTATATTTTGCTTTACGAATCCATTTAAAGGCTGCACCTGTGTCAACCACAATAATGGCATCATAGTGGTTGTCTTGAATTATTTTAATAATTTCCTGTTCATCCTTGGTTAAATAGACGGGAGCAACATCCTCCATAATATGAAGGCCGCCGTGATCAGTCGTATACAAAAACTCCGTATCAATTCCCTGTTTTTTAAAATAAATCGAGCGGTTGCGCCAGCCGGCATTCACCCCGCCAACTGTGAGCAGACGCCAAATTACTAATATTTTCATTTTCGTTTCTCCTCGTTTCATTGGGCTCCTTCCTCAGGTAATGGTTTGGTTCCTAAACGACCCTATTTACTACAAATTCTGTTAGTGACCCCTTTTTTTATTTTTATTTTTAGCTCGCTTCCGATCCTTATCATGGTGTCGGTCGCGATTATGATGTCGGTCGCGATCATCGTATCGATCTCCTGAGTAGCGCTTACCACCCTTAGCGCCTTTGCTGCGTCTACTTTTTTCTCCGTCGGAGTATTTTCCTTTATCGTGTTCACGATCATCTAGAGAGTGACGTTCGCCTTCTGGGTGTCTTTCCTCAAAGTCTTGTTCAAGTTTGTCCCAATGTTCATCGATTTTGGCCATGACTGTTTCTGGATCTGCCCCGCGTGCAAGCATCGTTTTGATCCATTCTTCCTTGAAAACTTTATGAACAAGACCCTGCAGCAAATTCACATAATTTTTCTCATCCGCTGTTGTCAACAGGCTATTACTAAGATTTTTAATGGAATTTTTATCCGGTTCCTCGGGAAGAAGTAAAGCAGTTATTTGCCGGGAGATTTCTTCCATGCGAATGTAGTGTAGCCACTCCGCATATAACTCCGGTGCCATTTCTTGAACATGTGTCATAAAGATGGCTTTATTTTCTTCCCCTAAGGAAGTCAATAATTTTCGTGGGTATGGATAGACGCGATCACGCCAAATGGTTCTCGCAACATCAATGACCTTTAAACCTCCATCAGGCTGCAGGTAAATCTGCCGCTTATGATGGTCTATTCGCTCATATCCAATTTTCTTAAACGTGATTAACATTACAATTAATCTTGCAGAAAGTGCCTGTGTTAATGGCTGCGATTGCAAATACTCGCGTAAATCTACCCCCCTAATGATTTCCATCACAATATAGAGAGGTCCTTTCCCATAAAGTATTGGTAAAAGTGAAGTGTGCTGCCCCAGGGATAAAGCATAATATTCACGGTCGCAATCTTCCGTATTCCCGAACACCTTTACACAGATGTCATTCGTTAATTGGAAAACCGCTCCTTGGCGCCCCTTTCCCATCATTACTAATGGTGTGTTATTAACCACTTCCACGTCAGCATTAACCAAATTGGTTACTTTAATGTTGTTCATCCACTTTTCTAAATCATTCTGATTATACATATATTTCCTCCTTCCTTTACAAGTTAAAGCATGATTAAATAAAGAACACGGCAGTTCAGCATGCTTGTCTTATTTAAAGACCACGTTTTTTACTGCCTACTATATTAAATTCAATTGGATGAGAAAGTGTAAAGGCAATTGACTATATATTGTAAAATGTATACATAAATGAATCTTACCTTTGTTTGATAATCATTATCGATATCCACATTTTGTTAAAAAAATAATGAAACTTGTTTAACATTTAATAAAATTCCTTTCAGCCATATTTTCTTCCGATAATACTATTAAAGTATCTGAAGGTAGGAAAGGAGATTTTATGTATACAAATGAGAACACAATCGTAAATGAATCTCAGCTCATACAGAGTAGGTTATATCTAAATCAATTAATTCGGTTTTTTTTTGATTTACCGCCACATCGGAAAGCTTTATTAGATGTTTCAAATCAAATGCAGTTTCAGTCACTATGTAAAATCAGTGATGCATGCGGGCTCATCCAAAAAGGAATCCAGCTTCTCCATACAGACAATGGTGAGTATATGAAACAATTACAAGCAGAATATAACCGGCTGTTTGTAGGCCCAAATATGTTACCTGCTCCTCTTTGGGAGTCGGTGTATTTAGGTCAAGAACACCTCTTATTTAAAGAAATAACCCTTGCGGTTAGAGAATGCTACCACCAATATGGTTTATCTTTCATCCGAGAAGGGAACGAGCCTGAAGATCACATTGTAATAGAATTAGAGTTTCTCAGCTTTCTGATTCAAAAAACAGTAGGAGTCAATGACAAGGATACGAAAAGTAAATGGTTGGACGAGAAAGACTCCTTCCTAACCAATCATCTTTTAAAATGTGGCCCTCATCTTTGTGAAATAATGAGCAAATCAACATCTTTTGAATTATACAAAGGAACTGCCTTACTTTTGGGGGAGTATCTTAGCCTGGAATCTGAACTAATACAATTTTTGAAGGAGGCACTGAAGGATGAGTGATAAAAACATATTTACACAAATTGGCGAGCGAAAACTTTCACGTCGGTCGTTATTGAAATGGACTGGCATTGCCTCTGTTCCTGTAATTGCTGGCGGAGTCTGGTCCACTAAATATCTATCTGAAAATAAGAATATTGTTGAGGCAAGTGAAACCATCGTCCCTACCTGCAGCACGTTAGACTGCGGCGGAAAATGTATGATTAAAGCTCACGTCAGAGATGGGGTTATAACAAGAATCAGTGCCCGGACTAATACGGATCTAGATGAAGCGAATCCATATATGAAGGCATGTGTAAGAGGCCGCTCTTATCGGAAAAATCAATACCATCCAGACAGATTAAAATATCCAATGAAGCGTGTGGGCAAACGGGGTGAAGGTGAATTTGAGAGAATTACTTGGGAAGAAGCCGTTGCTACGATTACCAAAGAAACGAAACGATCACGGAACAATATGGACCTGCAGCAAGATATGTTCATCAGGGAACAGCTGCTACTGGCGGTACAATCGGAGGTGCCCAGCTCGCTAGAAGACTAATGACTTACTTAACTATTACCATTCCGTCAGTATGGGCAATACAGCAGCTGCTACCCCTTACACCTATGGTACGCACCAAACAGGAAATAGTCTTGATTCTCTCATAGATTCAAAGCTCATCATTTTGTGGGGACATAATCCTTCCGAAACGATTTTCGGAAATACTCTTCATTATTATAAAAGACTAAAAGAAGCTGGGATTAAGATTATATCCGTGGACTCTAGGTATTCTAATACGGCAGTTGCTTTTGCTGATTAATGGATTCCTATATTACAGGTACAGACAATGCCTTGATGGATGCTATTGCCTATGTGATTGTCAAAGAAAACCTTCATAACAAAGAATTTCTTGATACCTATGTGGTTGGATTTGACGAAGATCATATGCCAGAAGGCATCCCTGCGAACGAATCGTTAGTTTCTTATCTTTTTGGCAAAAAAGATGGAATCGTAAAAACACCTGAATGGGCTGAAGCGATTTGTAAAGTGCCAGCTTCACGAATAGTTGAGCTTGCCCGGGAATATGCAACCGCCAAACCTGCCGCTTTGATACAGGGCTGGGGTCCTCAGCGTCATGCTAGTGGTGAAAGAATTGCCCGCGGCGGTACGATGTTAGCTTCAATCACCGGGAATGTTGGAATCTCCGGCGGCTGGGCCTCTGGTTATGGCGGTATCCCAAGGAAGTTCCCGATGGGTATTCCGGTCCCTGAGAATCCAGTTAAAGAAAGCATTTCCATAATGAACTGGACAGACGCGATTACGGATGCCAGTAAGGTCACTCCGGAAAATGGACTTAAGGATGGCGAAAAGCTGACGTCTAACATTAAATTAATCTATAACTTGGCTGGAAATTACTTAATTAATCAGCAGCCTGATATTAATAAAACGAAAAAAATTCTCGAAGATGAAAGTTTAGTAGAGTTCATCGTTGCCAGTGATCACTTTTTAACCGAGTGCAAAATATGCAGACATTCTATTACCAGAGACTACTTTCTTTGAACGTTGGAATATCGTTGAGTCGTGGGCTTCAGGAGATTATATAATTCTCTCTGAAAAAGTAGTGGAGAATTACTATGAATCTCGTTCGGACTATGACTGGTTATCCGAAGTGGCCGAAGGGCTTGGTGTCGGCAAAGAGTTTACCGAAGGGCGCGATGAGATTGGCTGGATTAAATGGATCCTCGATGAAACGAGAAAAGATGAACCAAGCACCCCGACCTTTGAGGAATTTAAGAAAAAGAGGATCCATTACTGGCGATACGATGGACCAAGGATTGCCTTCAAAGACCAAATTGAAAATCCTGCCAATCATATGCTTTTAATGGGTCTTCCGCGCCCTCCCACTCAGGGATATAGATAGGAATCGCAGGAATTTCACTATGATTCATATCGTATAAACGTTTTGGGAATATCTCAATTTTTCCCGAAGGTGTATCAATACAAGTACCCGCTTCAGTGTATTACGTGGAAAGGGAGAAACCGAACCAATTCAATGTATGCCAATCACCCATGGTTAAAAGAAGTGGCCGAACAGGTCCTGTGGATAAACCCTGCTGATGCAGAGGCGTGGGGCATAAAAAAAGGTGATAGTATCAAAATTTATGACCGCGGAACCATCATGATTCCAGCTGAAGTTACCCCTCGTATTATGCCAGGTGTAGTAGCAATGCAGGCTGGTGCATGGTATCAACCAAATAAAGACGGTATAGATACTGGAGGATGCGCAAACGTCCTCACCAGCCAGCGGATCACCCCACTGGCCAAAGGAAACGCCCACCAAACCATGCTAGTCGAAGTACAAAAAGCATAACACCACACCCAAAGTCAACACCAAAAAGCCGGTTTTCTTTTGAAAACCGGCTTTTTTCTATCCACACTGTCCGCCTGGGGTGGAAAGTGTCTTTTTGCAGTGCCTGTCACCTTAAAATTATTGAAAAATTAACAATTATCCCCATTATTTATTGTACAATTAAAGTACAGGGTCAGTTTTCTAGGAGGTATGCATGAACGCTTTAACGAATCATTTAATTGTTGTTTCATTTGATTGTCTTTCGGCGTTAGATTTTCCGTTTTTGCAAACGTTACCCCACTTTAAGACGATCCTTGAAAAAGGGTCATATGTTGAAAAGGTAGAAACTATTTACCCTTCTGTAACGTATCCTTGTCATACAACGATTGTAACAGGAAATTATCCGAATCGGCATGGAATCATTAATAATACCCTGCTTCAGCCGGGAAGAACTTCACCGGATTGGAACTGGTTTAGAAAATCTATCTCTGGAACCACTTTATACGATGAAGCGAAAAAGGCAAACTTGACAACAGCCGCATTACTTTGGCCAGTAACCGGTAAAGCAGAGATTGATTACAATTTGCCTGAAATTTTCCCAAACCGGCCGTGGCAAAATCAATTTCTAGTTTCGCTAAGAGCTGGCAGTCCATGTTATCAACTGGACCTCAACCAACGGTTCGGTCATCTTCGCAACGGTTTAAATCAGCCAGAATTGGATGACTTTGTTTTAGAATCCACCGTACATACGATCAAAACAAAAAAACTGAATTTATTACTCGTACACTTTACCGACTTAGACACCCAGCGTCATGAATATGGTTTTTCTTCCAATGAAGCCATTGCCGCCATCCATCGGCATAATGACCGTCTCGGACGTATCTTTGAAGCTTTAAAAGAAAGCGGCATTTATGAAAATTCTACCATCGTCGCTCTAGGTGACCACAGTGCCTTGGATGAGAACAAAGCACTAAACCTAAATGTACTTTTCCATAAACATAACTTAATTACCTCCAATACCAAAGGGATAATAAATAATTGGAAGGCCTACTGTAAAAGTTGTGATGGCTCAGCATATATTTATGTAAAAGACAGACACGATAAAGAAACAATTTCTAAAGTAAAAGATTTATTAAACTCATTGCTTTCCGACCCCGAAGCGGGTATTGAAAAAATACTAAGTGCTGAGGAGGCTGCCAAAATGGGTGCAGACGGTTCCTGCGCATTTATGGTTGAAGCAAGAAAAGGTTTTTATTTCTTAGAAGATTTTCAGGGAGATTATGTAAAAACAATTACCCGAGAAGATGTTCTATCTGACCATAAATACACATTAGCCTGTCATGGATATTCTCCTAAAAAGCCGGAATACTCTACCATTTTTATGGCATCAGGAAAAGGAATTAAGCAAAAGACAATCGTTCCCGAGGCACGCCTCATTGACGAAGGACCTACATTAGCTAGACTTTTAGGAGTAGATTTGGGAGCCACTGATGGAAAAATGATCGAGGAGCTTTTATTATTAGACGACAAATAAATTGGAGGAAACTGCTATGAGTCGATTAACGAAGCAAGAAAAAAGCTGGGTTTTTTATGATTGGGCAAATTCGGCTTACTCGATTTTAATCACAACTGCCATCTTTCCCTTGTACTTTAAAGCAGCTGCGGATGGAGCAGGACTTGCCGGATCTACGTCTACTGCTTATTTAGGTTACGCCAATTCCTTTGGAACACTTCTCGTTTCGATTTGTGCCCCCATCTTAGGAACCATTGGAGATTTTAGGGGATTAAAGAAGAGACTTTTCACCTTTTTCGTGATACTAGGTATTGCTTTTACGGCAATGCTAGCTGTTGTCCCAAGTAACCAGTGGCTTATTCTCTTGATCTGTTATATTGTCACTGTCATTGGCTTTGGAGGGGCAAATATTTTCTATGATGCCTTTCTTGTAGATGTTACTAGTGAAGAACGTATGAATAAAATATCGGCGCGCGGGTTCGCAATGGGTTATATCGGAAGCACTATCCCTTTCATTATCGGTATTGCTCTTATTCTATTATCACAACAAGGGATTCTGCCCTTATCTGTAACCATCGCAACGCAAATCGCCTTTGCCATTACAGCTATTTGGTGGGGTACCTTCACCATTCCAATGTTAAAAAATGTTGAGCAGGTATATTATGTCGATCGGGTAGCTAAGCCGATATCGACCAGCTTTAAAAAGGTTTTTCAAACGCTAAAAAGGATTAAAGCTTACCGTCCTTTATTTCTTTTCCTAATTGCTTATTTCTTTTATATTGATGGTGTTCATACCATTATTACGATGTCTACTGCCTATGGTACGGACCTTGGTATTTCATCCACCAACCTATTAATCATTTTATTTGCAACCCAAGTAATCGCCGCTCCATTTGCGCTTGTTTACGGAAAGCTCGCAGATAAATTCACAGGAAAAACAATGCTATTGGTTGGTATTTTTATCTATATCATTATTTGTATCTATGCTTATTTCATGAAAACAACCTTGGATTTCTGGATATTAGCCATGCTTGTCGGGTCCTCGCAAGGTGGAATTCAGGCGCTCAGCCGGTCTTATTTTGCAAAGCTAGTGCCAAAGGAAAATGCAAACGAGTTCTTTGGGTTCTACAATATTTTTTATAAATTCGCTTCCATCCTTGGTCCGGCTTTGGTCGGTTTCACTGCCCAAATAACAGGTAATACAAATGCCGGTGTGTTTAGCTTGGTCATTCTATTTATCCTTGGAGGCGCCGTTTTACTGCGAGTCCCAGAAACCACCGAAAAAATTCAAGTAAATAATTAAAAACCTAAAGAAAGAAATGCCTTGGGTTCCGCACTCAAGGCATTCCTGTTTATGCAAAGAAATCTTTCGTTAGTATCATTTCTTTCTCAAGATGACTGGCTCGAATCCCAAATTTAGGTCTCAGCTGCCCAATATCTTCACCAAGCAATAATTTTATTGCTAAGTAAGGAAGATTAAGACCTGTTAAGCAGCTAAAATGCATCCCCCCGCTCATGCGCGGATTGATTTCAAGTAATTTCGGGACACCCTGATTATATTTAACCTGAATATTAAAGATATATGGAATTTGATAATGCTGATGGAATCGGTGGGCAAGTTGAATCAACTCATGATGATTGATCATTTCTCTAACCCTGCCTTCCCCTTTCATCCTTGGGATCGCAGCGTATAACTGCTGATTAGACGCAACACAGTCAATGCTGTATTCAGGTCCATCTAAATATTCCAATACCATTAGATCCGGAAAAACCTCTTGCTGGCTTAAAATCTCACATGCATAATGGTATGGCAGACGGCGGCTGCTGGCCCTTCTAAACAGTTGGTCAATACTTTCAATCTTATCCTCAATAACACGAAAACCCGTTGCGCCTTCGCCTATTACCGGTTTAAAACAAACAGTATGGCCTTTATCCCTTAACGTTTGATACGCTATTTTGAAATCATTTAAATTATTGACCACGTAGAAATCAGGAATCGAAACGAGTTCAGCCCCTTCCTCTTCCTTTTGCATAATTGAATGATAGGCAGCGGCTTTATTATCCAGTGTCTCCATGATTTCAGAATCTGGACAAACCAGCACTTTCACTCCAATTGCTTCAAAATCAGCCAGCCTTTTCGAAATCAGTACATTTTCTTTTCTAGGAATGAAAATATCTATCTTATGCTTACGGCAAAATTCAAGGCAAAATTCAATGTATTCATTGCCAGATACGGCCGGTTCCGTGAAAGCAAAATCACAATATTGCAAATAGAGAGCATCGCTACTCGGATGAGTACCAAAAAACTCAAAATGCCGTCCCTCTTCATTCTTACGAATCAACTCAATAAAATGGGTAACCGTCGTAAACCACCTATTAAACCAAATCCTCATACGCAACCTCTTTCTCGTTGAAATATTCAAACTAAAAAACTTTAAACATTATGGCCTATAACCTCCACATTATACATTTTATTCATAAATCGGTGTATAAAGGGGAAGAAAATGTATAAATGGTGACAGGCACCGTTTATAATGAATCAAAAGGGGGATGGTTTTATGTGCGGACGTTTTACGTTAACGGCTACGGTTGATCAGTTGATTGATCGTTTTGATGTTGAGTTTTTTCTTCAGGAGGAGGAGTATTCTCCCAATTTTAATGTGGCACCTTCTCAGTCGGTTTTGGCTGTTATTAATAATGGGTCACAGAATAGGATGGGGTTTTTACGATGGGGGTTGATTCCTCCCTGGGCAAAGGATATGTCGATTGGGTATAAATTGATTAATGCCCGTGCCGAGACCTTAAAAGAAAAACCAAGCTTTCGTAATGCCTATAAGAAAAGACGTTGTTTGATTGTTGCGGATAGTTTTTATGAATGGAAAACTATCGATAATAAAAATAAGATCCCGATGAGAATCAAATTGAAGTCCAATGATTTGTTTGCCATGGCAGGTCTTTGGGAGAATTGGAAGTCACCAGAGGGAAAATCGATTTATTCCTGCTCAGTGATTACCACGCAGCCAAATGAGTTAGTTCAAGATATTCACGACCGGATGCCTGTGATCTTAAAACCAGAAGATGAAAAATTTTGGCTTGACCCTTCCATTACCGACACAGCTAAGCTCCATCATTTACTGGAACCGCTGGATAAAGATTTAATGGAAGCCTATGAAGTAAGCCCTCTGGTTAATTCACCAAAAAACAATTCCATTGAGCTGATTCAAAAAATCTGCTAAAACAAATGGCAGTAGCGCCAGTGGGGCGAAGTTACACTGGCGCTTGACGCTTGAATAAATAAAAAAAATACCTGAACCCGCGAAGGGTCAGGAATTTTTATACGAGAGCGATTGTTGCATTAATTTTCATCACAAAGCTCATGATGGCTGTCGTATCTAAATTCGAAGTATCCTCTGTTATGCCATTCACTTTTTTAACAATTTGCCTTTCAATAAAGTTCATTTTACTTACCAGGAATTCTCCGCCAAAAATTCCGTTTGCAACCGACACTTTCCTCAATTCCTCTGGGAATGCCATATCAAATTGTTCTAGAGCTGTTTGTCCATCGTGCCAGCAGCAGAGAAATAGACCCAGTTTTTTTGTTACTAGTTCATCATAATGTTTGCCGATAAATTGTTTTATTTTCCCCTGAATACTTCCTGCATGGATAGAGCCGCCGATGATTACAAAGTCATAATCTCTGACATCAAATGTAATTTTATCCCGTTTTAGATCTACCGCTAAGACGTCTCCTTCCATCCACTCACTTAGTAATTGGACAGCCTTTTCTGTTGTACCATGTGATGAGCAATAAACAATCAATGTCTTCATAAATCATCCTACCCTCCATGGAGAATTTGTACATTCTAAATCCAACCTGCATTCGGTCTTTTATTGTCTTTATCCTAAGTATAATACAGACATAATAATTATCCGCAAAAAATATTGGCAATATTTCTACAATATATCTCCCTCATCGCTCCATTCCATATCTCCCATATCACCACACCAAAAACTGGGTGATTGAATAGAATAATCGAAGAATAATAATCACGAGGTGATAAAGTGAATTCCTTTACCTTACCAATTTTTTTGTCAGGACCAATGGTTCGAAGAGCCGATTCTACAGAAATTACGATTTGGATTGCAACAAGTAAAAGTTACCGGATTCTTGGGAAAATCTTTGGAATCACTTCAATCAAGGATTCCAAGTCTTTTGAGTACCGTCTTATCCATACAAAAACAGAGACACATACAATACGGATGGGGAAACAATTGTTTATCCATTTACTTAAACTCACCCCATATAAAGGAACATTTCCAACAGATACTTTACTCGGTTATAATCTCCACTTTAAACGAGGCTCGGAAATACATGATTTACAGACCCTTGGTTTCCTCTCAAAAGATAGTCCTGGCTCCATTGTATATGGCAATTTAGACTATCCTTCCTTTTATCTCAACAGTTCCTCCCAAAACAGTAATATCCTATATGGTTCTTGTCGAAAGCCACATGGTGAGGATGATGATACACTCGCGTCAGCCGACCTTTTAATAGAAAAAGAATATACAAATTTACAAATCCGGCCTAATACACTTTTTCTATTAGGAGACCAATTATATGCAGATGATGTAGCAAATCCATTGTTTCCGGTTATATCAAGATTAAGCAAAGAATTAATGGGAACCGGAGAACAGCTTGAATTAATAGATGACCGTCTAAAAAATGAACCCTTTCACACAGCATTAAATCAAATCAATGGCAGAAAATATATTATGGAGAACTTTTGCCAGTTCACCTCTTCACATTCCAACAACCACCTAATGAAATTTGGGGAATATGCCGCTATGTATCTACTAGTATGGAATCCCGACCTTTGGAAAGTAGCGCAAGATCGTGCCCTTTTCGAATCCTTCGAGGAGTTAGTCAAAAACCAGCAAGTTCATTTTGTTTTTCCTGATGAAGCACGGAATAGTAAGGAGCACAAAAAAGAACGAGTTACTTTAAAAAATGAATTTACTATACAACAAGAAGCGCTGATTTCTTTTCAGCATTTTTTATATCGAGTGCGCCGTCTCCTTGCAAACATTCCAACGTATATGATGTTTGATGACCATGATATTACAGATGATTGGAATATCTCCTATAACTGGAAGAAGAACGTAAGCACTTCCCCTCTAGGGAGTCATGTAGTCGCCAATGGCCTGGCAGCTTTTTGGGCCTTTCAAGGATGGGGAAACTCCCCTGAAACCTACGATGAAAGATTCCTTTGGATGATGAAGTCATAATTTAAAATGCTAACCATTGGAAAAATGAATACGTATCGTGAGGATTGGCAGACAACTCTATGGAACTATGATAATTGGCATTTTGTAGCCCCCACTCATCCAAATGCAATATTCCTAGATACACGTACAAAACGTGATTATAATAGTAACCCTAGACCTTCGAAATTTGGGGAAATAATCGAGGAAACCACGAGGGCTCCACAGCTTTTGAGTAAAGACGGATGGGAAAATGTTACAAACACTCTCTTTAAAAGCGGGTGGAATAGTGGCAGCCCATTAATCATTGTCTCGCCTTCTCCACTCTATGGATTAGGGCTAATTGAAACGTTTTTACATGATTTTGTTTATACACTCCGGGTTTTAGGTGTTAATGTTCAGACTACTTTTGATTTTGAAGCTTGGAAATATAATGGGAAAGGATTTACTGAATTTCTACACTATGCAGCCTCCTGGAAACCAAGCAAGTGTATTATTTTATCTGGAGATGTTCATTATGCCTCCGCCGTCAATGCCAAGATTACATTTAAAGATGGACGCAAGCTGACACTTAATCAACTTACCAGCAGTCCATTGAAAAACATGAGTTTTGGCGGTGTTTGGGGAGCTTTGATGAAACAGATCATGGCACTAAATGCGTTAAAAAGAAAAAACAACGAAATCAATCGTATATGTACTCCTTCATATTACATTAAAGAGGTTGAAGAGGAGGATAAGTCGGACACTTATTTATGGAAGGATCAAATAAAGTATCAATTATTAGACAATAAATCTATCATTGAAACAAAGAACAATCTTGGCCTGCTATTAGTAAGAAGACGATCTATAAAAAATATCTTACTAAACCCCGATCACCCCTTATTAAAATAGTAAAAGAGGCTGGGACAAAACCCTCCTCTGGAATGAAAAAGCCGGTGAAATTTTACGACGAGTAAAATTTCACCGGCTTTATTTTTTTCAATAAAATAAGGACAACTTCTGATAAAATTAAGTTACCACACAAAATAAAATCAGAAAGAAGTGTCCTTATGTTTAAAAATTATATCATGAATCAATTAGTTTTGCCTTTAGATTTAGAAGTAAAATTACAAAATAATGATATTGCCTTCCATGTCCATCATTTAGTTGAAAGTATTCCTCAGGAAGCGTTGGAACCATTTCTTCGAAATGAGGGATGTCCTGCCTACCACCCACGCATGATGCTTAAAATACTCTTATGTGCCTACACGCAATCTGTCTTCTCAGGGCGCAAAATTGAAGCCCTATTAAA
>NZ_JBALNB010000007.1:0-48809 GCF_036962345.1 Neobacillus vireti
GTGTTTCCTTTATCTCAGTTAGAGCGCTCCAGGCCATACGCCGCTGACCAGGGCGCTTCCGCTTTTCCCTTTGTCTTTCCTAGAAATACAAATGTCTTTTTGTGGAAGAAAAAAACACTTGATTATTTTCTGAATAGGATTAAAATTAAGATTATACTTTTTGGGATAGGTGATGTTGTAATGAAGGTAGTAAAGTTTGGTGGATCCTCTTTAGCGTCCGGAGAACAAATCGAAAAGGTTTTTCAGATTGTAATGTCTGATCCTGAGCGGAAGGTAGTGGTTGTATCTGCTCCTGGAAAGAGATTTTCTGAAGATGAGAAGGTAACGGACCTGCTGATAGAGTGTGCGGAGTTGTGTCTGCAGGATAGTAATCCAGAGGAAAAGTTTAACGCCGTTATATCTAGATATTCCTCCATTGCAGCAGAGTTAGATCTCCCTGATGAGGTAATTAGTGAAATTCATCACGATTTAACTGAAAGATTAAATGGAGACAAAAGTAAACCTGATCGGTTTATGGACTTAGTAAAAGCTAGTGGTGAGGATAATAATGCAAAATTAGTTGCTGCCTACTTTAGGGAACAGGGTGTAGAAGCGACTTATATAAATCCAGGGAAAGCAGGATTGCTTGTAAGTGATGAACCTGGTCATGCTCAGGTGTTACCAGAAGCATATGTTAATTTATATTCCCTTCGTGAAATCCCAGGTATCATTATTTTTCCAGGATTCTTTGGCTATAGCAAACAGGGTGAAGTGTTCACCTTTTCACGTAGCGGCTCAGATATAACAGGTTCGATTTTAGCCAATGGAATCAAAGCGGCTTTATATGAAAATTTCACCGATGTGGATGCTGTATTCTCAGTGAATCCTAATCTTGTAAAAAATCCAAAGGAAATTAAAGAATTAACGTACCGTGAGATGCGTGAACTTTCTTATGCAGGATTTACCGTTCTGCACGATGAGGCGTTAGTACCTGCGTTCCGTGCGGGTATTCCTGTTCAAATAAAGAATACAAACAATCCGACTGCACCTGGTACTCGAATTGTATATACACGGGATAATACTAATGGACCGGTTGTTGGAATCGCTAGTGATGAAGGGTTCTGCAGCATTTACGTAAGCAAATACTTAATGAACCGAGAAATTGGTTTTGGACGCAAGCTATTAAGTATTTTAGAAGAATATGGTCTTTCTTATGAACATACACCGTCAGGAATTGATGATGTTTCCATAATCTTAAGAGAATCTCAGCTAGATCCTGATATGGAAAATGAAATCATCTGGAGAATTGAGTCAGAATTGAATGCCGATGAAGTGAAGATCGAGCATAGCCTCGCATTGATTATGGTGGTTGGTGAAGGAATGCGGAGAAACGTTGGAACAATGGCACGAGCTTCTAAAGCCTTAGCAAAAGCAGAGGTTAATATTGAAATGATTAATCAAGGTTCTTCAGAGGTAAGTATGATGTTCGGTGTGAAAGAAGTCGATGAAAAAAGAGCCGTTCAGGCCCTATACGAAGAGTTTTACGCAGCAGTACCTGTATAACATGGAAAAGCAGATCTAAAAATTTATTTTTAGGCTGCTTTTTTGTTGTTTAAAAATTTATTTCGGTGTTTAATCTTGTATATCTGTGGAATTTCGATTATATCTGCGGTAATTGAATATATCCGCAAGACCTTTTTTGGATTCATGATAATTGGGGATAATCTCGATTTTTCTTGAGCTTTACCTTCGTTCTTATCCCGGCCAAAATGGCTATAATCAATCCACCACCTGTATCGGAGATTAAATCGATCATGGTATCGTCATTTCCCCCGCCTTGCAAGGTCATATTGAAAAATTGATCACAGCTAAACTCATAGATTTCCCATATCACACCGCCTAAAGCTGCGAAGGATAAGGTAAATAGGAAGATAATCCAAGGTGATATTTCCACTTCCGCATCTCGATGTACCAGACGTTCATATAATGCGATTCCAGAAAACGCAAGAATGGCACCACTAAGGAAGTGCACAAAGGTATCCCACCAGCCAAGACCATACCAGCCTAGAATTGAGCCGCAGTATTGTGAACCGACCAAGAATAGTAAATAGGAAATAACAATGGGCAAATTGAACTTGAGTTTGGTAAATAGGGCTAAGAGAAGTGGAACGGCCCCACAAACCATTCCGCCTATGGCAACGGTTGATTTATAAGATTCCCCGTCCGAGCGATAATGAAAAAATAGGAAAGCCATAAAAGCTACATAAAGTAAACTAAGAATTAAGACTAACTTTTGATTCATATTTTCACCTCGTGTTGATTACACAGTTCTTGTTTACTATGATTATGTCCAAACGTTATACAGCTATTCCATCCCCATTTTTTTTAGCGTATAGTGGAAATATAAATTAACATTGACTCAGTGAAAAGTGGAGGCATATATGCAGAGGGCACAAATACCAACGTATGAAAGGATTGCCATTGATTTAGCGAATCGAATTTACGACGGAAAGTACAAAGTCGGTGAAAAGATTCATGGAAGATCCACATTGGCAAGTGAATACAAAGTTTCACCAGAAACGGTTCGAAGAGCCATCAAAATTTTAGAAGATGTAGAGATTGTTATATCAACTAAGGGCAGCGGAATAGTGATTTCCTCAAGGGAGAACGCCTATAAATATATTCATCGTTTCTCCAATTTGGCAAGTATCAAGGACCTAGAAAAAGAAATTAACGCGCTTGTGAAAGAGAAAAACAAGATTGAAGTACAGCTTTTGGATACCGTACAGAAAATCATGGATTATTCTACAAAGCTGCGTCATACCAACCCATTGGCGCCGATTGAGGTGGAGGTATTTCCAGGATGTATACATACCGGTAAGACAATATCTGAAGTGAAGTTTTGGCAAAACACAGGGGGAACCGTGATTGGAATGAAGCGAAAGGGAGAATTAATTATTTCTCCGGGGCCTTATGCACTGATTCAAGAGGAAGATATTCTACTGATTATTGGTGATGATGAAACCTACGAACGGGTTGTACATTTTATGGAGGAATAGAAAAAAGCCGGCTTGTATGCCGGCTTTACTCATTAGATTAATCCTTCTTCTTTTAAAAACTCTTTTGCAACCTTTGCTGGTGATTCCTTCAGGCTGTCAACTTTGTAATTCAGATTTCGCATTTTATCATCTGTCAATGTACCAGCAAGTGAATTTAGAACATCTTTTAATTCAGGATGTTTCTCTAGAGTCTCTTCTTTGACAATGGGAACGGCATAGTATGGAGGGAAGAAGTTTTTATCATCCTCTAATACCTTTAAACCAAATTCCTCAATCAATCCATCGGTTGAAAATGCGTCGATTACATCACTCTTTTGATTATCAAGAGCCGTATAGCGCAATCCGCCATCAACTGCTTGAACATCCTTAAATTCCATATTATAGGCTTGTTCAAGACCAATTAATCCATCTTCTCGGTTAGAAAACTCAATCGTTGGCCCCATAATCAAGCCATTGCTTATTTTAGCAAGATCGGAGACAGTGTTCAGATTAAATTGTTCTGCTGTATCCGGACGAACTGCTATTGCATAGGTGTTATTAAATCCAAGAGGTTTAAACATGTCAATACCATATTTCTCTTTGAATTCCTTTTTTACGTAGTCATACACTTTATCAGAATCACTTTGTGCAGGTTGATTCAGTATATTTACAAGACCAGTCCCGGTATATTCCACATATGCATCGATGTTGCCGTTATTTATGGCACCAAAAGCTACCTGCGTACCGCCTAGATTCAGTTTTCTTTCAACTTCAAGATCAGTCTTGCTTTCAATTAATTCCGCCATCATATTTCCTAAAATCAGCTGTTCACTGTAATTCTTTGACCCAATGACAATTTTCTCCGCTGCATTTACCTTCGAATAAACCGTAAACGCGCCTCCAGCAACGATCAGTACACTTGCAAGGCTTATTACTAAACGTTTTACCTTTTTACTAACTGCTGAAGAGGATTTCTGCTTATTCGTATAAGAGAATGAAGTTTCAAGTTTACCAACGATAAAGTCAATAAGCAGTGCCAGAATACAGGCTGGGATGGCACCGGCTAGAATCATGTTGTTATCAACAGTTTGTACGCCTGAGAATACGAGATATCCAAGACCGCCTGCGCCAACGAAGGCAGCGATGGTCATCAAACCAACAGCGGTAACGGCAGAAATTCTGATACCCGCCATAATCATCGGAAAGGCTAGCGGCAGCTGAACCTTTTTCATGGTTTGACTCTTGGTCAGACCGATACCTTTGGCGGCTTCCAGAATATCAGAATCAATGTTTGTTAAACCTGTATAAGTGTTTTTCACAATTGGAAGCAGCGAATAAAGAACAACCATAACGATAGCAGGGGCACTGCCAATTCCAATGAAGGGAATTAGGAACCCAAGTAAAGCCAAGCTTGGTACAGCTTGAATAACATTAGTCGTTCCGATAATTGGCTTTGAAAGCTTTGGCTCTTGTGAAATCATTATGCCAAGTGGAATCCCAATAATGACCGCAATCAGTACTGAAATGACACTTAAGTAGATATGTTGACCTAATAAATTTAGGATTTGTTCGTAGCTTGAACTTAGATAGTTATAAAAATCAGCCATTAAAAGGCCACCTCCAAATCAATTAGTTGGCTGCTTAATGCCGATAAAATACTGCTTCTTGTAATAAGACCTGTTAATTGCTTTGCATGGTTGATAACAGGAACATATCCAATTTTGTGTTCATTCATTGTCGCTAACACGGAAATTAAGTTACTTTCCTCTGAAACTGCAAGAATATTTTTTTCCATGATACTCTCAATCTCGGAATTTCGATTCAATAATTGGATTCCTTTAAGAGTCACTAGTCCTATTAAAATATTATTTTTGTCCGTTACCATAAGGCTATCTACTTTATTGGATTTCATAATCTCGATTGCCTGTAAAACAGTTCGCTTCGCGGTGATCTTAACTGGATTAGGAATCATAATATCTTCAGCCATTAATAACTCAGGGTTATTCCAAATTCGCCGCTTCCCGATGAATCCTTCGACAAATTCATTGGCTGGGTTTTTGAGAATATTTTCAGGAGTGTCAAACTGGAGAATATCGCCATCTTTCAAAATACAAATCTTATCGGCGATTTTAATTGCTTCGTCCATATCGTGGGTAACGAATATGATGGTTTTGTTAAGCTCTTTTTGCATTTGAACTAGTTCATCTTGTAGCGAGTTTCTTGTCACAGGATCCAATGCACTAAAAGGCTCATCCATCAAAATGATATCTGAATCGGTGGAAAATGCTCTTGCTACCCCAACTCTTTGCTGCTGTCCACCGCTTAATTCTTTTGGATAGCGGTGCAAGTATTCAGCAGGGTTTAATCCAACCACATGAAGTAGTTCTTCTGTTTTTTTGGCAATAGCCACTGGGTCTTCCCCTTTAAGTTTAGGAATCAGTTCCAAATTCTCTTGAATCGACATATGTGGAAACAGGCCAGTATTTTGGATCACATAGCCAATATTTCTCCTCAGCTCGATAGCATCGATAGTGGAAATGTCATTTCCATTTACAAAAATCTTTCCAGCAGATGGCTGGATTAATTTATTAATCATTTTAAGCAATGTAGTTTTCCCACAGCCACTTGGTCCGATAAAAACAACTAATTGGCCTGCATCTATATTGATTGAGAAAGGCTTAATAATCGTTTTGTTTTTATATTTTTTTACGATGTCTTTAAATTCTATCAAAGTCATTCCTCCTTTTTAATTGAACGTTCGTAATTTGCAACAACTCGATGGTAACACAAAAGTTGTTGGTTTGTCGAATAATGTGATTAATTGCCTATTTTTAATCAAGGTAAAAAGGGTCATAAATTTTTCAGAATATAAAGAAAAGTGTTAAGATGGAAATAATAATAGACAATAAACTGAAAAGAGAGGGGAAAGTAAATGGAATCAATAAAAGAAAAACTTAGTATTAAATTTTTCCTCTTCCTTGGGTTGGCATTCGTTTTAATACAAATCCCGCTAATCGGTGATTATTTTAGAATAATCAATACGGTAATTCATGAATCAGGACACGCATTTATGGCATTATTTGGCGGCAATATTGAATCCATTTCAATATTCATGAATGCAGATGGAGTAACACACGGAACTCAATCGATTTGGGTTATCGATTTTATAACATGCGTCGCAGGTTATATGATTTCTTCCCTTATGGCATATGTATCATTTTGGTTAATCAAAAGGAAAAGGTATATACTCTTCATTGATTTGCTATTGGGAGTCATCATTATTAATTTTATATTATGGGTACGGAATCCTTATGGTTTATTTTGGCTTGCCTCCTTCGGTTTGTTATTTCTCGCTTTCTTGATTAAAGGAAGTCAAAAGGTAATCCAAAATCTCTTACTGTTACTTGCTTCAGTATTATTAGTGGAATCGTTTTTTACAGCCTATGATATATTTATCATAAGTTTGTTGCAGCCTCATGCAGCAGGTGACGCGACAAACTTAGCTCAATTAACTCCTTTTTTTCCTGCGCAGGGATGGGGGATATTTTTCTTAGCTCAATCACTTTTTTTCATACTACTTGGATTCAAGCAAGGTTTGTTTAAAATAGGAATGGTTGAGTTAGAGACGAAATATCAATTAGAAGGAACGAAAGAATATTGAATATAGGAGGAAAAAATAAGTGAATGTACTTGAAGTGATCCAAAATCGGCGGACAATTAAAAAGTTTAAAACTGACGCTGTTCCAATCGATTTGATTTATTCTTGGTTGGAAGCTGCAAAAATGGCCCCTAATCACAGAATGACTGAACCTTGGGAAGTTTACTTTATTGGACCAGAGACGAGGGCAAAACTAAATCATAAGACGGATTTTGGAAATGCTCCTCTACTTATTGCTGTAACCTCGAAACATGGTGCAACAGCTGTGGAGAAGGAGGAAAATGCACTGGCGACGGCCTGTTTTGTTCAGAACTTTAATTTGGCTGCATGGGCTGGAGGGGTAGGCACATTCTGGTCATCGATTGGAATAACAGCGAAAAATCGAGGAATTCTAGGAGTTTCTGAAAATTATGACCTCATAGGGGTATTGGCTATTGGCTATCCAGAGCTTATACCTGACCCAAAACCAAGAACATCGATTATGAATAAAATCAAAAACCTGCCATAATAAAAGAAGAGACAACGAAATTTGGTTGTCTCTTCTTCTTTTTAATTTTAGATTACAGCGTTTTGATACTCTAACGTTAGATTATCAATGATGGTTTGAACAGGGAGGATTTCCTTGATTTCACCAACTCTTGCACCGGCGAAGACAAGTCCATTTTCCACATCGCCTTGTGCATCAGGAAAGACAAGACCATTTTCGGTATCGCCTCCAACAGTTCTGAACATGGAATCAAGCGTACAAAAGCGGTAAGAACAATTTTTCAAGCAATCATGGCATTTAGCGATTTTTAATTTGTCAGACCCGCTAATTAATTTAGTAAATTTATTGGCAATGGCTCTACCTTGTAACCCAACCGTCGTTTTAACTAAAACCAAATCTTCTTGACGGGCATTTACATATTTCTGTTTAAATGATAATGGGGCGTCACATTCTTCACTCGCTGCAAAACGTGTTCCCATTTGAACGCCAGAAGCCCCCATTGAAATGGCTTTGGCAATATCTTCACCAGTCATAATTCCACCTGCAGCAAGAACTGGAATCGATACTGCTTCCACTACCTCCGGAAGAATATCAAACATCGGCCGATCCGTACCAAGGTGTCCGCCCGCTTCAAAGCCCTCAACTACTACCGCTGCAGCTCCAAGCCTTTCAGAAATTCTGGCCAATTTGGCTGAAGAAACAATCGAAATAACAGGAATCCCAGCCTCTCGTCCCCAAGCATACATATCCCTCGATATTCCCGCCCCAGAAATAATGAAATCAACTTTTTCTTCAAGTGCAGCTTTCATCTTTTCCGCAAAATCATTCATCGCAAACAACACATTTACGCCAATATATCCTGCACCTTGAACTAAACTTTTTGCTTTTCTAATATGATCACGCATTTCATCGGTTGAAATACCTGTTCCAGAGATAATACCGACACCACCAGCATTTGCAACAGCTGAAGCTAGTTTACTTAATGAAATACCTACACCCATTCCACCTTGGAAGATGGGAACCTTTGGCATGATATGTGCAATTTTTAATTGTGGAAAGTTCAAAGGATTACCTCGTTTCTTTGTTAAATATTTAAAACTTACTCTGCATACTACCACTAAATATTCGTTGTGTATGTGATTTTTATCATCAGGTCATACAAGTTGGTAATAGCATTAATTACCAATAGTATTTTAAGCATAGGAATAAATGATTATTATTTCAGAATTGTAAATGGAACGAAATCGAAAGTAACCAATCTTAAATCCCCCTGTAACATTAATAAGGTAAAATGGAGAATAAGATATACAATTTAGTCGGATATTTTGCTAAAATAACTTTTGTTAAAAATTTAGGGGGGATAGGATGGCTTCAACTGAAAATAGAAGTAAGTATTTCGATAATGCCAAATTCATTTTAATTTTTCTTGTTGTTTTTGGGCATATGATTAGCCCTTATAAGGACCAAGATAAGATTTTATTTACATTATATACGGCAATATTTTTGTTTCACATGCCAGCATTTATTTTGATATCAGGATATTTTGCAAAGGGATATAAAAAGAAAGGGTACCTGCAAAAGACCATTCAAAAAATACTGATTCCTTATTTTATTTTTCAAGTCATATATTCAGTTGTTTACTACCTCGTAGGTAAGGAAAAAACACTTGAATTTGATTTGTTCCAGCCGCATTGGTCATTATGGTTCCTTTTAAGTTTATTCTTTTGGAATTTACTGCTTTATGTATTTGCTCGATTAAAATGGGTTGGTTTATTCATCGCCGTTATCATTGGTATTGGAATTGGTTATATCGATAATGTAGGAAGTTTTTTGAGTATATCTCGGACGTTTGTTTTCTTTCCTTACTTTTTATTAGGTTTCTTATTAAACGGAGACCATTTAAAAATGATTGTTCGGGCAAAGTATGCTGTACCGGCAGGAATAGCTATTATCGCAATGACATTCATATTTTTTGGATTAGGGTTCCCTCAAGATGCGGTACCATGGCTGTTAGGTGATACATCTTACGAAAATATGGGAGGGATGCAGATAAGCGATGGATTGTTGCGTGCATTGCAGTATGGTTTAACGTTGATTGTAGTATTTGCGTTCTTGCCGTTAATTCCGTCGAATCAGTACAAAATCACAAAGATTGGTGAAAGAACACTTTATGTTTATTTATTTCATGGGTTTATTATTAAATCGATTCAGGCCATCTTACCGAATTCTATCTCGGAAAATTATTTATTCTTACTCGCATTTTCCTTTATCGTTTGTATGGTCCTGGGAAGTTATATGATAAAAAAGTATACGAAACCGCTTGTAGAATTAAAGATATAAATGCAAAAAGCCGAATGTCTATGAACATTCGGCTTTTTTTTGTGTTCAAGGCGATTAGCTCTTTTAGTTATCCTAAAAATCCAAAAAAAGAACTGACGAAATTCTTCTTTTTCCTATTAACCTTTCCCTTTTCTAAGACTAACGGTTGGTCAGGCAAAATAGATTTCTTACTCTCATTAAGCTGTGTTTGGATGGATTCCACTTGTGCTGTTAAATCTTTAACTTGATTCTGTAACTCTTCAATTTCCCTGCGGTGCTGCAGCAACTGGTAGGAGGCAACGGAGTCGGCTTTAGAATTCACCTTTGCCTCCAATTCAGTAACGATCGTATACAATCTTTCCAGTTCAGCATTGTTTTCAGGTTCTTTAACGATCCCTTTGCGCGTTTTCTTTTCTCGGACAGGAGCTATTTCTTGAAGGAGGGTCCCATTTTGTATTTGCGTCTGAATATTTTTTAGAAGATCAATATCCTCTTTATTAAAATGATAATGCCCCCGTTCATTGCGCTCCATCGGCAATTCCAACTGTTTTACCCAGCGTTGAATGGTACTAGCAGATACCCCCAATAATTTTGCAACTTCGCTTGTGTTCATAATGATTCCCCCCGCCTAAAAAATGGACCAAAAGCAAAGCGACTTGACATCTTATTCCCAAAATTTCCACCATTTCTTTTCTTTTGCAGCGGCTACATCTCGGAAGCTAGTTAATAAATTCTGAAAAGCTGCTTCTCTTTGTGTAATATCATTTCGGAAGAGATCCCGTTCCTTCACGCGGTCTTCACGGTCTTTTTCAATTGTATCCGATAGGCCAATAATTTCTGTGTTTGTAATTTCTACATAATGAGCGAGTTCCTCAGTAGATTGCGATAACTGCTTTGATAGAATATAAATTTCTTCAGATGTTTCATGAGAGGCGTTGGCAATACTTTTAGATAAGTATAGAAGTCTATCTGTTGTCTGCTCTGTATTTTTGTCTAAGTTGACAGACAGTTCTTTGAGCTCTGCTTTCGTGGTAGCGGTAGATTGGTTTATAGATTCAGAAAGAGTGTTTACAGTGTAGTTCGTGCCAGTTGCAATTTCTTTTTTGACCTCTTCAACCACTTCTTTTCGAAGTACGTTTCTAATTTCCTCTTTTACTTCATTTAAAAAGGTTTGTTTATACGTATCCATTGCGAGGAAAAATTCATCTGCGCTTTTAATGGAGATTTCCTCATCCGCTACAGGGGTGGCATTGTGAGAAATAATTGCTAATTCTTGGGATTCAGTTTCATTGATTTCTTCTTCTGGTTCAGAGGTTACTGCGGCAGGTTTGTGAACTTCTTCATTGGGTTCTGAGATTTCTTCGTTCTGTTCAGCAACTGCTTCTTCAGGAAAATGGATTCGTTCTTCGAGTTCAGTATCAGTTTCTTCCAATTTAGAAATTTCGTCATCCAGTTCAGATATTACCTCTTTAATATCAGTTTCCCCTCGTAAAGTCTGTAAAATCATCGTGGTATTGAGTCTTTTATTGTGCAATGCCTTAATTTCTAAAAGTAAATCTATTTCCACTTGTGAATAGATTCTTGCTCCTTGTTTCGTTCGCGGTATTTCTAGATATTCCTCAAGTTCTTCTTCCCATTTTTTCAAAGTAGCCGGTTTAACATTTATTTTTTTGGAAACTTCCTTTAAGGTGAAAGTTCTCATTAGTTTTCAAATCCTCTCTATCTAATTTACGGTAAAACCTCTTTAGATAGTAAATTCTCTACTGAATACCCCATTTTCCTGCACGGTGACAAAAGCTATCAAAACAAGACGGATACCACGAAATAACAACAAATTCATGCAAAAAAAGCTGTGCGCTATGCACAGCCTTTGATAGCGAAAACCAAGCTTTTTCTTTGTTGGGATTCATTCAATAACCCCTAGCTTTTTTAATCCATTATAAATCCCTGAATCACTTACTGTTGTTGTTTTGTGTTTGGCAAACTGAAATAAATCCGGATGACCGTTACCCATCGCAAAACCTTCACCGACATTCATCAGCATTTCTTTATCATTCAAACCATCACCAAAAGCTATCGCATGTTCCTTGTTGACACCGAGGTGTTTAAGAATATATTGGACACCAATCCCCTTATTGATTTTGTCTCTAATTACATCATAACAATGGCGCATGCCCTCCACATTTACTTGAGTTAAATGAATACCATCTTCATTTCTATAAAAGGATAAATCCTTTGGGTCTACGTTTATCAATGTCATGCCCAAAACCTCATAATCCTTGGAAGGAGTAAAGGAATCGTTCTTATGTAAATGGAATTTCTCGATAAATTCTTGTACAAAATCCACGTTTAGATCCGTAAATATGTTTTTGTCTTTTGTATAAAGAACAGCCTCATGTTTATTATTTTTCGCTATTTCTAGGAATTGTTGGACACTTTTTTTATTCATAGGCTCTTGGAAGAGGTCCTTCCCTTGATAAATGCCATATGCACCGTTATATCCGATAAGGGAGCGAACATTTAGCTTCTTCGCAAGTTCCCTAATTTCATGTAGGGGTCTGCCTGTAGCTAAAAAGACTTCTATTCCTTTTTCCTGAACCTGTTGTATAGATTTAATTGTCGTTTCCTCAATAGAATCATCAGGTGTAATGATGGTTCCATCGATATCCAAAAATAAAACCTTGTATTCAGACATTGAAGATCTCCTTTAGTGTTTGTTGTTTTTTAGGTTTAACCTTAACGAATAGATAAAATGCTCTAAGTGAGGAATAATATTCGAGACATTGAGAAAAAGGGTGAAGCTAATGTTTAGGATTGTATTGGTTTTTCTTCTTATGGTTTGCCTTCCGGCACATGTTCAAGCACAGAATAAGGTTCCAATTTTAATCTACCACTCAATCGATGAATATAACGGTGTAGGCTCTAAGGAATTATATGTAACACCTGAAAATTTTGAAAAGCAAATGACCTATTTGAAAAATCAAGGATATACGTTATTAACATTTGAAAGATGGAAGGATATTAGTAAAATTAAAAAACCAATTTTTATTACATTTGATGATGGTTATAAAAATAATCAAAAAGCATTTGAAATTCTTCAAAAGTTAACAGATCATCACTTTAAACCTACCGCAACCTTTTTCGTTATATCCGATTTTGTCGGGCGTAGGAACCGTTTGTCACAATCTGAATTAAGGGATATGGCAGCCACTGGTGTAATTTCTGTTCAGTCTCATACAGCTACACACCCGGATTTAACAAAAGTAGAGAATCTTCAATATGAATTAAAAAGCTCGAAGGAAAAAATTGAAAAAATGACCGGTAAACCGGTTATAGCACTTGCGTATCCTTATGGAAACTTCAATGAACGTGTCGGATCAGAGGTAAAAAAGTATTATCAATTTGGTTTGACAACTACACCCTCACTCTATACGAAAAAAGGACTGAAAAATGAATTGTTATTTTTACCAAGAATGTATATAAAATATTCCACAGGCCTTGATGAGTTCATTGACATCCTTACAAAATAGGATTTCTTAAAGATAATCTATGCTGCAAGATAACGAAGATTCATGAGCAAACAATAGAAAAGCTCTTGTTTTTACTTTAAATTGGGGATTAAACGGGTATTTTAAGTGAATTTCACTCTTTACAACGGTTCAGGTTGGGGCTAGAATTAGCGTCATATTATGAATTTAATATTCGGCCAAAACCCATCACCCTGGGTACGGAGGAACCAATTAATAGGGGTTAATTCTACCAAGTAGAAAGGATGAGAACTTTTCTTTCGCCATCCTACCCGTCAGCTAACTTCGTCGGCTAAAGCGAAGGAGGTCATGGACCGCCAAGTACAGGGGCTTTTATGTTTTAACATTTGAAGCAGCTTGATTACAAATGCCGGTCTTTTATTATGCCTATTTTAGGGAACAGGTGGAGAAAATGACATTAAAAGATTATTTAACAAAATTGAAGATTGGTTTGCCAAAAACGATGGTTCATTTGGATAAGCAGGTTTACGAAGCCGGCAGTGTCATAAATGGGACGATTGAGATAACGGGCGGACTACTCAAGAATAAAATTAAAAGATATGATATCGATCTAATAGGGATTGATTCACAGGCTTTTGTAGAGGAAACTTTAAATAGTCATTCCGTATTCTGTTCTCTTGAATGCAGCCCAAACCAAACTGGAAAGATCCCCTTTTTACTCGATATTCCTGATGAAGTTCAATATAATGAAGACACCTTTAAATATTCCTTATTAATCAATATTGATTTAGGAAATGCAAATAATATTACACAAAGTGTCCCTATTACCATTAATACCATTTCTTAATGTGCGTCTATTAACCTAAATTTATATGTAAATCGGAACAAATACCTATTATTTGATATAGCTTTGTAAACTACTAGACACTAGGATGAAAACTATTACCGTTATAATGAAGTTACATAAGACTTTATTAGGCGGGTGCAATCGATGGAAGAAACAATGGTTAAATCCTATCTGCAAAAATCACTAGAAGAGTGGAAGGATGATATATCGGTAGTCCTTACCGAAATTGATAAAGAATATGAAGAAGTGGCACAAGAATTAAAGGTCTATTCGTATAAATATGGGATTACCAAGCAAGTCATTCAGTCAACAGTGAATGAGGAATTAATTGAAAATATACGGCAAAGATATCATAAACCCTTTGAAGAAACCTATAATCAATTAAAAGAATATATTAAGGACTTGGAAGAAAAGCAGAGAGTTTTCCAAATGTTTGTTCAAAAAATTGATGAAGTCAATCGGAAGGAATCGGCAAGGAATTCAAATTAATAAATAAAGGAAACAGTCTGATCCCATGGGATCAGGCTGTTTTTATTATCGGTAAAAGAAAGCTTTGCATATAGTAATTAGCAGGATTTAATGGAGAGGTGCTGAACTATGATTACTGCAAGGATCGGAAGTAAATACTTTCGGCTGCCGGACAATCTTGAGGAATACTTTCAAAAATTTCGGTCTCAAGTTATTGGCAATCATCAGGAATTCGACCACCCATACGGAAGAAAACCTATAATATATGCAGATTGGACGGCAAGTGGAAGATTATTTCGTCCTATAGAAAGAAGAATTTCAGAGGTGTTTGGTCCGTACATGGCTAATACACATACTGAATCCAATTTTACTAGTCTTATGATGACTGGAATCTATAATCAATCAAGAAAAATTATCAAGGAACATGTAAATGCCGATGAGAACGACGTACTGATTCTTGATGGCTTTGGGATGACGGCTGCCATGAATAAATTTCAGAGATTACTTGGGCTGAGAGTCCCAGAGCAATGGAAAGCGAGCATTAAGATTAAGGATAATGAAAAACCCATTGTCTTTCTCACACATATGGAGCACCATTCAAATCAAACCTCATGGCTTGAAACGTTGGCTGATGTGGAAATTATCAGACCTGACCCAAAGGGTGCGGTAGATGTGAAACATCTCGAGCAGCTTCTTAACCAGTATCGGGATCGGGGTGTTAAAATTGGATCCTTCACTGCTTGCTCGAACGTGACTGGAATACAAACCCCTTATCATCAGTTGGCGAAAATTATGCACCAACACGGCGGTCTATGTTTTGTTGATTTTGCTGCCTCGGCTCCATATGTGAAGATGGATATGCACCCTAAAGACCCTCTGGAAAAACTTGATGCCATTCTGTTCTCACCCCATAAGTTTTTAGGTGGACCCGGAACGAGTGGTGTATTAATTTTTGATAAAAGAATGTATAGCAATAAGGTACCTGATCACCCTGGCGGCGGGACGGTTGCATGGACGAATCCGTGGGGCGGACACAAATACATTGATGACATTGAACATCGTGAGGATGGAGGAACACCAGGGATACTTCAAGCCATACGTACCGCCCTATGTATTAAACTAAAGGAACAAATGGGAGTTGAAAAGATTTTAGCTAGAGAGAAAGAACAGCTTGAACTACTGCTAACTGGGTTGGAAGATATACCGAATCTTCATGTATTAGAGAATCATCAGCGGAATCGAATCGGCATTGTTTCATTTACCATCACAGATATTCATTACAATCTTATTGTCCGTTTGCTAAATGATCGATATGGATTTCAGGTCCGCGGAGGATGCTCTTGTGCAGGAACATATGGTCATTATTTATTGGAAATTGACAAACATAAATCGAAACAAATTGCTGAGCAAATAGATCAAGGAGATATGTCTACAAAACCAGGCTGGGTCCGATTTTCACTGCATCCAATTATGTCGAATGCGGAAATTTTATTGTTTTTAGAAGCAATGAAAGAGATAACTAGGAACATAAAGGATTGGAAGAAGGATTATATTTATGACCCGCATACGAATGACTATTTTTATACAAAACACACTCGTCAGGATATGGCTCATTTATTTAGGCTTGAGGAAGAAGAATTAAGCAACGGTTATTAAATCCCAACATATGCTAGTTAAAAAAGGTGGGATAGTATGATTCACATCGTAAAGCCTGGTGATACCCTTTATCAACTTTCATTGGACTATCGGGTAAGCCTGGCACGGATTTATGCGGCAAATCCAGGTGTCAATCACCAGCAGCTGTACGTAGGACAAAGAATTCAAATCCCCGGGCTTCCAGATCCAAGTACAATTCCAATTTCTATACAAATTTCCGTTAGTAAGCGAAGACTTTCTTTATATAGGAATGGAAAATTGGAAAAAATCTACCCGATTGCTGTAGGGAAAATGCTGACAGCTACACCAACTGGTGATTTTGTGATTGTTAACCGCCAAATGAACCCCGGCGGACCGTTTGGTGTTTTGTGGCTATCGTTATCTAAACAAGGTTATGGTATCCATGGAACAAATGATCCAAGTTCGATAGGAAAAGCGGTTTCGCATGGTTGTGTAAGAATGCATAATCGTGATGTTCTTCAGTTATCAGAGAAGGTTCCAAATGGTACTAGGGTAATGATCCGACCCTGATGATTAAAACAAGTTTGGCCGATTACAAAATATCGGCCTTTTTGATTCGGGATGAATCCAATTAAGGTACTCGTTCGTATAGTAGATAGAATAAAATATTCAAAATTCAATACATATGGGGGTTTTTGCGTGTGGGGAATAGTAGGTGTCCAAGCCGTTGTCATTTTGCTATTTCTAATTCTAGGTTGGGCCGTTAGAAAGAAGGAAGGATATTGGCTTATTTCCGGATTCGCAACACGCCCGAAGGAGGAACAGGAGCAATTAATTAAAAGCGGGTACCCGAAAAAGGTTGGTGGATTGCTGATATTAACAGCAATTGGCATGTTGATTCTGCTGCCGCTCCTGTTTACTTCTTTTAAATTTGCAATGGAAGTTCAATTTGGTTTTATGTTCATTTTTTTGATGGGTGGATTGATTTACCTAACTAAATATGAAGTTCCAAAAAAGCGCAAACGCAGTTATATCATTAGTATTTCGCTATTAATTCTGGTTATTGGCGGAATTAGCGTGGTTTCTTATTTTAGTTATCAGGGCTACGAGCTAGTAACGAAAAAGGATAGCTTCGGTGCGACTTGAAGTCGTTGTGTAAATTGTCATTATATGACTGCTCCTTCCGTTTGGAGTATTCCTACTGTCACATGCGATGGGAGCAATCCTCTGGTTTGAAGCTGACAGGACAATGTGAGAACTAGATAAACCATATATCTATATATTGCTAGGAAAAGCTTTCCTATGGTTAACTTATGTGAACTGATGTAAGAGTCGTTACCTTTGCTGAGCGAAATATGGTTGACACGCTCTACCCAAAATGGGGCAGAATTAGGCATTAATCACTCGACGCGGGTTAATGAAAACGGACAAACAATTCTCGGCTTATAGTCAGAACCTAAGGGAAAGCAAATTATTTACACATCGGAACAAGGTAAGCCCTATGAACTCTCAAAGGAGTAGGTCAACCGTAAGGAAGATACAATTGTTCAGAGGGTAAAGGAAATTGGAGAAAGCGAATGATTATCTGTAATTGATAATATAAGGGTTCAAACTTTGCCCTGTACTGAAAGGTAGCTGACTTCCAATAGGTGTTCAATCGTAAGAATGAAAGGAATAACTATGAATGTAAATGCGTCAATTGCATGTGGGTCCCCACGTGAGAACATTACAAACAGAATGCTTGAATTTCAATGGAAAAACATAGATTGGAAACAAGCTGAAAGATTTGTTAATAGAATTCAAATCAGGATTACGAAGGCAGTTCGAGATGGGAAACAAAATCTTGTGAAACGACTTCAATATTTATTGGTTAACTCATTCTATGCTAAGGCTCTCTCTGTAAAGAGAGTAACAACTAACAAAGGAAAGAACACCGCAGGTGTAGATGGAATCAAATGGAACGAACCTCATGAGAAGATGAAAGCTGTTCTAAACTTAAATAATAGGAACTACAAATGTAAACCATTAAAAAGAGTCTACATAGAAAAGTTTGGAAAAGAGGAGAAACGTCCACTCAGTATACCTACATTCCATGACAGAGTAATGCAAGCGTTATATCTTCTATCACTTGAACCTATCTCAGAGATAACTGCAGATAAGATTTCCTTTGGTTTTAGGAAATATCGTAGTACGCATGACGCAATGTCCAATATCTTCAACCTCCTCTCTTACAAAAGAGCTGGCACTTGGATATTAGAGGGAGATATCAAAGGCTGTTTTGATAACATTCAACATAACTGGTTATTAGACAATATACCTATGGACAAGAAAATTCTAAACAAGTTCCTAAAAGCAGGCTTCATCTTTGATAAAAAGTTATTTCCCACTGATTCTGGAGCCCCACAAGGCGGTATTATCTCCCCTACTCTAGCTAATATGACATTAGATGGTATGGAAATGGCAATTGCAGAGAAATATTGGATGAATAGTAAAGGGAAAATCGATAAAAAACACAAAAATCACAAGAAAATAAATATCATACGTTATGCAGATGACTTTATTGTCAGTGCAGTTGATAAAGAAACTCTAATTGAAATCCAAAGCATTATAGAATCTTTTTTAATTCAAAGAGGGCTAACCCTCTCTAAAGAAAAAACACTTATTTCACACATTTCCGAAGGCTTTGACTTCTTAGGATGGAATTTCAGGAAAAGAAAGACCAAATTGATTATTAGCCCTTCTCAAAAATCGTTCAAGAAAATAATCCGAAATATAAGCAATGTCATTAAATCAAATAAGGCGATTGAACAAAAGGAACTAATAAAAAAACTAAACCGGAATATCAAGGGATGGTGCAATTATCATCAAGCCGTATGTTCAAAGCAGACATTTAAAAATCTAAATCACTTAATATGGAACATGTTGTGGAAATGGTGTAAAAGAAGACACCCTAACAAAGGCAAAAGGTGGATAATTCGAAAATACTGGAAAAAAATCGGTTCACGACAATGGGTCTTTATGGACGGTAATGAAAGACTGCACAACGCAGGAGATACTCCTATTGTAAGACACATTGCTCTAAAACTTGATATGAACCCGTATTTAGATAGGAATTATTTTATCAACAGAAAAGAAATGCAACGCAAAAAGAAATCTATAGCGTATCTCAGAACAACTGCCGCCCACTTATTTAATGGGTGATTGAATGCTTGAGCGGTATGACATCGAAAGAGTCACGTACCGTTCTTAGGCGAGGGAGGGATAGTGATATCCCTTCCTTAGCCGACAGATTACCGGAATGTATGGGGATGAGTGGACATATAAAGAAATTATTTCGATTGAACTAATGGATCATTTACCTGAGGTTACAGTAAGGACAAATGGAGTGGGACTCCCTGCGCTTTCTAAAGGACAATTTAAAGTAACTGGATATGGAACCAGTTTACTCTTTATCCAAAAAGGGTCATCTCCGTATATTTATATTGAAATGAAGGATAGAAAAATATTTATAAATGATAAAGATCCTGAACAGACACAAATCTGGTATCAGCAGCTTATAGAGAAAATGGATTAACACAAAAGGCCACCGTTCAATGAACGATGACCTTTAATGTGGAAATATTATATGAAAGTGGAATGAAAAGGGAGGCAAATCAAATACTACTATTAAAACAACATTGAAATGGGATATGTGAATGAAGAATCCAAAATATAATAAAATACCTTTTATTATTTTATTCCTAATCCACTCAGGTTTACTGGGTTATTCTTTTTTTAAAAGTAAAAACAAAATGCAATTATTTATCTTATTAATGTCGAATATTGGTATGGCATACTTATTTGAGTTTTTTGTATTAAATCTGTTTAGAGCCTATAAATATAAGCCAAGAATTTTAAAAAAAAATTATTTTGATAATATCCTTGGTGCTATTTTATCGCAGGCTATTTTTGTGCCCTTTACTGCCTTATTCTTTACAGCCCAAAAAATTGGAGGGTTTGGAAATTTATTAGGCGGTCTATATTTTGCATTGGTAGAAGTTCTTTTTTTGAAGTTAAAAGTATATAAACATAAATGGTGGAGAACTGTTTATACCTTAATATTAATTCCTTTATACTTCAGATTGAGTGATGGATGGAACAACTTTTTAAATAAAAGAAATCCAGTGATTCGCTTCATTTCACTATTCTTCACGATCTTGATAACCGAAGCAAATTTACTATTTGTATTCGCTGTCTCTCGGAAAATTCGATTTGGATTAGGGAAGTATCATTCCTGGAACGAACATTTTGTATTGGTCCCGTTATATGCGATTTCGTTGTCATTTTTTTCAACATTATCGTTTTTGAAGCAAAATAATTGGATTTCCCAACTTAGAGTATTGGTCATGACAATGTGTTTAGATCTGGTTTTTAAAAAGTTAACACTGGTTAAAGAAAAATTTCATACCATTGATTATATTATCCTAAGGTTACTATCGATTCTGTTATATGGTCAATATAGAGATTGGGTTTATGGAGATTTTAGACCAGAAGAAGGTGAGGAAGTATCGAATAGGAAACAGTAAAAAAAAACGCCATAGCGGCGTACGTATCTATTGTAAACAAAAAAAATTCATGATAAAATGAATGTTGGTCTTGTTACGAATATTATTATATTGCACAATATTCCTATAATAACTATAGCACGAAAAGAGGATGGTTGTCAAATAATATAGACCAAAATTTTTCTGGAGAGTGGTTATATGAGCGATATGCAGAATAAGGATTTGCAATTCGAGCAGGAGCGAGTGAACTTTGTTATCAAGGAGATTGAGAAGAAAAAGCAAAAACTCCAGAAAAATACAGGTGGTGTCAGTTCAGACGTACTTGAGCTTCGAAAAACTTTCTGGGAAGATGTCACGGTTAATATGGATGAACCGGATGACGTTATTGAAACAGCAGCGAGTATAAAACAACAAGCAGAGTTGTTATCAGAGCGTGAACGAACGTTTAGGCAAATGGATAAGCAGATTAGAACCCTCGAACGATTAAAATATTCACCGTATTTTGGACGGATTGATTTTTTAGAAAATGGAGAGACTGCTGTTGATCATGTATATCTCGGAATTGCTTCTTTTATGGATGAACTGGATGAGAATTTTTTAATTTATGACTGGCGGGCGCCCATCTCCAGTCTCTATTATGATTATGCTCCAGGTCCGGCAGAGTACAATACATTAGATGGAGAAATTAACGGCGAAATGAAAATAAAACGTCAGTTTATCATTCGAGCTTCTGAAATTAAAGCTATGTTTGATACAGGTGTAACCATTGGTGATGAAATGCTTCAGGAGGTCCTTGGTAATAATGCTAATGCCCAAATGAAAAGTATTGTGGCAACGATTCAGCGTGAACAAAATCAAATTATTCGAAACGAACGAAGCAAACTTTTAATAGTGCAAGGTGTCGCAGGAAGTGGTAAAACATCTGCTGCCCTTCAGCGGGTTGCGTATTTGCTTTATCGTCATCGTGATACGTTAAAGTCTGAAAATATTATGTTATTTTCTCCGAATCCACTCTTTAACTCTTATGTATCAACGGTACTCCCTGAATTAGGGGAAGAGAATATGGAACAGGCTACCTTTATGGAATACTTAAACCACCGCATTGGAAAAGCGTTTGAAGTTGAGGACCCATTTGACCAAATGGAATTTTTACTTAACCAGGAGGATACAAAGGACTATCATACACGAGTATCGGGAATTCGATATAAGGCTAGTCTTACATTTAAAGAAATCATTGATCAATATGCAGAGGCTCTATCAACCAAAGGTTTGCTGTTCAAAGATTTAGTCTTTCGCGGTGAAATTCTCATTTCGAATAAAGCAATCTCTGAATATTTTTACTCATTAGATTCGAGCTTTACCATCCCTAATCGGATGGAAATGGTGAGGGATTGGCTTTTAAGAGAGCTAAAAAGACGAGTTAAACAGGAACGATCAAAAAGCTGGGTGGAGGAAGAGGTACAATATTTAGAAAAAGAGGACTATCAAGAGGTGTACCAGGAATTACAGGGTAAAAACCGATACAGTCATAATAGCTTTGATGATTTTGAACAGGAACAAAAATTTCTTGCTGAACGGGTAGTAAAAGTAAAGTTTAGGTCGTTATTTTCTAGAGTGAAAAAGCTGAATTTTATAGATATGCAGGGATTATATAGCCAGCTATTTACGAAGGGTACAAATCATAAAGAAATTCTTCTTGATGAATGGACACAAATTTGTATGCAGACTGTAGACAAATTAGCAAACTATATAATTGCCTATGAAGACGCAACACCTTTTGTTTATTTGCAGGATTTGATTAAGGGAAGGAAGTCTTCATCAGGTATTCGTCACATATTTATTGACGAAGCACAGGACTATTCACCTTTTCAATTTGCATTCATCCAAAGGATGTTTCCCTATAGTAAAATGACGCTTCTTGGCGACTTTAATCAAGCTATCTTTTCAGGTGCGACAGGTTCAGCTACAGTAATTTCTGATTATAAAGAGAAGGTAGAGGATGTAGAAAAGATCGTTTTGACTAAAACCTATCGTTCTACAAAGGAAATTGTTGATTTCACCAGCAGTTTGGTTGAAGACGGGGAACTGATTGAACCATTTAATCGTCATGGCAGAAAACCAACCATAAAGATTTCCGATTCAGACTTATTAGATCGTTTAATACCGGAGAAGATCAATGAGTTTTTGTTAGAAGGCCATCGTACGATTGCTGTTATTTGTAGAACGGCAGCAGAAAGTATAAGGGTATATGCCGCACTTAAAAATGAGCTACCTCTTCATCTAATCGAGAAATCGACCATTGCATATGAAAAAGGGATATTGGTGATTCCATCCTATTTGGCAAAAGGGATTGAGTTTGATGCGGTAATTCTCTTTGATAGTTCTCAGTATGAAAATGAAAGCGAACGGAAATTATTCTACACGGTGTGTACCCGTGCGATGCATAGGCTGCATTTATTTGTAACGAAAAGTATCAGCCCATTAATGAAGGATGTTCCGGAGACATTATATGAAATCGAAGCATAAAACACAAGAAACAGCGTCCAAATAATGGCCGCTGTTTTTACTGGTATTTTAATTGTTTTTCCATTGTTTTTCAACCTGTTCAAACGCTAGGCGGTATATTTCCTCTTCGGAAGTGTTGCGATTGGCTAAGACATTGGTTAAATATATTTTTCCTTCGAATGTTACTTTTACATTAACTTGAACCATAGAATCACCTTTCTCATTATATATTTTTAAAATTTAAATCTAATTAAGGTAAAATAAAAATACCGGTTTTATTAAATGATTGGAGGACAAATATGTCAGTGCAGTTTGAAGAGATAACAAAAGAAACGCTATACATTGCGCTTGAAATCATAAATTCGAATACAGACTATAATGTTCTTGAAAATGGAAATGCCAAAAGGGAACTTGCGGATATGGAAAAGGCATTCTTGAATTCTGTAACAACAAGTGTATTTATTAAGTTGGATGATACGTATATCGGGGTTATAGACTACATAATGGAAAGTCCAAAAGATCGGTGCCCTTGGCTGGGGCTTTTAATGATTCATCGTGATTACCAAGGATTTGGTTTTGGTACACAGGCATATTCACTTTATGAAGGTGAAATGCATAAAAGAGGCCTAGAACGTATTCGCATAGGAGTCCTAAAAGAAAATGGAAAAGCTAAGGAATTTTGGAAATCTTTAGGTTTAATTTCTATTAAAACAGCTTTGAACGAAAATGGCAAGGAAATTTTTGTTTATGAAAGGTTGTTTTTATAAAGGAAAAGAGCCTTATGAAAAAAACTTCCCGAAGGAAGCTTAGACCTCAAGTAACAAAAATTCTTCGGCAAATTTCTGAACTTGCAGTTTGTCGAAGTTATTCTTTCTTAGTGTAGATTCTGCCTGTATTAATAAGGCCTGGGTGGTCGTATTTCTTTTTAATTCCCTTATAGTTACATCACCATTCAATAATTGAATCGCTTTTTCTTGGATGGTTTGATTCTTAGAAGAATGATACAGAAGATAGGCAATACAAGTAACTTTATCCACAATCAACACTCCCATTATCAAGAATCGAACATTTCCTAATTATTTCGACTCCTCATAAGAAAAATCCTGCAAATATTCTGAAAAATATCTAACAGATTTCAGGAAAAATTGTAGAATATTGCTTATTTGTTGTGAGTTTTATATAATATTGAAGGGATAAGAAACAAAGATACTGTGAAAAATCATTACCTTGCGTCCCACGGACGGGAGGATTTTTATTTTTACGTGAGAGTTGGAGGTACAAAAGAAAATGAAACAAGCCCTAATTAAGGATTTGTACAGAAATACAGAAAGCTACATAGATCAGAAGGTTCAATTATCAGGATGGATCCGTACCGTTCGCGATTCAAAAACCTTTGGTTTTATTGAATTGAATGATGGTAGCTTCTTTAAAGGTGTTCAAATCGTATTTGACGAGCAATTGGAAAATTTCAAAGAAATTGCAAAGCTTCCAATTAGTTCATCCATTAAAGTAGAAGGAGATTTTATCCATACTCCTCAGGCAAAACAGCCGTTTGAAATTAAAGCGACAAATATTGAGATTGCAGGACTTTCAAATGTTGACTATCCTTTGCAAAAGAAAAAACATTCATTTGAGTATTTAAGAACCATTGCACATTTAAGACCACGTACCAACACGTTTTCAGCTGTTTTCCGTATTAGGTCTTTAGCTTCCTATGCGATTCATAAGTTCTTCCAAGACAAAGGATTTGTTTACGTACACTCACCGATTATCACGGGAAGTGATACCGAAGGTGCAGGTGAAATGTTCAGAGTTACGACACTAGACATCGATAACCCTCCAAAGAATGATGAGGGAAAAACAGATTTAACTAAGGATTTCTTCAACAAAGAAACGAACTTAACTGTTAGTGGACAATTATCTGCAGAGGCATTTGCATTAGCGTTCCGTAATGTTTATACGTTTGGACCGACTTTTAGAGCGGAAAACTCAAATACTGCAAGACATGCAGCGGAATTCTGGATGATTGAACCTGAATTAGCATTTGCTGAGCTTCCTGAAGTTATGGATCTTGCAGAAGAGATGGTTAAGTATGTAATCGGCTACGTTCTTGAACAAGCTCCAGAAGAAATGAACTTCTTTAACAGCTTTATTGAAAAAGGGCTATTAGATCGCCTGAAACACGCACATACATCTGACTTCGGCCGTGTAACGTATACAGAAGCGATTAAAATCTTAAAAGAATCTGGTGAAGATTTTGGCTACCCTGTTGAATGGGGGCTTGACTTACAAACAGAACATGAGCGTTTCCTATGTGAAAAAGTGTTCAAAAAGCCTGTGTTTGTCACGGATTATCCGAAAGAAATTAAAGCTTTCTATATGAGATTAAATGAAGATAAAAGCACAGTTGCGGCAACAGATTTGCTTGTACCAGGAATTGGGGAATTAATCGGCGGAAGTCAACGTGAAGAGCGTGAAGATATTCTTGCTGGAAAAATAAATGAACTTGGTATGAACGAAGAGGACTATTGGTGGTACCTAGAACTAAGAAAATACGGTGGAACAAAACACTCAGGCTATGGTCTAGGATTTGAACGATTAATTATGTACCTAACCGGTATGTCAAACATACGAGACGTTATACCATTCCCAAGAACAACAGGAAATGCAGAATTTTAATATGAAGAATAAAGAAGACCAATCCTCTGGATTTGGTCTTTTTACGTTAATCTATTGACTTTGAAATTCTTCTTCGAAAAAGAATGTCTCGGGATGCTCCTTAACGGTGTAAGAATACCTTTTCATATTTTTTACATATTGCCATTTTAGAATGGTAACTTCTTCGCCGGTGTCCTTAAGCTTCACAGTTTGCCCGCTATTGAATCTGTTACTAGAGTTTCTCAAATTAACACCCCTTTTTTTCATCAATTTAATTATACCACATTTTTATTTTAGTTGCTTGTTACTATCTTATGAACGCTTTTAAGTCCCTGCTGTTTATGGCGGATGGTAGTGATTCCTTTCATTTACATTTTCATTGTGTTACACTAATTAAAAAGTGAGGTGTCATTTTGACTAATTATAAAGCGAAAAAGAGTAACCTCAAAGCCTTGTTAACGAAGAACAGCATGAATATTGAGGGCTTAGAAAAAAATACACAAATTCCTTTAGAACAGCTTAACGGCTACATGACTAGGAAAGTAATGAATCTCAGTACAGCAATGACCATTTCAAAAGAATTAAATTGCCGTATTGAAGATTTATACGACTGGGAATTAGAAGAAAAAATTTAATATTGTTTGATTTGTCACTAGGGTTTATCCTAGTGACATTTTTAATAAGTTCACCATCTACTAACATGTTTATTCAGGTATTATGTGTAAAGTAATAGACGAGACCTTGCTTAATTTTTCTTTTTTTGGTATGATTATGAAGAATTATTTTTGTTCGGTAGTAAAGGGAAGATTAGTTATTGCTTTTCGCCTGGATCACAAAGAGCAAGAATAGTAATACAATTGTGTGGATTACACACGAGGAGGCAACAAATATGGAAAACGGTAAAGTAAAATGGTTTAATGCAGAGAAAGGTTTCGGATTCATCGAGCGCGATGGCGGAGAAGATGTATTCGTTCACTTTTCAGCAATCCAAGGCGAAGGCTTTAAAACACTTGAAGAAGGTCAATCAGTAACTTTCACTGTTGAGCAAGGTGCTCGTGGACCTCAAGCTGCTAACGTACAAAAAGCTTAATCACATAGCATGTGGAGGACAGACCCAATTGGGTCTGTTTTTTCTTATATAAAATACCTCTAAAATATAGAGGTATTTTTTGTGTCTAATTATTAATGTATTTTTCAAAAACAAAGCCGTAGTCTTTTATGTTATATTGCTTTTTACTATCCTCCAGCCATTGGAAAGCTGCTTGATTTAACATCTTGAATTGAACAACCAAATTGTTATCAGAACTAGTAACACGTCCTAATGTCGTAGATGCAATATCAAGGCTTTCTTTGGCATAGCGAAGGGAAATTTCATTCTCGTAAGCAATTTCTGAGATTTTAATAAGTGCTTTGTATAGGTCCTTTACTTCTTCAATGTGTTTTTTATGGACATCAATAGAGAAGAGCTCCGAACCAATCTTAAATTTAATTTCAATATCAAGGTCGACTGTACCAGCAGTTTCCAGCTTCACATCAGAAATTCTATTTGTTGCATAACTATAGCGATGAAGCATTCTCTTTTTGCTTGTTGCACTTGTTCCGTCAAGGTGAATCAGGGCATTATTTGTAAAACAATATTCATCTGATTTGGATTTAATTAAAAAATATATCTTTTCGTTATCTTCATGCATAACATAATCATCGGAATCCACTTTATCGTAATTTTCTGGTCTAATAACAGAACCTACATCGCTTAATCCTAAAATATCTGCTGCTACTTTTCCAAACATTCTATCAACCTCACTTAAAGAAATTTTAATTGCCATCCAACTATACGAATATGTACGTAAGAAGTTTCAAGCTTTTTGAACGACGAAACAATTTATGCTTTGCATTTTTGACTTATGCTAAGATTTTAAATATCAAATAATTCAGATATTTGTTATAATAAAAAAATGTATCCATAGAATTGGACTTATTCTATGGAAGAAAACCTAAGTCAGAAGGGGAATAGAAAATGCGTCCAGTCATCCTTGGCGTTTTGGCTGCATTCTTTTTTGCGTTTACGTTCATCATTAACCGTTCCATGGAGCTGGAAGGAGGGAGCTGGATATGGAGTGCTTCATTACGGTACTTCTTTATGGTTCCTTTTCTGCTGCTCCTTGTGATGGCAAGAAAGAATCTTAAACCTTTATTTCTAGAAATGAAAAAAAATCCGAAAGCCTGGCTTTTGTGGAGCACAGTAGGATTTGGACTTTTTTATGGTCCAATTTGTTTTTCAGCAGCCTATGCACCTGGATGGCTCATTGCATCAACCTGGCAAATTACGATCATTTCAGGTTCCTTATTAGCACCGCTTTTTTTTGAAACAATAATGACAAAAAAAGGTCCGTTGCAAGTGAAAGGCAAAATACCCTTAAAGGGAATGTCTATGTCGATGGTTATTTTGGCGGGGATAATCTTAATGCAGGTGGATCAAGCAGATTCGCTTTCATTTAGAGAAATCCTTTTAGGGATTGTACCAGTTCTGATTGCCTCGTTTGCCTACCCTTTAGGGAATAGAAAAATGATGGATGTGTGCGGGGGAAGGCTCGATGTTTTTCAACGGGTATTAGGAATGACAATTGCAAGTTTGCCTTTATGGATTATTTTAGCCATTTATGGCTTGGTCACGGTCGGCCCGCCTAGTTTGGGTCAGACCTTTCAATCTGGTATTGTAGCCATCACCTCCGGCGTGATCGCAACCATTTTATTTTTCCAGGCAACAGACCTTGTGCGAGGAAATATGCAAAAATTAGGGAACGTAGAGGCGACACAGTCAATGGAGGTTTTATTTGCGTTAATGGGCGAATTACTCCTTTTGAAAGCGGCATTTCCATCTGTCATATCGTGGACTGGGATGGTACTGGTCATGGCAGGAATGGTGCTTCACAGCTATGTATCACATAAAGGGGATATCCCGGATGGGAAAAAAGCGAGTGCGTAATGATATTAAGCCTAATCTGATACATGATTAGGCTTAATAAGTAACGATTAACTTGAAAGGTAAGGAGTCAGTTTGTCGATGGCTTCCTGCACCAATTTCGCATTCTTCGTATACATAGCTTTTGCATTTTCGTCTTCGGTTCCAAGTGAAAAAATCTCTAAATCTGCTTGCGTTTTTTTTAGCGTAGCTAATAAAAGCGGTCTCTGTGAAGGAGAGGGGACTTGGATTTTGTCATCATATAAATCTACCGTTAATTCTCCATATGAGTCCACTTGACCGATAAAAACATTATCGAGGGTAACTTCAAGTTTTTCTAATTCTGTGGTGAGCCAGCCCCTGCTTTTTCCGGCGGACCTTAATGCCTCATCTAAAATGCTTCCATCCATAATGATGGTTTGGGGTTCCTTTTCTGTAGGGACCTTCATATTTAAGTCTTTGGGAGTCAAGGGGCGGTTTTCTTTTTTCAATAGAGTACTGAGATCACCTCTAGGTTCTAGGACAGCAAATTCAACGTCGGCAACACGAAAAATATCTTTCTGACGAAGTAAGGCAGACAATTCATCAATCGTGTATTTTTCTTTCTTTAAATTCTCTTCTAATACCTTGCCATCTTTTATTAAAACAGTTCCTCTTCCATCAACAATGTCTCGAAAGGATTTACTTTTTAAAGCTAAAATGTCAACCAATAGTGTTGCAAGACTGAAAATAATAATAGCCGCCATTCCTTGAAACATATTTTTTTCTAATCCAGTTATTGCTTCTCCTGCTATGCTGCCAATTGTAATTCCAGAAACATACTCAAAGAAAGAAAGTTCAGATATTTGTTTCTTACCAAGTATTTTTGTCATTAAAAATAAAAGTGCCATAAAGACAAAAGAACGAATGATGAGATCAACCCAACTAGGCAAATTTATTCACCTCAAAACTTTCAACTTTTATATTGTGGCTCAAGTCGTTCGAGCTCTAAAACCCGTGTCTGTAGATCTTTATTCACAGATGCAATTGTCTCCATTGATTCATGAAACACCTTTTTGGTATCTTCATCCATAGAAGTTAAAGCCAGGGATGATAACTGCGCTTCAATTCCCTTTATATTTGAAAGGCATTGCTTAACGTTTGCTGCAATGGTCATGAATGAAATTCCTTTCTTCTAGAGGATATACGTTACAATATTAAAAGGGTTGGCAGTGCTGCCAACCTTTACGCTCTAATATTTATTGATTGTATTGAGGCTCTTCTGCTAAGATTTCCTGAAGACGTGGTTCAAGACTGTCCAGGACGGATTGAGTTTGTTGAGCAGCATCCTGATAAAGTTTTTTTGCGTTTTGATTATCTGTTGCTAATGAAAAGGCTTCAAAACTAGCTTGTGCACTTTTTAAACCTGCTAATGCTTGTTTAACTTGAGTTCCAACTGTCATAGAGTAAATCCTTCTTTCATTTTTTTTTACTTACAGAACGTAGTATGTGGATTGCCTCATAAATTATGTGACTTTTTTATTTAACAAGACTTTCTAGTAAAAAAGGATGTAGGGCATGAGTTTTATCTACAAAGATAAATCCATCGTAGCGTTCACTCATGATGGATGGAACATAGTTTCCATATCTTTCATATTCAGGTCTGTATACAACACCGATTGCGCGATGACCGATGGTTTTAATGAATTCTTCACGGTTATTCTCATTAAATAATAGATACTGGTTCTTTCCCTCAGCTCTATGCATTAAATCCTCCCAGCTCCCAGGTTGAGCATGGGGGACATCGGTAACACGGAAATCTACTCCCCACTCTGTTGATGCAATCACCGTACCACGGTGCGTTCCAAAGCCAACGATGTAAACATCTTCGGGATCATTTTGTTCTCGAATCAATTGCCCCACATTTACCATCCCTGCATCTTTCATATCAGTAGCCCGGGCATCACCAACATGGGTATTGTGTTCCCAGATGATTACTTTTGCATCATCACCGTAATACTTCATCACAGCATTCAAAGCTTCAACCATATGTGTGTCTCTTACGTTCCATGACTTTGAATCGCTTGAGACCATCGTCCGGTAATATTCTTCTGCGTTTACCGTAACAAGCGCATTAACTTCCATGTTTAAACTGCTTTCTTCATCATCGTCGTATTTCCACTTGTTTTTTTGTATGGTAGAGAGAAGGGCAAGGGCTTCTTTGATACAATTTTCTGATAAATATCCTGCAGAAACCGCATAGGACTCATTATTTCTGTTATAGGGCTCAAAGCAGGTAAATGCATTTCTTGCCTGTTTAAGGCCTGAATTGCCAGTCCGTTCAAAATATTTAATAATCTCATCCATACTTTCCCAAAGACTATAGACGTCTAGTCCATAAAATCCAACTTTGTTCTTTCGTTTGGTTTTTTGATTATAATTTCTTAACCATGAAACTAGTTCCATGATTTCTTCATTGGCCCACATCCACGTGGGCCACCGATTAAATTCTTCAAATGCCAGTCTAAGATCTTGGTGGGGTGACCCAATGTTTTTTATATACGTATTGATTCTTTGACAGGATGGCCAGTCTCCTTCAACGGCTATCACATTGAACCCTTTTTCCTTAATTAATTTTTTCGTAAGTTCAGCCCGAATCGTATAAAATTCGGATGTACCGTGGGATGATTCACCAAGGAGTACGTATTTGGCGTCGCCAATTGCCTGAATTAGCGGGTCAAGATCATGAATAGTATCGAAGGGTCTAGCATGTTTTTTTATGGCCTCCAGCATTGATAAACATCCTTTCAGAAACAGTCTTATTGGTAATTTCCCTCAGTCGATAGAAGCTTATCCAAAAATAAATAAACCCCCTGAATTTTATCAGGGAGTTTTGGTGGTGAAATCATCGGTACATGGTCCACTTGCCGATATCTTTGAATCCAAGTCGTTTATAGATTCGTCCGGCTTCAGGATTATCATAAAATAGGCAAAGTAACTTGCCTTCATTTAATACATCTCTAAAAAGTTTATGCATAATTGCTGTTGCTAATCCTTTACGGCGATACTCTTTTCTGGTACAAACACCGACAATCATAGCTGAAAATGAATTTTCTGCTGTGGTTGATACACAAGCGGTCATAGTTCCATTTTCTTCAGTGAAATAGCTTCGAGATGTATTGGATTGCATGGAGGTTAGTAATATTTCCTGAGCATCATCTCTGATTTGAAATTCGTCAATGGATTTACGAAGAGATAAAATTTGGTCAACATCAACGATGTCAGCTTTTTTAATTTCTATATTTGTTTTTTCAAGATATTCTATATTCTTACATTCTGCAAAAAAAGTTTCTTGTTTTTTTCCAAGCTGCAACTCTTTATAAGGTTCAAATTTCTCGACGATTTCAGTTTTACCGGATAAAAGACGGGGTTGAGGAAAGGAGGTAATAATTGAGACAAAGGAATCCACATCAAATTCATCTTTGGCATATGGAATAAATGATTGATAAAATCTGAGAAGAACGGCCTTTATTTCTCCCTGTTTATTGAATTGCGCCCAAATATCTTGAAAATCTGGATCATAGCCAAAAACTTCTAAGTCCCCAATGATAAATAAATTAATGGATGGTTCGCCACTTAAGAATCCCATGATGTGATTATGGTCATTTTTGGTCATTTTTCTAATGATAAAAATCGCCCCTTTTGCTATACTACTCGTATTCAAATATTAGCACAATTTCATTCGTAATAAACTAATAGTTTGCTATGTTGAAGGTATTTTTAATAGTCTATTAATTTTGAAGAATTCACCAATTCGTCACAAAGAACCTGTGTTATCGTAAGATTCCGGTGATATACTATAAGTGTAAAGAGAAATAAAAAAATTAACTCTCTTAGGAGACTCAACCATCCGTGTTCGTTCCGTACGTGAACGAGTAGTAAAAGTTTTTCTTTGTAATGTTTGGTAGGTGGAGCGATGTAACTGGAATTGGAAAGATGTAACACCTAACAAATCTTTCTTTTTAGGAAAGAGGAAATCACTTTTATCAAAATGAAGGTACAATGTTATTGGGAATTGGGAGTAAAGTGAAAATTTATCTACCTATGAAAATGTACGTAGATAAATTACTCAAACCAAATGATCTTTTTTAATATTATTATGGAGCTTCCATTTGCGAAGAAACCTAAGTAATGAACAAAAGAAAGAATCATAAAACCAATAACGTAAACAAATAGGTAGAATTTCACTATTTGGACCTAATTGGAGTAAAAGTGCTCACCAAAAAGGTTAAGATTTTGTTCCACGATAAAGATACATGATAAATGAATTAACTTTATCACTATTTTTATCAAAATCAATTCCAGACCTATATTGCCAAGATGCTGACCTAAACAATGGATAAGAGTCAATGGTAAAATACCAGTAAGTTTGTTTCTTTTTAGGAATTTGAATTCCATTAAATTTCATGCGAATTAATTCCTTCAACGGAACAGCACACATCGGCTAACGAATTCAACCTTCCATTAGATCGTAAAATGACTAAAAGGAAGAGGTGAAAACAATTTGGCTGATGTCAATGGTTGGGTCCCCTAAGAGGTTAATTATTCAAGAAGCTGTCTCAAATGAGGCGGCTTCTTTATTTTGATTAATAATAAAATAAATTGGTAAATAAAGTGTTTACATTCAAAGTGCGACTAAATTACTGTTATAATGGAATTAAAAAATAATCACGAAAGGGGCAAGATAATGTCAGGAATTCCGAACATTGATTTAAACGAAGAACGGAAAGTAATCATGGAAAAAGTTCAACAACACAGAGGATTGACAACCAGTAAAATTATTCAAAGAATTATGTTAATCACCATTGGTGCTGTTTTGATGGCCGTTGGACTTGAAATTTTCCTTGTACCCAATCATGTTATTGATGGTGGTATTGTTGGGATTTCGATTATGCTATCATATTTGACTGGTTGGAAATTAGGTATTTTTATCTTTATTCTCAATATTCCTTTTTTCTTTATCGGGTATAAACAAATTGGTAAAACCTTCGCCTTATCCACTCTTTATGGAATTATTATTCTTTCTATTGGTACTACATTACTTCATCCAGTACCCGCCTTCACCCAAGATATATTACTGGCTACTGTTTTTGGGGGAATCGTTCTTGGAATAGGGGTAGGGATAGTCATCCGCTATGGAGGATCCCTGGATGGAACAGAAATACTCGCCATTCTATTTAATAAAAAGCTTCCATTTTCTGTTGGTGAAATTATTATGTTTTTTAATTTATTTATACTCGGAAGCGCTGGATTTGTTTTTTCGTGGGACCGTGCTATGTATTCTCTTATTGCTTATTTTGTTGCCTATAAAACCATTGATATTACCATAACGGGTTTAGATGAATCAAAATCGGTGTGGATTATTAGCGATAATTCAAAAGAAATCGGCGAAGCGATTATGCATCGACTTGGTCGTGGTGTGACATATATTAACGGTGAGGGTGCTTATTCTGGCGATCACAAAAAGGTGATTTTCTGTGTAATCAACCGTCTTGAAGAGGCAAAATTGAAGGAAATTGTTACTGAAAGTGATGAAAATGCTTTCCTTGCGGTTGCGGATATTGCAGAAGTGCGTGGGGGGAGATTTAAGAAAAGAGATATCCATTAAAGTCGCCGTGAGGCGGCTTTTTCGCTTCCTTTTTTAATATTAAAGTGATATCATAATGATAGTAGATAAATATCATTTTAAAGGGGAGTGGCAGACTTGAAAGAAAAAGATCTATTTAAAATTAACGGTATATTTGGTGTTATCCTATTTCTTTTATGTGCTGGAATAGCGGTATTTAGTTTCCGTCAATTTATACTTAATGAAAATTTTCTTATGTTGGCAATTGTTATTGTTTTCTTGCTCTTAACTGTAATTGTTGTAACTGGTTTTACGATTATTCAACCGAACCAGGCTAAGGTTTTTACCCTTTTTGGCAGTTATTTGGGTGTAATCAAACAAGAAGGCTTCTGGTTAACCGTCCCATTAACAGCAAGAACAAACGTATCACTTAGAGTAATTAATTTTAACAGTGACAAATTAAAGGTAAACGATTTGGAAGGAAATCCGATTGAAATCGCTGCAGTGGTCGTTTACAAAGTGTTTGATTCAGCGAAGGCAGTTTTTGATGTGGAAGATTATAAAGAATTTGTTCATACACAAAGTGAAACAGGTCTGCGGCATATTGCCAGTCAATATCCATATGATAATTTTAATAACGACTATGAAATCTCTCTGCGCCAACATTCTGATGAAGTTGCGGATGAGTTAACAAAAGATCTTCAGCAAAGACTTCAGCTGGCAGGTGTGGAAATTATCGAAGCGAGAATCATGCACCTAGCCTATTCTAGTGAAATTGCTCATGCGATGCTGCAAAGACAACAGGCAAAAGCAGTGTTAGCTGCCAGAAAAGTGATTGTTGAAGGAGCCGTATCTATGGTTAAATCGGCGATTGACCAATTAAGGACAGAGGGAATCGTGGAGCTTGATGAAGAAAAGAAAGCACAAATGGTAAATAATTTAATGGTAGCTTTAGTTTCTGAGAAGGGGAGCCAGCCAATAATCAATACAGGAAGTATCTATTAAGGTTGTGACTTAAAGTGGCTGAGAAAAAGAGATTTTTACTTCGTATGGATCAGGAAGTCTATGATGCACTTGAGAAATGGGCAGAGGATGAATTCAGAAGTGTTAACGCGCAAATAGAAATCATCATTAAAAAAGGCTTGAAAGATTCTGGAAGACTAAAAAGACCGGGAGGCACCCGGAAGAAAAATAAGGATTAAAAAGTATTGACCTAAGCTCCTGTCGTTAAATGGCGAAACTTATCAAACTTGCCCCGGAATTTGTCATTGTATGCGCTTACCTAGGAAATAATAATAAGCAGTTCTTCAATATTTCCCAAAAAGAGATGTAGTTTTCAACTAACATCTCTTTTTTACGCTCTTTTCGTAAACTTTGTTGCTTTTTGTAACTAAATTTAATGATTTTGCTAATTTCTGCTGAAAATGAATTAATTTGATAAGAAAAGAGCTGCAAAGTAAATTCTAAAGCGTAAAATGACTATTTCCACGTTAAAATCGGCTTTAAGATTTTAACAACAATCATTACGAGAACAGACCTTTTTTATGTAACTTATTGTTAGAATAGCAACTCGAATACTTCATTTAATTCATATGCCCTTTTCTCATCCTGTTCTTCCTTGGCGTAGTTTATTTCCTTAGGCAGAATTTCATTTAAAAAGGTAATTTCTTTGTAGTTTAAGTGACGGACAAAATCTCCTTCCGAGGAAAATTTACCCTCCATTAATTTACGATATACCTGTCTGCCTTCGTTATGTCCGTCAACGTAGTTTGATAAAATTTCTCGTAAATACCCCAATGTATGATCCATTTTGTTCATCCATCCTTTCATTTTTTATGATTTGAAGAATTGTTAATTCTATACCTTGATTCACTTTTTATAAAATGGTGCAGAATAAAGGAGAGGTTATGTATTGGACCAGTTGTCACAAAAGGGGGGATCTGCTTGTTAAACCATCTGGTGAGAGCAGTACCAAATTTATTTACGCTTGGTAACTTACTATCTGGAGTTTTTTCAATTACGTTTAATATGAATGGATATTTGCAAATAGCGGCAATATTTATTTTTTTATCGGTAATTTTTGACTTTTTTGATGGGCGGTTGGCGAGAAGGTTGAAAGTCAATAGTGAATTTGGTGTAGAACTGGATTCATTAGCGGATATCGTTAGTCTTGGGGTTGCACCTGCCCTTCTTTTTTACTCTTTAGAAGCGCCCACTGTCTTCACAACCATAGCATTCATGCTATTCCCCACTATGGGTGCTCTAAGGTTGGCGAAGTTTAATGTAAAACCAACAAAAGGCTATTTCATGGGTCTGCCAATCACTGCAGCAGGATTAGTAATGGCTGCTATGGGAATATTTTTGTATAGTAATGCCTTTGTTACTTTTTTATTATCCATTCTAATGGTTACCCCTGTGAGAATAAAAAAACTATAATCTTTATACTACAATTTACCTGTGCATTACCATTCATATTCTACTCAAATAGGTAAAGATTAAGCTAATGGAAGGGCCGTTTCCCTTTCTAGTTCATGTTAGATAAAGGAGTGCTTCGGATGAGGAATATGATGAATCCGTTTTTCAATATGTTTGGTAGAAAACGAAATAGAAAGGGTACCATGTGGGCATCTCTTATTGGACTTGGAATAAGTGCCGCTGTTTTTGGACTAACTAGAGGAAAACGAAAAAATATAACAATGCCGATCCAACATCTAGTCCAAAGCTTCACACCCAAAACGAACCTTAACCATATGAACAACACTGCACTAGCAGAGTTCTCAGAAGAGTTACTAGCGAGTGCATTGCGAAATGATAAAGATCGTTAAAGAAAAAGTCCGCATTTGCAAATGCGGGCTTTTTATAAAAGATAAGTATAAGTTTTTGAACTTAGTTTACTGTCCAGCTCCAGCGCCCTAGCGGCTAGTGTCCTTCGCTCTCCGCGAGTAAAAATCCCTTCAGGATTTTTACCTACCTACGATAAGTCAAGCACGAACGCGCCTCCGGCTCTTCGTGTTTCCTTTATCTCAGTTGGAACGCCCAGGCAATACGCCGCTGACCAGGGCGCTTCCGCTTTTCTTATAATGGCGGGTTAGGGACTTTTTTTGGTTGATATTCTATAACATCTGATGAGAATAACGTGATGACTAAAAGATTCCCCATCGTTCTTGCTCGGATGATAATCGGCTGATTATACATATTTTTAAATTCAAAGTCAGGTCCATACCAGCTTACCGTGGCATCGCGCCCAGGTGGGATATAAGGAACATGTCTGCTGTGAGAAAACCGTTGTACGATTTTTAATCCTGCGCTATCGACTGCATTGAATAACGTGGAAGAAACTTGACAAATTCCACCGCCAATATCTTCTGCATATTCACCTCTTACGATTACTTTAGCCTTTTCATAGCCCTTTGCTGCAGTCCGCCTTCCAACTACACGATTAAAAGAAAAAGTCTCTCCTGGAAAAACGACATGATTATTAATAGCCTCCACGGCAAGTTTGATATTGATGGTCCGTTTTTTATTACTAGGATTAAAAGAAGTGAAATAACGTCCAATTCGTATACTCCGAATATCTGCTAGAAGTTCAGTATCAACTTTTGGATAAACAGGGTACATGGGAATCTCTAATGTTGAAGTTTGATTTTCGAAAAAATAAGTATAGAATTTTTCAGTAAATGCCTGACGATTGATACTCTGACCAACCTGCTCAGGAACAATATTTTCATTTTTGTCCAATTCTGCGTCTTTAGGCAAAACCGAAAACTTTTTCTCTAATTGTTTTAACAGGTTATCATACTTTTGGGTATCCAAAATTAAATAATGCGGCCCGCCAATTGAATATTCTTCTCTATTGATAGTGGAAACGAAATTCCCATCTTTTGTAATGTGTAAACTAGTTTGTGGGATTACTTGTTGTATCAACAGTAAACCACTAAATAACCATGTGAAAAAATACATAATACATACCCCCTCCTGATAATTTGGTGCAAGATGGTTATTTTTATGTAAATTAGCTTTCTTAATTTTTAAGTGGCGGATTAGGGAACAGGTATTAGTCTTTTTTTAGGTTTTGTTGAAAAAAATGCAGAATAATAGTATATAATCAAGTAATAAAACGAATTACGCAAAGTGCTAGCGCTCTGCTATATAAATGATAGGAGTGTCTCCCTTGGCTGAAAACGGAAGAATACAATTAAATGTAAGGATTACAAGAGAAACATCAGACAAACTGGATGAAATAGTCGAATATTATCAAGAAAACCTCAAATTAGGCCGAGTATATAAAGGTGATGTGTTGACGGATATAATTGAAAAATCCTATGAAGTGATGAATAAACAAAAGAAAGGAATTAAGAGGTATTAATTATTAAAACAAAGGAAAAGTATTTGTCATTGCATAGGCATTATCCATGGGAACCATTTGCAGAATTGGCTGTAACAGTAGAAGAGAGCAGGTGAGGTCTGGAAGTATCCAGGTCTCTTTTTTATGAAAAATATTAACAAACCATGAACAAACTATTAAATCCCTGGGAAGATTTTGAGGTATAGTTGATATGTATGAAAAATGTTATAAACTGAAGAATAGAAGAGTTTTTGCTAGGAGATGAAGCGATTTTGAAAATCCTTGTGATTGAAGATAATACAAGTGTTTGTTCGATGATTGAAATGTTTTTTGCCAAGGAAGGAATCGAAGGGACTTTTGTAAATGATGGTCTTGAAGGGTATAACACGTTTAAAACAGGAACGTGGGACGCTTTGATTGTTGATTGGATGCTCCCTGGTATGGATGGAGTAAGTATTTGCCGGAAAATCAGAGAAGAGAAATACACGGTGCCAATTATCATGTTGACCGCGAAAGATACAGAATCTGATCAAGTACTTGGACTTGAAATGGGAGCAGATGATTATGTGACGAAGCCATTTAGCCCGCTAACCTTAATGGCAAGAATAAAGGCAGTTACACGCAGGTATCAAACCCAAGTAAGTAATCAGCCGGAGGAATTCCTTCAGACAGATCATTTTAAGATCAGTAAAAATACCCGGGAAGTCCTTGTTGATGGAACTCCTGTTACAAACTTAACTCCAAAAGAGTTTGATCTTTTATATTATATGGTTGAACATCCTCGGCAGGTTTTTTCAAGAGAGCAGCTACTAGAACGGGTTTGGGGATATCAATTCTACGGTGATGAACGAACAGTAGACGTTCATATAAAGCGGCTGCGGAAAAAGGTAGAAACCACTGCGCAGCCATTCTTCCATACTGTATGGGGAGTAGGTTATAAGTTTGATGAATCGGCTCAGACAGATAAGAATTAAATATTTTTCTCAACAATTCATCAGCCATATTAGTATCATCATTGTTGCTTTTTTAGTCTTAAGTCTTTTGTTTGCCCATTATGTTGGGAATTTGGTGTATGAAAATAAAGCAGATGAATTGATCTCCTATGGAGAAGCCATTATTTCAGATATTGATCGTAATCCTGTTATGTCGGATCAAATAATCAATCAATATAGTAATGTTTTACGATCTAGAAAAGTTAGTTTTAGTATGTTTGATCAAGAGGCCAATCTGTATGCTGTCGGAAGAAGTGGACCAGCGATCGAGTTAAACCCTTCCGAATGGGAAAAAATTAAAAACGGGAAAACGATCATCGTCCAAAGTGATTATAAACGATTTGACCAAGGTGTTACCTTTGTTGTCTTGCCCTATATCGATCGCGGCAGGTTTGTTGGCGGAATTTTGTTAACCTCGCCAATCAGCGGTTCCAGTACAATGATCAGGCAAGTGAATCAATTTTTAATTTATACGATTCTAATCGCACTTGGCGTCTCCTTCCTACTGAGCTGGCTACTATCGAAAATACATGTGAACCGAATAAAGCGGCTACGTGAAGCAACATCGCTTGTCTCTGCTGGAGATTACCATGTCCATGTGCCTTCCTCTAATTTTGACGAAATCGGCGAATTGGCCAATGATTTCAACCATATGGTGAAAAAATTAAATCACTCGATGGAAGAAATCGAAAGCCTCGAAAATCGCAGAAGGCAATTTATGGCCGATGTTTCACATGAAATGCGGACACCCTTAACCACCATTAGCGGTGTCGTTGAAGGATTGAAAAATGACATGATTCCTGAAGAGGATAAGGAAAGAGGAATTAATTTAGTCAGTCAGGAAGCGAAGCGGCTGATTCGTTTAGTAAATGAAAACCTAGATTATGAAAAAATTCGCTCCAATCAAATTCAGTTATATCGCGAAGATATTCAGCTGTTGGAACTCTTAGAAATCATACAAGAACAATTGTCCGTACAGGCTGAAGAGAAAAATGTTCAAATAATCGTTGAGGCAAATGTGGACGTAATGGTCAATGCTGACTATGATCGACTTGTGCAAATTTTAATCAATATCACGAAAAACAGCATCCAGTTTACGTCGGATGGTACGATTTGGCTTAGAGGACGAACAGAACAGAATAATGTCATTATTGAAGTAGAAGATACAGGAATTGGTATTGACCCGAGTGAAGTTGAAAAAATTTGGCGGCGATTTTACAAAGCTGAAATATCCAGAACCAGTAATCCTTATGGTGCATTTGGTCTAGGTCTCTCTATCGTTAAACAGCTCGTTCTTCTTCATAATGGAGAAATTGAAGTACAAAGTGAAAAAGGAAAAGGAACGAAGTTTACCATTACCTTTAACCAGTAAACAGCAGAGAATTCTGCTGTTTTTTCTTTTTTTACGAAATAATTATTTTGTCTTAAAAATTTCCAATTCCCGTTATAATTTGTTAACAATTTTTTCATATTTATGGGCTAAAGTATAGATATAGAAATCAATTACACAAGATTTTAGTGTAAAGGAGAAGAAAACGTATGAATTACAAAGATGAATTCGAAAAAGATAATGAAAATAACATTGAAAAAGCATCAGACTTTGAAAATATTCAGCCTGAAAGTGAATCTATTTCCCAGCGTGAAGAAAGCAAGCCTGGACCACAACTTACTAATGAAGTGCCAAAAAGTGAAGAGTTAGTGGAAGAAGACGAGGTAAGGACAGAAGTATCTGAACAACAAGCTAACCGTATAGAGTTTAAAAATCATACCAAGAAAAAGAAAAAAGGTGTTAAAAGTTTTGCCTCCATGGTAGCGGCAGGGGTGGTTGGTTCTGTAATAACGTTAACGGTGCTTCCTTATACCGACTATATGGAAAACTTTGTTAATACAGGAACTCAGTCGAATGGTCTTACAGTGCAGAACACGAATCCTGAAGTTAATACCGTTACGGCACAGCCTACCTCAGCAAAATCATCTTCATCAATTGCGGATACGGTTGAGCACTTATCAAAAACAATTGTAGGGATCGTCAATTTTCAGCAGAAGCAAAGCAGAGGTTTTTATGGTAGCAGTACATCTCAAGATGTGGAGAGTGGGACAGGTTCAGGAGTTATTTTTCAAAAGAATAATGACATTGCCTATATCGTAACCAATAACCATGTTGTAGAGGGTGCAACAAAACTTGAGGTATCATTATACAACGGTGAAAAAGTAAATGCAGAAGTGGTTGGAACCGATGCTTTAACTGATTTGGCTGTTTTAAAAATTGATAGTAAAAACGTTGAAGCTACTGCCCAGTTTGGTGATTCCTCCAAACTTCGACCTGGGGATGAAGTTTATGCGATTGGGAACCCGCTAGGACTAGAGTTCTCAAGAACCGTAACACAAGGTATCGTTAGTGCGGTAAACAGGAGTATTGATGTTTCTACCTCAGCGGGAACGTGGGAAACCAATGTTATCCAAACAGATGCAGCGATCAATCCGGGAAATAGCGGCGGTGCGTTAATTAACCCTGATGGCTTAGTCATTGGAATCAACAGCCTGAAAATTGCTAACAGCGGTGTCGAAGGATTGGGATTTGCGATTCCAAGTAATGATTTAATTCCGATTGTGAATCAATTAATTGATAACGGAAAAGTAGAAAGACCTTATCTGGGAATTGGACTCGCTGATTTAGCGGAAGTGCCGCAATTATACTGGGAGAACCTTCCGGATAGCGTAAAAGAAGGGGTAATGATTACTGCGGTTGAACCTAACTCCGCTGCAGGAAATGGTGGATTAAGAGCGCAAGATGTGATTGTTTCGATGAATGGAACCAAAATCGCCAACAGCTCAGATTTAAGAAAATTCTTATACTCAGATGTAAAAATGGGTGATGACGTTAAATTTGAAGTTTATCGTGACGGAAAGCTTACCACGGTGAACGTTAAGCTAACGAAATAATATAAGGGAGCAATCCAATGACTTTTATTGAAAAAAACAAAAAATTACTTTTTATCATCGTGGTACTCATACTTGCGATGAGTGTGTTTCTTAGCTTAGCACTAACAAAGGACAAAGCCATTGCCAAAATTGATGGTGAAACCATCAGTAAAGACGAACTTTACGATGAAATGGTTAATCAATATGGTGCAGCAACTGTCGAGCAAATGATCTCCGATAAAATCGTAGCTTTAGAAGCAAAAAAACAAAAGGTTAGTATTTCTGATAAAGAGTTAAATGAAGAACTGGATAAATTAAAAGAATCATATGGCGGTGAAGAGGTTTTTGACCAGATGCTGGAAGCGAATAATACATCACTTGATGCCCTTAAAGAAGACTTGGAAAATTATTTAACGTTACGTAAACTTCTTGAGCCGCGAATCGAGATTACCGACGAAGAATTAAAAACCTATTTTGACGAGAATAAGGATTCATTAGGTGAAGCAGAACAAGTGAAAGCTAGCCATATACTTGTGGGAGATGAGGAGACTGCAAAGGAAGTCAAACAAAAGTTAACCGATGGAGCTGATTTCGCTGAATTAGCGAAGGAATATTCAACGGATGAAGGGTCAAAGGAAAACGGTGGGGAACTTGGCTTTTTCCCTAAAGGAACCATGGTAACTGAATTTGAAGATGTGGCCTTTACTCTGCCAATTAATGAAATTAGTGACCCAGTAAAATCTGATTATGGGTATCATATTATTAAAGTGGAAGAAAAGAAGGAAGCAAAAGAAGCAAAGTATGAAAATAGTCAAGCAGCAATCAAAGATATGCTGATTGATCAAAAAATGGAATCGGAATACTCCATTTGGCTTGAAGATAAGAAAAAGGATTATGATATTGAAAATACGCTAGAATCTGTAATGGGGTAACTCTTATAATGAGGTGAAAATGGTGAATCAGGTCGGAAGATATGCAGCTAGTGATGAAGTAGATGATTTCCTACTGATGAAGATGGTTATGGAACTCCCAGAAAAGGACAAAATGGTTATGTGGTCGCAAGGGTATTTAGATTCAGTAATCGAAAAATTACCTGAGTATGCGCGCGACATTTTGGAGAACCGCAAGCAAAAATGGGAAGATACGAAGGAGTTTTACCAACAACAGATTGAAGAAATTCTCAGCGATGAGGAATTCATAAAACAGTCAAAGGGCGAACGGAAGCAGTTTGCCCTTTTTGTCATGGAGCATTACCGTGAACTCCAGTCTTTATTGTTTGCGGCTTATGATGGAAAAATAACAGATGAAGACATTAGGAAATTTGTATATCGGAGACGGTTTGGCGGCAGGAAAAAGTATCTTCATTAAGGTCTGTCTCGCGGGATTAAGTTTAAAAGCTTTTGATTAGTCAGACAAAATAGGCTTGCAATGATTACCAATAATATTTACAATATAACTATCTTGAGTTGAAACGGAGGTGTAAAGAGATGGTTCGTTCTATTTTTGTACGTGTAAAGTGGCTTGAAGCGCTATATTTGTGTCGTGCAATTTTTCATGATGTAGTTTTCAAAGGGGGGAGTCTGCCCTTTTTACCTAACTGCAAATTGAATATAGAAAGATAACACATCTCTTTACCCATTAAAAAATATGGATAAATGAGGGTGCATTTTTGCACTCTTTTTTCATGCCATTTTTCAAGTGCGCAGGTATCTATAGATGCCTGCGCCTTTTTGTAAAGAGAGTGTTCAAAAAAGGAGAATGAACATGATCGTATGTAGTGTAAATCATATAGAAAAATCATTTGGCGGAACGATTATATTTGAAGATTTATCCTTTGAAATTTACGAAGGGAATCGAGTGGGCTTAGTTGGACGAAATGGAAGCGGGAAAACCACTTTGTTAAAATTGCTTGCCAATCAAGAAGGTGTTGATGGGGGAGTCATTCATTGGAAAAGGGGTCTGAAAATCGGCTATCTGGCTCAAATTCCTGATTATCGTGACTTAACAGTTAAAGAAGTCCTAAAAACAGCTTTTGAAGAATTAGTGGAAACAGAAGCAAAATTGCAGAAATTAGAAGTTGAAATGGGACAGGAACTTCCCCCTGTTCAATTGCAAAGGTTAATGGATCAATATGGTAAGCTGCAGGATGACTTCATCTTAAACGGCGGGTATGAAATGGATGCGCAAATGGACACTGTTTCACACGGTTTAAAGATCACAGATTTGATTGATAAACCTTTTTCACTTTTAAGCGGCGGTGAAAAGACAAAGGTCGGTTTGGCATTAAGCTTATTAAAGAAGCCGGAACTGCTGTTGTTAGACGAACCGACTAACCATTTAGACTTGATGGCGATTGAGTGGCTTGGAACTTTTCTCAAGGAGTATTCTGGAACGATTATATTGATTTCCCATGATCGTTACTTTTTAGATGAGGTCGTAACGAAAGTACTCGACATGGAGGATGGGGAAATAGAGCTGTACCATACAAATTTTAGCGGCTTTGTTAAAGAGAAGGAAGAGCGCTTGTTACGGGAGTTCCAGGAATATCAGGAACAGCAGAGGAAGATTAAGAAAATGAAGGAAGCAATTAAACGGCTAAGGGATTGGGCAAATCGGGCCAATCCGCCAAGTGCCGCGCTTCATAAACGGGCTACCAATATGCAAAGGGCACTCGACCGAATAGAAAAACTGGATCGTCCAAAGCTGGATGTAAAGAAAATGGCCATCGACTTTGAAGCGAATGACCGCAGTGGCAAAGATGTCATTAAGCTTGAGGGTGTTGCGAAAAGTTTTGGCAGCCGGACGCTTTTTGAAAATGTAAATATGCTTATTCAGTATAAGGACCGGGCAGCAATTGTCGGTGAAAATGGAACGGGGAAATCGACACTTTTAAAGATGATTCTTCGCGAAAGTGAAAGTGATATAGGAACAGTTAAGGTTGGCAGTAATGTGAAAATCGGTTATTTATCTCAACATGTCTTCAATACGATTGGTGATGATAAAGTAATCGATGTTTTCCGTTCCGAAGTAACGGTAAATGAAGGGGAAGCTCGGCATATTTTAGCACGGTTCTTATTTTACGGACCAGCAGTTTTCCGCAAGGTGAATCAATTGAGCGGTGGGGAAAGAATGCGATTGCGTCTTGCTCAGCTGATGTATCAGGACATAAATCTTTTGATTCTGGATGAACCGACGAATCACCTTGATATTGATTCATGTGAGGTGTTAGAAGAGGCTTTAGAGCAATTTAATGGCACAATTTTAGCTGTGTCACACGATCGTTATTTTCTTAATAAATTGTTTACGAAAATTTATTGGCTTCAGGATGGGACTGTCCACTTTTTTGATGGCAACTATGACTGGGCAAAAGGAAAGTTAAGTACAGTAAAAGTAATTAAACCTGCAGAACCAAAAAAAATCCAGCAAAAAAAGGTTGAAAAGCCCCAAGCTGCGAAAGCTCCTGTCCAGGTGGAAGCTATTGAACAACAGCTGGAGGAGCTTGAAGCCAAAATTTACTCGTTGAAACTGCAGATGGAAAGTGTGCTGGATATAGGAATGCTTCAGAAGTATTATGCGGAAATTGAGGTAATGGAGGGAGAAAGGGATCAATTATACAGGCAATTAGATGAAGTGGTATGACTTTTCAGTGTCGACACTTACCTTTAAATGGAGCCGAAAATGCGGCTCCATTTATTTTGCTTTTCGAAAGATAAACCAATGATTATAATTAGTTATATTAAAAATAAGGTTGGTATGAAATGAATAGTTTTTCTATTAGTCATTTAATTTTTCTCCTCTCGGTGACGTTAGCGGGTGTGAGTTGGTCGGTCTTCTTTCATCAACCGCTCGTCATTGGTTTTCTGCCGGGATATATAACCCTTGTAATTCTATCTAAACAGAAAAATCAATCATTAAAAAAAATCATCAGAATTAGCTTGAAAGGAGTTTACAAGACAAGGATTGTTATTCTTATTCTTTTTCTAGTTAGTTTTTTACTCCCATCCTGGTATTTGTCTGGAACGATTGATCAAATGGTAAGACTTGCCCTTTATTTTATTAATCCTGATTATTTTTTTGTTTTAACGTTTATAGCTGCCATGGTGTTTTCGATGCTTCTAGGTACGACAGTTGGAACTCTTAGTGCGATTGGTATTCCGATTCTAGGGACAGCTTTGGTGCTTAACCTACCTTCTGAGGTGGTAGCAGGAGCATTGGTTTCAGGGGCATTCGTTGGAGACAGAACATCACCTTTTTCTAGTGCTCATCAACTATTGGCCCATACGCTAGAATTACCGGTGAAAAAACAATGGAACGCGATGCTGCTTACAACGGTTATGGCTGTGGGTATGTCGTTGCTGTTTTACGGGGCATTTGACTACTTTTCAGTTCCCAGATTGCACCAGGTTGAAACCTTGCATGGGTATGAGTTTTCCTTGATTAAGTTTATTCCACCCATCGTGTTGCTACTTTTGGTTCTTTTTAAAGTAAGTATTCTATATGCCTTTCTATCTAGTATTCTTTCTGCTGCTATTATTACGTTGTTGGAGGGAGCCGGAGTTCTGGAAATAGCTCTAGCATTTTGGAGTGGAATTGAAGGTCTTGGCGGGGGATTCATACATATGTACCAACTCTTGCTGTTCCTTGCTTTGGCTGGTGCCTATAATGGTCTGTTGGAGGAATTGAATGTTATCCAGCCCTATCTTGATAAATGGATGAAAAATTCATCATCTTTAACAAGTGATACGTTAAAAACCCTCTTTGCTACTCTATTAATTAGTTTAATTGCGGCTAATCAAACGCTTCCGATTATCCTGACGGGCCGGTCCTTCCTGCGTCATTGGACCAATAAATACGGGAAAGAGGAATTGGCTAGAGTGATGGGCGATACGACCATGCTATTCCCAGGAATGGTGCCATGGAGTGTGCTTGCCATCATGTGCAGTACGATTTTGGGAATACCAATCTTGGGATTTCTGCCATATGCGTTCTTTCTATGGATACTACCTTTATTAACATTGGTAGTGTCCATAGCCAAACATTTCCGAAAATCAAAAAAAATCGTAACAGTGTATTGAACGGAGTTCTAGTCTCCGTTCTTTTTGTTGCGAATGAACTCCCTTGTCCAAACATATAAGTGATTATAGAGAAATTTGGACAAGGGATGGTAGGATGCTGAAAAAATTGGCTGTAATTGGATTTGGTAGTACGATGATTGGCATTGGGGTTAACGGATTTATATTGCCATTCCATATCATAAATGGCGGTATGTTTGGAATTAGTATCGTGTTCAATTATTTGTGGCAATTAAATATTGGAATAACCTTTGTGTTTTTAAATATTCCTGTTTATCTCTATGCATACAAATCAGATTTTAACTATTTCTTTTACGGCTTAATCGGAGCCTTTTTTTCCGGTTTCATGATTGAATTTTGGTTCCCTTTAAGGGATGCGTTCCATTTACCGATTATTAGTTCGGTGATTCTTGGCGGACTGATCATTGGGATTGGAGTAGGGACGATGCTCAGGAATCACATAAGTCCCGGCGGAATGGATCTTCTTGCCTTATTACTAGCAAAATGGACAAAAATAAATGTAGGGATCATCGGATATGTAATAGATACAGTGATAATCATTTCGAGCCTGCTCCTGCTCAAGGAACCCAGATTACTATATTCGTTGTTAGTTGTATCGATAGTTGGTATATTAGCAACTGCGATAACATCATATGGTTCAGATGAATCGATATGAAAAAAGGGTGTAGTTTAGTATTATAAGGTGAGAAATGTATTTTGAATTGAGGTTTGTTTTTATGTTGAAACCAGTAAAGGATCATGTAAAAGAGAAATTAAACATTCTATTTGTTGGATTTAATCCGAGTATTCGTTCTAGTGAAACAGGACACCATTTTGCCAATCCGAATAACCGGTTTTGGAGAATCTTACTTGAGGCGGGATTGACTCCACGAAAATTTGAAGCTTCTGAAGACGCGAAGCTATTAGAGCTGGGCATGGGTATTACGAACATTGTGGCTAGACCAACAAAAGCAGCGGATGAAATTACGAAGGAAGAATACAAAGAAGGAAAAGAAATTCTTCGAAGAAAAATTGAGCAGTTGAAGCCGCGTGTGGTGTGTTTCGTCGGGAAGGGGGTTTATCAGGAGTATAGTGGGTTGAAAAAAGTTCCTTGGGGGAGGCAGGAGGAAGCGGTCGTTCCGGGAACGATTGACTTTGTCGCCCCTTCTTCGAGTGGATTGGTGAGGATGAAGCTGGAGGAGATTGTTGACATTTATAAGGGACTAGGAGCACTTTCTCTGGATTGAGCTAAAATTAGATGGGACAGGGTTTGCAGAAGTACACCGCCGTTGATTGTGCCGAT
>NZ_JBALNB010000007.1:48832-546498 GCF_036962345.1 Neobacillus vireti
AAATTAGGTGGGAGTGGGAATATCGTAAGAATCCGCCGTTGATTGTGCCGATAAATTGGTCGGAGTAGGATATGGTAAGAATCAGTCGATTATTGTGCCTGTAAATTAAGCGAATGTAGGGGTATGGTAAAAATTCAAGGTTTTTCTGCAATATTGAAATAATATAGGCAGCTGGGAAGTTACAAATAGAAAAAACGACGGAGACATTGAGTCCCGTCGATTCATGAATCAAATTTCTTTTGATAATGAGCCAATGCAAGCAGCGGAAAAATATAGCGGTAGCTGTGATAATGGATGTAAAAAGCACCCGCCATACCTTGGCCTTTGGGGTACGCAGTCGTCCAGTCATCTTTTTGCAGGTTTCTCAATAAATAGGCAATACCTTTTCGAATCTCTGATGTCGGTTTGTCTGAAACACTTATTAAAGCATCCAATGCCCAGGCGGTGTGGGTCAAAGTACTAATCTTAAGCGGAACATATTTTTCTTTACTATCACTATAACAAGATTCGCCCCAGCCACCATCTTTGTTTTGAATTCCCTTCAACCACTCTATTGTCTTTTGAAGCGATGTATCGGTGACAGGCACCCCAACGGCTGTTAATCCTGTCACTGCACCCCAGGTACCATAAATATAACAAATACCCCATCTTCCATACCAAGAGCCGTCAGCCTCTTGATGATCCATAAGCCATTTTATACCTTTTTTTATGATCTCATGGTCTTTTGGCAGATTTGTATAGTTACCGAAGAACTCAAGCGTCCTTCCTGTGATGTCCGCACAAGATGGATCGGTGAGGATAAACTCGCCTTTTTCAATTGGTAAAAATTCAATCAGTTTTGTATCGGTATTTTTTTCAAAAGCCGCCCAGCCACCATCGTCATTTTGCATCGACATCAACCAGTTAACCCCACGGGCCCAGGCGTCTTGACCTTCAGAAGGCATTCGAGAAATAGACCTCATTGAAGCGGTTGTATCATCAACATCAGGGTGGATAGTATTTATATTGGAAAAACCCCAGCCCCCAGGTAAACTGTTAGGATTATGAATCACCCAATCTCCGAACTTATCATGCTGTCTTGCTAATAAATAGTGATTTGCTTTCCTAACCATTTCATCCTCAAGGGAAACACCAGCCTCTTGAAGCGCATACCCAATTAACGATGTATTCCAAACATTTGCGGTTGTGTATTGCATATGCGGGAGGCCGTTAATTTCAGTTTTCATCGAATTAATTCCATTAATGGCAGCTGTTATGACAGGGTCGGTTTTCTTATACCCGAGTGAAAGAAGTGCGAAAATCATTAAAAAAGTTGAGCTGTAGTAGCTGTAGAACGTTCCATCCTTTTCGATATGGTCAAGCATATATTTTTTAGCACGATCAATCGCAAGCTTGTGAAGATGGTCAGGCAGCCCCATTAAATTCTTTACACCATCCTCGATAAAAGAAAACAATGAACGCCATTCGTTAGAACGGACCCAGTTATCATCGGAATTCCGACTAACCATTAAATCAGAAAGGTCAGGACTCCTTTTCGTTATTAAGCTAAATTTCTTATCAGCGAGAATCATCATCGGTGTAAGATTTGCCCTTCCATAAACAGATAAAGAATAGAAATTAAATGGGAAATGAAGTGGGAGCAGGATAATTTCAATTGGCAGAGGCGAGAATCTTGGCCATTTAAGTTGACCTGTTAAGGACAACATCACCTTGGTAAACATACTAACCTCTTCGATTCCGCCCTTAGATAAAATAAACTTTTTTGCAGCGGCCATCCGTTTATCCGTTTTTTCAAAGTAGCCAGAATACAAAAGAGCATAATAGCATTCTACTGTAGCCGACAGATTTCCTTCATGTTCATCATAAAAAAGCTTCCATGCGCCATTTTGTTCTTGCTTGCTTAAAATCCTCTCAGCAAGCCCTTTTATTAATTCCTCATCATTAATTTCTAATGTCCGTAATAAAATGATCATATAGGCATCTGTGGATAGTCCAGTTTCAAATGGATCACTCCAAGAGCCGTCGGGAGATTGATTCCTTCTCAGCATTTCAACCAGCCAGTCAATGCCTTTCCTAGTATCCATCATCGCAGCGTTCATTCCTCTCCCTATTGTATATTCTCATCTATACATATTCAGGAAGTTGAAGGAGAATTCTCGAAGGAGGTGATTGTTATCTTTTCTATCAGGAGCCGGGAGAAGACGCCGATAGACACCATCAAGGAGGCATCACAGTTAAAGTTAAAAATTACAGAAGTCCATCACTTAACGAAAGATGAGCATGCTCTTTTAGAAAGGATTAGATGTGATACACAGGAACTGAATCTGAATAATGTCACAAGAACGAAGGCTTATTTTGATTTTTATCAAAAACATCCGGAAATCCATTGGGCATTTTTAGGGCATATGGTGTCACGGAATGGCGGCTGGAACATGACGGATTTAAAGGGGGACTTGCTCACTCGCCTTCTGACGAAAAAGGAGCGGAATGACTTTTTTAACTTTTTAGAACGCGGCAATTGGCTGATTTTTCAAGATGCATATCCACAATTTTTACTCTACAGTGAAAGTTTAAAAAGGGGGAAACCGCTGTTTTACCTTCTGCCCAATTTAAATATTTCTACATTCATGGAGACCATTTGGGATTATTTTTGGAAAAATCCGAACACTTATATCCTTACTATAGCTCTCGTAATTAACGAACAAAATTATTTAGAAAAAAGGGTTATACAAAACTCAGTCTATCAAAAGGATGTTCTAAACACGCTGGAGTTTAAACTGCAGGATCACCTGTCTTTTAATCATATTTTGTTTCCCTATCGAAAAAAAAGCCTAGCGGGTCAGACGCTTCATCAGTTTCAATCTTTACACGAGCGGATTGTATTAGGAAAACGGCTGTACGGTGTTCTTTTTAAAAAGAGAGATTTATTTATGAAATGGGCAAAGGAACATCCTCATACAGGTTCAAGAAAAGATTATTGGCCCCATATATTCAATAATGTGAACGAAGGAATTCCTGGGATTCCCTATCAGCTCCGCTTAAACTCCTGCAAGCTGAGGTGGGGAGCTAGAAAAATTTACAGTCCTGATTTAAAGTCTGCATGGAAAAATGTTAACCACCAAGAAGCGGAAAAGGGAGATTGGTTTCATGATTGGCAGGTAGCCGACTATCTCTCGGAGCTAGATGAAACACAATTAAGTGGGGAGATTGAATATGAATACTGTAAAACGCTCGAAAGGCTTGAACTTGCCGCCTTGGCCAAAAAAGTCATTACCCTTTTTGATTAAAGAATTTGGTCCAACACTCTTTTTGGCGATATTGCTGGGAACTAGCTTGGATCTTTACTTTGTTGGCAAGAATATGTACATGTTCCCGATTAGACCATTTCCTGAGGTGTTTTCGGTTAATATTGCATTTACGTTTGTAGCTTTGCCCGTTATGGTCCTTGTTTACCTTAAAATCATGAAGCAGGTTTCAAAATGGGGGAAAGCAGGAGTTATTTTATTTCTAAGTTTATTAATGCCAATTGTTGAGAGGTTTTCTGAACTGTTTGGTTTATTTGAGCATAGCCCCGAATGGAGGCATATCTATACCTTTTTTGGCTACTTAGTTTTCTTATCGATCATTTTAATATTTTATCGTGTGACAAATAAAGAACATTAAAAAAGCCAAGACCGAAGTCTTGGCTTTACGGAATGCCGCGCGAGCGACACTACGTACCCCTTCCGTCCGTACAGTGGTTAAGTGTCCCGCAACAAGCGAATGTTCGGAAGGGGTACAGTTATAATACCACAATATTGAAGATTTGAACCATGAAACTTTCTTTTCTGCGCTGGAAAGTGTATCATAAAGAAGAATTTTTTTACATAAAGGAGATGTTTATTGTGGCAAAAAAAGGACACATACAAATGCAAAACGGTGAGAAAATCGAATTTGAATTGTATCCAAATGAAGCACCGGGTACAGTTGCAAACTTTGAAAAGTTAGCAAAAGAAGGTTTTTACAACGGGTTAAATTTCCATCGAGTTATTCCTGGTTTTGTTAGCCAAGGTGGATGCCCAACTGGAACAGGCACTGGTGGGCCAGGTTATACAATTAAATGTGAGACACAAGGAAATCCACACACACATGTACCTGGATCTCTTTCAATGGCACATGCTGGTAAAGATACAGGTGGTAGCCAATTCTTTATTGTTCATGAATCGCAGCCACATCTAAATGGTGTTCACACTGTTTTTGGTAAAGTGACTTCTGGTCTTGAAGCAGCAAAAGCAATGAGAAATGGCGATGTCATGGAAAAAGTTGAAGTTTACGACGAATAGGATGTTCGGTAGGAAGGGCCTTTTGATAAGGTCCTTTTTTTGTTCACTTGCCATTGCAGCCAAGAGGCAGCTTACCTTGTGGGTAAATGGAATTACAAATGGGGATAATAAGTGACAAAGATGTGGAAGGGTCTGTTTTTATGCAATGAATCATATAAAAAGAAAACTCCTGCTTATTTTTAGCATGATCTGTATGCTATTTGTTGCAGGTTTTGACAAAACAGCAGAGAGTGAAATTACTTTTACTATTTACTCGATGACAATGGCAATGAATAAAAAAGATTCCCAAGGCTATATACAAACCTTAAGTGATTTTTTTATTAAAGAGAATTATGGAGATGAAAAATATATTACTGAAAAAATTAATGAATTTGGTCAGGTAATTGAAATTGATTTTCAAATTAAAGAGATAAAATCTTATACGGCTGTTGTTCAATATAAACTTTTACATATAAATGCTAACAGAGAAAAATCGACCTTTTATGGGGAAATGATCCTTATTAAGACTAAAGATGGCTGGAAAATCCATTTCGTTGAGGAAAAGATGATTTCTTGAAATACAACTGATTTCAAGATAATGATCGTAGTTGATGATATTTTTCTTACAAGAATGAATCGTCTCTCCCGGGGTAAATTAACGATATCATTTTACTATAGGGGGTTTTTATGAAGATAAAATTTGCAATGCTGGTGATTCCTTTTCTTTTCTTCTCGTTCCAGAGCTCATCGTTTGCAGAAAACAAGGAAACAAAAGAACTTAAAGCAGCCATTATTATTGACGATTTTGGTGGAGGGAATGAGGGCGTTAAAGAATTTTTGGAAGGGAATATTCCGATTACAGCAGCGGTGATGCCTTTTACAGAAAACTCAAAGGCGCACGCAGAATGGGCACATAAAAATGGCTTTGAGGTGATGGTTCATTTGCCCATGCAGCCGAAAAGAGGAAAAAGATCATGGCTTGGCCCTAAACCCATTACCGTGGAACTCTCTCCAGAGGAAGTAAAAAAGCGGGTGAAGGAAGCGCTCGAAAGTGTACCATATGCAGTTGGGATGAACAACCATATGGGGTCTCTAGCTGTTGAAAATGAAGGAATAGTCAGGGCAATTGTTGAAGTGGCGAAGGAAAGGAAATTATTTCTTGTCGATAGTGGTACAAGTCCCGGCACGAAGTTCCCAGAAATTGCAAAAGAACTTGGTGTACCCTTATTAAAACGAGACGTATTTCTTGATGATATTTCGTCCTCAGCACATGTTCGAAAACAAATGGCTAGGCTGGCAAAAGTAACCGAATTTCAAGGCAAAGGAATTGCCATTGGACATGTAGGAGTTACAGGAAAGGAATGTTCAATTGGAGTATTTCAATCAATGGATGAATTTAAGAAAAGAAATATTAAAATCGTACCAGTTTCACAGCTTTTCTCAGGAGAATTAGCGGACCAATATTTTATTCCATAAAACAAGGCACCTGCGGGCTGCCTTGTTTTGTGTTAAAATGACAGTCGTATAAAGAGATAAGCAGTAAGGGAGATGGAATCCGAATGAAACTTGTATCTTGGAATGTTAACGGCCTAAGAGCCTGTGTAAATAAAGGATTTTTAGATTATTTTAAAGAAGTTAATGCAGATATTTTTTGTGTGCAAGAAACAAAATTACAGGAAGGTCAAATCAACCTTGAACTGGAGGGTTATCATCAATATTGGAATTATGCTGTGAAAAAAGGCTATTCCGGCACTGCAGTTTTTACAAAGGTTGAACCGATTTCTATAAGTTATGGTTTAGGAAATGAGGATTCACAGGATGAAGGCCGAATCCTAACATTAGAATTTGAAAAGTTTTATCTAGTGAATGTTTACACACCAAATTCACAAAGAGATTTGGCTAGATTAGGTTACCGGCTTGAATGGGAAGATCGAATCATCTCTCATCTGAAAGAATTAGACGAGCTAAAGCCGGTTGTTCTTTGCGGGGATTTAAATGTGGCGCACCGGGAAATTGACTTGAGAAATCCTAAATCAAATTTAGGGAATTCTGGTTTTACTGTAGAGGAACGTGGAAAGATGACTGCGCTGCTAGAGTCAGGTTTTGTGGACAGCTTCAGGCATTTTTATCCGGAAAAAGAAGGGGCATATTCATGGTGGAGCTATATGGCCAAGGTTCGTGAGCGGAATATTGGGTGGCGGATTGATTATTTTATCGTCTCCGAAAAACTTCGTGACCAACTTATCAACGCAGATATTCATTGTGAAATTATGGGAAGTGATCATTGCCCCGTGGTCGTTGAATTGGAAATATAAGTATTTCTTATCTTAAATTATAAAAACCTCGTAATTCTATTACGTAACAGGATGGCTTAAAATAGAATGAAGAGGTGATTCCGTATGGATATTAAGAAAGAAGTTCAACAACAATTTGGAAAAAATGCGGCTTCATATGTTTCCAGTCCGATTCATAAGGATGGAAAAGACTTAGTAAAAATGGTCGAAATGGCAGATCTAAAGGGTCAGGAGGTTATGCTCGATATTGCTACAGGCGGCGGGCATACTGCTAACGCATTTGCATCGCTGGTTAAAAAAGTAACAGCGGTTGATCTTACGGAGAAAATGCTGATTGAGGCCGAGAAGTTCATAAAAGGAAATGGTCACAAAAATGTAGAATTTGTACATGGAGATGCTGAACAGCTGCCTTTTGCATATGACGCATTTGATATTGTCACCTGCAGGATTGCACCGCACCATTTTCCGAATGTGGATTTATTTATAAAGGAAGTACATCGAGTTTTAAAGCCAAAAGGGCAATTCTTATTGGATGATAATGTAGTCCCAGAGACACAAGAGTTTGATCAATTTTATAATTCGATTGAAAAAATGCGTGATTACAGTCATTTTCGTGCCTGGAAAAAATCCGAATGGATTCAGAAACTTGAGGATAGCGGTTTAGAAGTCTTTGAATGGCACCGATTTGAGAAGACATTTTTCTTTGATCCATGGTGTTCAAACATGAAACTAGCCGATTCTGAAAAAAATCAGTTAACGAATTACATTCTTAAATCTTCACAAGGAATCAAGGATAAGTTTAGGATGGTTATCGAGAATGATAAGATAATTTCCTTTGTTGGTGAAGCAATTGTTTTAAAAGCAATTAAAAGGTAAGCAAAAGCCCAATGTACAAAAGAGAGCTGCCTCTCATTCATACATTGGGCTTTTTAAAATTCGAATGGACTGTGGAGGTCATTCAGCGCTGTACCGAAAACATCAAACTCAGGAGATCTTTCACCGTTACTAGTGTGTTCTTCTTGATCTGCTTGGTTCATAATGGTTTTTTCAGCGTCTTTTTTCTGGTAATAGCTCAAGGTAATTCAGCTCCTTTTTATGGGAATAAAGTATATTGTATTTTTACCCATAAAAAAGGTTCTAAAACATTTTTATATCTTTTCGCTTAAATACTGTATTTTGGTATAATAACAGTAGCTTTTAACTTTTAAAAAAAATCTTTAAAATTTGTTGTTGATTTCTGTCGGAATTCGTTGTATTATTATCAATGTCGCCGATACGAAGTGGCGAAGTTAGTAACTTAGTTTTCTAGTTCGTTTTTATACTATGCGGGTGTGGCGGAATTGGCAGACGCACCAGACTTAGGATCTGGCGCCGCAAGGCGTGGGGGTTCGACTCCCTTCACCCGCACTTATTATTTTTGCGATAGCAATATAATAACTTTCATGATGAATGCGGAAGTAGTTCAGTGGTAGAACACCACCTTGCCAAGGTGGGGGTCGCGGGTTCGAATCCCGTCTTCCGCTCCAAAGTTGCCGGGGTGGCGGAACTGGCAGACGCACAGGACTTAAAATCCTGCGGTAGGTGACTACCGTACCGGTTCGATTCCGGTCCTCGGCACCAGAGTTTTTTCGCGTTAGCGAAAATAACTTTCAATAATGCGCCCGTAGCTCAATTGGATAGAGTGTCTGACTACGGATCAGAAGGTTATGGGTTCGACTCCTTTCGGGCGCGCCATATTTTATCGGGAAGTAGCTCAGCTTGGTAGAGCACTTGGTTTGGGACCAAGGGGTCGCAGGTTCGAATCCTGTCTTCCCGACCATCTTCAAATTAACAAAATGGGGCCTTAGCTCAGCTGGGAGAGCGCCTGCTTTGCACGCAGGAGGTCAGCGGTTCGATCCCGCTAGGCTCCACCAAAGTTTTTTCACGATAGTGAAAATAACTTACAATTTAATCAGATATTTGGCGGTGTAGCTCAGCTGGCTAGAGCGTACGGTTCATACCCGTAAGGTCGGGGGTTCGATCCCCTCCGCCGCTACCAAGTATTTTTATGAAGTAAAAATACAAAAGTATTTTACTAAGCAACATAATTTTCAACATTTAGTATTACTGCGGAGGAATACCCAAGTCTGGCTGAAGGGATCGGTCTTGAAAACCGACAGGCGGGTCAAACCGCGCGGGGGTTCGAATCCCTCTTCCTCCTCCATAAAATTTAATTATTTATTTCTCCGATGTGGAGGGGTAGCGAAGTGGCTAAACGCGGCGGACTGTAAATCCGCTCCCTCCGGGTTCGGCGGTTCGAATCCGTCCCCCTCCACCAATGTTTTTTGCGAAGCAAAATAACCATAGTTTTTTCACGTTAGTGAAAATAACTTTCCAATTTCCATTTAGGGGTATAGTTTAAAGGTAGAACGAAGGTCTCCAAAACCTTTGGTGTGGGTTCAATTCCTACTACCCCTGCCAACGATTTGCCGGTGTGGCGGAATTGGCAGACGCGCACGACTCAAAATCGTGTTCCGTGAGGAGTGTCGGTTCGACCCCGACCACCGGTATCACAAAGAACAAAGTACGTTCATTTTAATAAATATAAATAAGCTCACAAACGTTGATAAAACAAGGTTTGTGAGCTTATTTATTTATTTATTAAGAAAGGATAGAAAAAGATAAGAATTGATTTTGTTTTACTCAATTTTTACGTTTCAATTGCAAGCTGACCTGGCACTCTTTTTCTATTCAATAAATGAATCAATACAACGACATACTGGTTTGTCCAAAATTCCACTTTTGTTTTTCCCATGGTGTAAAGACCGCCTTCCAAGGCTATTACTAAAATATTGGTGAAATACCTGAAAATGCCTTTTAATCTTAACAGATTTATAGTATCGTTCGATATGGAGCTAACGAAGAGGGGAAGAAGGAACTGTGTTGGCAGCCGTTTTTCTTTAAAAGGGCAGGAATTTATGTGTATCGACAGTAATATAAAACATGAGTTTTCCTTCACGCCTTCATTTTCGAACTATGTTACTTGCGAATCAGAAGCTTAAATTGACCATCTCTATCAAAAATTAAATGATGGTGGGGGAGCCTTTATGCCGATTGGGGACTATGGTTTTCAGTCAAAAATTTGGTTGGCTAGTTGATCGTTCCGGTGTGCCATGGCAGCTTGATTTACCTAACTGATATACATACGAACATACGCTTCTTTATAGAAAGTAAGCTTTCACCACCTGTAGATTATTGTTCCACTCTCATAAAAGAAAAAGAAAAAAGGAAGGATAAATTATGGCCCGTTGGCTGACAGGATATAGCCAAAAAGAGTTAGAAGCACTAATGGAAAACAAGACAGACTAGAACTAAGTAAAGACAAGCAAAGAAACACTGGTTTATATCAAATGGAAGAACAAATGCAGACGATCAAGCTAGCAACAAATAATTCCTAGCCATCTGAATATCGTCTTATTTAACAAACAAATTTAATTATTTTTTGGAGGTAACGATTGATGTCGCAACATAATATTAGCCCGGAACAAATTGAAAATGAACAAATATACAAGGAAATGGGATTAACAGACGAAGAGTATCAACTAGCAAAGGATCTATTAAAACGTCATCCGAACTACACGGAAACAGGCATTTTCTCTGCCATGTGGTCCGAGCATTGTAGCTACAAATCATCGAAACCATTACTTAAAAGGTTCCCAACGAAAGGTAGTCATGTTTTACAAGGGCCTGGTGAAGGTGCTGGGGTTGTTGATATTGGTGACAATCAAGCCGTTGTTTTTAAAATTGAAAGTCATAATAGCCCGTCTTTTGTCGAGCCATTTGAAGGTTCAGCAACTGGGGTTGGTGGAATAATGCGTGATGTCTTTTCAATGGGAGCAAAACCAATTGCAGCCATGAATTCCTTACGTTTTGGCAATCTAGATAATGACCATACGAAAATGTTATTTTCTGAGGTTGTCCGTGGGATTGCGAGCTATGGCAATGTGATCGATGTTCCAACGGTTGGTGGCGAGATCCAATTTGATAAGCAATATGAAGAAAATCCATTAGTCAATGCGATGGTTGTTGGACTAATTAATCATGACGATATGCAAAAGGGTGTTGCTGCTGGTGTAGGAAACGTCGTGATTTATGCTGGTGGGGATACCGGAAAGGATGGAGTTGGTGGCGCATCATTTTCTTCAGAGGTTGTTGAAGGTGGAAAAGAAGAAAATTCATCTGCAGTCGCAATTGGTAATCCACATATCGGTAAAAAATTAATGGATGCATGCTTAGAAGTCGTTCATTCGGATGCATTAGTAGGGATTCAAGATATGGGTGCGGCAGGATTAACATCATCTGCGAGTGAAATGGCAGCTAAAGCTGGTACAGGTGTTGAAATGAATCTTGACCTTGTTCCACAGCGCGAAGAAGGCATGAATGCATATGAAATTATGCTGTCTGAATCACAGGAGCGTATGTTATTAGTTGCGAAAAAAGGGCAGGAGCAGGAAATTCTTGATATTTTTGCAAAACATGATGTGGATGCGGCAGTAATCGGTGAAGTTATTGAGGAAAAAGCCTTCCGTATTAAGCAGCATGATGAGATTGTCGCAGATATTCCTGTCAATATCTTAGCTGATGAAGCACCTGTCTATCATTTGCCATCAAAAGAAGCGGCATACTATCAAGAATTTCAAGCGATGGAAAATGAAGTGCCAGCGGTTGACGATCATCAAGCGATGTTAAGACAACTCTTACAGCAGCCGACCATTGCTAGTAAGGAATGGGCATACAAGCAATATGACGCTGAGGCACAAGGAAACACGATTGCTGGTCCTGGATCTGATGCAGCAATCGTGAAAATCGATGGAACGGATAAAGCCATTGCGATTACGACGGACTGTAATTCTCGTTATATTTATTTAGATCCAAAAGTGGGTGGGCAAATTGCCGTTGCTGAAGCAGCACGTAATCTTGTTTGTTCTGGTGCAAAACCACTTGCCATTACAGATGGCTTGAACTATGGGAACCCAAACGATCCAGAAGTATTTTGGCAAATGGAAGAGAGCATTGATGGGATCAGCGAGGCATGTCTTGCGCTTGAGACACCAGTGATTAGCGGTAATGTTTCCATGTATAATCAATCAAAAGACGAAGCGATTCTTCCAACACCAATCATTGGTATGGTTGGACTAATCGAACATACAAAATATGTAACACAAAGCCATTTCCAAAATAATGGTGACCTTGTTTATTTAATTGGTGAAACGCTCCCTGAATTCGGTGGCAGTGAATTGCAAAATATAATTGCTGGAAAATATTCAGGAAAAGCGCCAGTCATTGATTTACAAATTGAAGCGAACCGTCAAAACATACTTGCGACTGCAATTAGAGAAGGTCTTGTCGTATCTGCACATGATTTATCTGAAGGCGGACTTGCTGTTGCCTTAGCTGAGAGTTTGTTTAAGGGACAAGCTTTAGGTGTTGAAGTTAACTTAACAGGTGACGCAACGGTAGTGTTATTTAGTGAATCACAATCAAGATTTTTAGTAACGGTAAAAGCAGAAAACAAAGAGCAATTTGAAACTCTATGGACAGATGCGAGCCAAATCGGCTCGGTAACGAACGATGGGAAATTGATTGTATCTGTAAATGGTGAACCTATAATTGAGGATACCGTTGATGAACTTCATAAACTTTGGAATGAAGCGATTCCTGGGTTAGTAGTAGCAAAATAAATTTTTTGTAGAACACGGCACCTTTCTGAATGGGCCGTGTTCTACCTAGTAATGTGCAAAAAAGAGGAATGTATAATGTTTGGAATTTGGAAACATGAAAAGGCATCAGAAATGAGAAGGGATATGTATTTTCTCTAGTGGGTCACCATTTATTATGCTTCCGAGTTATATTAAAGCACTTTTCTCTTTAACGATGATTATAAAAGCGAAAAAAGTGCTTCCGACACGTTATTGGAAGCACTCTTTTTTCTGCAGAAAGCGTTCTAAATCGTCTATCGAATAGATAAATACATGTGTGCTGCTACTCGGGTATTTAATAATCATAGTTGAAATCGATCCACTAAGAAAACTTACTACCATAGTATCGGCATGATCTTTTTAAATTATATAGAATCCTGTCGGCTTTAACCGCAAAGAGTTTCTGTATCAACTTTACTTGTTTAAACCCTTCATGTATTATTTGAATTGAAATACTTTATTGATTTTTCAGATTTTAAAAAACAGGAGGAAGATGAAATGGAGGAGCGAATTTTACATTTAATACGTAAGAAAAAGCAGTTGATGGCGCCTGCTTTGGCTGCTGCATTACTGTTTTATTTTTTGCTTCCTTTATCTCTTATTTTCATTCCTGATGTGATGACTCGGCCAAGCTTTATTTATAATATTTCTTGGGCATGGTTTTATGCATTTTTACAAATTCCGATGACATGGTTCTTCTGTTGGCTATATCATACAACAGCAAAAAAAATTGAACGACAGATAGAAGCCAGCGCTAAGGAGGAATCGCTGTGAATCCTACTTATTTTTTATTCCTTATTTATATTATTGTTTGTACATTGATTATTACCTATTGGGCAGCCAAACGAAGTAAAACAACTAATCGGTTTTACATTGCTGCTGGGTCATTATCAGGTTTTCAAAATGGAATGGCCATTGCTGGCGATTTCATTAGTGCAGCCTCCTTTCTCGGTATCGTTGGGATGGTTGCAATTCGTGGCTATGATGGTTTTTTATATTCCATTGGCTTTTTAGTATCTTATCTTGTTGTATTATTTTTAGTTGCTGAACCTATTCACCGCTTAGGTAAATATTCACTTGGAGATGTCATTTGTTCACGATTTCCAAGTGAGAGTATGCGATTACTTATGGCATTTTGTACATTTATCATTTCCATCCTATATATAATCCCTCAACTAGTTGCTTCAGGATTTTTACTTCGTTTGCTGCTTGATATCAATTATTCTATTTCCGTCATTGTCATAGGGGGATTAATGACGATTTTTGTCGTTGTGGGTGGGATGATTGCGACTTCTTGGGTACAGATTGTGAAGACCGTTCTTCTTATGTCAGGAACATTTCTCCTCACACTTATCGTTCTTTCTCATTTTAATTGGGATGTTGCGGAGCTGATTGGAGAAGTAAAAACTGGTACGCCATTAGAAGAGAAATTTTTCCTTCCTGGAAATTTATTTGATCATCCACTGGAATTTCTTTCGCTACAACTTGCTTTAGTGCTTGGAACTGCAGGATTGCCTCATATATTGATACGACTATTTACGGTTAGTAATGCTTTTGAGGTTCGCAGGTCTCTAATCAGTTCAACATGGATCATTGGAATTTTTTATGTGATGACACTCGTCTTAGGGCTTGGGACTGTCGCATTCTTGGGATATGAATCGCTAATGTTACTGGACCCTACTGGAAATTTAGCTGCACCATTACTTGCAAAGGCGGTTGGAGGTGACTTCTTATTGGCATTTGTTTCTGCGATTGCCTTTACAACCATTGTTGCAGTCGTTGCAGGGCTTGTTATTTCCGCCACAACAGCTTTTTCCCATGATTTTTTTCATCATATTTTGAAAAAAGGGAAATCAACGGAGAAGGAGCAATTGAGGGTAGCTCGTTGGTCGGCATTAGGAATCGGATTGATTTCCACCTTATTTGCATTACGTTTAGAGAACATTAATGTAACATTTCTCGTTTCGATGACTTTTATTGTTGCCGCATCAAGTATTTTCCCAGTTCTTTTATTAACGATTTATTGGAAACGCTTTACTCAAGTTGGCGCCATAATAGGGATGTTTAGTGGACTTGCTGCTTCTTTATTATTTGTCATTTTAGGTCCTTACATTATGAATCCAAGTGATGGTTGGATTAGAGGAGAGGCAATTTTTTCTCTATATAATCCAGGTATAATTACCATTCCTATTGGTTTTCTAGGTGCATATTTGGGAACTATTCTATCAAGAAGGCAATCCCAATCCATTGTAGATTTTAATAAATTTTATATTCAATCGCAGTCTGGCATTGCCTCTAGGGGAGAAAAGAAATGGAAAACTTAACGATTATATTGTTTGAACGTTTGGGACTACTTCTTATTATTGCATTTGTGATGACACGGACACCTGGTTTCAAATCATTAATGTACCGTAATTATAGTATGAAGATGTCGCTCGTTCATGCAGGAGTGTTTGGTTTATTTGGAATGGCTAGTACGGTTACAGGGATTGTCATACATGAGGATGGATTCATCAGTCATAATCTAGTTATTTTTCCAGTAGAGGATCAACATTTAATTGTTAGCATGAGTCTTGTTGCGATTGTGATTGCGGGTTTATTAGGCGGGCCGATACTTGGTTTTGGCGCTGGGGTTATTACTGGAATCCATCTCCTTTTTCTTGGCGGTGTTGGGGGATTAGCGAATGGCCTTGTCAATCCTATAACAGGCTTACTTGCAGGATTAACGGCAAGATTTTTTTCCAATGAACGCGTTATTTCTCCGCTGAAGGCATTATTTATTGGGGTTTTTCCTCCAGTTTTACATATGCAATTATTACTTATTATATACACAGATAGAATTGATATGATTGCACTTGTCAATACGATTGGCTTACCACTTGTGTTATCAAATAGTGCAGCGATTGCCATTTTTACAGCGATGATAGGAATTGTTTTACGTGAACAAGAGAATGAGGCAGCTCTTGCATCGAAACAAGCATTAACCATCGCGAAGGAAGCACTTCCATTTTTAAAAAAAGATTCTCCTTTTGATGTTGCGAATGGCTTAGCAAATTTATTATATAATCGTCTGAGGCTTGCTGCCGTTTCCATTACAGATCAAAAGGAGGTCTTAGCCCATATAGGATTAGGAGAAGATCATCATCATTTTGGTGATCCGATTACAGCACTTCCAGCACAAAAGGCGATTACATCGAAAAAGATCCAGGTTACACACGAGAAATCAGATTCGTTGTGCACTCATAAAAAATGTAGCCTAGAGGCAGCTATTTTCATTCCAATTATTGAAGATGATCAAGTAACGTATCTTATTACTTTCCATTTTCGAAAAGCAGAGCATATTTCTCCAGTTGAAATGATGATGGCACAAGGGCTTGGACAATTTATTTCAGATCAATTGAACATGCTTGGGGCTGAGAAACTAAAAGCACATATTCGAGATGCAGAGTTAAGGAATTTACAGGCACAAATCAATCCACACTTTTTGTTTAACACCCTTCAATTAATTGCAGGTTTGTTTCGGGAAAATCCAGCGAAGGCACGTCTCTTAACATTACAGTTAGCCAGTTATATGAGGTTTAATCTACGCTTAGTATCGAGATCTTTGGTTGAACTTGAAAAAGAGTGTGAACATGCGGAGGCTTATACTTCTATTATTCAAGAACGATTTAAAGGAAGATTACATATTAATTTTGTAAAGCCAAATGATCTTTCCAATATTTATATTCCGCCATCGACCATTCAGCCTTTGATTGAAAATTCGGTTCAGCATGGTTTAAAGAATGTAATAGATGGTGCAAAGATTGAAATTATAATAGAAAAAGAGAATGGGAGACTTGCCGTTTTCGTTCGGGATAATGGCAGCGGTTTTCCTAAACATATTTTACCGATTGTCAGTCTACAGCCATTAGTAGATCATATTAATGGTGGGATAGGTATTTATAATGTGAACCAACGATTAGTTCATTTATTAGGAGAGTCAGCGAGAATGCATATTCGAAATTTGTCCGATGGAGGCAGTGAAGTGAAGTTTTCGATTCCAATACCAAATCAATTGGAAGAAATGAGGTGATAGGATGAATATTCGTGCGATGATTGCTGAAGATGAGATGATGGCAAGAAAGGAATTGCTTTATTTATTGAAAGATGAAAAGGGAGTTATCCTTACTCCGCATGCGGAAACAGGCGAACAATTAATTGAGTTATATTCTGAACATCGCCCGGATGTTATTTTTCTTGATGTAGAGATGCCAGGTTTTACTGGTATCGAGGCAGCACGATATATTATGAAACAGGAGACAGACACAGTTCCCCTATTTGTGTTCACCACTGCATATGATGAGTATGCAATGGATGCTTTTGAAGTAGAAGCAGTTGACTACTTATTAAAACCATATGACGAGACAAGATTTCGAAGGACGATGAACCGAATTCGCAAAAGTATGGCAAATCGAAAGATTAGTAGTGAAGCAACGGAAAAAAAGGCACAAACGATTGTATCAAAGATGTTAATTGATGATGGAGAACGGATGATTGTAGTCTCTCCTGATTCCATTTTCTACGCTGTACCAAATAAACGATTATTAGAGATTCATACCGAGGATAAAGTCATTATGAGTCGGATGACCTTACAAGAATTAGAGGATCAGTTGGCTGGTCATATGTTTTTCCGTGCACATCGTAGTTATTTGGTAAATCTAAATCACGTTTTAGAAATTACCCCATGGTTTAATGGAACAAGTAATTTGACATTAAAAGATAAAAGTCGAACACAAATCCCTGTAAGTCGTTCTGCGAGTAAATCTATTCTTGATATTTATAAATGATAAGATCCATAGACTAGGATCTACAACCATTCACGAGCTATATATAACCATTGAACCTATGTTTTCGACCGTTCATCCATTTTCTAGTTACAAAATATTCAAAAAATATATAATTATCTATAAATTGGAGCAGAAGGGGATGGTCAATTTTGGCTCAAAAGGAATTAATGACGGGCAAGAAAAAAAGTGTAGATTATGAAAGGGTTCAAAGCAGTCCGCAATTCAAACAATTTTTGAGCAGAAAGAAGAAATTTATTGTACCGTTAACAGTATTTTTCATGATTTTTTACTTTTTATTGCCAATTTTCACCTCTTACACAACATTTTTAAACAACCCAGCGATTGGAAATATTTCTTGGACTTGGATTTTCGCATTTTCACAGTTTCTGATGGTTTGGGTGTTAAGTGGAATGTATGTAAGAAAAGCAGCTTCCTTTGATAAAGAAGCCGAGCAAATCATTCATGAGCAGTTAAAATAAGGGGGTATGTAGATGGATCCGATAGTAGTAGTTCTTTTTCTCGCAATCGTTATTCTTACGTTAGTCATCACTTATATAGCAGCAAAACAAACAAAATCCACCGGTGATTTTTATACAGCGGGTGGAGGATTGACTGGATGGCAAAATGGATTAGCGATAGCTGGTGATTATTTATCGGCGGCATCCTTCCTAGGTATTGCAGGTATGATTGCTTTAAAAGGGTTTGACGGATTTTTTTATAGTATCGGATTTTTGATTGCTTATTTAGTTGTATTGTTTTTAGTTGCAGAGCCATTGCGTAACCTTGGTAAATACACATTAGCGGATATGATTAATTCTCGCTTTGATGCGAAAAAAGTAAGAGGGGCCGCTGCGCTTAGTACGATTACCATTGTCCTTTTCTACATGATTGCACAACTTGTTGGTGCTGGTGCACTTATACAGCTTTTATTCGATATCCCGTATTGGATTGCAGTGTTAATTGTTGGGGTAATGATGACGATTTACGTTCTATTTGGTGGAATGATTGCTACAAGTTGGGTACAAATTACAAAGGCTGTCCTTCTGATGGCAGGAATGGTTGTCATCTCCTTCCTGGTATTATTGAAATTTAACTTTAATATTGGGGCAATGTTTACGGAAGTGAAAACGGCGACCAGTCATGGTGCAGATTATTTAAATCCGGGAGTCAAATATAATAATCCTCTAGGAACGCTTTCCTTAATGCTTGCCTTAGTACTTGGAACAGCCGGTCTTCCGCACATTCTAATGCGTTTTTTCACGGTAAAAGATGCAAAAACTGCCAGAAGCTCCGTTATTACTGCAACTTGGACGATCGGAGTTTTTTATATTTTAACATTATTCCTTGGCATGGGGGCAGCAATATATGTCGGGGAAAGTGAAATTCTCGCAGCAAACCCTGGTGGAAACATGGCTGCACCACTACTAGCCCAGGCAATTGGCGGCAATATTTTATTTGCATTTATTTCAGCTGTTGCATTTGCGACAATTTTAGCAGTAGTTGCTGGCCTCGTGTTATCTGGAGCATCTGCATTTGCACATGATATTTACGGACAAATTATTAAAAAAGGCGAGATAACAGAGAAACAGCAAATGTTAGCAGCTCGCTACGCAGCATTAGGTGTATCTATTTTATCCATCCTATTATCATTAGGTGCTCAATACTTAAACGTAGCCTTTCTAGTTTCTTTAGCATTTTGTATCGCAGCAAGTGCGAATTTGCCAGTTATTTTATACACAGTATATTGGAAGCGCTTTAATACATCGGGTGCAATTTGGGCAGTTCTTTCTGGGTTGATTTCAGCATTAATTCTAGTATCGATCAGTCCTAGCGTATTCTCACCAGTTGAAGGGGCCGCTCTATTTGTAGGAAACCCAATCTTCCCATTAGATAATCCTGCACTTGTTAGTGTACCATTAGGCTTTCTTGGTGGTTATCTCGGAACAATTTTCTCGAAAGAAAATGATATGAAACGCTATGCTGAAGTCACTGTGCGGGCACATACAGGCTTTAAAAAGGCGGAATGAGAGTAGATTAGGAAACCGCGTTTTAAAAATGGGATGTTGTGTGTCTATAAAAATGACCTGTCCTGATAAGGATGGGTCATTTTTTTTGGTTATGATAAGCCGATACCAAAAGCACTTTCCTCCTTAACGATGGTTATCAAAGCGAAAAGAGTGTTTCCGACACGTTATCGGAAGCACTCTATTTTCTGCAGAGGGCGGCTGCAGAAGTATCTATAAAACCATTAATTCATTTAAAGTTTCTATAGATATTATTCAATTTGTTTGTTGAGGTTAAATACATATACCTCCTTTCTTATTTAGAGTTACTTTCTGATCACCTGGACCTATAAATTGTAATGCGGCAGGAGAAAATACCCTAACTTTTCTCTTCGTTTCCTCAAGCTGTATTCGAATTTGACTTGAAATTCTTTTACCTTCTTTTAAGTTAAAATGACATTGTATTGCCAGCTTTTTGCACTCTTTCACCACTTCTTCGGTCATTTTATACATCGTCATGACCTTTACCTTGGGAGGGATCTTTCGGACGGAATCCTTCATTACTTCACCATTGGATTTTTCGGTTTGAGCAGGAACCTTTCGATGTAGCTTAAGAAATTTCATCTTTCAAATCACTACCTTTCCGAAAAGAAATAGGGGATTTTTTTCCCTGTTGGTAATAATTCAGTAAATATTCCTAAAATCCTTTGACGAAGATATCCTTTTTCTTCGTCATTTTCTCTCGAAAACTCTGTAAAATCTATTTATACCGAGTTAATAGGAGAAATTCTTTTATCGAAATTGGAAGATTGCTAGCATTAAATGAGGAAAAGATTCATATTATTTTACCCTGAATTTTTAGAGAAATTTTCAATTTTTATAGAGATGAAAAAATTTTATATGATCCTCAAATTTTTATAGGCATTGTGTGTATTTGTATAGGCTGATATTAGCCCGTTAGCCTTTATATCCTCTTTTTTTACCTCCTTAAATACTAACTGCACTTGTGCTTCCTTCTCCAAAGGAGACATCGAGAGCGAGACGGTATTTATATCATTCCAATTTAACTGTATTGGTTCATTATTAGCGAATGAGAATGCAGGAGAGATTCCATTCCTGAAAAATGAATATTCATTTTCTTTTGTTACACCTGGTTCGTGTAAGCAAATATAAAGTGATAGGTTATCACACCATTTTAAAATGCTTAGATGGTGGAGAAACAGCTTTTCCTTTGCCATATTCCCTAGTATCCCGCACTGTTTTAATAAGCGCAGCCTCCTTGTGCTTTCGTCCTCCATAAATTTAATGCCTATTGGATCTTCTTCATATTGGAGAAAGGACGCATAATGTGCGCTGCAAAGAAGACCTGCATATTTGCTCATTTTTGCGACTTCGTCGATTCCATTTTTATAAAAAGAAACCTTTGCTTCCAAAGGATAATCCATAAAAGTGTACGGTTTTTGCTGTTCCATATTCCATAAAGGGGCTAAATCTGGTTCAATCCAACCACGATCATGTTCGTAAATCCCTAGAACCACTTCTTCTTTTCTTTCCTCTCCCTTAAAATATTCATCCTTCCACTGATGGGCAATTTCCCCAGATATTTTAGCATGGTCATGTTGGGTGATCATAATAAAGCTATCTTCAAGTTCGCGAATAATCATGTTCTCATCCTTTCTACGGCAATGTGTTATTTTTATTTTCCCTAAATTTCTTTAATTATTACCTAATCTTAGAGGCGGCATTGCTGCACGAGAAGTATCCCAAGTGATTTCGTTTCACTTGGGACCTTTTATTAACAATAAAATAAACGAAAGTGCACAAATGATGGCAAATCCAATCAGGAGCCAAAATGCTGCATCAAATGAGCCTTTTGCGGCTTCAACAAGGAATCCAATCGCAATAGGGGTTACAAAGCCTGCAAGCTGCCCGCCGAAACTGACAAACCCCATTGCTGTACCAACAATTTGTGAAGGCACTGTCTTTAGCACGTTTGTTGGAAGGAAGATAATAATAAATGCACCAAAAATCATAATAATAGTCTGATAAATCATAAATTCGGTGACACTGTTTGCAATAAACATCAGATAGAGCAAAATGCCAACACAACCTGCACTAATAATTCCATAAAGATATTCCTTTCCTTTTGGCAGTTTATCTAAAAGATAACCTGATCCAAATGTTCCGATGATGGCCGCTAATCCTGGTATGGCCGCAATCCAGCCTAATTGAAGTAATTCTAATCCACGAACGCTAACAAGATAGGTTGGCAGCCACGATAAAAGTCCCCAGTTAATCGCATTTACACTAAAAGAAGCGATAAACAAGCACCAAATATAAGGGTATTTTAATAATTGAACTAGGGAAGTTGACTGGTTCGTTGTTGTTTCTTCTCGAAGATTCTCTTCCTCTGGCTGAGGATCCTTTATGTAATACCAAAAAATCGCTGCTAAAACTACGCCAATGATACCGATAATATAGAACATTGCCCTCCAGCCAATGGTTGCCATCAAAGTCGTTGCTATTATGGGTGAAAGAATCCCTAAAAATGCTCCAGATGAAAGCACAATGGACATAGCTCTGCCTCTTTCCGAATACGGAAAAGTTTGGGCAATCAGCTTTGAGCCTGCTGGCATGTAACCTCCTTCGCCAATACCAAAAAAGAAGCGAATAATTAATATGGAAGTTAACGACCAAGCAACTCCCGTTAGTACGGTAAAGATGGACCACATAATGATGGCTGTTAATAGAACCTTTCTTGAACCAAAACGATCGGCCAACCAGCCGCCAGGAATTTGCATTAAGGCATACCCAGCAAAAAAACTGCTAAGCAGAAATCCTGTTGCAGCAGCATTAAGATGTAAGTCCTTCGCAATTGAAATGACTGCGTAATTCATGACAAATCGATCTAAATTTCCGAGTGACCATCCAGCAAATAATAATGCTAATATGAAGTGTTTTCCTTCCAATGCTTTAAATTTCGCCAATAGCTTCTCCCCAGTCATTGATTTTCTAGGTAAAAAGTACGGTATCAAATATATTTTTTAAATTATGGATATAGCACTCTTTAAAAAAATAAAGATTCATTAACGAGTAGGCATAATGATCGGAGTATTTTGTTCTATACCTACCTAAAAATTCGATTAACCGCTAGTACTACATCCTTTATTAAATTATGACGAATATGTGAAAGTCTTTAAAAGGACTTTACAAATTTTTTTCAAATCGTATAATACCCATATAGGTATAAACCCTATGGGGTATTATGGTTGTTTCCTAAATACAATTAGATGATATAGACATGAATCAATTAGGAGGGACTAATATGGCACAGAAAGTAATCATTGTAGGCGGGGTTGCCGGTGGAGCTACTGCAGCGGCTAGATTAAGAAGAATTAGTGAAGATGTAGAGATTGTTCTTGTGGAACGTGGGGAACATATATCATTTGCAAACTGTGGATTACCCTATTACATTGGTGAGACTATTAAGGACAGAAGTAAATTATTAGTACAAACAGTTAAAGGAATGTCGGAACGTTTTAATCTAGATATTCGAAACTTAAGTGAAGTAACGAACATAGATCCAGAAAACAAAAGTGTTACCATAAAGAATCTACAAACTGGAGAAGTGTATGAAGAAACGTATGACAAGTTATTATTATCTCCGGGTGCGAGGCCAATTGTACCACCTATCCCAGGGTTAAATGAAAATAAAACATTATTTACGCTAAGAAATATCCCAGATACAGATAAAATTAAAAACTATGTAGATCACAATCATCCCAAAAAGGCTGTTGTTATTGGGGGAGGATTTATTGGAATTGAGATGGCCGAGAACCTTGTCGACAGAGGAATTGAAGTTACACTTATTGAAATGGCAAATCAAATTATGGCACCGATTGATTTTGAAATGGCTAGTATTTTACACACCCACTTACTTGAAAAGGGTGTGAAACTAATCTTAGAAAATGGTATTCATTCTTTCGCTAATCAAGGAAAACAAGTGCTTCTATCAGATGGAACAGAAATTCTAACAGATATGACAATTCTTTCAATTGGGGTAAGACCTGAAAACGAATTAGCCAAAACAGCAGGATTGGACTTAGGAGAGCGCGGAGGAATAATCGTAAACGAATTCCTCCAGACATCTAATGACGATATTTATGCCGTTGGGGATGCTATAGAAGTGGTAGATTACATTAGTGGAACAAAGGCGATAATTCCACTTGCTGGACCAGCCAATCGACAAGGGCGGATCGCTGCCAATAACATGATGGGGAAGAACGAGAAGTATCGGGGGACATTAGGTACTTCGATTGCAAAGGTATTTGACTTAACTGTTGCTGCTACCGGAAACAATGAGAAAATACTAAAGCGTTTAGGAATAAACTATGAAGTGGTACACATTCACCCAAGTTCTCATGCTGGATACTACCCTGGCGCAGCACCCATTTCCCTAAAATTAATTTTTAATAAGAATAATGGAAAAATATATGGTGCACAGGCAGTTGGTGCGGATGGTGTTGATAAGCGTATTGATGTGATTGCAACAGCGATTAAAGGTGGATTAACGGTAGAAGATTTAACGAATTTAGAATTAGCCTATGCACCTCCATATTCTTCTGCAAAAGATCCTGTAAATATGGCAGGTTACGCAGCAACAAATATTATGGAAGGTGAATTAGAACATATCCAATGGCATGAAGTGAATCAAATTGTTTCTGAAGAAGGTGGACTACTTATCGATGTTCGGGAACCAATGGAAAGAGAATTTGGCTTTATAGAAGGTTCTATTAATATCTCCCTTAACGACCTTAGAACTGCATTAGATGAAATTCCAAAGGATAAAACTGTCTATGTAAGCTGTCAGGTAGGATTAAGAGGCTACTTAGCGAGCCGCATTCTAAAAAATCATGGCTATCAGGTTAAGAATGTCGACGGCGGTTGGAAAACGTACTCCTCTGTATATGGCAACAATATAAATAAAAATGTTGAGAAGCAGACAAATGACCTTGGGGAAACGGAGGCAGTTGAACAAATATCAAATGAATTAAAAGCCGATTCTGTGGTGGATGTTAGTGGATTAACATGCCCAATGCCAATAATTAAATTGAAAAAAGGTATCGATTCATTGGAAAGCGGACAAGTAATCGAGCTTCTTGTGACTGACCTGGGTGCCTTAAATGATCTGCCAGCATGGTCTAAAAATGCTGGTCATACTCTTTTAAAAATGGAACAAGAAAAAAAGCTTATAAAATTTTGGATTAAAAAGAAATAATAGATATCTAAAAAAAGCAGGACTTGTATTTTCGAGTTGCGCTTTCTATTTTTTCTTTTTCGCTAGTAGAAGGTGTCTTTAATAATGCGAAATGAATATTTATGGTTGACATTATACCCATAGGGGTATAATATTGATTTTGTCATTGATATTTGTTTCATTCCAGGAGGCTTACATGATATATTTAATTCTAGTGTTGCTTGTAGTAACAATTTCTATATATAAAAGATATTTTCCTGTTTTGGGTATAAAATGTACTCCGTTAACAGAACTTGAATTATCTAGAATGGAAATTCTTGATGTCAGAGATTTTATTGATTCTTACAAGAATCCGATAGAAGGAGCAATAAATATTCCTTTAGCCTATTTTAAAAGAAATATCAATGAGATACCACATAAAGATTTACATTTAGTTGTATCCACCTTACTTGAAAAAAATGTTGGTATACGTACTTTGAAAAAAAAGGGTTATCGAGTTGTTGGATACACCCTTGTTAGGAATAATGAATATAAAAAAAGACATTTGGAAATACACGCTAATTGTTAGGAGGTAAAAAATAATGGAATATAATGATCAAGTCAAAAATCGAGTGAAACGGATTGAAGGTCAGTTAAGAGGTATATTACGATTAATGGATGAAGATAAGGATTGTAAAGACGTCATTACTCAGTTGTCTGCTGCTCGTACCGCTATTGATCGAACAATTGGAGTCATTGTGAGTTCCAATTTAGTTGAATGTGTCCGAAAGGCCGAGGAAACAAATGAAAGAAGCGCCGAAGAGTTAATTAAAGATGCTGTAAACTTATTAGTAAGAAGCAGATAAAAAAGGGTAGACACCCTCTTTTATTTTTGTTGCGATAATACCCATAGGGGTAATGGTAATTAAATTATTTTTTTAATCGAATTAATACCCTGCGGGGTAAAATTTCAGGAGGTCATAAACATGACAGAAAAGAAAAAAACTACAATCGTCCTATTAAGCGGTGATTACGATAAAGCTATGGCAGCTTATATTATTGCAAATGGTGCAGCAGCTTATGATCATGAAGTAACAATTTTTCACACTTTTTGGGGATTAAATGCTTTGCGAAAAAATGAAAGCATTTCGGTGGAAAAAGGGTTTTTGGAAAAAATGTTTGCCAGAATGATGCCTAGAGGCGCGGATAACATGGGATTATCAAAAATGAACTTTGCTGGATTTGGTCCAAAGTTAATCAAGAAAGTAATGAAAAAACACAATGCGCTTCCACTTCCTGAACTCATTGAGATGGCACAAGAACAGGATGTAAAATTAATTGCATGTACCATGACGATGGATTTACTGGGTCTTCAAAAAGAAGAACTGTTAGACAATATTGAATATGCAGGGGTGGCAGCCTATTTAGCTGAAGCGGAAGATGGTAATGTAAATCTGTTTATTTAATTTAAATAGGGATTTCGGCCTACAAATTAGGAGGTTTTAGGAATGGAATTTATAAATTATCTCTTTATTGGACTTATACTCTTTTTGATTGTGAAACGTTTCATTCCAATAAAAGGCATAAGAACGATTTCAACAACAGAATTAAAAAATGAATTAAATGATAAAAATAAACAATATATTGATGTTCGAACAGCTGGTGAATTTAAGGGAAATCATATAAAAGGGTTTAAAAATATTCCCCTCCATCAACTTGCTCAAAAAGCAACTGAGCTTTCAAAAGATAAAGAAGTAGTAGTCATTTGCCAAAGCGGAATGAGAAGCCAAAAAGCTAGTAAGCAGTTAAAAAAACTTGGTTTTACAAACGTTACGAATGTTAAAGGCGGTATGAGTGCTTGGTTTTAAAATAAAAAGGAGGACTTAATCATGAGAGAAATAACAGCTAAAGAAGTGGAAAATAAATTAAATGAAGGATTAACCTTAAACATTATTGATGTGCGCGAAGTAGATGAAGTTGCGTCTGGAAAGATTCCTGGTGCTATGAATATCCGTTTAGGATTATTAGAATTCCGTATGCATGAATTAGATAAAGCAAAAGAATATATTATCGTTTGCCGATCTGGTGGAAGAAGTGCTCGTGCATCACAATTTCTAGAGTATCACGGATATAATATCATTAACATGACAGGCGGCATGATGTCTTGGGAAGGAAAAGTTGAATAAAATTTTTTATCGAAAATAATACCCTGTTAGGTATATAAAATGGAGGTTTTTAGATGGAAAACATAAAAGCAAATGTCATTTTAGACGCAAAAGGATTAGCATGTCCAATGCCAATTGTTAAAACAAAGAAGGCAATGAATGGTTTAGAAGCTGGACAAGTTTTGGAAGTCCAAGCAACAGATAAAGGGTCAAAAGCTGATTTAAAGGCATGGGCACAAAGCACAGGTCATCAATATTTAGGTACATTAGAGGAAGGCGAGGTATTAATGCACTACCTAAGAAAATCCTCTAATGATGAAACCATCGAAAGGAAACATTCAAATGTTATCGATAATGATGAACTAGAAAGAAGACTCGAAACAAATGATAAAATGGTTGTTCTTGACGTTAGAGAAAATGCCGAATATGCGTTTTATCATATCCCAAATGCTATTTCTATCCCGTTAGGTGAATTAGAAAAACGTTATGAAGAGTTAAGCAAAGAAGCTGAGATTTATGTTGTCTGTCGAACAGGCAGCCGCAGCGACCTTGCTGCACAAAAGTTAACAGAAAAGGGATTTACCAAAGTGATTAACGTAGTTCCAGGAATGAGTCAATGGTCTGGGAAAACTACTAATATGGTAAAATAAATTTTTTTAAATGAAAATATACCGTGGGGGGTAAATGGTGATGGCGATAAATGTTATGACTTCAAAAGAAGTAGCGAAAAAAGTCTTTAATAAAGAAGAGTTATTTATTCTCGATGTTCGCAATGAAGGTGACTATTTGGACTGGAAGATTGAAGGTGAAAACTTCGAACATTTCAATATTCCATATTTTGAATTACTAGATGGTATCGAAGGGATTATGGATAAGATTCCTTCAGATAAAGAGGTTTTAGTGGTTTGTGCAAAAGAAGGTTCATCCATTATGGTGGCGGAAATGCTCTCAGAAGCTGGACTTACAGTTTCTTACTTAAAAGGTGGAATGAAAGCATGGAGCGAACACTTAGGACCTGTTAAGGTTGGAGATCTAAAAGGTGGCGGCGAAATTTATCAGTTTGTCCGTATTGGTAAAGGATGTTTGTCTTACATGGTTGTATCGGACGGTGAAGCTGCGATTATTGATGCCACCCGTATGACCGATATTTATCTTGAATTTGCAGAAGGTATTGGGGCAAAAATCACACAGGTTTTTGACACACATCTACATGCAGATCACATTTCTGGTGGAAGAAATATTGCAGGAAAAACGGGTGCAACGTATTGGCTGCCTCCAAAGGACGCAACAGAAGTAACGTTTGCATATCAGCCATTAGAAGACGGAAATAATGTTGAAATTGGAAATGTAAAAATCAATATTCATGCCTTGTATTCACCAGGTCATACGATTGGATCTACTTCATTTATTGTTGATGAGAAATTCTTACTTTCAGGTGATATCTTGTTCATTGACTCCATCGGCAGACCTGATCTAGCAGGCTTGGCACAGGATTGGGTAGGAGATCTAAGAGATAGTTTATATATACGCTACAGAGAATTATCAGAGGATTTAACCGTTCTTCCTGCTCACTTTATGATTATTGATGAACTGAATGAAGATGGTAGTGTATCAGAAAAATTAGGAAACTTATTTGCCAAAAATCATGGCTTAAATATTAATGATGAAAATGAGTTCAGAAAAATGGTAACAGAAAACCTACCGCCACAACCAAATGCTTATCAAGAGATACGGGAAACGAATATGGGAAAAATCAAACCTGATTTAGAAAAACAACGTGAAATGGAAATTGGACCAAACCGTTGTGCGGTCCGTTAAAAATAGGAGGTTATATCAATGGAAGTAAATAAAATTTTAGACGCAAAAGGGCTGGCATGTCCAATGCCAATTGTGAAAACCAAAAAGGCGATCAATGAATTGGAAAGTGGCCAAGTTTTAGAAATCCATGCAACAGATAAAGGAGCAAAAAACGACCTTACTGCATGGGCAAAATCAGGCGGGCATGAATTAGTGAAACACGAAGAGGAAAATGATGTTTTTAAGTTTTGGATTAAAAAAGGTTAAGAATAAGGGAACCAGATTGGTTCCCTTTTCTTAATAGGGGAGGCAGTAAAATGGATATGGCTTTTATTATTATCATTTTCTTAATAGGTTTTATTGGTTCATATATATCCGGGATGTTAGGAATCGGCGGGTCCATTATTAAGTATCCCATGCTTTTATATATTCCACCATTATTTGGTTTAGCAGCATTTAGTGCCCACGAAGTATCCGGTATAAGTGCCGTTCAGGTATTCTTTGCGACGATTGGTGGTGTTTGGGCATATCGTAAAGGTGGCTATTTAAATAAAACGCTTATTGGTTATATGGGAGCAAGTATCTTATTTGGTAGTTTTATCGGGGGATATGGTTCAAGGATAATGACAGAAGGTGGTATTAACGTAGTTTATGGTATTTTGGCAGTAATTGCGGCTGTCATGATGTTTATTCCGAAAAAGGGAATCGATGATATTCCACTTGATCAAGTGAAGTTTAATAAATTGCTTGCAGCATCACTAGCATTCATTGTTGGGATTGGTTCGGGAATAGTTGGAGCGGCAGGAGCATTTTTGTTAGTTCCGATTATGCTAGTTGTATTAAAAATACCAACACGTATGACGATTGCGTCTTCATTGGCGATAACGTTTCTATCTTCAATCGGGGCCACTGTAGGGAAAATTACCACGGGGCAAGTAGAATTCATACCCTCTGTCATTATGATTATTGCCAGTCTAATCGCCTCACCATTAGGTGCAATGGCTGGGAAAAAGATAAACACCAAGATTTTACAAGTTGTACTAGCTTTATTAATTTTAGCTACAGCTATAAAAATTTGGATGAATATACTATAACCTTAAAAACATAAAATGAGTCTGCCTGTCTACACTATTAACTTCGTGAGACAGGCTTTTTTTTATGCCCCTGCCAAGGACCTTTATTTTACCATAAATGATAGGAAGCGTGTAATCTTACATAGTCTTTGTACTAAATCCCTACCTAAAAATTAGATTTAACAGCTTGAAGTATTTTATTAATCAAGGTCCCAGCATCATCAGCCTCGATGGTTGTTAATTGAATCCGGCAGAACGGTCTTACTCTACATTCTAAACACCTGCTAAAGCAGTCTACAATATGAACATCTACGTCATTTTGATGATGCTGGAGAAGAAGGTAAATGACTTTCTCAGCATCGGTCACTTTTATATTTCGCACGCAAAACTTAGCCACTCTCACTCTGTTTTACCTATTAGAATAAATATGCTATTCCTGATCGTAATGGGTAAATTGGATATCTAAAGTACGAAGGTAGGTTTGCAGACCCGCATCTTGAATTGGAATAATGAAGGCAGGTTCCCCTGATTCATTGTGATGAGAGTGCCACAGCCCTGGAGGGGTAACGAATGCTTTTCCTGTTACCCACTCAATCCGAATCGGATCAATGATTTGTTTTGTAAAAGGGTCTACCTTATCCCCAACTAATGTATAGGTCCCAGGTGCAGCATATGCAACAAAGTCGAGAGCAACTGATTTATGACTATGCGGTGCTTGACTTGCGCCAACCGGGACAATTCCATACATAGCCCATAAAACTTGAGTAATCGTTAAAGTTTGATCAAAATTTTGATTGTTTAACAAAATGGAGATGCGGTTTTTTAAATGTGCATCGGGTGCATTTGCTACTTCATCTAATTTTGCTTCCGTCTGTTCCGCTGTATAAAGTGTCGGCTTAAATCGGGCTTCAGTCGCTTTTGCTCCTAAGTAGGTAAGGAGCGGTGTGTCCAAAATGTAGTAAATGGTTGAATCCTCTGCCGCTGTATGAAGGCTGACGGATCCTGCTGGAAGGGTTAAAAAGTCACCTTTTTTCCAACTGATTGTTTGACCATTTACTTCGGTGGAGCCTGCCCCGGAAATAATATAGTATAATTCACTGGTTGCGTTTGGTTGGGTATCAATCGAATCTCCTGCATTAATTCGGATAAAGTGGGCAAGGAGGGATGGGCTCGTTGCCGGATAGTTGGTCCGTAGTTCATTTGATAAATCCAATGAAATTATCCGAGTTTGTCCTGAGTTATATAATTCAGGCGAAAATTCTTTAGGAGAGATAGGACTTGTAATTCCACTGCCAATTGGATCAGCTGCAGCAGTGTACTCGTAAAAAAGGGCATCCTCGGTCCAGTTTTCGCTTACAGTTCCAATATAAAATTCCCCTGGTTGTACATTTGACATATGTAAACCTCCTGTTATATAAATATTATTTTGGCAGCCAGCTGCTCATATAATTCTCAACTTCTAGATGGTGAGCATCCTTAACAATATAAAGTGGACGGAAAGTGTCAACCATGACTGCAAGTTCACGTGTCTCTTTTTTTCCGATACTTTCTTCAATTTTACCAGGGTGGGGTCCATGTGGAAGTCCGCTCGGATGAAGGGTGATGGAGCCTTGCTCAACCCCGCGCCGGCTCATAAAATCACCATCCACATAATAGAGTACTTCGTCACTGTCGACATTGCTGTGTACATAAGGGGCAGGAATGGCCTCTGGATGGTAGTCATATAAACGCGGCACAAATGAACAAATAACAAAATTATAGCCTTCAAAAGTCTGATGGACTGGTGGCGGCTGATGAACACGGCCAGTTATTGGCTCAAAATCATGAATACTAAATGCATAAGGATATAAATATCCATCCCATCCCACTGCATCAAGCGGATGAAAATCGAACGTATAGGAAGTAATCATACCTTGTGCCCGGACTCGAATTTCAAATTCACCTTTTTCATTTTTTGGCTCTAATTTTTCTGGTGTCCGGATATCGCGCTCGCAAAAAGGAGAATGCTCAAGAAGTTGGCCAAATTCATTCCTATAACGTTTAGGAGTAACGATGGATGAATTTGATTCGACAATTAAAAAGCGCGCTTCCTCTGATTCCAAAACAACACGGTAAGTAGTACCTATAGGAATCACCAGGTAATCTCCTGGCCCGAAACTTAACTCCCCAAAAATACTTTCAATTTTTCCAGTTCCTTCATGAACAAATAACATTTCATCCCCTTCGCCGTTACGATAAAAATATTCCATTTGGCGATTCGGGCGTGCCACGCCAACTGCTAGATCATTGTTTGCCATGAAAATTTTGCGTGCGGATAGAAAGTCCCCGCCAGCTTCTGTATTCCAAGAACGAAAATGCCGATGTCTCAAAGGTCCCTTTTCTTCGAATTCATAACGAACATCACAAATTTTTTCAGCTTTTTTCACTTGGGTCGGCTGATTAATATGATAGATAAGAGATTGGATGCTGGAGAAGCCTTTCGTGCCCATTAATTGCTCATAATAGAGACTTCCGTCTTCTTGACGAAATTGAGTATGCCGTTTATGAGGGATGCGACCCATTTTAACATAATATGTCATAGTCTAAACTCCTTTAGTTTTAATATTTTATTTAGATTTTTAATGTAGCTTGATTGATTAATACATTGGTCTCTGAATGTGCGGGCAGGATTTGACCTGTTACTTCACCAAACCCAATTCGATATCCATCTCCTTGGCACCAGCCGCTAATCGTCAAGGTATCACCGTCTTCTATCCAGCTGCGCTCACCACCGCCATTTAACTGGACTGGTTCAGAACCACGCCAGGAAAGTTCGAGCAAGCTGCCGCGTTCTTCTCGAGTAGGACCGCTTATTGTTCCGGATGCATGCATGTCTCCTGGACGGATGTTGCAACCTGTTATCGTATGATGTGCAACCTGTTGAGCAATGGACCAGTACATATAGCTGAAGTTGGTTTTTGTAATCCTGGTCTCTGTTCCAGTGTTTTCAGGTGTTAAATAAACTTCTAGATTAATATTAAAAGACCCAGCTTTTCCTTGCTGCAGGTAAGGAAGTGGCACTGGATCCTGCTTAGGGCCGGCCGTACGAAAAGGTTCAAGCGCCTCTAATGGTACAACCCAAGGCGAGATGGAAGTGGCAAAGTTTTTCGCTAGGAAAGGACCCAGCGGCTGATACTCCCATGCTTGAATGTCCCGTGCGCTCCAATCATTCACAAGTACGAGGCCAAAAACATGATCCTCCGCCTCATGAACGGGGATAGGTTCACCAAGTGTATTTCCAGGGCCGATAAACCATCCAATTTCAAGTTCAAAATCAAGCTGTGTACATGGGCCGAATACTGGATATTCTGAATCCCTCGGTTTTCTTTGACCTAAAGGGCGCCGAACCGGGGTACCGCTTGGGACAATTGAACTTGCTCGTCCATGATAGCCAATTGGCAAGTGTGTCCAATTTGGCATGAGTGCGTTATCCTTACCCCTAAACATCGTTCCTACATTGGTTGCATGTTCCTTTGAAGCATAGAAATCAGTATAATCACCAATTTCTGCCGGAAGCAGCATGGTTACATCTTTTAATAGGTAAAAGGCATGGGCACGAAGTATTTCATGATCACGTAAATCAGGAGTGTTTTCATCCAAAAGATGTTGAAGTTTCTTTCTTACGGCTGACCAGACTGAACGGCCAAGTGCCATAAATGAATTTAGGGAAGGAGAAGTGAAAATATTTTTTCCTTCCACACCTGTACCGTCTAATAAGCCGGCTTCTTCAATTACGGTTAAATCAAGAACATAGTCTCCAATGGCAGTACCAACACGAGGATTTGCACTATTTACCTGGAATATACCATACGGTAAATTTTGAATCGGGAAATGTGATTCTGGTTTTGTTTCAATAAAAGATTTTTTCATCTGACTAACTCCTTCTGAAATAATGCAAGCTCTCCAAGTTCTTCTCGTGGCTCATCAAAACTGCAGCTTCCGTATGATAGAGCAAATAAATTACGTGCCGTATTGATCTCTTTAGAAGTGACAGTTAGATTCCGCCAACAAAGTTCATTTGTTGTAAAGGTAAAATGGTCCGGGTTTTCATCAAGTAATATCGCTTCAATCGTTTCTTCTCTAATGGAGAGGGAATAGGTCATAATCGAAGCCGTAAAAACGTTAACGAATCCATGCATGTAGGCCTCTACTTCTTGACGGTATTGGCGAATCGGGTGGTGAAGACCGGCTGTAAACTTTAGTGAAAGTCCTAGTTTTTTACATTCATGGATAACGTACGCTGCAGTTCTCGCAGATGGAAACAAATTTGCTGTAATTCCACCCATTCGAAGTTTAATCCCAATAGGTCGTGAGGATCCTAGATTCATCATCTTAATTTTTTCAAATGAGGATTGCAGTTGTTCCTTTGTACCTGCTATTTCAGAATAAATTCGATATCCCGAAATCAATTGATCAAGCTTTTCGAAAATTCCAGAATTCAGTTGATAGGTTGGAGGAACTTCAATACCCTCTATCATTCCTGCTGTTTGATAGGTTTCTGAAAAATGCTGAATTGCTACCAAATCTGTTTTTAACTCATGAGATTTTGATAGAATAATGGATAGTCTTAGTGGCAGCTGTTCATGAAATAAATCCCTAAAAGGTTCTAGTTCCCCCAATCGTGATGCCGGAATCACAAACGGCCCAAGCATCCAGCTATCCTCTTCCTGAAAATAAGAATGATAGTTTAAAATTGCTTCTTTAAGAGGAAGTGCTGCAGGTGGGAACAAGCCTGCATAATCAATCAGGTCCGTCATGAAATGACTGACTGCGTCCTCTTTCCAATTTTTCTTTACTGTTGTTAACAATTAACCAGCACCTCCTATGAAAGTAGGTCATGCCAGCTATGAAACTGGCATGACACCGAATCCATTAAATATTTCCTCGAAGTTCCTGCTCGCGTTCAATTGACTCAAAAAGCGCTTTAAAGTTTCCATCACCAAAACCAAGTGCACCTTTTCGTTGAATAATTTCGATAAATAGTGTTGGCCGGTCAACAAGTGGTTTTGTAAAGATTTGGAGCAGATATCCTTCATCATCTCGATCAACGAGAATATTAAGTTCCTGCAGTTTTTTTACATCCTCATCAATTTCACCTACACGGCTGGCGAGGTCTTGATAATAGGTGTCAGGTGTAAACAATAATTCAACTCCGTTTTCTCTAAGTGCGGCAACCGTGCCAATGATATCATTGGTTAATAGAGCAAGATGCTGAACTCCTGGTCCATTATAGTAATCTAGGTATTCTTGAATCTGTGATTTTCGTTTTCCTTCCGCAGGCTCGTTAATTGGGAATTTAATCCGGCCAGTTCCATTCATCATTACTTTAGACATGAGCGCAGAATATTCAGTGGAAATATCTTCATCATCAAAATGCTTAAGAACGTTAAACCCGAATACTTTTTCATAATAATTTACCCATTCTTCCATTACCTCTACATTGCCGACAAGGTGGTCGACACCAATTAGGCCTGTTGGTTTTGTACCATAAATGTCCTCACGCGCTTCAAAACCTGGCATAAAGACACCTTTATAATCGATCGGTTCAACCAATGTATGAATGGTGTCCCCATATGTACCAAGAATCGCTTTTTTTACTTTGCCATTTTCATCTTCTTCTACCCAAGGTTCCCGAATTGCAATGCCACCACGTTCAATTGCACCCGCATATGTTTTTTCTAAGTCCTTCACAAGAAGGGCGATATCTTTAACACCTTCACCGTGAGTTTTTATGAATGTTGCAATGTCAGTTTGATCTGATAGACTACCAGTTAAAATTAAACGAATGGCCCCTTGCTCCAATACATATGAAACACGATCACGGCAGCCAGTTTCCAATCCTCGATAAGCTACAAGCTTGAAACCGAATGCCTTTGCGTAATAATAAGCAGATTGTTTTGCGTTTCCTGTATAAATTTCTACGTAATGAATATTTTTTACTGGGAATACTTCTTCCTTTTTTACCTTAGTTGCTGCTAACATTTTTTCGACCATTTTTACCACTCCCACAATTGTTTTAGACTAACAAACAGAATTTTCAAAAATCACTGCCTGTTAATGTCAAACATCATAATACATAAAAAAAACGGGTGCAAACCTAGGATTTAACGCGTTTTTTCTTTTGAGCAATAACATTTTAATGCGTTAAAGCTAACTTGCGTTTAGGCATGCTCTTGCGAGTTTTTTAAATATTCCCATAAAATATGGGCAATAAAATAAAGGGAGTGCTATCAAGTGAACATTAAAGTAAAGTTTTGTCCTTGTAATTTTGAAGATGAATTGGAAACTACTAAAGAAAAATTAAGAGTACGAGAGGATTTAGAGGTTATTGAAGAAAGATGCTTGTTGTACTGTGGTCAATGTCTAATGGAACCCTTCGCGATTGTAAACGGAAAAAATGTTGTTACAGACCATCCAGATAAACTTTATGAAAAAATTGATCAATGTGTTACTGAATTGAAGCTGGGAGTGGTATATCAATAAATAGTATTTAACTTATCAACAACCTTATGAATATATGCAAAATTCACTTAATCCTTCAGAAGGAGAAAATAAAAATATTTATGGTAAAATAAAAGTAAAGCCCTGCGAAGAAAAATTGTAGGGCATTCTTTGTTTTTGAAGGAGTTTTTTCTGATGACTGCATTGATTGGGAAAAAATTTAAAGATAGTGTTTTAATTATGGCGGATAAAAGAATTACCTATAGAGAAACAACAAGATTTAATGATGATGAAAAGAAAATTATTGCGTTAAATCATAATGTGATATTTGCTTATGCAGGTGTCAAAAATATCATTGATCTGCCCCTAGAGGAACTTAAAACGTTTTCAAATAAATCAAATTCTTTTGAAGAAATTAAAACATACGCACAAGGATTATTTGCTGCTTCTTTACAATTATTCAAAAAATTGAATCCAGATCAAGATTATGCAACTGTTTATATTTTGGCTGGTTTTTCAGCAGATGGTTTACCACGTGTTACTTATTTTTCTTCAGATAACGACTTCCAGAAAGGTAATTTGCTAGAATTTTTTTATAAGACTTTTCCCACTAGCGAAATGGAGCATTTAAGGGAGTTTTTAATAAATGAAGTGGATGTTAACAAGAATAGTTTAAAATACTACATTCGAAAATTTTCCGCAGCCATTCGTCAGATTAACAGTGGAAAAGTTAGCAAAAATGCCTATTCTATCTTTTTATCCAAAAAAGGTTTACAGGAAATTGACATAAATCAGCACGGAAAATTTACTATTGTTCCATTTAACCCTAATTATTAATACTTCTAAAGGATACTTTTTTGCTTTAATACAGTAGTGTAAAGCCTCGTTGAAGTAACAATGCTTTGAAGTGCAGGATTGCAGTATCTCAAAAGTGATTATAAAATTTAGAAAAATCAGAAATGGTTTTAATTTTTTGTTGCTTTAACACTATTATCACAGTAGAATTAGGAGGAATGATAGGCAAAAATAAATGTGGGTGATGTATGCTTTTTCTGCGTGATTATTCTGTATGCATTATCTGAAAATTGCGACTACAGGTGGGGTAAAGGTGAAATCAAAAAACAATCAGTCTAAAACTCTACAAAATCAAGTTTATGAATATTTACATGAAAAAATTGTAAACGGAATCATACCTCCTGGACAACGAATCGTGGAAGAAAAAGTTTCTCAGGAAACAGGGGTCAGCAGAAGTCCGATTCGTGAGGCAATTCGCCGGTTAAATAGTGATGGATTAGTTTCAGTCAGTCCAAGGGGAGGAGTAAGAGTTTATCGACCAACGTTTTCTGATTTCAAATATCTTTATGAATGCCGGTTAGGTCTAGAACCAACTGCTGCTTATTATGCCGCTATACGTATGAATGAGGAGCAACGTAATCATTTGAAAAATTTAGTAGAAGAAATGAACTTGGTTATTGAAAAGCGGGATCTTGAAAAATTAAAAAATCTTAGTACTCAATTTCACTTCTTTATTGTTGAATCAAGTGAAAACCCTTACTTAATGAAAATGATGAAACAGTTAAATTCGTTAATGTCTTTCTACCGGAATGAGGTATTGAATATTCCTATGAGGGTAGAGGATGGTGCAAAAGAACATCAGGCAGTATGGCAGGCTATTCAAATCAGAGATGGAAAAGCAGCTGAAGAGTTAATGAGGACACATATTCAACATGACTACCAATTTTATAGTGATATGTATTCAGAATTTAACAGTAAAAAATTGAAAAACTTTAGTTATTCAGTTAATCATTTATGAATGGAGTGAATTTGCCGTGATTTTTCCTGAAAAGATTAAAATTCGTGATGTTACTTTAAGAGACGGTCTGCAAAATGAACCGGTGTTTGTAGAAACCGAACAAAAGATAAATAAAATTAAAGATTTAATTTCTGCAGGATTTGATCGTATAGAAGTGACATCCTTTGTCCATCCCAAATGGGTTCCTGCCATGCAAGACGCAGATCTTTTAGGACAAAATTTACCCAAGGTTGCTGGAGTTGAATATGAAGCGCTTGTTCCGAATCAACGCGGCTTGGACCGATTTTTAAAATCGAATATAAATACTGCGGTTTTTTTCCTTTCAGCAAGCACTAAGCATAACCAGGCAAATTTGAATAAGAGCAGTGATGATTCGTTAGCAGAAATAAAAAGTTTAGTTGAAAAAACGAAAATGGAAGGTAGAAGGGTGATTGGGGCCATTTCAACCGCATTTATCTGTCCGTTTGCTGGATCTGTTCCATACTCAGAAGTAGAAAGAATTGCAGACAATCTTGTCAGCATGGGAGTAGATGAATTAGGTCTTGGAGATACAATCGGAAAGGCAACACCGAGAGAAGTATATGAATACTGCAGCCGTTTAGCTGAAAAATTCCCGGATATCCCAATTGGACTTCATTTGCATGATACATACGGATACGGCTTAGCGAATATCATGGCTGGTATTCAAGCGGGTGTGCATTTATTGGATGTAGCTCAAGCTGGACTGGGAGGCTGTCCATATGCGCCTGGGGCACCAGGAAATGTTCAGGCAGGCCGGGTTGTTGAGTTTTTAGAACTGCAGAATATTAAAACAGGCCTGAAGCTCGAACAGTTAAAGCAGTTAGATCACTCCTTCTCTCACTTATTAAGAGAAACCAAAGCCTCAACAAAGACCGTACAAAGTTTGTAGAAAAGAGCGATTTATTTCGCATACAATATCTGAATATTCTGTTAAATATTTTACAACAATTAAAAAGGCGGGATTCCATGAGAAAACCATTAGACGGAATAAAAGTTTTAGAATTAGGAAACTTTGTGGCAGCACCCTTTGCTGGAAAGATTTTTGGTGAATTTGGTGCCGAAGTGATAAAAGTTGAGGATCCAAAAAGTGGTGATTCAATCAGGAATTGGCGAGTCATGCATAAGGGAACCTCTCTATGGTGGTATGTTCACGCAAGAAATAAAAAATCGATTACCCTTAATCTTCGTGAAGCAGAAGGACAGGAAATGGTGCGTGAATTAGCAAAAGACGCTGATGTAGTAATTGAAAATTTTCGACCTGGAACGTTAGAAAAGTGGGGAATTGGGTATGAAGATTTAAAGAAAATCAATCCAAGTATAATTATGACCCGGATTTCTGGTTATGGTCAAACCGGTCCTTATCGTGACAAAGTGGGTTTCGGAAGTGTTGCTGAGTCAATGGGAGGTCTTCGATATTTAACCGGGTTTCCTGATCGTCCGCCAGTTCGTGTTGGATTGGCTATTGGAGATTCGATAGCAGGTCTTTATGCAGTAAATGGAACGTTAATGGCGTTAAGAGCAAGAGATATGGATCCATTGAAAAGGGGGCAATATGTCGATGTTGCTCTTACTGAAGCGGTATTCTCTTTGCTTGAGGGGGTTCTACCGGAATATGATTTGAAAGGAATTGTAAGAGAGAGAACAGGCGCTACATTAGAAGGGATAGCTCCATCTAATACGTACCTTTGTGCTGATGGTAAATATATTGTCATTGCCGCAAATAGCGATGGTATTTTCAAGCGATTTATGGAGGGCATTGGTCGAAAGGACCTGGCAGAGGATCCGAATCTCTCTAATAATCAGGGAAGGGCTAAACAAGCTGAACAATTGGATCAAATGATTGAGGAGTGGACAAAACTTCATACGCAAAAAGAAGTAAAAAGAATCCTTGATGAGGCTGGAGTACCAGCAGGACCAATTTATAGTATTGAAGATATTGTGAATGATGAACAGTTCCAGGCGCGAGATATGCTTCAAACGGTTACCTTGCCAGATGGGGAAGAGGTACTAGTTCCTGGTATTGTCCCAAAATTATCGGAAACTCCCGGAAGTATCGAATGGATTGGACCTGAACTCGGACAACATAACGAAGAAATCATAGGTAAGACTCTTTGTAAGCAAAAATAATCTAGTATTTTAAAAGGATTATAGTGCAGTTAAAATTCCAGTCACCAATGATAGTGCAAACGAATCGAACATTGGGGAGGAAAAAGTATATGTTGTCTATTTTGGGGTTTTTGATGATTTTTACCTTTTTATTTTTGATTTTGACAAAGCGTGTATCTCCGTTTTTAGGTTTAACCGTTATACCAATTATTTATGGCGTAATTGGAGGATTTGGGCCGGAACTAGGCGTGTTGATGATGGAAGGTATTCAGAAAGTTGCACCTACTGCTATTCTTTTGTTATTTGCCATTTTGTATTTTGGAATCATGTTAGACACTGGATTGTTTGATCCATTAACTTCCAAGATCATTCAGTTAGCGAAAGGGGATCCATTAAAAATCATTGTGGGAACGGCTGTGTTAGCAGGAATCATTGGATTTGATGGTGATGGATCGACAACGATGATGATCGTTGTAACTGCTTTTCTTCCATTATATAAAAAACTTGGAATCAGTCCGATTATTTTAGCTTCCATAACCATCATGCAAATTGGGATTACTACACTCGTTCCATGGGGAGGTCCTGCCGGTAGGGTAGCAAGTGTTCTAAATCTCGAGCCTAATCAATTATATCTTGAAATGTTACCAGGAATGATTGTAAGTTTACTATTTGTTATTGCTGTAGCTTATTTTATTGGGTTGAAGGAACGTGCAAGATATAGAAAGACAAGTAGTGAAACCATTTCTATGTCTGAGGGAATTGTCGATGCTGCAATTGAAAGCGCTGTAATAGAAAATATTTCTCCTGAAAATCAAAATGTTAAACGTCCTAAATTAATTTGGTTTAATCTTTTTCTCTCAAGCATCATTATGGTTGCCATTGTACTAGAATGGCTTCCTTCAGCAATTGTTTTTATTGTAGGTACGGCTCTAGCTTTACTTATTAATTATCCGGCTTTACAAAATCAGCGCGAACGAATGGCAGCACATGCCCCTAATGCATTAGCCGTGGTAGCTGTCGTTCTAGCCGCAGGTATTTTTTCTGGAATTTTTAAAGGAACTCCTATTTCAGAATCTATGGCACAGTCGTTGGTATCTATTATCCCTGATGGACTAGGTGCTTATATGGCATTATTTACTGCTATTGTTAGTGGTCCTGCCCTTTTCTTAATTGGTGCAGATGGGTTTTACTTTGGAATTCTCCCAATACTTGCAGAAACAGCATCTAATTACGGCATTGGTTCTTTAAAAATTGGAACCGCTTCATTATATGGGACTCCATTTGGTATTATGGGCCCGCTTGTAGCGTCTGTTTATTTACTCATTAACATAACAGGGATTAATTTAGGTGACCTCCATAAGCACGCAGCAAAATGGTCTTTAGGCATTATGCTTATCTATATTATCGTTGGTGTGTTTACTGGAATCATCGCGTTATGGTGATGTGAAATCGAGTGACAGACAAGATATTTTAGTACCAATGCTGGAAGCGGGGGATGAACGTCCTTCGGGATGATTCCCCCTTCTATTAAAAAAATGAGAATAGTCATTAACGATATTCAGTGGAGGAAGTTACATGTATATAAAAAAATTACCCCAGGAACCCATTGAACAGTTATTTAAAGCAATCCTTTCGTTACAAACACGGGAAGAGTGCGCGGCATTTTTGGATGATTTGTGTACCATGAATGAGATAAAGTCTTTTGTTCAAAGGCTTGAAGTTGCAAGATTACTAAAAGAAGGCAATACATATATGGATATTCAAATAGAAACGAATGCCTCATCTTCTACAATTACAAGAGTTAAGAAACTATTAGATTATGGAAATAATGGTTATCAAACTGTTTTAGAACACATAGAAATGAATGCCGTTAAATGAAATATTCCCCTTTAGGAGCACAGGTTTCTTAAAAATATCTGGCGGCCAAAGGGGAGTATTTTCTATGTTCAAGTGCCTTCAACTTGATTACTAAATTGTCCTTGTTTTTTTGCTATTTTCCTATATGCCAGATTTGCAGAGGAAAGAATCACCAGACCTAAAATACTTATACTGAAAAAGAACCCTACTCCAGATAAATAGGTAACAGCGAAATATACGGCAGCAAATCCAAAAATAATATATAGACTTGGCAGCGGATTAGAGATGGTAATAAGTAGGGCATTTTTTATATGAGTTCCCAATGGCTGATCAAATTCAACATAGGAAGCCAGTGTATAGCAAATGATTAGAAAGTAAATACAACTCATAATAATGCTAGAATAAAATAGAAACGATGATATCTCATTAGGTGTTGATTGTAAAAAGTTGATATTCAGATATAAAATAAAACCGATAATTACAATCAATAAACCTAATTTATTACTGTTGAAAAATTCCTTTTTATAATAGTGCCAAAACGTTTGGAATACAGGTGGATGGTTTTTTCTAATAAACTGTCTTAAGGTTGCCAACATCGCTACTGTAGCTGGGAAAAATCCAAACAGCACGAAGCCGCTTAGCGTAAAAAGAATCCATAATAGATTAATATAAGCTAGTCTTGCGACCCAATCACAAAAGGTATAAACTGCATTTGAAAATGAACCTAATTGCATGTGTGCTCCCTCCTTATTAATAAATATATCATGCTTAGCGTGCAAGTGTTTTCCTTTTTAAAAGGAGGTAAAAATATTATCTAAGAAGTAAAAATAAAGCTGAAAATACTAGGAATATCAAGCAACTGTAATGTGAAAGTAAAATATGACGAGAGTAGTAAAAGTTTTCCAACCACTTTTCTGTTGGTGACGAGTTGAAAAGTGAGAAAAAATAGAAAATATAGTTATAATATAGTTAACGTTATCGGATCCACACCTTAAATAAATGGCGTGGATCCTTACAGTTTTGATACATAAATCCGATAGGGCTAGGATAAAGGTCCAATTGTGACTATCGATTGTCAAAGGAGGAAAAAGAGATGTCTGTTGAAATCTATAAAAAAATTGCTGATTACTTGGTCGCAGCAGAAGTAGAAAAACGTGAAGTGGTAAAGGTAACAAAGGTAATCAAACCTGATCTAACAGTTGAGGAAGCGTATTCAGTACAGAATTTGCTTGTTCAAACAAAATTAGATGAGGGGCACAAAATAATAGGGCCGAAAATGGGTTTAACAAGCAAGGCAAAATGGGATCAAATGGGTGTATCTGAGCCAATTTACGGTTATGTATTCGATTATATGCTCATCGATGATGGAGGTGTACTGCCTTTTTCAGATTTAATCCATCCAAAAGTGGAAGCTGAGATTGCTTTTCTAATCGGAGAAGATATCGAGGGCCCTGGGATTACAGCTGAACAGGTGTTAGCAAAAACACAGTATATATTGCCTGCTCTTGAAATTATTGATAGCCGTTACGAAAATTTTAACTTTACACTTCCGGATGTGGTTGCAGATAATGCTTCTACCTCTAGAGTAGTTTTTGGAAATGCACATAGTAAACCAAATGAGTTTGCCCTGGAATTAATAGGCGCAACTTTATCAATTAATGGTCAAATAAAAGAACACGGGACAGGGGCAGCTGTTTTAGGTCATCCAGCCAATGCGATAGCGGAGCTAGCGAATATGCTTGCAAGAAAAGGTGATAAAATTAGAAAAAGGGAAATTATTTTATCTGGTGCCATAACAAGTGCTGTCATGCTAGAAGTTGGAGATTCTGTTTCTGGTAAATTTGATGGTTTGGGTGAGGTTACCTTCTTTGTTGGAGATTGAACGTTAAACAATCATTAAATCAATTTTTAGAGAAGGAAATTGGAAGGTGCTTGCTGCTTTTTTGTATTTATTTACAAACACACACAAATGTTGTAATTCAACGTTTATGTGTGTTTTTTTGTTTTATCGAGATGAATTTATTTTACAATGCAAAAGTAGTAAAAATTTTCTCAATAATGTAAAATTAGAACATTGTTGAAAGCGATTTCAAAAACTATACTTAAACTACAATACAGAAGAAGGGGTGACTATAGTGAGTAGCGAAGTAAAGGTCGAAACAAATGTGGTACATACAGCAAAAAGTAAAGTGAGCAAAAAAACAAAAAATAGAACTCCCTTTAGTGGCTGGAAGGAAAATCTAGCAGGTTATGCATTTATCGCACCAATGTTTATTGGGACTTCTATATTAGTATTATTTCCAATTCTCGCTTCGTTTGTTTTAAGTTTTACAGATTGGAATTTTGTAGCTGGATATGAAAATGCTAAATTTGTAGGGTTTGCAAATTTCTCAAAATTACTTACCAATGCATTATTCCTTAAAGGATTAGTAAATAATATTCTCTTAATTTTAGCAATACCGATTACGTTGATTTTATCACTTGGATTAGCTGTGATCATTAATAAATATGTTTATTTGAAAGATTTGTTTAAGGTGATTTATTTTATGCCATTCATTTCGAGTATTGTTGCAGTTGCGGTTGTCTTTCAAGTGCTATTTCATCCAACGAAAGGTCCTATTAACCAATTGCTTTTGTCGATAGGGGTTGATAACCCTCCTGGTTGGATAGCAGACGTTAACTTTGCGTTACCATCTGTAATGTTAATCATGATTTGGACAGGTATAGGGTTTAATTTAATTATTTACTTGGCAGGATTACAAAACATCCCAAAAGAATTATATGAAGCAGCACAAATGGATGGTGCAACTGCTTGGTCTCAATTTAGAAAGATTACTATACCGTTAGTGTCTCCTACAACTTTCTTATTGTTTGTTACGGGTGTTATTTCCAGCTTTAAAGTATTTGATTTAATCATCGTTTTAACAAATGGCGGGCCAGCAAATTCAACCATAACCCCAGTTGTTTATTTGTATCAGCAGGCATTTATTGAATTAAGAACAGGCTATGCTTCTGCTATTTCATTGGTGATGTTTGTGATTATCTTGATCATTACCTATATTCAATTTATTGGTCAGAAAAAATGGGTGAATTATTAATAGAAAGGAGCAGGACAGATGGCAGCAAAATTGGATATAAGAAAATTGATCGTGACACTCATTATGGTTTTAATAGGAATTGCTTTTCTAATGCCATTTTTATGGATGATATCTGCTTCTTTTAAAGTTGAAGAAGAAGTATTAACGTTTCCGATTCAATGGATTCCTGAAAAATGGAATGCTGTTGAAAATTATAAAGAGGTTTGGACAGGCTCAATGCCATTCCTTCTTTTATATTGGAATTCTATCAAGGTAACAGTTTTAACCACATTGGTTTCATGTACGATATCCTGTTTGGCAGCTTATGGGTTTGCCAAAATTAATTTTAAAGGGAGAGACTTCATCTTTTTAATCGTACTGGCAACTTTCATGATTCCACCGCAAACATTGTTAGTTACACAATTTCTATTGTATAGATGGCTAGGACTTTATGATACTCACACTGGTCTTATTCTATTAAATAGTTTCAGTGTATTTGGTACTTTTATGCTGCGCCAATTCTACTTAGGAATTAGCAATGAAATAATTGAGTCAGCGAGAATGGATGGAGCAGGTCATTTTAGAATTTTTACTTCAATTTGCTTACCATTAGTAAGACCTGCGATAGCAACTTATGCCATTTTACGTTTTATTTGGACCTGGAATGACTTCCAAAATCCATTAATCTTCCTGCGATCAAAAGAATTATTTACCATTCAGCTGGGTGTACAAAGTTTTGGAGATCAACATGGCAGCGTTTACTCATTGATGATGGCCGCATCGGTTTCCGCCATTTTACCTTTACTGATTATCTTCATTATCGGACAGAAAAACGTTATTGAAGGTATACAGCTTGGAGGAGTGAAGGGATAAAAATGGTATGAACTCTCTTAATTTTATATAGGGAGAGTTGATATATAAACTAAAAATAAGGGGGAAATTATCATGAAAAAATGGGGTTCATTGTTTCTAGTCGGACTTTTGGCAATATTTATGTTAGCTGCATGTTCCGGAAACGATAAAGCTTCGTCAGATGATTCAAAATCGGATAAAAAGGATGAAGAAGTTACGCTGAAATTTGTCCACTGGATCAATGAGGATGTTGGAAAATGGGAAAGTGTCATTGCAAAATATGAAGCAGCGCATCCAGGTGTTAAAGTGGAATCTATCCCACTTGTAGAAAACATGAACTCTTTGGATTATTTCAAACAGTTAGATTTAATGGCATCCGCTGGTGATGAAATGGATCTAATTTTGTTCAACAGTTCTCAAGAACTAGCAAAACGAGTGGATGCAGGACTGGTTGAACCAATTACTGAATTTGCTAAAGAAGAAGGTATGGATATTAATAAAGAATACAATAATAGCTATCCGAAATTTAATGGTGAGTACTATGGCTTGCCGATGAAAAATATCACGATGCTTATTATGCTAAATAAAGCACATCTTGATAAGGCTGGCTTAGAGATTCCAACTGAGTGGACATGGGATGAATATACAGAATACGCTAAAAAACTAACAGCAGATGGTCACTATGGTTCTTATTTACACTCATGGCATAACTTCCATTCTGTTTTAAAAGTAATGAGTAAAGCAGAAGATAATTTGATTTTAAAAGAAGATGGCAGCTCTAATGCTAATGACCCTATGGTACGCGCTTCTCTTGAATTACGAAATCAATTAGAAAATGTAGATAAATCATCTGTTCCATTTACTGAAATATTATCGCAAAAAATGGATTATCGTCAGCAATTCTTTAGTCAATCCGCATCAATGGTGCCTGCCGGCAGCTTTATGATTAATGAATGGGGTCAATTTACACCAGAATTCGAAATCGCTTGGGCACCATGGCCAAAAAATAAGGAAAGTGATAAAGCAGTTGCAGTGATGGGCGGGGATTTAATCTCTATTGCAAAAAGCTCAAAACACAAGCAAGAGGCCTATGATTTCATGCGTTGGTTGACAACAGAAGGTATTGTAGAACAAGGAAACTGGGTACCGTCATGGAAGGAAGCAGATATGGACAAAGCGTTGGAAACAGTGGTGAATGGAACCAAAAAGCCTGATGCAATCCATATGGAATCATTGAAGAATGCACTTACCTCGGTAGTGGCAAGTGAAGTCATTGCACCAGCTCCATATATTAATGAAGTTTATACTGAATTTGGGGCAGAGGTAGAATTATATCTCCTTGGTGAACAGGATCTTGATAAGACGATGAAAAACATCAAAGAAAAAATACAAGCGGTTGTAGATGCGAATAAATAATTAGAATATTCATGATATAATAGAGAGAAAACAGAAATGTTTTCTCTCTATTTTTTGTGCTTTTTACCTATTGGAAGCGGTGAACATCAATGAAGGTATTTTGGAAACATATTAAGCAAATGTCCCTTAGAACGAGGTTAATCATTTCAATCATTCTTTGTATATTATTACCATGGATTGGGACCTATATCGTTTCGAACTATTTTACAAAAGATGTATTGGAACAACGTGCAGCAACACAATCAGAAGATGATTTAAGAATGATTGAATTAGGTATAAAGAATATGTTAGATGATATAATGTATACCTCAAATTTTATTCAATTTGATACAAAAATGAATCAGCTACTAAAATCGCATAAGTTAATTGATGCAGATTCACCCAGTGTAAAACAAGAAGTGGCTCTTAATTATAGTAAAATATCGAATGAATTGTCTGGGATTACTGATTTATTAATGCCTCTGTATATTACCATCTTGTTTAATGATAACTTATATTACACCAATTATTCTCAAATAGATTTTAATCCATTGAACTTCAAAGAAGAACCATGGTTTGAAAAATTAGATCACTTAAGTTTTTATCAAACATATTGGCTAGGCGCACATCCCACTTATATTAATTCTGAAAGAGATACATACCCATATCTGATTACCATTGGAAGAAGAATTCAAAGAGCGAGTTCCTTCAATTCTTATTTAATAATTAGTTTAAAAGAAAATGAGATTAAGAAGCTTTTTAGTCAAATTCAAAGTGAAAAGAGAGCTAAATTTTATTTGACAAACAAGTCAGGAGAAATCTATTCTAGTTTGAATACAGATGAAGTAGGAACGATATTACCCTATGATGTAATGAATGCTGATTATCAAATTGTTGACTACCAGGATGACAAGCATTTATTGGTTTCCTATCCAGTGTCTTATTCGAATTGGAGGTTGGTCAGTCTTGTGCCATATAATGATACAATTGGGTCTATTAATAGGGTAACGAGAACAACGATTTTAATTCAAGGTGTTTTTTTAGCTTTATTCTTACTTGGATTAATCATGCTTGTGCGTGAATTTACGAAACCGATCACAAGATTACACCACGTAACAAAAGCAATTAAACAGGGGGACTTAACAGCTAGGATCCATCTGTCCGGAAATAATGACGTCGCTCAGTTAGGCCATTCCTTTAACCATATGTTGGATACTATTGAGGACATGATTGAACAAATTAAAATTCAAGAAGAAGCAAAAAGAAATGCTGAATTAGAAATGCTTCAAGCACAAATTAACCCACATTTTTTATTTAACGTATTAAATGCAATTCGCTTGAAAATAAAAATGGAGGGTAATACTGGCAGTGCTTCTCTCATTTATTCTTTATCAGCACTTCTAAGAATGACGATTAATCGTAACAATGCTTTTATTCCCTTAGAAGAAGAGTTAATGATTGTGAAGCACTATGTAGATTTGATGAATTTTCGGCACCAACATAATGTCGAATTAGAAATCGATGTGAACGAAGCAGCCTCTAGCTTTCAAGTACCAAGATTTTTCTTGCAACCTATTATTGAAAACGCAATCATTCATGGTAATAATAATAAAAAGGAAACGATTAAAATCATCGCAAGTGAACAAATAAATACTTATCTGGAGCTAATTATTTCAGACAATGGTAAAGGTATGGATAAGCTCACACTGGAAGGATTGCGAAAGAAAATTTTTCAACCAAATCGTCATGATACTGTAAAAAGTAGTAAATCGTTTAACGGGATAGGGGTACAAAATGTCTACCAGAGAATGAAATTGATTTATGGAGAAGCATTTCTATTGAGCATAGACAGTATTGAAGGTGAAGGAACAACGTTAACGTTTCAAATTCCGGTCAATAAGAGGTGGTTAGGATGTATGAAGTAGTTTTGGTGGATGATGATGTGATCGTGATTGAATTTTTGAAGAAAGTTATTCCATGGCAGGACTATGACTTCCAAGTAGTCGCAAGCTTTCAAGATAGTAATGAGGCTTTAACATTTATGCAAGAAAACCCTTATGATGTATTGATTACCGATATTGGTATGCCAAAACTAAATGGCATTGAATTAATTGACCAATTGAGAAAATCAAATATCACCTCATATAATGTGATCCTTTCTTGCCATGATGAGTTTTCCTTTGCACAACAAGCTATAAAATTAGAAGCTTATGATTATATTTTAAAAGAATCAATGGAAGAAACAACTATCATGGCTTTACTTGAAAGATTAAAGACTAAGTTGGACCAAGAACGTTATACAAGTAACCAGCACTTAAAAGTAACCAAATTTTTAGAGATGACGAATAAAAATGAGGATGTATTAAAAGCGCAAAAGTATGTACAAACCCATATTGGCGAAAAGATTACTTTGACAGAAGTAGCTGCCCATCTACATTTAAATTCTAGTTATTTCAGTAGAATGTACAAGAAAGAAACAGGAGAAGGTTTTGTTGAATATGTGACAAGAGTTAAAATGGAAAAAGCGATAGATTTACTAGATCACTCGATAAAGTCAGTAGAACAGATTGCTTATGAGCTAGGTTTTGAAAGTAAAAGCTATTTTTTAAAAACATTTAAAAAGTATTATAACGTGTCACCCAAGTCCTATAAGTATAAAGATAAGAAATCTGTATAAAACCATCAAAAGAAAACCCGCCGTCGAAAAAATCGCTGGCGGGTTTCTTTCTATCTTACTTACTTGTTTGTTTTGTTTTATTAAGGTTAAGTTCAGCTTTATTAAGATCGAAACGATCAGCATTCATTACCTTAACCCAGGCAGCAATAAAATCACGTACAAACTTCTCTTTGTTATCATCTTGAGCATAAACTTCAGCAATGGAACGCAGAACTGAATTTGAACCAAACACTAGGTCCACTCTTGTTGCTGTCCGCACAACTTCGCCTGAACGACGATCACGTCCTTCGTAGACTTTTTCATCTACAGGTTTCCACTCTATTCCCATATCAAGTAAGTTCACGAAGAAGTCGTTGGTGAGTGTGCCAACAGTATCAGTAAATACCCCGTGACGGGTACCACGATAGTTTGTACCCAGAACACGCATACCTCCAATAAGAGCAGTCATTTCTGGTGCAGTAAGATTTAAGAGTTGTGCCTTGTCTACTAGGAGCTCTTCTGGACTGACAGAATACTGCTCCTTCTGATAGTTGCGGAACCCATCAGCAATCGGCTCAAGTACGGCAAAACTATCTGCATCTGTTTGCTCTTGCGTTGCGTCCCCGCGTCCAGGAGCAAATGGAACGGTTACATCAAAGCCTGCATTTTGTGCAGCCTTTTCAATCGCAGCACAGCCGCCTAATACAATCAAATCGGCAAGACTAACTTCCTTCTCTATATTACTTTGTAAATCTTCCAGCACATGAAGTACTTTTTCAAGGATTTCTGGCTGGTTCACTTCCCAATTCTTCTGTGGAGCAAGACGGATTCTGGCACCATTCGCACCGCCGCGCATATCTGAACCACGGAAAGTACTAGCAGATGCCCAAGCTGTAGTTACTAGTTCGCTGATGGTAAGTCCTGAATTTAAGATGATTTCTTTCAGTTCGGATACGTCTGTATCTGTTAATCCATAATTGCCGGCTGGGACAGGATCCTGCCAAATAAGCTCCTCTTCCGGAACCTCTGGGCCTAGATATCTTGTGCGAGGTCCCATGTCACGGTGTGTAAGTTTAAACCACGCACGAGCAAATACTTCAGCAAACTCCTCTGGATTCTCATGGAAACGACGTGATATCTTTTCATATTCTGGATCATAACGTAATGCCATGTCCGCGGTAGTCATCATTGTCGGAACACGAACAGATGGATCTTCAGCATCAGGGGCAAGGTCTTTTTCGTCAGGGTTTACAGCAAGCCACTGATACGCACCTGCAGGACTCTTGGTAAGCCACCATTGATAGCCAAATAATAGATCAAAGTAACCATTATCCCACTGTGTTGGGTTCGCAGTCCAAGCACCTTCAATACCGCTGGTTATCGTATCATGACCTTTACCGCTGCCGTGGGTACTTAACCAGCCTAAGCCCATTGCTTCAATTGGAGCTGCTTCTGGTTCTGGACCAACATGTGCAGCATCGCCTGCACCGTGTGCCTTACCAAAAGTATGTCCGCCGGCGATTAGTGCTACGGTTTCTTCATCGTTCATTGCCATACGTGCAAAGGTTTCGCGTATGTCACGAGCACTTGCAATCGGATCTGGAGTACCGTTTGGCCCTTCTGGGTTCACATAGATTAGACCCATCTGTACAGCTGCAAGTGGATTCTCAAGCTCTCGATCACCCGTGTAACGCTTATCACCTAACCATTCGGTTTCAGTACCCCAGTAGATGTCTTCTTCAGGATGCCAAATATCAGCGCGTCCTCCACCAAAACCAAAGGTTTTCCCGCCCATTGATTCAATCGCGACATTCCCTGTTAGAATAAATAAGTCAGCCCAAGAGATCTTGTTCCCATACTTTTGTTTAATCGGCCAAAGCAGTCGCCGGGCTTTATCAAGGTTACCATTGTCAGGCCAACTATTAAGAGGAGCAAAACGTTGGTTACCCGTTCCAGCTCCACCGCGGCCATCACCTGTACGGTATGTACCTGCAGCATGCCAAGCCATACGGATAAAGAATGGACCATAATGTCCATAGTCGGCAGGCCACCAATCTTGACTGTTTGTCATTAAATCGCGAAGATCCTGTTTTAGAGCAGCGTAATCTAACCTTTTAAATTCTTCTGCATAATCAAAATCTTCTCCCATCGGGTTAGATTTTCTGTCATGCTGATGGAGAATGTTCAAGTTCAACTGGTTTGGCCACCAGTTTCGATTTGACGTACCACTCGATTTTGTACTTGTAGCACTGCCATGAAACGGGCACTTTCCAATGTTACCATTGTCTTTCATACGTTTTGCTCCTCCCTATCTGTTAAAGTAAGTGGAGAAAAATTCCCCTCTTGTAATCTGAAAAATGGAAAATTCTTCTCAATTTTAATTATAATAAACTATTAATTATGTTGAAAGAAATATCATTTTGTGAGAATGATATATTTGTCAACATGGTGAACTCTGTCTTGAGGTATACAAATTCTAATCAGCAATAGAGTAGATAAAGGGACCATCAGTAAATGGTTATGTGAACAAAAGACAAAATATGAAGACAAGTTTCAGGTAGAAGGTGAAAAAATGGAAGCAATCGTTTTAGCTGCTGGATATTCCAGTCGTGCGAATGCATTTAAAATGACCTTGCCGCTAGGTCAAATAACGGTGTTGGAGCAAACGATTTCTAAATTCGAAGGATTATGCAGCAGGGTCATTGTTGTAACCGGGTTTCAAGCCGAGCTGATTGAAGAGGAACTGGCAAGGATCAGCAGAAAAAAAACTTATTCCTTTCAGATGAAGTCTGTTTATAATGAAAATTTTAACCAGGGAATGTTTCGTTCCATTCAAAAGGGAGTGAGCGAGATAAATGCCCCAACCTTCTTTATCACACCTGGAGATTGCCCAGTTGTTAAAAAAGAAACACTTCAGATACTAAAAGAACACCTAGGGCACGTAGGGATTCCCAGTTTCCATTGTAAAGGGGGCCACCCCATTAAATTATCTAGCGATGTGAAACAGAAAATTCTCGAAACCAATCCAGAAAGTAATTTACGAATGGTTCTTAACGGCTTCGAAAAGCAATACATCGATGTAGATGACCCAGGAGTAATCATGGATGTGGATACGCCGGAGGATTACCAAAAAGCCATTGATTATTATGATAAAGCTATTTTTGGCTTTTAATGTTGTGTGTTTTGATTTTTGTACCTACGCCCACACTCTGAAACAAAACCAATCATAGTTTATCAAAAAGATTAGTGAAGAAGGAAGACGTTATGGAGGAGATTGTAAATAAACAGAAAAAGGAATCGAATGGAGAAGTTGACCTGTTTTCAAGATTAATGTTTGGAAACAAGAAACATAGAGAAACTTACGAAGAAGGCGATAATCATTCAAAAGAATTGCCCGAGTCCGAAAAAAAAGAGCAATCTTCTTTTGATAACAGATTGCGACGGAACGATGATTGGATACTTGGTTTTAGGAGAAAAGAAAATAAAACCAGAACAGAATCCATTCAAAACCAGATAGAAAATCTTTTTAACAATGTTGATGTCGAATTGCTTAAGCAAACAATCGATATGTTTGTTACAACATCTAAACAATTAAAACCAATAATTAAAGAAGTCACCCCTTTTATCCATCGATTTATTAAGAAGTTCAAATTCGATAAAGATGCCTAATATCAGAAAAAATCAGTATGAATACTTTATTAATACGTAATTGCCCCTTATAGTTCACAACAATCGTAATCTGCTATCAACGAAAAAATTGGTATTGAAAGGACCACTCAAATCATTGAGTGGTCCAAAAAAGTAAAGACAATATGGACCTACTTTTAAAGTTAATAGAATCTACGCCTTCTTCTTCCATCAAAACGTCTTCTTCTCTCTATATCAAATACAAATACAAAGGGAAAAAACGGTCTTCTTCTAAAGTTGTTACGAAAAAACCGATCTCTTCGGTTAAATCCAAAAAGTGGCATTTTATTCACCTTCCTTTTAAATTGAGAAGTTTATATAAAAAAGGCAGTTTGAGAACTAACACCAACTAGACAGTACGATAATCAACAGAATAAACAATACAACGATTAGTACAAAGCTACTGCCGTTATAGCCGCCACTATACCCGCCACTATAGCCATAACCGCCACAACCGTATCCAAATCCCATATCTTCACCACCTCTTGGAAATCCGAAAATAAATATCCCTTTATATATATTTCTTAAGACAAGAATGGTTTGGACATTTACCATAAGGGTTAAGACAAAATCAGCAATTTGCATAAACAGTTTCTAAAAATACAAAAAGGCGTCTGAAATTCATGCAAACGCCTTTTCAGTGGGTATTTATAAACTCTTTTTATTTTTGGTACAAACATACACACTCGGATACAAAAACAATCATAGTTTATTTAAATGAGTAAAAAGAGAGGAGAAGAAGTCAGTGGCGGGGAATGACAATAAACAAAAAAAAAAGCCGAAGGAAGAAATAAAGTTCGAAGAACATGTCATGCCTTTAGAAAAATACAATTTAGTTCACAATTGGAAACTCATAATGCAATTCAATTTTGCTTTATTTACAAACAAAGATGAATACGTAATTATTAATAATAAAGATGAATATATAGCTCGTTTTAGCATTACCGATGTAGGAGTAATTGAATTAAAAAAAACGTCAAAGGACTTAACTCCAAAGATTGATTTTAAGAATAAAACGATAAAGTTCCCTATTTATTACAAAGCACAGTAAATGATGAGTATTAATAATAAAAAAATTACATTTAACGCAGTTGATTCGATTCAGCCTTCCAAACCGAATCAAACTGCTTTTTTATTACAAAAATTCTTGATTGAAATGATTCATAATTCATCACTCTTATTTATAGAATCGTAGGAAGAGGATTCTATTCATTATATGTCAGCTTTTAAAAAATGAGTCGAAGGGTGTTGTTGGAAGGAATGAATCTTAAAGACATAAGCACCTCAGTGCCCAGAAAGGATCATAAAGGAAAAGTATCTGGACAGATGCCCTATATTAGTGACGTGAAAGTAGAAAACATGGTTTATGGCGTACTTTATCGGTCGCCTATTGCCTATGGAAAAATCAAATCCATTCAATTACCAAACCTTCCGGAAGGATATGAAGCGGTTGGTGCAGAGCATATACCTGGACCGAACTATGTCAAAATTATCAAAGAAGATCAGCCCATTTTTGCCAATAAGTGGGTCAATTATATTGGTGAGCCGATTCTCATGCTCGTTGGAAAAGACCTAGAGATACTGTACCAGTTATTAAATGAAATGAAGGTCGAAATCGAAGAACATGAGGCTATTTATACATTAGACGAAGCGATAAAACAAATTTTAGACCCAGGTGTAACGATGGCTTGCTATGAATTTGGGGAAAGCTTAGCAGACATTTCAGCTATTGAGCAGAAAGCCTACAAAATAATCGAAGAAGAATATGAAACCGGTTATCAGGAGCATGTCTACTTGGAGCCACAAGGAATGCTCGCGATTTATAAGGATGATGAAATTGTCGTCCAGGGATCGATGCAGTGTCTGTATTATATAAAAAATGCTTTAATAAATGCTTTAGCGTGTGGTGACGATGACGTCAGAGTGGTGCAAAGCCCTACCGGCGGGGGCTTTGGCGGAAAAGAAGAGTTTCCTTCGATGATGGCGTGTCACGTAGCTATAGCTGCAAAGGCAGTCAAAAAATCGATAATGCTCGTGTTCGACCGTTCAGAAGATATGGTGGTGACGACAAAAAGGCACCCGGCCAAATTTAAATACCGAACCGCCCTTGATGAGGAAGGAAATATTTTAAGCATGTGTGTAGATCTTTTTCTAGATGGAGGAGCGAATGAGGGGTTAAGCTCTGTCGTGCTTCAGCGTGCATTACTAAATAGTGCGGGTGTTTATAAAATTCCGCATTTTCATGCCAAAGGCTATGTTTTAAAAACCAATACCGTTCCAAATGGTGCCTTCAGAGGCTTTGGTGCGCCCCAAAGCTTTGCTGGAATTGAAAGTCATATCGGTCATCTTAGTAAACTAGCAAACATCGATCCACTTGACTATAAACGAAAATACCTCGTCAAACAAGGAGACCCCACCATCACCAAAGGAAATTTCCGCGATCCAATTTTAATGGAAGAAATGATAGAAGACTTGCTCAATACCTCGGATTACAAAAAGAAAAAAACAGAGTTTCAAACGTTCAATCAGCAAAACCTGCGTTTTAAAAAAGGGATGGGAACTTCATTGTTTCTCCATGGTTGTGGATTTACAGGCAGCGGGGAGAGAGACCATATTAAAGCAAAGGTAAAGTTGGTCAAATCAAAGGACGACCAGGTGTCTCTAAAAATATCAAATTCTGATATGGGACAAGGCATTTACACCACGCTTTGTAAAATTGTTGCCAAAGAATTAGACCTTCCATTTGAAAATGTCCTTTACCCAGCTCCCGATACAAAAGAAGTTCCCGACTCTGGTCCGACCGTAGCATCCAGGACGACGATGATTGTTGGTAAATTACTTGAACGTGCTGCAAAAAAACTGAAGGCTCAGTGGCAATCAGGGGTAGAACAGGAAGTGGTAGAGGACTATGTTCATCGCGAAATGATTCCTTGGAATGAGAAAACTTTTACGGGGGATGCATACCCTGCCTATTCATGGGGTGTAAATATCGTGGAAGTAGAAGTAGATACGTTGACCGGAAATGTAAAGTTGGAAAAAGTATACGCCAATTATGAAGTAGGAAAGGTCATCGATGACAGAGTGATGAAAGGGCAAATAGACGGTGGTTTAGCTCAAGGATTGGCGTACGGCTATTTAGAAAAAATGACGTCAAAACAAGGAAGAATCCAACAAAAAAGCATATCCGATTACGGTCCTCCGACTTCATTGGATGTTGTGCCAATTGAAAGCAAGGTTTTTGATAACCCCTATGCAGACGGACCATACGGCGCCAAGGGTGCAGGTGAGTTGACATTAATTGGCGGCGCACCAGCTGTCCAAGGTGCAATAGAGGATGCCCTGCAAACTTCTTTTCAGCAAATTCCAATTACACCTGAAGTCATAATTGAACGTCTTTGGATGGAGGAAGGTGAAGAAGGTTGATTACATTTACTCTTAATGGAAGAACGATAGTAACGGGCGCTCCGCCTACAACAAGATTACTAGATTTAATTCGAGATGAGTATCAGTTAATTGGAACAAAGGAAGGCTGCGGGGAAGGAGAATGCGGAGCCTGCTGCGTGTTTGTGAATAACCTTCTGCAAAACAGCTGTCTGATTCCGATTGGCGCAATTGATGGCGCCGAAATTGTTACGATCGAAGGGATCATGGAAAGTGAGCAATTTAAGATTTTAGATGAGAGCTATTCCCATGCCGGTGGAGTGCAATGCGGATACTGTATTCCTGGGATGGTGATGGCAAGTGCCGCCCTTTTATTCAAAAATCCGCATCCTTCAGAAGCTGAAATTCGTGAAGGGATTTCTGGGAACCTGTGCCGTTGTACGGGCTACAACATGATTGTTGATGCGATTAATCTGGCAGCGAAAAAAGGGGACGGCTTATGGCAGAAAAAATAATCGCGTACCGATTCGAAAGGTTGGACGAAACCTTGAGCCAATTGAGTAAAGAAAACTGTTTGATTATGGCTGGAGGAACCGATGTCATGGTCCTTCACAAAAGTCGCAGGGGAGTGCCTCCGAAAATTACGAAACCGGTCGTTTTTATTGATCATCTTTCTGAGCTAAAGCGGGTGTACAAAAGAGGTAAGGATGTCTATATTGGCGCATGCTGCACCTATAGTGAATTACTAGAAAACCCGTTAATTCCTAATGCCTTAAAGGACGCAATCAAAGCTATTGCGGCACCGGCGATTCGAAACAGAGGGACATTGGGTGGCAATATTTGCAACGCTTCCCCCGCGGGTGACACACTGCCACTTTTATATGTATATAACGCAAAACTTTTACTGCGGTCTGTTACTGGTGAACGTGTGGTTTCCATTAGTGATTTTATTCAAGGTGTGAGAAGGATTCAACGGAGTTCTAATGAGATTTTAGTCGAAATTATTTTGCCCTCCGTATTAGAAGAAGGGGCTAATGTGGTTTTTGAGAAAGTGGGCAACCGCAACGCAGATGCCATTGCCAAAGTGGGGTTTGCAGGTTATATTCGGGCAAATGGCGCTGTCATTGAGGATGTTCGCTTTGCCTTTGGGGCGGTTGGACCTACGATGGTTCGGTCCGTTGATATAGAGAAGAAACTGCTTGGGAAGACCATCCCGTTAGTGGATGCTGACATCGCTCAGGTGGTGGCAGCTTTCGATAAAATCATCAAACCAATCGACGATCAGCGCTCCACAGCCGTATATAGAAAAACAGTCGCCTTAAATCTTTTACGTTATTTTCTTAGTAGAAAGCAATACCCACCGAACGAATGGTAAAAAGCTATGTTAATTTTCGTTGCTGATTTCTTGGGAAGCGGTTTAATAATTCGATGAAGGACAAATCAGAAAAGATTACAGTGAGATTTGTCCTTCATGAGGGGGATGAAGGACTAATCATAAGAAATCCCAACGAGATTGGTCCTTCATAAGGAATTCTATGGAAAAACAAAATTTGTTTTAACAAAACCATGTTGATAAAGGAGGGAGCTAGTCATGCTACTGATGGAAAAAGTGGCTTTGCTGACTCGCCAAAACGAAAACTTTGCACTAGCGATGATTATTGAATCAAAAGGCTCGACTCCCAGGCATGTTGGGAAAATGATTGTCTATCGGGATGGTACGATTGAAGGCACGGTCGGAGGGGGCTTGGCTGAACACTATATCATTGAAGAAAGTGTAAAAGCTCTTCAAATGGGGAAATCAAAAATCGTTGAATACAAATTGAATAAACATGCGAAAGACGGAATTCAAATGAATTGCGGCGGTACAATAAGGGTGTTTATTGAAATCTATCAAAGCAGACCAGAACTCATTTTGGCCGGCGCCGGACATCTGGCTTCTGCTCTTGCAAAGCTCGCGGATATGCTTGAATATCCCTATTGCGTGGTGGATGACCGTATTGGTTATGCTACGAAAGAACGCTTTCCCAATGCAACCAACATTTTTGTGAATGAGGATATTGGCGAGGCTTTACTCGAGGCCGGACCAACAGAAAGGTCATATGTGATCATTGTTACAAAAGACCGTGATGATATTGTATTAAAAACGGCACTGCAATTTCCAATAGCCTATGTGGGGATGGTCGCCAGCAAGCGCAAAACGATAACTATATTTGAAAAATTAAAAAGTGAAGGCATCACAGAAGAACAGCTGGAGCAGGTACATTCGCCCACCGGATTAGAAATTGGCTCGGAAACAACAGAAGAAATTGCTATCAGCATTATTGGAGAAATCATCAAACTAAGCAGAGAAACGAAGCCTATTAAAGTAAAGCAGTTAAATAGATAAGTTAAAAAGGGGCAATGGTATTTTGCCAATTTCCCCTTTTGCTTTTAATCTGTTATTTTTTATTATAGATAGAAATTAAAAAATGACAGAGAGGAATTGTTACTATGAATATATGTGTTTTAGACGGCTATGCATTAAATCCTGGTGATTTAAGTTGGAGTGAATTGATTCAGATTGGGGAAATTGCTATTTACGACCGGACACCTGAGGAGCTTATTGTAGAAAGAGCTGTAAACGCTGAAATCGTCTTAACGAACAAAACCCCCTTAAGCAGGGGTACTCTCGACTGTCTACCTAAACTAAAGTATATTGGGGTATTGGCAACAGGCTTCGATGTTGTCGATATTCAGGCTGCTAAAGAACGAGGAATCGTAGTAACGAACATTCCCGCTTATGGTACGGAATCAGTGGCTCAAATGGTATTTGCGCTGATTCTTGAACATTGCAATCATGTGCAGCGCCACAGTGATGCCGTTATGGACGGGCAGTGGGGAAAGAATCCTGATTGGTGCTTCTGGAACTACGCTTGTTGAGTTGGCAGGTAAGACGATTGGCATTATCGGTTTAGGACGAATTGGGCTACAAACTGCCAGAATTGCTTCAGCTTTTGGAATGCATATTTTGGCATATGGCAATCATCATCGCGAAATGGACCTGCCTAATTTTCAATGGTGCGATTTGAATGAATTGATGATGTTATCTGATGTCGTTAGCTTGCACTGCCCATTGACCAAGGAAACGGAAGGGATTATAAACTCCAAAAATTTATCAATGATGAAACCAACCGCTATTATTATTAACACGTCACGCGGCAAGTTAGTCAATAATAAAGATTTAGCAGATGCGCTCAATACAGGAAAGATTGGCGGCGCAGGACTGGATGTGCTGGCGGTAGAGCCTCCAGAGGATAGCAATCCTCTGCTGCATGCAAAAAATTGTATTATCACGCCACACATAGCTTGGGCTACGAAGGAAGCACGCACCAAGCTTTTGGATATAGCAGTTGAAAATATAAAGGCATTTATCGACTCGAACCCAAAGAATGTTATCCAATAGACTGGTAACACTGGTCCACCATTCTCCCTTCGGTGGACTTTACTTTTTATTAGATAGACTTTTAGCAATGGGGAAGAAGCCTGGAACTTTCTCGAATATATTGTCATCTTTATTGGTTTGGTTATTTGGTATATTACCTTTTTGATCTTTGTGAAGACTTTCTATTAACTCTTTACGGGTAATCGGTCGAGCATGTTCCATTAATTCATACCCTAACCCGCCATCGGATTCGAGTGTAGCGGTTTTTACATCAGAAATATACGAAATGCCTTCTTGCCGGAGTTTAGCTTCAAGTTGTTCAGTTGTCATTCGTAATTTTTTTAAGTTGTCAAATTCAATTTGACCATTAAGTATAACAATAATGGCATTACCTGATATGTAGCGGTGAATAATCGTAAACTTTAATTGTAGATATTGAACGAACACTAGATAAATCACAAACAAAGTTAAAATTACTATTATTTGCCAAAGCTTGTGTTCTCTGATTGCATGTCCCATTGTGGTTCCAATACCTAAGATGATTATGACCTCAAGGCTGGACATTTGAGCAATAGATTTTTTTCCAGCAAGCCTAAGGAGAAGGGTGCTGGCAACAAGTAAAAGCAGGGTTTCTCCAATAAATTCCATACCCAATTACTCACCTCACAAAAATATGTAATTATCTAGAAGTAGTCCTTTGTTCAAAAGGAAATCGAAATGTTTTTAAATACATTGAAAGGTGATAATGGAACACAGCCATCACTCCGCCTATTAAATCGGATAGTAAATCCAGGTTTGTATCCAGCAGGCTGGGTTGATTTTTGATTATCGGTTTAAAAATTTCATCTTCCATAAACTCCAATAATTCATAAATCGTACCCAATGCTAATGAAAGAATTAGTAAAAATAAAATGGTCAGTCTTTTGTTGGTTAATTTTATTTTAATAAATTGCTGGATGACAAAAAATATCCAAAGTGCCAAGGCATAGGTGCCAAATATATGCTGCAATCTGTCATACATCCAAGAGGTTACATATAGATTAAAATAGTCACCAAGTAGGTCGTTAAACGTAATGGAAAGTAAAGTTACGACCCTAATATAAAAAGGGATCCGCCAGTTCTGTTTTTTCTCCAAAATCATATCATTCTCATATAGTCGAAGTTTTTAATTTTAAAAAGTGCTATGATACAAATGATTTGGATACCTATAAAGAGGATATCGACAACTTTTTCATTATATCTGTTTGATGCCACGGATTTTTCCCTTTTTCTATTCATATCTGTTTTCTAAATGCCAACAGTGTGGTTTTTAATGAAGCATATGAACCAATGGCAGCATATCCATAAAACCAACCCATAAAAAGACCTGCTATGAAATGGTGACGATGGCTGATAAAAATAGAAATGCATAAACCAAGGATAAGCGCTATGGTCGGAACATATTTTTTCTTTATAGGGAAAAAAATCTTTATTAGCTGAGTAATCAACATGACCATGGGAACAGCAATCACAGCGTCCCAAAAGTTTGTATGTATAGTCGGAAAGTCCAAGGGATCCACCTACTTAACAGGAATATGTTCTAACAATCAAAAGATCATCACAAATCAAACACACCATTACTATTTACTTGATAGTATATATTTATTACCTGTTTATATTATAAGATGTAATATATTGACAACGTTTACAACGTGGAATACAATTTATTTAAGTTAACATTTTGTGTCGGAGACTAGGAGATTCACACTGATTAACCTATTTTAATAGGTTTCTTCTGTGTAAGTCTCTATTTTTTTACGTCAGTTCTTTATATGGTTAAATTTTTAGGAAGTAAAGGGGCAGAACATTTTAACGGATGAGGGGAATAGATTGAAATGGAAAAATATATTTTATCTTTAGATCAAGGAACGACAAGTTCGAGGGCCATTCTGTTTAATAAAAAAGGTGAAATTGTCCATTCTGCTCAGAAAGAATTTACACAATATTTTCCTAAACCAGGCTGGGTTGAACATAATGCAAATGAGATTTGGGGCTCTGTACTGGCTGTTATTGCCGGTGTTTTAACTGAATCGGGAACGAAGCCTGAACAGATATACGGGATTGGTATTACGAATCAGCGTGAAACGACTGTCATTTGGGATCGAGAAACGGGAAATCCAGTCTATAATGCCATTGTATGGCAGTCACGCCAAACGAGCGGAATTTGCGATGAGTTAATGGAAAAAGGATATAATAACCTGTTTAGAGAAAAAACGGGTTTATTAATCGATGCTTATTTTTCAGGAACAAAGATTAAATGGATTCTAGACAATGTAGAGGATGCCAGAGAAAAAGCAGAACAAGGGAAATTGCTATTTGGCACGATTGACACTTGGTTAATTTGGAAGTTGTCTGGCGGGAAAGCACATGTCACAGACTACAGTAATGCCTCAAGGACGTTACTATTTAATATTTATGATTTAACTTGGGATGAGGAATTGTTAAACATTTTAGGAGTTCCTAAATCGATGCTTCCAGAAGTAAAATCATCATCTGAAATTTATGCGCACACGATAGATTATCATTTTTTTGGACAGCAAGTTCCGATTGCTGGAGCGGCGGGTGACCAGCAGGCTGCTTTATTTGGGCAGGCATGTTTTGAAAAAGGAATGGCCAAGAATACGTATGGTACAGGTTGTTTTATGTTGATGAATACAGGCGAAAAAGCAGTTCGTTCTGAACATGGCCTTCTCACGACCATTGCCTGGGGACTAAATGGAAAGGTAGAATATGCGCTGGAAGGCAGTATTTTCGTTGCTGGTTCAGCTGTCCAGTGGCTTCGAGATGGGTTACGATTATTAAAGGATGCTAAACATAGTGAAGTATTAGCAAGAAAAGTCGAGTCAGCTGATGGAGTGTATGTTGTTCCTGCTTTTGTTGGGTTAGGAACACCTTATTGGGATAGTGATGTTCGCGGTGCTGTGTTTGGGTTAACACGCGGGACGACAAAAGAGCATTTTGTTCGGGCAACATTGGAGTCCCTTGGTTATCAAACGAAGGATGTTTTAGGTGCAATGGAAAGTGATTCTGGTATTGAAGTGAAAACGCTCCGGGTAGACGGTGGTGCGGTAAGGAACAATTTCCTCATGCAGTTCCAAAGTGATTTGTTAAATGTCCCTGTTGAAAGACCAGTGGTGAATGAAACCACCGCCCTCGGAGCTGCCTATCTTGCCGGTCTCGCAACAGGATTCTGGGAAAGCCAGGAAGTGATTGCAAGCCAGTGGGCAATTGACCAAAATTTCCAACCAGCAATGACAGAAGAAAATCGAGAAAAACTATACAATGGCTGGAAAAAGGCAGTAAAAGCTGCGATGGCGTTTAAATAAGTAAGTCTGTTTCATTATTAAAAAGCGGGAGGTCAAAGATGCATAAAATATTACCTGCTTCGACTTCCTTACGGGACTTCGAAAAATTCTTAACGAGTGACTATGAGATTGGCTTATTCTTGGATGTTCATATTGCACAATTAAAGAATATCGCGTTGATGGCTAAGCAACATAGGAAGAAAATGATTTATCATTTGGATCTTATACAAGGATTAAAAAATGATGAATATGGAACAGAATTTATTTGTCAGGAATACAAGCCATTAGGCATTATTTCAACAAAGTCTGGTGTGATCCTAAAAGCGAAACAAAAAGGGGTAATCGCCATTCAACGGATGTTTTTATTGGATTCTTATGCATTAGAAAAGAGCTACGCCATTATTGAAAAGACAAAACCAGATTATGTGGAGGTCCTGCCGGGCGTCATTCCTTCCATGATTAAAGAAATAAAAGATCGTACACAGACAAAAATTATTGCAGGCGGACTAATCCGCACGGTAGAGGATGCCGAAAATGTTCTTGAAGCTGGAGCTGAGTCAATTACCACTTCCAATAAAGAAATTTGGGACCATTTTAAAGGCAGATTGTAGAAATTACTTTATAAGCATTTTTTACCTTTTCTAAGATGAAATACTAAGTTATAATAATAATAAGTTAATAGTTGACGGTATGAGATGTGGAGAGGCCAAAAACGAAGTTATAGCTTTTGCTATAATGCAGTTTTTGGTCTCTTTTTTATACTTAATGAAACTTCACATAGGAGGAACTAATAATGTCAGAATTATTTTCAGCATTAAAAAGAGAAGAGGGGCTTAACATCATGTCAGAGGAGCAATATGACATGTTGATTATCGGCGGAGGCATCACCGGTGCCGGAATCGCTTTGGATGCGGTCCTTCGAGGAATGAAAGTGGCATTAGTGGAAATGCAGGACTTCGCTGCAGGTACCTCTAGTCGATCAACAAAGCTGGTCCATGGCGGGTTGCGTTACTTAAAGCAGTTTCAGGTGGGAATGGTGGCGGAAGTGGGAAAAGAACGGGCTATCGTTTATGAAAATGGTCCACATGTCACCACACCAGAATGGATGCTCCTCCCGCTGCATAAAGGCGGAACATTCGGTACGATAAGTACATCGATCGGCTTACGGGTTTATGATTTTTTAGCTGGAGTGAAAAAATCGGAGCGCCGCAGCATGCTTTCTCGAAATGAGACCATTGAAAAAGAGCCGCTGGTCAAAAAAGAAGGACTTAAGGGCGCAGGGTATTACGTAGAATACCGAACCGATGATGCCCGTTTGACGATTGAAGTGTTAAAAGCGGCCTTTGAGAATGGGGCTCATCTGTTGAACTATGTAAAAGCTGAGGAGTTTATCTATCATAATAATGTGATAACCGGTGTCAAGGTAAGGGATATGCTTTCAAATAAGGTAGTTGTTATTCAGGCGAACAAAGTGGTGAATGCAGGAGGTCCTTGGGTCGATAGTATTCGGAAAAAAGATTACGCTCGAAATAATAAGCAGCTGCGATTAACGAAAGGTGTCCATCTGGTGATCGACCAGTCTGTTTTCCCGCTGTGTCAAGCGGTTTACTTCGATACTCCAGATGGACGGATGGTGTTCGCGATTCCCCGTGATGGAAAAACTTATGTGGGAACAACCGATACATTCTATGATGGAGACGCAGCACATCCTAAAATGCTGACAAAAGACCGTGAATATCTACTAAAAGCCATTCATTTTATGTTTCCAGAGGTTAAGGTAACTGAAAATTACATTGAATCAAGCTGGGCCGGTGTTCGTCCATTAATATATGAAGAAGGAAAGGACCCTTCAGAGATTTCCCGTAAAGATGAAATTTGGGAAGCGGAGAGTGGTCTTATAACGATTGCGGGTGGGAAGCTAACCGGATATCGGAAGATGGCAGAATCCGTAGTGGACTTGATTGCAGCACGCCTCGATGAAAAAGGGCAAAAGTTTAAAGAAGCACGAACCAAAAAATTTCCAATTTCAGGCGGGAATGTTGGAGGCTCGAAAGGTTTTCAATCACTTATTACCCTTAAGGAACAGGGAGCAACGGGTTATGGATTGACAAAGGAAGAAGGACGCAGGTTCGTTCAAATATACGGATCAAATGTGGATGAACTTTTCAAGTACGCTAGAATCTATGATGAATTGGAAAAGGTAAAGCTAACAAGGGGCGTTTATGCACAAGTCATGTATTCGATTGAGCATGAAATGGTAACGACCCCTGCAGACTTTTTTATCCGCAGAACCGGGGCGTTATATTTCAACATCGACTGGGTCCATTCGTGGAAGGATGAAGTCATTGCTTTCATGGAAGAGAAATTTGGCTGGAATCAGAAACAAAGTGCTCAATATAAAGAAGAGTTGGAAAAAGAATTAACCGATGCTGTTATCCCTGTTGATGAACAACTTAATAATTCCATTTAATGGTAATATTATTAATATTAAAAAAGTTCCTGGCACCATTCGGTAATAATGGAAGGTGCCTGGCACTTTTCAGTCTTTACTACTAGAAGAAAAATTTTAGTTCCAAGCCCCACGATATTTATTTCGCCTGCATTCCAGAGAAATAGCAATACCAAAGAAAAGGATTCCCATGACTGGCGTGAAAAAGTACCTTGTAAAGTAAGTCATCTGTACCAAGCCTTTTTTATCACCTCCTGTTTGGCCTCCCCATACATTGAATCGATCAATTAAGTTTCCCAGCATATAATCTTGACTAAATCACTCAAGATTCAACCCGTAAAAAAATGGTTGACAATGTTGGAAAATTTTGATAAATTAATTCATAGTTAACCAATCGGAATAATGAAGGTTCGATCAGACCACTGAAGGCCTTGCAATGTTGAAATCTCAAGATTAAATATTGCGGGGCCTATTTTGTTTTCCTTTACTAAATTTAGGATGGAAACATGTGGGAGACTTTATTAGGAAGACTGTAAAAGAAAGGAGACAAGATTAATCAATTAAACAAAACATCCCATCCCCACAGTAATTTAGGGGCAAATCGAATAATCATGACGACCGATCAGACAGCTGAAGGTCCTTAACTTATTAAAGGGTTAGGGGCCTTTTTATTTTTAAAATAATTTATTAAAAAAAGGAGTAATGTAAATGTCTAAAATCTTAATTATTTCAGGGAGCCCTGCCACTGTTTCACGAACGGCAGCCATTGCTTCATTTGTCAGTAATATCCTCGTAGAAGGAGGAAATGAGGTAGAACAGGTTTCCGTTAGGGATTTTCCTGCCGAAGCGCTGTTACATGCACAGTTTAACCATCCAGAAATAAAGAAAGCCCTACAGTTAGTAGAACAGTCAGATGCACTGATTGTGGTGAGTCCTGTTTATAAAGCCAGTTTCCCAGGAATTTTGAAAAGCTTTTTTGATTTGCTGCCGGAGAAAAGTCTGGGTGGAAAAAAAGTGCTGGCGATTGCCTCAGGTGGGACGATTGCTCATCTGTTGACACTGGAATATGCATTTAAACCTTTATTTTCTACCCTTGGTGCACGTGAAATCCCTCAAGGAGTCTATATCGTTGATTCACAGGTAAGCTATTCCGGTGAGCAGTTAAATTTCATTGACCTTCACCTTAAAGAAAGACTGGAATCAGCCGTGGTTGAATTACAGGCATCCTTAGACCTTTTAATACAGTATTAAAAAAATACAGAAAAATCAGGAGGTATACCAATGAAGTCAATACGAAATAAATTCATGCTGATTAGCATGACACTGTTTTTATTTTTACTAAGTGCATGCACCAATCAAAATTTCACAGAAAAGGCTTCCGCGGATAAGAGTGGAAGTGCAACCATTCACATCGGTTATCAAAAGTTTGGTTCCCTGAATTTCCTAAAAGCAAAAGGAACATTGGAAAAGAAGCTAGAGCCTCTGGGATATAAGGTAGAATGGATTGAGTTTCCTGGCGGTCCTCAGCTCCTAGAAGCATTAAATGTAGGCAGCCTGGATTTCGGGCATACTGGTGAGGCACCTCCGATCTTTGCTCAGGCAGCAGGCGCTCCATTGGTCTATTTCGCTAATGAGCCGGCTAATCCAAAGGGTGAGGGAATCCTTGTTCCTAAAGATTCAGAGATTAAGAGTATTAAAGATTTAAAAGGAAAAAAGGTAGCCTTAAACAAAGGGTCTAATGTTCATTATTTGTTAGTTAGAGCATTGGAAGAAAATGGAGTGAAATATGAAGATATCGAAACGGCCTTTTTACCTCCATCAGATGCAAGAGCTGCCTTTGAAAAAGGGGCTGTGGATGCCTGGGTCATTTGGGATCCATTCTTAGCAGAAGCGCAAAAACAAACAGGAGCTCGTATTTTGGCAGATGGTACAGGGCTAGTCAATAATCGTGAGTTCTTCCTAGCCTCTAAGACATTTGCCGAAAAACATCCGAAGGTTCTTGAAATCCTGATTGAGGAATTAGGAAAAGAAGAGCAGTGGGTGAAGAATAACCAATCAGAAGCAGCTGAATATTTAGTTCCGCAAATCGGAATCGATAAGGAAACACTGGAAGTCGTACTCGGACGCAGAGCATTCGGCATTGAAAAGATTACGAAGGAACGAATTAAGGATCAACAAGAAATTGCCGACAAATTTTTTGAACTACAGTTAATCCCGATGGAAATTAGCACATCCGAAGCACAATGGAACCCAAAAGAGTAAGAGGAGGAAATATGATGAATGTATTTTGGTTTATTCCCACGCATGGAGACTCACGATATTTAGGTGTAACGACCGGGGGAAGAGAAGTGAATACTCCTTATCTCCAGCAAATCGCTCAAGCCGTTGACAATCTCGGATTTACGGGTGCATTACTGCCGACTGGAAGATCCTGCGAAGACGCTTGGGTGGTTGCGAGTTCGTTAATTCCGGTAACCTCACGTATGAAATTTTTGGTGGCAGTTCGTCCTGGTATTATGTCGCCAACCAATGCAGCCCGGATGGCTGCAACTTTTGACCGGTTATCGAATGGCAGACTTCTTATTAACGTCGTAACCGGTGGCGATCCTGTGGAACTTGCGGGTGATGGAATCCATCTATTTCACCAAGAACGGTATGAGCTGACCGATGAATATCTAACGATTTGGAAGGACCTACTTGAAAAAGGAGAAGCGAATTATTCAGGTACCCATTTAGAGGTTTCGGGGGCTAAGCAATTATATCCTCCAGTTCAGAAACCATATCCTCCACTTTATTTTGGGGGCTCTTCGGCAATTGGACAGCAAATTGCGGTGGATCATGTCGATGTTTATTTAACATGGGGCGAGCCGCCAAAGCAAGTCGAAGAAAAGATAAAAGCTGTGAAAAAATTAGCTCAGGAACGAGAAAGAACAGTTCGTTTCGGCATCCGCCTCCATGTCATAGTTCGGGAGACAGAACAAGAGGCATGGGACGCGGCCAACAAGTTAATTAAGTATGTCGATGACGATATGATAGCTGCATCACAAAAGGTCTTTTCCCGGATGGACTCTGTTGGACAAAAGAGAATGTCAGAGCTTCATAGAGGCAGGAGAGATCATTTAGAAATCAGCCCTAACCTTTGGGCTGGGGTCGGGTTGGTACGAGGCGGTGCGGGTACCGCTCTAGTTGGAGACCCAGAAACAGTGGCCAAACGAATGAAAGAATACGAGGAAATTGGAATCGAAACGTTTATTTTATCAGGCTATCCACATTTGGAAGAGGCCTACCGCGTATCGGAGTTATTGTTCCCACACTTGAATTTAGAGGGACTAAAGCCTTCAACCATCGTCAGTCCATTTGGTGAGATTGTGGCCAACAGCATTTTACCCAAAAATAGGGCAGTGAGGTAGGAGGCAAATGAAAACGAAAAAAATTTTACCTTGGATTTTTCCTGCTGTATTAATTATCGCTTGGCAAGTATCTTCTTCCACCGGGATACTCTCCAATAGAGTACTCCCAAATCCGCTGGATATCTTTACTGCAGCCGGTGACCTGATGAAGAACGGCCAGCTTGTATCGGATGTCTGGACCAGTACCAAAAGAGCCTTTGTTGGGTTTTTGATTGGCGGGGGAATCGGTTTTGCATTAGGGTTGGTTAACGGTATATCGAAAATCTCAGAAAGTTTGCTGGATTCATCAATTCAAATGATCCGCAATATCCCGCACCTGGCATTACTGCCCATTGTAATCCTGTGGTTTGGGATTGGTGAGGAAGCGAAACTATTTCTCGTTGCCCTTGGAACGTTTTTCCCAATTTATCTAAATACCTACCATGGAATTCGTTCGGTTGACCCTTCCTTGATTGAAATGGCGTATGTATATGAACTAAAAGGATTTTCATTGTTTTGGCATGTCATATTTCCCGCTGCATTACCATCCATCCTTGTCGGGGTAAGATTTGCGCTGGGAATTACCTGGGTAACATTAATTGTGGCGGAAACGATTGCCGCTGATTCGGGAATTGGCTACATGGCAATGAATGCTAGGGAATTTATGCAACTGGATGTCGTGATTTTGAGTATTCTGCTTTACGCACTATTAGGAAAACTGTCTGATGTGATGGCAAAGCTAGCGGAAAAACAATTTTTAAAATGGCATCCAAGCCATCAGAAGTAAGAGGGGGAAAAGAAGATGGCAACGAAACAACCGATAATCGACCTTTCAAATATCCGTAAAGAATTTGATGGGAATGAAGTTTTAAGAAGTATTGATTTACAGGTAAATCGGGGAGAGTTTATTGCAGTCGTTGGAAAAAGCGGCTGCGGCAAGAGCACCTTACTGCGTATTATGGCGGGTCTCGAAGCACCCAATTCAGGTAAATTAGTCGTAAACGGTATGGAATTAAAAGGGCGTAATGATTTGGCTAAAATCATGTTCCAGGATGGAAGGCTTCTCCCTTGGAAAAAGGTATATGATAATGTAGCACTGGGGCTAAAAAAGGAAGCTCAGAAAGACCAGATTGATAAAGTCCTGAAACAAGTAGGATTGGCGGACCGTGCCTCTTCTTGGCCCTCTGAGCTTTCAGGGGGTCAAAAACAAAGGGTAGCACTTGCTAGAGCACTGATTCATGAGCCGGAACTGTTATTACTAGATGAACCGCTCGGTGCTTTAGATGCTTTGACCCGACTCGAAATGCATGAATTGATTGAAGGATTGTGGAGTGAGAAGCAATTAACAGCAATTCTGGTGACCCACGATGTTGAGGAAGCAGTAGCGTTAGCGAACCGAGTCATTTTAATTGAGGAAGGGAGGGTTGTACTCGAAGTTCCTGTCCGTCTTCCCTATCCAAGGCACCGGGACCACCCTCTATTCACGAAACTAGTCAGTCAAATCTTAAATAAAATTATGGGTCATAAACAACGGGGGATTGCAACGGAGGTAGCTGCTGCAAGCTTGCCGGCCATGGAATGGTGAAATTCAATTTGGTATATTACCCCGATTTTAAAAGCTTCCGACCTGAATCTGGCCGGAAGCTTTTATATCTATTTTAAGTACATCCAAAAATAAATACAGCAAATCTGTAAAACTTTTCCTTAATAAAAAATATTAATTCCCAGCCCCGCGATATTTTTTTACGCCGGTATTCCAGAGAAAAATCGCCATCCCGAAGAAAAGAATTCCCATCACAGGTGTAAAAAAGGCGTAGCCAACCCATTCTTCTCTATTTAAAAAGTATGATGCTGGATACACCCCGACAAAGGCGAAAGGTAAAATCCACGTTAACACAAATTGAATCACTTTGTTGTAAATATTGACAGGGTAGCGGCCGTAATTGCTGATATTGTACATCATGGGCATGATATCGGTGCGGCTGTCTGACCAAAAACCAATCGTGGCAATCGAAATAAAGATCCCAGCATAAATAAAAGCTCCGCCCATAACCATAACGATAAAGATTAAAACATCATACCAAACAAAGGTTAAGTCAAGGTTCACCATCGCATATCCCATAATCAGTAAACCGGTAATGACACCAAATAAAGATTCCAGTTCCATCCGTTCCATGATAATTTGGAAAAGGCTGTGAACAGGGCGAGTTAAGACCCGGTCCATTTCTCCTTTGACAATATAACGTTCATTAAAGTCCCATATGTTAAAAAAGGATGAAAATAAGGCATAAGGAACAAGGAAAAATCCATAAATAAAAATGATTTCATCACGGTTCCAGCCGCCTAAAGCAGCTGTATGGCGAAATACGATTAAAATGAAAATTAAATTGACGGCTTGTGACAATAGATCTGAAAAGATTTCAATTACCGTATCAACACGATATGTAAACCTAGTCTTTAAATATTGAGAGGCATATTGAAAGAACAATGATAGATAAAACATTGGTCAGCCCCCTTGTACGATTAAGTGTTTTTTTGCGAGCAGCCATAAAAGGAAGATCGGAATCAGTAAGATGAAAACCCAGAACGCTTGCAGGAGCAAGGCGTTATAAATCTCCTGACCGACAAACCCTTCTGTAAATATCATACTAGGAACATAGCTGATTGCTTGAAATGGCAAATAGGACATCAAGTCCTGAGCCCAGCCTGGATAAAAAGAGATTGGCAGCAGCAAACCTGAGAACAAATCGATTACAACACGTTTTGCCCGAATCAGCCCTGTGTTATTAAACAAAAAGAACGTCATAATCCCCGTTAATAAGTTGATATGAGTATTGATAATAAAACTAAAAACAAGCGAGAGGAAAAACAACATCCACGTTGTCAAACTAGCATCAAAGCGGACAGGAAAAATTAATGCCACAATGATCATGCCTGGGACTGAGAAAAACAATAAGCGGAAGATTCCTTCCCCGAGTGCCTGCATGGTTTTCATTCCTAAATAGTTATACGGACGAATCATTTCAATCGCGACTTTGCCATCTTTGATTTCAGCTGCAATTTCACGATCAATATTGTTGTAATAAAACGCTCTTGCCATCCAGGCGACAGCCAAATATGTGGTCATTTGGATGACGGACAATCCTTGAATTTCTTCTTTTCCTCCATAAATTGCAGACCATAAAAAATAGTAAGCTCCTATATTAATACTATAAATTAAAATCCCGCTATAATAGTTTGTCCGGTAGGCAAGCATCATTAAAAAACGAACCCGGATCATTTCTAAATACATACTCATGTCAGGGCCATTCCTTCTTCATAAATCTTCCGGACAATCTCTTCGGTAGAAACTTCATTTATTCGGACATTTTTAATCGGATTTCGTTGTACCACATCACTTATTAATTTAGATACAAGTTGTTCATCCCCATTAATATACCCGAGCCAGGTGGTCGCATCCTTTTGTTCCCATTGAATATTTTCAGTGCGAGGCAGGGAACTGCGAGGGACTTCTGACAAAAATTCAAATTCGATTTGTTTTCCTTCCACCGCATGTGCTTGAAGTTGATTCAGCTTGCCGTCATAGATAATTTTACCTTCATCTAATAGTACAACGCGTTCACAAAGGGCTTCAATATCCGTTAAGTCATGTGTCGTCAAGAGAATGGTGGTCTTATATTGCTCGTTAATTTCCTGTAGAAACTTACGAATTTTTAATTTCACCAATACATCCAGCCCAATCGTTGGCTCGTCCAAAAAGAGGAGGGGAGGATTATGTACGAGAGCAGCAGCTAATTCACAGCGCATTCGCTGTCCAAGCGAAAGCTTTCGCACCGGTTTATCTAGTAAAGGACCGATTTCTAACGTCTCTATCACATGGCCCATGTGATGGTTATAGTCTTCATCCGAGACACGGTATACCTTTTTTAATAACCGGAAACTCTCTTGTACCGCGATATCCCACCATAGCTGTGAACGCTGACCAAACACCACGCCAATGGTTCGCACGAATTCTTCCCGCTGCTTATGCGGGTTCATCCCATTGACGATAATGGAACCGGATGTAGGCGTTAAAATACCGGTTAACATTTTTATCGTCGTTGATTTACCAGCACCGTTTTCTCCAATATAGCCAACCATTTCTCCTTGTTTAACCGTTAAGGAAATATTATCAACAGCTGCATGGACTTTGTAATTCCGCGTAAATAAATCCCTAAATGCTCCAGCCAAACCTGGCCGGCTTGAATAGGAATTAAATTCTTTTCGTAAATTTTGTACCTCAATGACATTCATTTCGTTTCCCCCTAATAATAGAAAAAGAAAAACATGATAACATAAACGTATTACCAAATTTAAATATTAACGTGAGCAGGTTATTCATGCAAGCAGGATGATTGAAGATTATGTCTGCTTGACTTGTATCATAATTTTGGTGACATAATCCTCCTTATGATTCTTTACAACTGAATCATAGATATATTCTTCGAAAACATATTCACCTATCGTCACATTTAACTTTTCCATCTCTAAAAAAAGCCGGTTATAGGTGAGATGTATGGTGTGCACATCCCCGATATGATAGCCGATGATAAAATCACCCTTAACACTTTTAAAATACGGATGTCCTTCTTTTGGATTTGGCTGTTCAATATATAAAAAGCTGTAATTGGTGTATTCACCTTTTAGTACTTGCTCTCGCTTCGTGATAACACCTATGGGATATCCGGTATCAAGATGTGATTCGTTCAATTCATTTAGAAAGTCTGAAACAACTTCGACAAATTCCTCTTCTGTTATATTTTCAATGTTTCTACTTAAATAAAGTGTTTTTTCTGGTAATGGTTCAAGTGTAATTTGATGAAAATCAAGGTGTGACGCTTCTTCTATTAATGCTATTTGTGCCTCGATAAACTTTTCCTTCATTTCTATCTCCTGACGCTTTTTCACAATCTCATCTTTCTTTTGATACATTAACGACAAATAACTTTCAGGAGATTTCGTTTGCATATAGAGTTGAATATCGTTAAGCGACATATCAAGATCTTTTAATAAATCGATAACAAAGAATAACTCGATTTGGTGAATTGAATAATAACGGTACCCTTTTTCATTTTTCAATATCGGCGATAAGAGTCCAATTTGATCATAATAAAAGAGAGTCTGTTTGTTTACTTTACAAAGCTTCGCAAATTCGCCCGTAGTTAAATATTTCCCAGTCTTTTGATTCATTTTTTACAGCACCACCCTTGACTATATAGTAACTATATACACTAGGATGGGGATTGTAAACAACAAGTGTTTGGTTAAGGAGAATATAGAAGATGAAGTCTCAAAAAGTCACTTTAGGATTATTATTACTGAATTTATTCATAGCTTTTTTGGGGATTGGACTTGTGATTCCAGTTTTACCAACGCTGATGAATGAATTAGGCATAACAGGAACAACCATTGGTTATTTAACAGCCGCTTTCGCCATTGCTCAATTGATTGTTTCACCATTTGCAGGGAAAGCAGTGGATCAATTCGGCAGGAAAATTATGATTGTCATTGGCTTATTTATTTTCGGCATATCTGAATTTTTATTTGGAATCGGCAAAGAAATAGAAATGTTATTTTTCTCCCGTATTTTAGGTGGAATTAGCGCTGCCTTCATTATGCCGGCAGTTACTGCTTATATTGCAGATATCACAACTTTGGATACTCGTCCCAAAGCACTTGGTTATATGTCAGCTGCTATTAGTACCGGATTTATCATTGGTCCGGGTATTGGTGGATTCTTAGCCGAATTTGGAACACGTGTACCATTTTTATTCGCAGGTGCACTTGGTACAATCGCTGGTATTCTTTCGATTATTTTATTATCTGAGCCAAATCGTCCAGGGGAAAATAATGAACAAGTCTCAGAAACGAAGAATAGTTTCAAACGTGTACTTGAACCAAAATATTTCCTAGCATTTGTTTTAATTTTTATTGGCTCATTTGGTTTAGCAGCTTTTGAATCGTTCTTTAGTTTATTTGTTGACCACAAATTTCAATTTAAACCATCGGATATAGCCATTGTTATCACAGGTGGTGCTATTATTGGTGCAGTTTCACAAGTCATTTTATTTGATAGACTTACGCGAATTTGGGGTGAAATTAAACTGATCCGCTACAGCTTACTTTTATCTGCCGTGCTGGTCTTTTTAATGACCGTTGTTCATTCGTATTTCTCTATTTTACTTGTTACCTTTATTGTTTTTGTAGGATTCGATTTATTCCGACCAGCAGTAACTTCCTATCTTTCAAATATCGCTGGAAATGAACAAGGGTTTGTTGGAGGAATGAACTCGATGTTTACCAGTTTAGCGAATATTAGCGGGCCCATTCTAGGGGGGATTTTATTTGATATAGATATTAACTACCCTTACTACTTTGCGACTGTCATATTAGCTCTGGGAATCGTGATAACATTGTTTTGGAAGAAACAAACAAAACGTTCCTCTATCGAAGTGAAGGCTAGTTAATAATAAAAATTTACCTTCCCTAATTAGAATTGTGCGGAAACTAGTGTCAATAATATATCAAGGCTGTTTGTAGTAAAATGATCATTACTGGGGACAAAGAATATAACGTGTGGAGGGTACACTGTTGTTGCAAGATATAGTTATAAGAAAATCAATAGAATCTGATTTAAATTCCATACTAGAAATTTATAATCAAGGCATAGAGGACAGAATAGCAACATTAGAAGTTGAAACTAAAAATTACTCCTATATAATGAGTTGGAATGAAAATCATAAAGGCCGTTTTTCAGTAATTGTCGCTGAAATTGAAGGAAAAGTAGTAGGGTGGGCTTCTTTAAATCAATATAACAACCGAAGTGCATATGGCGGGGTGGCAGATCTATCGGTCTATATTTCCAGGGATTATAGAGGTCAAGGTGTTGGACAGAAGCTTCTAGCAAACCTTGAAACACTAGCCAAAGAAAATGGATTTCATAAAATCATCCTATTTACCTTCCCTTTTAATCAATTAGGGCAAGGTTTATATAAAAAAATGGGATTTCGTGTTGTAGGGGTATTTGAAAACCAAGGGATTTTAGATGGTGAATTCGTTGATGTAATGGCAATGGAGAAGTTATTGTAAACTCTTAAATGAGATTGATAGCTACGGTTATCAATCTTTTATTTTTACAATATCTTTACAAGAAACGGTTGATTTCTATTGTTTTTTGTTCTAGTATATAAGCAAATAGCTATATATCAATTTGAATGGAATTTTAATAGCCATGTAATTGAATAAATATACTCGATAAAACACAACTTAAAAAATATAGTTGGAATCTATATAAGCAAATTCTTATTTGCTTATATACCGTGAGGAGGTGCTTCTGTGTTGAAATCTACCGTTGAATTAGAGCGGACTGCAAATGTTTTGAAATTATTAGGTGATAAAACGCGTTTAACCATTATGGGGATTTTAAAGCAACGTGAGTGCTGTGTATGTGAATTTCTTGAAGTTTTTGAAATGAGTCAGCCTTCTATCAGCCAGCATCTTCGCAAGTTAAAGGATGCAGGAATGGTTAAGGAAGAACGCAGGGGCCAATGGATATATTATTCAATGAACACTCAGAGTGAGTTCTATGGACTTATTGAAGATATTTTGGAACATGTACCAGAGCAGACAGATAAAATTAAAATGATCGAAAAAGCGAATCCGACACTTCAGTGTGGATGTTAGCTAGGAACCGTGGTTACATATCTCGTTTTGATTAATTTGGGGGTAGCACATTGATATCAGTTATTTTAGCATCTGTGATTTTCTTATTAACACTTATTTTAGTAATATGGCAGCCGAAAGGATTGTCGATTGGCTGGTCTGCCTGTGGTGGAGCAATCCTAGCACTTATTGTAGGAGTAGTAGATTTTGATGATGTACTTGATGTAACATCCATCGTTTGGAATGCAACGTTAGCATTTGTTGCCATTATTATTATTTCACTCATTTTGGACGAAATCGGATTTTTTGAGTGGGCTGCTCTTCATATGGCAAAAGCAGCAAAGGGTAATGGTGTTCTTATGTTTGTTTATGTTTCGATATTAGGTGCCTTGGTGGCCGCATTTTTTGCTAATGATGGAGCTGCTCTTATATTAACTCCGATCGTTTTAGCAATGGTGAGAAACTTAAAATTTGAAGAAAAAATGGTTTTTCCATTTATTATCGCAAGTGGTTTTATTGCAGATACAACATCGCTGCCACTCGTTGTCAGTAATTTAGTAAACATTGTATCTGCAGACTTTTTTGGAATCGGATTTGCTGAGTTTGCTTCAAGAATGATTGTTCCTAACTTGTTTTCATTAGGGGCAAGTATTCTTGTGTTATTTCTATATTTCCGAAAAAACATTCCAAAGCAATATGATTTGACACAATTAAAGAAGCCAGTTGAAGCCATTCGAGATATAAGAATGTTTCGGTTGTCCTGGGTCGTGTTAGGGATTCTTTTAATCGGGTATTTCCTAAGTGAGTTTTTAAATATACCAGTTTCTATTATTGCTGGTATTGTGGCTGTTTTCTTTTTATTTATGGGAAGAAGAAGTCCTGCGATTGAAACAAAGAAAGTGATCAAAGGAGCACCCTGGGCAATTGTATTCTTCTCAATTGGAATGTATGTGGTGGTGTATGGATTAAGAAATGTTGGTTTAACGAATGTTTTAGCAGATTTAATTCAAGTAACTGCTGATCAAGGTCTATTCGCAGCTACAATTGGGATGGGTTTCATCGCTGCCATCCTTTCTTCTATCATGAATAACATGCCAACGGTGATGATTGATGCATTAGCGATTGCAGACACCAATACAAGTGGTGTAGTAAGAGAAGCGCTTATTTATGCCAATGTAATTGGGTCAGATTTGGGTCCTAAGATAACTCCGATTGGTTCACTTGCGACCTTATTATGGTTACACGTTTTATCTCTTAAAGGGGTAAAAATCTCTTGGGGAACGTACTTTAAAACAGGTATTGTGTTAACAATACCAACACTGTTCATTACATTAGTAGGTCTTTATATTTGGCTGTTAATATTATAAAAATTAATTGACAAAAGGAGAATAGAGCATGTCAAAAAAATCAATATATTTTCTTTGTACAGGTAATTCTTGCCGAAGCCAAATGGCAGAAGGATGGGCAAAGAAACATTTAGGTGATGAGTGGGAAGTACAAAGTGCTGGGATTGAAGCACATGGATTAAATCCGAATGCAGTAAAGGCGATGAAAGAAGCTGGAATTGATATTTCAAGTCAAACTTCAGATATAATCGATGCCGAAATTCTAAATCATGCTGATTTGGTTGTTACTTTATGTGGAGATGCCGCAGATAAATGCCCCATTACACCACCAAATGTGAAAAGAGTACATTGGGGATTCGATGATCCTGCCAAAGCACAAGGAACTGACGAAGAAAAATGGACATTTTTCCAGCGAGTTCGTGATGAAATTGGAGATCGAATCAAACAATTTGCCGAAACTGGTAAGTAATAAGTATTAGAAAGCCAGGTGTGAGATCCCTTGGCAAATCATTCAATTATTAGAGCTATGCAATGTATTCTTCCAAAATCTTCATAATACTATTTAAGGCTTCCCTATTTTGTTAAGGAAGTCTTTTGTCAAGATGAGGGGGGAGAGCAATAATTTACGATGTTCTTGTTATCGGTGCAGGTCAAGCAGGGCTTGCAATGGGATATTATTTGAAACAAACGAATTTATCTTTCCTAATAGTAGATAAAGGAAGTGAAATTGGAGAGAGCTGGAGAAATAGGTATGACTCCTTAACTTTGTTTACACCCCGTACATATAGTTCACTCCCAGGTTTAGCTTTACATGGGAAGGAGAAACAGTACCCTGCCAAAGATGAAATTGGTGATTATTTGTCTTTGTACGCAAAAACATTTTTACTTCCCATTCAGCATAATACCTTTGCGACAAAGTTGGAAAAAGAAGAAGAGTGTTTTAAATTGTCAACCACCCAGGGTGAAATCAAAAGTAAAAATGTGATTGTAGCAACAGGTCCTTTTCAAGAACCATTCATTCCAAAATTTTCACAACTTCTATCGGAAAACATTCTTCAACTTCATTCATCTAACTATAAAAATCCTAATCAATTACAGGATGGACCGACACTGGTAGTTGGAGCAGGGAACTCGGGGGCACAAATAGCAGTTGAAATCTCACGAGGAAGAAAAGTTTATCTGTCAGTTGGCCAGCCATTAAGATTTTTGCCACAGGATATATGTTCCAAAAGTATATTTTGGTGGTTTGATAGATTTGGAGTTTTAAAAGCAAATGTAAATAGTAAAATGGGCCAATTTATCAAGAACAAGCCTGATCCGATTTTTGGTTTAGAGCTTAAGTCACAGCTCAAAATTGGGGATATTATTCTAAAACCAAGAGTAACGTCAGCTGATAGAAATCATGTATCCTTTGAAGATGCTACTCGTATAGAAGTATCAAATGTCATTTGGTCCAATGGGTTCCAGTCAGATTATTCCTGGATTAAGATTCCTTCGGTTTTTAGCGAAAAAGGGATGCCGATTCATAATAGGGGCATTACATCCATGAAGGGACTCTGCTTTTTAGGGCTGCCATGGCAATATCGGAGAGGTTCAGCCTTACTCCAAGGTGTTGGAGATGACGCTGAGTATTTACTTAAAATGCTATTTTAGCATAGAGAAAGCATTGGATATCTTGAAAAAGAATGTAAATGGACTAACGAACTCTCAGGAATATCCCAGTAGTTTTATCTCATTGGTACTGTAATATTTATTGTTGTATACTAGAGGGAGACTTCAGGATGAAAGGTAGAATAATATGAAAAAATTTCCCATTACCATTCCCATTATGATTATTGTTATGGTAATAGCGATGTGGATGCTTGAGAAGGACTACTCCGAAATTAACTTGATGACCAGAATAATGATTTCAATAGGTGCAGGAATCTTTTCTGGGTTAATTTCGTTCTTTTTATTTAGGTTTGACAAAGGTAATGATAAGTAATTACTTAAAAAGAGTTTCTCTTAAAAGAAAAACTCTTTTTCTGTGTAGACATATATAATTGATGGGAATCCAACGACACCGCCAATGTTATTAATGTGAGAAGTGTGGTGGTCAAATGTACCCAAAATATTACAAAGGAGTAAATAGCATAAAACACAAAATTTCGGATGTTCTTTAAACAAAAAAAGGACCGGGCTGGTTCACCCGGTGGCTGAAAAACTAAATTACTTATGAAAAATGATCCTCTTATTTCCAAAACGTTGTAAGAAATTTACTACCTATAAACTCTTCAGCAAGTATAGAGTAATTATTCCTCTGATTATATCTTTTTCGAATCATTTCCATTAATCTGAGTGGAATTGGTTTCCCCTCAATTAAATGGTAATACTGATCATATGCTTTTTTTAAATGCTCCCATCTTAAATCATTTCCGGGTTGAACATATTCGGAAACATCAATTATTTTTGCTCTGCCATTTTGTAGAAAAACATTTTTCAAATGGATGTCACGAGGATTTAATCCTTTTTGACGCGCATACTCTCTTGCATGGTCAACATCTTTTATAATCTGTTTTGGAATCGGTATACCTTGAAGTAAACAATCATATAAAGTGATTCCTTCCTCGAAATTTAGAACAAGGTAATTATCTTTGAAACCAAAACATGTTGAAAAATAGGGGGAGTCATTTAATAATTCATAGACTTTCTTTTCTATTTGAATTTTAGCGATTTTATCATCCGCATACATTTTAAATGCATAGGCTGGATTTTCAAGGGATTGAAATACAGCTGCATCCGTCCCTATACCCATACACCTTAAATGATTAGATGATCCATGGATCGAAACAGGTTCGTTGTTTGGGTTTGATGAAATCGAGATTTCTGATAAATTTTTATCAGCAAATATCCAATCCTCTTTCATGATTATCCTCTCCTTTGAAGGTTTTTCGTTACTTGTTATTGGCGCAACTCCAAATTTATATACTTATATAAACGATAGTTTAAATATCTAGTGAACTCTACTAAGTTTTCCTGCTGCTTACAATTTGCCTACAGCTTGTACAATCAAAATCGTTCATTTCATCCGTTATCTAATGAGATATTTCCGTTTTTGCATTTAGTCTTTTGGTAAGTTTATGTCTATTTTCCTTATATAAATAGATGATTTCTAGTAAAGAAATACATATCACTAGCCAAACACTTCCAGCTATAAATCCTGCCAGCACATCAGAAGGATAATGCACTCCCAGGTAAATGCGACTGATACCAATTAATAAAATAACGAGAGAAAGCAAAATTCCCAAGCCTAACTTTGAAAAAGGCTTTCGTTTACTTCGCAATACTAAATAGCCTAAAAACCCGTAATATGTCATACTGCCCATGGAATGCCCGCTTGGAAAACTAAATCCATCCGCCTCGATGATTCGATTGATGTTGGGACGTTCTCTCTCAAAAAAGTTCTTTAACAAAAGATTTAATAGACCTCCGCCTGCTACAGTAATGAAGTACAATCGCATTCCCCAAACATCTTTACGTTTCACGAATAGCCAAATCATACTAATTACGAGAAGAATACTAAGCATAAACTTGGAGCCCATTTCCGTCACAAACAGCATGAATCCATCAATTGTTGGTGAAGAATAAGATCCGATAGTATCAATAAAGTTCTGATCAAATAGGAATGGCTTCTTTTCTATAAAATCGGTTGATAAACTACTATATATGTATAAACAAATAGTAGAAAATAACAGGCCAGTAATTGCCCACATAGTTACATGGGGTATGGAAGACATAGCCTCTTTACGTTTTCGAAACAATATACTTCACTCCTATCTATCAATATGTTTAAATATATAAATTAATAACGTTCCCGAAAGTGAAAAAACCTTTACTATTGTAGTAAAGGTTTTTAAAAATAAAAAGAGACCTTTACCAAGTATACTGGTAAAGGTCTCGCTAGCAATTGACATTGCCAACAAAGCCGGGGACTCTCATCCCGGAATGACGACTTTGTTGTTAAAGCTACTCCCCTTTGGAGAATCACGTTCATTTATATTATTACCATTGTAACGTTAAAAAAGTTGAAAGTCAAAAGATATGTATAACTACTAATTACGGACGAAGGTGTTTTTTATTCAAAAGGGTGCGAAGGGTTCAGGGTGTATTTACGAGTTTTCCAGCCAAGCGGGGTGTTATAAGCAGGGAAGAATTTGACTCATTGTTTTTTGGATGATTATCATGATAAGGGAATAGACTTGTTTTTATGTGAAGTTTTCCTATCTCATTTACGAATTGCCTTAGTTCAATATGAACTAAGGCTTAATTCTTTCATATTCTAGAGTATTTTCACACTAACAGGGTAAAGATAGGGTTCTTTAGGTTCCTTAATTTTTTTCCAATTGGTAATTTTTATGATGGGAAGTTCGGTTCCATTATAGGTTGTCGTGTCCAAAACCCCTTCAACATCAATCCATGTATTCATTTCAAGAGATGAGGCCTCTGGCAATTCTGATATAAACCCAATAATGCCTGCATCAGCAACACAATGAGTAATCATAAATCTCGCTATCACCAGCTGATCCTTTTGAAGCCCTTCTTCTTTATAAACAAAGCCCTTTATCTTGATCTCTCTACCTCTATATTTATCGAAGTCCATATTGATTTCATCGTAATAGCTAGAAAAAAGATCATCGTTCATCTCGATAATTGAACTTTGTTGCAGTTGCTGTTGTAATTGTTCATATTCTTCTTTTGTATAGACTTTTGGAACACTCAAACGAGATTGATTGATAAGATTCTCTTCAATAGATGGTTCTCCTGCATCATTAGTGGTCGGAGTTGTCTTTTGCTCTTGTTTTTGCGTTTGATTCATTATAACAGCCATACCTCCTTTTTTTTCAGCAATGGAGGCGTCCAGGACCTTTGCAGGGAGCAGGAATCCGGTGACCAACGGAAAAACAATAACTAGATATGCGATTAATTTTCTTATATTAAAAGGAGAATCACCATGATCATGGCTACAGTTATGGTCATGATCATCGTGATGGCAATGATGATGATGGCTAGTTTCTTTTACCGTCCATATTCTTGTGGTTTGGATAATAAACAAAATTAAAAATAATACAGAAGCGGACTGGCTTAAACCCTCATATTTTGGATTAATAAACTTTGTCATTTCGCCGCTAAAATGCAGTTTCAATAGTAAAACTGAAAATGCCAGTAAAATAAACGCTCGGACAGCCTGTTGAAAATGGAATTTCACGCCTCTTCCCCCTAAATAAAGCTTTGTACAAGCATCATCGTAATGAAGACAATCGATATAATTAACGCCAAAACACCCATAACAAACTTCACTCGAAATACGCTAAGCATCATAAGGGTATTTTTTAAATCCATCATTGGACCGAATACCAAAAATCCTAAAATAGCTGAAGTTGGGAAAATACTGCTAAAGGAAGCACCAATAAATGCATCTGCTTCAGAACATAGTGATAAAAAGTAAGCTAATCCCATCATGATACCGATAGAAGATACAGTTCCGCTTCCAGCTTCCAATAGAGCTTTTGCCGGCATATAGGTTTGAACAAAAGCAGCTAAAAATGCTCCCATAACTAGATACTTCCCCATATCAAAAAACTCATCAATCGAATGGGTCAGCATCTCCCAAAATCTATTTGTAAAAGGTTCCTTTTTAGAATGGGAGTGAGAGGGGCCTGTAGGGATGGTGGATTTAAATTGATTTCCTTTAAATATCAAGCTGACAACAAAAGCAACCATAATAGCGATAAAAAAACCTAAACCCATTCTTAATCCCGCAATCTTAAAATCGTTCCCAAATGCCATAAATGTAGAGGCTATGACAATGGGATTAATAAGAGGACCTGTTAGCATAAATCCTATGGCCGCATGAATGGGTACACCTTTTCCTACGAGACGACGGACAATGGGTACAATTCCACATTCGCATGCTGGAAAGAGGGCTCCTATAACACAACTCATGATGATCGCCAAATACTTATTTTTTGGAATCCAGCGTCGAATATGTTCTTCGGTTACAAAAATTTGAATCACACCTGCGATGAGGACTCCAATTAAAACAAAAGGAAGTGCCTCTATTAAAATACTTAGAAATATCGTGTTTAGATTTAACAAAGACTGAGGCAGCTCGAATGAAAGTTTAAAACTAGTACTGAAAGAAACAAGCAGCAGGGCTAAACCGATAAGGATTATACCTGTAATATCTATGATATTAGTGCGGAAAATACGCTGCATAATTACCTCCCATAAATGTAGTATTTAATAGAATATATAAGTACATCTAATAGATTATGTATAAATGATTTGAAAATGTACCTATTATGTAAAAGGAATCCCTGCCAAAACATTATGGTAGGGATTGGATATCTTATTCATTTAATGCTGTTTCTAAAGTTTCTAAATTCCTGCGCATGATGCTAAAGTAATCATCTTTTTGCTTTATGTTCTCATCTGTAATCGCTTCAAGATTATGGAGAGTTAGTGACTTTGCCCCTATTTCATCTTGAATGATTTTAGCTACTTTTGGTGAAACATTCTGCTCAAAAATCACATAATGAATATTGTGTTCTGTAGATTCCTCAATAATTGTTTGCAACTCTTTCTGAGAGGGTTCCTGTGTAGGTGATAGACCTGATATAGCAATCTCTTCAATGCCATAACGCGCTTCCCAATATCCATAAGCTGCATGTGCAACTAATAATTCCTTCGTTTTTGCGCTTTCAATCGTTGTTTTAAATTCTTGATCTAGCTTTTCTAATTCACTTTTTAGTAGATTAAAATTAGCTTCGAACTCTGATGCATGTTCTGGCAATAAGTTACTCAAAGAATTTTTTATGTTATTTGCTAGATCAATAGAAAGGATAGGATCTAACCATACATGGGGATCTAAGTCACCATGGGCACCATTTTCTTCTTCATGGACCTCAGATTCTGTGTTTTCATCCTCATGGGATTCGCTTTCCGAGTGACCTTCTTCACCTTCATGATGATGCTCATCAGCAGATTCGATGAGAGCGATTCCTTGCGCAGCTTTTAAAACTTGTACGTTTTCCTTTACTAAGGCTTCAGATGCTTTTTCTGCAAACCCTTCAATTCCAACTCCTGTATAGATAAATAAATCGGAATTGGCAAGTTGAAACATGTCTTTTGTTGAAGGCTCATAGGAATGCGCATCCACGTTAGGAGGATAGATACTTTTTACTTCGACATAGTCACCGGCAATTTTTCTTGTGAAATCTTCAAGCGGATAAATGGTAGTAAACACGGTTAGAGTGTCTTTAACATTATTTTCTTCTTCGGTTTTTATAACTTCTTGGGATCCACAACCAGTTAACAAAAGGCTAAAAGCTAGAATAGAGGTAGATATAAGTGTTGATATTTTCATAGTTTTGCTCCTTTTTAAAAAATGATAGTTTGTAATAAAACGAAATCATTACGTTTTACATTCTAAAATAAATCTATGCGATTGTAAATGAATTTAGGAATCATTACGATTTATTTTTTAAAAAAAAGAAGGATGTAGGTTTTCCGCTTGACAGAAAAAAGAAATTTTGATAAAGTCCAAATCGTAACAATTTCGATTTGAAACCTAAAATAAAAAGGAGGACAATGTCATATGCGTGTAAATATAACCTTGCAATGTACTGAAACTGGCGACAGAAATTATATCACAACAAAGAACAAACGAAATAATCCGGATAGACTCGAGCTGAAGAAATATTCTCCTCGATTAAAACGATACACCATACATAGAGAAACAAAGTAGGAATTTGGGAAAAGGAAATAGGTCTAAAGGAAAATGGGGAAAATTCTCGCTTAGATAAGGAGAAATGCAGTTTGCAAATCGTAATAATTACGATTAAAACGAAAGGAAGGAATACGATGAAAGACACAAAAATACCAGTAACTGTTTTAAGTGGATATTTAGGAGCAGGTAAGACAACATTATTAAATCATATTCTCCAAAACCGTGAAGGCTTAAAAGTGGCAGTTATTGTCAATGACATGAGCGAAATTAATGTGGATGCTGAACTGATTAAACAAGGCGGGGGGCTAAACAGAACGGAAGAAAAGCTTGTAGAACTTTCAAATGGGTGTATTTGCTGTACATTAAGAGAAGATCTCTTAATGGAAGTGGAAAGGCTCGTTGAGAACGGAAATATTGATTACATTGTGATTGAATCAACAGGTATAAGTGAGCCAGTTCCGGTTGCTCAAACTTTTTCTTACATAGATGAAGAGTTGGGGATTGATCTAACAAAGCTTTGTAGACTCGATACCATGGTTACAGTAGTGGATTCCAATAGATTTTGGCATGATTTTGCATCGGGGGACCTCCTTTTGGAAAGAAGCCAGGCTGCTGGTGAAGAGGATGACCGAACTGTAGCGGACCTATTAATAGACCAAATTGAGTTTTGTGATGTTCTGATTCTTAATAAATGCGATTTACTTGAAGAGGAACAATTAAAAAAGCTGGAGGCTTTTTTAAGAAAGCTGCAGCCTTCAGCGAAAATTCATCGTTCTATAAAAGGAAAAATTCCTCCAACAGAGGTTTTGAATACGGGTTTGTTTGATTTTGAAACGGCAAGCGAATCTGCCGGTTGGTTAAAAGAATTGGAGGCACCGGAGCATACACCGGAAACGGAAGAGTATGGGATAAGCTCCTTCGTTTATAGAAGCTCGGTTCCATTTCATTCTGAAAGATTTAATCGCTGGGTGGAAGAAATGCCAGAAGAAATAGTGAGGGCAAAGGGAATCGTATGGTGTGCAACCAGAAATGACCTTGCTTTACTATTCTCGCAAGCAGGTACATCAGTCCAATTAGAGCCAGTTTCCTATTGGATTGCATCCTTGTCCCAAGAGCAACAAGCCCAGTATTTTCAGGAAGACCCTGCTTTAAAAGAAAGTTGGGATGAAAAGTTTGGAGATAGGAAAAATGAACTCGTTTTAATCGGAATCGGCATGGATAAAGACGTTGTGAAAAGTACGTTAGATCACTGTTTATTGACTGAAGAAGAGATGACACAAAATTGGAATCGAATGAATGATCCATTTGTATGGAACATTACTACTGCCGTGTAGCATACGTGAAACGGTCAGTAATAAACGCAAGAAGGTTAAATTAAATTAATTATTGATCTCACTCTAGAAACATTAAACACCTATATTCTTGCTTAAGTTCATACTAAAATGCAAAAACGATCATTTTGATTATGTTTTTTATGGTCATCTTCATCATGAACGTAAAGGATACTTGGATGATTTTATAATTCCCGTTAGTGATATCAACTAGGGAGTGATTAAATTGAAGAAAGTAAAATTAAGAAAAACTGGACAAATTTACCTTCCAAAAACTGTAGCTAAGATACTAAATATCAAAGTAGGTGATTTTATTAATATTTTTTTAGACGGTAAAAAAATTGTATTAACAAGTAGAGAAGGATTCGAACAAGAAAATAAGTGTATTTATAGCCGATCGGGCACCGTCCATATACCCGTTGAAATTAGAAAATTAAACAATATTAACTCAGACACATCTTTTACTATTAGTATTGATGAGAAAGTAAAAAGTTTATGTCTTATTCCTGAGGCTGACAAAGTGGTATTGGCTATTGATTAAGAAGGTTCGCAGGCGATTATAGTATACGCCGTCCAAACACATGCTGAATTTATTTTAAAAACTTTTAAACACTCACAAATGTTTGATACATCAATATTTGTGAGTGTTTTTTGTTTAAAGTGAATAGAGGGCTAAATAAAGTTTATTAGTAGAAATGCTGCGGTTAGATTGCCAAGAGCATGGGCTAACCATAGTATATATAGGTTATTTGTTTTTAACAAAAAATAACCACCCTTGAAGGATGGTCATAATTGCTTTAAAGGAGTAGTACTAATTATTTTTTTTTAGCAGTCCGTTGAGAGCCAAATCCGCTAAGAAACTCGCAGCCTCGTCTAATGGTAAAATTTCCGCTATTTGTTTGGTCATTTGAGGGTTTATCATATTTTGAAGGAAAATTTCAAGTAATCTAGGATCAACCTCTCTAAAAATATTTTCCTTTTGTCCATTTATAATAATCTCAGTATGTAGATTTTTTAATCCTAATAAAAAGGTTTGTTTAAACTCTTCATCATTTTCCTTTGAAACTAATAAATCAACAATCATAGGATGGATGTTTCCATACTTTTGAGAGATTTTTGCATAGCAGGCAAATATCTTTTTAACCTTTTCGACCGTTGATAGATTGGATTTCAAAATATCCACTTGTTCTTCGTAAGTTTCTGCAAGAACTTCATTGGCAACTGCGTTTGCCAATTGGTTCTTATTGTTAAACCGTCTATATACGGTTCCTACACCTACATTGGCTTCCACTGCGATTTCTTCAATTGTTGTATCTAAACCCTTTAGGGCGAAAACTTTTTTCGCAGCTTCAAGAATTTTAACCGCATTTTTATTGGCATCTCTTCTTTTAGAAGTAATGATAAATTCACTCTCCATATTCCAGTTGAGCTTCCCTTCTTCAAAAAATTATTAATGAGTCCTAATTATAGTTATTATAAAGTATTTAATGGAAAAAAACATGAGAATGGGAAAATGATTGACTATCTTGTAAAAAACTAGTAGATTGGTAATGAAAACGGAGTGCATATTCCGTTTTGCAAAAAACAAGTAGAGGATTGATTTGTTTTAAATTTTTAGAACAATCAAAATAGTGATAAAAAAATGGTTGACCAGCTTTTTAAAACCTAGTAGAATGTGATTGAAGCGGAATATAGATTCCGTTTTTTAAAAAATTAAGAATGAAAACGCTTAAAGTATGAGGAGGAGAACAATGACGAAAGAACTAAAATTCGTGGATACGACTTTACGTGATGGAACCCAAAGTTTATGGGCAGCTGAATCTCGAATTGGAATGGTAGAGGCAGTAGCTGAAGAACTTGATCAAGCGGGGTTTGAGGTAGTAGAAGTTCCATTAATGCCATACAATTTTAAAAAAATTGCCCGTGAATTAAAAGAAGACCCATGGTTGTTAGCAGATATAGTGGCGGAGAAAATGCCAAATGCGAAAAAAGCATTCATGGGTGAACCAGGACTTGTTCTTTTTGAGCTATTAGAAACTCCTCCATCTGTTGCGAAGCTGTTCTATGATTTATTAATTGAACGGGGAGCACTGAATCGTGTACAGACCATGGCAAATATTTTTGGAAATTTAAAAACAGATTTCCCATGGTTCCTGCCTTATTTACGCAGTAAAGGAATGGAAATTGCACACGCCATTGCCTACAGTATTTCGCCAAGACATACAGATGAATACTTTGCAGAGAAGACGAAAGAAGTAGTAAAAAATAAGCCAGATATTATTTATTTTAAAGATGCGGCAGGGTTGTTGACGGTTGAAAGTCTTAGAAGACTATTACCTATTATTATCGAAAATTCAAATGGAATTCCTGTAGAATTCCATGGTCATTGTACGACAGGAATTGCAGATGAGCTCTATGTTGAGGCGATGAAACTCGGTGTCCGAACTCTACATACCGGAATTCCACCATTGGCAAATGGTTCAGGACAGCCATCTGTATTGACAACAATAGCAAATGCAAAATATTTGAATTTAGATCATAACTTAGATATCGAACGTATTCAAAGAATTTCAGAGCGTCTCATGGTGGTTGCAAAGACTGACAATTTACCAATCGGTGCGCCGCTTGAGTACGATTACTCGCAATATATACATCAAGTACCTGGCGGTGTTATTTCAAATCTGCGCCATCAGCTGCAAGCGATGAATCTTCAGAATAGAGTAGATGAAGTAGTGGAAGAATCCATACGAATTCGTGCAGAACTAGGTTATCCAGTAATGATTACACCATATTCACAATTTATGGTAACACAAGCAGCAATCAATGTTGCTACAGGGGAACGCTACAAAGTGGTTATCGATGAATTGATTCAATTTGCAGCAGGTATCTATAGCGAAGATTCAGGTTACTTAATGATGGATCAAAATTTGAAGGATAAATTCTTGAGCTTACCACGTGCAAAAGAATTACATTATGAGCCAGTTGCAGATATACCAATCAAAAAATTGAAAGAGCAATTCGGCGGTCCGACACTCTCAGATGAAGAGTTCATGCTGCGTTATATCATGAAAGGGACAAAAGATATTGTGGAAATGCGAAAAGCAGGTCCGTATCGTCAATATTTTTCGGCTTCTACACCGATCGTCCAACTTTTAGACAAGTTAAGTAAACAACCATCTATAACACATGTACAAATTCAAGGCCGTGATAGCTCACTTATTTTAACAAATAACTGATTATTGTAAATGGACTGATTGTTTTGAATTAACCAAGAATATAGGAGGAATGAAAGATGAGCAAGAATCTTTTAGGTGTACTGAATGAAAAGGATGTAGAAACGCTAACCACGTTAATTGATAAATTAGAGGCGTCTTCTTTTAACTTTTTAAAATTAGAAAATCAAGATATTAAAATTGTGATCGGTAAAAATGGTGTAACTGAAAATGCTGAAACTAACGTTCAACAAGCAAGTAACGTGGAACAAATAGAACCACAACAAATCACACAGCTTGAAGCTGCGGCAGCAATCGAAGTACCGGTAGAAGAAGCAGAGGTAGTGGAAGAAAAGCAAGGAGTAAAGACAGCAGAAGAAATTGTGACGATCAATGCAGAAACTACCGGGTTATTCTATGCACAACCTGAGCCTGGTGCTGAGCCGTATGTAAAAGTGGGTGACACGGTACAAAAAGACTCTACCGTTTGTTTAATTGAAATTATGAAAGTATATAGTGCTATTGCGGCCGGTGTAGAAGGCGTTATTACTGAAATTCATGTTGAAGATGCAGATTTAGTAGAAGTGGGACAACCATTATTCTCAGTAAAAGTGAAATAAATCTATAAGAAGAGAGGGGATAGTTGAATGGCAATTTCACGTATTTTCATAATTAATCGTGGTGAAATAGCAGTACGTATTATTCGAACATGTAAAGTTTTAGGTATTGAAACGATTGTGGCTGTTTCAGAAGCAGACAAAGATAGTTTGCCAGCGAGATTAGCAGATAAAGCCGTTGTGATTGGACCAGGACCTGCAACGAAAAGTTATCTTAATATCCCAACAATCATATCGACAGCTGTATCCGTTGGAGCGGATGCCATCCATCCAGGGTATGGATTTTTAGCAGAAGTGCCGGCATTAGCAGAGGCTTGTGCAGAAAATGGAATTATCTACGTTGGTCCACAGCCAGATCATATTTTGAAAATGGGGAATAAGCTTGTTGCACGTGCGATTGCACAAGAATGTGATGTACCTGTTCTTCCAGGTTCAGAAAAGGTAGCTACATATGAAGAAGTCCTTCAAACGATTGAAAAAATTGGTTTGCCTGTTATGTTAAAAGCAGCTGCTGGCGGCGGGGGCCGCGGTATGAAGATTGTTACTGACAGAGCACAAGTGAAAATCGTTTTTGAATCTGCTTCAGCAGAAGCTAAGGCTGCTTTTGGAGACGGAACGATGTACGTAGAAAAGTATATTGCCAATGCTCGTCATATCGAAGTTCAGGTACTTGGAGATAAATATGGCAACGTGGTTCATTTGGGTGAACGTGATTGTTCGACACAGCGCCGTCATCAAAAATTAGTGGAAGAAGCGATGGCACCGATTATTTCAGAAGAGCTTCGCCAAGATATTCGCAATGCAGCAGTAAAACTAGCTGAAAATATTTCTTATGAAAATGCTGGTACGGTAGAATTTATCGTTGATCAAGACGAAGCAACATTCTATTTCCTTGAAATGAATACACGCATTCAAGTCGAACACCCAGTTACCGAAACAATCACGGGTGTGGATTTAATTCAAGAGCAAGTGAACGTGGCCAACGGAGAAACACTACGTTTTGCCCAATCAGATATTCAATTCAATGGCCATGCCATCGAGTGCCGAATCAATGCAGAAGAACCAGCGGAAGGATTCCGCCCAACTCCAGGAGTGATTACAAAATGGGAAATGCCGCAAGGTCCTGGGGTACGAGTAGATACGCATTGTTACCAAGGATATAAAGTGCCGGTCTATTATGATTCCATGATTGCAAAAGTAATTGTTCATGGAAATACCCGTGAACATGCGATTCAAAGAATGCTCGTAGCTTTAGATGAGTTTGCAGTAGAAGGAATCAGCACGACCATCCCATTCTTAAAACAAGTTTTGCAGGATGAAGATTTTGCAAGCGGTCATGTGCATACACGTTTATTGGAAAAAATTATGGCTTAAATCTTCTTTAGAAGTTTGCCTTTTTAATAGAATCCTATTGAAATGGGCAGTTTCCTATCATATAGATTCTAGTTTTAGATATAAATAAAAGGAGGATACTAGAATGGAAAAATTAATTATCACTGTCGCGCCAACAGGAGATTTTGCGACGAAGGCCCATACTCCATACTTACCGACGACACCGCAAGAAATTGCTGACTCTATTTATGAATCATGGCAGGCAGGTGCCGCTATTGCTCATATTCATGTTCGAGATGAAGAGGGAATCCCGACACTGGATACTGAGAAGTATTGTGAAGTAAGAAGATTATTAGACGAAAAGAACTGTGATATCATTATCAACTATACTACTGCCGGTGGAGAACTTAGAGATGTAACCAAACGTTTTCCTGTTGTGGAATTACAACCTGAGCTTGCTTCCTTTGACGCAGGGTCTTTCAACATAGGACCGAACGCATTTATTCATACTCCTGCCATGCTGGAACAATTGGCGGAAGTGATGCAGAATAATAACGTGAAACCAGAACTTGAAGTCTTTGATGTTGGGATGATTCATAATGCGTTACGCGTTGCCAAAAAGGGATTAATCAAACCACCATTCTTTTTCCAATTTGTATTAGGGGCACAGGGTGGAATCCCGGCGACACCTGAAAATCTGATGTTTATGAAGAGCAATATTCCGGAAGGAGCTCTCTGGTCAGCGATTGGAGCCAGTAAAGATCAGTTAATGATTAATACGATGACGATTTTACTTGGCGGGCATGTACGTGTCGGCATGGAGGATGCTGTGTATTTCCGCAAGGGGGAACTAGCAACTTCTAACGCTCAATTTGTAAAGAGAATTGTAGAATTAGCGCATACATTAGGCCGGGAAGTGGCTACACCAGATGAAGCGAGAGAAATGATCGGGTTAAAAGTGAAAAAGGCAATCAACTCTTAAAGTAACATCTGAAGGGAGGTAGTGAAAATGATTGTAGAGTACACGTTTAAGGTCAGATGGGGAGATACGGATGCTGCGGGAATTGTGTTTTATCCAAACTTTTATAAATGGATGGATGAAGCTACACATGAATTTTTAGCCAGCATTGGGCTGCCATCTTCTACCTTGTACAGTGAGCAGCAAGTGAGTGTTCCACTACTCGAAGCGCATTGTGAGTTTAAGAGTCCATTATTTTTTGAAGACGCTGTCATCGTTCGTAGTTCGGTTGTAGAAATGCAACGAAAAGTATTCAAAATAAGTCACAAGTTTTTTAAAGATGAAAAAATGGTCGCAGAAGGATATGAAATCCGTGCTTGGACATCGTTTAAAGAAAAACCAAAAGCTTATCCGATTCCAGATGAGGTAAGGGGAAAAATGATGCCTGCAAATGCTGAGAAAGTAATGAATTGATGTAAAAGTTGAAACTGCTGATTGCCAGTATTACACTGAGCATCAGTAGTTTTATTTTTTTGCTTGAAATCATAATGATTTATCGAACGTTATCTTTTAAAGCGGCATTTTTTCAAGTTAAAGGTATCCGGAGATGAACAATGTTCTGCGTATTAACATATCTAATCTCATTTAGGTAATTTTAGTAGTAGTGTTACTAATTAACAGAGAGGTGGTGATCACATGAATGGTAAAAAAATAACGGTAATAGGAAGCATTAACATGGATTTAGTAACAAGTACTAACCAAATACCGGAGGTCGGCGAAACGGTGTTAGGTCATTCATTCCATTCAATACCGGGTGGAAAGGGTGCGAATCAGGCTGTGGCCGCAGCCCGGCTTGGCGCGGATGTAAAGATGGTCGGTGCTGTAGGGGATGATTCTTTTGGTAAAACACTCGCGGATCATTTAAGCAATCAAGGAATAAACACCGAAAATATCATGAAAGTGAAGGATAGTTCTACTGGAATTGCTTCCATTACAGTATCAGAGGGAGACAACAGTATTATTGTTGTATCTGGGGCAAATAACCATGTCACACCAGAGGTAATCGAAAAAAATGAAGATAAAATAATAAATAGCCATATTCTCTTATTACAATTGGAGATTCCCCTTGAGAGTGTTATCAGAGCTGTAGAACTTGCAAAAAAGCATAGGATCATCACGATCCTAAATCCGGCGCCTATTCAAAAGCTTCCGAAGGGATTACTAGAGATGGTAGATTATCTGACACCGAATGAACATGAACAAGCCCTGCTATTTACTTCAATAGAAGGGACAGAACAAGAAGTAGAAAAATTAAAAGAAAAATGTATTGTAACAAAAGGATCCAAAGGGGTAATGATTAATAAAAACGGCGAGGAAATAGAAATTCCCAGTATTCAGGTTGAGGCTGTGGATACAACAGGTGCAGGAGATTCCTTTAATGGTGCATTGGCTGTTGCTTTGAGTGAAGGGGCTGAAATCGAAGAGGCATGCAGGTTTGCCAATGTTGTTGGGGCAATTTCTGTTACGAAGCTAGGGGCACAAAGCGGAATGCCAACGAAAAAGGAAGTTGAGGAATTTTTAAAAATACATAATTTGGAGTGAGGTTGAATGAAGCCAGTTATACTGGATGTGGATACAGGTGTTGATGATGCACTCGCGATTGCCTATGCCTTGAACTCTCCGGAGTTAGAAGTCATTGGTTTGACAACATGCTTTGGGAATGCGCCCATTGAATCTACCACCCGCAATACTTTAGTGGTGTTAGAGAAGCTTGGGAAAATGGTTCCTGTCTATGCAGGAGCAGATAAACAGCTAAAAGGAGGGTTAAAAAAATACCCCACACATGTTCATGGGGAAGATGGCCTGGGTAACCAAGTTGATAGGACTCCTGAAAAGAGAGCAGAATCTGAAGGTGCAGTGGATTATATCATTAATCAGGTAATAAAGCAGCCGCAAGAGATTACGATTATAGCAGTGGGGCCGCTTACAAATCTAGCGCTCGCTGTTAAGAAAGAACCTGAAATTGCTTCTCTTGTAAAAGAGGTAATCATTATGGGCGGCGCTGTCTTTACGGCTGGAAATGTTACCCCTTATAGCGAAGCGAATATCATCACTGACCCTGAAGCTGCTGATATTGTGTTTTCATCCGGGCTGCCAGTAACGATTGTAGGGCTTGATGTGACGATGAAGACACTATTACCAAGAGAAGCATTAACAGATTGGCGGGATTTGAAAAGGGACGCGGCACATTTTTTTGCTGATATGACCAGTTTTTATATGCAATCTTATGAAACGCATCACCCAGGTATTGGCGGCTGTGCCCTGCATGACCCACTGGCAGTAGGAGTGGCAATTGACCCTAGTTTCGTTAAGAAAGAAGAATGGAGTGTTAAGGTTGTCTTAGAAGGGGAAGAGAGAGGGAGAACAATTGCGCACACTGAAGGTGGGCCGAAGATTCAAGTATGTACCCACGTAAAATCAGAAACCTTTTTAAAGCATTTTCTGGGTCGGATTTTTTAGAGTTAGGTAAAACCCAGCTATCCTTACATCTTTGTTTTAATTATTGCTATCTCATATAATAGAAATAAGACTCGGATCAGCGCTTAGAGTATATTTATGGTGAATTCTCAATGTAAAAGCCTTATTTAAATAGGCTTTGTTATAGGGAGATCTTGATTTTTTATACGAAAATCTTTATAAAGGACAAATCTCACTGGGAATTCTCCTGATTTGTCTTTCATTGACCTTATGGAGGACAAATCTTACTACAAATTCTCCTGATTTGACTTTCATTGCCCTTATGAAGGACAAATCTTACTGGAAATTCTCCTGATTTGTCTTTCATCACCCTAATGAAAGAGAAAGCTTAAAGGGAACTCTCCTGATTTGTCTTTCATTGCCCTTATGAAGGACAAATCTCACTACGAACTTTCCTGATTAGTCTTTCATCACCCTTATGAAGGACTAATCTCATGGTGAACTTTCATGATTTGTCCTTCATCAGCATTTTATACAGTTATACTAATTTTCAAAAATGATATTTAACAAGGCTTAAATAGTAGAAAATAAAACCGGTCGAATTGATTGGCTTTCTAAGCAAAAGATAAAGAGGGAAGGGAAAAACGATGGATTTCGATATAGTAATGAAAGAACTAGAATCGCTTGGTAAGGAACGAATCAAAAAGACATACATAAGCAATGGAGCACATGAGCCGCTATTTGGCGTAGCAACAGGTGCCATGAAGCCACTCTCAAAGATAATTAAGAAAAATCAGCCTTTGGCCGAGCAGCTTTACGCAACTGGGAACTACGATGCCATGTATTTTGCCGGCATTATTGCGGACCCAAAAGCAATGACGGAGGCAGATTTCGATCGTTGGATCGAAGCTGCGTATTTTTATATGCTGAGCGATTATGTGGTTGCCGTAACGTTGGCAGAAGCAGATATTGCGCAAAAGGTAGCCGATAAATGGATCGCGAGCGGTGAAGAACTGAGAATGTCCGCAGGCTGGAGCTGTTACTGCTGGCTATTGGGTAATCGTAAGGACAGTGAATTTAATGCAGACAAGCTTGCTAGTATGCTTGATCAGGTGAAAATTACGATTAAAGATGCTCCTGAACGAACTAAATCGGCTATGAATAACTTTATCTACACAGTCGCTATTTCCTATGTGCCGCTCCATGAAAAGGCGGTTGAAACCGCTAAGGCAGTGGGTCCGGTAGAAATGATGCGGGACAAGAAAAAAAGCAGTATTCTCCATGCCTCTGAAAATATTCAAAAGGAATTAGATAGAGGGAGGCTTGGTTTCAAACGCAAATATGTAAGGTGTTAGGATGGTTAACAAATTTGAGGTCCCGCTGGTAAATACTGGTGGGCCGATTTGCCGTTTAGGAATATGAATTGAACTTTCTTAGTAAAAATAATGTGATAGTATAGATAGAATATGCTCGGTATCGTAGGGAGAGGCTTTCTTCCATTTATATAGCTGAATGACTGTATCAATACAAAGAAAAGAGGATATCCATTGCAAGTAAATAGGAACAACTCAGAAAAACTATGGACAAAAGACTATTGGCTAACGTTTATTTATGCTATGTCCACATCTATTGCAAGCAATATGTTAATGACTGGACTCCCGTTATACGCAATCCACTTAGGCGGAGATAGTTCGATTTCAGGAATGCTTTTTGGTTTCTTCATGTTTGTAGCGATCCTCTTTAGACCTTATTTTGGTAAACTATCAGATGAAAAGAGTCGTAGAATTGTGCTCATTATTGGTGCTGTGACCACCGCATTTATTACTCTTTCTTATCTTGTTGCTTTTTCTATTAGTCTACTACTGATATTAAGAAGTTTACACGGAATAGGATTTAGTGCTACCACTAATGCTTCCGGAACAATTATTTCGGATATTGTGCCAAAAAGTCGTTTGGCTGAGGGTGTTGGTTATTTCGGATTATCCAGTACAATCGCAACGGCCGTAGGGCCTGCTTTAAGCATATACCTGATTCAACAATTCAATTATCAAATCTTATTCATTGTTGCCGGTTTGATTGGCTTGCTTTCCATTGTTTGCAGCCTATTTATTAATTATGAAAAAAGAAATCCAACCTTTGTTGGTAAAGCCACTGAAAGAAAAACAAAAAGAAAAATTTCGGAATTGCTTTTTGAAAAAACAGCGATTCCCACTGGTGTAGTTACCGCATTTGTTTATGTTGGGATGGGGGCATCGTTAACCTTTATTCCAATTTTTGCTCTTTCTTTAGGGATTGAAGACATCGGTTTATATTATACGTTTTATTCATTTGCTCTATTGTTCACAAGAATTGTTGGAGGGAAATTGGCAGATAAATATGGAAGTTCCTACGTTATCATCCCTGGTTTAGTCATCATGACGCTATCGTTTGTCGTCTTAGCCAATGCCCAATCACTTGGAGGTTTTATTCTTTCAGGCGTCCTTTATGGATTGGGATTAGGTTCTGTAGAGCCAGCTTTGAATGCGATTATGATCAAGCTTTGTCCGCCTGATAGAAGAGGCGCTGGAAACTCAACGTTTTTTACAGCCAAAGATATAGGCGGGGGAGTGGGAGCCATTGCATTAGGATTTATTTCCCTTCATGCTGGTTTCAAAGCAGTATTTTTATATAGTGCATTATGTATTATTCTTGCCTTTTTGGCATATGTTTTCATCCTTCGAAGACAAATGAGAAACGTAAAGAGAGATGAAGAGTTAAAATTGCAGGCCAATATAGTTTAGATTTATAATATTCATTTATTTGCTATACTAAATTTATTCCTGTTAAATAACCCAAGAGGTTATTCTTTTTTTATATAAATATTTCTAAATATTATTTATATTTTCAATATATATAGTATACGAGTAATATGGATTTTACTTTTGAATGGAGGGTAACTAACCTATGAAACATCACCTAGAAGAAGAGAGTAATGATTTTTATATCGAAAAATTGCAAGTTGGACACTGGGTAGATACGAATATTCTTTTTTTACCTCCTACAACTAGTTTAAAAGATGCAGCAGAATTTATGATAAAACAACAATTAAATGAAGTGGCGGTTACGGATGAAAATCGTCACTTTCTTGGTATATTGTCTTTAGGTATGGTAACGAAAGCTTTATTAAAAGATGTTTCTCCGGATATATCGATTGAGAACCATTTTGACAAACAGGCTAAAACTTTATACTTTCAAGAAGTATTATCGATTGTTTCATTAACAAAAGGGAGTATACCAGTTGTTGATAAACAAAATGTATTGCTAGGCATGTTAAATCAACATGATGTTTTAGATGGATTAGAAAAAACTTACCAAGAGTTAGAGCGATTGGAAAAGACTATCGAATGGTTGAGTATTTGTTTTGATAATGTCTCTGAAGGAATTGTAGTGGTTAACGAAAATGGGTTCGTCAAAATGATTAATAAAGCATATTGTAATTATTTAGGAGCTGAACAAAAGTCAGCAATCAATCAACATGTTGTAAATATCATTGAAGGCACACGATTACATATGGTCATTCAAACGGGTATTCCTGAACATAATCAAGTTCAATTTTTGCAAGGTCAAGAAGTCGTTGCCCACCGCATCCCTATTTGGAAAAACAATAAAATCATCGGGGGAATAGGTATCCTTGTTTTTCAAGGAGTTTCTGAACTTTATACCATTTTTGATAGAATTCAGGAATTAAATGGAACAACGGACCTGACATCCGTAAATATTGAACAGCCAAAACGAAAAGAAGAACCGACTACTTTTAACCAAGTCATTGGAAAGAGCGAACGGTTTATCCATGCAAAAAACATTGCCCGGCGTGCTGCACAAACCTCTGCCTCTATATTAATTACCGGAGAAAGCGGCGTAGGAAAAGAGATCTTTACAAAGGCTATTCATTCCCTGAGTAAATATAGTGAAGGTCCGTTTATCAGTGTGAACTGTGCTTCGATTCCAGAGCATTTACTTGAATCTGAACTATTTGGATATGAAGAAGGTGCGTTTACTGGTTCGAGAAAAAAGGGGAAACCAGGAAAATTCCTTTTAGCCCATAAGGGGACATTGTTTTTAGATGAAATTGGAGATATGCCTTTACATATGCAATCAAAAATATTACGTGTTTTACAGGAACGGGAGGTAGAACCAGTAGGAGGTTCGAAACCGATTCCCGTTGATTTCCGGCTCATTGCGGCTACAAACTGTTCAATTAAGGAAATGGTAAAGGAAAATAAATTCCGAGAAGACCTATATTATCGTATCAATGTTATCCCCATTACGATTCCGCCGCTAAGAGAAAGAAAAGAAGATATCCCACTTTTGATTGGGCAATTTATGAAAACAATCTGTGAGAAATATCAAATACCACTGAAAGATATAAGTAAAGAAACCGTTGCGGGTATGATGGAATATACATGGCCAGGAAATATCAGAGAGTTATTTAATGTGATGGAAAGGCTTATCACATTGGTAGATGGTCAAGGAATTTATTTTGATGACTTTCAACGCTACTTCTTGGAACGGAATAAAACGAATAAAGAACAGGCAATCGAGTATCAAATGTTGGAGAGGGAAATTGCCCCGATTACCTCCTTACATACACTGAAACGCTCTGAACTACAAAAGGAAAAAGAGCTTCTCATACAAATACTAAAAGAAGAACAAGGGAATAAGACACGTGCGGCTAAGAAGCTAGGTATTTCAAGGGCTACTCTATATAATAAAATAAAAGAGTTCAACCTATAAAAGTGTCCAATCAATTAAACGTAGTGTCTAAACTTTTAAACATTTTGTCTAATAGTTTAGACGCTTTTCGTTTTAAATGTTTCGAATATTTACTATTTTCCCAAAGATGTAAGTTGGCACACTTCTTGCAGTATAAAGGTTATAAATACAAACAATGATTTGGGGGTGTCGCATGCTTAGTTTTATTGGTCTTTTCCTAAGCTTGGCTTTATTAATTCTATTTACAATGCGAGGAGTAAATATTATTATTGCTGCCGTTCTCTGCTCTACTTTGCTTGCGTTAACAAGTGGTTTGTCCTTGGAGAAAGCGCTTACGGAAAATTATATGACTGGATTCACTGGTTATTTTGCTTCATGGTTTCTCGTATACCTATTAGGCGCTATTTTTGGAAAGGTAATGGAGGAAACGAAAGCCGCAGATTCCATTGCGGAATGGGTAAAAGTCAGAGTGGGTGCAAAACGAGCAGTCTTTGCCGTTGTGGCGGCTTGTGCATTAATGACATATGGGGGAGTAAGTATTGCAATCGTTGGTTTCTCTGTTTATCCGATTGCTGTTTCCTTATTCAAAGTAGCCAATCTGCCTCATCGATTTATCCCTGCAGCGATCGTTTTCGGATCCATCTCTTTTACGATGACTGCACCGGGATCTCCGGAGGTTCAAAATCTTATTCCAATGCAGTTCTTTGGAACACAGCCTACTGCAGGAGGATGGATTGGTGTAATCACTGCGATATTTATCATGGTTTCAGGGGGCTATGCCCTTAAGTACATGGTTACAAAGGCAGTGAAAAATGGAGAGTCGTTTGCCTTACCAGGTTCGCAAAAAGGAAGTGGAAGTGCCCTTTCTGAAGTGGCAGCAGCTTTAGAAACGCAAACAAATGAAAAACTGCCGCCTTTCATTTTAGCTATTTTGCCATTAGTCATGGTTGTCGCGGTATTAAATGTTGCTTCAAGGTTTATTTCTCCAACTGCAGCCGCATTATTAGGTTTATTCTCAGGGGTCATTGTTGGATTAGTCTTAATGAATCAATACTCTAGGAAGTATAGCGCCATCTTTGGAAAAGGCAGTGAAAACGCTATTGTAGCAACGGCAAATATATGTGCGGTCGTTGGTTTCGGTGCGGTAGCCCAACAGTCACCCGCTTTTGGATCAATTGTCGATTCACTTGTGAGTATGCCTGGAATGGCATATGCCGGATTAGCAGCAGCTGTAACGATTATTGCGGGAATAACAGGTTCAGCATCAGGAGGACTTGGAATTGCACTACCTATTTTAGCACCTGCCTATATGGCACAAGGGCTTGATCCAGGTGCGATGCATCGGATTTCATCGCTTGCTTCTGGCGGACTTGATTCTCTTCCTCATAATGGATATATTGTCACAACCATCCGTGCCGTATGTAATGAAACGCATGAGAAAGCATACATGCCTATCTTTGTTCTTACAGTTGGAATTTCATTGATTGCACTCGCACTAGCTGTCTTGTTATACACATTCATGGGTTAGTAATCGATCAACTTAATAAAGGAGGAATAATAATATGAGTAACCTATCAAAGATTGCCTTCATCGGGTTAGGGAATATGGGCCTTCCGATGGCTATTAATCTTGTAAAAGCGGGGTATGAAGTTTATGGAGTAGATACGATTTCAGAGGCTGAACACAAATTTTCGCAAGCTGGCGGAAAAATCGGAGTGGCTCCTGCTATTTTAGCGAAGGAAGTAGACATTATTATGACAAGTCTTCCAACGCCACAAATCGTAGAGAAAGTGTATCTGGGTGAAAATGGAGTGATAGAAAATGCACACCCTTTGCTAACAATTATTGATTTTAGTACAATCTCTCCTCAATTAAATGAAAATGTCTATACTGTTTCAAAGGAAAAAGGGATTGACTACCTAGGTGCTCCCGTAAGTGGAAGTGTATCTGGTGCAGTGAATGGAACTCTTACCATCATGGTAGGCGGAGAAAAATCTGTTTATGAAAAATCCCTTCCAGTTCTGCATGTACTTGGAGATAATATCTTCCATTTAGGTGAAAGTGCTGGTACTGGAACGGTTATTAAACTATTAAATAATCTAATGATCGGCTTCTATACGGAGGCAGTAGCTGAAACCGTTGCATTAGGGGAGCAGATGGGTGTAGATGCACAAACGATCTATGATGTATTAAGCGTAAGTTTTGGGCAAAGCAGAATCTATGAAAGAAACTACAAAGGGTATATTGCTCGAAACGACTTTAACCCTGGATTCTCTACAAACCTATTACTAAAAGACCTAAAACTAGCAAAACAAATGGCGGCGGAAGTTGGAAGCCCTCTCCCGATTGGGGATCAATTAATTGATTTATATACAAAGGCCGTTGAAAAAGGATATGGTCCACAAGATATGTCAGCAGTCTATCTAATGGTAAAAGAGTCTATTGAAGAGAACAATCTAGTAACATCAAAAAATTAATTAGGGGGAGAAATGAATATGACTACTACAACACAAGGTACAGTAAAAAAATTAACCCATTTTATTGGCGGTGAAATGACGCCAGGTAAAAGTGAACGCTTCGGGGAGGTATATAGCCCATCTACAGGTGAAGTCATTGGATTATGTCCTCTTGCGTCAACAGAGGAAGTAGATAAAGCGGTTGTAGTGGCTCATGCTGCATTCGAAAAATGGAAGAAAGTATCTTTAGGAAAAAGAGTAGAGGTTCTTCATCGTTTTAGAAGTTTATTAGTGGAAGAAACGGATCGCCTGGCTGAAATGATTGGTTTGGAAAGTGGAAAAACAGTCGCTGATGCAAAGGGAGAAATTGTTCGTGGAATTGAATCTGTTGATTTGGCGATCAATGCCCCACATTTGTTAAAGGGAGAATACTCCGTAAATGTGGGGGGAGATATTAATTCGTTCTCGATCAAACAACCATTAGGCGTCGTGGCTGCAATCTCTCCATTTAACTTTCCAGTTATGGTACCACTAGCAATGACATCTATGGCGGTAGCGGTCGGAAATGCCGTAATCTTAAAACCATCCGAAAAGGTTCCGAACTCTGCCTTATATATATCGGAGCTTTGGAAAAAAGCTGGCTTGCCGGATGGAGTTTGGACCGTTATCAATGGAGACAAAGAAGCTGTAAATACGATCCTAAAGAATCCAAGGATTCATGCGATTAGTTTTGTTGGATCTACCCCGGTTGCTGAATACGTGTACACGGAAGGAACCAAAAATAATAAGCGTGTAGCAGCTTTCGGCGGCGGGAAAAATCATATGATTATCATGCCTGATGCAGATTTAGATCAAGCTGTAACGGCATTTCTAGGTGCTGCATACGGATCTGCTTCACAACGTTGTATGGCTATTTCTGCAGCAATGCCTGTTGGGGAAAAAACAGCTGAAGCATTTGTAACCAAATTGAAAGCTCGTGTAGCAGAGCTTAAAGTGGGAGCATATACAGATGAAAGTGCAGACTTTGGGGCTGTCATTTCGCAGCAATCAAAAGATACGGTTCTCAAGTATATTAATGAAAGTCTTGAAGAAGGCGCTGTTTTAACCGTAGATGGTCGTAATCCTGAAGTGAATGCACCAGAAAAGGGATTCTACTTAGGAGCCACTCTTTTAGATCATGTTACTCCAGATATGAAAATATACCGTGATGAAGTATTTGGGCCAGCACGTATCGTCGTACGGGTTAGCACCTTAGACGAAGCGATTAACCTAATTAATAGTCACGAATTTGGTAATGGGGTTACCATCTACACTGAGAGTGGTCCTGCCGCAAGAAAGTTCACACAAGAAATTGAAGTAGGAATGGTTGGTGTGAACGTCCCGATTCCAATACCAGTCGGATACCATAACTTTGGAGGATTAAAACGTTCGAAATTCGGTGAAGCACACATGTTTGGACCAGATACAGCACGCTTCTTCACAAAATCTAAAACGGTATCAGAAAGATGGCCCGAAGCCAAGGAAGAAAGCAAGACAGAGTTTGCTTTCCCTAGTAGTAATTAATAATTACGTTATTCGTGAACATCATGTTTCACTCATAATTATTAATCGATTGGAGGAATATGTATGAAGGCAATTGTTATCAAAGAATTTGGTGGTCCTGAAGTCTTAAAAATTGTTAATCTGGATACTCCTTCAATCAGCACAAACCAACTATTAATACGCGTAGAAGCAACTAGTGTCAATTTTGCTGATATACAGACAAGGCAAGGTACCTATCATGCGGCAGGGAAGCCTCCAATTATTCCTGGTTTAGATGCCGCAGGAATCATTGAGGCTGTAGGTTCAGATGTAAAAGGCTTTAAAGTGGGACAACGAGTGATTGCTTTTCCAAAAACCGGATCATATTCGGAATATATCACGGCAGATGAAAATCTTACTTTTGCCATCCCAAATAACGTTGATTTTCGGACAGCAGCAGCAAGTCCAGTCGTTGCTTTTACGGCTTATAAACTTCTCGCCGATGTAGGCAGGGTGCAACCGGGTGAAACGGTTCTGATCCATGCAGCGGCAGGAGGCGTTGGGACGACAGCGATCCAGCTGGCGAAAATCTTAGGTGCGAGCTGTGTTATTGGAATCGTAGGAAGTGAAAGCAAGGTTTCGACTGCGATAGAAGCGGGGGCAGACCATGTCATTTGTAACGAGAAGGATGAATTTGCGCCTAAAGTTAATGAACTAACCAATGGAAAAGGAGCCGATGTCATTTTAGACTCCATTTCTGGTAAAGTGACAGAAAAGAGCCTGGATTGTTTAGCGATGTATGGGCGTTTGGTCAACTTTGGGAATGCGAGCGGTGATTTCGGTCAATTTATTACGAAAGATTTGCATGCCAGCTGTCGAGCTGTTCTAGGATTTAGTTTAGGTACGACGAGAAATAACCGTCCGGAACTATTACGTGAACCGGCTAAACGGTTAATGAGTTATTTAGCAGAAGGTCGTTTGAACATGAAGGTCGGAAAAAGTTTTAAAATGGAAGAGGCAGCAGAAGCACATCGTTTGGTGGAGAGCAGAAAAAGCACAGGAAAAGTTTTATTGGAAATGAACAAATGATGTGAGTCGGCACTTCTTGACATCGTTGTGGGAAGTTAAATTTTATGCAGAAAGATCAAGTCGTTATATTGAAAGGATGCTTTGCTTCTATCAGGGAGTAAAGCTTTTTTTCCATTTATGTTGCAGGCTTTTCAGAATTAATTATTAGTTTAATATATATCTTATTCAAAGAAATGGAGGAGAAGAAATGATGAAAACACGAGTAACAGAGATTTTCGGAATTAACTATCCAATTGTACAGGGAGGACTTGCTTACCTCGCCTATGCTGAACTGGCGGCAGCAGTTTCGAATGCAGGTGGACTCGGACAAATTACGGCGGCTACACTACGTACACCTGAAAACCTGCGGAATGAAATTCGTAAAGTGCGAACACTAACAAATAAGCCATTCGGTGTAAACTTTGCAATTGCGAGACACGACGGTCAATATCAGGAGTTGCTTGAAGTTGCTATTGAGGAAAAGGTACCGGCCATATCTATAACTGGGGCTAACCCACAACCTATCTTTGAACGGATTAAAGGGGAGAACATAAAAACGCTTGTCCTTGTAGCAGGTGTTAGACAGGCACAAAAAGCCCAAGAACTTGGTGCAAATGCGGTAATGGCGGTTGGGCAGGAAGGTGGAGGACATTTAGGACGTGATGGAATTGGTACAATGGTGCTTATTCCGCGTGTGGTTGATTCTGTATCAATCCCAGTATTGGCAAGTGGAGGCATTGGAGATGGACGAGGTTTATTGGCGTCATTGGCTCTAGGAGCAGAAGGAATTGAAATGGGTACTCGCTTTATTGCAACCCAAGAGTGTATTCATGCAAATGAAAAATATAAGCAGGCAATCCTTCATGCCAAAGAGACGGATACAGTAATTATTAAAAAAACAATAGGCTCACCAGGACGAGTTTTGAAAAATGACTTTGCTTTAAGTATTATCGAACGCGAACAGGGAGGAGCAACTTATGAGGATCTGAAAGAAGTGATTAGCGGTGAAGCTAATTGCAGGTATATCTATGATGGAAATGAATCAGAAGGCTTCGGATGGGCTGGGCAGGTAATAGGGCTTATCAACAATATTCCTACGGTTCAGGAATTATTTGATGAGATAATTCTAACAGCAGAAAAAGGATTAAGTCATATAGGTAATCTTTTCGAAAGAGCGGACGAATAGATTATATTACTATATTTATTGCAAAATTAGGAAAGGGGAAATTATTTTATCTCGTTTCCTTACAAGTGTATCCCACAATCATAATAAAAAGAGACACACACAAATGTTGTTTTCTAACGTTTGTGTGTTTTTTTTGTTTGGAGAACGATTAGATTATAGCTTTAGTTTTTGGAAGTCCAATTTATTACAAAAAAGAAATGAATTAATTATCAGAATATACACAAAATGGTGAATTATGTTACAACTGCTCTAACTCCCAAAATGATAGGAAGGTGATAGATTTGACTTATAATTTAAGTACTTTAAATGGTGAAAAAATAACTTTCCTGCCTGAAAAGGGGCAAATTTGCCTTGAAGATGCCCGGTTTTTATTAGTTAGTGCTGACGGTCTCGGCACCCTTACGAAGGATTTAATTTCTACCTTAGGCAGGGATCGGGCTAAAGGATTTTTACTTCGATATGGCTGGACTTGCGGATATAATGATGCACGAATAGCGCAAAGACAAAATCCAGACCATTCAGAGTTATCCTTACTTTACCATGGGGCATATCTTCACTCACTTGAGGGAAGTACACATGTTAATGTTTTAAAAGCAGAGATTAATCTTGAAGAAAAACACTGTTTGATGGAAAGTACTTGGTCGAATTCACATGAGGCAGAACAATACTGTCGTCATTTTGGTCTTTCAGAAGAACTGGTCTGTTGGACTTTAACAGGGTATGCAAGTGGTTTTGCCAGCGCTATATTTGGTCAACGTGTACTTTTTCGAGAAGTAAAGTGCGTTGGTATGGGGGACCAGTATTGTCAGGTTATATGCAAACCTGTGGAGGAGTGGGGGACAGAATTAGAAGGTGAATTAGACTATTTTACCGAATCCAAAATTTCTGAAGAACTTGAAGAAGCCCATCGCCGGATCAAGAAACAAAATAAATTCCTTAAACAAGTTATGGGAATCCATGAAGAGTTAAATCGCTTAATCTTAGAAGGTGGACACCTTAAGGATATAGTCGAGGTTGTAGGAAACACACTAGGAAACCCCATTATCGCAGAAGATCGGTATTTGGAAACACTGGCAGCCTGGGCTGAACCTGGAAAAGAACTCTCCTCATTTTTACTTTCTTCTATAGAACCTGCTTCTGATTTCATTCGTAAACAGCTTGCAATCATAAAGAGAGAAAAGAAAACGATTGATATAATCTGTAAGGATCATTCACTATTACCTCGTACGGTGACACCAATTATAATAGAATCAAATGTATATGGTTATTTGTCCATTATCCATTCAACTAAAGTGAATATTGAATTAATACACCTGATCGCTGAACGTGTAGCGGAAGTAATCGGCTTTATTCTCCTTCAGGAGCGTATGATATTTGAAACAGAGAATCGGTTTAAAGGTAAATTTATAAGATAGAGGCTGGTCCTGGAAAACATGGTGTCAGTCAAGCGTACTTTATGTATGTTTTCGAGCCAGGCGGAAATCGCGTTGAATTATTCGGGGATTCTGGCTATCTTATTTTGGATCCTGATTGGAAAACGGTTACTTGGAATGAGAATGAGCTAGAAAAAGGAGTCATCTGGTACGGATCAGCGCTTCCAGAAGAGTATTTCCTATATGGGACTCCAGACGCTTCAAAAGTACAAGTGAAATAATTCTTCATTAAAGAGTAGTGCGGAGGTGAACTGAGTGAAGGTACATCAAGGGGGATCATTATTTTTACCTTCCTCGATTACCGCCATTGGCGCGTTTGATGGTGTCCATCTTGGTCATCAAATGTTGATTGAAAGATTGGTGGAGAGAAGTAAGAAATTGGGTGTACCAAGTGTGGTCTATACATTTGATCCACCACCTCGTATTTATTTTAATGACGTTAAACAGTTGACTTTAATTGAGGAAAAAGTAAAGAGGATACATGCTCTGGGTGTAGTTCATGTAGTGGTTGCCCAATTTAATAAAGATTATTTGAACCGCAGTGTGCAGCAGTTTATAAATGATTTACTTGCCTTTCATCCAATTGAAATAATCGTGGGCTCGGATTTTCGTTTTGGAAAAAATCGGAGCGGGGGAATCGAGGAGTTAAAGCAATATTTTCAAGTTTACTTAATGGATAGCATTTGCTGTGCTAAAGGGAATGTTATTTCTTCCACCCGAATACGCGAACTGCTACTATCAGGTAAAAAGAAGGAAGCGGAAATATTGTTAAACTGGTGACCCTTTGCTGCTTGATGAAAACATGTTTATAATAGAATTTTAAAACATTCAGGGCCCTTCTGGAAAATACAGAAGGGTCATTGTTGTCGCATATGAAAATGATTGAAACGAGGCAAATAAATGCGAAGAATGAGCTTATATTAAAAAATACTCATTAAATTGTCTAAGAGGATTGCTTTAGGAAATCCTTGATTTCATCAAAAGAAATTCCTAAATTTCTTGCTTCTACTATCAGTTCTAGCCATTCTTTATCTAGTTCTTTATCACCAATTAAAGCAGTGTCCATTCTATTTATGTATCCTCCTAAGATTAAAAGACATTTTAGTTAATAACCCTATATCCAAAGGTTCACAATTTTATTTTGCACATTCAAGATAATCATAGCTTAAGAGTTTTGAGGCGCATTTCTTACAAGTTACTTTGCCTATTTCGGCAAACTTAATTTGTTTAAGTGTTTTCCTTTTAATAACCAAATCGGAATGATACTTTAGACCACATTCACAGGAATTTAAATCTTTTACAATATGAACCCTTTTTTTCTGTTTTATTAGTGGATATAACATTATTACTTCACGCCTTTTTTTATAAAACGTTCTTTATTTAGAACTGCTATTGATGTAATTGTAGTTTAATTTCTAGAATTTGTAAATGAATATATGGAAAAAACATCCAAATTTATTGGAGTTAGAAAATGTCTTTTGAACCTATTAAAACTTCTTTAAATTTCTATAAATAGTACTCACAGCACAGTGTCTTAAATGCAACTGCAAAAAAGAGCTGACCCAAAAGTAATATTTAATAGTACTTTTGGGTCAGCCTCAATGATATTCATCTTAGAAGAATTTATCAGTAGTAACGATGGTTGATTAATTAATCTCTCGTAGTAGGATCTTCAATTCTGTTAGTTGATTCTGGAATCGCGTCATAAATCGCTGTATCCACATCATGAATTGATCCGTCTGCAAGCCCTTTAAATACCTCAAATAATGGTACTTTTACTGTTTCCTTCAGCATGCCGGCTTGTTTTTGTCCTAGTGTTTGGGTTTGTCCTTTAATTTCAATCAGCATGATGGCTGCATCATTTAAAGCAAACGCTCCAAGTGCTGTACCTGGAAGGTTAACGTCAGGATATTTTTGAATGGCGCCATAATGTGAGTTCCCTCTTTGAAGAGCAAGATTGGCCAGTGCATTCACTTGTTTACCTAGTTTTAAGACGTCCGCATCTACTTCATAGTGTTTGCCTGTAAAAGGATCCGTGTAAGGATCTGCCACTACTGCAGCTACTTGAACAGGAACGGATCTATTGTCCTCATCTGAAAGTGTATTAAATCCACGGTGGTGAACATCAACAAAAACATCAGGTTTAAATTCCTGAAAAACTTTTGTTACTGTACGTGCTTCAGCTGTTACATAAAAACCACCATTATTGCTGTTATTGGTTGCTCTATTATTCAGGAATTGTGCTACTTCGGCTGGATCTTCATTTTCCACCCTAAAATCCAAATTTGGATTATAGTCACGGTTCTGGTCGTAACCAGGGATTCCATACACCACACGGCCATTATTTGCCTGACCTCTTTCACTGCCATCCGCATTATAGTACCAAGGTGCCAGCGTACCTGCAGGCAAATCTATATTTTCTGGAAGCCAAGTTTGGTGTGTATAACGAGTAGGGTACCATTTACCTTCAAAGGTATTATCTGATCCTTCGGGATTAATTCTTGGCATAACCCAAACGGAAACTTTTTCCAGTATTTTATTGATTTCCTGTCCACCGCTTGATAGTTTTTGAATAATATCAATGGCAGCCTCTGTTCCAATTTGCTCGTTGCCGTGAATTTGCGTCGTAATTAAAATTCTTTTTTTGTTAGGACCGGCGTCACCGAATTTAACAACATACAATGGATCACCTTTATCTGCTTCTGTTTGATATCCATCTGATGAAAGGTTAGAATATCCGACAACTTCTAGCCTCATTTTCCCTTTAGAGGATGCTTCAAGTTTCTGTAGAGTTTTAGATAGTTCCTCATTTGACATGTAACTAGATAAAGAGATATTTTGTTCTCCCTCAATATAAGGTCCATTTGGATTTGATTGAGGTCCAGCCAATGCAGTAGATGAAAGTGTCATGGTTAATGCCATTGCGGCTGGAATAACAGCCTTTGAAAACTTTTTCATAGAAATTCCCCCCGTTATGTAATAGGTACCATTTTTACTATTTCGAGAATAGAAATAAATGGTAGTTATTAAATATATTACCAGAGGGTAGCGTGAATATTAACTGAAAAGTCATTATATTTGGAAAATAAGTCAATAGAACTTGTCTATCATTTCATTTTAGACCATATTACCCAAAGTACCCTTATAGATAGATGGGTTTTTTATACTGTTTTCATAAATTTAGCAGTTATTTTCTTTAGTTATTGTAGTGAAAATGACTTTATATTACTTGCGAATCATTTGTAAAAACAAAAAAACACTCATAAATGTTGTTAACTCAACATTTATGAGTGTTTTGGGTTGTTGAAGCAAAATCCTTGTCCTTCATTAACAAATATCTTGAATCGTTGTTTTGTCTTGAATACGTAACATGCTCTTAATCTTTTCAATAATAACGTCAGGAGAAGTATGAAGTGTGATGGCCAATTCTTTAAACAAGATATTTTGTATGGTATTTAAAATTCTACTATCTTGCTGATAAAACTTTCTTTTCCCCATTTCAATTTCATGCTTTTTCCGCATCAGGGTATTGGCTACTTTTGCAATATCCATTCGATTTCCAGTATTTACAATATTTTTATACACTTGGACACGTAATTGCGGCTTTTCAATCCAATTAATTCCTGCTGAATGAAATGATTCTAAAATTCTTTCAGCTTCCTCTTGTTCCATTAATTTAACTTTTCCGATGTTGTCATTATCTACAGGGGTATTAATCGTTAATTTCTGATTATTTTCAATCGGATGTAATACATAGTAAGTCTTAGTAATCCCGGCATATGTCTTATCAGAGATATCATCCACTCTGCATATACCATGTCCTGAATAGACGATTAAATCACCAATCTTAAACATAGTGCTACCTCCTATTTAAAAGTAATATCAAATTGGTTGATAAACTTATTATACCATCATTTTTGAATTTTGTAAACCAAGTTGACAAAGTGAATGTATTTTTATGCAAAAGTATACAGTTATCTGTTACAGACTTTTCCTCTATCTATTTCCCGAATTTTGCGAGGCAGGTACTCCAATCAAAAAATATTATAAAGAGATAATAAGTTTATCTTATTATCACAATAGTTTTCCGATATTTCCGATTATTACGTGAATTATATATAGTAAAAATAGGCTAACAGCGTGATGAGATAGGAATCTTTCAAAAATATGGTGTCGATGTTCAGTTTGGAAGTTTTAAAGGTGCGCAGCCAATGTCTATCGCTGTTCAAACGAATGAGGTAGAAGTGGGAACAGGTGCATTTACAGCAGGTTTATTTAATCTATTAATGGAAGGGGACTCCCCTATTCGAATTGTTGCGGATGGCACTCAAGAAAAAAAGGGTTATCCTTCAACAGCTTTGATTGTTACAAAAGAGCTTTATGATAGTGGTGTAACCACGATTGAAGCGTTAAAAGGTAAAAAAGTCGGGATTACTCAAAACGGTGCTTCTGTACATTATATGCTAGGTAAGGCACTTGAAACAGCAGGATTAACCTTCAAAGATGTTGAGGTAACCCCATTAGGATCGTTAGGTAATATTGCAGCTGCACTTGAAAGCGGACAAATTGATGCTTCGTCATTGCCAAGTACCTTAGTTGAAAAGTTGGTGGCAAATGGTCAAGTAGAAATGCAAGCAGCAGGCGTCTATTTCTCGGGTAAAATGATAGAGAATAAAGATTTAGCAGTTCGATTCCTTGCTGGTTACTTTGAATCTACAAGATATTATTACAATAATGTCCTCAAAGCTACAGACACAAGTTCAGAGGACTATAACCTCGATCTCCAAATATTAGCGAAACAAACAAGTATTCCAAAAGAAGGTATAGCAAAAAATTTAAATTATATTGATGAAAATGCAGAGTTCTGGGCTGAAGACTTGAAAACTTGGTCTGATTGGTATTTAGAAAATGGATTAATCCAAACACCGCTTGATATAGAAAAAGTAGTAGATAAAGAGTTATACAACGAGGCGTTAAAATTAATAGAAAAGCAATAATAGGAAAAGCCGATTTAGATGTGATTTTCACTCTCTAAATCTGCTTTTTTTGAGATGTAGAAAATGATATTTTTAGAGCATTTAAATACATATAAATTTTAACTGAATAACAAGAATCATTAATTAAGAAAATCATGTATAAACACTAATATTTATTCATGTTTGTGAAGTGATGCTTACTGCACTAACTGGCAGAAGAGTTGAAGAAGAACATCTAACAAACATATAAATGAAATCTTATGAAACGTCTTTAATAATTTATAATTACCCTTATAGTATAAAGCTGTTAGCATAGAATGTAACGAAAGGTTTACTAAAAAGAGGAGGGGTTTTATTGGAGGCAGAAATAAGTTTTAGAATAGCTACTGAAAAAGATTTAGATAGTATTGTTGCAATGCTTGCTGATGATGTTTTAGGAAGTAGGCGTGAACGTTATGAGCATCCACTTCCAATTAGTTACATAAAAGCATTCGAGGCTATTACATCCGACCCTAATAACGAGTTAGTAGTGGCATGTGACGGTAATAATGTAATTGGGGTGCAGCAAATTACTTTTACACCATACATAACACACCAAGGTGGATGGAGAGCTACTATCGAAGGAGTGAGAACATCAGCTTCTGTAAGAGGTAAAGGCGTAGGTACTGAACTTATTAAATGGGCAATTCAACGTTCAGTAGAACGAGGTTGTCATTTAGTACAACTAACAACTGATAAAAAAAGACCAGATGCGTTAAGATTTTATGAACGGTTAGGTTTTAAAGCAACACATGAAGGTTTAAAGCTGAAACTTTAAGGAGGCAGAACTATGTCTACAGAGGTAAAGCGAAGAAGAGTTATTTTAGATTTAGCAGTTACGTTAGATGGTTTTATTGAATGGCAAAATGGAGAAGTTGATTGGTGCATAATGGACTCGGACATGGAATTCATTAATTAATTAAATTTAGCGAGCTCAGTGGATTGGGAAAACAAACATTCTAGCTTAATGATCAATAAATAGTAAAAAACAGCTGGCTTAGATGGATCGGCCAGCTGTTTGTTTGTGTCTGATTGATAGAGCGAGAACTGCGATTTAGGGATTGTATGGCATCTTCTATTGCAAATGTTGTAGTTTATCGGAATTAGCAACCGAGTAGATTGTCTGAACTCGATTGCCACTAAAAGCAAAGGAGTACACATATTGTAAGTAATCATCGAGTGTTAACATCAGTCCCGGCAGACCGTTGATAGAAGTATAGGTAATAATTAACGGGAGGAGTTAAGTTGAAAAAACACTTTACCAAAAATAATATTTCTGAGATGGTTAAAAATGAAAAGAAATTATGTTATCGTGTGCATTATTGGAACAGCAGTAATGCTTTTTCTACTTCATGTAAAGGAAGTGATAGTTTATCCATTAAAATAATTTCTAGTGCCTCTCATAATGCAAATTATGATAACTTTAGGAATTTAATGATCTACTCAGTTCTTTTGTGCAATCAATAAAATTTAGGTGCCTGTAACTTATCGAATGCGACAAATTTCGAGTAGTGACAGGCACTTTATTTATTATCAAGATTTTTCAATTGCCTATAAAGGATCTTTGTGAAAAAAAGCGAAAGAATTGCCCCTGCGAGTAAAAGTGCCATATCCTTCTGGGAGTCCCATATGTCTCCTTGCATACCTAAAAAGTCTTTTGTGGCTTTTCCTTCTTTTCCTATTTTTGTACCTAACCATTCAATGATTTCGTATAAAGCCCCTATTGATAGTGTTATACATACAGCAATTATATTTGTCGTTTTACTTTTTAATAAAACTGTTTTCCTTAATAATATCTCGATTATAACGATGACCATAAGCCCCTTAAGAAAATGACCAAACCGATCATAGTTGTTTCGTTGTAAATCAAAATAATCTTTGATCCATGTAAAGAGAGGAACTTTGGCGTAAGAATAATGCCCTCCGATAAACGTCAAAATGACAAGAAGAGTAATAATGACATAGGAAACAGTGGTAAGCCGAAACTTATTGTAGCTTGATACCAAGAATAGTAAAACCAACACGGAAGGTGAAATCTCCATCATCAAAACCCTATAACCTTCCTCTGGTTTAATTAGAGACCAAATAAGAACTAGCAACACAACAAATAACAAGAGAAAATGTATCGAACTACCTTTTTTACGTGACATTCAAATCACTCCATCAGAAAACATGATGTATATAGTATTAGCTAAACAATTAAATAGTATAGATGCGGTTAAAACGAAGACATTAAACTACCTTGATTAAGATTTAGTTTAATATTTCTTCCAAAATAATACATAACAAACTCCATTTGGAAAAGAATAAAAAGGATTTTTCCAAGTTGTGGAGGGTGAAAAATGGTAGAAGAAAATAAGAATAAAGAGAAGCTGGGTACTGGTGAAGGGAATGATTCCTTAACCAATCGCCAAGGTCATCCCGTAACCGATAACCAAAATACCAGAACCGTAGGAAACCGAGGGCCTTCAACCCTTGAGAATTATGACTTCATCGAAAAGATCTCTCATTTTGATAGGGAAAGAGTACCTGAGAGAGTGGTTCATGCTCGGGGAGCTGGTGCCCATGGATATTTTGAGGCTTATGGAAAAGCAGGGGATGAGCCGATTGCAAAATACACTAGAGCAAAATTGTTTCAGGAAGCGGGAAAACGTACTCCAGTCTTCGTTCGTTTTTCAACGGTAGCAGGTGCAATGGAATCACCGGAAACGGCACGGGACCCTAGAGGCTTTGCTGTGAAATTTTATACGGAGGATGGAAACTGGGATCTTGTCGGAAATAATCTGAAAATATTCTTTATCCGAGACGCGATGAAATTTCCTGACATGATTCATGCATTTAAGCCGGATCCGGTTTCCAATTTAAGTAATCCTGAACGAATGTTTGATTTTCTTTCTGGTACACCAGAAGCGACACATATGGTGACATTTCTTTTTTCTCCTTGGGGAATTCCTGCAAATTATCGCCAAATGCAGGGATCAGGTGTCAATACATACAAATGGGTTAACAAAGATGGAGAGGCTGTGCTAATTAAGTACCATTGGGAACCCTTGAAACAAGGTATTAAGAACCTTACTCAAAAGGAGGCAGATGAGATACAAGGTAAAAATGTAAGCCATGCTACACAAGATTTGTATGAGGCTATTAAGAATGGTGATTATCCTGAGTGGGAGCTTTGTGTTCAAATCATGAGCGATGATTACCATCCTGAGCTGGATTTTGATCCATTGGACGATACCAAATTATGGCCGACTGATCAATATCCATTCTTAAAGGTAGGAAAAATGGTTTTAAACAAGAATCCAGAAAATTATTTTAATGAAGTGGAGCAGGCTGCATTCGGTACAGGAGTATTAGTCGATGGATTGGATTTTTCTGATGATAAAATGTTACAAGGCAGAACTTTTTCCTATTCCGATACACAGCGACATCGGGTGGGCACAAACTATTTACAGCTTCCGATTAATGCACCTAAAAAGCGTGTGGCCACCAATCAGCGAGGGGGACAAATGTCCTATCAAGTGGATGTAGGATCTGATCAAAATCCACACGTAAATTATGAGCCTTCCGTTATCGGTGGGTTAAAGGAAGCTGAACAAATAGGAAAAGTCCATGAGCCACACTATAATGACAAATTGGTCCGCGAAAAAATTGATCGTCCAAACGATTTTGGGCAGGCCGGTGAAACGTATCGGAGCTTCGAGGACTGGGAAAGAGATGAGCTCATCAGTAATCTTGTCGATGCACTGAAAGTTTGCAGGCCAGAAATTCAGGATAAAATGATTGAGTATTTTACGAATGCCGACGAGGATTATGGAAAACGAGTCAAAGATGGTGTAGCAAAAGCGATGGAAATGAGAAAGGATACTACACATACAAGCACAGCTGAAGCAGATGAGACGACACAAAAGGCAAAACAAATGGGACATGAAGCAGATCCATATTAAAATCAAAAGACCGAACTTTTAGTGAGTTCGGTCTTTTGTCGTCAAGCATAATCTTTAATCTAACAGCACCTTGACAACGGCTTTTTTAATAGATTGTGGTGTACGGTCATAAATTTCAGGACTATGGACTTCTTCCGGTAAAAAGATGGCAAATGATCCTTGGTTCACAAGCATTAGATCGCCAGTTCCTTCATAATAATAATGGTCTTTTTCTTCATGCCGCTCGATTTCGTTCATTCCTTCAATCGTTGAATATCCCATTCTTTCCTGACCGCTTATCATGTATTGAATATCTGCGTATTTTAGATGGGATTCCCAACGTCCTTGTTCTTTTGGTCTCGTCTCGTATTCTTCTATAATAATAAACAAATTTAATCCATCTATTTCGTATTTACCTGGTGCGAATGAATTCAAATCATGTTCAATCAGATACTCTAGTCCTTTTTGCATTCTCGGATGAATACCATAATAAAATTTTGCATTCGCTAGCTTATCTATGATCATTGTAATCCCTCAAACTTTCAATTTTTAGAATTTGTTTAGAAAAACTTAGTGTTAATATGAAACGAGCGTTATTCACATAATTACCCATATAGTGAAACCGTTGTACCACTATGCAGTTAGTTTGAGTATATACACTTTTTAAATATATGTAAAACAAATATTTTGAACTGAAATAGAGGAAATTGGGAATTCAATCCATACTATTCAAAATATTGATATATTGGGAAAGTATATTGACAACTTTATTTGCCTTCTGGTAGATTACTCTTAATAATATAAATCAGTGACGAGAACGAGTAAGAAAAGAATTATGTTCCCCAGAGAGTCGGCGCATGCTGAAAGTCGATGAACACAACTTCTCTGAAAATCATCTCCGAGATGCAAAGCTGAACTAGGTAAGCTTTGACGAATTTCCACCGTTACAATGGAACACGTATGATGGTACGTTGACTGAGAGCCGGATTGTTTCATTTTGCGAAACTTGCGGAATAAGGGTGGTAACGCGAGTAATAACTCGTCCCTATTTTAGGGGCGAGTTTTTTTATACAAAAAATAGTAATGCCCATCAGTTATTTCAATCGATTATTCTCGTAAATCAGATCTGTTTATGTCCCAAGTTACTTTTTTTAGAAACGAGGTTTCATGAAGTATGAAAAATATAATTGTTGTCGTTGGATCGTTAATTGTTGCTTTTAGCTTTAATTTCTTTCTGGTTCCATACGGGATTTTAAGTAGTGGAATAAGTGGTATTGCCATTTTGATTGGGTTAATCACTCCATTTGATATAGGTTTAATGAATCTATTGCTCAATCTGCCTATACTTATATTGGGATACTTTAAGCTTGGTAAGTTGATTACGGTTAATACATTGATTTGTGTTGTATCACTTTCCGTTTTCTTATCTCTTTTGCCAGTCGTTCCTGTAACAGACAATATCTTGCTGTCGGCAATTTTCGGAGGAATCATCGGCGGCATTGGGATTGGCGTGATTTTGAAATATTCAGGCACCTCTGGCGGATTGGATATCATTGCGATTATCATTTCACGCACTAGTAATGTTAGTGTGGGTCTTCTCCTGACGGGCATGAATGGCGTCATTGTCCTTATTTCTGGTGCTGCTTTCGATTGGAATATTGCACTATATACGCTATTGTCGATTTTTTTGACTGGTAAAATGATTGATACTATTCACACGAATCACATCAAATTAACGATGCAGATTGTTACGACAAAAGGGGAGTTAATACGAAAGGAATTACTAGAATCAATCTATCGAGGTATCACCATTACAGAAGGTTATGGCGGCTATACAAAGGAGACAAAACAAATATTAATGATTGTGGTTACACGCTACGAAATGCTGCAAGTTAAAAAAATTGTCCGCAGCCATGATGAAAAAGCCTTTATTAATATATTTGAAACGGTAGAAGTCGATGGAGAATTCGCAAAAAATTAGATTCGGGTCAGACCTCCGGCGAGTTAAAGCTTTAAATCGCCGAAGGTTCACACGATTGTGCGAGGTGAGTACGTATAATATTAGATAGAACAGTTGAAATAGTTTACAAAGGTGGAATACTCTACTATAATGACCTTTATAGCAAAAAAATGAATACGAGACAAATAGGTTTCTTAAATAATCTAAAGTGAGATTCATTTGAGACTAAGAGGGAAGTTGGTTAAAGTCCAACACGGTCCCGCCACTGTAAGCGAGAAGGAAGGTTATAAAAATCCACTGTGTTTATAACATGGGAAGGGATAACCAACGGTGATTCGCAAGTCAGGAGACCTGCCTATTATGTTTTTAAGCTTCCTCGAGGAAAGGAATGTTTAAAGTGCAGGTAATCGATTATGTAAATAATTTTTTATTTATTATGAAGATTGCAAGTTACATACAGTCCACAAGACTTAGTAGTATAAAACAAACTGCCTTTTTACTTTAACGCTTTCCTCCGGAACAGCGTTTTTTTGTGTTCAAAAATAGAAGGGGGAAAAAAATGATGAAACTGATCGGAAAAAAATGGGGTCTTTTCCTTGTAGTTCTACTGTTAAGCATGGGTATCATGGCAGGCTGTGGCACGGAAGGACAAAAGACGAAAGAAGATGCGGCTGCTAAAACGGATGAAGTGGAGAAGGAAAGTGGAGAACAATTCCCTATCACCATCACGGATGATGCGAATCGAGAAGTGACGATAGAAGAGGAACCTGAAACAATCGTTTCAATTCAGACAAGTAATACTGAAATAGCGTTTGCACTTGGGTTAGGCGATAAAATAATCGGAGTATCCGATTATGATAACTATCCCCCAGAGGTAGAAAAAATAGAAAAGGTTGGAGCACAGGATATCAATTCAGAGCTGGTTCTGACACTCCTTCCAGACATTGCACTTGTTACGGATTATCATTATAAAACGCATCCAGAAACCTTAAAACAGTTTGAGGAAGCTGGTATTGACGTGGTGGTTGTTGGAAGTGCGGTATCTTTTGAGGACGTATATAGCAAAATTGAAATGATTGGTACGGCAACCGGAAGTAAGACGGAAGCAGATGAAATCGTTACAGATATGAAAGAGCGTCTTCAAGCAATCAAAGACAAAGCAGCAGCGATCAAAGATAAAAAGAAAGTTTGGGTTGAAGTTTCACCGGCTCCAGATATTTTTACAACAGGACAAAATACCTTTATGCATGAAATGCTTGAGACCATTCAAGCCACTAATGCCGCAGAAAATCAAGATGGCTGGGTAAAGATGACGGAAGAAGAAATAGTAAAATTAAACCCTGATGTGATTATTACCACTTATGGCTACTATGTAGATAATCCAACAGCAGGGGTGCTAAGTCGTGAAGGATGGACAGAAGTGCCGGCTATAAAAAATAAAAACGTATTTGACGTAGATAGTGATACGGTTACAAGACCCGGGCCTCGTTTAATTGAAGGAGTCGAGACACTTGCGGAATTTATCTATCCGGAAATATTTAAGAAATAAAATAGGTTGGATGTATTTGATTAGCGGAGGGCTTTTACTTGGTACAAGCCTTCTTGGCTTATTTTATAGTAGTGTCGCAGTTCCAGTCCCTGTCATTTTACATATAATTCTGGAAAAAACGTTTAACATAGGTTGGCTTGAGATGGTACCAAAAAATGAAGAAATGATCATTTGGAATATCCGACTGCCACGAGTTCTTCTTGGTTTTTGTATAGGTGCGTCTCTGGCATTAGCGGGTGCTGCTTTTCAAGGGCTATTACGCAATCCTTTAGCAGACCCCTATACCATAGGAGTATCATCTGGTGCCTCTTTAGGTGCCGTATTGGTTTTATTTTTTCAATTTACGATTGTTGGTTTAGGCAGTTTTACGCTTCCGTTTGTCGCCATTTTATTTGGATTAATCTCTTTACTCGTTGTATTTGGACTCGTTCACTTAAGCAGTAAAAGTCTTGCGATTGAAACGATCATATTGGCGGGAATCATTGTAAGTGCCTTTATTGGTGCAATTGTCTCTCTCATTATTTCATTAAGTGATAGAGACTCCATGACACAAATTATCTACTGGTTATATGGCAGTGTGGGAATGAGAGGGTGGAGTCATGTTCAACTTATTCTCCCATTTATGCTAATAGGTTCTTTTATATTATTCTATCACTACCGTGAATTAAATGCCCTGGCACTAGGTGAGGAAGCAGCAGATCATATTGGGGTGGATGTTAAAAAGGGAAAGACATTCGTTCTAATCGGTGCGTCGTTATTAACAGGTGCAGCAGTAGCGGTTTCAGGGTCAATTGGATTTGTTGGACTTGTTATTCCACACCTAGTACGACTAGTTACGGGCCCAAATCACCGACATGTTCTTCCGCTTTCCTTGATCATAGGCGGAGCTTTTCTCATATTAGCTGATTTAATGGCTAGAACCATCATTGCTCCTAAAGAACTGCCAATTGGCGTAATCACTGCCCTCATTGGTGCACCTGTATTTGCCTTTTTATTGATTAGAGAACGACTTGGGAGGGGGATTAGAAGATGATCAACGTTCAAAACTTGGTAGGAGGATACTTCAATTCCCCCGTTATTAATGGTTTAAATTTAGAAATAAAAAAAGGAGAATTTTTTGCTCTTCTTGGTCCAAATGGGAGTGGGAAAACAACCCTTTTTAAACTCATTACAGGGCAGTTACCGACGATTAGCGGGAAAGTATCAATCTGTGGTAAAGAAATTTCTTCTCTCTCAAAACTAGAGAAAGCCAGAAAAATGGCGGTTTTAACACAGGAAGTTCAAGTATCCTTCGATTATACGGTTGAGGAAATCATTAGTCTTGGCCGCTATCCACATCAAAAGGGAATTTTTAAGCAGCTTTCGAAAGAAGACCGGAAAGTCATTGAGGAGGTAATGGAAGTAACCCAAATTAGCGACTTTCGAAATACTCAATTTCGGCGGATTAGCGGTGGTGAAAAACAGAGGGTCTTATTGGCCAAAGCTTTAGCACAGGAGCCTGAAATCTTACTTTTAGATGAGCCTACCAACCATCTAGATATTAAACATACCTTTCACATGTTGAATCTATTAAAAGAACGACAACAAAAAACGGGGCTAACCATTTTTGCTATCCTGCATGATTTGAATGTTGCTTCGCTCTATGCAGATCGTATTGCCTTACTACATAATGGTAGTTTTTTAGAAGTAGGGGATGTAGACCTATTAAGGAAAGAAGATCAATTAAATACGGTGTACGAGGTAAAAGTGAAATCCCAATCACACCCAACTGTTCCGAAACCGCAGCTTCTCATGACACCAAACTACGCCGCATCAAGTCAGTCATGTAACTTTGAAGAATCTTATAAAATAAAACAAACAGAAGAATATATTCATGTTCAATTTAATCAGCCCTTACGCACACTATCCAATACGGCCATTGGTGCTGGTATACAATGGTTAAAATATTTTTGTCATTTTTATGTGGCGGAGAATGATTTTGGTCTACACCCTGATTTAGAGCAATTGATGGAACAATACTCCATTCCTCATGAACAAGCGGCCGGGATCATGATGGCTGCAAAACTCGAGCATACTGTAATTGTAAAGAAAGAAATAGATGATTTTCATATGATGGCAATTGTGACAGCAGGGAGAGGGACAAACATCATGGTTTTCTTGGATGCAAATTTTACCGATGGTGCTTTAGTGGATGGATATATGGCTGCTACGGAAGCAAAAGTGAAAGCATTACAGGAATACAATTTAGTAGACTCTCATTCTTCAACCGATACACTGCTTCTTGCCCTTACACAGCAAAGGGAAAAATTATCTCACGCTGGTTCAGGAACGATTGTTGGGGAAGGAATTGGCCAAATCGTGTATCATGCTGTAAAGGAAGCATTTAGCAAGTATGAAGAAAAGGTATCAATTTCGTTGTAAAACAAACTATATGTGAGCTCGTTTTTTCATTTGCAAAACAAAGAATAAGGAAATTTCCTTAGGGGTTACAAGCAAATATGGTAGACAGGACCCGTCTGGAAATGTAATATAAAGAAAATCAAATACATATTTTAAACAGGCGTTATGCATCTAAGAATGTATAGCTTAATAGGGAAGTTCGGTGAAAGTCCGACACGGTACCCGCCACTGTAATCCGGAGCTAATTGCACAATGTCACTGCTTTATTTTAAAGCGGGAAGACGCAAAGAGCATCGATGGTAAGTCAGGAGACCTGCCTGTTTAGAAAGCACGACGTGACCTACGGGATATAGGGATGTGTTTACGGAGACGGAAGTATGCTTTTTTTAAAAAGCAGAACATACCATTGTTTTTTGTGAGCATTTAAACCCACCAGGTTTAAATGCTCTTTTTAGTTTGGTCACTATTTTATACGACGGAGGTAAGTTTAAAGTGAAAAAAAGATCATTATGGGTTTCATTTGTTGTCCTGTTAGGTTTAACAAGCTATTTTTGGGCGAACTCTTATCGTCCAGCCTATGCAATGCATATTATGGAAGGATTTCTACCAATTGGCTGGGCTGTTTTTTGGTGGGGAATCACCATTCCATTTGTTGCCGTTGGAATACGATCGATTTCGAAAAAATTAAAAGAAAATCCTGAATTGAAATCAATGCTAGGTCTATCTGGTGCATTTGCATTCGTTTTATCTGCGTTGAAAATTCCTTCAGTGACAGGTAGTAGTTCTCATCCAACGGGTGTAGGATTAGGGACTATTTTATTTGGTCCAACGGCGATGAGTGTTTTAGGAACAATAGTTCTTTTATTTCAATCACTACTGTTAGCACATGGTGGAATTACAACGTTAGGAGCGAATGCCTTTTCCATGGCAGTCGTCGGACCTCTACTCGCCTATGGAATATTTAAGTTTGGAAGAAAAATGAACTTATCTATAGCTGTTGCAGTCTTTTTAGCTGCAATGTTAGGGGATTTTGGGACATATTTAGTGACGTCGGTTCAATTAGCGTTAGCTTTCCCTGCTGAGGTGGGTGGCTTTGTGGCTTCATTTGTAAAGTTTGCTAGTATCTTTGGTTTTACACAAGTTCCTTTAGCGATCAGTGAAGGCTTACTTACGGTAATTGTGATGAATTTACTTCAAAAATATAATATGGCAGAAATAAAGCAATTACTATCAATTAAGGAGGCAAGCTAACATGAAAAATGGAGTACTATTTTTAATTGTAATTTTATTAGCAATTATTCCATTAATTTTTCTAAATGGTGCTGAATTTGGTGGAGCTGACAGGCAAGCGGAGGAAGCGATTATCGAAGTGGCACCTGACTATGAGCCATGGTTTACTGCTATATGGGAACCACCAAGTGGAGAGATTGAAAGTTTACTATTCTCATTACAAGCGGCTCTCGGTGCCATCATCATCGGCTATGTCATTGGATATGGAACAGCTAGAAAAAAGTATTCTTCACCCAAACAATAGTGGAATGAATTGAATGCTATGATAAAAATTGATGATTATGCTTATACCAGCGGATTAAAAGATGTTCATCCCGTTGAGAAGGTTAGTTTTGCACTGATCTTTCTCTTTTTTACAATTATTTCAAAAAATATTTCCGTGGCTTGTTTTACTTTTACTGTAATGAGTATATTGGTGATATTCAAGGCGAAAATCCCGTATATAGCATATTTGAAACTTCTATTCGTCCCTTTTGTTTTCTTATTGACAAGCTTGGTTGCCATTTTATTTTCCATTGCACCTATTTATCAAGAAGATTTAGAAGTGCTTTGGATGGCCGAAATAGGTTTATGGCAAATCTATATAAGTTCATATAGTATCCAACAATCATACGAACTAGCCACAACGATTTTAGCAAGTGTGAGCTGTTTATATTTTCTTGTTTTATCAACACCTCTTAATCAATTTATCTGGGTATTAAAAAAAGTAAAACTACCAACTGTATTTGTAGAATTAATGGGGCTTACGTATCGATTTATCTTTGTTTTATTGGAAAAGATGAATGAAATTTATATTGCACAATCTAGCAGGCTTGGCTATCAAAATTATAGTAGCTGGTTTTACAGCGTTGCACAGCTTATTGTCAGCCTTTTCGTTAAATCGATGCTCTCAGCAAAACAACTTCAAATCGCAATTGATAGTCGTGGTGGAGATGAACATTTGTATGATGTGGATTTATCAATGGGCTATAATCGTGGGCATTTTGTCATTATTTTTATATCGTTTGTAACACTTTTCATGATATATGTTATGTCAAAATCATGAAAGATCAATGAAAAGGACGTATGCAGAGTGAGTGAACAAATAATAACGTTTGAACAAGTTTCTTATCAATATGCAGATGGAACGATGGCATTGAATAATATAAATCTTTCAATTGAAAAAGGGAAAAAAATAGCCTTATTAGGGAATAATGGCGCTGGAAAATCGACACTATTTCTGCTTATGAACGGTATTTTAAAGCCAACAAGTGGAAGCATTTTATACAGTGGAAAGAAGTTAACCTATAAACGGAAAGAGATCCAGCAATTAAGGCAGCAAGTCGGTATTGTATTCCAAAATTCTGATACCCAACTTTTTTCATCTAGTGTTTATGAAGATATTAAGTACGGTCCAAAAAATTTAAATTTACCCACCGAAGAAATAGAGAGGCGTGTAAAGGAAGTCATCACATTAACAGAAACGGAATCGTTTAAAGATAAACCTCCTCACTTTTTAAGTATCGGACAGAAAAAAAGGGTAGCAATCGCTGGAATTCTTGCTATTGAACCAGAATTAATCGTGTTAGATGAACCAACAGCTGGACTCGATCCTTACTATTCAAATAGAATAATGGAAATTTTGGATAAAATTAATCACCGAAATCGGACGATTTTATTGTCTACTCATAATGTAGATTTAGCTTTTGAGTGGGCAGATGAGGTCATCATCTTAAACAATGGGCATTTGATAGCTCAAGGAACAGCCGTTGAGGTTTTTAATAAAAGAGAAATTCTCGAAAAAAGCCATTTGCAAGTACCTTGGATCATGGAAGTGTTTGAAAGATTACAAAGAACGAATTTATCGAATAAAAAGTATCCGAGATCGAAGGCAGAACTGTTTGAAATGATGGAATGACTGCGTATATGGAGTTGCTCTACAAAGCTTTTATAAAATTATTAAAAAATAGTGTATCAAATATTTAGATTATATGATATATTTAAAAAAATTAATAAAGTAATTTAAATAAGTGCTCACATTTGTGAGGTAATAGGGAAACTAGTGAAAGTCTAGTACAGCCCCCGCTACTGTAAGAGCTGATGAAATTACAATGCCACTGAGAAATCGGGAAGGTGTAAGAGTAAAAAGAAGCTTAAGTCAGGAAACCTGCTTATTTAAACGACACTTGCTTTTCGGAGGGAGAAGTATAGGCGGGACAATTTTACCTATTGTTTTTGAGTTTCAGTATGCTATTTTTATACTGTCATATCACATGCCTGTATTCCTTTTAAAAGGAGTGCAGGCATTTTTTATTTGGAGGTAAGCCTATGAAAAAGGGAAAAATTTTTGTTGTTGGCTTCGGTCCAGGTGATCGTGAGCATATTACAAATCGAGCTGTAGCTGCATTGCAGCAAAGTGATTGTATTATTGGCTATAAAACATACGTGGAGCTAATTGAAGCTTTCGTAACAGCAAAATCCATTGTCAGTACGGGTATGACAGAAGAAGTGTCACGTGCACAGGATGCAGTAAAGAAAGCTGAATCAGGCCAAATTGTCTCAGTCATTTCCAGCGGAGATTCAGGCGTTTATGGTATGGCTGGATTAGTGTATGAAGTGCTGATTGAGAAGGGCTGGACTGAAAAAGAAGGAATTGAGGTAGAAATTGTACCAGGTATTTCAGCGATTAATTCTTGTGCGAGTTTATTGGGTGCGCCTGTCATGCATGATTCCTGCACGATAAGTCTAAGTGATCATTTGACGCCTTGGACTGTAATAGAAAAGCGCATTGAAGCAGCTGCGATGGCCGATTTCGTAATAGCTTTATATAATCCGAAAAGCGGTAGACGGACACGCCAAATTGTAGAGGCACAAAATATTCTATTAAAATATCGTTCTCCTGAAACACCGGTGGGACTTGTGAAAAGTGCCTATCGTGAAAATCAACATGTGGTGCTGACAACACTGGCTGAAATGCTTGAACATGATATAGGAATGCTGACAACGGTTATTATCGGGAATTCTTCTACTTTCTTTTATGACAATAAAATCATTACCCCTCGAGGGTATCAGCGTAAATATACGTTAGGTGAAGAAAAGCAAAGTTTAAAACCGCATCAGCGTTTGAAAAAGGAAGCCGAACCATGGGCATTAAATCAAGAAACAGGGGAAGCGCAATCTGGTTATGAGCAAATTGAAAGAAAAAAACAAGAAGTTAGCTCATTAGATTTGGCCTTAAAGGCTTTATCCATGGTGTCTAAATCGGAAATAGAATATCCGCATTTAGTTCAGCAGCCGATTGAAAATATATTTGAATTTGCAGTTTCACCTGGTGTTGCCAATAAATTTATTAAGCCAGAGCAAATGCGCGTATTGGCCGAAACAATTGGCGAGAGCGGCACCATGGAATATACACCAGATCATCGTTTTTTACTAAAGATTCCAACAGATCAACCTGAATCGATTGTTGAAAGACTTAAACAAAATGATTTAATTGTCATGCCTGTCGGCGATGTTTTAAATGTAAAAGCTTGTGATTTTTGCTACGGTGAAAAAGCAGAATCTATTCCATATGCAGAAGAAATAGCAGCAAAATTGGGGGGCTTAAAGCTTCCAAAAGAATTACATATTGGTTTCAACGGCTGCGGTATGGCCTGTTATCGGGCAGTATTCGATGATATCGGGATCGTCTACCGCAAGAAAAAATTTGATTTATTTATTGGCGCAAAGCCGGTTGGCCGAACTGCCCATGCTGCACAGCCAGTAGCAGAAGGAATTGAACCAGATCAGCTGCTGCCGTTATTAACGAAAATGATAGAAGAGTATAAACAAAATGCCCATCCAAATGAACGCCTTTTTAAATATTTTAAACGTGTGAAAAAAATTCAGTATTTTAACTATCAGGATATGAGCTCCAAAATTGAAGTCGAGCCGGCACCATGTGGAGATTAGGAGGAACACATGATTTTATTTTTAGCAGGCACAAGTGATGCGAGAGCATTAGCCATTCAATTACAAAATCAAGGCTATCCTTTATTAGCAACAGTTGTCACAGAATCTGCAGCCGAAAGTTTAAATGCCCACCATATTCCTTATCAAGTCGGGCGGTTATCAGTTAATGACATGATGGCGCTTATTCAGAAGGAAAAGATGACCTGTGTCATCGACGCCAGCCATCCATATGCAGAAGAAGCGTCGAAAACGGCAATGGCAGCAGCAAAAGCATGTGGTATTCCATATATTCGTTATGAAAGACCAGAAGAACAGTTTATTTCTCCACTAATTACAGAAGTTGAAAGTTATGAAGAAGCAGCCAAATTAGCACAATTTCATAAAGGAACGATCATGCTGACAACAGGCAGCAAAACGTTAGAAATATTTGCTAAATATTTAATGCGTGATGAAATCCGGCTTATTTGCAGAATGCTTCCAAATATAGGGAATATGGAAAAGTGTAATAGTTTAGGTATTAAACAAAAGGACATTATTGCGATCCAGGGCCCATTTTCGGAATCATTAAATAAAGCACTATGCGAGCAATATAATGTGTCTCTAATGATTACAAAAGAAAGCGGCAAAGTGGGATCTGTAGATGAAAAAATGACAGCTGCTCTACAATTAGGGATTCCTGTTATTTTAATAAAACGGCCAGCGATTGAATATGAAAATTTTTGTACTTCTTTCGAAGAAGTAACTCAACTATTAGGAGGTTTTATTCTTGGCAAACATGAACTTTAATACAAAGTTTATTCCCGTAACGGTAGATCCAGACAAGATTTATGATCACAGTTTCGCCATTATTAAAGAGGAAATGGGCGAACATTCATTTACAGATGAGCAATGGCTAGTTGTTCGACGGGTGATTCACGCTTCAGCAGATTTTGAGTTAGGCCGCAGCATGATTTTTACACCTAATGCCATTGAGGCAGGGGTTCAATCCATTTTAGCGGGCCGACATGTAGTGGTGGATGTACAAATGATCGAAAGCGGTTCAGGAAGGAAACGATTCCAAAAGCATGGCGGGGATTTACATTGTTATATTGCGGATGAAGATGTGTCAAAAGAAGCGAAGGCTCAAGGAACAACACGTGCTATTATTTCCATGCAAAAGGCAACGCGTTTACATGAAGGAGGAATCTATGCCATTGGCAATGCACCAACCGCATTGCTGGAGTTGATTCGATTAATAAAAGATGGTGCTGCAAAACCGGACTTAATTATTGGAATGCCAGTCGGCTTTGTATCAGCAGCAGAGTCGAAAGCGGAGTTAGCAGTGCTGGAAGGGATTCCATTTATTACAAATGTTGGGAGAAAGGGTGGCAGTACAGTGACAGTCGCTGCACTTAATGCCATTTCGATTATGGCGGATGAACGAGCAAAAGAAACGAAATAAAAAAGACCCTTCACAAATGCGTCATGGCTACACGACAGGAGCATGTGCAACAGCGATGACAAAAGCGGCACTGCAAGCACTTGTGAGTGGAAAGGTACCAGATGAAGTTACGATTTATTTACCGGTTGGTCAGTATGCAACATTTAAAGTAACGGCATTTGAAGTCTCAGATGACGAGGTAATGTGTGAAACGATTAAAGATGCCGGGGACGATCCTGATGCTACACACCAGGCACGAATTCAAAGTACCGTTCGCTATTCAAAAGAAGAAGGTATCCATTTAGATGGCGGGGTTGGTGTAGGACGAGTGACAAAAGCGGGACTTCCTGTACCTGTAGGTCAAGCGGCGATAAACCCTGTACCGCGTAAAATGATATGTGGTGTTGTACAAGAAACAATTGAAAAATATTTATTAAATTGTGGAATTGAAGTGGTCATTTCCGTACCAGACGGTGAAGAGATTGCTGAAAAAACATTGAATGGGCGGTTAGGCATTATTGGCGGAATTTCGATATTAGGTACACGGGGAACAGTGGTGCCATTTTCAAGTTCTGCTTATATGGCAAGTATCGTGCAAGCAATCAATGTAGCAAAAGAATCAGGATGTGAGCATTTAGTCATTACAACGGGCGGACGCAGTGAAAAATTTGCAATGAAGCAGTATCCTCATTTACCAGAAGAAGCATTTATAGAAATGGGCGATTTTGTTGGTTTTACATTAAAAAATATTGCACGGAAGAAGATTCCGAGAGTCTCGTTAGTAGGGATGATGGGGAAGTTCTCAAAAGTTGCCCAAGGCGTTATGATGGTTCACTCAAAAAGTGCACCGATAAGCTTTGAGTTTTTAGCGGGCATTGCCAATAAAGTGGGTGTTGATGAGGCGAAGCAGCGAGAAATTTTACAGGCGAATACGGCTTCACAGGTTGGTGAAATGCTTCAGGGAAACGAGGCATTCTTTGCAGCACTTTGCAAAAACTGCTGCTACTATGCACTGAATCATATGAATACTGACATCAAAGTGTCGACAACCTTGTATGCCATGAATGGAGATTGTTTAGGAAAGGCGGAGAACATTGACAAATTGGATGAAGATGATTGGTATAGGGGATAATGGCGCGGAAGGTTTGCTCCCCCAATATGCTGAGTGGATCAATGAATGTGATGTACTTGTAGGCGGGGAACGTCATTTGCAATTTTTCCCGGAATATAAAAAAGAGAAAAAAGTAATCAAAGGCGGTTTGTCAGCGTTAATAGCTGAATTACAGCAAGAAACACGGAATGCCGTTATCTTAGTGTCCGGTGATCCACTGTTTTATGGACTTGGCAGTGTACTTGCGAAGAAGCTGCCATTAGAGATTTACCCTTATACCAGCTCGGTACAGCTTGCTTTTTCTAAAATGCAGGAAAGCTGGCAGGATGCGTATATTGTCAGCTTGCACGGCCGTTCCATTAAAGGGTTTGCACAAAGAATTGATGGACGTAAGAAAATTGCTGTTTTAACAGATGAAACGAATTCTCCCCAGGCAATTGCAAAATATTTAAAGCGTTTCGGCATGACAGAATATGATGCCTTTGTTGCTGAAAATCTACAAGGTAAAAACGAGCGCTGCCGCTCCTTCACATTGGACGAGATGGAGCAAACTTCCTTTTTTTCATTGAATGTTGTGATTTTAAAACAGCGTGAGTTAGTCGAACGCACCCCTCTTGGTATTCCGGATGATGCGTTTTTTCAGCGAAAACCAGATAAAGGTTTAATTACAAAAAGAGAAATTCGAACTCTTTGTCTGCAGGAGTTAGGTCTAAAAGAAAATAGTATTGTTTGGGATATTGGGACTTGCACTGGTTCAGTAGCAATTGAAGCAGCAAAAATAGCTCGGGAAGGTGCCGTGTATGCAATTGAAAAAAATGAGGGTGACCTTGAAAACTGCTTGGAAAATCAATTAAAACATCGGACAGATTTTGTTGCAGTGCTAGGGAAGGCACCTGATCGTCTGGATGAATTTCCAGATCCGCATGCCATTTTTATTGGCGGCAACGGTGGAAATATGGAGCATTTATTGCACACATGTATCTCACGCTTACAGCCAAATGGACGCCTTGTTATGAATATTGCAACGATTGAAAATCTGGCAGAAGCGCTTCAGCGTCTAAAAGCATTAGGCTGTGAAGTATCGATATTACAGGCACAAATTTCAAAGAGTAAACCAATCTTAAATTTAACGCGTTTTGAACCGTTAAATCCAATCTATATTGTGACAGCAAAGAAAGGAAAAGAATAATGAGAATGGGAACGTTATTTGGATTAGGTGTTGGGCCGGGAGATCCAGAATTAATCACAGTAAAAGCATTTCGTAGATTGCAGGAAAGCCCAGTCATCGCATATCCTAAAAAATTAAAGGGCAGTAAATCATATGCCCATCGTATTGTGGAAGTGTATATTAACCCGGCAGAAAAAGAGATGCTTGGTTTGGTATTCCCCATGACAAAAGATGAAGATACATTGCGCACTGAGTGGACAAAATCAGTGGAAGCGATTTATAGCTATTTAGTTCAAGGAAAAGATGTAGCGTTTGTGACTGAAGGGGATCCGATGCTATATAGCACATTTATTCATTTAATGAATTTAATGAAATCGATGCACCCAGATGTCCCGATTGAAACTGTAGCAGGTATTTCGTCATTTAATGGTTCTGTTAATCGCTTAGGGATTGCATTGGCTGATGGTGATGACCATGTCGCTATGATTCCTGCTACAGAGGATATGGAAGAAATGCGCCGGGTGATTGAAAGCCATGATGCAATCGTCTTTATTAAAGTAGCAAAAGTTTTAGACGCAATGCTCGATCTGCTGGAGGAAATGGGTTTATTAGAAAAAGCACATGTCGTTACAAAAGTTACTTCTGACGAAGAGGTAATTTGGAAGATTAATGAACTTCGGGGTGCAGAATTAAATTACTTGTCATGTATGGTGGTGCGCAAATAATGAAGAAAATTTGGATTATTGGAGCAGGTCCGGGAGATCCGGATTTAATCACGGTGAAAGGTTTTAAGTTATTAAAAGAAGCGGATGTTGTGATGTATACTGATTCACTCGTAAGTGAAACGTTAGTAGCGGAAGCGAAGGAGTCGGCAGAAATTATCCGCACAGCAGGGATGCATCTCCAGGAAATGGTGGATTGTATCGTTGAGCGTGTCAACGCAGGCAAAACGGTTGTACGTTTACATACAGGCGATCCGGCGATGTACGGGGCAACGATGGAACAAGTGGCACTGCTGAAGCAGCATGATATTAGCTATGAAGTTGTGCCAGGTGTAAGTTCTGTTTTTGCATCTGCAGCCGCTGTTGGCGCAGAGTTGACGATTCCTGATTTAACCCAAACGCTTATTTTAACACGTGCGGAAGGACGTACACCTGTGCCTGAACGTGAAAAATTACAGGCACTGGCAAGCCATCACTGTACAATTGCCATGTTTTTAAGTTCGACATTAACAAAGAAAATTACCAAAGAACTGCAGGCAGCAGGCTGGGCAGACGATACACCAGTTGCGGTTGTGCAGCGTGCTTCGTGGCCAGACCAAAAAATTGTACGGACAACAGTTGCTGAATTAGATGAAGCAATGCGTGTCAATGGTATTCGCAAGCATGCGATGATTCTAGCAGGCTGGGCATTAGACCCGGATATCCATGAAAAAAATTATCGTTCGAAGCTATATGACAAAACCTTTACTCATGGCTTCCGCAAAGGTGTGAAGGAGAATGATTAGTTTACATGAAGGTGAAATTCCTGTAATAGAAAAGCGCAAACCATATGCTCTCGTCGCCATAACCAAACATGGGGTGGCACATGCAAGAAGCTATACGGAAAAATTCCCATATGCGGACCTTTATTATATGAAGAAATTCGAGCAGGGTGACGAAGACACGCGCCAAATTCAGTTATTTGATGGTACGGTTCGCCTATTATTGCCTGCTTTGTTCCAGCAGTATAAAGGAATCATTTGCGTCATTTCCCTCGGTGCTGTCGTTCGCATGATTGCTCCGCTTTTGATTGATAAAAAGAAAGATCCTGCAGTGTTAGTGGTGGATGATAAAGGACAGTATGTCGTCGCCGTTTTATCAGGGCATATTGGCGGTGCTAATGCCTTAACCCATGAATTTGCCAATGCGATTGGTGCAGTACCTGTTGTTACAACCGCCTCAGATGTTCAAAAAACGATTTCAGTGGATTTATTTGGCGCACAATTTGGTTGGATTTGGGATAGCGAAGAAAAATTAACTCCCGTTAGTGCATCGGTTGTCAATGAAGAGCATGTTGCGATCGTGCAGGAAACGGGAGAAAAAAATTGGTGGATGTACGACCGCTCATTACCGGACAATTTGAAAATTTATCCATCGATAGATGAAGCGATCATGGCAAAGCCACAAGCGGCCCTTCTTATTACAGATCGGTTAATTGAGGCGCATGAAGAGGTGCTGCTCGAGAACGGCGTTATATATCGTCCAAAATCAATTGTACTTGGCATTGGCTGTAATCGTGGCACGGTAATGGCAGAAATTGAACAAGTCATAGATGAAACATTAGCAGAGCTGCGTTTAAGTAAAAAAAGTGTCAAAGCAGTTTCGACCATCGACTTAAAGAAAAACGAAACAGGCCTGCTTGAATTAACGGCTAAACATAACTGGCCGTTTGTAACCTACACACCTGACCAGCTAAATGAAATACCAATGCAAAACCCATCAGAAACAGTCTTTAAATATACAGGTGCATATGGGGTCAGCGAGCCGGCCGCATTGCGTTATTCGAATGCGAAAGAATTACTGCTCGAGAAAAAGAAAAGCGGAAATGTGACCATTTCCATTGCACGTTTCAACTTTCAGGAGGAAGTACAATGAATCGATTTGTTCTAGCCGGCACAGGAAGCGGTGTTGGAAAAACAACATTCACAATCGGCATCATGCGTACGCTTATGAAGCGTGGATTAACAGTCCAGGGCTTTAAATGCGGCCCTGATTATATTGACCCAACGTATCATACAGCTGTCACAAAACGCCCTTCTCGTAATATTGATAGTTTCATGATGTCCCATGATACAATCCGTGCCATTGTCGCAAGAGCGAGCCAAGATGCAGATGCAGCAATTATTGAAGGAGTGATGGGCTTTTATGATGGCAAATCCCCATTATCAAATGAAGGATCTGCTGCTCATATTAGTGTGATTACAAAAAGTCCCGTCATTTTAATTGTCAATGCAGCAAGTATGGCAAGAAGTGCGGCTGCGATTGTCAAGGGATTTCAAATGTTAGATGAAAGCTCCAATATTGTTGGTGTTATTGCCAATCAATTAGGAAGTAAAAGCCATTTTGAAATTGTCAAGGCAGCGATTGAACAAGAATGTGGAATTCCAGTCATTGGCTATCTGCCAAAAGGAGCTGTACCTTCGATGCCAAGCCGTCATCTCGGTTTAGTTCCCGCCATTGAACGTGGTGATCTAGATTCCTATTTTAATAGTCTTGCAGAAGCAATCGAAGAAACAGTGGATATTGAACAGCTGCTGGAAATTACAAAAACACAATCATTGGACGTTACTGAATCTATATTCGATATACAGGAGCAAAGACAAGAAGTACATATTGCAGTTGCAAAGGATGCCGCTTTTAACTTTTATTATGAAGAAAATTTAGAATTACTCCGTGCATATGGTGCCACCTTGCATTACTTTTCTCCATTACAAAATGAGGAAGTTCCAGAAAAAGCGCAGGGGCTATATATTGGCGGCGGTTTCCCGGAAGAGTTTGCGGAACAATTGGCGAAAAATGAAGAAACAAAGCAATCAATAAGAGCCGCTCTTAAGCAAGGGATGCCAACATTAGCGGAATGCGGCGGTTTTATGTATTTAACAGAGGAAATTGTGAATCGTCAAGGACAGGTATTCCCAATGCTCGGAATCATTCCAGGACGTGTACGGATGCAGGATAAATTAGCGGCACTTGGCTACCGGGAAATTACAGGTGTTCCGGGGAACTTTCTAATCAATGAAGAGGAGCAGGCAAAAGGGCATGAGTTCCATTACTCAACGTATGAGGGGGAGCATACATCACCAGCTTATTTTAGTAAAGGCCGTTTGCGTGCTCAGCAAGAAGGTTATCTACATAAAAATATTGTTGCTGGCTATACACACTTTCATTTTGCTTCGAATCCACAGCTTGTGAAAAACTGGCTTACAGCATGTTTGGAGGTAAACAATGAATTATTTCCCACTATTAATGAATATTGACTATAAAAAGGTTGTTATTGTTGGGGGCGGACATGTAGCACGTCAAAAGGTGGAAGCGCTGCTGCCAACAAATGCGCTAGTGACAGTGATAAGCCCTGAGGTAACCGAAAAATTGCAGCACTATATCAATGAAGGGCTTGTGACATGGAAAGAAAAAGAATTTGAACCTGCTGATTTAGATGATGCAGCACTGATTTTCGCCGTTACAAATGAGGAAGAGGTAAACAATGCAGTGGAAGAAGCGGCCCAGCATTGGCAATTACTCAGCCGTGCGGATGCAAAAGGACGTGTTGATTTCATCAATCCAGCAGTAGTTCGCCGCGGTGATTTCGTTTTGACTGTATCGACGTCTGGAGCAAGTCCAGGTCTGACACGCCAGGTAAAGACGAATTTAGAAGAGCAATTTGGAGTACATTACGCGCAGTATGTTGCTTTTTTAAAGGAAGCACGGCAGCACATTTTACAAGTGTCTACAGGCGATGAGAAAAAACAGCTATTAGCAGAGCTCCTGGATCCACAGTTATTACAATGGATCGAGCAAGATGAAAAACAAAAATGTGAAGCGTGGCTGCAGCAGCGTATAGGAGAAAAGCGGTGAGCGGATTTGTATATATTGTAGGAGCTGGTCCTGGTGACCCAAAACTATTGACGATTCGTGGATTAGAGTGCATTCAGCAAGCAGATGTGATTTTATATGACCGTCTGGTGAATGTTGAATTATTAAAACATGCGAAGCCTGACGCCGAGCTGATTTATTGTGGAAAAGAACCCGGCAGGCATGGACTGATTCAAGATGAAATTCATCGTGTGCTAGTGGAACAAGCCAATCTTGGCAAGCAGGTTCTCCGCTTAAAAGGCGGTGACCCATTTGTCTTTGGACGTGGTGCAGAAGAGGCCGCGATTTTACGTCAAGCCGATATTCCATTTGAAATCGTGCCTGGTATTACAGCGGGAATTGCTGTGCCTGCTTATGCAGGGATTCCTGTAACACATCGTGATTATGCTGCAAGCTTTGCAATTGTTACAGGTCATGGCCGTCAAGAAAAGGAGCAGGATTTTTTAAATTGGTCCGCGCTAGCTCAAATTGATACGGTGGCCTTTTATATGAGCATTGGCAATATCGCGCATATTACGAAAAGCTTAATTACCTATGGCAAAAGTGAATCAACACCTGTTGCCGTCATTGAATGGGGCACAACCAAAAATCAGCGTACGATTACAGGCAATCTATCCACGATTGCACAAGATATTCAAAAACATCGTATCTCTAATCCATCCATGATTTTAGTTGGTGAGGTTGTTAGCGTACGGGATCAAATTGCCTGGTTTATAGAAAAGGAGCATGAATTATGTTAGATGCATTAAAAAAACGCCGTGCGATTCGCCAATTTGAAACGCGCGAAGTCGAACGTGACAAAATTGAGACTTTATTAGAAGCAGCAACGTATGCACCAAATGACCGTATGCGTGAGCCCTGGCATTTCTATGTATTACAGGGCGATAGCTTAAAACGATATGAGCAAGTGGCGCTCGATTATTTACAAAAACGCTTCCCAACAAAACCGCATTTAGTGGAAAGCTCAATGGAAGCTGTCACAAAGACACCGCTTGTCATTGTCGTGACTTCTGCGATTGTCGATGGAGACGAAGGTGCAACAAAAGATAATACCTTTGCAGTCAGCAGTGCGATTATGTCGATATGGTTAATGGCTGAACAGCTTGGTTTAGGCATGGTATGGCGTACACGTGGTGTTGGCTTAGTGCATGATACAGCATTACATGATTTTATTGGTGCGTCGGTTGGGGAGCAATTAGTAGGGACGTTATGTATTGGTTACCCTGCAGAAGAAATCACTTCCGCGAAAAAGCGTACACCATTTGCAGAAAAAACCACTTGGCTATAAGGCGGTTTGTACGTGGCACGATTGTACGGGCAACTGTTGCAAATACTGTATGATTGTCCATTCGTATTGTGGAGATTAAGGAGAAAATTCAATGATAAAAAGCCCCCCTTTACAAATTGATTTTGAAAAGCTGTGGAAAGACGGCATGTTAGACTGGCATGGCAAGATGCCAGAAAGAATGATTCATGATGAACTGGAAGAAGCATATTGGGCTCAGTCCATGATGAAAAAAACATACAAGCAAACAGATAACTATGCAAAAAAAATTTATGAAAAAATGAAACATTATATCCCCAAAAATTCAAGTTGTATTGAAATTGGGCCGGGATGGGGCAACTATACATTCCCACTCAGTCAAGATGTCAAAAGTTTAACGTTAGTTGATAGTTCTGAAAGTGTACTTGCCTACTTAAAACAATACTTTGAAAACGATGCACCTGTTCAGTTCGTTCAAAGTAAATGGGAAGAAGCGCAAATTGAGCAGCATGATGTTGTTATTGGGGTGAACTGCTTTTATCGTATGTATGAAATGAATGCGGCGCTGAAAAAAATGAACAGGCTTGCTAAAAAGCGCGCCATCATTGGTTTAACAACAGGACCTATTCAGCCGCATTACGTTATTTTAGATGAGCAGATTGGCTATGACATTAAATATCCTCGCCGTGATTATATTACCATCGTTAACATGCTGTATCAGTTAGGGATTTATGCAAATTGTGAAATGCTCAAGCTGGAGCGTGTGTATCGTTATGATACATTACAGCAATTATATGAAGCACAAAGCAAAAAAATCTTATCACCACAGTTTGACATGGCGCATGTGAAAGCATCACTCGAACGCTTTATTAGTATGGAGGATGACCAGTATGTGTACCGTCACCCATTCTATGCAGCGATCATAAGTTGGGAGCCAGTGAAGTTACATAACTAAGTTTCGTTTTGCCATTTCAAATATGGGCTTTTAATCGGCGGCACTGTTGATATAACAAAGAGACATAGAGGCTACAAGATGATGGAAGAGGGGGAGGTCACTATATGACAACCTGGAATTTAACGCAAATGCAGCGTCACTTACTCATTTGCAATGGTGCAACCTGTATGGGAGCAGGAGCTGAAGAGGTCACCCAGCAAATTCGTGATGAGATCCGTAAAAACCGTTTGGATGAGCATATTCATACATCGCGTACACGCTGTAACGGTCGTTGTAAAGATAAATGTGTCGTAATTGATTACCCAAAAGGGACATGGTATTCGGTTCAACATGAAGAAACCGCACGTGATATTGTTCATGAAGCAGTTGAACAAGATGCGATCATTTACTCAATGGAGCACGGTGTGCGGAAACGCAGCGAAAATCGAATTAAAGGAATTGATAAATACAAGAAAGATAAAGGACCAATGAAAAAAGCTGTATTATTTGTTGGACATGGCAGCAGGCTCGAGGCAGGGAATATAGAAGTTCGGGAATTTATCGGGCAAATGAAAGAATACATTGATCCAGCCCTTTTAGTAGAAACATGTTTCTTAGAATTCGCGTCACCAAATATTGAAGATGGGATTCAGTTGTGTGTTGAACAAGGTGCGGATGAAATCCATGTAATTCCCATCATATTATTACATGCAGGACACTCAAAACTCCATATTCCAGCAGAAATCGAACATGCTAAAGAGCATTTCCCCGATGTTCAATTTACCTATGGCCAGACGATTGGTATTCATGAGGAGGTCTTTGAGATTTTAAAATCAAGACTTACTGAAGCAGGTTTTGATGTGGATCAAAATCATGAGGATACGGCCATTTTATTAATTGGACGAGGCGGCAGCGATCCATATGCAAATGGTGATTTTTATAAAATCAGCAGATTATTGTGGGAGAAATTAAATGTACCAATCGTTGAAAGTGCCTTTATGGGGGTAACGACGCCAACTGTGCAGGATGGGATGGAACGCTGTATTAAATTGGGAGCAAAAAAAATCATCATGCTGCCGTATTTTTTATTTACGGGAATTTTAATGGAAAGAATGAATAAAATGGCCGAACAGTTTAAAGAGTCTTATCCGCATGTATCAATTGATATTGCTCAGTATTTTGGCTATCATCCAAAGTTAAGAACGGTACTGTTAGAACGTATGAATCAGGCCTTAAACGGTACTTCGACTGGTATGCAAGATTTAGAAAATTTCCGTAAATATGCGAAAGAACATGGGTATGAACATCATCATCACCATAATTAATGGATAGATAACCGGTTTTTGTTTTATAGGCCGGTTCTTCTTAGTCTAGTAGCTGGTTATACTCATTTTCATTTTGCCTCTTGCCCTGAAATGGTTGAGAACTGGATTAGAAAATGTTTAGATAATAGGGGGAAAGAAATATGAATCAACCAATCAATCGAAATGGCTTAACACTGGTGTATACCGGTCATGGAAAAGGAAAAACAACATCCTCTTTAGGGTTAGCACTTAGAGGAATTGGCAGAGGACTGAAAGTGAAAATCTATCAGTTTATCAAATCACCTGAACGTACATATGGTGAACAAATAGCCCTGAAAAAGCTAGGTGTGGAAATGGTTCAACTGGGAATTGGTTTCACCTGGACCAAAACACCAGAGGAACATAGAGAAGCCTTAAAAATAGGATGGCCGAAAGCAAAGGAAGCGGTTATGAGTGGGGAGTATGATTTGGTAATCTTAGATGAACTGAATAATGCGTTAGCCATTGATAAGTTTCCAATCGATGATGTTTTGCCTCTTAACGAAGTCATAGAATTAATCAAAAATAAACCTTCCCATGTTCATCTTGTTATTACCGGAAGAGATGCCAAGCAGGAAATTAAAGACATAGCTGATCTTGTTTCAGTCATTGAAGCGGAAAAACATTATTACAATGAAGGCGTTCCCGCTGTAAAAGGAATAGAATTTTAGAATCATAAAGGAGGCTTTGATATGAGATTAATATCCATTTGTCCAAGTAATACAGAATTAGCAGCTTACTTAGGTTTAACTTCTTCGTTGGTAGGAGTGGATAACTACTCGGATTGGCCGGAGGATATTCAAACATTACCGAGACTGGGGTCAGATTTGGACATTGATATGGACAAAGTGGAAAAATTACAACCAGATTTAGTATTAGCCTCGCTTTCTGTACCTGGAATGGAACGAAATATCGAAGAGTTAAAGAAACGAAACATACCGTATGTCATTGTCCCTAACCCCAAGACATTAACAGAGGTAGGAGAAAGTATATTATTCGTTGGGGAAGTGACGAATACTTCTGACAAAGCAAACCAATTATTCAAGAAATACAATCATTTTCTCGAAAACTACCGATCTTTATGTAAGCAGGTAGAAAAGCCGGCAAACCTTTATTGGGAATGGTGGGCTAAACCAATTTTTACTCCTGGAGCAACCAACTGGATAACTGAGATTAGTAAGCTCGCAGGGGGAAGAAACATATTTGAGGATATGCCTCAGTCAAGCGTAAAAACGCATTGGGAAGAAATCGTACAAAGAAATCCCGATGTGATTTGCGTTATTTGGGTGGGGGTACACAAAGAAAAAGTGAATCCAAAGGTAATCCTAAAACGCCCTGAGGTGGAGAAGATGGAAGCTATTAAAAATAATCAATTGTATATATTGGATGAACCATTATTTTGCAGACCTTCACCAAGATTATTACTTGGGTTAAGTAAGATAGCAAGTATCCTTCACCCTGATATCTATCCAGAGTTTAACGAAAATAATGATCCTTTATTAGATGAAGAGGTTGAGTTTCATATTTAATTAAGGTTAAGTTTGTTGCGTTAAGTAAATGACTTTGGGGTTTATTGGAATAAAATGGTCACTGATTCCCGTTGAACCTGAAAAATCACGCTAGAGGGAATCAGATGAGCCCTCTGATTCCCGTTGAACCTGAAAAATCACGCTAGAGGGAATCAGATGAGTCCTTTGATTCCCATTGAACCTAAAAAATCATGCTAGAGGGAATCAGATGAGCCCTTTGGTTACCGATGAACACGAAAAACCTTGCTAACGGGAATCAAAAGATCCCTTTGGTTACCGTTGAATCTGAAAAATCAAGCTAACGGGAATCAAAAGATCTTTTTGGTTACCGTTGAACCTGAAGAATCATGCATACGGGAATCAAAAGATCCCACTGGTTACCTGTGAACCTGAAATTTCATGCTAGAGGGAATCATAATAGTACTAATCCGCATTTGAACCAGATTTACCAAAATATCAAGGTTTCCGAAAACATCCTTAATTTAAAATAGTGTTTTGGTAATTTTAGTGTCGTAAAAGACAAGAAAGCATCCCCTTCATCTGAAAGGGATGCCTTTTCGTTTATAGGAACATTTTTTCTAATTCTAAAGGTTCGATGTACTCTCCATCTTTATAAGCACGCATGTTACCGCCGGAGATTTCATCAATAAGAACGATTTGCTTGTCCGCACCAGTTCGTCCAAATTCAAATTTAATGTCGTATAACTCGATGCCTTTCTTAGCAAGTTCCTCTTTGACTATATTTCCGATTTGCTGCGTGAGGTCTTTTAACACGATGTATTCATCCTTCGATAAAATACCAAGCATATCTAATGCGTCCTGATTAATTGGAGGATCTTCGCGATCATCATCCTTTAAGGTAACTTCTACAAATGCATCAAGAGGTTGTCCTTCTTGTGCGTACAAGCCATATCTGCGTAAAAAACTCCCTACTGCACGATATCTGCAAATGACTTCTAGTCCTTTTCCAAATACCTCAGCAGGTTTAACCGTCATGGTTGCTTGTTCGATGTCAGCATCAATATAATGAGTTGGAATTCCTTTTGCTTTTAAAACCTCAAAGAAGTATTTCGTTAGTCTTAATCCCGCACGTCCAGCCCCTTCAATCGTTAGACCCACTGTATTTGCACCTGGGTCAAAAACGCCGTCTACACCTGTAACATCATCTTTAAATTTAAGTAAATAATTACCATCTTCCAATGCATAAACATCTTTTGTTTTTCCTGCGTACGTAAGCTTCATGTTAGATCTCCTCGTGTATGAAATTAAAATTTACTTTGATATAACGCTAATAATTATAATAATCTTAAAATTATAGTTGCACAAGGTAAACATTCCGAAACTAAAAAGGTTTTGATTCGTAACACTGAATAGAAGAAAATAAACCGGGGGTGTTTAAGATATGGATTTTTATTTTTACCTAACCATCATTATAGGCTTTTCTCTAATTTATTATGGGTATGTGAAGAAAAAAGATAATGAACTAAAGATAAAAGAATTAGATTTAGAGGAAAAAAAGTTAGAGTTAGAGATGAAAAAATTGGATCATGAAAAAAAGACTAGCATACTATGAGGAAATGCTAGTCAGTGGATTAGGTTATTATCGACGATATTATGCCGGCACTTAAACCAAGTATTATAAGGAGTGCTAAGTATGCGGAGGGAGCCTAAAGTCTTTTTGGATGATATTTATACTGCTGCAGAAAAAATAAAGGACATGGGAGAGTAAGGTCCCAGTGTCCCTCTAGAGAAAAATGACTGTTATTCACTTCTTATAAACAAACTATTTAGCTATATTTTCATTATTACTAATTCCTATTTGAAGTGAAGTTTGGCTATATCCCAGTTTGCCTTTTGTAACGATAAGTATGACCAAAGCGAGCATTGCTAATCCAATAGTAAAAGGCAAATCTGAACTTTTTAATTCAGAGTTTACAAGGAATGGCTGGATCAAACTAAAGGTATTCAGACTAGCATGAACCAACATGACAATAAACAAGTTTCCTTGTTTGCAATTGAAAACCCACGTAAGAATAATCGAAACAGCAAAACACAACATGAGAAAAATCGGCAAATGAGCAAGAATGGTAGAAAGGTTTGAATCTGGTCCACCCTTTTGAGCAGTCGTTAAGAAATGTGGCACATGCCAAAAAGCCCAGAGAATAGCGAGTAGCAGGGTTGCCTTTAAAGGACCAAATTTGGATTGCATACGTGGTAAAGCAAAGCCTCTCCAACCGATTTATTCGGGAAATGGACCACCGCCAAAGAAAACGGCAACGAGATAGAAAGGATATGTAATAAAAAATGCTACAGTAAGACCTTCGAATTTTGGAATTCCTCCATTTACGATCACCATCCCCACATACATCACAGCAGGAATGAGTACAAGAGCAAATAAGTACCATTTTAAACCGACTTTAACTTTCCAAATACTTTTTCTAACGCTTTTCCATGCTTCAAATCGGATTCCTACGAGGTATTAACTCAATTCAATGCATATGTACAGCAGCTTAATTCAAAATCAGTTAGGTGTTATTTTAATAATTGCAAAAGTATTTGCAACTTTTGTATCGATTGTTTATACTATGGGTAATAGTAATTTAAATTTTCAAAAAATTATATTATTTGTGCATTTAGAAAATAAAAATAGTTGCGTCTTAGGGGGTATGATAAAATACACTGGGGTGAATTTAAATGGCTGAACAATCATTAAGAGATCGAATTATAGAAACATCGCTTCGCATGTTTGAAGCAAAAGGCTTTCACAAGGTGACTGTTGATCAGATTGTGAAAGAAAGTAAGACTTCGAAAGGTGGATTTTATCACAATTTCACGTCAAAAGATGAATTGCTTTATCTTATCCACGACCATTTTATTTCCTATGTCTTAGAACAAGGGAAAAAAGCAAACGAACAGTGGGATACGCCTACGGAGAGACTCCACGCGTTTATTAAGTCGTTTGTTTCCATGATTGATCTTTATAAATCAGAAGTAACGGTTTTCTATGAAGAGTACATGTATCTAGCTCCTGAATACATTAATGACATTAAGATAAAAAGGGATCAATATAAACAATTAATATTTAAGGTGATTCAGGATGGAATGGATTGCGGTGAATTTCGAGACCTGCCAGTCCCTATTATTTCGATGGCTATTTTCGGAATGGTGAACTGGACCTATAAGTGGTATAAACAGGATGGTCAATACTCAATTGAAGAAATTGCAGACATGTATGCCGATATTATCTTGCATTCATTATTGACTGAGGAAGCGAGGGAAAATCCCAAATTTTCAAAGTTCTTTCTGAAATCCTATCCGCAAGACTTTAAAACTCAGATGTTCTAAAGGGAAATAGTAATGCTAGTTGGTCAGGATTTGGACTGTTTGAAGGTGTCCTGTAAAGGCCTTTGTTTGATTCAGGGTCATGTAAAAGGGTTAGTTTAATTCAAAGACCAACTAGTTGGTCTCTTTAAAAAGGACTAACCTTCAACACGTTAAAAGGGTTTATTACTAAGGACCAACTAGTCGGTCTTGCGAAAAGGATAACCTTCAACACAATAAAAAGGTTTTTTATCTCTAAGACCAACTAGTCGGTCTTAGCTGAACTTAAGTTTAACGGATCTTCTTCGTCGTGTTCTCGTTCATAGAGATTTGAAAGTATGTCGAAATCAAACTGGCAGGAGTGTTTATTTATGATAAAAATGCTTGAATTACGAGAAATGATTAGATTAGTTAGCAAGTCTTCCATTCAAGAATTTAGCATAAAAAATAATGGAATCAGAATTACGATGATAAAACAGATTTCAAACCCCGGATTCACAGAAGAAACCGTTCAAACGGCATTCAACGAGGCGGCTACCACATTGGAACTAGGACCTCAAAATTCAGCCCGGGTTGTGCCAAAAATAGAAGATGAGGGATTTAAGGCAGCCTTGCACCAAATTGTTTCGCCTGTAATCGGTGTATTCGCTTCCACCTCTGGACAAGGTGGCCAACCGTATGTAACCATCGGTGATCATACCACAAAAGGCACTATTGTAGGTCATTGCAAAGTGGAAAAGTTAGATCTGGATCAGGAAATCATATCCGATGTAGAGGGAGAAGTGGTCGAGCTTCTTGTGGAAGACGGCGAGGTCGTGGAATACGGACAACCGCTATTTTTGGTGAAGTTAAAAAGCTAAGGGGGAAGGTCGAATGTTTAAAAAAGTACTGATCGCTAATCGTGGAGAAATTGCTGTTCGTGTCATTCGTGCATGTAAAGAAATGGGGATTCAAACCGTGGCCGTCTTCTCCGAGGCAGATAAAGAAGCCCTTCATGTAAAATTGGCAGATGAAAGTTTTTGCATCGGGCCGACTGCGTCAAAAGATAGTTATTTAAATATGACCAATATCATGAGTGTTGCCTTGGTATCCAATGTGGATGCCATTCATCCTGGATATGGATTTTTAGCGGAAAATGCTGATTTCGCAGAATTCTGTGCACGAAAGGATGTGACCTTCATCGGACCGGAAGCCGAAGCGATTAATAAAATGGGTGCGAAAGCGGTGGCAAGGGAAACGATGAAACGTGCCGGTGTTCCGACTGTCCCGGGTACAGAGGGGCTCGTCGACGATATAGAAGAAGCAGTAAAAGTTGCTAAAACAATCGGTTATCCGGTGATTGTCAAGGCCACAGCAGGTGGTGGTGGAAAAGGTATGCGGGTTGCGAATGATGAGGATGAATTGAGAAAAGCGATTCGCCAAGCGCAGAAAGAAGCTGAAACCGCATTTGGCAATCCCGGTGTTTATTTAGAAAAGTATTTAGAAGAGCCCCGTCATGTAGAAATTCAAATTATGGGCGATCAATACGGAAATGTGGTTTACCTAGGGGAGCGTGATTGTTCGATCCAACGCCGCCACCAAAAACTTGTAGAGGAAGCGCCATCCCCAGCTCTTGATCAGGAACTCCGTGAAAAAATGGGAGAGGCAGCTGTTGCTGCAGCTAAGGCCGTTAACTACCATGGTGCCGGAACCGTTGAATTCCTATTAGACAAACATGGCCAATATTATTTTATGGAAATGAATACCCGCATCCAGGTTGAGCACCCGGTTACGGAAATGGTAACAGGATTTGATTTGATTAAAGAACAAATTTCTGTCGCTGCCGGAAACCCGCTTTCATTTGAACAAAGGGATGTACAGATTAATGGTTGGTCGATAGAGTGCCGCATTAATGCAGAAAACCCTGCAAAGAACTTTATGCCATCTCCTGGAAAAGTAGAGGTCTATCTTCCACCAGGCGGGTACGGCGTCCGGGTCGATAGTGCCGTTTACCCAGGTTATCAGATTTCTCCATTTTATGATTCGATGGTAGCGAAAATTATTGTTTGGGGAAAGGACCGTGATGAAGCGATTCAACGGATGAAGCGTGCATTAGAAGAATTTGTGATCAGCGGTATTAAAACTACGATTCCGTTCCATCTGCAATTATTGGAGCATGAAGCTTTTGTTAAAGGCGATTTTAATACGAAATTTCTAGAATTACATCCGATTAAAATAGAAGATTAAACCCATTGAAAAAAAGGAGCGAAAGTCCATGTGGAAAATGCATGAAATTAGAGAAATGATTAAGTTGTTTGAAGAATCGGCGCTTGAGGAAATGAAAGTCGAACTAGAAGGATCAGAATCCAATATTTTTTTAAAAAAGCAAGCAGGGGCAACGATTCAATTAAGCAATGAAACTATCGAAACTGTAAAACCAAGCATGAAGCAGGAACCTGTTGCTGTAGCTGTTAAGGAGGCACCGGCCTCGATGAAAAAAGAAACAGTGAAGCCTGTTCAAGAAGAACGTCTGAAACCAGTTAATGCGGATGATTCAAGTTTAAAGAAAGTCGTTTCACCAATGGTTGGGACGTTTTACAATGCCTCATCGCCTGAGTCACACCCGTTTGTGAGAATCGGTGACAAGGTTGAGTCATCCACCGTCGTTTGTATTCTTGAAGCAATGAAGCTATTTAATGAAATCGAGGCGGAAGTAAGCGGTGAGATTGTCGATATTTTAGTTGAAAATGGCCACTTAGTCGAGCACGGCCAAACACTGTTCCTTGTGAAACCAGAATAGGATGATAGTTTCCTAGATGAAAGAGGGATCCCTAATGATAATAAATGCAAATATGGATGAAAAAGAAAAGCTAAATAAAGAAAATAGTGGGTTCGCTGAGTTCCCAGCTCCTTCTTTTAATGAGTGGAAACAAGCGGCGGTCAAGGCGTTAAAAGGGGCGTCATTTGAAGAGAAGCTTGTTACAACGACGTACGAAGGGATTGCCATCCAACCAATGTATACAAAAGAGGATATAATCGGAATTTCTCACCTTTCCTCATCACTCGGGACCGCTCCATTTGTACGCAGCACAAGGGAAATAGGAGAACAAAGAAAACCGTGGGAGGTCAGTCAAGAGCTGCCTTATGGCACACCTTCTGAATTTAATGAGGCGGTAAAAATCGACTTAACCCGGGGCCAGACGATGGTAAATCTTGTTCTTGACCGTGCTTCAGCATTGGGACAGGATCCGGATCAGGCAGCACCGGAATGCGTAGGGGATAAAGGGGTCTCTATTAGTTCTCTAGAGGATGTCAAAAAAGCCCTTGAGGGAATCAACCTTGAAAAAACGCCACTCTTTGTCCAAACAGGGATGGTGGGACTCCCTGTCTATTCGATAATTGTTGCAGAGGCAAGGCAGGCGGGAATGGATGTCCGTCAGCTGCGCGGTTGTGTGGGAATGGATCCATTGGGGACTTTGGCAAAGGAAGGAACATTACCAATTTCGCTGCAAAAAGCGTATGAATGGATGGCAAAACTCACCTTATGTTCCAAAGGCGAAACGCCGGAATTAAAGACGATTCTAATCCAGGCTGACCCTTATCACCAAGCTGGCGGAAATGCAGCGCAGGAATTGGCATTTGCATTGGCAACAGGGGTGGAATATATCCGGGAAATGCAGAACAGGGGATTGTCAATCGGAGATGTGGCCCAAAGCATGATTTTTACCTTTTCCGTTGGGTCCAATGTCTTTTTGGAGATTGCAAAGCTGCGTGCGGCACGCCTCCTTTGGTCAAATATTGTTGCTTCATTTGGCGGAAAGGAAGAAGAGCTGAAAATGTCCATTCACGCGCGCACATCTTCCTGGACAAAAACAGTATCCGACCCGTATGTAAATATACTGCGAGGAACAGCAGAGTCGTTCGCGGCTATTATTGGCGGGGCAGATAGTCTTCATGTGTCACCGTTTGATGAAGCCGTTCGAACACCTGATGAATTTTCTCGTAGAATCGCACGAAATACGCAAATTATTTTAGATAAAGAGGCACACCTCTCAAAAGTGGCAGATCCAGCAGGTGGGTCTTGGTACGTGGAATCCCTTACCGATTCACTTGCCAAACAGGCTTGGCAGTTATTCCAGCAAATTGAAGCGAGCGGTGGTATGTTCAATTCTCTTGAGAAGGGCGAGATTCAGGAACAAATAAATGCGATTGCGAATCAGCGATTTACCAATATCGCCCACCGCAAAGAACGCTTGGTCGGAACAAATATGTATCCGAATTTAACAGAAAAAAAGCTTTCTAAGAATGCGGAATCCGTTTATGAAGTACGTTGCAAAGAGGTACGCTCGTACCGGGAGACCGCCTCTCCAGAAGGGAAGGAAACGTTGCTTCAGCGATTGGGAGCCGAACAAAACCTAGAAAGTTTCTTAAACGTATTTCGTCAAGGGCTCACCATTGGGGAAGTGATGGATACTATTCAACAAAATAATCCAGATGTACCAAGCATCCAAGCGTTGCCTGCCCGCCGAGCATCAGAACAATTTGACTCCTTACGGGAACGTGCTGAAAGCTATAAAGACACTTATGGTTTTTATCCAAAGGTGTTCCTAGCTAATCTCGGTAAGCTTGCACAGTTCAAGCCAAGGGCGGATTTTGCAACGGTATTTTTTGAAGTCGGCGGTTTTGAAGTTCTTTCAAATAACAGATTTGAAACGGTAGATCAAGCTGTTCAGGCTACGGTAGAATCGGAGGCTTCGATTGTGGTCATTTGTTCTCATGATGACGTCTATGCCGATATGGTCCCAACGCTTGCAGGCGAACTGAAAAAGATGAATCCGGAGCTAACGTTATTATTAGCTGGTTCCCCAAGTTCCGAACATGCAGAATTGTTCAAGCAAGCTGGGGTAGATGAATGGATCCATATGAAATCAAATTGTTATCAAGTGCTGTTTGACCTTCAACAGCGGAAAGGGATTGGACAATGAGTAGAAATCCAGATTTTACGACCATTGCCTATAATGAAAACGCTCCATCTCTAAAAGGGAAGCCAATGGTTCAAACTTCATTCGAACAAGAAGCATGGCAGACGATGGAACAAATTGCTGTAAAGCCTTTCTATGAGGAAAAGGATTTGGCTGGGATGGAGCATCTTGATTATGTAGCCGGGATGGCCCCGTTCTTGCGCGGTCCTTATCCAACGATGTATGTCACAAAGCCTTGGACAATTCGCCAATATGCCGGATTTTCAACTGCTGAAGAAAGTAATGCTTTTTATCGCCGAAATCTTGCGGCCGGTCAGAAAGGACTTTCGATTGCCTTTGACTTAGCAACGCATAGAGGCTATGACTCTGATCACCCTCGCGTCGTCGGGGATGTGGGAAAAGCAGGTGTGGCTGTCGATTCGATTCTCGATATGAAGGTATTGTTTGATGGGATTCCACTTGATCAGATGTCGGTTTCAATGACGATGAACGGTGCAGTTCTGCCAATCATGGCTTTTTACATTGTTGCAGCTGAGGAGCAAGGGGTTGAGCAAGCGAAACTAACTGGAACCATTCAAAATGATATTTTAAAAGAATATATGGTCCGGAACACGTATATTTACCCGCCAGAAGCTTCAATGAAAATTATCGCCGATATTTTTGAATATACATCCAAAAATATGCCTAAATTTAACAGCATTAGTATTTCTGGCTACCATATGCAAGAAGCGGGTGCCCCAGCAGACATTGAGCTGGCTTATACATTGGCGGACGGCTTGGAATATGTTCGCACAGGGATAAAGGCCGGCATGGATATTGATACATTTGCGCCAAGACTATCATTTTTCTGGGCGATTGGCATGAATTATTTTATGGAAGTGGCGAAAATGAGGGCCGGACGGATGATTTGGGCGAAACTCATGAAACAGTTTAATCCGAAAAATGAAAAGACGATGGCACTCCGCACTCATAGTCAAACTTCGGGGTGGAGTCTGACCGCGCAAGATCCGTTTAATAATGTCACAAGGACCTGTGTGGAGGCAATGGCAGCGGCATTGGGCCATACACAGTCGCTTCATACGAATGCACTTGACGAAGCAATTGCGCTGCCAACGGATTTTTCCGCACGCATTGCCCGGAATACGCAATTGTTTTTACAGGATGAAACGGGAATTTGTAACGTCGTGGACCCATGGGGAGGTTCTTATTACGTCGAATCGTTAACGAAGGAACTTGTCGACCGTGCTTGGGAGCATATTCAAGAAATTGAGTCACTTGGCGGGATGGCGAAAGCCATTGAAACAGGATTGCCGAAGATGCGAATTGAGGAAGCCGCCGCTCGTCGCCAAGCACAAATTGATTCGGGGAAAGAATCAATCATTGGCGTCAATCAGTATCGGCTTGAGAAAGAAGATCCGCTTGAAATTCTTGAAGTAGACAATACAGCGGTTCGCGAAGCGCAACTTCGCAGATTAGAAGAATTGCGCATCAATCGTGATGAGGCATTAGTAAAATCAACCCTTGAGGCAATCACAAAATCGGCTGAAACTGGGGAAGGCAATCTGTTAGCTTTGGCGATTGAGGCCGCACGGGCAAGAGCAAGTCTTGGAGAAATATCGGACGCTTATGAAAAAGTGGTCGGTCGACATAAAGCGGTAATTCGTTCAATCTCCGGAGTCTATAGTGCAGAATTTGGCGAGAACGAACAAGTAGCCGTTGTAAGAGAAATGGCAGCTGAATTTGAACAACAGGAAGGAAGACGCCCAAGAATCATGATTGCAAAAATGGGTCAGGATGGCCATGACCGCGGCGCAAAAGTGATTGCTACGGCTTTTGCAGATTTGGGATTTGACGTCGATATTGGTCCGCTATTCCAAACGCCGGAGGAAACAGCAAGGCAAGCCGTTGAAAATGATGTGCATATCATTGGTATGAGTTCCCTAGCTGCTGGACATAAAACTTTATTGCCTCAATTAATCGAAGAATTGACGAAGCTTGGTCGTGAAGATATCGTTGTCGTTGCCGGCGGGGTCATTCCGGTACAAGACTATGAATATCTCAAAGAAAATGGAGCTGCAGCGATTTTTGGACCAGGTACTGTAATCCCTGTTGCGGCGCAAAAAGTATTAGAAGAAATTAACCGCCGACTTGAGGATGAAATGTAATCATGGATAACAATAAGATAAAGCCGGAATGGATCCCGGAAGGCGGGGGAAGGGAATATGCTTCCCGTGTAGTGAAGGGGGTGTCAACGGAGGAAAAGCAGGAAAAAGCGCCAATCGTCCCTCGCTCCCCCCGCCGGCGCCGGTTAAACGTCAGTGACTATGTTGAAGGTGTCCTTTCTAGGAACCGGACGGTCATTGCCCAAGCAATTACGCTCGTTGAAAGCAACCATCCGGCCCATATGGAGCTTGCACAGCAAGTGTTGAAAGCGCTCCTTCCGTATACCGGAAAGTCAATTCGTATTGGAATCAGTGGTGTACCTGGTGCGGGGAAAAGCACGTTGATCGAGAACTTTGGAACGATGCTTTGTAATCAAGGAAATCAGGTGGCTGTCCTCGCAGTTGATCCAAGCAGTTCCATTACGGGGGGAAGCATTCTTGGTGATAAAACAAGAATGGAAGAACTGTCGCGAAATCCCAATGCCTTCATCCGACCATCAGCAACAGGAGGAACTTTAGGTGGAGTCAATCGTAAAACACGGGAGACGATGCTAATTTGTGAAGCGGCAGGGTATGATGTGATCATCGTTGAAACCGTTGGCGTCGGCCAAAATGAAGTGACGGTCCGCTCGATGGTCGATTTCTTTCTATTGATTATGCTGACCGGTGGCGGAGATGAACTTCAGGGGATTAAAAAAGGGATAATGGAGTTGGCTGATGCGATCTTCGTCAATAAAGCCGATGGTGAAAATAAACAGCGTGCTTTAGCCGCAAAATCGGAATTTAACCGGATTCTGCATTTTTTACATCCAATTACAGAAGGATGGGCACCTAAGGCCTATATCTGTTCTGCTTTCACAGGGGAAGGAATGGCAGAAATGTGGCAGTTGATTAATGATTTCAAAGAGAAAACAACTGTGTCTGGAGTGTTCGGCAGGAGGCGGCAAAAACAAACCCTTGACTGGATGTATACAATGGTTGAGGATTACTTGCGGTCAAGCTTTTACAACAATTCAGAGATAAAAAGGATGCTGCCGGGAATTGAAACAGTAGTTCTTAATGGGGAAATTTCAGCAACAATGGCAGCAAAACAGTTATTAAAAACATATGAGGACCATTAAAGGAACATAAAGGGACGGGGAAATATCGGTTAAACCACCAAATCAAATTAGGAATTCAGATTAGAAGAAAGCAAGGTGAGTAACTTCAATGAGTACTATGTATGAAAAAATAAATGAGTTAATGGATAAAAAGTATAAAGTTGAGCTAGGCGGCGGGGATGATCGGATTGAAGCCCAACATAATCGCGGCAAGCTAACTGCTAGGGAACGTATTGATCTGCTCTTAGACGAAGACACATTTGTCGAATTAAATCCATTTATTCAACATCGAGCCACAAACTTTGGAATGGATAAAATTGAAGCCCCAGGGGAGGGCGTCGTCACTGGTTACGGAAAAATTAATGGCCGAATTGTTTATGTGTTTTCACAGGATTTTACCGTTTTCGGAGGGGCGCTTGGTGAAGCACATGCGCTGAAAATTTCGCGCATTATGGACTTGGCGGCCAAAAATGGAGCACCGATCATTGGTTTGAACGATTCAGGAGGCGCACGAATTCAAGAAGGAGTCGAGGCACTTGACGGCTATGGCCATATTTTTTATCGCAATGCGATTTATTCTGGAGTCGTTCCGCAAATCTCTGTTATTTTAGGACCATGTGCCGGTGGAGCCGTTTATTCACCGGCGATTACCGATTTTGTGTTTATGGTCGAAAAGACAAGTCAGATGTTTATTACCGGTCCAAAGGTAATTGAAACAGTAACAGGAGAAAAAATTAGCTCTGAAAACCTTGGCGGAGCAAGTGTTCACTCAAGTATAAGTGGTGTAGCACATTTTACTGCAGAATCTGAACCCGAAATTTTAAATGACGTTAGAAAGCTAATCAGCTTTCTGCCGCAAAATCAGTCGGAACAACCACCGGTTGTAGAAGCAGAAAAAGACAATGGCTGGAGTGATGAAATCATTGATCTCGTACCGATTGAAGGGACAAAGGTTTATGATGTGTGCAAAGTGATAGAAGAGGTCGTCGATCATGGGGAATTCATGCAAGTTCAACAAAACTTTGCGAAAAATATTGTCGTTGGATTTGGCCGTATTGATGGTCACAGTGTGGGAATTGTAGCGAATCAACCGAAAGTGATGGCGGGGGGATTAGACATTAACTCGTCTGATAAATTGTCCAGATTTATCCGCTTCTGTGATTCATTTAATATTCCTTTGATCACGTTTGAAGATGTTACAGGTTTCTTTCCTGGAATCAACCAGGAGCATGGCGGAATTATCCGTCATGGTGCGAAAATTCTCTACGCTTATTCGGAGGCAACGGTGCCGAAAATTACCGTTATTCTAAGAAAAGCCTTCGGAGGAGCCTATGTTGCTTTGAATTCGAAATCAATTGGCGCCGATATGGTTTACGCATGGCCAAACGCAGAAGTTGCAGTAATGGGACCTGAAGGAGCAGCGAATATCATCTTTGCGAAAGAAATTGAACAGAATGAAGACCCAGCGGCAATGAGAGCCCAAAAAATCGCTGAATATCGCGAAACTTTCGCGAATCCATACCAAGCAGCATCAAGAGGCATGGTCGACGACGTCATCGACCCACGTGAAACCCGAAAAAAACTCAAAGAATCCCTTGAAATGCTACGGACGAAAAAAGAAACAAGACCTGCGAAGAAGCATGGGAATATCCCACTTTAGCGACAACTAGTCGGAGAGAGCCGAGCCAAGGGGACGGTTCTCAGAGCCAAGGGGACGGTTCTTGTGGCTTTTTTGAAGGAGGGAATGGACCCAGGAGAATCGTCCCCGTGTTTATCTTATTTTGATTTATTTTCATTATAACCCCAATTTGATGAGAAGAATGGCTATATCCTAGTTTGCCTTTTGTAACGATAAGTAGGACCAAAGCGAGTATTGCTAATCCAATAGTGAAAGACAAATCTGAACTTTTTATAGAAGAGTTTGCAATTGAAAACCCACAATACCTTTTAGAGAAAAATCGAAAACTTAATTTTTGTTTTTAGTACTGATGGTAACCCTGAATAAACACTGAAAAAGTGAATCTGTTACAGTTGAAAAAAATAACACCTACAAATGTTGATATATCAATGTTTGTAGGTGTTAGTTGCAGTCTGATAAAATGTGCGTTCTTGAATGTAATTAAATCAGGGATTTCTCAGATTCCTTCGTATAATGCAGTACTTGATCAAGTTTACCATTTTTTAGTTTTACTGCCCATTCTGAATCAGCTAGCAGCGCACGGCCGACTGCTACATAGTCAAATTCGCCTGCTTTGATTTTTTCATCTATAATTTTGAGATTGTCTACAATTGTTACATGATCATTATCCTGATTGCTCAAATATGCACGGTTAATTCCCACAGAACCGACCGCAATCGTTGGCTTTTTAGTAATTCGTTTAGTCCAGCCGGCTAAGTTTAAGGATGGATCTTCCTCTTTAAATTCAGGTTCCCATATACGTCTTGTAGAGCAATGGAAAATATCTACTCCAGCTTCAACCAAGGGGGTGAGCAATTGTTCAAGCTCAATAGAATTCTTAGCCAATTTAGCTTGATAATCGGTTCCTTTCCATTGTGAATAACGAAAGACAATTGGAAAATCAGGTCCGACTTCTTTCCTGCAAGCACGAACAATATCTGCCGCGAATTTTGTCCGCTCTCCTATATCCCCACCGTATTCATCGTTTCGCTTATTCGTTAATTCCCAAAAAAATTGATCAATTAAGTATCCATGCGCTCCATGCAATTCAATTCCATCAAAGCCGATGGATTTGGCATTTGAAGCAGCTTCGGCGTATGTATCAATCATTTCAATGACTTCTTCTTCCGTTAAAGCCTTTATTTTTTCACTTCTGTGGCCTTTTAAAGTAAAACCAGACGGACTCACAGGAGGCGCGTCAATATTTGGTTCACTACCTGCTTTTCGTGCTGCACCTACATGCCATAATTGTGGTATGATTTTGCCACCTGCTTGGTGGACTTCATTAACTACCTTTGCCCAGCCACTTAAGGCGTCCTCACCATAAAAACGGGGAATATCGGCACTCATTGCTGCAGCTGGGTGGTTGATCGCTGTTCCTTCAGTTATGATGAGCCCAATCCCATTCTCTGCACGTTTGCGGTAATAGTGTGCAACATTTTCCCCTGGGACCCCTTTTGGCGAAAAGATTCTTGTCATTGGGGCCATCACTAATCGGCTTGCTAAGATTTCATTTCCGAACGGTACAGATTGTAACAAAGTATGTCCTGCGTACTTTTTATCCAAGGCGAGCACTTCCTTCCATTAATAGGTATTATCTTGTTTCTTTAATTCTACAATTCCACTATACAAATATAAACTGATAAGTCTTATGTATTTACTTATATCTAAACATTGAGTTTTCTTTTCCCATTAGTCGGAAGGGATGTAAGGTTTTGTGGATTGATTAAACTACTAAATTTATATTTTATCATTCTGAGGGATCTCCATTAATAATGTAGATCCCTTTAAAAATTAAAACCAATTGAATACCAAGTTAAGATGTTCAAGTAAGCTAGGCTCAATTAATGTATACGATCCACCTTGTGAAATCTTAAAATCGATTCCTGGGGTCAAGCTCAAGGAACCTGAGCGGAAACGTGAGTCAACGATGTGCTACGGCGCAGGAGGAGGTCTAATGTGGATGGAAGAAGATACAGGTACCTGGATCAACGTTGCCAGAACAGCTTCTTGAAACAAGCGCTACCATCATTAGTACAGGCTGTCCATATTGTTTAACCATTATCAGCGATAGAACGAAAGCAAAAGAAGTAGAAGATAATGTACAAACATTAGATGTGTTAGAAATTCTTGAAAAATCGTTACTATAAATTCGTTATAAATGATCATGAATAATTTAACGATACGTTACGACTTGTTAAACGATACGAGGACAAAAAGAAAAACAAAAAGAAAAATAAATTAAAAATAAAAACAACAACAAAAAAACTAACAGCTCCCCATCCCAAATGACACGTTTCCAAAAAATATTCAAATAAAATGGATTTAAAAATAAGTATGTATGTTGTAGTTATAAAAACTTTTAATACACTCACCAACGATCAATGTTTGTGAGTGTTTTTGTATGGAAAAATGTGTGCAGCATACAGTTTTTTATTTAACAGTCCTACAAAAATATCTTGTCACAAATCATTCACATGTTTATAAATAGCAGCCTGTCCTTTTTCCGACTTACCTCATATATAAACGGTGAAAGGTATTTTACTAGTTGAAAGGATTGTGGTTGAAGATGGCAAAGTATCGAATGGTGCGTACGGATTTTTGGAAGTGTCCGATTGTTTTAGAAGAGATGACCCCTGAGGATAAGTATTTTTACCTCTATCTGCTTACGAATTCAAATACCACTCAAATTGGGATCTATAAGATTACTAAGAAACAAATGGCTTTTGATTTGGGTTATTCGATTGAGGGTGTTCATGCCTTAATGGAACGATTCATCCATCATCACCAGTTGATTCGTTACAATCCCGAGACAAGAGAGCTTGCCATTAAAAACTGGGGGAAAGAGAATCTGCATAAAGCTGGAAAACCGGTTATGGATTGTATTTTGACCGAATTAAAGGATGTCGAGGATCACTTTTTGATTGAATATGTTGCGGAATCCATACAGAGACAGGATATTCGTAGTTTGAATGAATCTTTTTGCGGGACCAAAGAGATGTTTTCTGACAAGAATGAATTGGATCAAGATGAACCTGATAGATACATAGAACAAGAATATCGAGAGCTTAACGATGTGTTAGGTTTGGCGAGCAAGCAGAACAACATCCAAATAGTAAAAACAAACCAACCATAGAAAACACATTCCAAACTAATCAAGAAAATGTAAAAGAAATTATTGAGTTCTGGGACTCAAATGGATTCGGTTTTAATAATGTGAATGCGAAACAGCAGCTGTTATCTTGGTTAGATGATTCGAGCTTTTTACATCCGAAAGATGTGATTTTAATGGCGCTGAATATTGCCTGTGCCAATAACAAGCGAAGGCTGAATTATGTGGTGGGGATTCTGAAAAACTGGGAAAACGAATCTTTACTGACTGTTGAAGAAATTGATTCCTATCAGGAAAACCAAAAGCCGGTTAATAAGAATAGGCAGGCAACTGATTGTGTTCCAGGCGGAAGACCTTTCCCTGGTAAATTTGTACTTGATCTAACGGATGGTGAAGAGTGATGAGTATTGCTGAAAAAACGTTTTTAGGAAGCTTGATGAAAGAAGAGTACTTACTCAAGGATACGGTAATTCAACCAAAAGAAAGTATAAAATGATACTTTCTTTTGGTTGAATCATTTGAGAATCAAATTTTCGAGGATCTGCCAATCTGATTCTTTATGTAAATAAGATTACAAATGTAACTATATCAAAGAAAATTTAATTTTTATATAGTATAATAACACTGAAAGGTACAGAATATTTTTTATTATCTGAATGATATGATTTATTAAAATTAATTGCAAATTAGTATTTATTGTTTTTAGGATTCATTAGCTACTTCCGAAGTGAAAACAAAAAGAAAATTTTCAAAAAAAGTATTATAAATATTAAGATGGAGGAGAGGTAGTTGAATCCTAAAATAGATGATAGAGTCAAAAGAACAAGGAAATCATTTAAAGATGCCCTTTTAAAGTGTCTCTCAGAAATAAAGTTTGATACAATAACAATCTTTGAGCTTTCTAATCAAGCAGGTTATAACCGCGTGACATTCTACTCCCACTATCAAGATAAGTATCAATTATTAGAGGAGTTAATCACTGATATTTTGGACGGGTTCGATCGTGAAATTGCAAATGCCAAAATAAATGATGTACAAGATCCATTAACGCAACCTAGTACAATTGCAATGTTTCAATATATTTATACGAATTCAAATTTCTTTCAATTAATGTTAAGTAACAAAAGAGTTCCTGGATTCATACCGCGATTTATTCAATCTTTGTTTGATCTATACAAGGATACGGTTAAGCCTGAAAAAGAGGAAATTGATAATGTTATGTATTTGTATTATGTGTCAGGGGCAACTTTTGGAGTTATAAGCCATTGGGTTACGACTGGATTTAAATATTCACCAATTTTTATGGCAGAGCAATTGACACAAATTGTATTTCAAAGACCGCAAAAAATTTTATTTAAAAATGAAACTAATTTACATTTGAAACTTAATGAAGAAAAAATCGATAAAAGAATAGTTAGAACAAAAAGTAATTTCAAAGCATCATTATTAAAATTAGTATCTGAAAAGAATTTTGAAAGTATAACAATTACCGAAATATGTGAAGAGGCAAAATACAATAGAGCAACCTTTTATTCACATTACGAGGACAAGATAGATTTAGCTTCAGAGCTAATAGACGAAGTAATACAAAACTTAATTTGCAAAATGAATACTTTAAACGATATATCTGAAAATAATGATGAACAAGTTAAGTCAATCATTTATCTATTTTCTTATATACAAAAGCATAAGAAATTTTTTGAAATTATGTTAAATGGTAAAACGATTCCGGGCTCATTATACATAATTAGGGGACATCTCCAAGAGTTTTTTCGGAAAAAAGTTGATATTCTAAAGGATTATTCCTATACTGTTGAATGGGAAATTTTCCTAGCTTATATTACATCTGCAACCCTTGGCGTCATTTCTGGCTGGGTTTATAGTGGAACGAAACAAACACCATCCTATATGGCAGAGCAATTATATTTAATATTAAAATATAAACCTATACCAAAATAGTATCATGTATAAAAAACTTTTCTGGTTACCAGAAAAGTCTTTTTATACATTTTTTTTGATTATGTAAATTTTCATTGTTTATTTTTACAGATGCATTATATCTGTATGTTACATAACAAATCCAACAAATCTGTATATTGATAATATTCTGGATAAAAAATAGTATTAAGTTATGTAAGTGCTTACATAATTGAAAAGGAGGAGAAAATGAATGTCTTTTGATTATATTATTTTTGAAAAATCCGAAAGGCTTGCAGTTATTACCTTAAATAGACCGCAAGCAATGAATGCTATTAATAGTCAGATCTGGATGGAAATTGGAACCGCTATTGAGGAGTTTAACAATGACCCCGAATTATGGGTAGCTATTATTACAGGAGCTGGGGATCGGTCATTTTGTGCGGGAGCAGATTTGAAAGAAGTGGCAAGTGGAGGTTTTAAAATTTCGAGTGAAATGGAGAAATGGGGATTTGCAGGTATTACCCAGCATTATGTTTCCAAACCGATTATTGCAGCAGTTAATGGTTTTGCTTTAGGTGGTGGAACAGAAATTGCACTTGCTTGTGACTTAGTTGTTGCATCTGAAAAAGCGACGTTTGGATTACCTGAAGTTAAGAGGGGAATTATCGCAGGGGCTGGTGGATTATTACGTTTGCCAAAACAAATTCCCCTTAAGGTAGCGATGAATGCAATATTGACTGGAAATCCTTTAACTGCGAATGAAGCTAAGCATTGGGGATTAGTAAATGAAGTTGTTCCACATGAGCAAGTTCTTGAAGTTGCTAAAAAACTAGCAAATGAAATCATCCAAAATGCACCAGTCGCAGTGAGAGCAAGTAAAGATATTGTTTATCGAAGCTTAGACTCTACTATTACATTTCCTCCTAATGCATGGGAAATTAATGAGGACTATTCTACGACAGTAATGAATAGTCAAGATGCAAAAGAAGGTCCACGAGCCTTTGCTGAAAAAAGAAGCGCTGTTTGGTCAGGAAAATAGAGAAAAGAGGGAAGTGTTAATATGACTGCTAAATCTTCGATCGTTGGTCTAGGGATTACAGAAATGGGAAAAATTTATGGGAAAACTTCTACAGATTTTGCCGCTGAAGCTATAAGATTGGCAATTGATGATGCTGGTATGAAAGTCGAAGAGATTGATGGTTTATTAATTAATAGCGGTGTGACAGGTGAACTTGGAATAGGACTAGAAAAAAAACTTGGGTTAAGAGATTTAAAGTTACTAAATCACATGAATTCATACGGTTCTACAGCGGGTGCCATGATTCAGTTTGCGATAATGGCATGTGAAAGTGGAATGGCAAATGCTGTTGCCTGTGTATTTGCAGATGCGCCGCTCGTTCCAGCAAGTTCGGTAGGAAGCAGTTATGCTACAGCTGGCAATACCAAAGGACTAGATTCTATCAATAGTGCTTATGGTCTATTTGGCGCACTTCCTTATTATGCGATGGCTGCAAGAAGACATATGGAATTGTATGGAACTACGAATGATCAATTAGGCGCTATAGCAGTATCACAAAGAAAATGGGCACAAATGAATCCCAGAGCTCAAATGAAAAAAGACATGACAATAGAAGACTATCATACTTCCCGTAAGATAGCCGATCCATTTCATTTATTTGACTGTTGTCTCGTTTCAAATGGAGGAGTTGCAGTTATCGTAACTACAGCTGAACGAGCAAAGAATTTAAAGCAGAAACCAGTCAATATATTAGGATGGGGACAAGGCCATCCTGGTGACAGAGCAGATAAGGATGTTAGAACAGGTGCAGAGGAAAGTGGTAAAACAGCTATGAGCATGGCAGGAGTAAAACCTGAGGATATTGACATTTGTGAAATCTATGATTGCTTTACTTACACTGTATTAGTAACACTAGAAGACTACGGATTTTGTGAAAAAGGAGAAGGTGGTGCATTTGTGGCGGATGGTAGATTAGGACCAAACGGGTCACTGCCAACCAATACTGGGGGTGGACAGTTATCAAGTTATTATATGTGGGGAATGACACCACTTTCCGAAGCGATTATTCAGGCAAGGGGACAGGGAGGAGAAAGACAGGTTGATAAAAATGACCTTATTCTCGTCAGTGGTAATGGAGGTATTTTAGACTATCATTCCACACTGATATTAAGTTCAAACCATCATTAAATAGTAGAGTTGAAAGGAGAAAGAGTATGGTAAAAAGTGAACGAGATTTAAGTATACCATCACCAATTCGTGATGAGAATTCAAAAATTTATTTTGATGCTGCGTCAGAAGGAAGATTAATGATAAAGCATTGTACAACCTGTAATGTATACGCAGCACCAGTAGAAAGATACTGTGGAAAGTGTTTAACAGAATTACAATGGGAAAAAGCATCAGGAAAAGGCAAGGTGTTTAATTGGACTATAATTCATCAGGCAGCTCACCCAGGCTTTATGAATGAAACTCCTTATGTTATTGGAACAATTGAATTAGAAGAAAATGTAAGAATATTTGCAAAAATTCCTGATGTTAATCCCGAAGAATTGCATATTGGAATGGAAGTAAATGCAGAATTTAAGCGATGGCCAAATGGAGAATATCTACCCGTTTTTGTTCGATCAAAATAAACGCTAGAAATAATTAGTAGTAACAAAAAAATTTAGAGGGGATGTTTTTCATTTGAGTAACAAATTAGAATCATATATTCGTCCTAATTCAGTAGCTGTAATTGGAGCTTCTACAAGGAAGGGTTCAATCGGAAATACTACAATCAAAAATTTTAAAGACTTAAATTTTAAAGGAAAAGTATATGGAATTAATCCTAGATATGATGAGATTGAAGGTTTTCAGTGCTTTGGATCATTAACTGATGTTCCAGCAGAAATAGATGTAGCGATTATTGCAGTTGCAAGCCATTTGGTTGAAGCTGCAATTCGGGATTGTGTTACAAAGAGAGTAAAATTTGTTGTTATCTTTTCTTCCGGCTTTGCAGAAAAGGGAGAGGAAGGATTACAAAAACAAAATGAAATCCTTCGATTATGTAAAGAAAATGACATTCGGGTTGTCGGTCCCAATACATTAGGTGCATTTAATATTAAAGATCAAATCTTTTTGAGTTTCACTCCAGCAACAATTGATGGTATCTCTGGGGAAATCGGGATTGTGTCACAAAGTGGTGCAACTGGATCAATTATTATGGGAATGGCCATGGAAGAGAAACTTGGTGTTACTTATACCCTAACAACTGGTAATCAAATGGATTTAAATACAATTGATTTTATGGAGTTTTTAATTAGTGATGAAGATACCAAGATTATTGGTACTTACTTAGAGGCAGTTCCTGATGGCGACAAGCTTCGAGATTTGGCAGACAAGGCATTGGTCGAACATAAACCGATTGTTATGTTAAAAACAGGGCGTTCCGAAGCTGGACAAAAAGCAGCACTATCACATACTGCATCGTTAACAGGCTCAAGTAGGGTCTTTGAAATGGTAACATATCGTCATGGTATAACACTAGTTAATGGAATAGATGGAATGGTCGATGCATTGAAAGTATTTAGAAGTGGAAAAAGACCAGCAGGAAATCGTGTTGCAACTGTTGTTATTTCAGGTGCTACAGGCATTATGGTAGCGGATAAATTAGAGGATCATGGGCTTAAAATGGCAACTTTGTCACAGGAAACTCAAAATAAATTATTAGAAGTGGTGCCTAGTTATTGTTCTGTATTAAATCCTGTTGATATTGGGCAAACGCTATTAGATAATCCTATTTTATATAAGCATTGTATTGAAACACTAGTAGAGACGGATGAAGTAGATATTGTCATTCTTCATTTACCAATTGGAATTGAAAAATTTGCTTACGATATCATTGAAGTAGCAAAGGGTACCGACAAACCAATCATTGTCATGCATACATGCCCTGAACAAGTAATTGGGAATGTAAGAAAAATTTTAAACGAAAATTATATACCAGCATACAATTCAATTGAAAGTGCTGCAGAAGCAGCCAGTCATTTGGTTTTTTATGAGGACGCTTACAATAATTATCAGATCAATAGATTAACATTTGGCGAAGACCAATCTAAAGTTACATTTGATTTTGATTTAAAAGGACAAACTGTTACAGAGCCACAAGTGAAAAGTATTCTTAACCAAATGAATATCCCTACACCAAAGGGAGTTGTCATCAATGATGTAACAAAATTAATTGATCAGTCAAAACATCTAACATATCCTCTTGTTGCAAAAATTGTTTCGCCTGAAATTACACATAAGAGTGATGCTGGTGGAGTTGTCTTAGGAATAAAGGATTTAGATTCACTAATGAACGCTTTTCATACAATTATTCAAAATGCTAAGGAATATGCTCCGAATGCAATTATAGAAGGTGTATTAATTGAAGAAATGGTAGAAGGACCTTTCCTAGAAGCATTTATTGGTGTTAAAAAAGATCCGATTTTTGGTCCAGTGATTTTATGTGGTTTAGGTGGCATTTATGTTGAGATTATGAAAGACGTTTCACAAAGTCTCGCACCGATTTCAAGACAAGATGCATTAAGAATGATCCAACAATTAAAGAGCTATCCACTGTTTACTGGTGTACGCAATGGACTTAAGTATAATGTCGAGGGATTTGCGGAAGTATTAGTAAATTTATCTAATTTAGCGGTGAATTTAGAAGGGAATTGGACTGAGCTGGAAATCAATCCACTTATTGTTTTTGAAGAAGGTAAAGGGGTTATGGCACTGGATGGTTTACTTACTTTTGCTTCAAGTGAAAAAACAAAAGATGGTGTACTTCAATAGCTTCCATTCGCAGTAAATTTGTTTTTGAAGTTTTAGTACGGAGCAGCAAAAGGTATGCTGCTCCTATCCCGAAAATATAATGAAAAATTTCTTAAACAATTCGAAAAGGGGGCAATACAATGGAAGTTAAAAGACCATGGTTTAGCTATTTAGGACTACTGTTTGGTACGTTTGTTGTAATCGAGGCAATGGCATTTCAGATTCCTGCAATGCCTGTTCTAACAGCAGAATTTGGTATACCCGTTGCGATAGCAGGATTAATCAGTTTATTTTACTATATGGGGCATACGGTTTTTGCACCAATGTTTGGAAATATTGCAGATAAAGTTGGGAGAAAAAAGATTATCATGCTCGGTCTTACGATATTCATCGCAAGTGAATTTATGGCTGCTCTTAGTATTAATTTTCCAATGTTTCTAGCAGCTAGATTAGCCCAAGGGATTGGTGCAGCATGTGTTGTTCCAGCTAGTCTAGCATATGCATCGTTTTTATTTCCCGCTGAAAAGCGAGGAATGCCGCTAGGAATTGCAGCAGCCATAGGGACGTTAGGCGCAGCTGCAGGAGGAATACTTGGCGGATTGTTAATCAAAAGTTTTGGCTGGCAGAGTATTTATTTAGTTAGTGGTACTTTGTCTATATTAGGTATGATTCTAATTTACTTTACTCTTCCAGATACACCTAAAAGAGAATCTAATAAATTTGATTATGCTGGATCAATTTTATTATTCTTATCGGTTGGTCTTCTCCTTTCCGTTACTACATTAATAGCTAATCTTGGAATAAGTTCCCCTTATACTATAATAGCTATGATAACAGGATTAATTTTCATTATTAGTTTTGTATTGGTAGAAAAAAGAAAATCAAATCCATTAATAAATTTAAGCTTTTTGAAAAATAGAAAATTTATTATTCCACTATCGATGGTATTTATAATGGGTATTTGTTACCAAGGGATTCTTTATACAAATGCGTTTTTTGTGACTTCCAAACCTGGTGGTGGACCAGAATTGTCAGGTATGATGACGATGTATGTATATCTTGCAGGTGCGGTTGCTGGTTTAATCGGTGGAAAGCTAGTTGATATCTTGAAATCAAAGACAGTGATATTAACTAGTGTGGTCATCTTTATAGTGGGAACCATTATGTATTCGACCTATTCTTCGTCAACTCCATTTTGGTATATCGTCACCACAGTTGTTGTTATTGTGTTCGGATTTTGTATGATGGCACCAGCATGTATGAAAATGGCGCTGTCCGTTATTCCTGAAAAAGAATTAAGTGGAGGCTCTGGAACATACACAATGATTCGTGATTTAGGAAATCCAACTGGTCAAACAACGATGTTGGCCGTTTTTGGAACACTATCAGCGTCTTCCTTGGCGGGTGCCCTAAGAGATCAGGCGGAGAAAGCGGGTGTAGGTTCATCCCTTACGTCTTCTGTTGAAAAGGCAGGCTTATCAGGTGGGGCAAATGTTGATTCAGCGTTAACAGACAAACTTACAGAGTTAGGTATTACTTTCCAACAAATATTAGATGCCGCTAAATTAGAAGGAATGGTATCTGCATTAAATACCTTAAGTTACTTGGTTATTGTATTAGCGATTATTGTCTTTGGCATTACATTTTTCTTACCGAAGAGCCCAAGTAAAAGTAAGGAAAGTGTAATCAATAGTCCACAGATTCCTGTTGAAGAAAGCAAGATGTAATTTAGAATATGGTCTATATCAAGGTCAAATGTATTTGATTATTATTAGAATATATTGTTTATCAACGTTTCTTACACTATGTAAGGAGCGTTTTTTTTATTTTTCCCCGAAAAAACGGGCAGTGTCAATTCTGTCACAAATCATTCACAAATTTATAAAAAGCACCCTGTCCATTTTCCTCTTTAACCCATATATAAACGGTGAAAGGTATTTTACTGGTTGAAAGGAAAGTGGTTGAAGATGGCAAAGTATCGAATGGTGCGTAGTGATTTTTGGAAATGTCCGATTGTTTTAGAAGAGATGACCCCAGAGGATAAGTATTTTTACCTCTATCTGCTTACGAATTCAAATACCACACAAATTGGGATCTATAAGATTACCAAGAAACAAATGGCGTTTGATCTGGGTTATTCGATTGAAGGTGTTCATGCGTTAATGGAACGATTCATCAACCATCACCAGGTGATTCGTTACAATCCTGAGACAAGAGAGCTTGCCATTAAAAACTGGGGGAAAGAGAATCTTCATAAAGCTGGAAAGCCGGTTATGGATTGTATTTTGACCGAATTAAAGGATGTCGAGGATCACTTGTTAATTCAATATGTTGCGGAAACCATACAGAAACAGGATATTCGTAGTTTATATGAATCTTTTTGTGGGACCAAAGAGATATTTTCCGACAAGAATGAAATGGTACAAGATGAAACTGATACATACATAGAACAAGAAAATCGAGAGCTTAACGATGTGTTAGCGTTTGACGAGCAAGAAGAACAACATCCAAATAGTAAAAACAAACCAACCATAGAAAACACATTTCAAACTAATCAAGAAAATGTAAAAGAAATCATTGAGTTCTGGGACTCCAATGGATTCGGTTTTAATAATCTGAATGCGAAACAGCAACTGTTATCTTGGTTAGATGATTCCAGCTTTTTACAGCCTAAAGATGTGATTTTAAAAGCGCTGATTATTGCCTGTGCCAGTAATAAGCGAAGGCTGAATTATGTGGTTGGGATTTTGAAAAACTGGAAAAACGAATCCCTACTGACCGTTGAAGAAATTGATTCTTATCAGGAGAACCAAAAACCTGTATCCAAAAATAGTCAGTCAACTGTTTCAGTTCCTGGTGGAAGACCTATCCCTGGTAAATTTGTACTTGATCTAACGGATGGTGAAGAGTGATGAGTATTGCAGAAAAAGTGTTTTTAGGAAGCTTGATGAAGGCGGAGTATTTACTTAAGGATACGGTGATTCAACCTGAACAGCTAGAGAGTTTACGACATAGGGAAATCATGCGAAAAATAATCGAGTTAAACCATGCCGGCAAAGGGATTGATTTGATTACCTTAACAACCTTGCCCGAACTCGAATCATTAGGAGGAATCTCTTACCTTTCGGAGTTACTGTCATTTGCGAATGTTGAAAAATTTGATGCTACAGAGAAGATTATTCTGGATCTGTGGAAGGAACGAGAAAAGAGAAACATCTTACAGCTGGCAGCGTTGAGTGATTGGGAGATTGAGAAAGTCATTGCCGAATTGGAGAAAATTAACCAGTTGAAGATGGAGGATCACACGTACTTACAACAAGCATTGTCTAATATCTATGAGGCCCCATGGGAGGATCAGTTATTGTCGAGAAGTGTAACAACGGGTATTAAAGAGCTTGACGAAATGACGGGTGGCTTTCAAGGTGGGGAGGTCACGATTCTCGCAGCAAGACCATCGATGGGAAAAACTGACGTCATGCTTCACTTTGCAAAAACAGCTGGCTGGGCAGGATATTTGCCGCTGGTATTTTCCTTGGAGATGCCTGAAAAGCTGATAACCTCCCGATTAATGGCTTCGACAGGAGGTTTTAACCGTGCCAAAATGCGGGATCCGAAAAGGATGCTAACTGAAGACCAAAAGAATAAATGGTCGGATGTTATTGGTAATCTCACGGCAACAAATATGCAGATTTTTGACGGCGCTGGACAAACGATTGCCGAAATGAGAGCGAAAACAAGAAAGCTAATGCACCAATTTCCATATAAGAAACCAATCCTATTCATCGATTACCTAACGTTGATTCGTTCAAGTCAAGTTTACGGAGGGAATTCCCATCAACAAGTAACGGAAATATCAAAATCTCTCAAGATAATGGCAAAGGATTTTGATTGCCCTGTCATTTGTTTGGCACAGCTAAACCGTTCGGTGGAATCCAGATCCGATAAACGGCCGATGATGTCTGATATTCGGGAATCGGGCAGTGTCGAACAGGATGCGGATGTCATTATGTTTTTGTATCGTGATCGCTATTATAACAAGGAATCTCAGAATTATTCCCTTGAAATCATTGTCTCGAAAAATCGAAATGGGCAAGTTGGAACCGTCGATGTGAATTACAGAGAGAAGACAGGAAAGATTGTAGCACAAAAGGAACAGAGTGTTATTTAACTCTCAGCCAGAGGTTTATATAATAAATCAAATAAAGAGGTGTATCACATGATCGTAAAAGATCTATACCATGATTGTTTACTCTATGAAATATCCCAATTGGCTCACTGCATTCACCATTTATTAACTGAGAAGAAAATTTCATTAAATGACGATGTTTCAACGGTAGATTTTGATCAAGCTGATCATCAGAAAGTAGCGGAACTGGTTCAAAACAATGTTTTAGGTTTTCGTAAGATTAAAAATTACTCACTTAAAAAGAATCAGAAGGATTTTGTCTTTATCTTTGCAGCCAGTGAGCAAGAAGCCATCCATTTCTATCGTGAAACATTTCATCAACACCCTCTTAACTGTCATGAAAATTGGCTAGATTTCAATTTTTATAGAGGAAATGATGTGATCACGTTTCGGGACTTGATAAAGGAATTTAACAGTTTTCCTGCTATAGCGGGGTATTCGTTTAGGTATTGATCGTCAAGAAAGGGGGATAGTCATGAGAAAACGGATGGGTGGCGCCGCCCTAATTACAACCGCTGCCTTCCTAGCATACTATACATTTCCATCAGAGGAAGAAGAAATTGACGTTCGCCCTCATGTGATTGAGAAAGATTTAAGTAGCTTATTGGATGAAATAGTTGTCCTTCCACCTAATCAGGTTCCGATTACCCTAGTTGATATTGTCGATGGTGATACCATAAAAGATAGAGTAAACGGAAAAATGGAAACCATTCGCTATTTATTGGTGGATACACCGGAGTCAAAAAACCCTTATAAATGTATCCAACTCTATGCAAAGGAAGCGTTCTTACGGAATAGTAAGCTAGTAAAGAGCGGTCATCTCACCTTGGAGTTTGAACAGGGGAACACGCGAGATTCCTACTGGCGCATGTTAGCTTATGTGTATGTCGATGGAGAATCGATTCAAGAAACGCTTTTAAAAGAAGGATATGCTCGCGTGGCTTATATCATGGATCCTCCCTATACATATCTTGATCAATTTAGGGAGGATGAAAGTCTAGCAAAAAAGAGAAAAATAAACATTTGGAGCAGAGCATATTTTGTGACGAATTGGGGATTTAGTGGGTGTGTGCCATAATTGGTTGGGGAATTGGAGGTGCTAGGTGAAAATAGATATCAGTTTGGTGTTCCATTCATGAAGTTAGAAATACCATTTCTGTACATAACCATCGATTGCAGTGGTTTTCAACATAGAAATCCACTGCTTTTCGCGTTTCTTAAAGGATAAATATGTTAAAATTATCAACAACAAGACGATAATATAATCCAATTACTGATAATCAGGAGGGTGTATGTCTAAAAAGAAAATCGTTTTTACTGGTGGAGGCTCGGCTGGTCATGTAACGCCAAATATAGCCATTATCTCTGAGCTGAAAAATTGGGATATTCATTATATTGGCTCGCGAAAAGGGATTGAAAAAGAATTAATACAAAAAATAAACATTCCTTACTATGGAATTAGCAGTGGGAAACTTAGGAGATATATAGACTTTGAAAATATCATCGATGTCTTTAGGGTAGTAAAAGGATGTGCGGAGGCTAGAAGGATCCTAAAAAAATTGAAGCCTAATTTGGTTTTTTCCAAAGGAGGATTTGTTTCGGTACCAGTTATTTTAGCTGCGAAATCTCTTGGGATCCCTATATTTATTCATGAAAGTGATATGACTCCTGGATTGGCAAATAAAATTTCTACTCGATTTACAACCAAGATTTTCACTTCTTTTGAGGAGACGAAAAAATTTTTTCCAGCTCAAAAGACTACTGTGATTGGTTCACCGATAAGAAAAGAGATACTAAATGGTTCGGCTGAGAAAGGAAGATTGTTTCTAGGGTTTGATCATAACCGTCCGATACTAACTATTATGGGTGGCAGTTTAGGGGCGAAAAAAATTAATGAGGTAGTCAGAAGCTCTATAAAACAGCTTACTCAGCATTTTCAAGTTGTTCATTTGTGCGGAAAAAATAATACAGATCATCATTTTTCTACCATTCCTGGGTATCGTCAATTTGAATATGTTCACGAAGAGTTACCCGATATTCTGGCTACTACCGATTTAGTCATTTCTAGAGGTGGCTCGAATGCCATTTTCGAATTTTTAGCGCTAAATATACCAATGTTAATAATTCCTCTAGGCTTACAACAAAGTAGAGGAGATCAAATTTTAAATGCACAAGCTTTCCAAGAAAAAGGATACTCACTTACCTTAGAAGAAGAAAAACTTAATGATAAAAGATTAATTGAATATTTAGATACTCTCTATAAAAATAAGGAGAAATACCAACAAAATATGAGAGATTCCCATAAAGGAGAAGCGTTACAAACACTGGTTGATGAAATTAATAAATATTAAAATCACAATGTGGAAATGGCTTCTTTTATTTTTTGCATAACGGTATTGGATAAAACTATTATAGGTCCCCCGGTATGTTAAAGCTTTACTTCACCTGGGGCCCCATAACACTCATAAATTTTTAGGAAGCAAAATAGACGGAAAAATTTCGCTTAATGAGTAATTACTTATAAAAAATAGCATTATAGACGGAGAGATTCCGCCTATTGACTCAAAAAACGTGAAAATGAGGGATTTTGCGTTACTTACCGGAAAACCTCCGCTTATATACCCCAAAATGAGCTCCAATCTGCATTTAACCGGAAAGTCTCCGGTTATTTTACTATCGCTACTAACTATTAAGGATAGGACTTATCTTTAAATAGAATCGGCCCTATGGAAACTATCTAATACCCTAACAACGAAATGTTGTTAGGGTTTTCACTTATACAGGGGGCCGGATAAACATTTTCTATGAATCACGTTTCTTCCACTTCACTCTGCAAATCATTCGTCAAAGGATTATCACATAAGCACCAGTTTAAAGCACTTTTCCTCTAGTATAATAAATATAAATCTACTGCTTACATATCCAGGGGCAGTTCCCAGAATTCCTGCTAAACAGAACGAACTATCCTAGCATCACAAAGGAGTGAAATAAAATGCTGCAAAAGATTGATGTAGGAACTTGTTACCGCATAGTTTTTGAGGCGCTAGCACTAGGCGATGGGGTACAGTCGATTGTGGATGCATTATTCGACTATACAAAAATGCCAATTCACGTCGTGGATAACTCTTTCAAGGTGCTTGCAGCTTCTTTTGATAGAACTACAGGCAGTCCTCACCTCGATGAAATGATTGTTAGAAAAATCGTCCCACTTGATGTCGTCATCGGAGACTATTGCCGTTTAGGATATTTAGAATTGCTAGAAAAACATCAAAAGTCGATTGTTGTGGATTGGGGTGTAATTGAGGTTCCTCAGGCTTCGGCCGCCATCCGCATTAACGGCCATATTGCAGGATTGTGTGCCACCACTTTTAGTAATCAGGAACAGGCGCTTGAAGCACTTGAGGTGAATGATATTCTTTGCAAAGCTCTTGCTATTGAATTCGATCGGCATCAGCGGGGTGAGGTATTACCAGCTGATCCCATCCATCAAGTGTTGACGAGAGAAATCTTTTGCGATCTCATACCTGAACAGATACAAAAAGGAAGCTCAGACCTAATAAATAGCAGCCTTCTACAACCAGGCTATCAAATGGCTGTTATTACCTCAATCGTACCAAACAATACGATGGTTCAATATGTCCAAAAGGCCATCGAGGATGTATTTCCTGGTACTTTTTATTTGAATACAGGAGAATATTTATATCTGTTTATGGACAATTTTCCTGAAGGCGATAGTGCTAAAAACAGGAATAAAACGGTGGGGCAGCTAATGGAAAAATATCAATGTTTTTGTGGGTTGAGCGGCGTTTTTGATGATCTAGCTAAAAGGTCCAATTTCCGTCTTCGTGCACAAAAGGCGTTAGAGATCGGACATGCTATTCACCCTGATAAAAATTTGTATTTTTTCGATGATTATTATTTGGAGATAGTAGCTTCCTATGCAGCAGAAGGACTTGGCGAAGCGGGATATACCTTGCCAGAGCTTGAAAAACTGTTGGAGATTGATAGAAAAAAAGGAACAGATTACTACCTTACCCTCAAAACCCATTTGGTTCTTGGAAATAACATGAACCTGACGGCAGCCAAAATGCACATCCACCGCAACACCTTAGTCTACCGGCTTGCAAAAATTGAAGAGATTATAGAAGTGGATATTAATGATCTAGAAGTGGTTCGACGTCTTAAGGCTGCCATGACTTTACGATATGTGGCAGAAACGATGCATCACCATGAAATTTCATCCTGCCCTCAACACCAAGATTTTTGGGCAAGGCTGCCATAGCTTCATTAGAAAAAAAGCATAAAGCTGTCATTGCCGATTATGGACAAAAAATGAACAAGGCGCACCGACTTTGTGCATTACTGCACAATATAGACGAAAAGATTGGTCTTCCTATCCGATGAATCGAGGCTGGATAAGGGATAAAATGTACTTAACAGGGTTTCCTCTGAAAGGAGAATCGTCACCTGAGATTGCCCGTTGTTAACATCAAATTCCTTATTTGAAATCGACTAAGAAGGGAAGTAAGTGGAATGACTACTACAGTATTAGAACGAGTTAAGCTGGAAAATCAATATGCGAAACTATTTGAACCAATGAAGATAGGAAAAATGACCCTAAAAAATCGCCTAGTAATGGCTCCGATGGGTACCTTTACGCCAATGCAGGATGGTACGGAAAGCGAAGAAGGCATCGCATATTATGAAGAACGTGCCCGTGGCGGAATTGGAATGATTATCATCGGTGCACAATTTCTCAACGAAAAAACGGCACAGGGCGGACCAACGATGGCCGTTGACAATAATCGTGCGATTCCTAAGGCTACTGTTTTATGTGAAAGAGTTCACAGATGGGGTGCAAAAATCTGTGCTCAAATCAGCCCGGGAACAGGGCGTAACGGCATGCCGGATATTGGGGAACGTGTACCGATTTCTTCATCTGAAAATCCTTCTTTTCACAACCCGGAAATGATTTGCCGCGCGTTAAGCACGGAAGAAATCAAGGATATTATGAAAGACTGGGCTCAAGCAGCTCTGTTTGCAAAAAAAGCTGGATTTGACGCCATCGAAATCCATGGTCACGCCGGCTATCTCATTGACCAATTCCTTTCACCAATCTGGAACAAACGGACCGATGAATATGGTGGCTCTTTTGAAAATCGTGCCCGGTTTGCTGTAGAAACCGTTCAAACGATTCGCGAAGCGGTTGGTCCAGACATGCCAATTTTATTTAGAATTGCTTTGGATCACCGATTTGAGGGCGGCCGCACCATTGGGGACAGCATGCCTTTGATTGAACTACTTGAAAAAGCTGGCGTTGACGCTTTGGATATCGATGCCGGTGCATATGAAACGATGGATTACATCTTTCCTCCTAGCTATTTGGGAGATGCGTGTATGGGCTATGTTTGTGAAGAAGCGAGAAAGCACGTAAGCATTCCGTTGCTTAATGCAGGTAGCCATACACCAGAAACGGCCTTAGAGCTAGTCAATTCAGGAAATTGTGATTTTGTGATGTTTGGACGCCAAACAATTGCCGATCCAGAATTTCCTAAAAAGCTGATGGAAAACCGCCGCGAGGATATTCGCCCATGCCTGCTTTGCAATGAGGAATGCATTGGACGCGTATTTAATAGAACGACACAGATTAGCTGTACCGTGAATCCTCAAGTTTGTATGGAAAAATATTTTCAAATTGAAAAGACTTCTTCACCACAAAATATTGTCGTGATTGGCGCTGGCCCAGGCGGATTGGAAGCAGCCCGTGTCGCCGCTTTAAAAGGCCACCATGTAACGGTTTATGATAAAGGTGAAACATTGGGTGGTACATTTGGAGTCATTGCCACTGGACCATTTAAAAAACGAATCCGTGACCTGATCACTTGGTATGGAGTACAACTGAACAAACTGAATGTAGAAGTACACCTAAATACAGAAATTAATGTCGATGATTCTATTTTGGAAGCTGCAGATAAAATTTTTGTTGGGACAGGTGCAATTCCATTTGTTCCGAACATTCCTGGTATTGAAAGTCCTCATGTACTGGGCGTGGTGGACGCTCATAAAAACGGGGTACAGGGAGAAAAAGTCGTCGTCTGCGGCGGAGGGATGAGCGGCTGTGATACCGCATTAGAATTGGCACTGGAAGGCAAGCAAGTAACAATCGTTGAAATGTTAAGTGAATGTGCACGGGATGTCATGGTGATTAATAAAATTAGTCTGATGCGCCAGCTGGCAGAAAACAATGTAACACTGTTGACAGACAGCAAGGTAGTCTCTATTGATGAAACTGGCGTCACCATTGAGAAAAAAGATGGTACCGTGGAGCTAGTAGCTGCTGATACCGTCATCACCGCATTCGGCCAAAAGCCAAGCACGGATTTCCCAGATGCCGTCAGAAAACAATACAATATCAAAACAACGGTCATCGGTGATGCTGAGAAAGTTTCCAAGGCTGCCAACGCTATCCATACCGGCTTCTATGCTGCCATGGCAGTAGAATAAGAGAAAGCCTTGGGGCGATTCTCATTTCAATATTTGTAAGGAAAAAAACTCCTCGGTCTATTAAAGAAAGAAGAGTTTTTTAGTAAGGGTTCCGTTTCCTATCGCAAACATTAAAATTGTAAGTTAAAATGAGTGCCAATTTTCATATGAAATTGACACTCATTTTTAATTGGTGTAAAGCCATTTATCCGAAAATCATATAAAATTTGTATAGGAAAATGGACCGCAAATTGTATGGGTACACTGGTTGCTGTACCCATACAATTTTACTCTCGATTTAATATAAAAATGGAAGTTTTAATTGGAAATATATAGGTTAAGAGAAATAAAGTTAGTAAAAAGATGCACTTACGCTATCGGGTAGGTTAGCAGTACAAGTTATAAATTTAATAGTTTAAAGTTATAGAGCATTTCTTTGAATGAGGATGCTTTTTATTTTTGCTTTAAACAAAAATATACAATAAAAATGTTTTCTAATTTAATAAAATTTTATTGATAATCAATAAAATTTATATTAAAATCAAAACAGAATAAATAAGTGAGGTGCTTTTTATGGAGAAAGTAACAACGTTGTTTTTAAAAATAGCTGTTATTCTTTTAGGAGTCCCAGTTCTTGCTCTGTGCATCTTTTTGGTGCCTGAGATGGCGAACCTTGCAGCAATATTGCTTCCAGAGTTTGCTTTTATAAAATATCTCGTTTTCGTCGCTTTTGATGCATCGGCAATACCTTTTTACTTTGCTTTGTATCAGGCTTTCAAACTCTTACGCTATATTGACAAAAATAAAGCTTTCTCCGATTTATCTGTAAAAGCTTTAAAGAAAATCAAATACTGTGCCATCACAATCAGTATTTTGCATGTGCTAGTTTGGCCGCTCTTCTATATCTTTGCGGAAGTAGACGACGCACCAGGAGTTATCTTTGTCGGATTGGTTGTTCCTTTTGCTTCGATGGTTATCGCAGTCTTTGCGGCTGTTCTCCAAAAACTTTTACAAGAAGCAATTAATATCAAATCAGAAAATGATTTAACGGTCTGAGGTGAATAACAATGGCAATTATAATCAATATTGATGTGATGTTAGCAAAAAGGAAAATGAGCGTAACAGAACTTTCGGAGAGGGTTGGAATCACAATGGCGAACATTTCTATATTGAAAAATGGAAAGGCCAAAGCGATTCGAATATCAACTTTAGAGGCAATTTGTAAGGCTTTAGAATGTCAACCTGGAGATATTTTAGAATACAAAAGTGACGAAGACAGTTAAACATTGTGGAGAGAACTTAATATAACAATTATTAGGGGAGGTATAACTATGGACATTAACAATTTGATTATTGAAAATATTGCTAGCCCTCATGAGCTGGAGAGAATGTATAGAAAAGACCCGAAAGCTTTTAAAAAGTCATTCTCACACGCATGGGAACAAAATCCTGATTCTCAGGTTCTTGGTGTTTGGTATGAAAGATTGCATTTCAAGGAGACGGCAAATACGGAAAAATCTGCCTTGCTTCAAAATGGTTTCTTATTTATGGGCATTTTAGCCATTCTGGCCGGGATAAGCACCAGGATCATTTTCCATTTTGTCGAACAGGAAGCAATGGCTCCAATTAACCTGGCTTTTGGTATAATTCCCTTTATTGCTGCTTATTTTGTTTACCATAATACTCCGAAAAAAAGTGTTATTTATTCCCTTGCAGCGTTGTTCCTAATTTCCGGGCTTTACCTTAATATGCTGCCATTAAATTATAAAGACAGTACTATCCTTGCTTATTTACACCTTCCCATATTCTTATGGGTATTAGTAGGGCTTGCATTTACAGGAAATGAATATTCAAAACCTAGTTCAAGATTAGGCTATATTAAATTTAATTTGGAATTTTGTATTCTCTACGCCAGTATGGCAGTAAGCGGAATGGTGCTAGCCGCATTAACCATGCAGTTATTTAGCTTTGTTGGCTTGGATATAGAAGACTTCTATTTTAGTAATGTCGTTTTATTTGGTGCTGCCGCTCTTGCTATTGTGGCCGCATACCTGGTATCAATGAATCTTAAACTAGCTAAGAATATTACACCATATATAGCTAAAATTTTTAGTCCTCTTGTCTTGGTCACATTGTTGGTCTATCTTATAACAGTTTTATGGGTCGGGAAAAATCCATTCATGGACCGCAATTTCCTGATAGCCTTCAACGGAATACTCCTTGGTGTATTGTCTGTTACCATATTTTCCATTACCGAAAGCGACGCAGACGAGAAAAAGAACATTTCAGATTATATAAATTTTGCCTTAATTGTTCTTGCGCTAATCATTGACACTGTGGCTTTATCAGCCATTGTGTTCAGACTTTCTTCTTATGGGATTACGCCTAATAGACTTGCTGTTTTAGGAGTAAACATACTTATCTGTGCAAATTTAATTTGGATTATGCTTTCCTATATTCGTTTTCTACAAAACAAATCCGGACCTTCAACTATCCAAGATGCCGTTACTAAGTATTTGCCGGTCTACGGACTTTGGGCAGCTTTCGTTACATTTACTTTTCCTATAATTTTTAATTAGAAAGGCTCTGTTAATGTAACGAAAAGATAATCTTCTATAACGTATAAAATCCTTAGAGCCGATATTATGCAGCTTTTTATAAAGAGTTAACTGGATTCTTTAAAATATGTCCAGTTTCATGTGCCCACCGAAAAGGGACTTCATGAAACGTATTTGATAAGCTAAACTTGCAGGTTTTAAGTTTGAGTTTGATTAAGATTAAATGTGAAAAGATGTACTTACACTAAAGAGGGCTTTACTTTTTTAAAAAGTAGAGCCCTTTTCTTCTTAAAGGGGCAGAATACTTCAATAAGGTTTATGGGTTTTTGTGGTAAAGTTAGAGGGGGTTCAATAAAATTATGTTCAAAAGGGGGGGGTACAATGAGAAAAAGGAAATTATCAATTACAGTATTTTTACTGAGTCTTTTTTCATTGCTTATTTCGCTTAAATTATTTTGGAATTTAGGTGTTTTTGTTGATGAGTATAGTTTAAGCCCTGATATTGTTAATGGCGGAGACTTTTGGCTAGCAATGGATTGGTTAAGATTATTATTACTGTTATTGCTTTGTGTTGTATCTGGTATAAGTATTTTTAGAGGTAAACAGAATAAGTGAAATTATACATATAATATTAAATAAACATTGTGAAGAGTTACACTATAAACTATAGGGTAGCAAGAGTAAAATAATGAGTGGCTGCGTGTTGCTCTTTTTCTTTTTCAGATAAAATCGTAGATTAGTGGGATTAGAAATAACTAAGAACGTCTTGTGATAAGAAAAAACAAAAGGAAAGAGGTCTCCCACTTTTCTTTTGTTTCAGTTAGGTTAATTTAATTTTAAATTCTTCTATTAAATCTTTAAAAGCTGGGCGTTCATTTCCATCTCTTCCAACAACATGTGATGCTGTAACTAACGAATTTAAAACTGCCTCCTCCGTTGCTTCTCCAATAGCTCTAAAAGCTAAGTCCATATCTTCTTCATGAATCATAGAAAGTGAAAGGCAATGTGAAGTTTTTTCATGAGGTATTTTCATTGCTGTTGAAAAACCAATAACTACCTCGCCACTTCCAGTTGTTATTATGGACCCAGTTCGCGATAAACCTGTTACTGCCCGTTTAATTATACGATTTAGTTGCCTTTCAGACACTGGGAGATCTGTTGCGACAATAATTATAATTGAACCTTTATCTTTCTCTTCCTCACGAGACTTGAGGATAGCATCTCTTAATTCTTTTCCAATGGGTTTACCGTTTATCATTAAATCACTTAAAATTCCAAAGTTGGATAGTACTAGAACTCCCATTGTGTAAGTGCCATGTTCGATTTCCATGATACGCGAGGAAGTTCCAATACCACCCTTTAATGAATAGCAGAGCATTCCTGTACCTGCTCCCACTGTTCCTTCTTTAAATATGGATGATGCATTTGATAATGCTTGAAAAATATGTTCCTTTTTTATAAATCTAGCCCTAATATCATTTAACAGCATATCATTACACTCACATATTATTGGATTTACAGTACCTGTTGTTATTCCAATCTCAGGATTAAGTTCTAACATATATTCGATCAATGCATCAGCAGCTGTTCCAATACTTAATGTATTAGTTAAAATTATTGGAGTTTCTAGTGTTCCTAACTCATTTATTTGAAATGTTCCCATGGTTTTTCCAAAACCATTTATTACATGGCTTGAAGCGATAAGTTTTTCTTTAAACAGATTCCCTTGGTGTGGTAAAATAGCCGTTACCCCCGTCTGAATTTCCTTATTGCTCAGGGTTACATGTCCAACAGTAACGCCTTCTACATCAGTAATTGAGTTGTAGTTTCCAGCTTCTAATCGACCTATTTTCACTCCGAAATCTCTTAATCTCTTTTGACCATTCATACACAACCCGCCTTTTATTTTATAAACCCATTTTTCCAAAAGGCAAAGTGTTAATCAAGATATTTTACTATTAAAACTAATATTAATTTCATCAATGGCGTTTATTTCTTTTCATTCTCATTTTCAAAAAAGGAATGCTTCCAATTTTTAGAGTCCTTTATGTGAAAAGATTTATACCTATAATAGATCCATAGTCGATTCGAATCAATAATGGAGGGGAGTAATGTATATGATCATGAACCAACAAGATTTCAATGTCAAAGAACTAAACTATACGATTAGATCTGCCAGGAAAAGTGATGCGAAAGATTTGTCAGAATTAAGATTACAAATTGATGGGGAAACTGAAAACATGAACCGGGAGAGGGGAGAGGCGTTCATTGATGAAGAAGGTTTTGAAAAAATAATTGAAGCTGATACGAACCATCCAAGAAATCTGTTTTTGGTTGCAGAAGTGGATGGGAAGTTAGTTGGATACTTAAGATGTGTTGGGAATGATTTGAAAAGATTCCTTCATAAGGCCGAGTTTGGACTGGGCGTACGGAAGGAATTCTGGGGATATGGGATTGGAAAGAATCTTATGAAAGAATCCATTTCTTGGGCGGATACAAACAGCATCAAAAAAATTGTGCTGGATGTCATAGAAACCAATCATAACGCTATTAAACTATATAAAAGACTCGGTTTTGAAATAGAAGGAATCATGAAAAATGACAAAATCCTATCAGACGGAAAATACTATCATACATACATTATGGGTAGATTTAAGGATTAATCCCTAAACGAAAACGGACACAAATTGATTTTATCCGAAATGACAATAAATATAAGATTTCTAACTTCCTTCTATTATATTCACGTCATTTATTTTGTTAAGTCCATCATTTTTAGTGTGTTTCCCATCACAATATTATCTTCCCATTTGGCGTATGCTTTAAGAAAGAAAAACGAATACGATGTGACTTAAGCCATTAGGGATAATAAGGAAGAATGCTGAATTCAGTCTAAGGAGGGATTAAAGGATGGAGGCTTCGAACGATGTATTATCTGCTTCACTGCAACAATTAATGGACGAGCATGTGTCGCTCCGGACAGACATGGATCATTTTTATGAGATCACAGAAGACATAGAAATTGAAACGGGTCCAGCTGTAGTAGAATTGTTTGCAAAATTATACGAAAAAGTTTCATCTTTTAATCATAAGCTGAAGGCACATTCTAAACGCGAGGAAGAAGGATTGTTCCCGATGATGACCCGCCATCTTGGTGAACATGATCGGACCATCGAAGTGATGGAATTTGAACATGAAAAGGCGGAGCAGCATCTACAGGATTTTTTAACGGAAGCGGATATGAAGGGACATTCCCTGGATGAAGACGATGTACAATGGATCACCGTTTACGCCGTCCAGGCTCATGCTACCTTAACTCAACACTTTGCGAAGGAAGAAAAAGTGCTGTTTCCGTTGGCAGAGAAAATACTATCGGTTGAGGAGAAGGTGGAGCTGGAACGAATGTTTCGGGATTGATTGAGCATTGCTTTACGCCAGCCAGCAAAGCTATTTTTATATGAACAGTTTGATAGAAAAAGCACTCAAAATATTGATTTATCAAAATTTTGAGTGCTTTTTTGTTTTGTGGGGAAAAAACTGGAATTACAGATTGTCGCGAGTAGTTTCCATATTATTTATATAGTCTGAGACAATAATTTTGATTTAGTCATAGTTGGTAAAGTGAATTTTTGCAAATTATCAGACCTAAGACGATATGAAACCACTTTTTTATTGAACTGCTTGACTACATCAACGTGATCAGCGTAGCAAAACACAAAGATATTAATATCTTTTTTGCCTCTTTTTATGTTGATTACAAATGGACTAACATTCGTCTCTGGATGTAGAAAGAATTTTTCATTGCCCGGAAATACATCATACTGTTTTAATAACCTAGCTTCATTAAAATAGTCAATAAATCTAATCTTTTCTTCCTCTTCCAAGTGATGCTCGTTATAGGTTACAGTAACTTCATTTAAAATAAGTTTTGGATGAAGTGCAATTTTATTTACAATCCATCCCACAACGGCGCTTGGTGGACTCATAACCATTTTAATAATAATTCCAATCAATAACCAAAGAAGAACAGTCCATGTCATACAAATCGACTCCTTACGTAATGAGATCCGATGATTAATTTAGTAATCTACTAATCATTAGGATGAAGAGTATCACAAACTATCATAAGGTAATCTTTAAAGTAACGAACCATCCAATTCATCAGAATTTTAACCAACCACTTAGTAACTCGAGAGATAATCGAAACATCGAAATGTTAAGAATCTAAATAGACGGAAAAATTTCGCTTAATTAGCAAATACTTATAAAAAATAGCTTAATTAGACGGAGATATTCCACCAATTTACTAGAAAAACGTGAAAATGAGGAATTTTGCTTTGCATAATCGGAAAACCTTCCCTTATATACCCCGAAACGAGCTCAAATTCTGCAAATAACCGGAATGTCTCCACTTATTTTATTTTCGCTGGTTACTTAATTCAAAGACTTCTATTTTGAAAAAAATACAAGCGAAGGTAAGTCCTCTATTAATTAGTATTTATAAGATTGACCTCCGTCAATATTAATAACAGCTGCATTAACAAATGTAGCTTCAGCTGATAATAAAAATGCTACAACTCTAGCTACTTCTACAGGCCTTCCAAAACGTTTGGTACGGTTAACACTAACAAAATCTTTACCAGCTTCCTCCCAATTTTCTCCGCCTAACTATTTTCATATCTCTTGTTTAATAAACTATCTATTCATGAATAAACACCCACACAAATTTATTGCGTGGGTGTTTATTTAATAGTAGGAATTGAAATTGGGGGGGCTTACTTCACCCATTTTTCTTGATGATTGTTTATATGTTTTTAGGGCGTCACGTAAACTAAGCATGAGAGGTCTGCATATATGTTCCGACTTAATGGTTCACACTAAAAAAGTTTATAGTGTTGTTACACTAACTCAATCATCTTGGTAAATTTTCATGTTGGGCAGAACCAAACTATTATTTCATAAATAAGTTGAGAATTTGACACATGTAATTTTCCATGAATATTGCAAAGTGATACAATAAATGTACCGATTGCTCATTATTTCACATGAGAAGGATCTTGTACTGGATTTATCATGAATTTAACAAATAAACTATGATGGAGTGATTCAAATGCAGGGAAAAACAGCGATTATTACCGGTGGAGGCAGTGGATTCGGAAGAGAAACTGCAATAAAGCTTTCTCAAAAAGGAGTAAATATCTCAGTAGTAGATTTGTCTAAAGAAAACGGTGAAGAGACAGTACAGCTTTGTAAAAAATTAGGCAGTGACGCTATTTTTATTCAAGCAGATGTGAGTAAAGTAGAAGATGTAAAAAAATATGTAGCCGAAACAGTTGAACATTTTGGAAAAATTGATTTATTTTTTAACAATGCAGGAATTTCTGGTTCGGGAGTTCGAACTTTGGAATGTTCCGAAGAAGAATTCAATGCCATTGTTGATGTGAATTTAAAAGGCGTTTTCTACGGTTTGAAATATGTAGTCAATGAGATGTTAAAGACTGGGGGCGGGTCTATTGTCAATACTGCTTCTCTTGGCGGTTTAGTCGGGATGCCTACCTTAGGAGCTTATTCAGCGACAAAACATGCTGTCATCGGACTAACAAAAACCATAGCTGGTGAATATGGAAGAGATCAAATTCGTATCAATGCAATTGCTCCAGGCACGAATGAAACGCCATGGTAAAAGCATTCCCTGCAGAAGCTATTAAAGCAATGGCAGAAGCGGTACCGATGGGCAGATTAGGACAACCTCATGAAGTAGGAAATGTAGTAGCATTTCTTCTCAGCGATGAAGCATCCTATATTCATGGTGCTGTCATTTCAATCGATGGTGGCTCTGCTGCATTATAAACATCAATAAATTAATTGCGAAGTGTTAGTCTATTACAAGTATGGGATGCTTGTAAAGTATAGAAATGATATGCTGAGATTGTAAGAGAAAAGAGGTGAATAGTACATGAAATTAAAAATCATTATGGTTATCTTATTGGCAGCGATTGTACTGGGTGCTTGCAGTGGAAGTAGTAAAAATGAAGGAAGTCCGTTAAAAGAAAATGAAACAAATGATATTAAGGGATTGGTAAGTGATTACAGTGCCGGTAACATAAAAAGCAAAAATGCTTCGATTACATCTCAGCAGCTTATTGTGACCAATAGTGGAGGCAAAGAGACCGCCTATGACTTGCCTGAAGATGAATTTTTTGTATCCATTGCTCCTTACATCCATGAAACACATCCTTGAACCAATCATAGCTTGACAGGTTGTCAAGGTGAACTGGTAAATAAAGAGTTTGATTTATACATTGAAGACAATGAAGGTAATGTGGTAGTCGACGAAAAGGTAACATCGCAAGCGAATGGATTTATCGATTTGTGGCTGCCGCGTGATAAAACGTATGAGATAAAGATAGAGCACGACGGAAAAAAGGTAGAATCCGAGATCTCTACTTTTGAAAATGATGCAACCTGCATTACAACTATGCAGTTTATGTAGTGAATGAATAGTTTAATACGATTTTTAAACAACAACTATGTGTACGAAAAGAGTATAAAGAAAAATGGAAACTGCCTTTCATGGGCAGTTTTTCTTATGTCTTATCCAAGGCATAACAAGAATGACATGATGGGGAAATTTTGTTATACCATCCTAAAATTAAAAATCTCTCGGAAAGAGCTTCCTCATTTTGACGAATCATAGATACTAGGTGCAGCTCATGGAATCCAATGTAAGGAGTCGCTAAGAAAAATATAATATGATAAAATCTTATGTAAAAATGTATAAGGCAGGGACTTAAATGAAGGAACATCGACAATCAGATACTCCAAGTTCAAATATAAAGCGAAATGGACCTACGCCCGAATACATGGAAACTGTCCATAAGCTGAGGGAAAAATTACTCTATGGAATCCAAACGAGTGATCGGGATTTGATAGCTCAATATGAAAAGGAAGGCACCCTAAAATTTAGCGATGAACAATTAAACATTCTTAACAGAGTCCCCAATAATAAACTCCGCTCCTATAAAAATATTCTTTTATCACACAATACACTTTATAGTTATGTTGCCGAAAAGGGAAGGTTAAGTGCATGGCAATGCCACTTTATATCGGAAAAATATGCCATCATGATTGAGCACGCCGAAACCTTAGCTGAACTAGATATGATTCATTCAAATATGATAACAGAGTATTCCGACCCAACCATCCGAAAATCTAAAAGTGATAACGTATCAATTGTAGAGAAAGCAGAAAACTATATAGAAATGAATTTTTCGGAGGACCTTTCGATGGAAGAAATGGCAGGGAAATTACATGTTCACCCATCCCATTTAATGCGTGCCTTTAAGAAAGAAAAAGGAATGACCATTAGTCATTATCGAAATCTAAGAAGAATAAAAGAAGCAAAACAACTGATCCTTTTCTCCAATCTTTCGATGACGGAAATTGCCATTATGGTTGGGTTTAGCAATCCCCAGTATTTTTCTAAACTTTTCAAAGAGGAAGAGGGAATCACTCCTGTAGAGTATAAAAAGAAGACTAAGAAATAACCATATCTATATGTAGTGGTGCATGAAAAATCATGCACCTATTTTTTTTGCTAACATTCGTGCAATTATACTATAAAAACATGCAATTGTAGTGCAAAAGTGTTTTTACTATCAGATGTATACTAATAATCAAGTATTAGCTGAAGCGCTTACAGATAGAAACCGAAACAATTTTTTTACTAAAATGTAAACGGTTAAAAAGGGGAGAGTTGATCATGAAAAAGTTTGGAGTAAAAGACCAAGTTGGGTATATGCTGGGCGATGTTGGTGGAAGTTTCGTTAACTTGTATATTGGGTCTTTCTTTATTGTGTTTTGTACCTATGTATTGGGTGTAAGCCCTTACTTTATGGGGACGATGTTTTTAGTTGGTAAAGTATTCGATGCCATTGTTACTGGTATTATGGGGACGATTACTGACCGATATAGAATAGGAAAAAGCGGAGACAAGTTCTTGCCTTGGATTAGCTTTTCGAAATGGATACTAGCAGCAGCCTGTTTAATTGCTTTCGCTGATATCTCTAGTTGGGGATCTACCGCGACTCATATTTGGGTAGTAGCTGCTTATTTATTCTTTTGTGTTGCTTATACGGCTGATGCCATTCCGTATGGTTCATTAGCATCTGTTATCACAAATGACCCTGTTGAACGTACAAAGTTATCTCGTGCCCGTTCAATCGGCGGTATGATTGTTGGTGTTGGATTCTTATCTTTTGTTCCTATGTTTATTTATGATAAGGCTGGAAATATCGTTCCAGAGGCATTCTTCTATATCGCTATTGTATTCAGTATTTTATCATTATTATCTTATACAGGGCTTGTAAAATTAACAACTGAACGAATCCGTGACGAAAAACCTGCTGGAGCTAAGCCTGATTACGATTTTAAGGATGCATTTAAAGAGGCATTTTCCAACAGACCATTAATCGGTATGATGGTTGCAACTCTTGGTTCTACCTTAATTATTTCTGGTGTTGCTACTTTAGCTGCTTATGTATTTGCAGAGTATTATAACATGCCTAGTGCCTTTGCCATCAACTCATTCATCAGCATGGGAATTATCCTTGCGTTATTCGTTGTTATTCCAAAACTAGTAGCAAAATTCAATAAACGTAACTTAATTCTTGCTACATCAGCATTCAGTTTAGCAGCATCCGCTTTAATGACACTTATTACGTTTGAAAATGTATATGTATTTGCAGCATTATACAATATCGCAACAATCGGTTCATCCGTGTTCGTTATCCTGGTTTGGGCTTTGGTTACAGACTGTATCGATTATACAGAGTACAAAACCGGAAAGAAAATTGAAGGAACCCTTTATTCCCTCTATTCCTTCGCTCGTAAAGTAGGAATGGGATTAGGAGCAGCGATTGGAAGTTACTCTTTAGGCTGGGTTGGATTTGTATCTGGTGCAAAATCACAACCACAAGAAGTGGCTGAAGGTATTTTAAAAATGTACACAGGTATGCCAGTTGTTGCATTTATTCTTATCCTAATTGGTGTAGGACTAATTTTTAACCTAAATTCAAAGAGAACAAATGAAATGTATGCTGTATTAAAAGAAAGAAGAGCGTCTTAATAGTTAGGCGATTCCTTAAAAAAGAAAAGCAAGGAGAGATATAAATTGCGTACTAGATTCCTTTCAAAACTAACAAATGGGGAAGTCGAAGAGTATTTAAATCGGAACGATATAATATTTGTTCCAGTTGGAGTAACGGAAACTCACGGAGCTTTGCCGCTCGATTCTGAAACTGTTTTAGCGGAAGCGATTGCTTTAAAAATGGCGGAAGAATCAGATGGGCTTGTTTTGCACAACTTGCCTTATTTCTTCCCAGGAGGAACGATTGTTGGCCGGGGAACGGTTCAAATGAGCATTAAAGACGGCATGGCTTATTTGGATAAAATTGCAAAGTCATTACTAAATCAAGGTTTTAGACGACAAATCTATATTACTAGTCATGGTCCGGCCCATATGACAGTCAGCGGTATGGTTCGTGATTTCTTTGATGAAACAAAAGTACCAATCCTTTATATGGACGTATTAAAAGCTGCAGAGGCTGCCAATTTCAAACTGATGAATTTATTTCATGACATGACCATTGGTGCATATAAAGTTTTAGGCAGATTAGAAGACGTTCCATTGAATGTACCTGAATCCCATTCAGTTACGTATGATGTGCAGCATATGTTAACAGGGATGGGGAAGAATCCTGGGAATTTATTAGGACAATATGCTTATCAATCCGGTGCAGTAGGTTCTTACTTTAACGAACCATCCGATCATATGGCTACACCACTTTTGACAACACAGGAAGAAAGAGAAGAATTTGCTGATAGGGGTGTTCAAGCGATTAATGAACTTGTACAGGCATTGGATATGCCGGCGATCGTTGAAACACTTCGTCTAGCGGATGTATACACGAAGGAAACAATTCTTCCTAGATACGGGGCATACTTGCCAGGCGAAAAAGCGTAAGAAGCAAATAAAAGGTTGTGCGAACCATATGGGAGTCGCACGACTTTAGCCAAATGCCTCCCCTTAATGTTGGGGAGGCTAGAACATCATAAGTCTTCTTAACGTGATATTCTCATTAAATTTTAAGGATCCACATAGACGGAAAAATTTCTCTTAATTAGTAAATAGCATTGAAAATAGCCTAATTAGACGGAGAGATTCCGCCTATTGACTCGAAAAACGTGAAAATGGGGGATTTCGCTTTGCATAATCGGAAAACCTCCGCTTATATACCTTCGAAACGAGTTGCATTCTGCATCTAACCGAAAAATCTCCGCTTATTAAAGGACTCCTATTAAAATAGAAGTAACGGGTTATTTAACAAAAAGGGTGCTTTGATTTTAGCATTCTTTTTATTATCTAAATAATCCAATGGATAAATGGGATTTTATCCAATTTCCTCTTCTTAAGGGTGGGAAGGCTTAAGTTTTCTTACCGGAAATAGAACTGATAAGACGGTATTGTCGAAATATAAGGAAATAGATTGACAAATTTAGGAATTCTATTAAACTAAAAATAGTTCTATCCACAAATTCTTCTCTAAATATTCTTTTTTATATTAGCGACTCCGCAAATGTTCTACATTCTTCAATTGTAGCCACATTAAACCACTTTTTTTTCACTCGCCTTAACACTTATTAATTTTAAGAATCTGTCTGAAGTTCAAATGAATGATTATTTACAAAACTCATGAAGTGCATCTTTTTTTTATGAGGTTTTACTACACCAAATCAATAGAGAAATATTCCGTAAACAATATTGGACTCAGTGGAGGGATGATATGGGATTTGAAGAAGAATACCAAGCTTTTATGAATGCTCACATGCAGGCAAGAACTGGTGAACGGTTGCGGCGCTTACAAGAAGGCCACAACGAGGCTGAAAAGTTGTTTTTGAAGCAAGTGTGGTGGCCTTTATTTTCCCAGTTTCGATATCTTCATCCAGAATATGAAGTCGATGATTTCAAGGATGGTAAAAGGTATTTGGATTTTGCTTATATTCGTCCCGCCATCCGGATTTGCCTTGAGGTTGACGGATATGGCCCTCACCTTAAGAACATAAGCAGATGGCAATTTTCCGACAGCCTGGAACGTCAAAACCAGTTGGTGATTGACGGATGGACAGTGATTCGCTTTTCTTTTGACCAAGTGAATGAGAAGCCTCGTCGATGCCAACAAATCGTTCAGCAAGTGATTGGCCGATGCCTGGGTGATGAACTGGACCAAACATCTCTGTCCTTTTTAGAAAAGGAAGTGCTTCGGCTGGCAATTCGAAAAGGGGAAGCCATATCCCCAATAGAAGTCGAGAAGTATTTGAAGTTAAGTGACAAGACGGTAAAAAAAGTACTTTCTGAATTAGTCGATAAAAAGATGCTGATTCCCGCATCGGGGACCAAGAGGGTCCGCACCTATCGATTGGGGGATCAGGTTAAGCGCCCGCTCTGATAAATAGACGGAGAAATTTCGCTTAATTAGTTTTTTTTATTAAAAAAGGCTTAAATAGACGGAGAGATTCCGCCTATTTACTCGAAAACCGTGAAAATGTGAGGTTTTGATTTGCATAACCGGAAAATCTCCCCTTATATACCCCGAAACGAGCCCCATTCTTCCTCTAACCGGAAAGTCTCCGCTTATTTTATTTTCGCTGGTTACTTAATTAAGGATAGAACTTCTATTTAAATGAAGTGAAATGAAAACCATCGCGAAACGGGTTTTACTGATAAGTTTTGGGTATATTATCCTTGATTGATAGATAAATACAAAGGGCTATAAGCCGATTTTGTGCTGATTAATAGATAATTGTTATATGATAAGTGGATATTGATGTAGGGAGTGGAATAAATGAATCAAATTCTTCAAATGGGAGCAAATACAGCATTACGTTCTCCAAAAGGTAATGTTACGGTTAGCTATGAAATATCTAATTCAATAGATATTTCATTAACAGCTTTTCTTTTAACGGATTCAGATATGGTACAAGGAGATAACGGAATCATATTTTATAATCAGCCAACGAGCTCTTCTGGTGTAGCTACCCTTATCCCTTCGGAGCAAGTTGGTAATACAAAAGTACATAAACTAAATTTTGACATGAGTAAAGTTCCTGTTGGTATTACGAAAATAGCGATAACACTTACAGAAGATAATAACACTGGATTTTCAAATGTAAAAAATTTAAAGGCAGAGATATATACTGATCATGATAGTATCCAGCTAATTCCATCCAGTTTCACCAATGAAAATGGAATTGTAGTATTGGAATTATACCTAAGGAATGGTCAGGTAAAGGCAAAATCAATCTGGCGTGGATTTGATTCTGGGCTTGAGGGACTATGTAAAAATTACGGTGTTGAGGTTGAATCTGATGAGCAAACCAAGCCTGCTGAACCTCAATTGATTCAAAAACAAATCCCAAAAGCACCTGATAAGACTCTATCTGTTCCTGAAAATAAAAATAAACAAACCACATCGTCAACGATAAGCCTTGAAAAGGTAACGGGTAAGGTAAGTCTAAACAAAGGTCAAAAACCAGTAATCATTGAAAAAACACCAGAAATTACGGCTACGGTATCTTGGGAGACTGGGACAGATTATGATATATATGCTTTAGTCTATACAAAGAATGGGAAGCAGATAGATGTAGCTATGTTTGGGGCGAAAAAAACACCTCCCCTCAGGAGTTTTGGCAACGGGGCAGTCGAACATATGGGGGATGTTAGGAGAAATAATCAATCAACGAAGACAGAAGTAATCAAATTAAGGTTAAATGATGATATTCTCGCAGTTGTTCCTGTGGTTTATTCTGCTCAGTCAAATGGAACAGGCTCATTCTACAGATATAAAGTGTCCATGAGTATAGATAATAATCAGGGAACTTCGGTTACTATATTCGCAAAGAATGCAAATAATAATGATACCATTTATTCCTGTGTGCCCGGGATCCTTCATAATACTCAAGAAGGAGTTATTATCAGTCCATTGGAGCTTTATAGCAAACCGAACTCAGAGCGTAGACCTAAACTTAGGATGGGGTCTTCAAATATGGTAGAAGTTTTAATGGATGAAGGACCGGTAAATGATTATAAGTAGAAAGGTTTTACCTATAATCGAATAAGGATTACTACCTTAGTACATAGCTCCCAAATAGGAAAAAAATAGTTGAAACATTAAAACTTAAAGGAAGAAGGCTGTCACTTTTTATAAGAAGACAGTCTTTCCTATTTACACAAATAAATGAAAGAAATTAGAGAAAAATATTTTAAAATAATATAATAGAGTGGATTGGTAATTGAGTATAAACAAGAAGGAGCTGTTTGTTTTGGTACAATCTTTAACAGGTAAGGTAGCTTTTATTACAGGTGCAGGGAGAGGCATTGGAAAAGCAACTGCTATCGCACTTGCGAATGAAGGAGTTAACCTTGGTTTACTTGCAACAACTGAATCAAATTTAAAACAAGTAGCAAGCGAAGTGGAAGGACTAGGAGTGAAAGTGGCTTACGCAGCAGTGGATGTTTCAAACTTTGAGCAAGTCCAACAGGCGATTGAAAAAATAACAACCCAATTAGGCAAAGCTGATATTTTGATTAACAGTGCGGGAACGAGCAAATTTGCTTCTCTTTTAGACATGGATCCAGCAGAATGGAAAAGGATTATTGACGTAAATTTAATGGGTACCTATTACGTAACACGTACCGTGCTTCCTCAATTAATTGAAAAAAATAGTGGCGACGTGATCAATATTTCCTCCACCAATGGCTTGAATGGGGCTGCGACTTCAAGTGCTTATAGTGCTTCTAAATTTGGTGTCATAGGATTAACGGAATCATTAGCCCAAGAGGTTCGTCGAAATAATATCCGGGTAACGGCTTTAACTCCAAGTACAGTCGCAACAGACATGGCACTTGATTTGAAATTAATCCCTGAAAACGATGAGAAATACATGCAGCCAGAAGATATTGCGGAACTGATCGTTTCTCAATTGAAATTAAATCAAAGAATCTACATAAAAACAGCTAGTGTATTGGCTACGAATCCATTCTAATCCATATTGTTTAAGATAAAAAGACGACAGCACCATCCGAATATGGGTGGTGCTTGTCGTCTATTTATGAAGTAGCCAAGAGTGGCGGTTTATTTCTAATCAATTTAGATTCTATAAGAAAAAAGGGGAGAAGATGGTATGAGAAAGGTCGAAGTGTGTTCATACAATGAAAATTGGTGTGTAATGTTTGCGGAAGAAGCGGAAAAACTGAATCTCATTTTTGGAACAGAAATTGTAGACATTTATCACTTTGGCAGTACAGCTGTTCTAGGATTAAAAGCCAAGCCGATTATAGACTTGATGCCTGTCGTAAGAGACATTGATGTCGTTGATCAATACAACGAAGAGATGAAGAAAATTGGTTATGAACCAAAAGGGGAGAATGGAATTCCCGGACGAAGATACTTTAAAAAAGGTGGAGACAATCGTACACACCACGTACATATTTATCAGGTTGGAAGTGATGAAATAAAACGGCACTTAGCCTTTCGAGATTACTTACGAAGCCATCCAGATGTAATGAAGAACTATGGTGAGTTAAAAGAGAAATTGGCAAAACAATATCCATATGATATTGACTCCTACATTAATGGTAAGGACCGATTTGCTCAGGAAGTAGAAGTTTCAGCACTGAATTGGTTTAATCAAAATCAAATTGATTCTGTTGACTAGACGAGTACAATTGTTAAACAGAAGGGAAATTCAGTAAAAGTTGGGTTCCTAATATAGGTAATGCCCTACTGATACAGGGGGCCTTACTCATTTCTGATTTAGAGTATCTAGCGCTTTTCTTTCCACCAGCTAACCACTCCATAAATAATAAGCAGTACCAACCCGATCTCTATAGCATGGTCGGCTATGTTAAGAATTCCACCTGAGCGAGGGATAAAATCTGTCACTTGCCCAAACAAAAGCCGGTCAATGCCATTCCCAATTGCTCCTCCGACTAGAAATCCAAAACTACTATCGATGAGTGCTCCTTTCATTTCTTCGTTTCTACGAATATAGAAAACTACAATCACGAACACTACAGCTGCAACCCCAAAGAGCCGTGCATAGCCTGGAAAATAACCACCTGCCATCCCGCTATTCTCAATATGAGTGAGTGTTATGCCCCACAATGTAAATGTTTCATTTATATCAATGCAGATACGAATTAGATATTTAGAAATCTGGTCCATCATAAGAACGAGAATAGCAAATAGATAAAAAAGCATATACAGACCTTCTTTCTAGCAGTATTATTTGCATTCCAATCCTCAGTATAATGGAAAGATTTTTTCTTTCCTATTATTAAGCTTTTGTTCATATAGGTAAACGCGATTGTAAATTTCAACAATTTGGATTATTGCTCTTAAACTAAATTATGCAGGTTTGTTAAATAAGGAGATTTTAAAAACAACAGCAAAAAAGGGAGATTGTTGGTTAGACAAACTCCCTTTTGTAGTATTTAGTCGTTCTGCTGAAGAAAATCCTCGGTTGAAATTACATTGGCATACATACCGTTAAGTGCACCAACAAACGCATAATGAACCTGTTCAGCAGGCACTTTACTGTCTTTATATGATAAGTCCCTTGTCGCACATGCATCTTCAATAAGTGTAGTTTCAAAGCCTAGCTCCACTGCACCTCTAACTGTAGCATCAATGCACATATGCGTCATCATACCAACAATCACTAGCTTGGTTACTCTTTTTTCTCTTAATTTGCTTTCTAGTTCGGTTTTGAAAAAGCTGTTAGGCGCATGTTTTATGATAATACATTCGTTTCCTAATGGGAAAACACTTTCATTTAGTTTAACCCCCTCTGTATTTGGAAGAAAGAAGCCTAACCCTGGGTCACTTGCGATATGCTGGACATGAAAAATATTGTCTTTGTTATTCTGTCTAAACCATTCAAGAACCTTAGCAGCATTAGCGGCTGCTTTTTCAGGGTTGCTTAATTCCATCTTTCCATTTGGAAAATAGTCATTCTGAATATCAACAATAATTAAAGCTGTACTCATTTGTTACCACCTCATAATATAATTTTGTATAATAAAATGATAAACAATATTTTGAATTTAATCGACGCTTTGCTGAAACACTTTTATATCAAACACTTTCATGGTGAAAGGAATTTATAATGGAACTTGATAACATTGATTTTCAGATTCTTCGGTTACTATCTGAAAATTCACGTATTCAATGGAAAGACTTAGGTGAACAAATTCATATGACGGGACAAGCAGTAGGGAATCGTATAAAAAAACTTGAGGAAAGCGGTATAATTAAAGCATACTCTCTAATAGTAGATGAAATGAAATTAGGTCTGACTTTTACAGCTTTTGTAATTATTTATATGAAAACAGCAAATCATGATTTATTTATTCGTTTTATTAAAGATCGAAATGAGGTAGTCGAAGCTCACCGAATATCTGGGGAAGGATGTTATCATTTAAAAATAAAAGTTAAATCCCAAGAACAATTGAATCTTTTTCTTGATAAACTTCTCAGTCATGGGAACTATAGTTTAAATTTATCCATCCAAAAGATTAAACAACATAATCAGTTGATTCCACATGATTGAAATTTTTGGCCTCTTTTATTTTTGAATACATTTATGAATTAAGAATGCTAACAGCCCTTTTTAACAATATTTTTAAAAGTAGGGGGAGAGGGTAATAGAGGTTATCCAAATTGGTTCTTTTACCATAATGATGAAATGGATTGTTCTTGGTATTGCCATTGTGATCGGATTTATTTTTTTAAAACTATGGCTTCTGCATTCACATAAAAATGAAGCTGGAAAACAATTATTTGATTTGGCATTAAACAGTGTTTTTTTGGGTTTTCTGTTTTGGAAAGGCAGTCAGCTGCTGCTGGAACCTAAATTAATTATTGAAAGTCCATTGTCTTTATTGTATTTTACCGGTGGCACAAAGGGATTAATTTTAGGAGCACTCGGTGCGTTAATTTATTTTTTGTTTAAAGCCAGAAAATTAAAAATAACAAACCTTATGATTCTGCAGTCGACACTTGTTTTTGTCTTTGCAGTTATGAGTGGGTCTTTCTTATTAAATCTTTTCTTAAATGATGATAAGCCGAAAGTGAATACAGCCGGCACAAAAATAGCAGAAATCGGTCTCCAGGAAGGAAATAGAGCACCTGATTTTCAATTAAAGACGTTAGAGGGTGCTGACGTTAAACTGTCTGATTTGCGAGGAAAAAAGGTCATTTTGAATTTTTGGGCAACCTGGTGTCCACCTTGTAAAGCTGAGATACCTCATATGCAGGATTTTTATGTCTCAAGTGACAAAACCAAAGTAGAGATACTCGCCATCAATTTGACCACATCAGAGAAACATCCGAGAAATGTAAAGGAATTCGTAAAAGATAAAAATGTAACTTTTCCTGTTTTACTCGACCAAGATGGAGATATAGGCACCCAATATCAAGCGATAACAATTCCAACAAGTTATCTGATCGATTCCCAGGGGATTGTTCGGAAGAAAATAGTTGGGCCAATGGATAAAGATATGATGAACCAATTAATAGAAAATGTTGATTGAAAAAATGTTTAAAGAAGGTGAAAATCCTTTACTATTTTGTTGCCGGGATTCTCACCTTATTCATAAAAGGGGCTATTCCAAAAGACCTATTTTAAACATTTCCGAGTCATAAATATGTTATTGGCATTTTTATTCTTGCAATGTGCAGTTGGACCTTTTGGGTAGATAATCTTAAGAGTCAGCTACTCGTAATAGAAAACTAACCTCTAGATTTTGAATTCATGAATATCAAACAAAGGAGTAGTTACAGCTACTTCAAATTTTTGCGAATAAAAATTAAACAACGTTTAAATTTTAAACAATATTCAAAAAAATACTTGCAAAGTAGGAAAGGAGCTGATAAATTATAATCAATACAAAATATTCAGATAATTAAAAGGGGTTTAAAATTATAATTGTAAGCTGTTACGGCTTGCAAATTTTAATAAAGCGGTGATTCTATGAAACTTTCTGAAAAGAAAATTCTTCGAAAGAAAGAACAAATTCTTGCTTCTGCAATTGAAATCGTTAATAGAAGAGGCTACAGCGGCGCGACCATGGAGGAAATTGCTGCTGAGCTTTTAATGACCAAAGGGTCTCTCTATTATTATTTCAAAAACAAAAGTGATTTAATGTACCAATGTCACAACTTTGTCCTTTCACAGGCAATAGAGGATTTGGAAGAAATTCTAAATGACGAGGACAGCAGTGCAACAGAAATTCTCAAAAAAATGATTGCTACCCACATGGAGTATGCGATCGAAGAAAAAGAAGTGTTCAACCTAATTATGGAGCCAAAACGTTTTTTTAACGAGGAGCAGCTTGAACTAGTGTTAAAGCTTAGAAAGAAATATGAGGATTTATTCAACCAAATCATCAAAAGAGGGTCTGCTAGTGGAGAATTCCTAGCAGAGGAACCTTCGATTGCAAGGATGATCATACTTGGAGCCATGAACTGGGTGCAACAATGGTATAACCCAAAAGGTCGATTAAAGAAAGAAGAAGTGGTTGATTTATATACAAAATATATTTTAAAAATATTAATTTAAGGAAGAAAGAAGGGGAAACAATGTTAAAAGAGGTGTCTAGTCAAACAAAAAAGCTTCGAACACAACTTATTGAGTTCATGGAGGAGCATATATATCCTTACGAAATGGTATTTGAAGAAGAGTTGAACCGCCAAGAAAACAGGTGGGAAATTCCGCCGATGATTGAAGAATTGAAGGAGAAAGCAAAGGCACAGGGCCTATGGAATTTATTTATACCGGATGAAGAATACGGAAAGGGACTATCAAACTATGAATATGCCCATCTATGCGAAATTATGGGCCGCTCTCTTCTTGCACCGGAGATCTTTAACTGCAATGCCCCTGATACAGGTAATATGGAGGTGCTCATCAAATACGGTACCGAAGCGCAGAAGGAGCAGTGGCTTGAGCCGCTGTTAGAAGGGAAGATTCGTTCCGTTTTCTCGATGACTGAACCGGATGCGGCATCTTCAGACGCAACGAATATTCAAAGCAGCATTGTTCGAGAAGGCGACGAATATGTGATAAATGCTAGAAAGTGGTGGTCAACGGGGGCGTTAGATCCACGATGCAAAATCGCTATCGTAATGGGGAAAAGTGATCCAAATGCCGAACGTCACAAACAGCAGTCTATGATTCTTGTTCCATTTGATACACCTGGAGTGGAAGTGAAAAGAAATCTACCGGTATTTGGCTACGACCATGCACCAAACGGACATGCTGAAGTCCACTACAACAATGTGCGTGTACCAGTTTCCAATATGTTATTAGGCGAAGGAAGAGGGTTTGAAATTGCTCAAGGCCGCTTAGGACCAGGGCGAATTCACCATTGTATGCGTGCAATTGGAGCCGCAGAACGGGCCCTGGATTTAATGATCAAGCGTGCCAATAGCCGGGAGGCGTTTCGTTCGAAGCTAATTGATAAAGATACGATAAGGGAACAAATTGCAGAAAGCCGGATTGACATTGAGCAGGCAAGACTTCTTACCTTACATGCGGCAAACAAGATTGATCAAGAGGGTGCAAAAGCAGCAAGAAAAGAGATTGCCATGATAAAAGTTGCTGTGCCGCGAGTATCCATTCGAGTCATTGATCGTGCCATCGAAGTATATGGCGGAGCAGGTGTCTCCGAGGATTTCCCACTTGCCGCTCATTATGCCAATGCAAGAACACTTAGGATTGTTGATGGACCGGACAAAGTCCATTTAAGAGATATTGCTAGAATGGAAATTAAAGAACAACTATAGGAGGGTTGCACCGAATGAAATCTTGGTTCGTGACAACGTTAGGAGATCCGGAAGAGGCTCTTGAAATAAGGGAAATCAAAAGGCCGGTTCCAGAAAAAGGGGAAGTAGTCGTTCGAGTGAAGGCTTTCGCGCTTAATTTCTTTGATATCTTGCAATGCCAAGGAAAATACCAGGAGAAACCAGCACTTCCGTTTACCCCCGGTGCCGAAGTAGCAGGAGTCGTCGAAGAAGTGGGAGAGGGAGGTTCTCTGTCTGTCGGTCAGCGTGTTCTCGCAGTTCCGCTGCTGCCGCATGGTGGATTTACTGAAGCAGTGGTTGTCAAAGAAGAGGATGTGTTTCCGATCCCGGAGGAGCTTTCGTATCAGGAAGCTGCTGCAATGTTTATTACCTATCATACCGCTTACTATGCGTTACAGACGAAAGCCCAACTCAAGCCTTCTGAGAAACTTCTTGTTCACGCTGGTTCAGGTGGAGTGGGTTCCGCCGCGATTCAAATTGGAAAAGCAATTGGTGCTAAGGTTATTGCGACTGCTGGGTCTGCTGAAAAGCTCGAAATGTGCAGACAGCTGGGAGCCGATGTTGTGATCAATTACCGAGAGGAAGACTTTAGTCAAAAAGTAAAAAAAGAAACAACGGGGCATGGAGCTGATGTAATCTTTGACCCTGTTGGGGGAAATGTGTTTCATTCATCACGCAAATGTATTGCATTTGATGGCAGGCTTCTACTTATTGGGTTTGCGGGAGGAAACATTCCTGAAGCACCGATGAATCATGCCTTAATTAAGAATTACTCACTCGTAGGCGTACACTTTGGATATTTCCGTAGGCTTTTTCCAGAAAAAGTGAAGGCTGCCCATGATGAGTTAATGGAATTATACAAAGCAAAAAAAATTAAGCCGCTTATTTATCATAATTATTCCTTCGAAGAAGTCCCATTTGCCCTAAACCAATTGGGCAGCCGGGAAACATGGGGGAAATTAGTAGTGGGGACGAAAGGGGTAAACAGATGAATGAATTCGTTGAAATAAAGGTTGAACAAGGAATTGGTCATATTGTTCTCAACAGGCCAAGCAAGTTAAATGCCATATCAAGGGAGTTAGTGCAGGAATTACGGGAAGAGCTTCTGAAACTTGAGCACAATCAAGATGTGAAGGTAATCATTCTATCAGGCAGTGGTAAATCCTTCTGTGCTGGTGGAGACATCGATTCCATGAAGAAATTGAAAAATCAAGCTGAGGCAGCCGAGTGGATTGAATATGTTTCAGGACTGACTAGACAGATTCTTGAGCTCAATAAATACGTTATTGCCGCTGTCCATGGCTATGCTGCTGGGGCAGGATTTAGTCTTGCTCTCGCATGCGATTTCATTGTGGCTGAAAAGGGAGCAAAATTCGCTTTGAGTTTTTCGAATATTGGGTTAATTCCTGATCTGGGATTAATTAAGCTTTTATCTGAAAGGGTTTCACCACCTTTGGTAAAAGAATGGATTTCCGCAGGCAGAAAGATTACCGCAGAGGAAGCGATGTCGTATCAAATGATTAATCGCCTTGTTGAAGGGGATGTTGTTAAGGAAGCGGTTACTTTTGCTGATTTCATTGTGAACGGGCCTTCAGTGGCAAACAAGTACGTTAAGTATCTCGTCAATACCGCTCCATCTCTACATCATGAAACAGCACTGATGCAGGAGAATTCGATTCAGGCAATGTTGCTTCAAACGGACGATCACAAAGAAGGGGTTTCGGCCTTTTTGGAGAAAAGAAAAGCTAGTTTTATTGGTTCATAATTAACAAGATGAATTTGGTATGAGAAAGGGAATAGAGTGGGTATTACGGACACAAATTATTTAAAAAAACTGATGGAGAAGAACCATCCTTCATATTTAAAATAGAAAGAAATGGTTAATAGAATGAGAAAAATCCATGTAATAACGCAAAAGGAATTAGTAGATTCCGAAAAAATTCGTAATTGTACGGCGGTAGTCATCGATGTTTTATTGGCCACCTCCACCATTACCTATCTACTCGAAAAGGGCTATGAATCTGTGTACGCAGTCAAAGACGCTCCTTCAGCACTCGAAATAGGGAAGAAGCAGGATGGTCCCTATATGTTAATGGGCGAATGGCAGGGGGAACCGATAGAGAGTTTTCTTTATCCAGACCCCGCGTTAATTGAGACAACATTATCAAAAAAAGTGGCAATCATTTGTTCAACAAATGGAACGATTGCGATTGAATCAGCTAAACGGGCAAAGACATTATATGCGTCCTCACTATTAAACGGGCACCGTGTCGCAGAACAAATTGGGGAACAGGAAGATAGGGCATCGATTGTTCTCATATGTTCCGGAAATACTGGCCGCTTCTCGATGGAAGATTTTATTGGAGCTGGACAAATCGTTGACCACCTTATGAGGATGGAGGCCTGCCAACTTTCCGATGCAGCAAGGTTAGCAAGAGATGCATTCGTTCAAGCTAAGGCCAAACATTATGTTAACCTGCTAGAAAGCGAAACAGCAAATTTGTTAAGAAGAACCGGTTATGAGCATAGCACTCAATGGGTGATTGACCATGTTGAAAAAGTAGATGTGGTGCCTGTTTATAAGAATGGAAAAATTTCTGCTATTGGAAAGGAGTGGTCAGATTGTTTGTTACATACGAACAAATAGGATTTGTCTATAAGCTGACCATTGCAAATCCGCCTTTGAATGTGCTGACTGACCCACTATTAAGTGATTTGGACAAAGTGATTGATGAAATCATTACCAAACCGGATTGCCGTGCGGCCGTGATTACAGGAGCAGGTGAAAAGGCATTTATTGCAGGGGCCGATATTTATCAATTTCTTCATCTTGATGCCAATAAAGGTGCGAGATTAGTAGAAAAAGGAAAACGGATTTTTGATAAGCTGGCGTATGCACCTTTTCCGGTCATTTGTGCAATAAATGGTCTTGCTCTAGGGGGTGGACTTGAACTGGCGCTAGCTTGTGATATTAGAATTGCTGAGCAAAAAGCAAAACTCGGTTTCCCGGAAACTGGGTTGGCGATTCTGCCAGGCTACGGCGGTACACAGCGCTTGACCCAATTAATAGGACCTGGACGGGCAAAGAAAATGATTTTTTCAGGAGCAAGCCTTACTGCGGACGAAGCATACGAATGGGGAATTGTTGAAAGTGTAGTACCAAACGGTAAATCTATCAATGAAGCATTGGCACTCGCTGAACAAATCGGAAATAAAGGCCCGCTGGCCATAGCGAAAGCAAAACAAGCTATAACACAAGGCTTAGACTGTACGCTTGCGGAAGGCCAAAAAATTGAAACACAATGTTTTGCCGATCTTTGTATTACTCAAGACATGCAAGAAGGAGCAACAGCGTTTATTGATAAACGACTACCAACCTATTATGGCAAGTAAGCAGGGGTGAATGAAAAATAATGAAAATAGCTAACCAATCTATTGATTCCGAACATATTAATTGGGGATTGCTCGAAACTTTGATTCGCGAAACGATTCCGGGCATTCCAAATGAAGCACTGAAGGTAAAGAAGTTTTCCGAAGGCTATTCCAATCACACCTACCTACTAACGTTTGAGAAATGGGAGGCAGTGTTAAGAAGGCCGCCATTTGGGGAGATTCCGGCGAAAGCACATGATATCAAACGTGAATATAAGATTCTGTCAAGTCTGCATGGAGTCTATCCCCTTGCCCCAAAACCATACCTATACAGTGACGACCCTGCCATTATGGGGAAACATTTTTACCTTATGGAAAAAAAGCAAGGTGTAGTCATTAACGATGCTCTTCCTGAAACGTATGGATCTTCTGACTTGGTTGGTCCTGCCATTTCAAAAAGTATCATCAATAGCTTAGTTGAGCTTCAAAAAGTAGATTACAAGAAAGCCAACTTAATGGATATCGGGAAACCAGAAGGGTTTTTAGAAAGACAAGTTCATGGCTGGATCAAGCGCTACAGCATTTCCAAGACGCATGATATTGCTGGAGTTGCAGAACTAGAGGCATGGCTGGTAAAGCAAATCCCAAAAACCGTCGATACGACAATTGTTCATAATGACTTTAAACTAAACAACCTCGTTCTAGACCCGGACGATCCTGGGGAGGTAAATGGGGTACTCGATTGGGAAATGGCCACCATTGGAGATCCGATGTCAGATATAGGAGCGGTTCTTGCTTACTGGGGAGAAGCGGGCGATCCAGACATGGGGATTTCGCTGGTGACAAACCAGAAAGGCTTCTTCTCAAGACGGGAAATGGCTGAACTGTATGCAAAGGTAAGCGGCCGAGATATCTCACACATTGACTATTATACGGCATTCGGATTTTACAAGCTTGCCGTCATTTTACAGCAGCTCTATTATCGCTGGAAAAAAGGCGCAGCGGATGACGAACGGTTTGCGAAACTTCATATCCCAATCGCCAATTTATTTAACTTAGCGAATTTAACACGTACAAATAAACTCTTGTAAAAAAAGGATGAGATAAAATTTGAAATAACTCATCACTACAAACCATTTGAGAGAATTGGAGTGAAAGAACATGATTGAAGTTTATTTAGTTGATGGTGCAAGAACCCCGTTTACGAAGTTTGGAGGGTCGTTTGCACAAACTGGTGCTACGGAGCTTGGAAAGACAAGTGCCATAGAGGCGCTGCGCCGCTCAAATGTTGATCCGGTGCAAATAGATCATGTCATCTATGGAAACGTGATTCACACTGAAAAAAACGCTTCCTATATTTCTAGACACATCGGATTATATAGCGGTATTCCTCAGGAGGTGCCAGCACTTACATTGAACCGGCTTTGCGGGTCTGGTCTGCAGGCTGTTGTTTCAGCTGCCCAGCATATTTTAGTCGGCGATGCCAACATCGTCCTTGCAGGTGGGGCGGAAAATATGTCGCAATCTCCTTACTCTAATTTCACGCAGCGTTTCGGCGGGGCAAAAATGGGGAACCTCTCGTTTGAGGATATGCTGTTGGCAACATTAACGGACCAATACACAGGAAATGGGATGGGTCTTACCGCAGAAAAACTGGCTGAAATGTATGAAATTACAAGGGAAGAACAGGATGCATTTGCAGTGGAATCAAACCAAAGGGCTGTGAAAGCAGCTCCTGCCTTCCAAGAAGAGATTGTCGCGGTTGAAGTGAAAACAAGAAAAGGCAGCTTAATTGTCCGTGAAGACGAACATATAAAACCGGATGCAAACATGGAAGCCTTATCCAAGATTAAGCCTTCTTTTAAAAAGGACGGAACGGTAACGGCGGGGAACGCCTCAGGCATTAATGACGGTGCAGTATCACTTGTGGCAGCCGGGAAACAAGCTGTACAAAAAAACAACCTAAAGCCAATTGCGCGTATTGTATCCTGGGCTGTTGCTGGAGTTGATCCATCCATCATGGGCATCGGGCCCGTTCCAGCAATCCAACAGGCCCTTGAAAGAGCAAAGCTCACGCTTGATGACATGGATGTTATTGAAGTGAATGAAGCATTCGCTTCACAATACTTAGCGGTAGAAAAAGCGCTGGGGCTTGACCGCAAAAAAACCAATGTGAATGGCGGGGCGATTGCCTTAGGCCACCCGGTTGGCGCAAGCGGGGCAAGGGTGTTATTGTCTGCTGCTTACGAGTTAAGACGTAAGAATGCACGATTTGCGGTTGTAAGCTTATGTATTGGCGGTGGTCAGGGTATTGCAATGGTGATTGAGAGTGTCTAAACTGCCATAGTTTTTTAACGCTTTTAACCAGTTCTATTTGGTCAGCAGGGCATGGGGGGGAAATACCCTCAAAAACCAGAAAAACGCCCTGCGCATTTTTCCATTAAAAAACAGTGATGTTCCAAATTTTTTTCAGGGGGATATAGTAGATGAAAATCGCAGTATTAGGGTCAGGAATCATGGGGAATGGCATTGCACAGGTGTTTGCGACTAGTGGACATCATGTCACAATCGTAGATATATCAAACGAAGTTCTCAGAAAAGCCGAAAATACAATCGCAAAAAGCCTTACCAAAATCGCGCAAAAGGATGAAAAGATTGTTCCAAGTGAGGTGTTAGCACGCCTGAATTATACTACCGACAAACAGGAGTTACGTGATGCGGATCTTGTTATTGAAGCGATCACTGAAAATATCGAGGTAAAGAAAAAAGTGTTTCGAGAGCTTGATGAGTTGTGTGAGCCAAAAACGATCTTAGCATCGAACACGTCTAGTTTAGGAATAGCCGATATGGCTGCTGTCACAAACCGAAAGGATAGGGTATGCGGCATGCATTTCTTCAACCCTGTGCCACTTATGAAACTAGTAGAAATTACAGCGACCGATGAAACATCGGAAAAAACGATTCAAATAGCGGAAATGCTTGTGAAGCAAATGAACAAAGAAAGCATTCATGTAAAGGACACCCCATTATTTGTGGTCAATCGGCTGCTTGTACCATTTATTTGTGAAGCTATTACATTAGTTGAGGAAGGGACCGCATCCCCAGCGGATATTGATAAAGCCATGCAACTGGGTGCTAACCATCCAATCGGCCCCCTATGGCTGGCTGATATAATAGGACTTGATACAATGCTCCATATACAGGAAGCTCTTTTTGTAAAGACGAATGATTCCAAATACCGGGTGCCAGAATTATTAAGAGAAATGGTAGCCAGAGGTGAAATAGGAAGAAAAAGTGGAAAAGGGTTTTATCAATACTAAAAAAATTGATAGATTTCAAGTTTAGTACACTTTTGGCATAAAACGAAATAACGACATAGAAGAAATAAAAGAAAAAACAAGGGACGATTAGGCTGTTTCATTTAAATATGAAACGGACAAAACGTCCCTTATTTCTGTTGAGAATTCCCAGCTCTACTGCATTTATATAGTTGATTTAAAATGCTTTTTATTTTCGATTGCCAAAAGGGTAAATAGCACTTTTTTATGTTTTTTTCTAGTGAGCCTGACGCTTCTCTTTCCACCAGTTAACCAATCCATAAATAATAAGAAACACCAACCCTATCTCAATAGCATGGTCCGCTACGTTTAGAATTCCACCCGAGCGAGGGATGAAATCTGTCACTTGCCCAAACAAAAGTCGATCAATGCCATTTCCAATTGCTCCTCCGACCAGAAATCCGAAACTACTATCGATAAGTACTCCCTTCATTTCTTCGTTTCTACGAATATAGAAAACAACGATCACAAACAGTACAGCTGCAACCCCAAAGAGCCTTGCATAGCCTGGAAAATAACCACCGGCCATCCCGCTATTTTCGATATGAGTGAGTGATATGCCCCACAATGTAAATGTTTCATTTATATCAATATAGATACGAATTAGATATTTAGAAAGCTGGTCCAGCACAAGTACGAGAATAGCAATTAGATAAAATAGCATATATAGACCTTCTTTCCTACTGATTTATTTGCAGCCTAATTATCAGTATAATGGAAAGATTTTTTCTTATCTATTATATAGCTTTTTTGTAAAAAGTAACCTAATCAATGTACATTAGATGGAATCAAAACTTACCATTTAAGAGAACGGATTGTTGAAGGCAGCTGGCTACAGTAGAGAGGGCTCACACTATTATAGCCAGCCAAGAAACATTAAAAAACAGCGTTTTGGTTTATCCAATAATTTTTCAATTCGGGTAAAATGAACTTTCCTAAAGATTGGTAACACTTTTTTGTTGTGTATTTAGTAAGGAAGATTCCTCTTCATCGTGCTTTAATAGTTCAATAGAGATAAATAGTTCAAACAAGTACATTATTTTCCCCCTCCTATCCATAGATGGACTAAACTCTCTTGATAACTTAAGATGTACGCGCTAACATTTATTGTTAATTATTCAAATATATAACATCATGAGATAATGACATTAAATTATTAATACCATCATTTAAAGTACTAAATCGATCATCTGTAAGATGCCCTTCCATCCATCTGTAATAGATCTGCTGTAAAATAACTGCAATTTTAAAATAGGCGAAAGCTAAGTAAAAAGGAAAATTAGAAAGATCCCTTTTACTTTGCTTAGCATATCGCTCGATAAACTCTTCCCTAGAAATAAATCCGCCTAATGTTGTTACAGAATTTATAGCAGTAAATGGGTCATTTTCATCTTTCCAATAAGCAATTGCAGATGCTAAATCAGTAAGAGGATCCCCAATCGTAGACAATTCCCAGTCAAAGACCCCAACGATTTTTCCAGGATTGGTTGTCGAAAGCATCATATTATTAAGCTTGAAATCATTGTGGACGATGGTTGGGCTTGGTGAATTTGGGATATTTGCCATAATCCACTTTTCGATAGCAGGATAAACTTTAATTTCATCGGTTTTACAATTGTGATATCGTTTTATCCATCCATGTACTTGTCTTTCTAAATAGCCATCTGGTTTCCCCATAACTTGCAATCCAGCTTTTTGATAATCAATTTCGTGAAGCTGAACCAATGTATCAACTGTCGATTCAGAAATGGTTTTTTTAATATTTGGTATCGCACTATATCCAGCAGGGATTGTATCGTCAAGAACTATCCCATTTTTTTTCTCCATTACATAAAAAGGTTTATCCATAATTGCAGGATTGTGCATACAAAAGTATGGTTTTGGAGCAAGCGGGAAAACTGGGTTGATTTTCTCTAGCAATCGATACTCCCTTTCAACATCATGAGCTTTAGGCGGGATTTTCCCAAAAGGAGGCCGTCTCATGACCGATTCCCATTTCCCTACTTTAATAAGAAATGTTAAGTTTGAATATCCTTCTGAAAATTGTTTGACTTCCATTGGCGCTGCATCAAGCTGGATTTGACTCCTTAGATACGTTTCAAACTCCGTCCAGTTAATTTCACTTTCTGATTGAGCCGAAACATTAATTTTTTGTGTTAACATTGTTTAACCTCCTATAAACCTTCACTTTATATAAATAGATGCAAAAACCATGCCAATCATTAAATCTTGGAATATAAACGTTATCTACGTGATTGATATGGAATTTGGATTGTACATCCTAACCTTCAGTTGATTACTTTTCAGACAAAGTCCTATTTAGTGTGTTGTATTATCGAACAGTTTAGGATGTTGAAGAGTTTTTATCTTGACTATTACCCATTTTCAACAGATACTTTAGGAAAATACATATGGATGAAAAAGGAGATGAATGATTTGGAAAACGTTAGAAACCTTATGACCCCAATACAAGAATATTTACAACCAAATCAAACCCTGCATGACGCCATCTTCCTTATGAATAAATATAGGTTGAATACATTACCGGTAGTTGATGCGTCAGAAAAACTCATTGGCGTTTTTACTCGGAGTGTTTTATATCAACAGCTTTTATTAAATAAAGAAATGGAAACATCCATCGGGAAATTTATTAAAAAAGATATCGGTACTATTTCCGAAGACATTTCTGTGGAAGAATTGGAAAAACAGATTGCAGTAAGTGAAGTGGGTACTGGTTTTGTTGTAGATAAAACTGGAAAGCCAATTGGGGTCATAGATAAAGCAGATGCTGTTAAAAGCTATCTTCAGAAGACACAACTGCTTACAGAGCAATTAAAATGGAAAAGCCTGCTTCAAACAGTGATTGAGAACTCATACGATGGCTTTGTCATGGTAAATGAAAAAGGAAATATCACTTTTGTAAGCCCTTCCTTAATAGAACTTTTTGATCTTAACCGAAAAGAAATCGAAGAAGTTCCCATTGACTCTATTTTTCCGCATTTTGAATTAACAAAAGTATTTAAAACAGGTATTGCGGAAATAAGTGATTTTATGGAAATCAAAGGTATCAACTACATTGTTCATCGAATTCCTGTGTACCAGGAAGATAAAATCATCGGTGCTATCGGAAAAATTGTTTATCGTCAGCTTCAAGAGGTTCGTGAGAGATTTAGAAGTTATGAAAGATTGGAAAAACAAAATGATTTTGCAGCCAAGAATGCGGAAGCATCACGATTTACCTTTGATGAAATTCTTTCCAACAATTCTCAAATGGAAAAATTGTTTCGAAGTGGGATGAAAGCGGCTAAAGGGAAAACAACGATTATGATTCGCGGTGAAAGTGGTACAGGAAAAGAACTATTTGCCCACGCGCTTCACAGTGCCAGCAACCGGAAAAATGGCCCGTTCATTACTGTAAACTGTGCGGCGATACCTGAGCATTTATTAGAGTCAGAATTTTTTGGATATGACGAAGGCGCTTTTACAGGTGCAAAACAAAAAGGGAAAGCCGGAAAATTTGAAATGGCGCATGGGGGAACCCTTTTCTTGGATGAAGTTGGAGATATGTCTCTTCAACTTCAGGCAAAGTTACTTCGCGTGTTACAAGAAAGAGAGTTTTACCGTGTTGGTGGGACAAATAGAGTATCCGTCGATGTTAGAATTATTACAGCAACCCATCAAAAATTAGAAGAAATGGTTGAAACAGGAACATTCAGAGAAGATTTATTTTATCGGTTAAATGTCATATCGATTGAGATTCCTCCTCTTCGAAAAAGAAAAGAAGATATTTTAATGTTGAGTCATGCATTTATTAGTGAATTAAATAAACAAAATGGCACAAGTATTATTGGTTGGGATCCATTAGTAGAACAAGCTTTAATGGAATATGATTGGCCAGGTAATATTCGTGAACTCCGCAATGTATTTGAACGAGCAATGGTTTTTGCGGAAAATGGAATGATCTCCTTAGAAGATTTACCTGATTATTTACTAAAGAAAATCGGGATGAGTATATTTTTAGAAGAAGAGAATGAAAATTTTGATAAAACATTGCTAGAAAAGGCCGAAGAGATGGCGATAAAAATAGCTTTAAAGAAATCGGATGGAAACAAAAGTCAAGCATGTAAACTATTAGGCATTAGTCGTTCAGTGCTATATGATAAGCTGAAAAAATACGATGATATAAAAATGCCCTAATATTTGTTCCCCATAAATTCTCTAAAAAAAAGCACATGTGTGTGCTTTTTTTTGTTGGCCACCAATACATACCAATCTAGCACTTGTTTGATTTTCAAACACAAAGATCAATCTTATACTATTTTTCCTACATTTGCTCACCGCTTGTTTCAGAATTTTCCTTTTTCCATTCTCCCTCATTACTAGTCTTGAAAGTGTTATATCAAAGGAAAAGTATTTTTTTTAGAAAAAATGAGATTAAATTAAAAAACTGGCACAGATTTTGCATTATAAGAAGTGACGGCTTAGATATTTTAATTTTGAAAATAGTAATCTGGTATTTATTTTGTTGAAGGAGGAAAAGTATGCGTGAAGTAGTGATAGTGGAAGCGGTTAGAACCCCTGTTGGAAAAAGAAAAGGTGTGCTGGGGAATATACGTCCTGATGATTTGGCAGCTGAAGTGTTAAGAGAATTGGTGAACCGAGCAGGAGTGTCTCCCAATTTAATAGAAGACGTTATTTTAGGTTGTGTCACTCAAGTGGGAGAGCAGGGAGTAAACATCGCTCGTACAGCTGCACTTACTGCTGGTTTCCCAATACATGTTCCTGGGACTACCATCGATCGCCAATGTGGGTCCAGTCAACAGGCTGTCCATTTTGCAGCCCAGGCGATTTTAAGTGGTGATATGGATATCGTGATTGCGGGTGGGGTTGAAAGCATGACACGAGTTCCGATGATGTCAAATTTTACAGGAACTTCATGGAGTGAAAAGCTTACCTCTCAACACGAAATCATTCATCAAGGATTGTCAGCAGAGCGAATTGCCGAAAAATGGGGAATTACCCGCGGACAGGCAGATGAATTTGCATTAGAAAGCCACAGAAGAGCGATAAAAGCCCAAGAAGAAGGTCGGTTTGATCGAGAAATCATGCCAATTGAAGTGACGTTAGAAGACGGGTCAAAGCAAGTGATTACACATGATGAAGGTCCACGTAAAGACTCGACAATTGAAAAGCTTGGAAATTTAAAACCCGCATTTATTGAAAACGGAGTCATTAGTGCAGGAAATGCCAGTCAAATGAGTGACGGGGCTTCTGCAATACTGCTAATGTCAAGAGAAAAGGCGTTAGAATTGGGTCTTCGCCCCCGTTTTAAAGTTTTAGCCCGCACTGTAGTTGGCTCAGATCCAACTTTAATGCTAACGGGTCCGATAGAAGCAACTAGACAAGTACTTAAGAAGGCAAAATTAGAAGTATCCGATATTGATATTTTTGAAGTAAATGAAGCGTTTGCTCCTGTCCCTATGGCTTGGCTAGAAGAGATTAAAGCGGATCCATCTAAGCTGAATCCAAATGGCGGTGCGATTGCTCTCGGCCATCCATTAGGTGCAAGTGGAACAAGAGTGATGATTACCCTTATCCATGAGATGGAGAGAACAGGCAGTAAGTTTGGTCTTCAAACGATTTGCGAAGGAAACGGAATGGCTAATGCAACCATTCTTGAAAGAATGGAGTAACAGAAAGACCTGATTAATAGAAAGAATAAATTTTTTTGAAGGAGGACTTATTTATGAAAATGAATGAAGTAATTACAGTGGTAACAGGAGGAAGCTCTGGTTTAGGAGAAGCAACCGTAACACGAATTGTTGAAAACGGTGGAAAAGCGGTCATTATTGATTTATCAGAGGAAAGAGGAGCCGATATTATTGAAAAATTAGGTTCTGATAATGTCCTATTTACAAAAGCAGATGTTTCAAATGAAGAAGAAGTTTCACAAGCGTTATCACAGGCAGTTGAAAAGTTTGGTCAAATCAATACAGTGGTGAATTGTGCTGGTATCGGACCAGCTAAAAAATTATTGGGTCGTGATGGTGTTCATGATCTTGCTGGTTATAACAAAATTATCCAGGTTAATTTGGTTGGTACGTTCAATGTTACTCGATTAGCAGCTGAGAAAATGGTGAACAATGAACCGAATAGTGAAGGTGAGCGCGGGGTAATTATTAATACGGCTTCTGTTGCTGCTTTTGAAGGACAAATCGGTCAGGTTGCTTATAGTGCTTCAAAAGGTGGAGTCGTAGCCATGACACTGCCAATCGCAAGGGAGTTAGCTCGATATGGAATCAGGGTAATGACGGTCGCACCAGGTCTTATCCAAACACCATTATTTGATACGCTTCCAGAAAAAGCAAGAGATGCACTAGGAGCTATGGTCCCGTTCCCATCCCGTCTTGGATACCCAGCTGAATATGCGCAGCTTGCCCAAAGCATCATCGAAAACCCAATGCTAAATGGAGAGGTAATCCGGTTGGATGGTGCCATTCGGATGCAGCCTAAGTGAGATACTAGTAGGATGATAGATTTGATTAAATGATGAAGAAAAGGGGAATCAGAATGAGTCAACTCGTTCAATTTACAAAACAAGATGGTGTTGCTACGGTAACAATTGATAATCCACCAATGAATGTATTAAGCACTCGTGTAGCTCAAGCGATAAAAGATGTTTTCCTTCAGATAAAAGAGGATCCAGAGGTTATTGCGGTCATTCTAACAGGGAATGGAGATCGGGCATTTATGGCCGGAGCTGATATCAAGGAATTTCCAAGTTGGATTCAATTAGGGAAAGAAGAGGTAAGAAAGATTGCGAAGGCGAATCACGAAGTCCTCAATTTGATTGAAGAAATTCAACAGCCCACCATTGCTATGTTAAACGGCTTTACATTTGGCGGAGGCTGCGAATTAGCATTGGCTTGCGATATTCGGATTGCAGAAGAACATGCAAAGCTTGGTTTACCAGAGGTGAATTTAGGTTTATTCCCTGGAGCCGGAGGTACTCAAAGGCTGCCTAAACTGGTTGGACCGGCAAAAGCAAAGGAAATCATGTTTTTAGGAGAGGCAATCTCAGCAAATGAATCCTTGAGTATTGGACTAGTGAACAAAGTTGTACCTAAGGGAGAAGGCATGACAGCGGCAAAGTCTATGGCCCAAAAAATTGCTGGCCAGTCGTTACAAGCTTTAAGCCGAATCAAGAAGGCAGTGAATGAGGGAGCTGATCAATCTTTAGAATCAGCCCTTGAACTTGAATTAAATCTTTTTGTAGATATATTTAGTACAGACGATGTTCGCGAGGGAGTTCAAGCGTTTATTGAAAAGCGTCCCGCCCAATTTACACATAAATAGAAATGTGATTTTTAGATAAAATCTCTACTATAAAAACAAGGAAAGGTGATATATAATGACTGAAACTATTAATAAAGTAAATATATTTAAGCAAATCATGGGTGAATATCCGACGGGGGTAACGATCGTAACAACGATGGATGCACAAGGAACACCAGCCGGATTAACAGTCAATTCTTTTGCATCTGTCTCGCTTGATCCCCTTATTGTACTATGGAGTATTGATAAAAAAGTTTCCTCTTTAAATGCATTTATAGAGGCAGAGGGGTTCGCAGTACACACATTAGCAACGGATCAAATTGATGCGTGTTGGGCATTTGCCGGAAAAGAAGCGGATCGTTTTTCAAAGGTAAATTGGAAGGTATCTGAGAATGGTCTGCCGGTTATTTCGGATTCATTAGGAACACTAGAGTGTAAAACGATTCAACAAATTGATGCCGGGGACCATATCATCCTGCTTGGTGAAATAATTGAATTAAAGAAAGCAGATAAGAATCCATTACTTTACTACAATAGAAATATAGCTCCGATTCCAGCCAATTGGCCAGAAAAATAGAGATTAGCTTAGTCACCTAAAACATGAATAGGTGCCCAAAATCTCAAACTAGGGGAGTAGTGATGTATGAAAATATTAGGAATTTCTGGAACGATAACCGGATCTAAGACATCAATTGTTATCAAGAAGGTAATAGAAGAAATAAAAAAACTAAATCCTGAAGCAGAAACTGAAATACTAGACCTTAAGCAGTTTAATGTTCAATTTTGTGATGGCCGTCCACCCGTAGAGTATACAGGTGATACGAAGAAAGTGATTGATTTAATATCCTCTGCTGATTCCTATGTGATTGGGACCCCTATTTTCCAAGGGTCCTTCAGCGGGGCATTAAAAAATTTGATTGATTTGGTGCCTCCAGTTGAATTTAAAAATAAGGTCATGGGATTCGTTGCTACAGGAGGGAACCACCAACATTATCTTGTGATTGAAAATCAATTAAAGCCAATCGCAAGCTACCTAAATGCTTATGTGCCCCCAAGTTTCGTATTTGCGCATAATGAACATTTTAGTGCTACTAATGAAATCGAAGATGCGGAATTATTGAAAAAGATTGGAGAGCTTTCTCATCAGATTGTCTACATGCACGATAAATTAGTTAACTCTAAATAAGAAAGTGGATGGTGGAGTATGAATGTGTTGTCGGCGGTTAAACTTCCGGTAAGCCAATTAAAAGATGGCGGATTAATAATCATGTATGATGATATTAAAACACACATGGGGTTCATAGTTGGTTTAGGTGAATACGTAAATGGGGAAAAAGTTAATTTTATGACAAAAATCGGCAGAGGGTTGGTTTATGCTTGTATTACCGAGGAAAGAGCTAAACAACTAGATATCCCAAAAATGGATGATAATATGGATGATACGAAACCGTTCGCTGTTTCAATTGATTTTAAAGACACAACAACTGGAATATCCAGCTTTGAACGATCAGATACAATTAAAGCATTGACTTCTACAGAGGTTCAAGCAAATGATTTCAAAAGACCAGGTCATATTTTTCCCTTAATTAGTAAAGAAAGAGATTTATTGGACCGTGTTGATCTAACGGAAGCGGTTATTCATCTGACAAAGTTGGTATCAGATATTCATATTGGATATATGTCAGAAATTTTAAATCTAAATGGGGATGTAGCAAGTAAGGAAGAGGTTCTTGAGGTTTCAAGGGTATATGATTTACCAATTATACAAATGAGTGAAGTACTTAAAATGACAAAAGACCAAGCAATATGTTCATTTCATGCGATGGTTATAAATGGGAGAAAGCTTGGCAGAAGTATCGGTTTCCCTACTGCAAATCTTAATCCGCAAGAACAAATTGTAGATTTGTTTAAAGGCGTTTATGGAGTGAAGGTTTATATTGACGGTCAAGAATTTATTGGCGTTATGAATGTTGGATCAAGACCAACATTTAATGAAAATGGAGAATCCATTCATTACGAGGTCCATATCCTGGATTTCGATCAAGATTTATATTGGAAAAATATTGAGGTCAAGGTATGTTTTTATCTAAGAGATGAAATCTCCTTTCCTAGTATTTCTAACCTGGTCTCTCAAATAAACAAGGATATTAAATCGGTCAAAAACAGATTTAATTTATTTATATAAGAATAATGGACAGTCTTCAATATCAAGGAGATTATCATGCAGCGCCTACAAATTTAGGCGTTTTCTTTTTAATCATGATTAGTTCCATTTCTAGCTTCACATACGAAGGGCTAACTGGATACATTAAAAAGGGTATGTATTGAATAAAGAGAGAATGGAAGGTTATCCCTCCGTTCCCCCATAATCTTTATCAATCTTCACTTGAAAAGAATAATCTTTGTCTTTATCTGAGCCGTGATTTAGTGTAAATATATATTTGGTCCTTTCACCAAGCACCACTCTTTTTTCCACTAATACAAGTTTTTTTTCAACAAAGTACAGTCTTTCAACGGATAATGCAGGTTTCCCAGGTGTGGATTTTAGATATTGGGCATGAAAATCATCTAATATGACTGGTTCGATTTCTAATATTGAATGGGTGAAATGGATGTGATGATCATTCTCTAAGTACTCGAAAAATACTGTTTTTTCAAAATTGTTTTTTTCGATATTTGGTGCAAATTTTAAAGGAAGGTAACTTGTACCTAAAATGAGTGGGTCATCGTTAGCGCTGGCTACAGCACAAATCTTAAAAAAGCTTTCTGATGAATTAAGGTTAAAAAGATTAAAAATTCGATTAGGTACCTCTTTTTCAATGCCTGCTTCAATGACATTAACACTTGGGTGCAGACCCTGTTCACCAATTTGACGGGCAAAGGCTATTTCTCCGGTTAAATCCTGCAAAACCTTTTTTGCTGTGACAAATGTCCCGATCCCTTGTTTTCTGTCGATAAGACCTTCAATCATTAGGTCATCCAGTGCTTTTCTTGCTGTTGCACGACTAATGCTGTACATTTCCATAAGTTCTCTCTCGGAAGGCACCATTTCACCTTCTTTCCAAGAACCATCTTTTATTTTTTCCTTTAAGATTTCTTTTAACTGATAATAAAGCGGGATTATACTTTTTTCATCTAACATATTATCACTCATCCATCTAAATAGATTATTATTTAAAACTCTTACTATATTATCCAAACCTTTAGTTATATTTTAAATATTATAAATGATTAAAACAATAGAATTTATTTTAATTATATCATCCATTTTGGTTAGGGAAGATACCCCAAAATAGGGAATGTCTTTATTACAAAATTCTCTTTAAAATAAGTAGTCATAAAGGGGGTTCCTTATATGGATTTTATGAGCAGAGTGAGACCTGAATTAAAAGAAATTATTTCGGTTTTTCCACCCATTAAACTTCCCGAAGGTTTGATGGCAGCCAGGCAGGCACAAGCAGCTCCAATCGAAAGGTCAGAACAGGTGAAAATCACAGAAAGGACCGTTCCAGGAGGAGATGCGCAGCCCATGATGGTTCGTATATATGAACCGGTAAAACGAGATCAAACGAGGCTGGGAGCTTTGTTGTTTATCCATGGCGGTGGGTACGTAATCGGCAGCCCGGACAACAATGATACGACATGCCAAACGATTGTAGAGACTGCAAATTGTGTCGTGGTTTCTGTTGATTATCGCTTGGCTCCCGAGCATCCATATCCTGCACCACTGGAAGATTGTTATGCGGCATTAGTATGGATGAAAAACAACGTAGAAGAGTTAAATATCGATGATGAACGGATTGCAGTTGCAGGACAAAGTGCGGGTGGCGGGTTAACAGCTGCTCTGTCTTTGTTGGCTCGTGATCGAGGAGGTCCGGCAATTGCGTTTCAGATGCCGCTTTATCCGATGATTGATGATCGAAATATAACACCATCTAGTTACGAAATTACAGACGAACGGGCTGTATGGAACCGTGGCAATAACTTAGCAGCATGGAGAATGTATCTCGGGGACCATATAAATGAAGAAATTTCTCCGTATGCCGCACCGGCACGAGCAAAAAACCTTTCTGGTCTCCCGCCAACATACACATGTGTGGGCCAATTGGACCCATTCCGCGATGAAACACTCCAATATGTCGCACAATTGGCACGAGCGGGTGTACCAGTTGAATTTAATTTATATCCGGGGGCTTACCATGGGTTTGAAATGTTGAATCCTCAGACAGAAATAGGTCAACAAGCGGTAAACAGATATGTTCAAGCGCTAAACAAGGCTTTAAATTCAGAGCCAATAGAAATCAAAATATAAAAGAATGGCCGGTTCCATTGGAGAACCGGCCTTTTAACCTCTAAAGATAGGTTTCCCATTTTCGAGACACCAAAGCGTTGGTATATGAGCGTGTGACATGTTCTCAGTATAGCAAAGATTGTTTTAAATTCTCCCTGGACAGCATGAAAATGAAGCAGAGGACCATCCCCTGCTTCACATTGTTGTACTAGAAGTCTTTTTCTCATCTTTTATTACTGCTACAGCTGCTGGTTTACTATTTTGAGAACCCAGGAACACCCCAGAACCAATGAAGAGAAAACCAATGATTTGTAACACCAAAATAGGTTCATCTAATATCAATAATGAAGCAATAGCTGTAACTAACGGAATTCCGTTCATAAAAATGGCGGATTGACTGGGACCGAGAACACTAATCCCTCTATTCCACAGCATATTCCCTACTCCTAGAGGAAAAGCACCTAAATAGAGTAACAATAACCAGGGAATTATACTAGTAGGCATCTGACTCCAACCTTCTATTGTTAGCTCCCAGAATGACAAAGGGAAGTAACAGATTGTAGAAATTCCAAAGAGGTAAAAACTAATGATTTCAGGTGAAACGTTTATGTCAATTGCTTTTTTTATAAAAATAAAGCTTATACTAAAAGTTAATAAGGCAATAACAATATAAAAATCACCAATGCTAAAGGATAAATGAATTAAATTTGTGAGTGACCCTTTTAATACAACCAGTGTAACACCAAAAAAACCGAGACTAATACCAAGGATTTGCTTCCAGCTTAAAGGAATACTAAAAACTAAAAACGACATTAGCGCAGTAACCAAAGGGGTTAACCCCATAATAAGTGCGGCATTTGTGGGTAGTGAATATTTTAGTCCAATTAGAAATATGGCGTTATTAATAACAACACCTAAAAGAGAAGCACCTAAAATATACCCCCAAGCCCTCTTATTTCTTGGCAAAATAAAAGGGGACTTTCGAATAAACCAAATCAAAGCAATCGTTGCAAAAAGATTCCGAAAGAATAATAGACTCCAAAAAGGGAATTGCTCAACCAGTATTTTTGTTAGGACGAAATTACTGCCCCACATAATGATTACAATGGATAATATCCATTTTATTTTTGTATGAGTCAAGTTTTCACCTATTTTCAATTATTTTGAAGGAGAGCATGAAATGATCCGGAAGATGGTTATCACATGTTATAATGCCGTATATCCACCATCCACTGCAATACTTGCGCCAGTAACAAAAGAAGCGGCATCGCTTGCTAAAAATTGAATCACATTGGCTACTTCATCCGCCTGACCTAATCGTCCCATTGGGTGCCGATCTTTAAACACCCTCTTGGCTTCTTCAGGGACAAGAGGAGTTTCTATTACCCCAGGGCACACCGCATTTACCCGTATATTTTCTTTCGCATGCGAGGTCCCAGCGGCTCGCGTTAAGTTTACGACTCCACCTTTTGACGCACTATAAGCAACACTACTGGGGGTGGCCACAAGCCCGAACATAGAAGCAAGATTTATTACGGAACCCCCATGACCTTGTTTTTGCATTTGCGTGATGGCGTATTTATTGCATAAAAAAACACCAGTATAATTCACATCATTTACTTTTTTCCATACATCAAGGCTTTGGTCTACGATGTTTCCTGGCCCGCCAATTCCCGCGCTCGCGACCAAGATATCAAGCTTCCCAAACATTTCAACTGTATACTGAACCATCTGCTTCACATCCTGTTCGTTTGTTACATCTGTTTGAACAAAGGGAGCACCAAGAAGTTGGGCTGCTTTGTTGCCCAACTCAAAATTGAGATCTGCAATCATCACTTTTGCTCCATTTTTTATAAAACTTTTAGCCGTTGCTAATCCAATCCCGCTAGCTCCGCCGGTTATAAGCGCTGCCTTTCCTTGTAGATTCATCGTTTTTGCCTCCTTTTAAACTATTAGGTTGCATAATAGGATCGCTCTCAACGAATACAAATGGGTCTGTACTCATCTCGAATGACCTTTTTTAAAACGCTTCCAATGTATTCATTATTTAACAAAAATGCGTTCGCCTAAAAATCTAGTAATAATATCGTAATCTATTTTGGAAGATTCGAATATTCCCTCTTTTAAGGGGGATAGATACCCCTATAAGTAATGTCTACAGGGAAGAATTACCTTTAAGAAGGATAATAATGTTAACTAAAAGAGGGGGTGACGATAGATATCATTGCGGTTTTAGAAATGAGTGAGAAGAGGATAAATTGGAAAAACCGGGGCAAGGGAATGCCGCGGTTTTTAGTTTAGTATATAAATAAAGTTACGAGAGGATGCCTCGACGAAACAATTCTGAAACCGCATGTGTTCGATTCTGAACTCCTAGTTTCCGTAAAGCTGTCTTTACATATTGTTTCACAGTTAATTCACTTATTCCCATAGAATCAGCCATATCAGCTGTTGTTTCTCCATATGAAATTCTCCTCATAATCTCTAATTCTCGATTGCTTAACTGACCTGGATTATCTTCCTTCATTGAAGAATAAATAACTCTACCAACCAATTTTCCATAATATGTTAACGCGGAAAGCAGTTCTTCATCAAAAACGGGAGACTCTCTGAAATCGGTTGTCCCAATATAACCTAATGCCACTGTGTTAAAGGTGATTGGAACAATGAGACCTGATTCATGGGAATAAATATACCTCGTTCCCATTTGTTTTATGTAATCTAAACCTGTATAGTATTTTGCTCTTCTCTCTTGTAGGGCTGAAAGAATCCCAGGTGCAACCCGAAGGTCGTCTCGCTTCGTGCTAATATTGATAGAATCGATTTCTGTAAGACAAATCAGCCCTTCAGCAATGAAACCTAATGGTGAATAACGATAGAGATGGGCATTTTTGACTGGGAATATCTCGATATATGTTTTTACAATAGATTGCAATTGTTCCTCGTGATTTGAAATTTCTTCTATTTCTCGTACTTTCTTTTCAATTTTAATGAATTTATCCTTCAATTTAGCCTGAATGGGATAGTGAGAGTTCACAAAGAATCATTCCTTTCAAAACTATTATATAGATGAATATTTAAAATAGTCAATAAATTTAGAACTATAAAATAGTTATACTTTAAAGGATAGCAAGGAATTCTTAAAGTTTGAGGAAACCAAAAGGAGGATAGCCTTTAAAGAAGATTACCCTATTAGGGGAGTAATTTCACTCTAAATTCGGTAATTTCCAACTTATAGCAGTCATTATATACTATAACTTATAGAACTGAACAACATAAGAAACATGATAATAGTTTAAATGATTAAAAGTTGAGATGGCAACGCTTTCAGTTGCGGTAATGAAAAATGGCCACGCTTTCTAAGGAAAATCTAGAAATCTATTTTTAAAAAGGAGGAAAAATAATGAATAACAAAAAACAAAGGGATAAAAAAACGGATTTTGATGCAGTGATAATCGGTGCTGGTTTTGCCGGGCTCTATATGCTTCATAGTTTAAGAGAGCAGGGGTTAACTGCCCGAGTATATGATACAGCCGATAATGTTGGCGGTGTATGGTATTGGAACCGTTACCCAGGAGCTCATTGTGACTCAGAGGCTGCATACTACGGGTTTACCTTTTCCGAAGAACTATACAAAGGCTGGACATGGTCGAAACGATATGCTCCTCAGCCGGAAATTTTAGATTACTTGAATTATGTCGCTGACACATTAGACTTACGAAAAGACATTAAATTTAACACTCGTGTCAATACTGCTGAATTTGACGAAGAAAAGAATATTTGGCGAATCGAAACCAGCAATGGCTCGGTTGTAACTGCTAAATACTTTATTTCCGGTGTTGGCTGCCTTTCTTCATCAAATGTTCCTAATATTAAAGGTTTAAATGATTTTAAAGGAGAATGGTACCATACGGGAAGATGGCCGCATTCAAAAGTAGATTTTACTGGGAAGCGAGTAGGTGTCATTGGAACTGGGTCTAGTGGAATGCAGTTAATTCCGGAGGTTGCCAAAACTGCAGACCATTTAACGGTCTTTCAGCGGACGCCTCAGTACACAACTCCAGCTGGAAATCGTCCGTTAGATAAAGAATATATCGATGAGTTAAAAGCGAATGTCCAACAATTAAGAAAAGATATGCTAAGCTCGCCAACAGGTCAGCCATTTAAACGCGCTCCGCTTTCGGTTTTGGATGATACACCTGAAGCACAGGATAAGAAATTTGAAGAGGCATGGGAAAAGGGACTGCCATTTTTCCCACTATATAATGACATTTTGACAAATGAAAAATCGAATGAAATTGTGGCTGAGTTTGTCCGAAAAAAAATCGGCGAGGTTGTCAAAGACCAAGAGACAGCGAGAAAATTAATGCCAAATTATTACTTTGGGACAAAACGCCCAGTAAGAGATAGCTATTATTATGAAACGTTCAATCGTGAGAATGTTTCATTAGTTGATGTAAAATATGAAGAACCAATTCAAGAGATTACCGAAAATGGCGTGCGTACGAAAAAAGGTGAATATGAGCTTGATATGATTATTTTCGCAACTGGCTACGATGCGATGACAGGCTCCTTAATAAAGTTTGATCTCATCGGTAAGGATGGAATCACTCTGAAGGAGAAATGGGAAAATGGGGCAAGCGTTTCTACCTACTTAGGCATTGCACACGCCGGATTCCCAAATTTCTTTACGATTACGGGTCCCGAAAGTCCTTCGGTTATCACGAACGTACCAACAGCAATTGAACAGCATGTGGAATGGATTTCTAATTGTATTCAATACATGGAGGACAACGAGATTGATGCGATTGAAGCCGATTCTGAGGCAGAAAAAGGATGGAGTGCACATTGCCGCGAAATGGCCGAATCTACGCTATATGTGAAAACAGAATCCTGGTATACAGGTGCGAATATTGAAGGAAAACCTAGAGGGTTCTTAATCTATGTTGGCGGACTTAATAATTATAAAAAGATTTGCGACGAAGTGGCAGAAAACAGTTACAAAGGATTTTCGATCAAAACTTCAACTAAAACAATAGTTTAAGAGTTTCGTAGAACTATAGTAACCCTTTTAAGCCTGTTTTGCTTGAAAAAAGCAAAAACAGGTCTAATGAACGCTTCATTAAGTGGATTCAGCTGTAAAACCACAAATCACAAGGTGATCAGTTAAAGGAGGATTTATACTATGTCAACCAATACATTAATTCCATTAAATAGAAACGCAGCCGAATTTATTTCAAAACCTAAAAAAATGCTCATAAACGGAAAGTGGGTGGAAGCCCTTTCTGGTGAAACGTCACAAACGTATAATCCGGCTACAGGGGAGGTCATCACATCGGTAGCAAAAGGTGGAAAGGAAGATATTGACCGCGCTGTAAATGCTGCTCGAAAAGCATTTGAAGAGGGACCGTGGCCAAAGCTAAAACCGAACGAAAGAGCGAAACTTCTTTTAAAACTTGCTGACCTCTTGGATGAAAATGCCGAAGAAATCGCTCACCTTGAAACGCTGGAAAATGGTCGATCCGTAAAATTCTCGTCAGCGATGGCACCGAATGCTGCAGGACACTTCCGGTATTATGCAGGCTGGGCAACAAGGTTGACAGGGGAAACCATCCCTACTTCACGTCCAGGAGATGTGTTTAACTATACCAGACGTGAACCGATCGGGGTATGTGGTGCCATTAACCCTTGGAACGGCCCATTCATGGCAGCGGTGATGAAACTAGCAGCACCACTTTCCACAGGAAATACCGTCGTGCTTAAACCAGCTTCAGAAACGCCATTAGGAACGTTACGCTTAGGTGAATTAATTCAAGAAGCTGGTTTTCCTGACGGAGTTGTTAATATCGTAACAGGTCCTGGATCAACTTTAGGAAATGCCTTAACTTTGCATCCAGAGGTAGATAAAATTGCCTTTACTGGTTCAACGGATGTTGGGAAACAGATTATGAAAAACTGTGCGGAAACGATAAAGAAAGTAACATTAGAACTTGGTGGAAAATCGGCACACATTATTTTTGCCGACGCTGATTACGAAGTGGCATTGAAAAATGCAGCCAATGCGATTTTCATGAACTCTGGGCAAGTATGTTTTGCCGGATCAAGGCTTTTCGTAGAAGGAAAAATCTATGATAAATTTGTTGCCGACCTAGCAGATTACGCTAAGACTTACAAGCTCGGCAATGGTTTTGATCCAGATACAATTTTGGGACCTGTCATCTCTGCAAAACAGAAACAGTCCGTACTTAATTATATTGACATTGGTCAAAGTGAAGGGGCAGAGGTTATCACTGGCGGAGATGCTGCGGAAGATGGTCTTATACAAGGGTATTATGTAAAACCCACCGTGCTCGGCAATGTTCGAAATGATATGAAAATTGCTCAAGATGAGATTTTTGGCCCAGTGGTTGCAGCCATTCCTTTCCATTCGGTTGAGGAGGTAATTGAAATGGCCAATAAATCAATCTATGGACTAGGCGGCGGCATCTGTACAACGGACGTTCGCAAAGCCCATAAAGTGGCGCACGCAATGAGGACCGGGAATGTTTGGGTGAATACCTATAGTCTAGTCGATCCGGCGTCCCCATTTGGAGGCTATAAACAAAGCGGAATCGGCAGGGAAAACGGTTCTGCCGCAATTGATGCCTACACAGAAATTAAGAATGTTTGGATCAATCTAGATTAACATTCTCAGTTCATTAATCTTGTCATTAAAGGGGGATTATCCCCTTTTTATGATGAGGGTTTACAGAGTAAGAATCTATGATTGGGAGCTTCCAGTAAAATCATACCTTATTTTAGAGGGAGAAGAAGCGGTTTTTTTGATTAGAAAAAGAAGCTTAAATCGATCAATTTCGATTTATACTAGGAGGAAATATAATGAAGGCTTTATTAATGGAAGAAGTAGGAAGGCCAATGACTGTGCAGAATGTTGCTGATCCAATGCTCACTCCTGATGGTGTCATCATCAAGGTAGAGGCAAGTGGTGTTTGTAGAAGTGACTGGCACTTTTGGAAAGGGGATATGGAAATGAGAGCTCCCCTGCCACATGTACTAGGTCATGAGTTTACCGGCATCGTGGAGGAAGTTGGCAGTCATGTAACACAGTTTAAGAGAGGCGATCGAGTAGTTGTCCCTCCAATTCAAGCTGATAACACTTGTCCATATTGCTTAAATGGCCATCAAAACTTATGCGATAACAAATATACGTTAGGTGTCCGTCAGTGGGGGGGCTTTGCTGAATATGCTTTAATTCCAAAAGCGGAAGGAAATCTGGTTAAGCTTCCAGAGTCGATTGATTTTGTCTCTGCTGCTTCATTAGGCTGCCGGTTTGTTACGTCCTATTATGGAATGATTGATCAGGTTAAAGTTCAAGCAGGCGAGTGGGTAGTTGTCCATGGTTGTGGCGGAATAGGTCTATCTGCGATTCAAATTGCAAATGCAATCGGAGCAAAGGTCATCGCGGTGGATATTGGTGATGATAAATTAGAGCTGGCAAGAAGTCTCGGAGCGGTGTATACCATTAATGGGATGAAGGAAAATGCCATTGAGGCGGTAAAAGAAATCACAAAAGGCGGAGCCAATGTTTCGGTTGATGCATTGGGCATCACGGCAACCTGCCAAAATGCCATTTTGAGTTTAGGCAAAAGAGGCCGTCACCTTCAAATCGGGGTTACAACGAAGGAAGAAAAGGGCTTTATTCCTGTTCCAATTGATGAAATTGTAACAAAAGAGCTGCAAATTATCGGTAGTGTTACCATGCCGATTTCAAGGTACACTCCGATGCTTCACCTCATCGATACGTTAAACATCCAACCAAGTAAGCTAGTGACAGAAAGAATTTCACTTGATCAAGCAGGGGATGTTTTTGAAGCAATGAGCAGTTTTTCAAACATAGGGATTTCGGTTGTAGATCGTTTTTAAAAAAGAGGAGGGTAATAGGGTGCAACAAAAAATAACAAAAGACTGGCGTGACACCATCAAAGAATTTGATCCTGAGATGGACGAAAAATTATTTAACTACATTGGTCACATTTTGGCTCGGGAATCTGAAATACCAAGGAAATATAAAGAATTAATACTAGTCGCCACCTCTTCGGCCATGAGAAATGTAAATAGTCTGGAGTCACATGCTCAAGGTGCTTTAAATCATGGAGCGACAAAGAAAGAAATTTATGAAGCGATTTCTTTAGCTTCCTTGTCAGCGGGAGTGCCTGCTTTTATAGAGGGGTTAAAGGTGTTAGAAAAGTTATAATGTTTGATATAAATAACCTTATATAATAGAAGGGAACTCTAAGAAGTTCAGTTTCTGTGGAGAACCATAACAAATAGCACATCGGGAATTATGATGTACGAATGTAGAAGTTAGGATGCTCATGTTCCTTAAATTTTGGGAGGAGAATCAAAATGTATAGTGGATTAAAAACATTTGGGAAAATTATTGAACATCGTGCTAAAGAAAAGCCGGATGCCCGGTTTATTCGTTTCGAGGGGGAAGAACTTACATTTGGCCAGTCCAATGAAAATGGCAACAAGATGGCAAATGTGATGACAGGATTAGGGCTAAGCAAGGGAGATACTTGTGCAGTAATGCTGCCTAACAGCCCTGAATTTTTAGCCGCTTGGGTTGGTTTGGCGAAGCTTGGTATTATTGAGGTACCGATCAATACAGCGTACCGCGGAGACCTTTTTTCTTATATCTTGAACAAAGCGGAATGTCAGGCGATTGTCATATCATCTCAGTGGCTAGATCGATTAAGAGAAATTAGCGGGAGTTTAACCCATTTGCTTCATGTTATTGTGGTTGGCCATGGTTATGAACCATTACCTAGCCCGTTAATTACTCACTCCTATGAGTATGTTATGGCGAATGCTTGTGACCGAGAGGTGGATGTAGAGATCAAGCCAAGTGATACATCCCTAATTATGTTTACATCTGGGACGACAGGACCTTCCAAAGGGGTCATTCTCACACATAGTGCCAATTTTAAGCTGGCTGAACATCAAGGCGTTTATAGAGAGATTTCACCTAACGATCGAATCTTCACCTTTTTCCCGCTATTCCATATCAATGCCCGCTATACACAAATCCTTGCCGCACTTGTTGCCGGGGCTGACATCGTGTTACATAACCGCTTTTCAGCTTCTAAATTCTGGGACATCTGCAAGAAGGAGAATGTAACCCAATTTGGCTATATGGGTTCCGTATTAACGATTCTCTTAAAACAGCCTCAGCGTCCTGATGATGCGGATAATCCGGTTCAACAAGCATGTGGGGCGCCGGCACCTCCGGAAATTTACGAGGAATTCAAAAGACGCTTTGGTGTCAAAATTCATGAAGGCTACGGTGCTACGGAGTTGGGTACCGCAGCGATTAATCACGCAGATTCGTTCCGTCCAGGTTCTTGTGGGAAAGCAAACCCACATTATGAAATTGAAATACATGACGACAATGATCACCCATGTCCACTAGGGGTAGAGGGAGAAATTGTTGTACGACCAAAAGAGCCAGGTGTCATATTTTCAGGATATTATGGAAGCCCCGAGGAAACGGTCAAAGCGTGGAAAAACTTATGGTTCCACACCGGCGACAGAGGACGGATGGACGAAGATGGCTATATTTACTTTGTCGACCGGAAAAAGGATGCCATCCGCAGACGTGGGGAGAATATCTCATCGTTCGAAGTGGAACGCGTCATTAACGATCATCCAAAGGTTCTTGAAGCTGCGGCAATAGGTGTTCCGTCTGAACTCACAGAAGAAGAAGTGATGGTGGTGGTATTACTGAAGGAAGGAGAAGAGTTGAATCCTGAAGAGCTGCTTGACTTCTGCCAGCCCCGAATGGCTCATTTTGCGCTTCCACGCTACATTCGGTTCGTTTCACAGCTTCCGAGGACTCCGAATGAAAAAGTCGAAAAGTATAAGCTACGGGTGGAAGGAATTACCACTGATACGTGGGATCGTGAACTAGTTGGATATAAAGTGCTCCGTTAAAACGATATCAATTCTCTAGGGCAACATAAAATTGAAACCCATGCTTGTTTACAGCGTGGGTTTCTAAATTATTTTTATTACTTCCATAGGTTCTTATCATTTAAGGAATGAATTGCGAATCATACAGGGGTACGACTAACCAAGTTATAGTTCGTGAAAATCATATGTTATAAAAAATATTCTGAATACATTGTTAATTATAATCTGCTATGTTAGTATACAGACATTAGGTGGACCTGATAACATGACTGTATTTATGACTCATACTAATTATCTGTATATTGCATTGGACAAGTCTCTAAAACTATTACTTTTTAAGATGTGTTAAAAGTGTATAGAGGAGGGGTTTCATTGTGAAGGCAATCGTTTTGAAAGAAGCAGGTGGACCGGAGAAACTAATATATGGAGAAGTGAATACACCGGCTCCAGAAGCAGATGAAGTGCTAGTAAAATTAAAATATGCTGCAGTAAACCGGAGAGATCTATTTAATACCTATGGTGTGCCTGGAGTAAAACTACCTGCAATTCCAGGTTCAGATGGTACTGGAACGATTGTTGAATTAGGAGAAAATGTAAAAGACATGGAAGTAGGCAGTAATGTAATCATTAACCCGGGTGTGGGGTGGGGAGTAGATGACAAGAAGCCTGATCCTAATTTTTATCTCTTTGGATTACCTAAACAATTTCAAAATGAAATAAGTAAAAAGATGTATGTAAACGGAACATTTGCTCAATACATGATTGTCCCTGCGGAAAATCTTCACCCAAAGCCTAATTATTTGACTTGGGAGGAGGCTGCTGGACTGTCATTAGCTGGGGTAACAGCATACCGTGCACTGATATCGAAGGGGCAGGTGCAAAAAGGGGAGACAGTGCTAATACCTGGTATTGGGAGTGGAGTAGCCCTTTTTGTCCTGCAAATGTGTGTTGCTTTAGGGGTAAACGTGTATGTTACATCTGGAAATGAAGAAAAGATTGAACGTGCAAAACAACTTGGAGCTGCTGGTGGAGTGAACTATCGATTGCCGGGTTGGTCAAGAAAGCTTCGGGAAATGATGGGTTCTGCTGATCTAATTGTTGATGGTGTGGCTGGGGAGAGTTTTAATATCCTGCTTGATCTTGTTGCAGAAGGTGGTCGTGTTGTAACGTATGGGGAAACGAACGGTTCAGTTTCTCAGTTCATGTTATCGAAAATTTTCATGAAAAATTTAGATGTCAAAGGAACAAAGATGGGCAGCCCACGGGAATTTGTTAAAATGCTAGAATTTTTTGAGACCCATCACATTCGCCCAATCATTGATCGTTGTTATCAACTTGATCAGGCAGCTGAAGCTTTAACCTATATGCAAGAGGGGGGGAACTTTGGGAAAATTGTTCTCAGTATCCCAGGTTAAAACAATCGAATTTTATAGTTTTAAATAGATATAGTAATTTAATATATTTATAATGATTTAGAACTGGGGTATCTATGTGACTGCCCCTTCTCTTTATTTCTGCTATAGATTTAAGAATTGAGATTTCTTGAATATCCTCTTTGCGCATTGTTTACAGCTCGTCCTGACCTTCTTTCACATTTTTCCATGTCTTTCTGTAATATAAATCCCAATCATAAAGGGTTCCGACCGTACCAAAGTTGTAAAATATGCTTTTGTTTTCGGATGTAGAAAGTATTCAGAATATATTCAGTATGCTTATGTCCTGACAAAGAAGGAGATTAAATGTATTGTAACTAAAAACCTGCAAGTAAGAGTTCGTGTGTCTGTTATAAAGAGAAAAAAACATAATAATGAAGCAAATGAAAATGAGTATGTTATTTTAACCCTATCAAATTAAAAATGTCACATTAAAAAATCGAATCTTCATGTATGGGAAAGCAGTACGAAAAAGGCGGAGGGAACAGCGGCCAAAATTGTACTTCTAAGCTCTCACGATTGAGTTTTAGAAAAAGTCCATAACATTCTGTAATTTTTTGTACTCCACTTTTACTATAGGCATCGATTTATAATGACTAATATTAGAAACGACCTTATGTTGTAAAGTAAAGATCAAAATTGTTCTGCTAACTGATGTCTTTCTAAAATCAAAAGGAGGAAGTTTCGGAATTTACTGCTTCCCGCTTTATCCTAATACATAAAAAGTCCTTTTTAAGTATAGTCACTCTAACAGAAACAATACCGCATTGTAATATGCTTATAACCCCCATTTTCTCTTTGTTTTCAGTGATTTCGCAAAAGACGCTAACGTTTAAAGAGAAAATATTATGAATTATTTGACAACTATTACAAAGTGAGATAATCTATAAGTGCAAACTAGGTGGTACGTATAATCTAATAACAGATTAATATTGTATGCTGATATTAATCTGTGTTGCTTTTTAAAGATTAAAAAGTATTTACTTCAGAAATCTATCAAAGATGAAAAGAAAGGAGAGCCTGCTCACAATTTGATTTATTTATAATAACTCTAACATTTGTTTAATTTGAACAGATACGAATAATTTCTATTAAATTTTGAAAATTAATAAACACAAAACAATACGATGTAATGTAAGACAAAAGCGATAAAAAACTTAAATATAGGAGGATGACTAGTGTGCTTAAAAAGAAACTCTTAATGATGTTTTGTTTATTCTTCTTATTAGTTGTATTGATTGCTGGATGTGGGTCTAATTCAGAGAACACAAGCAGGCAGGAAAACAATAATGATGACAATAGTGAAACAATAACACTAAAATTAGCAACATCTACCCCAACTACACATCCATTTGGTCAGTATTTAATCGATCCATTTATGAAAAGGGTTACTGAGTTAACAAATGGACAAGTACAATTTAAATACTACCCGGGTGAGCAATTAGGAAAAGGTCAAGACTTATTAGATTTAATGAGTGATGGTGTAACAGATATTGCATATATTTCGAGCCCTTATTATCCCGATAAGATGCCAATAGCAAGTACTCTGTTAGGTATGCCAGGCCTGTTGGATTCTTCTTATCAAGCGTCTATGGCTTTTCATAGTCTTAGTAAACAAGATCCGGTTCTTCAAACTGACTTTTTAAGAAATGGTGTAAGACCGGTAGCAACATTTGTAACTCCGGCATATGGTTTCTTCACAAAGGACAAATTAGAAATTAAAGTACCAGAAGATTTAAGTGGTTTAAAGGTAAGAGCAGTTGGAGGAGCTGTTACTGAAGCCTTAGAGTTTGCTGGAGCTACCCCGGTAAATATTGCAGCTACAGAAATGTATGAAGCGTTTGAGAAGGGAATTGTTGATGTACAATTTGCTTACCATTTATCAATGAAAGGCTATGGTTTAGATGAACTAATTGACTACGCAACAAAGGGCGTTCCGTTTGGAGCCGGAGGAGTAGGGCTGGCAATCAATGAAAACGTATGGAAAAAGCTCCCTGAAAATGTTAAAGAAGCTATAACACAAGCTGGTGATGAAGTTACAGCATCAAATGCCAAAATACAAGATGAACAAAATAAAGAAGTTATTGAGCAATGGAAATCTAATGGAGTTAAAATCCATCAAGTAACTGAGAATGAAAAGAAACAGTGGCAAGAATTATTTGATAAGTTTAATAAGCAATGGTTGGAAAAACAAAATAATGAGGACATAATGAAAGTATTTGAAAAGTACCTGGACGAAGGGGGAAAATATAAATAATAAAGTTTATATGTATTGTATATTCAATCAAAATAATAAAGAAAGAATAAAATATTTTTTATCACTCTCGGAAAATATTAAACATTATTCTACCAAATATTTGTAACTGTTAAACTATAATCGACATTCATAGAGTGCTTTTCTAAATTTTAAAGTAAATTACAAAAATATGAAATCCTATTAGAATCAAACGAAATAGTATGGGGGAAATACAATGTTTATAAAAAGGTTTTCTATTTTAATTGGTTTTTTAGTTTCGATTATAATAATTGCTGCCGGATGCACTTCGAGTTCAAATGCAGATCCTGTGGATAAACAAGAAAAGGAAAATTCAACTAAAGAAAAAATCACTTTGAAATTAGCAACACCGGTTCCTACAACTAATTCTTTTAGTAAGAACCTTGTAGAACCATTTATGGAAAGAGTGACGGAGTTATCAGATGGTCAGGTTCAGTTTAAATATTTTCCTGGGGAGCAGTTAGGGAAAGGACATGATTTGCTAGACTTAACCAAAGATGGTGTAGCTGATATCGCTTATTATGCAACACCTTATTACCCTAGTAAAATGCCAATTGGAAGTTCGTTGACTGGAATGCCGGGTTTATTTGTAACTGCCTATCAGGGGACCATGGCATATCATGCTGTTATTCAACAAAGTCCTATATTGGAAAAAGATTTCTTGAATAATGGCGTTAGGCCTATTACGACCTTTTTAACCCCAACTCTAGAATTCTATACAAAGGGGAAGGAAATTAAAGTTCCGGAAGATTTAAAAGGATTAAAAGTTAGAACACCAGGTGGAGTAGCCAGTGAGATATTAGAGTTTGTCGGAGCCACCCCTATAAATGTTGCTGCTCCTGAATTATATGAGTCCTTTGAACGTGGCGTGGTTAATACCATGTATACCTATAATACCGCAATCGATAACTTCGGTTTAAGTGAAATAGTAAAGTATGGTACCCATGGTGCAAGTTTCGGTTCAAATGGTGTTGGACTTGTTATCAATGAAAATGTGTGGAAAGGTCTTCCTGAAGATGTTAAAGAAATTATTAGCCAGGTTGGCCAGGAAGTGACGGAAGAAAATGCAAAAAAAGCGGACCATGAAAATAAGACAGTAATTGATAAATGGAATACTAAAGGAATTACAAATTATGTATTCTCTAAGGCAGAAAAAGAAAAATGGCAAAGAGTTGCAGATGAATTTAATAAATATTGGCTAAAAGAACAAAATAGCCCGGATTTTAATAAAGCGTTTGAAATGTTTAAAGAAGAAGTAGAAAAACATAAATAAATATTGATAAATTGAATATCTTTTCATTATCCAGTCACCTTAGTCAGGAGCTAATTTTTACAAATTCTTAGAAAAGTATAAGGAAGAATGGAGCTGCCAAATAGATATAGAGGAGCAACAAAAATGAACAAACTAATTGGTATTTTTGAGAGTTTTGACAAGATATTATCAAGGATTTCCGCAGCTACTCTTTTTATCATGATGGTTTGGATTGTTATTGATGTCATGTTCAGAACCCTTTTTAACAGTCCAATTCAAGGAACAATAGAAATTTCGGGTGAGTATTTGATGGTAATACTCGTCTACCTTTTCATAAGTGACACCCATAGAGTTGGCGGACATGTAAGTGTTGACTCTTTGCAAAAGAAGTTCTCCAAACGCATGAAAAGTATTTTTAAGATTATAACAAACATCATCTCTGCTATATTTTTCTTCATTATCTGTATTATCAATTTTCAGGAAGGTTTAGATTATTTGGCTCAAAATATTAAATCTGTCGGGGTACTGCATTATCCGCTTGCACCTGCCTTATTCATTATATCACTTGGTCTACTCATGATTACCCTAAGATTAATCATTGAAAGCATCGTAATTCTTTTTCCAAGTTCGGCTGCATCCAGTACAACCGAGACCCGTACAGAAAATGATCAATTAAATACATTTGAGATTTAATAAGTTGTTTCCATCAGGAGGGAAGTTATGGTAACACTAAGTATTATTATTTTGTTGCTGCTACTGTTATTTATAGGAATGCCAATCGGGTTTGTTCTCATTATTACAGGAGCGATCGGAATTTACTGGGTTGGCGGATACGATACATTATCAGGGATTTTATCTACGACCGCTTACAGGAGTGTTAATGGTTTTACACTGACAACAATTCCATTGTTCATCTTAATGGCAAATTTTATTTCAAAAAGTAATATTGCCAAAGAATTATATGATTGTATTTTAAAATGGATTGGGCATATACCTGGTGGAGTAGGAATTTCTACTGTTTTTGCCAGTGCGGGGTTCGGAACCCTTTCCGGTTCAAGTGTTGCAGCAACTTCCATTATGTCAAAGATATGCGTCCCCGAAATGTTAAGAGCCAGATATACAGATTCTTTTGCTACAGGGTTAGTTGCATCATCTTCAGGAACTTTAGCCGTGATGATTCCACCCAGTGTTCCACTCATTCTTTATGCAGTTCAAACAGATACTTCAGTCGGACGATTATTAATGGCCGGGGTTATTCCTGGTATTTTGCTTGCTTTACTATTATGCGTGTATATTGTGATTAATTCATTGAGATTAGGCAGTAAAATAGAAAAAGCAACTTGGGTCGAAAGATTTGTTTCACTTAAATTCATTTGGCCAATGGTATTGCTTGTTGTTTTGGTATTGGCCGTTATGTACTTAGGAATTGCTACTTCCACTGAGGCAGCTGCTTTTGGAGCTATTGGTGCTCTTATTATAGGTTTAGTCATGAAGAGGTTGAATTTCAAAGATACAGTTGAGGCTCTTGTAGAGGCAGCTCAACAAACAGCGATGATTTTTGTCATTGTCATTGGAGGTTATATCTTTTCCTACTTCTTTACTTTAACTGGTATCGGACAAAGTTTAATTTCTACAATTGCTGAAAGCGGTTTATCTAAATGGACAGTATTGTTTTTAGTTATTCTTTTCTATATTATTTTGGGAACAGTGATGGAAGTAATCGGTTCTATGATTTTAACATTACCTCTTGTATTCCCTTTAATGGTTAATTTGGGATTTGACCCAATCTGGTTTGGTGTAATTGTTGTTTTATTATTAGAAATTGGTCTTGTTACACCTCCGGTTGGAATAAATCTTTATGTTACGAGTAAACAAACTGGAGTACCTGATGATAAAATTTGGCGAGGTTCCATACCTTTTCTTGGTGTCCTAATGCTTACTATTATACTAATGATTATTTTCCCTGAGATTGTTTTATACTTACCAAATAAAATGAATGGTTAAGCAAAATGAAGTACCAAAAAGATGAGTGGATCAAACTCTTACAAGAAATCTATCATTGCAAAACTGATACAGATTGGAAAAACCAAAGAAAGCTACCAGTTAAATTAGAGATATGTTCTAACTCTAAAAGCCCCTTTTATCGACAGCATCCTCAAGATGCTGTTTTCTTTTTAGTAGTATATTCACGAGTTTAGTAAATAGGGGAGGACAATAAAAAAAACATTATTTTCATAGTAGACTGCTAAACTTCACACATGAATTTCTAGTAGATTGATAGTGTCTGTAAACACTATTTGAATAAAAAAATGTTCCTTGACAAAATTCTTTATCTATACAAATAACACCTCATTCTTTGGTATAGTGAGATTGTCTGGAATCACTACCACACAGAAGGTCTCCTATATTTTGAAGTATTGAATATGAACAAAGTAAGGGAACAAAACAATTTTTGTTCCCTTACTGATTATAAGATTGAAAAGTAAGCAAACAAACAGTTTATTCTATATTACATAAAATCATCAATTGCCAGCGAGATAAAAAGTATTAAAAATAATCAGAAAATATTGTAAACTAATCCTAGCTGTATTATAATACAAACATAAGGTGGACCTGACAACCTGATTATCTGCCAGGAGTCTTTCTGGCTTAATGTTAGCCTGTTATAGGTGCAGAATAGCTGAGTTTGGTTTATCTGCTAATCACCAGTTCGAATTACCGAAGAGTTGAATATACAGGGGAAAGCCTATGTTGGTTTTGAAAATGTAAGAAACCGTGGGCGTGATAACATGCATTTTTTAACAACACTCACAGGAGAGCGTTTACTTAGAAAGGAGATTAAAATGTACAACGGATTAAAAACGTTTGGAAAAATAGTTGAACATCGTGCTAATGATAAGCCAAATACACGGTTTATTTGTTTCGAGGAAACTGATATTACTTATGGAGAATTAAATAGAAGCGGCAACAAGCTTGCAAATGTGATGGCAAAATTGGGACTGATCAAAGGTGATACAGCAGCGGTTATGTTACCTACCTGCCCAGAATTTTTAGCGTCCTGGTTAGGTCTGACAAGACTTGGCGTAGTTGAGGTTCCAATTAATGTGGCATATCGCGGTGACCTCCTTACACACATCCTCAATACAGCAGAGAGCAAGGCTATTATCATTTCATCGGAATGGGTTGATCGCTTAATGGACATCTCAGAAGAATTACTGCATCTTAAGCACGTCATTGTAGTGGGGGAAGACTATGAGCCGACACCAGGCCGAATCTCTTGGCACTCTTATGCAAGAATTGTGGATGCAGCAAGTGATCAGCCAGTGGAAGTATCTATCCAACCTACGGATCCATCGCTCATTCTATTTACTTCAGGAACGACGGGTCCGTCTAAGGGCGCTATCATATGTCATCAAGCAAATTTTAGAGCGGCGGAATTACAATGTGATTTTAGAAAATTAGGTCCGAACGATAGGTTATTTACTGTTTTTCCACTTTTCCATGTCAATGCCCGCTATACGACGATTCTCCCCGCTCTCATAGCGGACTGTGACGTTGTAATGCATAACAAGTTTTCGGCTTCGAGATTCTGGGACATATGCAGGAGAGAGGGAATCACCCAATTTTCTTATATGGGCTCAATGCTGACCATTCTCTTGAAACAGCCGCTACGGCCTGAAGATGCGGACAATCCAGTTCAACAAGTGACCGGTGCCCCATGCCCGCCTGAAATATACGATGAATTCCGAAGACGCTTTGATGTCAAGATTCATGAAGGCTACGGTTCAACGGAGACAGGTTCTGTGGCATATAATCATGCTGATACGTTCAAAAAAGGATCCTGCGGCCGGCCTGTTCCGACATATGAGGTCGAGATCCACAACGACAATGATGAACGTTGTCCGGCTGGTGTAGAGGGTGAAATTGTTGTAAGACCGAAGGAGCCCGGGATTATGTTTTCAGGTTATTATGGTATGCCTGAGGCAACAGTCAAAGCGTGGAAAAACTTGTGGTATCACACTGGCGACCGTGGTCGTATGGATGAAGATGGCTATCTATACTTTCTCGACCGAAAAAAGGACGCCATTCGTCGAAGAGGTGAGAATATATCATCGTTTGAGGTCGAGCGCATAATCAACAAACATCCTAAGGTCTTAGACTCGGCGGCAGTCGGTGTTCCTTCTGAATTAACGGAAGAAGAAGTACTTGCGGTAGTAATCGTGAAGGAAGGAGAAGATTTGAAACCAGAGGAACTGCTTGATTTCTGTCAGTCCCGAATGGCTCATTTCGCAGTACCACGCTATGTCCGATTCGTTTTGGAATTCCCGAGAACGCCGTCCCAAAGGATACAGAAGTATAAGCTTCGTGAGGATGGAGTCACCCCTGAAACGTGGGATCGTGAACTTATAGGGTATAAAGTACTGCATTGAAAAAGGTGAAAATACTTTAGTCTCCTTTTTTCCGATAAGTATGTTGCGCTTTTAGAACCATTTATCTTAGGTACTGAAGGTGCTTCAGAGATACAAGAATGACATAGTAACCAACAATTTGGAGGTGGGAAAGATATGAAGCCATCATTACGTGGTAAAGTGGCAATCGTTGGTGCTGCAGACACTGAGGTAGGAGTTGTCCCTCACATGACCTCGACTCAGATGTGTGCTGATGCGGCTCTTCGTGCAATGGCCGATGCCGGCATTAGTAAAGATCAAATCGATGGATTAATCACATGCAATTCGAGAGCGGAGTCCTATAAGTACCATGCAGAAGCCATGGCCGAATACTTACAAATATTTCCTAGTTATTGCATCAATGTTGCAACGGGGGGGGGAACGACTTTTTCTATTCTTCATCATGCCATAACTGCTATTGCCACAGGGGTTTGCAATACCGTACTAATAACCATGGCAGAAAGTTTAAGAAGCGGCTTATCAAAGGAACAGACTATGTCAGGGCAGGCTGCTGTTGGACATTCTCAGTTTGAAGTTCCATATGGTCCAACCGTTCCTTCTTTATATGCCTTAATTGGCCGCGCACATATGGAAAAGTACGGCACAACCCCTGAACAATTTGCAGCAATTGCTGTCGCTTGCCGCAAACATGCAAGTATGAATCCTAACGCCCAGATGAGGGATTTAATAACGGTAGAAGATGTATTAAATTCGCGTATGATTGCTGACCCGCTGCATCTATTAGATTGCTCGCTGATATCTGATGGAGGTTCAGCTGTAATTTTAACATCTGCGGAACGAGCTAAAGAGTTTTCAAGTAAACCTGTCTACATATTAGGGTTTGGAGAGGCTCATAGCCACGAACATATTAGCCAGGCACGAAATCTCACTACATCGGCTGCTGTCGAGTCTGGAAAGCGTGCATACGAAATGGCAGGTTTAGGTCCCCGGGATATGGATTTCGCTCAGCTATACGATTGCTTCACTCCAACAGCTTTGATTGAGCTTGAAGACCTGGGCTTTTGTAAGAAAGGAGAGGGAGGGGCATTCGTCGAGAGCGGGGCCATCGAGCTAGGCGGTTCCTTGCCAATGAACACACACGGAGGATTGCTCTCCCACTGTCATCCAGGTAATCCAGGTTCTATGTTCTTGTTGACTGAGGCAGTCTCTCAGCTTCGGCATCAAGCGGGCGAACGTCAGGTGACCGGAGCACAAGCGGGTATAGTGCATGGTCAAGGTGGCATTATGTCCAGCCATACCACACTTATACTAGGGAAAGAAATAAACTAAAGATAGGGTGGAGCATATGATCGATCATTCAGGGAAAAATTTCCCGAATATAAACGTAGAGACCGAGCCCTATTGGCAAGGTTGCCGCAATCATGAACTGCTCATTCAGCAATGCTCAGATTGTGGCAGGCACCAGTTTTATCCTCGAATCATTTGCACAGACTGTTCGAGTAAAAATGTGAAGTGGGTGCGGGCTTCTGGTAAGGGAAAGGTACTAAGTTATACCATCGTGCATCGAGCCATATCGAAGGCATATAAGTCGGAAGTACCTTATGTCATCGCATTAATTGATCTTGATGAAGGACCAACAATGATGAGTAACGTAATTCAATGCGATCCTCAAAATGTAAAAGTGGGAATGGAAGTTGAGGTAGTTTTTGAGGATTGGTCCGAAGAAATTACTATTCCTAAATTTCGTCCCGAGAACTTGAATCAAAACGAGTAACAAACAAAAGCGACAGAATACAAAAGAGGGCGGAAAATGTAAGTATATCTGAAAACAAGTTTAGAGAAATATCAATTATCGGGCATGGGTGCACTGAATAAAGGTTCAGTGTATCCATGCCCGATACAGGGGAAGGGGAGTAATATGTACACTGGATTAAAAACGTTTGGGAAAATAGTTGAACAACGAGTTAAAGAAAAACCAGATGCAAGGTTTATTCGATTCGAGAATTCCGAACTCACATATAGCGAGTTCGATAAAAGTGGAAACAAGATGGCAAATGTAATGAAGGGGTTGGGGTTATCCAAGGGTGATACGTGCGCAGTGATGTTACCTAACAGCCCGGAGTTCTTAGCCGCCTGGTTAGGTCTGGCAAAACTTGGTGTAATTGAAGTACCTGTTAATGTATCTTACCGCGGAGATCTCCTGGCACACATTCTCAATACAGGTGAGTGCAAAGCTCTTGTGATTTCCTCGGATTGGGTAGATCGTGTAAAGGAAATCTCCAATGAATTGTTACATCTTCGCCACGTCATTTTGGTGGGAGATGTCAATGAGGCTATGCCAGGCAAGATTTCTTGCCATTCTTATACAAAAATTATGGGTGAAGCAAGTGACCATACAGTGGATGTGGATATCCAACCGACGGACCCATCTCTTATTCTCTTTACATCAGGAACCACCGGTCCGTCTAAGGGTGCCGTCATTAGTCATATTGCAAATTTTAATCTGGCAGAAATCCATTGCAAATTTAGAGAAATAGGTCCAAACGACCGTTTATATACCGTTTTTCCACTTTTTCATTCTAATTCTCGGTATGCGACCGTCCTTCCGGCACTGATTGCAGACGGTGACGTAGTCATGCATAATCGATTTTCAGCTTCGAGATTCTGGGACATATGCAAGGAAGAGCAAATCACCCAATTCAACTTTATGGGCTCAATGCTGACAATTCTTTTAAAACAGCCGCCGCGCCATGATGATTCGGACAATCCGGTTCAACAAGCACACGGGGCACCAATACCGCCGGAAATATATGAGGAGTTCCAGAACCGCTTTGGTATCAAGCTTCACGAAGGGTATGGTTCAACGGAAACCGGTTCGATGACCTTTAATCCAGCTGAAACGTTTCGAAAAGGCTCTTGCGGCCGGCCTGTTTCGAGCTATGATGTTGAAATTCACGACGACAATGATAACCAATGTCCAAATGGTGTAATAGGTGAGATTGTAGTAAGACCGAAGGAACCTGGTGTATTGTTTTTAGGTTATTATGGGAACCCGGAGGCAACGGTAAAAGCATGGAAAAACTTGTGGTATCACACAGGCGACCGTGGGTACATGGATGAAGAAGGCTATCTCTACTTTGTCGACCGTAAAAAGGATGCCATCCGCAGGCGGGGAGAGAATATATCTTCTTTTGAAGTCGAGATTGTTATTAACAAGCATCCTAAGGTTCTAGACTCGGCAGTAGTCGGTGTTCCTTCTGAACTTACAGAAGAGGAAGTGCTTGCTGTGATCGTTGTGAAGGCTGGCGAAGATTTGAGGTATGAGGAGCTGCTGGACTTCTGTCAGTCCCGATTGGCTCATTTCGCAGTTCCACGCTATGTCCGGTTCGTATCAGATCTCCCAAGAAATCCGTCCCAAAAGGTCGAGAAATATAAGCTGCGTGAGGAAGGGATTACCCAAGACACGTGGGATCGTGAACATACGGGGTATAAAGTATTGCGTTAAATTAGATGTAGATTTGAGAAGTTTTAGTTTTTGAGTAAGATTGGAGTGTAAAATGGTTGGTCTTCGGCATATGTAAGACCAACCACTTAAGTTTCGGGCGTAACCACTAGTCTGCTCCTATAAGTACTGGTAATTCTTTGCTGTTACAGATTGTTAGATTTACATAATAGCAGCTTTAATGGATTAGGGTTAAAATAGTCAGAAAATATGTAATAGTATGACAATGAGAATAGACATTGTTTAAAAACGATTTTAATGGTCTGTACATCATGATGATATGATTGCGCAAGTATAGTAAAACAGTGTTAAGGTCTTAAATCTCAAATTTCGATAAAGGATATTTAAATTTTTATAGAAAAGTTTCATAAAACATAGTTTTATGCAGTTTATCTTTTAATCTTAGAAATGGGGCGGTAGATTTGGGCTTTTTTAATTTTACAAATAAAGTTGCTATCATAACAGGAGGTGGTGGAGGAATTGGCCGTGCAGCAAGTCTTAAGTTAGCCATGGGTGGAGCAAAACTAGTAATAGTTGACCTACATGAAGAGAGAGGAATGAAGGTTGTAAAAGACATAAACGAAGATGGTGGAGATGCCATTTTTATAAAAACTGATGTAACGAAAGAAGAAGATGTAATAAATTATGTACAAACAACGATTGATAGATACAAAAAAATAGATATTTTATTGAACAATGCAGGTTGGCTAGGAGCTGTAGCTCCCTTTGTTGATTATCCAGTAGATGTATTTGATAGAGTGATGGATATAAATGTAAGAGGTGTGTTTTTAGGAATGAAATATGTTCTGCCCCATATGATTGCTCAAAAAAGTGGGGCAATCGTTAATACTGCATCTGCTGCTGGGCTGCTTGGCACTCCCAATTTGGCTGCTTATGGTGCTAGCAAACATGCTGTACTTGGTATGACAAAGTCGGCTGGGGTTGAAGCAGCACCTCATGGGGTTCGCGTCAACGCGATTTGTCCTGGAGGAGTGGATACATCTATGTTAGATTCCGTGGTATTGGGTTATGCAAAAGGGAATTCAGAGGAAGCTGAGTTAAAAAGAACGGCTATAAAAGCAGCTTCTCCAGATGGAAGGTATGCAGATCCAGAAGAAATTGCCAATCTAATGCTTTATCTAGTAAGTGATTTATCCTCTCACATAGTTGGTCAACAAATTGTAATAGATGGAGGAGCAATATTAACTTAATTAAATTAGATAAAAAACGGAAGGGGAGTATTTGTGAAAAATATTAAAAATTTAATTATTATTGGTCTCTTATTAATGTGTATGATGGTTGTCACCGCATGCGGAGGAAATGCATCTAAAACTGCCAGCGAAGATAAAGTATATACATTAGACCTAAATATACCCTTACCAGATAATTCTGCAAACAGTAAAGTGCATTATTATTCCTATAAGTGGTTTACAGAGGAGATAGAAAAGCGAAGTGAAGGCAGAATGAAAATTAACGTATATTTCAATGGACAACTAGCTCAATTGCCTGAATTGCTGGATGCAGTAGCCAGCGGTACAGTCGATATGGGATACGCGACAACTTCGTTTTATGGAGATCTGGTACCAGAGGGGAATATAACGAACTTGCCATTATGGGCTAAAGATGTTGATGAAGCCTATGATTTATGGCATAACAAAGGAATAGGAGAGATCTATAACAATGCCTTTAAGGAATACGGCGTCACACCAATAATGAATAATTTCGTTGGAAACGGCGGCTGGTTATTGAACAAGCCTGTACACTCTGTTGAGGATATGAAAGGACTCATAATCGCAACTTATGGAGGATTATTCAATGCCTGGCTAAAGGAATTGGGAGCAACGGGAGTGGATCTGCCAAATGCAGACTGGTATGATGGTATGTCAAGAGGTGTTGTTGATGGAATCCCTACTGCCTTTAGCACGTTAAAAAATTTAAAATTAAATGAAGTGGTTGATTATGTTGTTGCTCCTCCGTTCAATAACGCCCTTATGGTAACTACGTTTATAAGCAATAAAACATTAGAAGAACTTCCTAAGGACCTGCAGGACATTCTCCTTGAGACAGCAAAGGAAGCAGAAACCCAAGCATTACAAGGCAGTAAAGAGGATAGTGAAAAGGTACTGCAAGAAGTGAAAGATTTCGAAAAAGCAAAAGCATTTGAAGTGATCACTTTGTCAAAAGAAGCAGAAAAGGAATTCTATGATAGTATCCAACCAATGTGGGATGAATTTGCATCATTGAGTGAAGGAAATGCAAAAATCATAGAAATTATCAGAGAAAATAGAAAGGAAAGATAATATAATTCGTTGATTTTCATAGATAAAAGAGTTGTTATATTAATCTATTTCACAATGAAGTTTATTTTATAAAAAAAAGGTGGAGTGTCTATGAAAAAATTTAAAAGTGTCATTCATAGAGTGATCTTATTAATGAGTATCCTTGCTTTAACAGCTTGTGGGTCCAATGCTACTTCATCTGAAAAAGGTTCTGAATCTCCTGATAAGGGTAAAGTGTATAACTTGAAATTTAATATTCCTTACCCTGATAACCAAGACCCTAATAACCCACGTTATTATGCTATGCATTGGTTTAAAGAAGAGATTGAAAAAAGAAGTGAAGGAAGAGTAAAAATAGAATTATATTTTAATGGCCAGTTAGCTCAAGTTCCCGAAATGTTAGATGCATTATCCAGCGGTACAATCGATATTGGGTATGCGACTGCATCGTATTATGGAGATCTCGTACCAGAAGGGTTTATCACATACTTCCCATATTGGGCTAAAGATGTCCAGGAAGCCTATGATTTATGGAATAATACAGAGATAGGTGAGATTTATAACAAAGCTTTCAAAGAATATGGTGCTACACCGTTATTGAACACTTATGCAGCTCTTGGTGGCTGGTTAGTAAACAAGCCTGTACACTCTGTTGAGGATATGAATGGACTATTAATGGTAACAATGGGAGGATTATATAATTCCTGGTATGAGGAATTAGGGATAAATGGTGTGGAAATCCCTCATTCAGATTGGTACGATGCACTTTCGAGAGGAATCATAGATGGGATACCTACTGGATTTCAAGCATTGACCATCTTTAAACTAAACGAAGTAGTTAAATATGTCATCGATCCTCCGTTTGTTGATGCTCAGATGGGAAATATGTTTATTAGTAATAAAACTTTGGAAAAACTTCCTAAGGATCTGCAGGATATTATTTTCGGGGTCTCAAAGGAAGCTGAACTCAAAGCGTTAGATGCAACTAAAAAGGATAAAGATAAGGTTTTACAGGATTTGAAAAATTATCAAAAGAAAAATGGCATTGAAGTAATTAAGCTGTCAGAGGAAGAACAACAGAAATTTGTTGAAAGTGTTCAGCCTATGTGGGATAAATTTGCTTCTTTAAGCAAGGGTAACGCAAAAATAATTGAAATAATAAGAAATAATATTGAAGAGAAAAAGAAAGAGTAATGGAGGACACTTAGATAATTTCGAAAGTCGGTACCAAAATTCTTTGTAAAAAATATTCAGAATTATCACCATTTTAAAAATATAGAGGGGAAATCGTTTAACTGTAAATAAAAAGGCCCTTTAAGTAAAAACCGAAATGATAATGATCGGTCTAAACATCATTTCCGTTTTTAAAAAAATACTTTTCTATAAGAATATCGAACGGAGAGGGTGTCCCATGAAAATTGTAAATAAAACGATTCGATTCATTAATTTTATTAATCAGCAAATGTATGTGGTGATCGGAATAATTATCACTTTCCTATCATTTATGATCTTTTACGATGTTATTGCCCGTTATTTTTTTGAAAGACCGACTAGATTTGGGTTTGACACTTCCGTTTGGCTGACAGCGGTTATGGCGTTTATAGGCGGCGGGTATGCCATATTGAAAAACGAACACGTACGAGTGGATATGTATTATGCAAAGTTTTCTGATAAAGGAAAAGCTATAGTGGATCTAATCTCTCACCTGTTTATTTTTTTAACGGTAATAGCACTGGTTTTTTGGGGCGGGCAGCACGTTTTAGATTTGTATAACAAAGGAATAGTTGCGACAACCGGCCTGAATATACCAGTGTGGATTAAATGGAGTATCCTTCCTATTGGTGGAACCCTGCTGGGACTGCAGGCATTGGTGACTTTGTTTAAAGATATTTACTTACTTATAACAGGTAGTAAATATGATGCTGACAATGTTAATACAGATAGAAAGTTTGACCTCGACAATAATAAAGAGATTTACCTGCCTAACACAGATATAAAGTTTGAGGAGGGGAAATAAATGGAACCTTATGTTATCGCTCTTATCATGTTTACGGCTCTAATGACAGGAATTATGCTGGGAATTCCGATTGCTTTTGTAATGTCCGGCATTTCCCTTATCGCTGGCTTTATTATATGGGGCGGACCTGCGAGTGTGAGCGGGTTTATCTTATCCGCATTCAATGATGTCAATCAATTTATTTATACTGCGGTACCCTTATATATTTTCATGGCAGGAATCTTGAGATACAGTGATTTGATAGATGGAATGTATGAAGCATTTTACCGCTGGTTTGGGGGCATGAGGGGCGGACTTGCTGTTGGTACAACGGCCATTGCTACATTATTCTCGGCAATGGTTGGGACAGCCATGGTATCTACAGCAACTCTCGGAGTTACTGCCCGTCCATCGATGCTCAGCCGCGGATACAATGATAGATTAACGCAAGGAATCATCTTGGCAGGCAGCGGATTAGGAATTCTTATTCCTCCAAGTCTTGTAATGATTATCTACGCTGTAATAGCAGAAGTTTCTCCAGGACAGTTGTTTATGGCTGGTATTATTCCCGGCATTATGATGGCCGTGATTATCGCGCTATACGCTTTAATTTTATGCTGGATTAAACCTAACTATGGTCCTGCTCTCCCAAAAGAGGAAAGGTTTACTTGGAAAGAAAAATTTGTAGCTCTAAAAGCTGTTATTTTACCATTAGGTGTTATTACTATGGTACTGGCTAGTATATTTTTGGGAGTTGCCACCCCAACCGAGGCTGCGGCAGTTGGAGTTATCGGGTCACTAATTAGTGCGGGAATCAATCGGAAGCTGACATGGGGAAATATTAAAAACATGTTCAGTATGACGATTGGATTGTGTGCTATGGTGTTTTGGATGGTTATTGGCGCCACTGCCTATGCCAAAATAATCAGTGTTACTAGAGTGGGTGAACAACTGGCAGGGATAATTGAAAGTATGAATTTGTCTCCAACCATGTTCTTGATAGCTGTCCTTATTTTCTTTTTCATCCTTGGTATTCCACTGGACGCTGTACCTATTTTGTTCATGACGGCGCCGATTATCCTGCCAATCTTAAATAGTATGGGAATAGATATGGTATGGTTTGGTGTTATTTTTGTAATCAGTGCGATAACAGCAAATTTATCACCGCCTTTTGGAATGCAGTTATTCGTTTTAAAAGGAGTTGCTCCAGATATTAATTTACGTGATACGTTTGCAGCCTGTTGGCCAATGGTGGGATTATTTACACTAGGTACGGCTATCTTATTTATTTTTCCTGAAATTGTAACATGGCTTCCGGAGCAGATGTTTAATAATCGGTAGGTTTAGAAATCAGCTGTATGCACTTTTTTTGGGAATTGTACTTTCTTTTACAGGAAACAGTTAATGCCAGAAAAACTGCATATGGCTTAATTTGGATTTTAGGTTAAATAAAAAAACAAAGGGGTGGATTTTTTGTGGAAAATGTCAGAAAAATGATTCATAATTTTGTATTAATCATATGCTTCATTACTTTAACAGCTTGTGGTTCAAATGCTTCATCTGGAGACAGTTCAAAAACTTCCGGCGGCAAGGAAGAAAAGTATAATTTAACCTTTAATGTTCCTTTACCGGATACTACAAAAAATAGTAAACCGATGTATTATGCTACTCATTGGATAAAAGAAGAGCTTGAAAAAAGAAGTGAAGGTCGATTAAAAATTGATCTATATTTTAATGGGCAGTTAGCACAACAGCCTGAAATGCTGGATGCTTTAGCCAGCGGCACAATCGATATGGGAAACCTTACTCCTACGTTTTATGGTGATACTGTTCCAGAGGGGTATATATCCTATTTTCCATACTGGAATAAAACTGCACAGGAAGCCTATGATTTAATGTATAAAACAGAGATTGGCGAGATTTTAAATAACGCTATGATGGATAACGGTGTAAAACCATTAATGTACACTTTTTTAACAGATAATGGCTGGTTATTGACAAAACCTGTCCACTCTATGGAGGATATGAAGGGAATGTTAATCGCATCTATGGGAGGTTTGTGGAATACTTGGTATGAGGAATTAGGAGTAGTAGGTGTTAATATCAGTGTTCCTGAATGGTATGACGGGCTGCAAAGAGGAATCATAGATGGGGTGCCTGTAGGATATCAAACGTTAAAAACTTTTAAACTAAATGAAGTAGTAAAATATGCTGTGGATCCTCCTGTTGTGAATGCGAATATGGCAAGTACGGTTGTAAGTCAAAAAGCAATGGAAAAACTCCCTAAAGATTTACAGGACCTTATTATAGAGGTCTCAAAGGAAGCTGAACTCAACGCGTTAGAAGCTGGTAAAGAGCATACAGCGATGGTAAAACAAATACTTGAAGAAAATGAAAAGTCAGGTGCTTTTGAGGTCATTCACTTATCAAAGAAAGAGGAACAGAAATTCTATGAAAGCGTACAGCCTATGTGGGATAAATTCGCTTCCCTTAGCGAAGGTAATAAGAGAATGATAGAAATTATCAGGAAACATAGAGAGAAAGAAATGAAAGAATAATAGATAAAGCTTCATTACTAACACGGATGCCTGAGCAGTTGTGTAATAGTAGAATATCTATTATAAATATTAAAATTGAGGAGGAATAGAAATGGTTGAACATTTAACGTTTATTAATTTTGCAAATGAAGAAATAGAGGGAAAAAAAGTTGAATTAATAGAAAAGATAAAAGCATTTAGTAACCATATACCTGGAGTTGTTGATGCTCAGGCAGGGGGGAATTTTAAAGAAGGTTTTGATTTTGGAATTTCAATCCGGTTTAGAGATAGAAAATCATTTGAAGAATACATTCCCCATCCGAAACATCAAGAGGTAGCCTCTTTATTAAGAGAAATGGGAATGAGCGATTTTACAGTAGTAGACTTTGAATTTTAATTTTGATTCTAGTAACCATATAAAAGCTAAACACCCAATTTTGTAAATGGCTTGGGTGTTTAGAGCTGTTGTCAGTCGCTATGATATTGGATCTATTCATTTATTCAATTTCGTTGTTTTGTTCAATAGTCGGAAAATTTGAAAAAATGTTTGACAGGTGTAAATAATGATGATAAATTAAAATCGTAGAGTCAATGGTACGAACAACCATATAATATATTAATGTGTTGTTTGTAAAAGAGGTTTTTTAAACAAATTTGAAAACGGTCTCAAAAGTTTGATTAAAAAAGGAATCTATCTAATGCTGATATTTCCCCAATGTCTAGGATAAAAATTACTTCGTTGTTTTTTGTCCGTTGTTATTTTTGGATGGTGATTAAACCAAGGGAGAGTAACGTAAAAGATTGAATGATTTAAAAGTAGATCTAAAGAATGTAAGGAGGTTTAAAAAATGAAAAGAAATGTTGTAGGTAAAATTGAAGAGATCCAGCCAGGGGAAAGAAAGGTTGTTCAAGTTGGAAGGGCTTCGGTTCTAGTCATTAGAAACGGGGATAGTTTTTATGCTATACGAAATTATTGCCCTCACCAAGGTGCAGAGTTTGAAACGGGCAGTTTAAGGGGGGTTGCACGTTCATCTAATGTCAAAGAAATTTGTTATGAGGAAAATGGTGGACACATTTATTGTCCATGGCATCATTGGAGTTTTGATGTGAAGACGGGATGTGCAGAGCATGATCCGGATCGGTTCAAAGTAAAAACGTATGATGTAAAAGTAGAGGGAAATGATTTGGTTGTCTATAGCTAATTATGAGAGAAGAGAGGAAAGCGATAAAAAATGACTAATTCCATTGAAAAAAAAGTAGAAAATACTGTGACGCAGAAGAAAAAAATTCCTGTTATCGATTGTGATCTCCATGCTAATCCACGTACGATGAATGATCTATTGCCATATTTGAGTGATTATTGGGCAGATTTTTTAGTCGATTCTCAGTGGATAGGCGTTTTTGCGGGGGCTCCTGCCATGGTTACTCCCACAAGGTACCGAAAAGATAGTATTAGCACTGAAGGAGAGAGGGCATGTTCTTCATTAAGTTTTTTTAAAGAACAAGTAGCGGATCGATATAACTATGCCTATGCCATTATTTACCCTGATGCCGTCTGGAACCTCTCTGCTTCTTCACAGCATGGAATGGCAACAGCAGTTGCTTCAGCCTACAATGACTGGCAAATTGAGCACTGGTTATCGAAGGATTCTACTATGCTTGGTTCTGTAGTTGTTGCCGCACAGGATCCAGAAGCAGCCGCTCGTGAGATTGATCGAGTTGGCGGTCACCCACAAATCGTTCAAGTAGCGTTACCGAGCTATTGTCCTTATGGGGGATGGGGAAATAAGCGGTATTTTCCTATATGGGAGGCAGCTGTACGAAACGGACTTGTCGTTACGTATCATGTAGCCATTAAAGGTGGATTATACACAGATGGGTTTGAAACAAGCTGTTTTGCAGAGAATCAAACCAATAATGGCTTAGCCTTTCAAGCAGCAATGTCAAGCCTTGTATTTGGCGGTGTATTTGAGACGTTTAAAGAACTGCGTATCCTCTTTAATGAAGGGGGCTTTGGCTGGGTTCCAAATGCCATGTACACAATGGATACCCATTGGCCAATGTCCAGACGCGAAATCCCTTGGATGAAACGCTCACCAAGTCAACAGATTCGAGAACAGATGTGGTTTGGGACACAGCCAATGATTGAACCACACAACCCGGAAAATGCAAAACATGTCATTGAACTGGCTGATATGATCGGACAGGATAAAATTGTATTTACAAGTGACTATCCGCATTTTTCCTTTAATCCACCGGAAATAACATTCAAACATTTTCCAAAGGAGTTTCGAGAAAAGATTTTATATAAGAATGCTGTAAAGTTATTTGGATTACCTGATCCGATGAAGGATAACAGTTAATTTTTTTAATAACTAGCAGATAAAATTTTTGTATGTTTTGTAATCTATTTTAATAAGAAGTGCAATATTAAGATGTAAGATTACTATTTTCCTATCAAGGTAGAAACTGATGGATTCTGTCGATTAGGTTTCTGTTTCGGGTGTTGGATCTCTCTATCAGGAGTGAAAAGTCGGTTGGTCTTACAGTTATAAGTTCAACCGACTTAGAATGTAATCAGTAACCGCTTTCCTTTCGGCTCGAAAAAACATTGGAGGTTAATAATGAAGAATAAAATTCTAAAGACCGTAATTTCAGGTTTTACTATTCTATTACTTGCTGCTTGTGGAAGTGATCAAACAACGTCAACGCCATCAAATGAAAAAGTTCAACTTACTATGAATTCACAGTTTGCTACAGTACATCATATTCATAGAAATGTTTATGAACCATTTTTAAAAATAGTAGATGAAAAAACAAATGGACAGGTTTCTGTTGAACTTCATCCTAATTCAGCTTTAGGCGCCCCAGATACTGCTTATGATGATATTAAAAATGGCGTTTATGATGTAGGGATGATTACTGCAACTAACGCACTTAACACCCCGTTTTTTCCATATACAATAGGAACTTTACCTTTTGCATTTCCTGATTTAGAAACAGCTTACAATGTACTAGAGAAATTCGAAGTGAAGCATCCTCCAAAAAAGGCTAATCAAGATCTCTATAATTTAGGACCTGTTGCTCTTACAGAACCCCAAACAATATTTAGTAGAACACCAATTAAAAGTGTTGAGGATTTAAAAGGGATGAAAATAGCTTTTCAGGGTGGAAAGGGAATTGAAAAACTTGTTACCTCCTGGGGAGCAACACCTGTTGTTATTAAAGGTGTTGATGTGTACCAAGCATTAGAACGTGGAGTTGTAGATGCAAGTCTTTATACAGTTCTGGGTGGAATGGGTTCCAAAATCCATGAAGTTGGTCCCTATCTTCTTGACTTAAATATTTTTAACACACCACTTATCACAGTAATGAGTAAGGATGTTTATGAGAGAATGCCAGATAATGTAAAAGAAGCTTTTGACAACGAAATATCAGGTCAGGTACCTACTATGTATAAGGGAAGCTATGATTCAGAACTGGCGAAAGCTAAGGAACAATTAACCCAGGAGCTAGAAGGTAAAGGTGGATGGATAAAGCTTTCTCCTGAAGAAGAAGCAAAAATTAAACTGGGAGCAAAGGCTGCCTGGGACGCGTGGATTGAAGAAGCGAATAAAAAAGGATATGACGGAGAACAATTAGTGGCAGACTTTAAGGAAATTCTGAAGGAAGAGGGAGTGGAACTCCCATTCTAAGGTTATCGCACATATAGATTTCGGCCCGTACCTTACTATATTTTTACTGGAATTTTCCCCATTGATTAAGCAGTTTAATGCGCAAAGCAAAATATAAAAATCAATGGGGATTGATTATTTAATGAAAAATAAATACTTGTTAAGCAATGAAGGGAGAGGAAATATTGAAAGATACTGCTGCAAATAACGTTATGGAAGAACCTCTAATAAAATTAAAAAAAGGACCGCTGATTACTGTTACATTAACCATTCTATTAACATATGTATTCGATTTATTTGTTGGGTCGGTTACTGGTGTAGCGACCCCAAGTATTATAGCAGAACTTGGCGGAATGCATTTTTATGCTTTAACCATTACAACATTTATGTTAGGGGGCAGTATCGGCAGAATTGTTTCTGGTAAATTAGGTGATTTATACGGTAGAAAATTAATTTTACAAATTGCCCTGCTTTCATTTGCCATAAGCAGTATACTTTGTGGACTTTCCAATTCAATCATGATGTTAGTCATTTTTAAGGCCCTTCTCGGTACGGCGGGAGGATTTTTATACACGACATGTTATGCTATGATCGCTGACTTTTATGGTCCGACAAAAAGGGTAAAAGTTTTAGGATATTTAGCATCCATGATTGGCGTATGTTATATTTTGGGGCCTCTTGTAGGAGGATATATTGTGGATACGCTCAGCTGGCGCTGGCTATATATCATCCCTGCACCTTTCTTATTGCTTAGTAGTTTATTAATTCATAAAACTCTTCCTTCGGTTAAAAAAACAGTTAAAGTAACGATTGATTATACTGGTATTTTGTTACTTTGTACCGCAGTTGTCCCTTTCCTTTTAGTCCTGACTTGGGGTGGAACCAAATATTCATGGGGATCACCCATTATGATTGTATTTTATTTAATTTCAATCTTATCGTTAATTGCATTTGTTTACGTTGAGCGTAAAGCTGTTGAACCCTTATTACCTCTAAGTTTACTTAAAAATCGTTCCTTTTTGTTACCAACGTTTTGCTATGCTATAGCATGTTATGGAGTTGTTATTTATGTAAGTTACATTCCATTGTATGGGCAGGCGGTTAAAGGAATGTCAGCCTCGGCCTCAGGGTCTCTCATTACACCACTGATGATATTCACCATCATTTCTACACAAGTAACAAGTATGATTATAGCTAAAACAGGCCGGTATAAAACAATGCTTTTATTTTTATTTGTATGGACATCCATCATCATGTATCTGATTTCAGGATTTAACGAAAACTCTAGTCTTCCGTATTTGTACAGTGTTTTATGTATGGTTGGTGTGTCTATGGGCGCATTTAATGTAATATTTGTTACTTATCTGCAAAATCATCTGCCGCATAAGCAAGTGGGTGTGGCGACAGGTGCCTTGTATTTTTTTGGAAATATTGCAGGGGTAATCGCATTATCAATCGCGGGACTTATCATGAATACAATGTGGCAAATTGATAAATACATGCCGCAACGACTTAAAGAGGAATTACCTGACTCAGGAATCAATCTGATGTCAAGTACACAGACGCTTACGAACAAGCAGGCTGCTGCAGAACTGAGAAGCCAGCTTCCATCCGAATTGCATGGTGTATTTGACAGTACCATTTTAGAAATGAAAGCGGTTTTGGTTCAAATATTTGATTATGTGTATTTAATAAATGCAGGATTAAGTATTCTCGCCGTTTTCGTCATTGCCATCTTTTTCAAAGAAAAGAAAGTTAGAAAGCAGAAAATAGAAGCGGAAGAATCAGTTTAAAAAAGAATAGGCATGGGCAAACCGTTTTTAGAAATGGATCCTGAAGCCTACCATAAAGTAATCGATGTGTACCAGCATGGAGTCTATTACGGAATGTTATAGTGCAAAAAAATGGTTGAGTTGGGAATTAAGAACGGTGTAATCGTCAATACGCATCCATTTATGAAACGATAGTCTCTACAGGAAGTTTTAATTACCATACTGCAAATGCAGTAGTAGTCATCATGACCAAAGCTGGTGCACTTGATTATTGGTACGCCCATATTTAAAACCGTTGAACATTTGAAAAACACTTTTGCTAATCAACATACAAGAAAAAAACTTAAAGAATCATGGAACTTTGCCGAGGTTGTTGCATTCTTATTCTCGTCTAATTTCGATGCAATAAATGGAAGTTTATTCCTGCAGGCGATAGATTCTTAAGTTTTAAGAATCATATTTTGTAATGTGTTTTTACAATTATCACGTTTTTTATATTATTTTTATAAAAAATTATCTTAGGAGGATTGGAATGCAGAAGTTTGATTTTACAAATAAGGTTGCCGTCGTAACAGGAGGCGGTGGAGGAATTGGGCGGGCAGTGAGCCTGAAATTAGCTGAAGCGGGTGCAAAGGTAGTCATTGTTGATATTTCTGAAGATGCAGGAATGGTCACTGTCAATCAAATCACAACACAAGGCGGCGAGGCCATATTTATTCAAACTGATGTAACAAAAGAAGAGGATATACAAAATTATGTGCAAACAACGATTGACCGATATGGAAAAATAGACATCTTTTTGAATAATGCCGGTTGGGAAGGAAAAATAAGTTCACTAGTTGATTATCCAACTGAAGAATTTGATAGAGTTATGAGCATAAATGTCAGAGGTGTATTTTTAGGATTAAAATATGTAATGCCATATATGATAGCTCAAAAAAGTGGAGCGATTGTTAACACTGCATCCGCAGCGGGACTTCAAGGAACTCCGAATTTGGCAGCATACGGTGCCAGCAAGCACGCTGTACTCGGCTTAACGAAAACTGCTGGTTTTGAAGGAGCAATCCATGGTATACGTGTAAATGCTGTATGTCCGGGTCCTGTAAACACTGAAATGATGTGTTCCATTGAAAGAGGATTTGGAAAAGGTGATCCGGAAGCAGCATTAATAAGCAGAAAGGCAATGGCAGTTAAAACACCAACTGGCCGTTACGCTAAGCCAGAGGAAATAGCAAACCTTATGATGTACCTTGTATCGGACTTCTCAACTCATATTATTGGCCAACAATTTGTAATTGATGGTGGGTTAATTTTAACATAATAGCCATCAGAGAATGGAACTGGTCCGGTTATCCGTGTATTATTAATGGTTTCCTAGTATTTCAGGGGTTCAAGAATCCATTCATTTTATAGGATATTTCCTTCAATAAGTAGAGAATAATTTTAATCATTATCTGTTAACGATGAAGGGAGAGGAAACAAACCTTTAGGAATCACTTAATTTAATAGCTTTTTATAATTTTGTTAAAAAGACAAAATCCCCAAAATTCGTAATCATTTCCTTTGAATAGTAATAGGAGGGATAGAAGTAAAATGAAGAAAAAATCATTATCCGTTTTTTTATGCCTGACAGCGATTCTTACTATTATTGCTGGGTGTAAGCAGCAGGAACCGGTAAAAAACGAGGTAAATAAAGAGAAAGAACAACCGAAAGAGGTTGCACTTACGACAGAGGTACTTTTTAAAGAAACCGATGATCTTACTAAAATTGCGACCCAAACCTATATTTGGGGTTATCCGCTGGTAAGTGCTGCAAATATTCGTCAAAATAAAACATTGTCAGACCCTACAGTAGGTCGTAACGGGACACCAATTAACTCATTTGGTCATGCAAAGCAGCTTGCGGATCCTTCTAATCGGTCTGGACCGGGACCAAATAATGATACTATGTATAGTATTGCATGGATAGACCTTGAGGATGGGCCATTTGTTATAGAAACACCGGATTTTGGTTCGAGATACTATACATTTTCTATAAACTACTCAGATTCCAGCGCCGATAAATCTCTTGGACAACGAACTCATGGGGGTCAAATGCCGCCTTTGTTTATTACCGGTCCAGATGATGAAATACCAGTTCCCGATGGTATGGAGGCAGTTGTTAGTCCAACACGTTACTTACTTATAGCAGGACGTATTTTGGTAGATGGTGAAAAAGATCTTCCTAAGGTACATGAATTACAGAAACAAATAAAGCTTCGAACCTTTGAAGACTATAAAGCAGGAATAGACCGGCAACCTCTAATTTCTAATCAACGCCTTCTTAATGAAGGGATTAATGAAGGTGATGAATTTGCTTTCCTTTATCAATTAGGAAATGTACTAAAAGATTGGTGGGTACGTGATGAGGAAAAAGCGCTTTTGGATAGATTTTCAGCTATTGGTCTAACTACGGTAGGATTTGATCCAACTGTTCTTAGTGATAAACAAAAGCAAGAAATCCTTCATGGATTGGAACAAGGTAAAGAATTCGTTAACGAGAGATCCAAAAATTTAGGACGGAATATTAATGGCTGGACAATCAATAACCTTGGACCGCGATTCGGTGATGATTATCTTCTTAGAGCGGCAGTTGCAAAGGATCAAATTTATGTTGCGATACCAGAGGAAGCCGTCTATCCAATCGGCCGTGTTGATGTTAATGGTGACCCACTTACCGGAGAAAAAAGCTACAGGATTGTTCTTGATAAGAATACAACGCCGCCTGTAAAAGCATTTTGGTCTATTACTTTGTATAATGACCAAGGATTTATGGTGGAAAACGAAATTGACCGGTTCTCGATTGGAGACCGTACAGAAGGATTGATCATAAAAGAGGATGGCACTATCGAAATTCGTATCCAAAAGGATAAACCATCAGAAGAGGATGTTAACTGGCTCCCGGCTCCTGAAGGAATTTTTTATTTTATGATGCGTCTGTATATACCGGAACAGCAGGTTATTGAAGGTAAATGGGTTCCAGCTCCGATTGTTCCGATAGAATCTAAATGATGCGAATTTAAGTACAGATAAAAGAAGTTACTGATATTCTGCTCTTGAAGCTAATGTTGCTAAGGTAGAGGGAGTAGAGTTTCCATTCATATTAATAGTAGATATAGGGTTGAATTTTCTGAACTTTATTTCTTCGGTTTCCCTATTGATAAATAACACTAAAGTGCAATCCAATATCAGAGTAAATCAATAGGGGATTTATCTATTTTTAATGGAAATTGAATTGAAAGTAGGGGGAGGAGCCATGCATATGAGGAATACATTTAACGTTATCAGATCCTTAACAAAGATTTCTATGTATTTAGGTTTTGCCACATTGGTGTTGATGGTTTTATTACTTACAGCTTCATCTATTTCCAGAAACGTAGGCAGTCCGATTTTGGGGGATGTTGAACTTTCTACTTTGTTAATGGTTGTTTTAATTTTCCTAGCAATACCATACACCCAAAATATGGATGGACATGTAAAAATTGGACTTTTAGTGGACCACTTTCCACAAAGAATTCAAAAATGTTTAGATATCATCTCATCCGTATTAACCTTTTTCTTTGCCATTATGATTTCGGTTGTTTACTATCATACGGCTGTAGAACTTTTCATTGAGAATCCCCAGTTTTCAGATCTTTTAGGGATTCCATTGTACCCATTTAAATTTCTGATTGTATTTTCTACTATATTATGGGCTTTGGAATGTGCCCTGAAAGTTGTTGAAGATGTATTAAGTTTAGTAAAGAACCGGGTCAAATTAGTTGAGAATGTAACAAGTTTGGGAAATAGTCAAGTGGAAAAGGTAGGGGAATAAAATGTCCTTGGAAACTATAGGCTTTTTAGTAATTGGTGCAATGTTTATTTTGATGTTTTTAAGAATTCCAATCGCTATTGCTATGGCAGTTCCGTCTATTATTGCAATCTATTTTTTAAGAGGTGAACGGGCTATATTTGGTGCAATTGAGAGTATTTTATGGACTCATAGCGCTAATTATAATTTAATTACCATTCCAATGTTTATATTAATGGGACAATTAATATTTTATTCTGGAATCGGTGAAGAATTGTTCTCAATGTTTAGAAAACTTTTTGGCAAAATAAGAGGCGGAATGGCGATATCCTCAATTGGTGCCTCAGCCATGTTTGCTGCAACTTCTGGTTCAAGTTTAGCGACTACAGGTACAATGGGTGTTATGGCTACAAAGCAGATGTTGAATGCTGGTTATAGCAGGTCATTAACAGGTGGAGCCATAGCGGCTGGAGGAACACTGGGGATATTAATTCCACCAAGTAATATATTTATCATTTATGGGATGCTTACAGAACAGTCAATTGGTCATCTTCTTATGGCGGGAGTTATCCCAGGGATTATTTTGACTTTATTATTTATGTTAACCATTAAGATTGTAATTGCCTTAAACCCAGGGATGGCTCCTGAGGGAGTATCTTATAGTTTAAAGGAAAAATTATCAAGTCTTCGGCCAACATTGTGGACTATAGCATTATTTGCTCTTGTTATTGGAGGGATGTATTTCGGTCTTTTTACTCCGACTGAGGCTTCTGGTGTTGGTGCTGTTGGTGCATTTCTAATTGCATTAATCAGAAAAAAATTAACATTAGTAAAACTTAAGGATACTCTTGCCGAAACACTTAAAACTACTGGATTTATTTTTACCATTGTGATTGGTGCCTTTTTTCTAAGTTTCGTAGTATCGATAACACGGCTGCCTTTGATTTTAGAAGGATTTTTTGCAGATCTTTCTTTACCGCCTTTTGCAATATTTGCTTGTATTATCCTTATGTATGTTGTATTGGGCATGGTATTGGACACAATGGCAATGATTGTTGTAACCATACCAATTGTATTACAAATTATTCAGATGTTAGGATTTGATCTTATTTGGTTCGGGGTTATTATTGTATTGGTTGTCGAAATGGCAATGATTACACCACCAGTTGGTATGAATTGTTTTGTTCTTAATAGTGTGGTACCAGAATTAAATCTTAAAGAGATTTTCAAAGGCGCTTTACTATTTGTTGTCCCAATATTGGTTTTAATTGTGTTACTTTTCTTTTTCCCTGAGATCGCGTTATTTTTACCTCAAACCATGAAGTAACATTTAGGACATCCTGCTGTTCAATAGACAGAATATTAAATATACTTTGACGGTTATAGAAGGCGATGCTAGAATTAACATATATTTCTAGTGGTGCGTATAACCATATAATATATTAATGCGGCATTCGTATAATATTATAATTAAAAAAAGAAGGATGAATCGCCATTATTATCTTCAACAATTAGAGATCGTAGAAGGTCCAAATTAATATGTTGTGAAAATTATAGTGAGGTGTGGACTGAATAATGGAAAATGGCATTTTAGATTTATTGGAGCAAGTACAGCGTTTACGAAGTATTCAAGATATAAGAAATTTAATTACAACTTATTGTCAAAGTGTTGATTCATGGGATAAAGAGTCTTTTTTAAGTATTTGGGATAAAGAGGCAGTCTACATGGTTCCTAGAGGTGTTTCAAATGGAAAAAAGGAAATTGCAGAAATGTACGATAAGATAACATCAGCTGAACAAAACCATCACCATCATGTAACCAACTCTAAAATAGAAATTAATGGGGATAACGCTACAGGTGTTTCTGATGTTTTATATTATCGTTTGATAAATGGCGAGTCTACCTATTTATCTGGAAGGTATTATGATGAATTTTGTAAAAGCTCAGGAAAATGGCTGATTAAGAGACGAGAATTCAAACCTCAGGCAACGATAAGCCCTCTTTTTAATAGAGTCTGAAAGCAAAGAGAAGGAACGATTACCGAGATTGAAAATCAAGATTATGGTGCACTAGAATTAAGGATTTAAGGATGTGAATTGAAATGAGTAAGCTATTTTCTCCCTATCAAATTAAAGATGTCACATTAAAAAATCGGATCGTCATGTCTCCAATGTGTATGCATTCAGCTAAAGACGAAGATGGGACAGCAACAGAGTGGCATAAGCTCCATTATGGAATTCGAGCGGTAGGCCAAGTAGGACTCATCATGCTGGAATCTACATCTGTACATCCCCATGGAAGAGTTTCATTTACTGATTTAGGGATCTGGGATGATAAACATATCGAAGGTTTAAGGAGTATTGTAAATACAGTCCATGAAAATGGCTCGAAAATTGCGATACAACTTTGTCATTCAGGCAGAAAGGCAGTAGGTGATAGCGTTTTTGGCCCATCACCAATTGCTCATAATAAGGAAAAGAGAACACCGAAAGAAATGAGTATCGCAGATATTAAAGCAGTGGTCGAATACTTTAAGAATGCTGCAATCAGGTGTAAAGAAGCTGGTTTTGATTTAATCGAGTTACATGGTGCACATGGATATTTAATTAGCAGTTTTCTATCACCATTGTCAAATAAAAGAACGGATCAATATGGAGGTTCAAGAGAAAATCGCTATCGTTTCTTAAGGGAAGTTATTGAGGCCATTAATACGGTTTGGAGAAATCCTTTGTTTGTCCGCTTATCTGTAAATGAATACCATCCAGCCGGAAATTCAATCGAGGATTTTATTTATTTCTCACAACAGATGAAAAGTCAGGGTGTTGATTTAGTTGATTGCAGTTCAGGCGGGGTTGTCCTCGCTGAAATTGATTCCTATCCAGGTTATCAAGTTCCATTGACAGAGAAAATAAAAAAAGGGGCTGATATTGCTACCGGAGCGGTAGGCTTAATCACACATGCACTCTTGGCAGAGGAAATGCTAAAAAATAATCGTGCTGACTTAATTTTTATTGGCAGAGAGTTGTTGCGGGATCCATTTTGGCCGCTAACCGCTGCTCATCAATTAGGAGAGTTTATTCAACCGCCTTTCCAATATGACCGGGCATGGAAGGAAATGTTAATAAAGGAAAACAGTTCAATCGTTCAAAGATGGGTCCCTGGGCATGAAGCATTAGCGCTTAAATTATAAAGCAAATATAAATGAAGCAATATTTTTAGAGTAGAGAAATGAGCTGTTAGCTAGAGAGAGGTTCGTGATAAAATGGAACATTTGCTGATACAAGAGAGAATACACCAGCTAGAGGCCATTAATGAAATTAGAAAATTAATAGCCAACTATTGCCATGGTGTTGATAAAAGGGACCGGGAGACTTTTTCAAGTATTTGGCATGAAGAAGGGGTTTGGGTGGTTCCAAAGCATCGAACTTGCTCTGGGAAAAAAGAGATTGAAAGTTTGTTTGATTCTATTTTGGCTAGTAGAGAAGAACAACACCATCATACAACGAATTCTTTGATCGAAGTGAATGGAGATTCTGCAACAGCCCTTTCTGATGTTGTCTATACCTATACAGATAGAAAAGGGAAATCAGAATTATTATCTGCATCTTACCGGGATGAATATACAAAGAATACAGGGAACTGGCTATTAAAGAGAAGAGAACTTTTTTACTTTAACATTAAAAGCCCTTTATTTTAAAAAAGGCGGGCATGACACTTGGCTAGATTCACATGAAAACAACATCATTAGATTGTATACCATGGCCTCGCTAACTTGAGGATTCCGAATATTCGGTCATATTTGTCTCAGGCACTATTTCTAATTTAGCCATCTTTTACAAAAACAAAAATAAGAGATAGTGGTTTGGCGACAATGGACATTAAAACTGATAGGTAAAGGGGGATTCTAATGAAAAAGAAATTGTATGTGTTAGGGCTTATGGTTTTGATTCTTTTGTTGGCAGCTTGTGGAAGTGAAGAATCTGCTGGTAAGGAAACAAAAAAAGGAAATGATTCTGCAGGAACAAGTGATAAAACATATGTTCTTAGAGCATCTCATAGTTACTCAGGACAAGAAATAATGGGGAAGCTTGCAAATTCCTTTAAGGAAGAGGTAGAAAAACAAAGTAAAGGCAGACTCAAAATAGAGGTATATCCAAGTGCTCAGCTTCTTCCTTATGATCAGGAAATTCCTGGGTTACTTAATGGTCAAATTGATATGGCTTTTAATGGTTCTTCTGGATTAAGTTCCATAGAATCAGCTTTTGACGTATTGGCATTACCATTTTTATTTGATTATGATCCTGACAATTTTAATGTAGCTATAAATAGTTTAAGAGACTATATGGAACAAGAAAATGGCGGAAAACTTTTATTGAAAAAAACGGAAGAACGCGGAATAAAACCTTTAGGCACCTTTGTTGGAGCAGACCCTGGTCTTATCTGGACAAGAGACAAGGAAGATATGGTTACGAATAAGGATAGTATGAAAGGGTTAAAGGTAAGGATTTATGGAGGCAAATTGGTTTTAAAAACATTTGAGAGTTTAGGTTCGAGTGGTGTTCCAATTGTATCGACAGAACTTATTCCAGCGTTACAACAAGGGATTATTGATGGGACGATTGCCTCTATTGTACAAACGGCTGATCGAGACTTACCAGTAAAGGCAGGTACGTTTTTACCGGTTGTTTATTCTATTAACCCTGTAATTATGTCTAAAGCAAAGTTTGATCAATTGCCAGCTGATCTTCAAGAAATTTTGTTAGAGGCTGGAAAAACTATTCAAGAGCAAAATGATGAAATGCTAACAACACATTATAAAGAAGCTAAGAGCAAACTTGAAGCACAAGGGGTAGAGCTTTACTATCCTACGGATGAAGAGATGTCAGAGTATAAAAAAGCAGCAAGCCCAGTCTATGATATGTTCAAAGAAACTGTAAAAGATGGGCAAAAGTTGATTGAAGCCGCCCAATCTAACTAACTTATAATAAACATTTGCTTTCCCCATCTTATAAACTTTAATAATCTAAGAGGCATGCTAATGAAATAATCGAGTTTATACTAACCCGGTATAAACTCGATTCATTTCAAATCGAATATGATCAAGAGGTGGATAAAAATTGAATTTTATTCCTAGGATTGAAAATTACACTCGCTGGATTGATAAAAGTCTGTCTTTCATAGCGTGTACACTCTTAGTATTTAGTGTATCACTCGTTATGTACAGCGTAATTATGAGATACTTTTTTGATATTTCGTATCCAATGATTGAAGAACTGTCCCGATACTTCATTATTTATTCTGTCTTTGCATATATAGGACCTTTAATTAAAAATGGGGAGCATATAAAAATGGATATGTTACCCAATTATCTGAAAGGTAGAAAGAAGTATGGGTTAGATTTATTCATTAATATCTTATTATTATTGGCTTTTATATTTCTCTTTTGGAACGGTATCAAATGGGTAGATTCGTTAGTTCAAATGAATATGAGAACGAACTCAGGATTAGTATTAATGGCTTTGCCTGCGATAGCAGTTCCAATTGGTATGTTTTTCTCTTGTGTATATGTTTTTCAGCAAATCATTTTGGATATTTATAAATTTCGTGTAAATTATGAAAGTCATTCTTCAATTGAAGAGAATTCTTCAAAATCCATTAATGAAACGACACAGCAAGAAGAAATTGCAACACCTTAGAAAACGTAATACTTTTTAGATGAACAAAGGAGGAAAGTCATTTTGTTAGCTATAGCGATTATAATTTTTTTAATCCTACTATTTATTGGGGCTCCAATATGGTTTGTATTGGGGATGAGCGGAGGATTTCTAGCTGTATTTGGAATGAATTTACCAACCGCCAATGTGCCTTCACATTTTTTTATAGCTGCAGATAGCTGGATTCTTTTAGCTATACCATTTTTTCTACTTGCGGGCAATTTAATGACTTTTATGGGTACAGCTCATAGGATGCTGTCGTTCATTGTTCATGTAGTCGGCCATTTTCGCGGGGGCCTTGCAATAGCTGCTGTCATAGCATGCGCCATATTTGGGGCACTTTCAGGATCAGCAGTTGCCACCGTTGTTGCAGTGGGTACGATGGTTATTCCACATATGTTAGAAGCAGGCTATTCCAAAGAAAATAGTTTAGGTATTATATCGGCATCAGGTACATTAGGTGCAATGATCCCTCCAAGTATCATTATGATTTTGTATGCGTCTATCGTACAGGTAAATGTTTCCGATCTTTTCTTAGCAGGTATCGCACCAGGTATCATGCTTACCATTCTACTTGTTATCACAGCAATCATCGTTAGTTATCGGGAAAAGGCAGTAGGTAAATCGAGGAGTTCCAGTAAGGAGATAAGTTCATCATTTGTGCAGGCTATTCCAGCCTTGTTAATGCCAGCAGTCGTTTTAGGGGGAATTTATCAAGGAATCTTCACTCCTACCGAAGCGGCGGCCATTGCAGTCTTTTACGTATTATTGATTAGTTTTATCTTTGAACGTAAAAACTTTACAAAAAATAATTTAATAAAAAGTATAAAAGGTGCAGTGGTTACAACCGCAGCAATTTACATCATTCTAGGTGGAGTATCATTATTTTCTCAATCTCTTACTTTTTCTCAAGTTCCACAGCAGATTACGGAGTATGTCGCCACAGTTAATGTACCGGCATGGTTAGTGATGTTAGTTATTGTGTTATTTCTATTATTATTAGGAACATTTTTAGAACCGGGTCCGATCCTTTTTATCACCGTTCCTATTTTATTACCAACCATTTTGAATTTAGGAATTGATCCAATCCACTTTGGGATTATCATGGTTATTTGTTTAATGATAGCGCAAATCACACCTCCCGTTGGTATGACGCTATTTGTATTAAGTTCAAATTTCAAAACAAATGTGGGCGTAGTGATACGAGGTTCACTTCCTTATATGTATGCTCTTATAATCGGTTCAATCATTATTTTGTACTTCCCTTGGTTAAGCACATTTTTAGTAGATTAATGATTTATTTATTGGATGAAAAGGTATCTAAATAAGCATTTCTTCATTCTCCGTTTTGTACCAATTCAATTTTAGGGGGTGAGGTTAGCATAATAGTTAATAGATTATTTCTATAATTACTTAGTATGCTAGGAGGGTTAATAGAATGGGAAAGAATATATTATGTAATAAAGAAGACATCAAGCCAGGAGAAAAGAAGGTTTTTCAAGTTGGAAGGGCCTCTGTTCTTGTTGTTAGAAATGGAGATAAGTTTTACGCAATACGAAATGCGTGCCCTCATCAGGGGGCAGAGTTAGATAAAGGCTTTTTAGGGCCAGTTGCTCGTTCTTCCCAAGTAAAAGAATTCTGTCTTGAGGAACATGGCGGACACATTTATTGTCCATGGCACCGATGGAGTTTTGATTTGGAGACAGGATGTTCAGATCATGATCCAGTTAATGAAAAAGTGAAAACGTATGATGTAAAGGTAGAGGGGAACGATTTGGTAGTATATGCCTAGTATGAAAGAAGAGAGGGGATTCATATGACTAACACGGTTGAAGAAAATATCGATAATACTTTGAACCAAAAAACAAAAGTACCTGTCATTGATTGTGACCTTCATGCCAATCCTCATTCGCAAAATGATCTATTGCCATATATGAGTGATTATTGGAAAAATTTTATGATAGATTGTGGATGGAGAGGAGTTTTTCAAGGGGCGCCTGCAATGGCAATTCTCCAACGGAACTGCCTTGACAGTGATACACCTGAGGGCGGCACGGGAGCTTCTTCATTACGTTATTTTAGAGAACAAATAGCCGATAAATATAACTATGCCTATGCAGTTATTAACCCTGATGCTACCTGGTTTATTTCTGCTTCTCCACAACTTGAAATGGCAGCGGCAGTAGCTTCCGCCTATAATGATTGGCAAATTGAGCATTGGTTATCGAAGGATCCGAGTATGCTTGGATCTGTTGTAGTTGCAGCTCAAAATCCTGAAGAAGCAGCTCGTGAGATTGATCGCGTCGGCAGTCATCCTCAAATCGTTCAAGTGGCATTACCGAGCTTTAGTCCTTATGGGGCATGGGGAAATCCGCGGTATTACCCTATATGGGAGGCAGCTATACGAAACGGACTTATCATTACTTATCATGTATCAACCCGTGGGGGATTATATAGAGATGGTTTTGAAGTTAACAATTTTGCGGAGAGTCAAACAGGTAATGGAATACCACTTCAAGTAGCAATGTCGAGCCTGGTATTTAGCGGTGTGCTTGAGAAATATAAAGAGCTGCGTTTCCTCTTTAATGAAGGAGGTTTTGGCTGGGTTCCAAATACTATGTACACAATGGATACTCATTGGCCAATGTTAAGACGAGAGGTTCCTTGGGTAAAACGTCCACCGAGTGAACAGGTTCGAGAGCATTTTTGGTTTGGAACACAACCATTGATTGAACCAAACCGGCCAGAGGATACAAAACATGTTGTTGATTTGGCAGAAATGATTGGCAGGGATAAAATTGTGTATACAAGTGACTATCCGCATTTTACCTACAATCCACCGGAAATTACATTCAAACATTTTCCAAAGGAATTTAGAGAGAATATCCTCTATAAGAATGCAGCTAAGTTATATGGATTACCAGTTTCAATGGAAGTTAACAAATAAATTATTTGTGAGTTTAAATTTACCAGCTCTGTTTCTACTTCATATTTTATCGGGGATTTCCGACTTGTAAATTCTAAATATTCGGTAACCTCTTAAAGTAATTAGAGCAATAGCAAGATGAATCCAAGGAGGATAATAGATGAGTATAATACAAGTATCACTTGAAGAAAAAATTGAGAGATTAGAAGCAATTGAGGAAATTCGAAAATTAATTGCTAATTACTGTCATGGAGTGGACAAAAAAGAATATGACCTGTTTTTAAATATTTGGCATAAAGATGCCGTTTTTGATGTTCCACATATTCGTGTAGGCAGTGGCATAGAAGAAATCACTGACATGTTAGAAACGATTAAATCTAATTCCAAGGAATCCTATCATCATATTTCGAATTCGGTAATCGAAGTCAATGGAAATACAGCTAGTGGGATTCATGATGTGCTTTTTGGCCGTTTACTTGCCAATGACACGTATTCTCTTTTATCGGGTACGTACAGAGATGAATATGTAAAAGAAAATGGCAGATGGTATGTAAAGAAACGCGCATTTACACCACACCCAATTAAAAGCCCAATCTTCGATTAACGATCATCTTTTCCTTGTGGTCTATTAATTTTTGAAGTGGTTTAATGCCGTAAATGAAGTTGTAGAATAACCCCAATGTAACGGTTATATTTCCTAAACAGGAGGCATGTATCCAATGCCTCCCGTTTCTGTTTTGATAGTATGACCTCGTGAAGATTCGAAGTCAAATCGGCCTGTCGAAACAGCTGTACTCGCCAACGTATGGTGAGTAGGATATAAGATTCATCTTTTTCGAAGTTACAAAATAATTAAAAATATTTTTAAAATATTGTCAATTTGTCTATGTTCCATTATAATACAAACAAAAGGTGGTCCTGACAACCTTATATTATTTAAGGGGTCTTACTAGCATGTCAATGCCTAGTAAAGGAGACGAAGCTGAGTTTAGTTAATAAATGGGTTTCTTTTAGATTTACTTATGGAACTTATTATGACTGACTAAATTTGTCCATGAGGACCAGTCCATTACAAAGGGAAGGAGATGATATATACATAAAACAGTAGACTGGTTTATATTTGAAACGGTTTAATATAAAGACAATCTAATAATATGAAAACGTTTTAATGATTTGAATTAAAGACCTTCTGCTTATTTAATTTCATTTATAACTTTAACCTTGAGGAGGCAGAAAATTGATAAATACAATACATAGTCTTATAGAGAAATTAAGATTGTATAGAAAAATTTAGACTGAGTAATTTTTACCTTAATAAAGGTGCTAATAAATAATGTATTTTGTAATTTTTTATACTAGATAACCTTAAGGGAGAGAAGGATTTGAAAAACGAGAATGTGAACGTTCCTATTGAAAAACCTATCATTCATTTGGAAAAAAAGCCCTTATTAATTGTTACGATAACCGTCCTCATGACTTTTTACTTTGATATATTTGTGGGATCCATTCACGGAGTCTCAACCCCTAGCATTATCGCTGATCTTGGGGGAATGCAGTTTTATGCCATGACCATTACGACTTACATGCTGGGTGGCTCTATCGGGAGGGTGATTTCAGGTAAACTAGGGGATTTATACGGGAGAAAGCGAATTTATCTAATTTCCCTGGCTGTCTTTGCTTTCGGTCTTATACTTACCGGTTCAGCCCATTCTATTTCGGTATTAATTGCATATAAGTTAGTTCTTGGGATCGCCGGAGGCTTTTTATTTGCAACTGTTTTTGCGGTTATTGCTGATTTATATGTTTCAGTAACAAGGGTAAAAATATTAGGGTATTTATCTGCCATGCTTGGTGTTACATACATTACCGGACCCCTGCTGGGAGGATTTATCGTTGACACTATAGGTTGGCGCTGGTTATATTACTTCCCATTACCCTTCATGCTCATCGTCTTTTTTGTAGTTAACCACTACATGCCCACAGTAAAACGTGAGGTAAAAGTAAGAATTGATTATGCGGGAATTTTCCTTCTTTGCACAGCTGCGATCCCGTTCCTTTTGGCATTTAGTTGGGGAGGATCCAAATTTTCATGGGGCTCAGGTACGATGATAGCGCTTTATTTAATTTCCTTCGTTTCTATTATCCTTTTTATACAGGTTGAGCGCAAGGCGGCGGAACCTATCTTACCATTAAGTCTTTTAAGAAACCGATATTTTCTGATTCCTGTGATCGGACATTCCCTTGGGGCAGTTGTTGTTATTACTTATTTAACCTATGTTCCGCTATTTGGACAAGCAGTCAAGGGCATGTCAGCTGCTGTCTCTGGATCCTTGATAACGGCGTTAATGACCGTGCATATTATCTCTACTCTTATCTTAAGTAAGATTATAAGAAAAACAGGAAAATATAGAATGGTCATCGCATTGATATTTCTTTTTGATGCAGCAATGATGTACTTAGTATCAGGGTTTAATGATAATACAAACATTGTGTATATTTACACAATTATAGGTTTGATGGGCGTGAATTCGGGGGCCATTAATGTCGTATTCGTAGCCTATTTGCAAAATCATTTGCCGCATAATGTGGTAGGAACTGCAACAGGGGCGGAATATTTTTTCACCAATTTAGCGACTGTCGTCAGTTTATCCATTACCGGACTTATTATGAATCTAAATTGGCAAGTGGGTAAGTATTTGCCTGCAGAGCTAAAAGGAGCGTTATCTGAAGCGGAAATAGGTGTTATGTCAAGTACCCAGGCGCTCACAAACAAAACGGCAGCTGCAGAGATAAGAAGCGGACTTTCACCAGAGCTGCAGCAAACCTTTGATAGCGTGATAGTTAATATGAAGGATATAATGGTTCACATTTTTCATACTATGTTCTTGCTGAATGTCGTTGTTTTAATTATTGGCGCAATCTTCCTTGCATTATTTATGAAAAGTAAGAAAGAACAACAGGCAGGAAAAGAAACACAGGAAGTTGTTACTGACGCGGTATAACAGTCCTAATGACTTTAATCTAACGAATAATCTGGACCTAAACAGGAGGCAGGTATAATCCTATCCTCCGTTTAGGTTTTTCTATTTCGAACTTGTTGTTTCCTTTGGATGCTATTACAAACTCGTATAGTAATATTTCTTACTGAAGAGCAACAAGAGCAAGAATTCAGCCTCCTTCATTCCAGTTGGTGCATTCTTTTAAAGAAAAAAGGGAAAGAATTAGATTTTAATAGTCAGAAAATTAAAAAGCATTTGACAAATGGAGTAAAAGGATGCTAAATTTAGAGTATAGGTCAGGTGGTACGAACAACCTTATGACATATTAACGAGAGATGCTTATACACGCTATGTTAGGGATGCAATGAGAGATTGGCTAGTTAATAGTAAAGGGTGATCAAAGGGGGCTTAAAAAGCGATGAGTAATATCAAACGGGAAAGATTAGCTCAAAACAATATCAGCTTACCAGATTGTTTATTTTCAGATTATGTTGAGAAGGAGTACGGGATCAACAGAGGGGTCTATAATACTATTGATCTGTGGTTTTATAAAAATGGTCTAAAGGATTTGTTTAGAAGAAGAAAAGAAATTATTAATTTTCTTCATAATGTCCACGAAACCAGCCATTTAGATAATAAACGATTAAAATTCGGTCATGGTGGACTTTCTAAAAAATTGACTGATTATTGGAAAACCGTTTATAACACGACAGCATAAAAAGTATAATTATTATCTTGTTACTTTCGTTTAAAGGAATGATCATGATGTTGGACGTAAGCAGTATTATTCCCCTTTATTATCAATTAAAGGAAGTACTAAAAGAGACAATAAAGGAAGGTTCATGGGAAGAAGGGCAAAAAGTACCCTCTGAGAGAGAATTAATGGAAACATATAAAGTAAGCCGTGCCACAGTAAGAAAAGCATTAAATGAACTTATGGTAGAAGGAGTCATTTATCAAAAACAAGGGGTCGGAACCTTTATTTCTAAATCCAAAGTGACCCAGAATTTGATAGGGGAACTGAGTTTTAATCACCAAGCGATAAAGCAAGGGTTAATACCAAGCTCTAAAATTGTTTATAGTGCAGTAGAGAAAGATGTTCCAAATCGAATTTTAGAAATATTCCAGTTACCTCGATTTCATAAAACGATTAACATCGTCCGAAATCGTTTAATAAATAATGAGCCTTTAATGCTCGAGTCTTTATACATTCCACAACATTTTGCGCCCAACCTCTTAGATCAAGATTTGGAAAATACAACTATATTTGAATACTTAAAAAAAGAATGTAATTTAAACTTTACCCACTCCACATTAGATATCGAAGCTAACTCAATTAGTGAATTTGAAGCTCAATATTTAGGTTTTGATCTTGGGGTTCCAGCTCTATCGTTAGAACGGGTTGTTTACTCAGGTGAAAATGCCGTTATTGTTCAGAAACGAAAAGTAAGGGGAGATTGCTTAAAGCTATCCTTGACAGTTGGACTAAGTTTAGAAAGAGAAGATAATTATATTTTAGGGTTAGAGTTTAACCAACATTCCTAGGAATCTTAAGTAATAGCTTTGGCTGCAAAAGATTTTTGTAGAAAATTATAGGAATCATTCTTAAAAAAATAAATGAAACTGAGGTGTGTGTTGTGAATTTTGAATATTCGGATAAAGTGGTTCATCTGCAAAAAAAATTAAATCAATTTATGGAAGAAGTTGTCTTTCCAAACGAAAAAACGTATCACGAGCAGATGGAACAAGCTGAAAATCGTTGGGTATCACCTCCGATTATGGAAGAAATGAAAGGAAAGGCGAAGGCAGCCGGGCTTTGGAATTTATTCCTTCAAGATCCGGAATATGGAGCTGGGTTGAACAATCTTGAATATGCTCCTTTATGTGAAATAATGGGCCGTTCCCCTATCGCACCGGAAGTGTTCAACTGTCATGGTCCAAATGCACCTAATATAGAAATGCTGGTTCAATATGGGACTGATGAGCAAAAAGAAAAGTGGCTTCCTCAACTGCTAAACGGGGAAATTCTTTCTTGTTTTAGTATGACTGAGCCTCGAGTCGCTTCATCTGATGCGTTAAATATTGAGACGTCTATTGTCAGAGATGGAGATCAGTACGTAATTAATGGCAGAAAGTGGTGGTCATCAGGTGCGGCCTCTCCAAATTGCAAGTTTGCAATCGTTTTAGGGAAATCCAGTACCTCTGGGGAACGGCATAAACAACACTCGATGGTCATTGTACCGTTAGACACTCCAGGGGTAAAGATCATTCGAACTACACCAGTGTTTGGATATGACCGTGCTCCTATTGGTCATGCAGAAATTGAATTTAATAATGTTAGAGTCCCTGTCGCCAATATTCTTGTTGGAGAAGGGGAAGGGTTTGCGATTGCGCAAGGAAGGCTTGGTCCAGCTCGTATACAGCATTGTATGAGATCAATCGGGACGTCTGAACGTGCTCTTGAAATCATTTGCAAGCGTTCCATGGAGCGTGTTACTTTTGGTAAGCCTTTATCTGAACAAGGAGTTGTCAGAGAATGGATTGCCAATTCCCGTATTGACATTGAACAGTCTCGTTTATTGGTCTTAAAAGCAGCCTATATGGTAGATAAAGTTGGAAATAAGGCAGCAAAAAAGGAAATTGCCATGATTAAGGTAGCGGTGCCAAACATGAGCACAAAGGTTTTGGACAGGGCGATTCAAATACTAGGCGGAGCTGGAGTAACAGACGACTTCCCTATTGCTCACATGTGGACTCATGAAAGAGGATTGCGAATCTATGACGGTCCGGATGAGGTTCACCGTGCCACGATTGCTAAGTGGGAGCTGCAAGATTATCTGTGATGAGCTTTTCGATAGGAAGGATTTAATAGATAACGATAGACAGGAGTATATATATGAATTTATTACATGAAGCCGATCTATGGAATGCGAAAATGAGAAAGTTTGTTGAAGAAGAAATGGTTCCCTATGAATATTTGCTTCCAAAGTTTTTAAATGAACTGCCTGAGGACATTGTTAATCACATCTTTTCCGAAATGAAAAAACAAGGTTTATGGGCTCCTTCCGCACCAAAGGAATATGGGGGTCAAAGCTTGCCAAGCGTTACCTATTTAGGCTGGCGGGAAGCTTTGGGTCGAACAGCCCTATGGAGTGTGATGGGAGTTGTTTTGGAAAACCCTATGTACATTCTCTATTCTGCTAGTGAAAAGCAAAAGGAACGTTATTTGTATCCGACCATCCGTGGAGAAAAGCTGGGCGGGTTTGCTCAAACGGAACCAGAGGCAGGGGCAGATCCAGCAAGGATGACATGTTATGCCACTCGAAAAGGTTCCGGTTGGGTTATAAATGGAGTGAAAAAATTCATTGGGTATGGGGGATATGTGGATTATTGCCTCGTATATGCAAAAACGGATCCAGAAAAAGGGCGAGACGGGATTACCTGTTTTATTGTAGACAAGGATACGCCCGGATTTAACCCAACTGAGCAAATTGCAACTATGGGTGGAGATCAGCCTTGGTATATCAGGTTTGATGATTGTTATGTTTCGGATGAGCAGGTGTTAGGAAATATTGGAGAAGGATTCAATATTGCTCAAACCTGGTTTACCAGAAATCGCTATATGCTCCAGTCACCAATTTGTTTAGGGGCTGTGTCAAGAGCAATAGATGAGCTTTTAAAGCATTTTCCAGATAAAGTCGATCCTGAGTGGCTAGGGCGTGTTCAAGCAGAATATCGTCGTGCGCGTTTCTTGATGTACAATGCAGCATACAAATTTGATAATGGCGAAGATGCTCGTTATGATGCTGCCCTTAGTAAGCTAGCCAGCAACAAACTTTCCATGGAAGTATTTCGCAGAGCTTTAGAAATTAGCGGCCCCTATGGTTATGCTGTTGGCACGGTTTTCGAGCGTTATTATCGTGATCTTCGACGGTTCCCGATTACGGAAGGATCCACAGAGACCATGAAGCTGTTAGCAAGCCGTTCATTAATTCGTGGCTATGAAGAGGTTGATCGTCTTAGTCCGTACAATGTGCATGAGGAGGTAAAACATGTTTCGCAGTAGAGAGGATTCACTATTAAGAAAAATGCTACGGAATTTTGTTGAAACAGAAATGATTCCAGTAGAAAAAAAAAGAATGGCAAACGGAAAGGTTCCTCAAGAAATTTCAACAACTCTTCGTTCTAAACTATTTGCAGAAGGTTACTTAGGGAATGGAATAGGAGATTTGGAATCCTTATCCGCTTATTCCAGCTTGACGGTTTATGAAGAATTGCATCGATCTCTCTTAGGATTTTTGGGAGCAGGCGTAGTCGATGGGGCAGAACCAATGAATTTAGTTTCCTCTGATTGGTCTTCTGATACTCTTAAAGAGGGTGTCTACCCTGTTACAAATGTAACTTGGTGTGAAACCATCCCTGTGGAGAATGGTGTGGTTGTTTCTGGAAGCTTTTCGGCAATCGGGGATGAGAATTGTCAATGGTATTGGATTGATTCGAAGCAGGTCCTCATTAACCGTTCCAGCCCAGGAGTAAGAGTACTTACTCGTGAAGGAATAGGTATTCTAGATGTAAGTGAAGTCCATTTAGATAAAGTTCACGGTCAAAAAATAAATTCTAATAAAGACTTGAACAACGAAAAGAATCCACAATTGGTATTCATGTATTTACAACTGGCCGCAGGTGCTGTTGGAAGTTCTTTACGAGCGATTGAAGAGGCAGTTGAATTCACGAAAACCAGGGTAACCTTTGGAAAGCCGTTAAGTGACAGACAAGCGATTCAATGGAAATTGGCAGACGCGTCTGTCACTGTTCAAGGTGCACGATTGTCATTATTCGAAAGTGCTGTGTCTTTGGAACAGGATCCCTCAAATGAGAATCTACAAGCAATCGCCAAACTTTCTGCAGCAGACGCTGTTCAGGTTGCTATCTCTATCTTTGATGATATCATTCAGATTTTCGGTGGGAAAGGATATTCCCAATATTTTTGGATTGAAGAAGCGTTCCGTAATCTTCTTGGTTATCAGGCAATATTGAATTCAAGCGAAGTTTATAAAGCGGTTGGCGAACGCATTAAACATCAAAAAAAATTATTTAGTAATCTTGCAGAAATTAAATAGTATAGGTTTGGTTACCAATCTATTACTATCTACATGAAGTTAATAGATAAAAAAATAATGCAGATTTTCTCTGCCACTCTTTTACAATGAGACAAAAGGTAAGCGTTGGTTGCAGACTAATGCTTACCAAAAAACTATAATAAAAATTTTTAGAATTGTTTGACACCTATTTATTCATCGTGGTAAAGTATAAGTATACATTAGGTGGACCGTACAACCTTACAATATATTAACATGGTGTTCGCGCATGAATTGATAAAAAGACAACTAGACTCTTAATACATTTTGTTGCTGAAAGTAGAATCATAGAGATTTTAGACGTTTTCCGATAGGAGAATCATTAATCTAAAAAATTTTGAGGTGTTCTTGCATGATTGAATTTGATTTAAAACCAATGTTTTCCCCACAATCCATCGCAATTATTGGTGCATCATCTGATGAAAGCAAAATTGGCGGCAGACCCTTATATATGCTAAAACAGATCGGATTTAAAGGAGAAATTTTTCCTGTAAATCCAAAATACGAGGAGATTGCTGGGTATAGGTGTTTACCAGATATTCAAAGCCTCCCGGAACATATAGATTTAGCCATCATTGCGGTTAAATCGAATGCAGTCTTATCTTCTTTAGAATTACTAGCTGCTCGCTCAATTAAAAGCGCTGTCATTTTTAGTTCCGGTTTTGCTGAGGTAGGAGCAGAGGGCATTGAAATGCAGAATAAATTAACTGAATTTATTAAGAAGTCAGGTATCCCGGTTGCTGGACCGAATTGTAATGGTTTTACGAATTTAAAAGAAAATGTAATCGCTTCTTTTTCTCCAGTAAACCTTGACCAGGTCGATCCGATTGCGTTTATTTCTCAAAGTGGAGCAGTTGCCACGGTTACAACAAAATTAATCCGTGATATTGGATGTGGCTATCAATATTTAGTTGGTACCGGGAATGAAGCCGGAGTTGATTTCTTCGATTACGTCAATTATTTTGCACAGCAGCAGGAAGTCAAGGTAATAGGTGGATATCTAGAAGGAGCAAGAAACAAGGAGTCGATGGAAAGAGCATTAGCTTCATGCCTTGAAAATGAAAAACCGCTTGTGCTTTTAAAGGTTGGCAACTCTGAAAAAGGTGCCGATGCAGCAACGTCGCATACGGGATCACTTGCAGGGAACTCAGCGATTTATAGTAGCTATCTGAAGAAGAAAAATGTGATTCAAGTCAATAGCGAAGAAGAATTAGTTGATACGCTTGCCCTATTTAATAATGCCAAGCTGCCTTCAAGTTTTGGGGATGTTGCCTTAGTCACTGGATCTGGCGGTGCCGGGATTATAATGGCGGACAAATGTGAAGAGTACGGTGTTCCACTGGCCAAATTACAACCAGAGACCACGGCAAAGTTAAAAGATTTATTGCCTTCCTTTGCTGCATTTGGGAATCCAATTGATGTCACCGCTCAAGTCTTGCAAACGCTGGACAATTTGTTTGAATCCATTGAGGTTATTTTAAATGATGATAACGTTGGGACAGTTGTGTACTATATGCAGCTTTGGGACCATTTAGCCCCAACTTTTATCCCGAGATTGGAGCAAATTGCTGCCAATACGGATAAAACGTTCATTGTATGTTGGTCAGGTGTAGCGGATGAGACAAAACAAAAGTTTCGTGAGAGCGATTTTTGTTGGATGCCTACTCCAAGCAGAACGATTAGAGCGCTCAAAAACATAAATGAATATAACCGAACTCGATTAACTGGCTCTTATAAAAAGTTTAGCAGCGAAGAGCGAATGACAGTTCCGCAAGCATTGGAAGCAGTTTTTGGTAATGCAAATGAGCACACAGGCAAAACCTATCTTGCAAAGTATGGGATTTCAGTTCCAACTGGCAAAGTCGTAACAAGTAAACAGGATGCCGTAAATACAGCTGAAGAAATTGGTTATCCTGTCGTCATGAAAATTGCATCTGAACAAATTGCGCATAAGAGTGACGCAGGAGGTGTGAAGATTAATGTGAAGTCTGACCTAGAGGTCAAGGCTGCTTATGATGAAATATGGACCAATGCAAAGAACTATAATCCTAATGCACAACTAGAAGGAATCCTTGTAGAGAAGATGATAGAGGACGGAATTGAGGTTATTATTGGTTCCGTACAAGATCCATTATTTGGTCCATGTATACTGTTTGGGATTGGCGGGATATTTGTTGAAGTATTCAATGACGTCGTTCTCCGTCCAGCTCCACTAACTCGAGAAGATGCTTATGAAATGGTTCAATCTATCAAAGGTTATACCATTTTAAAAGGTGCAAGAGGAAAAGGTCCTTATGATATTGCTGCTCTTGTGGAGACATTGGTGAAAATATCCGAATTTAGTTTTGATCAAAGTGAATGGTTGAAAGAGCTAGATATTAATCCAGTGATTGTACATGAAAAAGGGAAGGGTGTCACAGCAGTCGATGCATTAATCGTTGGAAATGAAAAGAAGGTTAGCCATTCTACTCCTGCCATTGAAGCAGTTCGTTGATACAAGCCGGCTAAGTTTCGCAAGTAAATAATAATGTACTAGGAATTACCTTCGTTATGTGGTTCCATGTGCCATTTGTTTGTATAAATAAAATTAATTAGGAGGGGTTTGAAGGATGTTTAAAAGCGAGATTGTACAAATTGGAGAGGTAAAAGCTCATGTCTTTACTGCAGGTCAAGGGGAACCATTAGTCTGGTTAAATGGAGCTGGGGCTGTTAATCCGGATATTAGCTTCTTTTCAAAGCTAGCAGAAAATAATAAGGTTTATTTGGTTGAAAATCCTGGTTTCGGGCAATCAGAAAAAATTAAATGGGTGAAGGAAGCAGCAGATTATAATTACTTTTATCGGGATTTCCTAGATTATTATAATCTAGACAAAGTAAATCTCGTTGGACATTCCATTGGTGGAAGAATCGCTCTTGAATTTGCCATCAGCCATCCGCATCGCGTGGGAAATTTAGTATTAATCAGTCCGCAAGGGGCGTATGTGAACGGTGTGAAGGTACCTGATTACTTCCATGGAGACAAGGAGTACCAAGCAAAATTAATTTTTCACGATGAAGGTTTATTAAAGCAAGCAATTAATATTCAAAATACCAGAGAAGAAGTGGCAAGAAAAGATAAAAATGAAGCGGCATTAGCAAGATTAATCTGGGAAAGAAATTACAATCCTAAGTTCCCAGTGCTATTAAAATATGTAACTGCACCAACCTGCATTATTTGGGGTAAAGAAGATCGATTATACCCAGTAGAGCATGGTACATTTTTTAATCAAAACATTAAAAATTCTACACTTCAAATCATTGAAGACACAGGTCATGTCCCACATATTGAAAAAAGTGAGGAAACGAATCGAATCGTTCAGGAATTTCTCACAAAAAAGTATTCAGTTAATACATTCTAAAATATTTTAACCATTTATCGTTTAGTAAAAGTAGGATAATAGCTAACAATTCAAGGGGGTAAAAACAATGACAAAAGTATTTTCTTTTCATTTAATGCCATATTTAGACGCTGATATTGAGGGGTATAATCAAAATAAATATGATTCTGCATGGGTAACATACCCTAATAAACATTACGATCCAGTAAAAGGGCATCAATATTATAACGAATTTCTAGAGCAATTAGAATATGCAGACAGAATGGGATTTGATGCTGTGTGTGTTAACGAGCATCATCAGAACTCTTACGGTAACATGCCATCACCAAATATTATGGCTGCAATGTTAGCTCGTAGTACAAAAGGGAAGATTGCCATTTTGGGGAATGCTACATCGTTACACAGCCTCCCACAGCGCGTGGCTGAAGAAATTGCAATGCTGGACGTGGTTACAGGTGGAGACCGAATTATTTGCGGCCTTGTACGAGGAATCGGAGCCGAATACTTTAACTTCCGTAATGTAAACCCGAACGAATCAAAAGACAGATTCTATGAAGCTCATGATTTAATCTTAAAAGCTTGGTATGAAGATGGTCCGATTGAATTCCATGGTGAATATTTTGATGTTCCATTCCTCAATTCATGGCCGAGGCCAATTAGTAAACAGATTCCGATTTTCCTTCCGTCAACTGGAAGCCGGGACACCGTTAAATTCGCTGCAAGACACAAATATCCTTATATCGTAACGGTTTCTTCTTTACCTACCATTAAAAAAATCTATGATGATTATCGTGAGCAAGCGAATCGATTTGGATACACTGCTGTCCAATCTCAATTAGGATTAAACCATAAGATTTATGTGGCAGAAACGGATGCTAAAGCTTGGGAAGAATTTGAAGAGCATATCCGATTTTGGTATAAATACCAAATTAATTTCAAAGGTTATCAGGCCTTCCCTCCAGGATACATTGGAGCAGAAGCAAGACAATTTGCCATGGAAGCATTGGTTAATGATAATATTGCAGACATGTCTCCTCAAGAAATGTTTGATAAAGGTTATGTCACAGTAGGATCTCCTGAGACTGTGAAACAAAGATTAACAGAACTACAAAAAGAAACAGGTGTTGGTGTAATTAATGCATTTATGCAAATTGGTAATATGCCACATTGGAAAGCAATGAAGAACATTGATCTATTCTCACGTTATGTCTTAAAAGACATTCAAAAGCTGGGTGATGATACAGAGTTAGAACAAGGCGACACGCTCGCAGGAAAGAGTAAAGAAGAGGTTGCTTTATTCTATTAAAAGGTCCGTTGTAAAAATTATTCTGTATATTCGGGTTGTAACCGAATATACAGAATAATTTTGTGATTCAATGAAAAAGAGATTCCCTTCTATTAATGATTATTAATCAAAGGAGACTAAATTGGCTGTTTAATAACATTTTAACCGTACTAATAAAATTACGTTAATTTAATAGACCAATTGAAGGGTTGAGGAGCAATTATGAAGAAAATTCATCTATTAGGCGTTTTACTTTTAGGTATTCTTTTAGTTTTATCAGCCTGTGGCGGCGGGGCTTCGCAATCAAATGGAGGAGCCGAAAGCAATGATGATAATTCGTCCACAAACAAAAATAAATACGTATTAAAAGCAGTTCATGGTTATTCTACTAATTCAACCATGCATGATCTTGCTACATGGTTTAGTGACGAGGTTGAAAAGCGAAGCAATGGAAGACTAACGGTTGAAGTATATCCCAATGGCCAAATCGTTCCTGTAGATCAAGAAATACCAGCCATGCTAAATGGTCAAGTGGATATAACTTTAAGTAGTTCCAATGCTTTAGCCGCGATTGAAGATGGCTATTATGTCTTAGAGCTTCCATTCTTGTTCGATTACGATCCAAAAGACGTCTCAGTCTTTCTAAAAGATATGAGAGCCTTTTTATCCCACGAAAATGGAGGTCAACAGTTTGCTAGTAAGCTCGAAAAAAAGGGACTTATCGTATTATCTAACACAGCCAATGCGGATCCCGGAGTTCTTTGGACAACAAAAAAAATGGTTACAAACGTGGAAAGTATTAAAGGAATAAAAACGCGAGTTCCAGGAGGACTTGGTATCCCTGAAACGTTAAAGGTAGTAGGAGCAAGTGGGGTTTCGATCCCTGCCTCAGAACAGATTACTGCTTTACACCAAGGTGTTGTTGATGCAACAATCAATCCTGTCATCTATGCTCTTGATTATAAGATACCAGTTAAATCAGGAACATTACTACCATTAGCTGCCTATGGAAATCCACTAGTAATTTCTAAAGCCAAATATGAATCATTACCTGCCGACCTTCAAGAGATTTTAATTGAAGTTGGTAAAGACCTAGAACCTTACTCGGATGAAAATGTAAAAAATCGCTATGCTACTGTTTTTGATGAACTAGAAAAATCTGGAATTGAAGTGCATTATCCTACTAAGGAAGAACTTGAAGATTGGAAAACAGCAGTAGAGCCTGTTTATAAATGGTTTACAGATAAAGTAAATGGTGGTCAAGAATTAATTGATGCTGTATCAAAAGACAACTAAAATAACGTCAAATTCTTCTTCCTAATTGAAGGCATTTTACATTTTCGGTCAAAGTAAAATTTCTTTGAGATATCTGGCCATAACTATTGTTCATTTTTATCTTTGAAAACCTACATTGTACCTCGTTATAGAATATATAAAATTAATTAAATATTAAATATTCCCTTGTATAAAGTTAGAAAGGAGAAGAGCTGATGCAGCTAATGGAATATATGAAAAAATACTATCATTTAAAAAATGTGATGGAATTGTCAGGGGTAAGATTCGGTATGACTGATCAAAGAACGATAGGTCATAGTAAAGAATTAGATTTGTTAATAAATGAAATCTTGAAAATTAAATATCCGGGAAGCTCCAATCGGAAAGAAACTCACTAGCAATCCGTTTAAGTTAAATAGTTAGTCTGTGAAAATACAAATTAACATTCGAATTCTATTATTTTAATTCGTAAAGAAGGGAAAGAACCTGAGATTCTTTCCCTATCTTCGTTTAATTAACTGTCTTTTTTAGTAGTTTAAATACTTGATTTTAAAAGAGAGGAGATAGAAAAGATTAATGTGCACTTTAGTTGAAACTTCTAATGGAAAAATTGAAGGGAAAATGGAGAATGGAATCACTGTTTGGAAAGGGGTTCCTTACGCGAAACCACCTATCCAAAAATTGCGTTTTAAGCCTCCTGAACCACCTGCCCCGTGGAATGGTGTATATGATGCGACTCAGTTTGCACCAGGATGCCCTCAACCCAAAAATCCTTTTGCTAACATTCTTGGCGAAAGGAAGGAATTAGAAACCAGTGAAGACTGCCTTTATCTAAATATTTGGTCACCGGCTGCCGATACGAAAGGACGTCCGGTAATGGTTTTTATTCATGGCGGTGGTTTTTGGTTTGATGCGGGATCAAACCCATGGTATGACGGAACTTCATTTGCTCAACAAGGGGATGTTGTCCTCGTAACGATTAATTATCGTTTAGGTCCTCTTGGATTTTTACATTTAGCCGAAATAGGTGGAGAAGAGTATGCTTATTCTGGAAATTGTGGTTTATTAGATCAGGTCCAAGCATTAAAATGGATACAAGAAAATATTCATCATTTTGGCGGTGATCCTGAACGGGTTACGATTTTTGGTGAGTCAGCTGGGGCAACCAGTGTTGCCTTGTTAATGGCCATGCCTAGTGCGAAGGGATTATTTAACCAGGCAATTTTACAAAGCCATGCTGGTGATTTTTTTACGAAATCAAAAGAGGCAACGGAAGTGGCGAGGAAATGGTTGGAGATTCTTGGTATACAGGAGAATGAGTTATGGAAATTAGAAAATGTACCAGTTGAAGAGCTTTTAAAAGTGACGGATACACTAAGAGTGAATGCAGCAAAATCCGCAGTTTTTCAGCCCGTTATCGATGGTACCCTTATTCCGATGGAGCCACTGCAAGCCCTGCAGTCCGTGGCTTCAAACCATTTATCTGTTTTATTAGGGACAAATAAGGACGAAGATCGGTTGAGGGCAGCAGTAACACCTGGATGGAATTCAATGAGTGATCAACAAATTTATGAATCCATTGAGAAGACGATAGGACAAATCTGGTCGGAGGTCTCAAGTCACTACTTAAACAGAGAGAAAGACGAACAAAGTTTACGAGATTCTGTTGAATGTGCAATTGGCGACTTTCGATTTTGGTTTCCAATGATTAAAATGGGGGAGCGCCTTGTTGAAGCAGGAGCATCTGTTTGGATGTATCGGTTTGATTGGCCATCTCCAGTCCTTGAAGGACAATTAGGGTGTTGCCACTATATGGAAATTCCATTTGTTTTTCATCACTTAAATCATCATGATGCTCTTATCTTAACTGGTGATTCCCCTCAAAGAGAAGATATATCCTTGCAACTGCATCGTGCTTGGATTGCTTTTGCACATAGTGGAAATCCTAATCACGCTCTCATTCCAGAGTGGCCGCACTATGAGGTAAATAACCGGCCAACCATAGTTTTCCACGAGAAGAGCAAGATCGAGAACGATCCTCGCAGGGGAGAAAGGTTGGTATGGGAGGAGGCATGGAAGTTACTAGAATCTTAAATTAAACAGAAAGAGTACATATTACTATAAAAAAAAGAGCGGAAGATTATTCCTCCGTTCCCCCGTACTCTTTATCTAACTTCATTTTAAAAGAATAATCTTTGTCTTTATCCGAACCATGTTTTAGTGTAAACAGGTATTTGGTTCTTTCACCAAGTACCACTCTCTTTTCAATTAAAATAAGGTTTTCTCCTACATAAAACAGTCTTTCAACAGATAATGCTGGTTTTCCAACTGTTGAATTTAAATAATAGGCACTAAAATCATCTAATAAGATTGGATCCATTTCTAAAGTTGAGTGAGTAAAACGGATGTTAAGGTCATTCTCCAAATACTCATGGAACACAGTTTTTTCAAAATCTATCGATTCAATTTTTGGTGCAAATTTCAAAGGAATGTAAGTTGTACCTAAAATTAGCGGGGAATCGTTAGCATTTGCTACAGCATTTATTTTAAAAACACTTTCTGAAGAATCCATTTTAAAAAGGCTATATATACGATTTGGGACATCCTTATCTATGGATGCTTTAATCACTTTAAGGCTTGGATTAAGTCCCTGTTCACGTGCCTGACGAGCAAAGGCGATTTCTCCCGTTAAATCCTGTAATACCTTTTTTGGTGAGACAAATGTCCCGATTCCTTGTTTTCTTTCGATGAGCCCCTCGATCATTAGGTCATTCAATGCTTTTCTAGCGGTTGCGCGGCTAATATTGTACATTTCCATGAGCTCTCTTTCGGAAGGCACCATTTCACCTTCTTTCAAAGAGCCATCCTTTATTTTTTCTTTTAAAATTTCTTTTAACTGATAATACAGTGGGATTATACTTTTTTCATCTAACATTTAATCACTCTTCCATTAATTATATTATTAACTTAATATGTTATACGTACCATTAATTATATTTTAAATTCAAAATAAAGATAATACAAGAAAGATTTATTGATATAGGTGATTAACCTGTCTGAACGGGAAGAGTGAAAAGATCCATATAAGACCAAAAAATAAAAAGGGGAGGGAATCCCGAAAAGGACCACCCACCCCTGAATACCAACCTTATAAGCTAGACTCCCTTTCCGCATAGGAAGACTTTATTTTTGTTTTAGGTAACCTCAAATTTCCTGCTATTATTCCGCCTAATATTAAAACAACTCCGAGCCATTGGAACATACCTACCTGTTCTGATAAAACTAGCGATGATAAGATGACAGCAATAGGAAGTTCAGCAGATGTTAAAATGGTTCCCAGACCTGGTCCGATATGTGGCATACCGATTGTAAAGAGGATTGGCGGTAATACTACACCTAATAAACCAAGGTAAAAACCGTACGGTGCAATTTCCATTAATACTGGCAATTGCAGCAAATCCGTTGGCGGACTGAGGAGGAAGACGGTAATCATGCCCCCAGTGGTAAACAAAGCACTTTTTTGCACAACTGGTGTATCTTTCTCCACACTGCTGCTAAGAAAGATAAAAGTTGTATAGGTTAGTGCAGAAAGCATTCCCCAAATAGTACCTTGCCATGTCATTCCTCCGCTGCCTTCAGCGATAATTCCTGAAGCAAATATGGAACCAATCACGAGAATCGAAATTGAAACAACCTTCCCCATGGTTGGTTTCTTTTTATAAAAAAACCATTCAAATAAGCTGCCAATCCAGACAAATTGAAACAAAAAGATGATTGCAAGCGAAGCATTAAGTGATTGCAGAGATTGGTAATAAAATAGACTCGTTAATCCAAGTGGAATCCCCGATAAAAGCAATTTTCCTATTTTCGGCAGCGTAAGTTTCTTCTTTTTCGTAAAGAGAGCTGCGATCCAGATTAAGAGAGTCCCCATTAAGAATTGACTTCCTGTTACAGCTGCACTGCTAAAACCAGCCGAATAAGCTAATTTTACAAAAGTGGATAATGCGCCGTAGCAGCATCCCCCCAATAAAACAAGTAATGCGTAATGCCAAGTTTTCATTTTTACATACCCCTTTCAGTCTATAAAACATAAAAAGCCACACAGCTTATATTAGCTGTGTGGCGAAAATAGAGAATTCTCTAGAAAAGTCCACGAACAATTTTTTTGGGTTCAATATTACTTTGTTTATTCTAAGGGTATTTACAGTGGATGTCAATCAACAACTTTCATTTCAGAATCTCCTAAGTGAAACAATCTAGTGCCATTTACCCTTTTTTTATTGAGAAAAAGGGATTGGAAGATATAGTATATAATTATCATCTTGATAGGAAGGAAATACCAAATAGGAACATAAATTAGGTAGATACTTAATTTGAGGAGGGTTTTAAAGTGAAAGTTCTTTTAATAGGAGCAAATGGGACAATTGGTCGTGCGGTTCGTAAAGAATTAGAAATGAGACATGAAGTGGTGACAGCTGGGCGGAATGGAGCAGAGTTGCAGGTCGATATCACATCGCCGGATAGCATCAAAGAAATGTACGTAAAAATAGGGAAGGTTGATGCCGTGATTTGTGCAGCGGGTGCCACATTTTTTGGCCCACTGACAGAACTTACGCCTGAAGAGAATGAACTATCGATTCAAAGCAAGTTAAAAGGCCAAGTAAACTTAGTTCTTCTTGGTCATAAACACGTAAATAATAGTGGTAGTTTTACCTTAACAACCGGTATTATTATGGAGGATCCAATTGTGGGTGGTGTGTCTGCTGCTATGGTAGGGGGTGCAATTAAGGCCTTTGTGGAATCAGCAGCGATTGAGTTACCTAGAGGAATTCGGATTAATAATATTAGTCCGACGGTCTTATCTGAATCAATTGAAAAATATGGTCCTTATTTTCCTGGATTCGAGCCTGTTTCTGCATACCGAGTGGCTAAAGCCTATCAAAAGAGTGTAGAAGGTGGTCAAACAGGGAAGACATATCGTGTTTACTAGGTGAGGAAAATCATTTAAGTAATCACCTGAGTTATTGGAACGCTATGCACCTTAATAAACAATTAAAAGTACCAGTACAAAGTTGTACCGGTGCTTTTTTGTATTTTAATATTTATTATATGTCAATCATTTATTTAAATTTTTAAATAATTCAGAAAAAATATTGACACAATTTTGTCACTGTTATAACATTCTTATTAGGAGAAAGTTAGTGAGTACTAACAAACATAGTTAGGTAGGTAGAAGGCATATGACCACGGATGAAAAAATCTTGAAGGTCGCAATTGATATGATTGCGAAAAAAGGATTTAAGGGAGCAACCACGAAACAAATAGCTGAAAAAGCTGGTGTGAGTGAAATGACTCTTTTTAGACATTTTCCGAACAAAAAAAAAATATTAGAAGCAGCAATTGACCGTTACTATTATAGTTTTCAGATGAAGGAGCTGTTTGAGCATAAGTTAATTTGGAATCTAGAAAAAGATTTATTGATGATTGCCCAGACATATCACACCATCATGAAAAAAAATAAAAACGTCATAAAAATTGCCATTCAAGAAGGGCATAATGTGCCGGGACTGCTTGAACAGGTTAATAAGCACCCAAGGCAATTAAAGGAATTGATTGAAAAATATTTAGAAGAGATGAATAAAAGGAAACTTATCAGAGATTGTGATTATGAGCTCACAGCCATGAATTTTCTTTATATGAGTTATGGTCTTTTTATATCACGATCTTTCGTTTCAGGAGAAATCATTACTTCCCTTTCAGAAGAGGATGTAATAAAAGGAAGTGTCCATGTATTTATCGATCACTTAACATCCAGTAAGGTAGATGAAAGAGTCCATTAATGAAGGAGGAAAAAACATGCATTTATTAATTCACTTAACACATGGTCCAGAGGCACCAACCCAAGCAGACCGGGCATTTCTAATTGCTAAAACAGCTCTTCGGGATGGACATCAGGCCTCAATGTTTCTTGCAGGAAGTGCAGTCCAATTACTAAAGGAAGAAAATCTTGACACGGTATTTGGGGTAGGGGTAACGGCAACGGAGTTACGAAACTCTGTTAATGAAATACTTGAACGTGGAGGTCGAATTGTTCTATCACAAGTATCCTGCGGGGCCAGAGGTATTACGGAAGATGATTTACAAGGGAAAAAGATAGAATTAGGGTCTCCCAGTGTCCTAGTCGAAATGACCGCAGCTTGTGATAAGGTCATAACTTACGGGTAAGAGAGGTGAAGTCAAATGACTGGAATTTGGGAAAAATACTTAGATGAACGTGACTCAAAAATATACTCTGGAGCTGGACTAGGGAAGACATATGGTTTAGGCAAAAAAACAGCACTCATCATTGTCGATGTGCAATATGGATTCACTGGGGATGTGCCAGAGGAAATTGAAGAGGCAATTAAAACATATCCAACCAGTTGTGGAGCAGCTAGTTGGGAGGCCATTCCACATATTAGAAGAGTACTAGAAATATTCCGAGAAAAAGGACTTCCCGTGATTTATACCATTATCGAAGGCTCCAAGAGCAGTGATAATGACCGTGTAGCAATTAAAGGTCAGATTTTTGATCACCCGCTGCTCCTGGAAGGAGAAAAAGGGACTAAGGTAGTTGAAGAGTTAGCACCGATCAATGGTGAAATCATTTTATCGAAGAAAAAACCTAGTGCGTTTTTTGGAACTCCATTGGTTTCTCTTTTAACAGCAAAGGGAGTAGATAGTGTAATCGTGACAGGCTGCACAACAAGCGGATGTGTTAGAGCAACTGTAGTTGACGCTTTTTCAAATAATTATAAAGTTGTCGTTCCAGAGGAATGCGTATTTGATCGTGGTATTACGACCCATGCGATTAACTTGTTTGATATACAACAAAAGTATGGTGATGTCATACCTGTAGAACAGGTTATATCCCATTTGAAAGCGCTTAAACTTGAGGGGGAAGGTAAATGATTATCTCAAAGCAGGACGGAAAATTAGTGTTGGTCAGGCAAGACGAACATGCCATCCAAATGGGAACAGTATCCAGGTTATGGGGAAACGAACAGTTTCAAAAGTTAGTAAATCATGAATCTGTTAGTCTTGGAATTGAAAAACATGATGCTGGTTGGAGGCAGCCTGATGATGAAGTATTATTTAACGAAGCAACAAAACGACCAACCAACTTTTTAGAAGTTAATTTACCTGAACATGTTCGTTTCTATGAAATTGGCTATCGTGACACATTAAAACAAGATCAATATGCAGGAATGATGTTAGGAATGCATTGGATTGGTTTATATACAAGTAGGTTTGGATACGATCCAACCTTTACGTATAAAGTTTCCGATGATCTCAGAGGCTTTATGAATGAAACGATTAACACAATCCAAAAGGAATGGGTTGATATCAAGCAGCAATATTGGGCAGCACAACTTAAACGCAGTGAATTTGAAGATAACATATGGATGCAATATGAGTATTTTCAGGTTATGGATCGCTTAGGGTTATTCATGGGATTAAATAATCCAAAAGAAAAGAATGAAGTTACATTAGGTCCAGTTAGAATGACAAGGGAAAGCGAACCGGTTCACTTAACAGTAAAATCAAAAGGAAATGGAGAAATTCTTATTCAGCCATTCCCATTTGCGGATGAATTTAATACCTCCGTCCCCGGAAGAAGAATAGATGACCGTGACTATGAAAATCACCAAGAAGCAAAGGAAATCATCGAAGGTACTGAAAAAGAAGATATTCAATGGAGAATTGTTGCTAGCTAATCTAACACATTATGGTTTTTGTTATCTGAACCTTGCTAATATTCAGGTAACAACCGATGAAAATGTGCAAAAGTATAAGGTAATGATGTTAGTGGGTACTAACTAACTTCAATCGAATGCAGGTGAATGAAATTGAGCGAAGGCTTTATCCTAAAAAATGAATTTGCACATGTTTCCGTAAAACTAGACAGATCTGCTAATGGGGATCGGTTATTAATAGAGGATATCCGAACCGGAAAAGTTTCCTTTTTCGATCCCCTTGAATTAGAAAGTTTATTATGGAGTACGCACAAGGATCTTACTACTCTATTAGATCCATCACAAACAAGATGGATTGATGAAGCAGACGACATATAGCAATTTTGTCAGTAAAATTGGTTGATAAGAGCGGATAAAAGGTAGGAGGTAAAAGCATTTGAATAAAGTAAAAGCAGCTGTACTGACAGAAAAAGAAACGATAGAAATAAAGGAATTTCCAATCCCTGAAACAGGAGAAAACGACGCCCTCCTCCATGTGGAAGCCTGCGGGGTATGCGGATTCGACAGTGAAGCATATTTAAATGACGGAAATGGGGTTTTTCAACTCCCCTGTGTTATTGGCCATGAAATAGTTGGCAGGGTAACAAATTTAGGTCAAAGGGCTGCAGAACGATGGGGGTTAAAAGAAGGCGACCGAGTGGTAGTCGAAGAGTATATCCCATGTGGTTCCTGTAATAATTGTCTGACCGGAAACTATCAACAATGTTTTGATTTACGATATGGGGCAATGCGGATAGACAATGAGAAAACGGCTTTATGGGGAGGATTTGCAGAATATATGTATCTGCACCCAAATTCTATTATTCATAAAGCGAGTGCTGATGTTTCTCCAGAACTATTGCAATTATATATTCCGATATCGAATGGAATTCACTGGGTTCAAGAAGTAGGGAATACGAAAGTCGGTGATACCGTTCTTATCCAAGGACCAGGACCAATGGGCTTAGGTGCAGTAATCGGAGCTAAAGAAGCAGGAGCGGGTAAAATCATTGTTACGGGTATGTCAAAAGACGAACATCGTCTAAAATTAGCAAAGGAGTTTGGTGCGACTCACACGTTTTTTGCAGATACTCAGGATCTCGTTAAAGAGGTTCATGCAGTAACGGATGGGAAAATGGCAGATACCGTTATTAACGCAGCAACTGCCCCGCAACAGCTCGTAACTTCATTAGATCTTGCTGGACTTAGAGCAACCATCGTTCACTCTGGGACCGATGATAAATTATCCCAAAATCTCATGTCTAGTAAAATCACTTGGAAGCTGCTGACTGTAAAAGGAGTCCTTGGCCGGCCAAAGAAAGCAGTCGGAGTCGCATTAAGGGTCATTGAATCAAGGAAATACCCTCTTGAAAAGATGGTTACGCACAGTTTTTCTATTGAAGAGGCAGCCAAAGCAGTCAGGACCCATGCATACGGTGAGGATGGGTGTATACATGTTGCAGTTGTTAACGAATCTTTAAAGGAAGATAGGTGAAAATAGTGAACATTTCTGATCTCGTAAAAGAAGGCGCAGTACACGGAGATGTCTATAAGGATGAAGGTATTTTTCAAAAGGAAATGAAGAAAATCTTTGAAAATACTTGGGTCTATGTAGCACATGAAAGCGAGATTGCTAATTCAGGTGACTACAAGACAACAGTTATAGGTTCCAATCCAGTCATCGTGACCCGCGACTCTGACACAGATGAGATACATGTTGTTTTGAACCGCTGCAGACACAGAGCTGCTACGGTTTGTCAGCAGGAACAAGGAAATGCAAACTATTTCCGCTGTGCCTATCATGGATGGACATATTCCAATAATGGCGATTTGACAGGAATGCCATTTCAAGATGGATATGATGAAAAATTTGACCGCTGTAAAATGGGGTTAATAAAAGTTCCTAAGGTTGGAGTGTACCGGGGCTTTATCTTTGCTAGTTTATCGGAAGACGTTCCTAGTCTAAAAGACTACTTGGGGCATGCCCGTAAATATATCGATTATGTCATAAATACAGGACCTGAGGGCATTGCACTAAATGCAGGTGTTCATAAATACAGCTTTGACGGCAATTGGAAGCTACAAGTAGAAAATACCATCGACCCTTATCATTTAAGTGTCACTCATAGAAGTTTCTTTAATCTTGTCGCCAACAAAACCGGAAAAAGAATAAATTTTTCTAAAATGCACAAAAACGAAAAAATACGTGACTTGGGTAATGGACACTCCTTATATGAATTAGATGGAGACCTTGGTATTGGTGCATTACCATTTAATTTGATTATTTTTCCTAACCTCGGCTTTGTAGGTTCTCAAGTTCGTGTAACGAGACCAATATCCGTTAATAAGACTCACGTAAGCTTATACCCGATCATGCTGAAGGGTGTTTCCATAGAAGAGAATGCCAGCAGGTTAAGAAAGCACGAAGGTTTCTATGGTCCGGCTGGTTTTGGGACTGTCGATGACCTCGAGGTTGGATTTGACCGAGTCATGGAAGGACTGAATGCAAAAGCCAATGGAGCAGAATGGCTTGAAATCAGTCGAGGAATGAACCGGGAAGAGATAGATGAAGACGGGATTATTACTGCCACTTCAAGTGACGAGGTTTCGGCAAGAGCATTATACAAAGAATGGCGGAGACTAATGACTAAAGAATAATAGGATGTTAGGAGGCATGAAAATGAATGGAGTTCTTATAGACCGAAAGGATGTAGAAGCTTTTCTTATAGATGAGGCCTCTTATTTAAATGATGGGAAGTTTAATGAATGGCTTGAATTATTTACAGAGGACGCTTGGTATTGGATTCCGTCAAATAAGGATCACTATGATCCAAATGCGCATGTATCAATCATATACGATAACAAAGAGCGGCTGGGAGAACGAGTTTGGCGATTACAAAGTGGTTTAGCATATGGTCAAGAGCCGCAATCAAGAACGAGACATTTAATCTCAAATATTAGAGTTCTAGATCAAGATGATCAATCGATTACCGTAAGCTCAAATTTTATAATTGTGGAATTAAGGCGGAGTATCCAAACTATATATTCTGGCAGATTTGAACACAAGCTGAGAAAAAACGGGAACTCATGGAAAATTGCCTCAAAAAAAGTGGAGCTCATTAATAATAACGAATTTATCGGAAACCTGAGCTTCTTGTTATAGAAAAGGTGCAAAATTTATGAGCAGAGTACCGGTAATCATTTTAAGTGGATTTTTAGGAAGTGGAAAGACAACTCTATTATTAAATTTACTTGAGGAATCCAAGCAAAAGGAAATGACGTTTGGAATACTCATGAATGAGTTCGGAAAGATGGATGTTGACAGTCATATTCTTAATGGAAGAAGTTCTGTACCTATTCAATCTCTTAATGACGGATGTGTCTGTTGCAGTAAAAAAAGTGAACTGGTAAAAAGCTTCGAACAACTTTTAAAGACAAACCCAGCTACCATTTTTGTTGAATTAACAGGCATTGCGAATCCAGAGGAAGTCATGGATGAAATGTTGAAAAAAGAATTAGTTTCTCGTATTTACGTGAAAAGTGTCGTTTCACTTGTTGACGCTGAAACTATTTCTAAAATAACTTCTTTCGATATAAGGACCACATTTGCCAGACAACTATGTTCTGCAGATTTTATTATCGTAAATAAGGTAGATACGGTAGAGAATCTGAATAGGTCTAAAATTAAAACATTAATTCAAGTGTTAAATGATTCAGCCGAGCTTCTATTCACGGTTAAAGGTCAGGTAGGTCTGGATCACCTGCTAACGATTAATAGAACAGGAAAGAAACACCATAAAAGGTCCCTTCAAGCGATAGAGGATATGGAGCAGCAGGAAGACCAACCTTCTTACGAATATTTATCTACTATTGCAATTCCTGTTCCAATTAAGGTAACAAAAAGCATGATAGAGGAGTATTTCTTTTGTCTAAAGCCCAATCTAATGAGGGCTAAAGGGTTCGTTTGTTTAGAAGAAGACAATAACATATATTTAGTTCAATGGATTGGGAATAGGCTGAGTTGGGAAGTCTTTATGGAATATGAAAGGCAACCTTTTATTACCTTAATAGGCGTTGATTTAAATGCAAATCAGGCATTTGAAAAGTTCTCCCAACTTGTAAGAATGCCAATTGAAAAGCTTTTGAAAATGAATGGATAAAAATATACAAAAATAATGCTGGTAAAATGCTGTTTGAATAGTCTATGTAGGAATATGTCGATTTTTTTATTATTCAGAAAATACAGAATTATATATAATAGGAAGGGGAAGACTAGTTAATTTTTACTAGTCTTAAACATAAGTACTAGAATACAAGGGGTGTTTGCGCAGATGAATCTTGAAGGTGAAGCGAAATTTTCAATGGATGTCAATCAGTTGTGGAATTCACTGTTAGATGAGGAAATTTTGAAAAAAGTCATACCAGGCTGTCATGAATTGGTCTTGAAAGAAAATGGTGAATACGATGTCGTTTTAAAATTGGGCGTGGCTGCAGTCAAGGGAGAGTATGTAGGAAAAGTAAAAATTGAAGGTGTAGATAAACCAAATTATTATATTCTTCACGCCTCTGGAAGTGGATCTCCTGGTCATGTAAAAGCAGAAATGCATTGCCGATTATTTGGGACAGAAGACGGATCTAGACTTGAATGGAACTGTGACGCGGAAATAGGCGGCACGATTGCAAGTGTCGGTAACCGAGTTCTAGGCGGTGTAGCAAAATTTTTAGCAGGTAAATTTTTTAAAGATATACAAAAGGCGGTAAAATCAGCTTCCATAGAATCGCCCGCAGATTCAGCAATTAAAATGGAATAAATCCTTCAATATATCGATTATACCAATAGCACTATTTCTCATTGTCTTAGAAAATCGCAGAAGAACATATATAAACTAAATTAAAGGTGGTTGTTAAGAGAATGACAAGAAATTATCGAGTAGGACTAATTGTCCCAAGTTCTAATACAACAATGGAAACTGAAATACCAGCCATGCTGTACGCGAAAATGAAAGAATCTTCCAAAATCTCTTTCACCTTTCATTCTAGCAGGATGAGAATGAAGCACGTTTCAAAAGAGGAATTATCAAAAATGGATGTGGAAAGTGACCGATGTGCGGTGGAATTATCTGATGCACGTTGTGATGTTCTTGCTTATGCGTGTCTGGTTGCCATCATGTGTCAGGGAGCGGGCTACCATATAAGCTCGGAAAAAAGGTTGTATGGTGCAACGGTTGAAAATGATGGTGCGGTCCCAGTAATCAGTAGTGCTGGAGCATTAGTGGAGGGGATAAAAACCATAAATGCAAAGAAAGTCTCTATTATTACCCCATACATGAAACCTTTAACTCAGATGGTAATTGATTATTTGGAACAGAGTGGAATTGAAGTAATTGATGCGATCAGCCTTGAGGTACCGGATAATTTAGAAGTTGGGCGATTAGATCCAAATAATCTTCCTGAGATTGCAAAAAAGCTAAATATTAAAGGAGCTGATGCAGTCGTTCTTTCTGCGTGTGTACAAATGCCATCGCTTCCAGCAGTCCAAAAGGTCGAAGATGAGCTGGGTATTCCAGTATTAACTGCTGCCACTTCAACGGTTTATAAAATTTTAAAGCAATTGGAGCTGGAGACATCAGTCCCTAACGCTGGAAGCTTATTATCAGGTAAATATTAATAATCGAAAAAATGAACCTAGTAAAAGGAGGTCATCATAATGAAGCCCCCAAAGTTCTCCTATCTAAGACCTAATAATCTCCAAGAAGCTCTAAATATGCTGGCTGAATATGGAGACGAAGCCAAGATTATGTCTGGAGGCCAAAGTTTGATTCCTTTATTAAACATGAGGCTTTCAACTCCTGGCTACATAATAGATATTGGCAGAGTAGAAGAATTGAAAGGAATCAGAGAAGAAGAAGATGCCCTTGTAATCGGCGGGATGACTCGTCATGTGGATGTAGAAAAGTCTGCATTGGTTCAGGAAAAATGCCCGCTACTGACGGAAGGAATACGCTGGGTAGGACACAATCAAATCAGATCGAGGGGCACGATTGGCGGAAGCATCGCCCATGCTGATCCCTCCGCTGAGCTGCCATGTATGTTAACTGCCTTAAGAGGCGAAATCGTTATTGTTTCAAGTGAGGGGGAAATGACCTTATCACCTGAGGAATTTTTTCTAAGTTATTTATTAACGACGTTAGAACCAAATCAGCTTGTAAAGGAAATTCGCTTTCCAAAAATCAAAAAGGGGAGTGGATACGCCTTTGAAGAAGTTGCTAGGAGGCATGGGGATTTCGCTCTAGTAGAGGTAGCAGCCGTCATAGAGCTTGATCATAATGGGACGATAGCTGATGCAAAAATTGCACTAGGCGGTGCAAACTCGGTTCCTTTTGTCCCTGAAGCAACAGAGGAATTTTTAATAGGAAAGCTGCCTGACTATTCCATTATCAAAGAAGCAGCTACTCTTCAATTAGATGAATTGGATCCAGAAGGAGATATACACGGCTCGAAGGAATACCGTCGATATTTATCAGGTGTTTTACTAGAAAGGGCATTATATAAAGCGGTTGATCGGGCTAGGGAAGGAGTAATCGCATGAGCAATTGTAACGTCAAAATGAAAGTAAATGGAAAAGTGATAGAAAAAGAGATTGAGCCTAGATGGCTTTTATCCGACTATCTGCGAGATAAACTTGGCCTGACTGGAACACATGTTGGCTGTGAACATGGTGTGTGTGGAGCGTGTACGGTATTACTAAATGGTGAGCCTGTTCGTTCCTGTTTAATGCTTGCTGTCCAGGCGGATGGCTCAGAAGTTGAGACAGTGGAATCCCTTGCTGAAGTAGATGGTACTTTACATCCGATTCAACAAGCATTTGCAAACAATCATGCGTTACAATGTGGATTTTGTACTCCAGGTTTTCTAATGTCTGTAAAAAACTTCATGGAAACTCATCCTGATTTACCAACAGATGATGAAATCCGTGAAGCGATCTCTGGTAACCTTTGCCGTTGTACTGGATACAGCAATATTATTAAAGCTGTGAAAGAGGCATACGTACTGAAATGTTAACCAAAGGAGGGACCCGAGCGTGAAACAATTTGTTGGACAAAATGTAAAAAGAAAAGAGGATTATCGGCTGCTTACTGGTTCTGGAAGGTTTGTAGCGGATATTCGAATTGAAAATATGGTCGAAGCAGCGATTCTAAGAAGCCCTTATGCACATGCAAGGATAAAAAACATTGATCTTTCACAGGCAAAGAATTATAAGGGTGTCCTTGATGTCATCATTGCTGCTGATTTAAAAGGAAAAGTAAAACCTTTCACTGAATTTGTAGAATTCACCTTGCCTCCGCAGCTAGAAGCTGATATAAAGCCCACGATTAAGAAAAACCCTGAACCCATGTTAGCAGAAGACAAGGTAACATTTGTCGGTCAAGCGGTTGCGATTGTATTAGCAGAAGACCGGTATGTTGCTGAGGATGCACTTGCTTTAATCAAGGTAGACTATGAGCCTTTGCCTGTAATTACGGATCCCTATGAAACCATAAAGGAAGACGCACCTGTTATCCATCCAGAGCTGGGTAATAATATTCAATCACATTTTGAGGTGAAAGTTGGAGATGTTGACCATGTCTTTAGGCAGGCAAATCACATTTTAAAAACAAGAATAAAAACTCCAAGAGTATCGGGAAATCCACTTGAGACCAGAGGAGTAATTGCCGAGTACCAAGAACGAAATCAACAACTTGATGTTTGGTCATCTACTCAAGTACCATTTATGGTTCGGTCCTATCTTTCAAAGCTCGTTGGGTTGGTCGAAGGCAATATACGTGTTGTTGCCCCAGATGTTGGCGGCGGATTCGGTCCGAAATGTGCGGTCTATCCAGAGGAAATTATCATACCGTATCTTGCGATGAAATACAAACGTCCAGTTAAGTGGATTGAAGATCGTCTTGAGCATATGCAGAGTACCAGACATTCGCGTGATCAGGTACATGACGTTGAAGTTGCATATAGAAATGATGGAACAATTCTTGGATTGAAAGATCAGTTCCTCTTAGATAATGGAGCACATAACTCCTTTGCTTTATGCTGTGCCTACAATTCGGCCGCACATTTGCGGGGAATGTATCACATTCCAAATTATGAGATAACCGGACGAATCGTCTTAACCAATAAGACACCAAACGTACCATACCGCGGGGCAGGCAGACCAGAAGCAGTTTACGTAATGGATCGAATCATTTATATGATTGCTGACAAGTTAAATCTTGATCCGGTAGTAGTTTCGATGAAGAATTTTGTTCGTCCTGATCAAATGCCGTATGAAACAGGTATTTTTTACCGCGATGGTGCAAATATGGTTTTGGAAAATGGTGACTACGTAAAATCGTTGCAGCAAGCAATGAAAATAGCCGGGTACGAGGAATTCCGTCAACAACAAAATGAGGCTAGGAAAAACAATAAAAATATCGGGATTGGTTTTTCGTCTTACATTGAGGGAACAGGTATTGGTCCATTTGAAGGTGCTGCTGTCAAAGTTGACTCCACTGGACATATTTTGGTAGGGGTTGGCTCTAGTCCACACGGCCAAAGTCATGAAACCACTTTTTCCCAAATTTGTGCTGATGTGTTTGGAGTAAATCCAGAACAAGTATCAGTACGGGCCGGAGATACAAGTCTGTTGCCATATGGTGTGGGTACTTTTGCAAGCAGGGGTGCAGTTACGGCTGGATCAGCGGTTCATGGCGCTTCCAAACAATTAAAAGAAAAGTTCATTCTCATTGCTGGCCAGATGCTTGGAGTTTCAATAGATGAACTAGAAATGAATGGCGGTAAAGTTTATTTGAAAAATATGCCTGCCAAATTTGTTACTTTACAAGAAATAGCTCAGGCTGCTAAACCGGGTCCTCGCTGCAAGGTTCCAAAAGGAATTGAACCAGGTGCGAGTGCGACTTACTACTTTGTACCTCCAACCGTGACATTTTCGTCTGGCTTTCACATAGCAGTTGTGGAGGTTGATAAGGAAACAGGATTTGTCGACATCTTGCGTTATATTGTCGTTCATGATTGTGGCCGTGTAATTAATCCTAAGATTGTCGATGGTCAAATTCAAGGTGGAGTTGCACAGGGTATTGGTGGTGCACTTTATGAAGAAATTATTTACGATAAAAACGGCCAATTAGTGACCGGAACCTATATGGATTATTTAATTCCTACGGCAATGGAGGTCCCTGAAGTTGAAATGGGTCACCAAGAGTATCTTTCGCCACACAATCCGATGGGGATTAAGGGAGTGGGAGAAGGTGGTGCCATCAGCCCGCCAGCTGCAATCGCCAATGCTGTTTGTGATGCAATGAGACCATTAAAAATAGAAATAAACACTCTCCCAATTAGCCCTAATAAACTAAGAAGTTTAATAGAAGAAGCTGAAAATGCAGAAAGTGTCCTAAGTTAAGAGGAATCTAGTAACCTTTTTAGAAATTTTTTTAGTCGGTAAACAATATAAGTTTAGTGATAATAAAGAAATCTATTCAAGGGTAAGACCAGCCTTATTTACGAGTCTGACCCTTGAACTGTCAATGGATAAAAACCATGTATAAAGAATGTAGGGGAGGCTGAAGATGGAATACGTTATATATGGAATTATTACTGGTTGTATCTTAATCATTGCTTCCATTGGTTTTTCGATGGTTTGGAAAACAGAAAACTTCTTAAATATAGCACATGGTCAAATGCTATTAATAGGGGCTTATATGGCTTATCTCTTTAAAAGCGTGCTCAACCTTCCATTTGCTCTGGCAATGGTCCTTTCCGTCATCGCTACAGCTGTGTTAGGGCTATTGTTAGCTAAGGTATTCTATTTTCCAGTAAGGAAAAGTGGAATTCTAGTATTACTTTTTACATCCATAGGTCTCTCTTGGGTAATTTACGGTATTGTTCAGGCAATAGTAGGTCCGCAGATTCGAACATTTGGACTTGAGACGAGCAAAATGATTGAATTGTTTGGCAGACAGATTCTTTCCTTTCAGGAATTGTTGATTATTGTTATCTCGGTGGCGTGTGTCGTTGGTCTTCATTTTATATTAACAAAAACAAAAAATGGCAAAGGTTTCAGAGCCATGGCAGAAAATCGCGATTTAGCACAATTAAGAGGAATAAATTCTAAGAAACTATCAAATTACGTTTGGTTACTATCATCAGGATTGGCAGGATTAGCCGGCATTCTACTGGCGATGTCGGGCACACTTAATATGGAGTTAGGCTGGCAGCAGATTTTGATCATCATGTCAGTTGTTATTGTTGGAGGTATGGGGAATTTATACGGTACGATGCTTGCTGCATTAATTATCGGATTGAGTATGGATGTTAGTACGGTGATAGTCCCTACATCATATAGAACAGCAATAGCATTCGTTATTGTGATTCTTGTCCTTTTAATCCGTCCTCAAGGACTGTCAAAGGGTGGTGCACATTAAATGGAGATTCTAGTCTTTTTATCAGGTCTCATAGCATTAGGTGGGATTTATGCCATGCTGGCGTTGGCATTAAATGTCAATGGTGGACTACTAGGACTGTGGGATTTAGGGGTTGTTGGATATTTTGCAGTTGGTGCCTATTCCTACACATTGCTCACCATTGATGCTCCCGAGGGACTCGGGCTCCCGATGTTCGCCGGTGTGATTGGTTCGGTTATCATCACTGGGTTACTAAGTTTATTTATCGGCTATACTTCACTTCGTTTACAAAATGAATATCTATTAATTACAACTTTTGCTTTCGCTGAAATCATTCGAATTCTTGCTGTTAATGAAGAATGGTTAACAAATGGAAACATTGGATTTTTTGGTTTAGATAAACCATTTCAGGAGCTTATCCCTGGTGCAAATTACATGTTATTTTTCTCAGGATTGGTCCTGATAAGTTTGGCTGTCTTTTACTTCTTTGCCCAAAGGTTGGCCGATTCTCCAATGGGGCGTTATATGAGGGCTATTCGTGAAAATGAAATCGTAACGCAATCGATAGGTAAGAAAATATTTGCTACAAAGTTAAAAGTGTTTGTTTTAAGTAGTTCCATGGTTGGTTTAGTGGGTTGCTTTTATGTTTGGTACATGTCCATCATTGCACCAAATATGTTTACCTCTGCTATAACGTTTACGGTTTGGACAGCACTTGTATTAGGTGGAATCGGTAATAATCGTGGAGCTGTCATTGGTGCCTTCGTACTTATTCTTGTTCAAGAAGCTACACGCTTCATTCCAGTACCAGCTGAATATAGCGTTGTATTGGCGGGCTTACGTCAGTTTATCTCTGGGATGATGCTGGTTCTTGTTCTTCGCTTCCTTCCTCAGGGATTGATCGCTGAGAAGTTTAAATCTGTTGAGAAGCTATTTAAGTTCCATGATAATTCGTTAATCCTAGAACCGAAGGGAGTAGGGAAAAATGCTGCAAGTCAAGGAGCTGAGTAAAAACTTTGGAGGCGTTCAAGCCGTTAAAAACGTAACATTGGAGGTTAATAAAGGGGAAATTGTTGGATTAATCGGTCCTAATGGTGCAGGAAAAACAACCCTTTTTAATATGATTAGTTTATTTCTAGCTTCCAATTCTGGTGAAATCTCCTTCTTGGATGAAAAAATTGATACTTCTACTCCCGAAGCTGTAGTGGAAAAGGGATTATTAAGGACTTTTCAGACTCCAGTCGGTTTTCCAAAACTAAGTTTGCTTGAAAACTTAATGGTAGTGCCTTCCAATGCTGGTGAAGGATTATTCTCTATCTTTTATAAAAAGAAGAAAATTATCCGCAAAGAGCAAGAGCATTATGATCAAGTTTGTGGGCTGCTTCGACAATTTAACTTATATGAAAAACGAAATGAACTTGCGGAAAATTTAAGTGCGGCAGAGTTGAAATTGCTGGAACTATGCCGCCAGTTAATGGCAAATCCAAAAATCATGCTCCTGGATGAACCTGCATCAGGTGTAAATCCAATCATGCTTGATAAAATGGTTCAACACATCTTAAGACTTAGAAGTGAAGGAATGACATTTCTTGTTATTGACCATAATCTAGGTTTTATCTATCGTATATGTGACCGGATTTATTGTCTTGCAAATGGAGAGCTCATCGCTTCAGGTACTCCAGAAGAAATTTCCAATAATGAAAAGGTTAAATCTGTATACTTGGGGGCGAGTTAAGATGAGCTTTCTTGAGGTTAAAGATGTGGTTTCTGGTTATGGAAAAATCCCCATTTTACATGGACTCAATCTCCATGTAAATCAAGGGGAGATGGTGGGGATTATTGGTTCTAATGGAGCAGGGAAGACAACCTTAATGCATACTATTAGTGGTTTGCTTCCTGTCATGAGCGGTTCGATTTCCTTTCAAGGGAAGCGGATTGACAATGGCTCCCCAAGTGACATTTCAAAGATGGGTTTAGGTTATGTCCCCCAGCGAAAAAATGTTTTTGCGGAATTAACGGTTTTCGAGAATCTTGAAATGGGTGCGTACACGCTAAAAAAACCTAAGGAAAAAATAAATGAGATGTTGGAGATGTTTCCACGCCTAAAAGAACGGATTAATCAGAAAGCTGGAACCTTAAGCGGTGGAGAAAGACAGATGTTAGCTTTAGCAAGTGCATTGATTGTGAACCCTAAATTTCTCCTCCTAGATGAACCGATAACCGGATTGGCTCCTCAAATTATTCAAGGGTTAATCAACATGATTGTTGAAATTCGTGATAAAGGTACAACAGTGATATGGGTCGTTGAGGAAAATCCAAAAGAAGTTTTAAAGCATGCTGATCGCGTTTATTTAATGGACTCTGGAATCATTAAAATGGAACGGACTGGAAAGCAATTTTTAGAAGAAGAAAATTTCGAAGAACTATTCTTGGGCCACTAAGGGGGATAAGGAAATGAAAAAAGTATCGATGGCTGCTATTTCTATTTGTACGGCATTAACAGTAATGACTGGCTGCGCAAGCTCTACAGGAAGTTCAAGTAATAGTGGTTCTAACAGTGGCAGTGATATTAATGTCGGATTTTTATCAGGACTTACTGGCTGGCTCGGAGCATTTACAAAAGAAAATATCAATTCTATTCTTTTGGCAAAGGATGAAATTAACGCAGCAGGTGGAATCCTAGATGGGAAGAAAATTAATATTATCGACGTAGATACAGCTTCTACTGTTGAAGGCTCCATTAAAGGGTATCAAAAGCTGGTAAACGCAGATAAGGCTGTTGCTGCGATTGGACCTGAAACAGAATCTATGCTTGCTTTATTAAAAGAAGCGCCAAAATCAAAAGTGCCGATCATGTCTGCTTTTGCAGGTTCAACAGAACTTGATAAGGTTGGCGGAAATTATGCATTCCGAACAGCCGCTTCAGATTCAACCATTGGTGAAGTTCGTGCAAAGGTATTAATTGAGAGCGGTGTGAAAGAAATAGCCGTTATGGTAGGAAACTATGAAGGAGCCCAAAGTGATGTGGAGAAATTTAGAGAAACATATGAAAGTTTGGGCGGGAAGATTCTTGCGGAGGTAACCTTTAATACAGGTCAGAATACGTACAATGGTGAATTGAAAAAGATCGCTGATGCGAATCCAAAATTAGTTTATTATTCTGGTGCCATTGATACTGCACCTACCATTTTTAAATCAGCAAAGCAAAGAGGTTACAATTGGGAATGGTATGTAACACCAGACGTTGCTGTACAAGAATTTATTGATGTTATTGGAAAGGATATCGCAGAAGGAATTAAGACGATTATTCCAATGGAAGATGAAAATAATGAAGGCTTCAAACGTTTCAACCAGGAGTACGAAGCGAAGTTTAAAGCTAAACCATCTGGCGGATACTATAATGCCAATACGTATGACTTATTAATTGCCTCTGCTCTGGCTATGGAAGCAGCAGGTGAAGCAAGCGGCAGTGCGATCAATGAAAAAATCCGTGAAGTTACGAACCCTCCAGGCAAGGTAGTCACTACATTTGAAGAAGGAATTAAGGAACTTCGTGCAGGAAACGATATCGACTATCAAGGTGCATCTGGCCCCATCGACTTTGACGAACACGGAAATGTATTAGCTTCCTATGCCTTAATGGAAGTTAAAGGTGGCGAATGGAAGCAAAATGAGTTTTTTACTGCAGATTTTCTTGAATAGAGATTTCAGAATAGTAAAGAAATAAAAGACAAAGAGGCAATGATCAAGTAACTTGCCTCTTTGTTTATTTAAAATATTGGGAGGTGTACAGATGAGGAAAATCGGTTTCCCTAAACTAAATTTACCTTCGATACATCATTCAACTGCAGCAATTCATCCAAAGAATCTTTCGGCAGGTATTGTTTCTGGGTTACTGGCAGCCACTGGTCCGCCCGTTATTATATTAGAAGCAGCAGCAAATGGCAATTTTACAGACGCTCAAACGATTTTTTGGATGTTTTCCGTCTATTTTTTTGGAGGGCTTTTTAGTGTTGTCCTCCCATTATATTATCGAATCCCCATTGTAGGAGCCCACTCCATTACTGGAGTTGCCTTTCTTGCAACAATCACTTCACAGGTCCCTTACAATCAATTAATCGGCAGTTATATCATAACAAGTCTATTAATCTTACTAGTTGGCATACTAGGGTTGTTCTCAAAATTTATGAAATATGTTCCAAAGGAAATTATTGCAGCGATGATGGCAGGAATCATTACAAGCTATGTTGTAAGATTAATTGTTTCCATACAACACCTGCCACTAATAGGGGGAACCGCTTTACTTACATATTTTTTGTTTTCAAAGTGGAAATTACGTGTTCCGCCCGTCATAGCTGCGGTTTTCTCAGGATTTATCGTTCTGTTACTAACATATAATTTTGATTCACCAGCTGAAAGTAACATTGGTTTTGTCATGCCGCAAATACAACTGCCGGAATTTAATCTATTAACTATCTTTACCGTTTCAGTACCTCTTGCCTTATTAATCTTGAGCAATGATGCGGCACCCGGAATAGGCGCATTGGAACAAAACAACTTTAAGCCTCCTATTAATAGAATTGTTACGTTAAGCGGGATATTTTCTCTGTTTGCTAATTTGTTTGGCGGTCAGTCTGCAAATGTAGCGGGAATGATGACGGCTATTTGCTCAGGAGAGGAAACGGGTATTAAAGAAAAAAGGTATATTGCCGCCATTGTATCGGGAATTTTAATCATAATGTTTGGTATTTTTTCCTGGTGGACGGTGCCTGCTATTAAAGCATTACCAAGTGAATTTGTATCAATGCTGGCTGGATTTGCTCTATTTGGAGTACTGGGTTCCAGCCTAAATTTGAGTTTTTCGCAGCCAAAAATGATGATGAGTGTTACCTTTACGTTTGTTATTGCGATGTCAAACATAAGTTTATTTTATATAAGTGCACCTGTTTGGGCATTAGTTGCAGGAGCGTTAATTGCAAACTTTATAGAAAGAAATGTAGAAAAGCAGGTCGGAAAGGGGTGAATTCATGGGTAAGGCGGCTCTTACAGCGGTGGAAAATAAGCCGAAAATTTATTATGGATATTTCATAGTTGTTTTATCTTTTATAGCTATGTTTGCCACTTTAGGAATCCGCGGTACATTTGGAACATATGTTACACCTTGGGAAGAATCATTTTCTGTTAATCGTTTATGGGTAAGTATCGTTTCCTTTACGAGTCTTTTTATATACGGTATCAGTATTGCCATTGCTGGTAGACTGGCTGATAGAATTGGTCCACGAAAAGTATTAACCTACAGTATGGTATTAATGAGTTTTTGCTTATTAGGATCCTATTTTGCCACAAACATATGGCATATCGTAATTCTATACGGATTGATTGGCTCTGTTGGGTTTGGTTTTGCTTCAAATATAACTGTTTCTGTTGCAATTGTTCGTTGGTTTAAGGAAAAAAAGGGGCTTATGATTAGTATTGTAGTTGTTGGAATGGCAGCAGGACCTATGGTTTATACCCCGCTTAATATTCTGTTGATCGAAAAGATGGGATGGAAATGGCTGTTTGTGCTCTATGGCAGTGTATATGCCCTACTATTAATCCCATTGTTTGCACTTTTTTTCAAGGACCACCCGGTTCAAAATGCTGTTATTGAAAGAAATAAATCAAAGCAAAATGAAAAAATAAAAGGTGAATCGATATTTTCTATATTTCGTTATCCAATTACCTGGGTGATTTGTATGACCTATTTTATATGCGGCTTCACCGATGTTGGCCTAGTTTATACACATATGGTTCCCTTAGGGGAAGGAAAGGGATACTCTCGTATACTAGTAGGTAATGCAATGATGGTTTATGGGATTGCCAATATCGTCGGAACCATTATAGTAGGGTATATTTCTGATAAATTTAATAATAAAAAATTACTTTGTATATTGTTTTCCATTAGGGTAATTGCGTTACTGTTTCTGCTATTTATCAATCATCCCATCCTATTATTTACATTTGCACTTTTATATGGTTTTACCGATATCGCAACGATTGCTCCTTTTACAATGCTTTGTTCCAAAATATTTGGAATCAATCGAATGGGTTCTGCTTTTGGGATGGTTAGCTTTTTCCACCAATTTGGAGCTGCATTCGGTTCGTTGATTCCAGGATTATTATTTAGCCTTTCATTAGACTATATATCAACGCTGTGGCTTTGTATTATACTCCTATTGGCTAGTGCTATTCTCATCCAAACTATTAATATGAAGCAGATATTAGATTGAACATGCCAACTAAGGATATACGATATCTAATAAATTAACAGATTATTGATAATATTCTTTAAACAATATATTATTACCATAGAGTAACACTTACAAGGGGGAGGAACTAGAGTATGTCACAATTAAAAGAATTTCGTACAATCATGAATTCGATGAAATTTGTATGGGAAAAGGATAAAAAAGCTTCGATTGTTATGTTAATTGGTGTTAATGGCTCAGCATACAGATTGCCAGGAACTAAAATGATGATGGCAGAGGATGCTGAAATGATTGGAACAATCTCGGGTGGGTGCTTAGAAGGTGATATTTACGGTCATGCAGAGAAAGCGCTGCAAACAGGGATACCGACAATAATAAATTATGATTTAAGTGATAACGAAATCTGGGGTTTAGGAATTGGCTGTAAAGGTTCATTAGAAATTCTCATCCTTCCGGCAAAAAAAGAGGATCCTTTTTGGAAGTCAACGGACAAATTGTTAAACGACGAAGAGGAATTTTCCTTTATTATAGAAATACAAACAGGAGTTAAAGCAATCGTAACAAAATATGGAGATATCATTGGTGACAGCGATTACCTTCCTTCTATGGTGTACGAAAGTGCACGAAAGAGCCTCAAATCACAAAAGCGAGCTGAAATTGTCACTTTGGATGGGCGGAAATTTGTGGTTGATGCCATTCGTCCAAGCCAAAAATTAATCGTAGCAGGTGCTGGTAAGGACGCAATACCAGTCGTTGAACTTGCTGCAAAAGCAGGCTTTTCCGTAACCGTCCTAGATCCACGAAGTGATTTTAATAAAGAACGCTACTTCCCTGAGGCACATCATTTTGTTGAAATACCTGAAAACATAAATCCAGTAAATGTGAAAAATGCATGGTGGGTGATTATGAATCATTTGCAGAGTCGCGATGAAGAGGCTCTCCATCTAGCCCTAAAAAGTAATCCGAAATACATTGGTGTTTTAGGTCCTGTATCAAGAACACAAGAAATGCTATTGAATATAGGAGCGGATCTAACCATTGGAGAAGATATTTTTTCACCTGTTGGTTTAGATATAGGTGCAGAAACCATGGAAGAAGTGGCAATAAGTATTGTTTCTGAATTGATGGCGGTACGATCCAATCGTGAGGGGAAATCACTGAAAGGGAAATTGAAGATTCATGCCTAAGATTGGGGCCATCATTCTTGCTGCTGGATTGTCTAAACGGATGGGGCATCCTAAACTTTTACTGTCCCTAAAAGGAAAACCACTTTTTCGTTATCCACTTGAACAAGCAATAAGAAATCACTTGCAGCCAATCTGTTTAATTGCGGGTCAACATATGCAGGCGTTTCAAACAGAAACCTCTGATTTACAAAATGTGGAATATATTTATAACCCTAGATATGAAAAAGGAATGTCTTCTTCACTAAAAATAGGGATTGAAAATATTAAGTATCGTACAGATGCAGCCATCATTTTTTTAGCAGATCAGCCATTTGTTCCAGATTTGGTCCTACAATCTATGATTGAACAGTTTTGTAATGATACGCTTATTGTACGACCCCAATATCAAGGCAATTTCGGTCACCCCATTTTAATTGATAACAGCTTATATGATGAATTTCTAAATTTAGAGGGTGATCAAGGTGGTAAAGAAATCATAAATAAATATATAAAAGATACAAAAATTCTTTCATTTGATCACCTATTTTGGGGTATGGATATTGATACACCTGAAGATTATCAAAAATGTGCACAACTTTTAAAATATGATCGAGGAATAAACGATGGTGAAAAGAAATGAGGTAACAAAAAGGATAGTGAAACAAAATCTAATCTAAACCTCATTTTCAACTGAATAATACGTTAAAACACTCACAAATGTATGTCAATGTTTGCGAGTGTTTTTATTTCGGCGGAAACGGCTGAAAAATACAGGGAATTGCCAATAAAAGGAAATATGACGAATATGGTATAATTCATCTGTGAAAAACCTTGATAGCTGGGACAGAATTTTAGATAAACGTGCCCCGGCCGAATCTTAGTTAATGATTGATGCAAACATACTTTCAGTTGAAAGATGGGGACAAACACAACGGAGGGAAATCGTTGAAAAAACAAACAAAACGCTATAAACAAAACATATATTTTGAGGAAGATTCAAACGATAATTTCTCTTTTATTGCAGGATATACGGATGGTGGTGCACCCTATGGAATGACTTGGGAAGAAATCATTCCCCAAGATTTGAGATTTAGGGCGGCATTGAAAAAGGATGCCGAGAAAGCTGCAGAACTCATTCATATCGCAATTGCTTATATCGCTGAGAAGTTGACTGGACAAACGAAAAATGAAAATATCCGTGAAACACTAGCGCATTTCTTCCGCGAAGAGAACAATCGTCTAAGCTACAAAAATACGATTGTTGCAGATATTTTAGGAGAAGCAGCAGGAATTGTGATTACTTATCCGGGAGAGGCTGCCTCTCGATTAGACGAGCCTATATTAAAACGATTAAGAAAGAAAAGACAGAATGAAGAGATATTCTTGGATAAGGAAGCCGACGAAGGGGATTTTTATGTTGACACACTGTGTGTTGCTGATCGGTTTAGAGGCAATGGAATCGGATCAAAGCTTCTAAAGGAAGCCGAAAAAACAGCATTACAAAAGGGATATTCAAGACTCTCGTTAAATGTTGCTCAAGATAATCCGCATGCAAAGAAGGTATACGAACGGATTGGCTATAGGAAGGATAAAGTTATTGAAATAAACGAACATCCATATGATTATATGGTGAAGATCCTTTGAGATAAAAAACGATTTAAAAGGTAAAAAGCATTGAAGTAATATGGTGTGGTGAATGAATAATCAAGGCTTTAAAAATTTATTAAGGGGCTAAAACTTAATGAATATCAAAAATATCTATTGTATTGGAAGAAATTATGCTTCGCATGCAAAAGAATTAAATAATGCAGTACCAACTTCTCCATTTTTATTTTCTAAGCCAACACATGCTGTTGTTGAAGCAAATGGTCAAGAGGTGATTTTACCTGGAGATAGAGGGTCCGTGCACTATGAGACGGAGCTTGTCCTTCATATTGGACAAGAGTATGAAAAAGGGATTACTGTCGATGAAATTGTGGATAAACTGGCGCTGGGGATTGATTTTACCTTAAGAGATGTACAAAACCAATTAAAAGAACAGCGTTATCCATGGTTATTAGCAAAAGGTTTTCCGAATTCAGCTCTACTAACGAAATTTATTGAATTTCCCGGAGAAGCTGCATGTAAAAATACCGATTTCTCATTACTAAAAAATGGGCAGCAGGTACAAATCGGCAATATCACAAATTTACTTTTTAATCTGCAAACAATCATTGACTTCACAGCTAAGCATTTTGGATTAGGTAAAGGGGACATCTTATTCACTGGGACTCCAGAAGGCGTGGGTCCCATTCAAGATGGTGACATCCTTTCCTTAGCATGGGGCGAAGAAACGCTTGGACAAAGTATCATAAGATTAGTGTGAACCAGTGTTAAAAGAATCATGAAAAATAATAAAAGGCTAGCAACCATAATAGTTTGCTAGCCTTTTTACAACTATTTAATTATTTTTTATTACCTGTAGTTCCATTATTTCCTTTGCTGCCAACTTTTACAGTGTTCTTAGTTACGTTACCGGCATTATCAACAGCAATGACTTCAACTTTTTGACCGTTTGTTACTGGCGAAGCAAGAACGTGTGAAGTTTCACCATGTACATAAGGTTTTTCTGTTACAACTTTTTCGTCAACTTTTACATACCAGGAAGCAACACCACTAGTTTTATCCGTTACATCAACTGTTACTGTTTGATTGTCAGCACCTAGTGTTGTTTTTAGTTTAGGCGTTGTTACATCAAGCTTTACTGGTAATGTAATGGTTTGAGCTTCTGCACCATCATAGTCAATCGTCGCTTCTACTTGCAAGTAGTATTGACCATCTGGAGCTCGCTTGCCGTTATGCATGGTTCCATCCCATGTCCAATCGGAGAATAGGTAGTACATTGCTCCTCTTCCACCGTCATAGTAGTTTTTACGTACATCTACTTCATTCGCAATTTCTTTTACTAAGTTGCCATCTGCATTCACTACACGTAAATTAAATTGTTTTGCATTGCGGATGAGAGATAAAATGTAAGTAGCGCTGTCATTTTCTCCATCACCATTTGGTGAAATCGCAATAAGGTCTGGGTTTAAATTGCCAGTGGCCTGGTCAATACCTAAGTAATCATAGCTGCCACCACCGGTATGAGTCAAAACCCCAGTATATCCATAGTAAGACATTGGATCCCAAGCAGGAGTATCAACAATTGGTGATGCATTCCAGTCACCTTTAAATCCAACGTATGGTACTACTAAATCTGGATTTGTATCAGTTGGGTCCGTTAGTTTTACAAAACCTTCTAACCAATAACCATTAGTGAAATAAGATTTTAAAGCTGCATCCCAATCACTTACATCAACAGTTACGTCAAATGACGTTGAACCATTGGCAGGTACTTCGATGGAGCTACTAGCTTTACCGTTAATTGTCGCAATTGCTCCTAAATCCATTGCTCCAAAAAGGTTAGGTGCTGATACCAATACACCTGCGTTTACCGGAGTATCCGTTTGAGCACTTGCGCTAACATCATAAGTCACAGCTTCATTAGAGTGGTTTTCCGCTGTTAATGTAAACGTAACTACATTATCGGTTACTTCTTTAAGTGCTACTTTTGCTTCACCAGTTTTGAAGTCAGTTACAGTTACTGGTGTTTCTAATGCTGCATGAAGTTGCATTAAACCTGCACCTTGTCGGCGTGGAGATACAGGTGCTCCATCAAATTCAACAGGTTTAGATGTGTTTAATAGGAATTTCTTCGCAAGTTTTGATCTTGTTGCACCTTGAAGTCCAAATTCTTCGTCAACACGTTGTAGTACTAATGCTGATCCACCAGAAACGTGTGGAGCTGCCATTGATGTACCACTCATGATTTGGTATTCGTTATGATTAGCAGTTGAGTAGATTTGTCCACCTGGAGCAGTGATTTCTGGTTTAAAATCAAGGTTTGGAGTAATACCCCAAGATGTGAAAGAACTCATTTTGCCGGATTCAACATTTGGTACTGAAGTTTTTTCGCCGCCAAAGCTTATTGTTACAGTTTGTCCAGCTTTAAGTGCTTCTGCAAATCGGTCTCCATCGGCCTTTAACATAAACAATTGTGGAATCTTAATGGCCTCTTCAGTTGCCATGTTTACGGTTCCATCCGCATTGTTGTAGATAATTACTCCTGCTGCTCCTGCAGCTTGAGCATTTTTAGCTTTATCAACAAATCCTAATGTTCCACGTTGAACTAGAGCGAATTTGCCTTCCATATCTTTCCCCGCAAAGTCTTCTGGAGCTCCTATTCCAGCATGAACCAATTCAAAATTTGTTCCTACTGTCGGGGCAGTCTGGCCAGCAGATAAAAACATTACTTGCTTTGCTTCACCATCACCTATCGAAACATTAGCTGCGTCTACAGTTAAAGTAGTATTTTCAAATGACGCTACGGAAATAGAATCATAGGATACACCAGGTGATCCCACTACTCCGTAATCAGGATTTGAGGCATAGGGGTGGAAATAGCCGCTTCCGTAGTAAGTAGAGTTACCTGCAGAAATAGACATAACGACTCCGTTGTCAACGGCACGTTTCACCGCTTGTTGTTCAGGAGACTCAGGATCTACAAACCCAGCTGAAGAACCGAGACTCATATTAAGAACGTCTGCTCCTAGTTTGATAGCATCATCAATCGCTTTAATATAAATATCACCTGTAGTTGTAGCTTCGTCTTCACCAAATACTCGTAGAGCTAATAGTTGTGCCTCTGGAGCAACACCTTTAATACCACCGTTTTCTTCGTCACCGTTTGCAGCGACTGTTCCACCTACGTGCATACCATGCATTCCAGTGTCAACATTGTCGTCAATAATGTCTTCGGTGCCATCCGCATAATTCCAGCCATAAGGAACTTTTTCATTCCAGAATTGTCCAGGTAGTTCAAACTCGGAAATAGCGCTATTAACCTCAGCCTCTGATAATTCACCTTTTGATTCATCAGTTAATAGAAAATCTTTATGCTCCGGGTCTATTCCCGAATCAATGATCCCCACAACCATACCTTCACCATCGTAACCAAAATCACGCCAAGCCGCTTGTGCCTCTACTAGTTCTTTACTATACTTCATATCAGGTGCTTCATTTGGGAGTTCATACTCAGTTGCTATGTACACACCTTTTACTCCTGCTACTTCTTTAATCTTTGCAATATCACCATATTTTACTTCGGCGCTAAATCCGTTAACGACTGCATTAAATTCTTGTTCGTAGGCAATTGTAATCTTTTTATCTTTGATTTTATCTTTTGCTGCCTTTTGTTGATTTTTAGCCGCTTTCTCGAGTTGCTTCCGTTCTCCTTTAGAAAGCTTATCGTACTTTACCCCTTTTTTGGTTGCTGTTTCAACTGGGGTAGTACCATCTACTTCTACGATAACTCGAACCTCTTTGTTGGGATCAACGTCTATTAAATCTGTAGCTACTAGATTTGTTTTTGGAAGTGTCGGTTTTTGCACATCTAATGGCTGTGGTGTAATGCCACCTGTAGTTGCAAAACCGCTATTACCAATTGCTAATAATGAAACTAGTAAAATTGCAGAAATTCTTCTTTTCGACATGTTCTTCCTCCTTTAGTTTTTTAAAAAAATAGTAGACAAGACGAAGATCCTCCCTTCAAAATGGTTAATAAAAATAAGACATAATATTCGGTCTACTTTCACTATATTAAATTACCATTTTATGGACTAGTTCTTTTGGTCATGGTGGAAAAGTACTAATTTTATTAGGTTGTTGGAATTTGTTATTCTTTCTGAATTAAGCAGAAGTTTATTATGTAGGATGTGGTCGAAAATCCAAGGTTATTGGCGAATATACGATGTTGCTTGAAGGTATATTTGAAAAATAGATAGAATTTTCTCGAAAAAATTTTAGTGCACTAATGCCTATGATCAGCTAATAGAAAACATAACCTGGGTAGTAGAAAATGCAAAAGGAAAATAGGGAAGTAAATATGGTATATTTATTGATAAAAAATAGGTGAGGGAAAAGTGATGAAGATAAAGATTGAAGCGAATTTAAAAAATGAAGATGTTCAGTTTTTATGGAAAGCAGATAAGGTTATGGGTAAATTGATTCAAATAATTGGGAACATTGAAATACCGATTAAGGGAAATCGTTATGAATCACTTGTAAAGTCTATAATCGGACAGCAACTTTCTGTAAAAGCTGCGGGTACGATTATAGGAAGGGTAGAAGCACTATGTAACGGAATTACTCCTCAATCCATTGATAATGCTTCCATTGATGAATTAAGAGCAACAGGTATTTCAAGATCAAAAATCAATTACATGAAAGATTTGACCGAGAAATTTTTATCTAACCAATTAAAATTAGACCAATTAGACCGTTTTAGCAATGATGAAGTAATTACTGAACTTACAAAAGTTAAAGGGATTGGGCAATGGACAGCGGAAATGTTTCTCATTTTTTCGTTAGTAAGAAATGATGTTTTGTCGTTAGGTGATGTTGGCCTTCAACGTGCCTGCAAATGGTTGTATCAAGCTGATAAAGAAACGAATGGAAAAGATTTTTTAGAGCAAAAAGCCGAGAAATGGAAGCCTTATTATTCTATTGCTTCACTATATTTGTGGGAAGCAGTCAATAGGGATTACGTTATTAAATACAAAACAATCGACGATCTTTTTTCCGAAAAGGAAATACACATGGAGGAAGCATGAAACCAATTAAAGGTTACGAAAAGCTTTATTTGATTGGTCTTGATTTTATACGGATCTCAAGTGTTAAAATTTGGAAGTGATAAAGCCATATTGATACAAAGGAATCTTAATCATCTATGTAGAATATAATTGAGGACGCTTACATTATGTGACTCTATTTGAAAAATAAAAGGAGGGATGCAAAGGAGACATATTATTACATATTACCCTTGTAATTGAAAAAATTGAGGGGAAGAAATAGAAAGATAGTAAAGATTAAAACTAAAGTATTTTGTGTTTCACCTCTCACTGAGGCGTCTTACAAGCCAAAAAAATCCTAAATAACAATTGTAGAATTATATTTTTATCCTCCAGTAGATGCTTTCTAACTAATTCCAGTGTAAAAAATTGTGGGTGGAAGTTAAATGTATAATAAAAAGGTTATAGATATATCAACCAAAATGATTCCAGAATGGTTAAACAAAGACATTGAACGGATTACCAAAAAAGAAGAGGTATCAGCTAAACCTGGTTATATTATTTCACGAATTTATAACCAATATTCTATTGGTTATAGACATCTTGTTTCGGTGATGACGGGAAATACGGAATGGGCACGCATCGCTAGGGAAAGGCTTACTTACATTGATGAAAACCTTGAATTAATAGTAAAACACCTAAAAAGGCAGCAGAATTAGTTCTAAGAAGTTCGGTTGAAGAAATTTGTAGATAACAAGCAAAAGTGACAGGAACACACCAAAAATTGGGAGATACCTTGCGTTTTATTTGGTGAATATTGTTTATTTTAATACTTTCGTGGTCTAGCTAGACCTTATTATTATATTTTCTTTTTTTATTATTTTTTTGTCGGCATTTCTTCAAAAAGGGGAAATGCTCTTTTTGTTGAAATAAATTAAATGTTAATGGTGATATAATTTCTGAAGAAAAAGAACCCATTATTGAGTTCTTCCTCTATACATTTCACCGTTTAGCACCCCATATAGTAGTTCTTCATCATCTGAGATTAACGGAAAATGTACATTTGCTTGTTAAATTGTTGTTAGGGATCCTTATGAAATAAGGCTACTTGTTAATAGCGTTAATATTATTGCTCATCACGATTATTGGAAGCTGAATCGTTACCTGCTTCAGCCTCCTCCACCATCTGGTTGCCAATCACACCGCCAGAGACACCGCCTATAACAGTACCAATTAATCCAAATTGGGAACCTATCATAGCACCCGCAACAGCATCAGTAATCGTTCCTGCTGTTTCACCAAAGTCACTGGTACCTTGATTAGCAATACCATCAGCCTGATTGTTGCCACTTTCTTCTGCATTTCCACCGAAGTCATTGCGTTCTTTACTCTGATTCATCTTTTCACTTCCTCGTTTATTGATAGGGAATATGTTAAATATGAAAGAACACTATCCCTAACATATACTACCCAGGTGAAGTAGTTTTACTCACTATATGTGTAGGAAGCATGCTTTATCCTCATTCGAGCCCTTTGTGAAATCGCTTGATAGTACATAAATAAATTTAACATTGGCATTTGCCCAGATATTGCATACTTATATAAAGAATGGGGTGAAATACATTGTATGCTCAAAACGAAAATAAAAACCAAATCAAGGAAAATAGTAATACTGATAATGTGGAAATTATTTTACAACTTGAAAAACAAATTTCAATAACTATATGGATACAAACCATTGGTAAAATAATGGAGGTATTATTATTAACCAAACTTTTTCTCAAAGATGAGGAAGCCAAACATGACCCCTATGAAAGAAATTTAGTTGAAGGGGTTTGGATACAGACCATTGGACAAATTTTAGAAGCTATCGGTGTAACAAGGGAAGTTTTATCCAACGAAGAACCCGTCAGGCTAGAAGCAGCGACGATGGCTAATATCGGGGATTGGTTACAAGGAATTGGTGCAACTTATGAATCATATGCAGGGAAACAGATTATTGCTGAAGATAGAGAGGGATTGGTAACCAATATTTTCGTCCCATAAAAAAGAATGTACTATTTATTAGCAGTTCAATAGTCTGGGTCATGCAGCGAGAGATTTGGCAATTGCAAGGAAATCAGAAAACAAAATTCTGACATAGAAATTTCTTGGCTCGCTGCAGGTCCGGCACTTAGGATCATAGTAGAGGCAGACGAGAATCTGCTGCCGGAGTGCAATTTGCTAACTGAAGGCTTAGCCGAAAAGGTGTCAAATGGGTTCGGACTGAATGTGTATATATATTTGTTCAGGGTGCTATTGGGTGGAGAAAAAGCATTGCTGCCATAAAAAAGATTATTGGAGAGAAAAAGTTCATTAGTGCAGACGAAGCCTATGATTTGATCTTAACTTTTCTAGTCTATCCAGGCATGAAAAAGAAAGCACCTTTTGTCATGATTTATGATTTTTTTGGCTTTGATGCGACAACAAAAAATCCCTTTGAAAAATTAGGTACATATTTTTGGAATTTCGCCTGGATTACCGGAAATGGAACTCCCTGGGTGGAGGATCTTACTCTGTTTGTTGGGTATCCAGAGGATATTGTTGACAGTTCCTATGGAGTTTTCCTGCCAAATGCCAGAAAACAAGCTAAAAAGCATTATCAAGGTGGGGGCACAACGAAGACAGAGCTTGCTGTATTAAACAAGAATTTCCTCTATTTTCTTTGGAAGAGCACTTTGAACAAAAACTTGTTTCTGATCGACTAGAAAGAATGGGCATAGGAGTCAAAACGAGGTTTTCAAAAACAGGCGAAGCAACCCTTTCAAGATTAGTAATGGAAAATATAGAAAAAAACCTGACGATCGAAAGATTAAGATTGACGGTGCGCAAAAAGCTGCAGAATTAATCTTACAACTGGGATTTTAACTGGCATCGCAAACTGTTATTAGATGAAATCATTGGTTTAGGTTTAGTCCTCCGGTGCGAAAAGCTTTGCTTCACTTGGGAAACCATTATTAAAATTAGAAATCCTAATGGTACTATTGGAAGTTTTATTGATACAATAGGATCATTTACAAATGCTCCGACACCATATCATGAGTTCCAATGGGATGGCACCGTACAAGGGGAAAGAATCTTCCTAATGGGAATTGGGTATTAGGTGTGTATATAAAAAAAGCTGGTGTTGTGAATATAAAGCATATTTAGTCACAAAAAGAATAATTGTAAAGTGTTCCTTCTAGCATTGCTAATGGGAATTTTATTTTATTTCCCAAAAAAGCCACCAGAACCGTCCCCACGGTCAAAAAGTGGCAAGAAAAGAAGATGTAAAGGCAACCCTGTTTTTTAAGTATGATGAGAATATGCCTGAAAGATTATTTGAGTACCAGATTTGGTTCAATCAAAGTAATGATACAGCAATGATTATTAGCAGCAATGTAAAGGAAGGGTACGGAACTTTAGATAAAGAGAATGCACAGGCATTAGAAAAAATCTTACTCAATAAATAAAGTCTTTTATCGAAAAATTTGTTTTTTTAGGTGTTTTAAATAATCGTTCTTTTATAGAAATTATCAGCTGTATAATCTTATAGATTAACGAGTTAATCCTAGTCCAAATTCCTCTTATATCATTGGATAATTTTAGTAATATTTCCTCTATATTAGATTTCGTAAACACATTATAATTGGAATCACTATTTGACCCCCTATTAAATAGATAAGTACTGTTTGGACTCCCAAGATTTTGGGAGTCTCTTTTTTAATTAAATTTTTCTTAATCAAAGAATGTTTGTGAAATACTGTACCTAAACTGTTTAGAGACACGAAATAAATGAAAAAATGCAGCAGGGCTTACCCAGCTACATCTTATCCAGCCTATTTAACAAATAACAGCTTCCATCTTCCGCAAACCATAAAAATTCTCCAAATTTAAAATTAAACTCAACGGTGTTTTTATTATAAATTAACTTTGTTGCTTTTTTAAATTGCTTTAGTAATTCAAACGGGGGATCTGTGATGATGTCCTGAGTGTCGTTAGTAATGACGAATCCTTTTGGATCTAACCTTCGCTCAGGTTTTACTTCTGTCTTCCAATTGCCGTTAAGCAAAATCGATTTAGCCGTTATTTTCTTTTTTCGATTCTGGATAGACCAGATCTTTCGACAATTACACCGATGTATTTTACTCTTCATCCCATAACCTCTTTTCTTTTAAAATAAGGTCATGGTTCATTATATTTACACTTGTAGCAAAACAGTATGATAAGATGGTTACCTATTATTAGTTATTTTGGAGAATTCAGCAGCGATGACCGAGGAACTTGTGTGAACACTGGGACATATTTACGTTAAAAAGAAGACATCTTGTATCGTCAACCATTGGACAAAATAGTTAGTCGAAGTCGAGCATTTACAAGGAGGGGCACTTCGTTTGGCAGCCGAACACAATGTGGAGGTTCCAGTCATTGAAACCTTGTATGGGATTTTAAAACCGTATGAAAATGGAAGACCGAACGTTCAATAATATTTGGTCCTTCTTCAATAAGGGGGTAATTCTGCTATAGAATGTTGGATGGCTATAGTAAATTCCCCCAATAAAAAAGCATCCGATTATTCGGATGCATACTTAAGTATTCCTTGTAAATAAACTGAGTATTCTCTCTGTACATTTTCTCTTAATTTAATTCTTTTTTCTGTTTCTAATACTCTAATTAAATCTTGAATCTCATTTTCATTCTCTTTTGTAGTAGGAATCTCTAATGCAAACAAATTACCTCGACTACTATTTAACAATTTTTTTAATAACTCAACTTTGTTCATTGGATAATCCCCTTTATCTCCTATATTCGACATAAAGGCGACCTTTTCCTTGGAATATTTTATATTGTTTCAAGTTTTCCCTCTTTCCACTAAAAAAATCTGATTAGAGGTACTATAACATGAATGGGGTATCTTTTGTTATTAACTTTTTTTATAAGTACCTTCTACCAACCTAATCATATCGCGCCCAGATATCTTTTCAGTTTCATGATAACCTTCTTTATCTCGCAAACTTAAGTACCAGCTGCTATCGTTATCTTCATTTAACCTATATACCTTATTGGTCAAAATATTTGTATAAAAATCTCCATTTCTTAGCCTCATAAGATCCCCCTCTCTACTATATATAAATTGTATTATGCCCAAGATCCTGACTGGGAGTCATTAGACATATACAGTCTCGAAATCCAGGATATACAAGGGTAATAAGTGAAAAAACAAAACATGGATGTTGTGTAAAGGAAAAAGTTCGGGCAACAGAATGTTTGCTTATTTAGCTAAATGATACATCAGCTCAAACAGAATTTCAGCGGTGTTCCTTTTCTTATTTAAAACGGTCAGGTTTATAAATTAACAAGGGCTTAAATTTTATGTTAGAGTTATTTTATTATTTATTTTAAATAGGGAGGATAATCCCCACTTTAAATGGAAAAAATCTGCATGTTGATAAAAAGGAGACAAAACTAGATGAGTAAAGCAACTAATTTACATAAAAGTGCGAAACACATGTTAAAGGAGACAAGCCGGACCTTCTTCATTCCTATTAGTTTACTGCCGTCAGGATTACAAGAAGCAGTAGCATCTGCTTACTTATGCATGAGAGCAATTGATGAGATTGAAGACCACCATCAACTCCCATTGGAAACTAAACATAATCTATTGCATTCTATCAGCGATATTTTGAAAAAGCCCTTTACGAATAAGGAGGTAATGGCTTTATTTCACCCATACGACACCCTTCTGCCGGAGGTTACCTTACGGTTAGGAGATTGGATCAATCTTTGTCCACCAACAATTGTTGAGAAGATGTTGGATGCCACATCTACGATGGCGAAGGGGATGGGTGACTGGGCTTTAAAAGAGTGGGTGATTCATACTGAAGAAGATTTAAATGAATATACATTTTATGTTGCTGGATTGGTAGGAGTCATGCTCTCAGATATTTGGAAGTGGTACGACGATGTTGAAACGGACAAGGAACTGGCTGTAGCTTTTGGTCGTGGCTTACAGTCTGTCAATATTCTTCGCAATCGCGCGGAAGATTTTGAACGTGGTGTGAATTTCTTTCCCGATGGATGGGAGTTAGAAGATATGTTTAAGTACGCCCGACGTAACCTAGAATTGGCTGACGTTTATATGGAGGATATTAAACCCGGTCCGATTCTTAATTTTTGTAAAATCCCGATAGCACTTGCTCATGGTACTCTTGATGCCTTAATGGAGGGGAAGGAAAAAATGGGTAGAGCTGCTGTAATTGAAATAGTTAGTCGTGTAGTAAATAAAAAATAAGATTTCCGGCGTAATTCAGTTGAATATTAGTCTATATTTCCATCCTAAAAATATATGGATTCATAAATTTTGTTATTATCTCGTTTCCAAAACCATCTACATATTTGGTATGTATTTAACAAATAATAACAAAAAACTTAAAGGAATGAGAGATATGATGGACGTTTTGGACAATCTACCAACCTTGCCTTATATATTTAAGGCATTGTTAATTTTTTTGGCTGCCATTATGCTTTTGCGTATCGCAGGCAAGAGATCGCTTGCAGAAACGACGGTTTCGGAAGCAGTGTTAAGGATTTCGATTGGTGCTGTACTAATCCAACCTTTAGCATTAAGAAATGAATGGGAAGCAATATATGCTGGAACTTTGCTTATTATCGGAATTGTATTACTTGCAAAAATACAAATATGGATACCAAAATCCAGAAAGTTTATTAATGGAGTACCATCCATACTAATTAATGATGGGCAGATGAAATTAGAAGAGCTAAAAAAGGCCAGACTCACGACAGATGAGCTGCAAAGTTCACTTCGCCTAAAAAACATAGGCAATGTCGAAGATGTGGAATTGGCGGTTTTAGAGTCCAATGGAAAAATATCGACTACTCTAAAGCCAAATAAAGCACCTGCAACCAAAGAAGATATTCAAAAAATTTTGGATATCTTAGCTCAAAATGGAATTAATCCCCCATCACAAAATCAGTCTCAAGCGAAAACGCCGCCGTTATTCCAAGAAGCATATGACGAGGGAGACATAGTGGACTATAAACCTCAGATCCATTAAATAAGGTGTCTTTTTGTCTTCATGCCAATGAAAATGTTCATAGTAAAATATCTTAAATGCTCACAAACGTTATTAAATCAACGTTGTGAGCATTTTTTTGTTTTTTAAAAAGATCAAGTTTGTTTTTTAGATTAAGTAAAATATGTAAAAATTCAACTCTATGTACGAACGTCTATTGACTCTATACTTTATTTGTTATATGGTTAATTACATAAGTAACTAACCAACATGGTGGTGAAGAGATGAAACAGTTAATTGATGATGGTCGGCCCATATTTTTGCAGATTTCTGAACGTATTGAGGATGAGATTATTGAAGGTGGGCTGCCGGAGGAATCTCAGGTTCCATCGACAAATCAGTTTGCCGCATTTTACAAAATTAATCCTGCAACTGCTGCGAAAGGTGTCAATTTATTGGTGGATGAAGGTATTTTATATAAAAAGCGGGGGATTGGAATGTTTGTTGCTGAAGGAGCACGTGAAAAGGTCATTAACAAACGGAAAGAACAGTTTTTCGAACAGTATGTAATCAGGATGATTCATGAGGCAAAGAAGTTAGGGATTACGGTTGATCAGTTGACCGATATGGTTCGGAGAGGGGATGAAAAACAATGAAAAAAGTAGTTGAGGTTAAACAACTTGTTAAGTCATACGGGGAATTTAAGGCGATAGAAGATATAGATTTTATCATGGAGGAAAACAAAATTTACGGATTACTTGGAAGAAATGGTGCGGGTAAAACAACATTAATGAAATTATTAACTGCCCAAGAGTTTCCTACTAGTGGTGAATTAAACGTGTTTGGTGAAAATCCCGAAGAAAACAGGAAAGTATTAAGTCAAATTTGTTTCATAAAAGAAAGTCAAAAGTATCCGGATAATTTCAGTGTTCAAGATATTTTAAAAGTGTCAAAATCACTTTTTCCGAATTGGGATGAAGAATTCGCCTACTCCTTAATTAAGGATTTCAATCTCCCTTTAAAAAGAAAACCAAAGAAACTATCAAGGGGAATGCACTCTGCAGTTGGGGTGGTGATCGGCCTTGCCAGTAGAGCACCGTTAACAATTTTTGATGAACCCTATTTAGGACTGGATGCCGTTTCAAGAAGTTTATTTTATGACAAGTTGATGCAGGATTACTCAGAGCATCCGCGTACGGTAATCTTGTCGACTCATTTGATTGATGAGGTAAGTAATTTACTTGAACATATTTTAGTCATTGACAGAGGTCGATTAATCATTAATGATGAAGCGGAAAATTTACGAGGTATCGCCTATACGGTAACCGGGCAAGCAGCAAAAGTAGAGGCATTTGTGAAAAACAAAGAAGTTATTGATCGGGAGCCTTTTGGCGGATTGTTATCTGCTACCGTCATGCAAATGGAGAACAGGTTGGATATTCAACAAGCAAGTGCTAGTGGATTAGAAATTTCGCCTGTGTCCTTACAGCAATTGATTGTCCATTTGACGAAAGAAAAATCTACTCGTGAGGGAGCGATTGTCCAGTGAATATACAAGGTGTATTAAAAATGTACTCGAGAGATAAATGGGCGTGGTTTTTTATACCAAATATGATTCTCTTCTCAGTGTTCCTTTTAAATTTTATCGTCAGTCTCCTGATTTCAAGTAATGTGATGATGTATACCGGAGGAGTTTCCTACATCTTTTTCTATATGCTGGTCATGGGGATTATGGTTGTGACACAAACTTTTCCATATGCAATCGGCATGTCAATTAGAAGAACAGATTATTTTCTTGGTACTGTCGTTATGGCTGTGGCTGTAAATGTATTGTTTGGCATTATGTTGGTTTTCTTTTCGGTAATTGAAAATGCAACAAATGGGTGGGGTGGCCGGTTCCATTTCTTTCATTTTCCCTATTTGAATGATGGGTCAATTTTGGAACAATTGACAATGTATGTGATCTTGTTAATAAATTTATTTTGTACGGGGCTATTAATATCCAGCACTGCTCGTCGCTTTGGTGCAAAAGGCCTTGTAATTGCGGTTATTTCTGTATTATTAATCTTAAGCGTTGTTGCACTGCTTGTGACTTATTATAGTGTTTGGCTGGATATTTTTCATTGGTTCGCCAGTTATACTGCTGTTCAAATCGCGTATTGGCTCATCATTCCAACAATAGTATATATGTTGCTTTCATTTGCGTTGCTGAGAAGAGCAACTGTCTAATTGTTTACTCGAAAATGAAGAACCTACACTTTTGTTCCTCGGTTGTACCTATATCATGGTATTTTTAGAACTTGCTTATTTCATTTAATACAAAAGGAGTAGCAGAATATCATCTAGCTACTCCTTTCCTATTATCCCTGCTTTCTAAAGTGACTTCTTCCTATATTGTTCTATGAGCGTGTTCAACCTGTTCAATTGAAAGGCATAATGATAAATAGAAGCCCCAACGACGGCCATTTGAATTTTATGATCTTCATGATAGGATTGCATAACTTTTTCTAAAAAGACCTCTGTTTGTTTCATAAACTCATCTTCTACTGAAGGCAGATCCATTTTTATCTTTCCATCATATTTTAATAGATATAGCTCATGATACTTGATGAGATATTCGAGGTGTTGATCAAAGAGTTGATTTTCTTCAGGTGTCGGCTTGCTCTTAAAATAGAAGGAATCAATATCCTCTATGACAATAAATCCCTGTTGGAGTGATTTAAACATTTGCTTAAAAACGACGATTTCCCGTACATCCATATTATTTACTTTGGCCATTTTTTCACGTTCTTCATCAAATAATATAAAGTGTTCTTCTAAAAGGAAAATATTATTTTCTAATTGTTCCATTTGCTCCTTAAACGACTTTTCAGTCATTTCGTCAGAGATAGCTGTTCTCATTAAAATAGAAAACTCTTGGAAAATATCATTGATTTTATTTAAGTAATTTTTCTTGTAGTTGGGCGGGTAGATAAAAATATTGACTAGCAGTGCGGTTGCCATTCCAACGAAAGTAACGATAAAACGGTTCAAAGCAAAAAACCAATCGTTTCCTGGTGCACTCATAATCGCCAACACTGTTACGACCGTTAGCGAAATCGTTTCGCCCATTTTTAATTTTAAACTAATCGAAATCAGGAGAATGATAACAAGTCCAATCGAAAATGGATCATTGCCAAGAAAGTATAAACCTAGAAAGGCAAAAATCGCACCTAAGATATTGGTTTGAGCTTGGTTCCATACTTGTTTCCATGTGCGATAAATGGACGGTTGAATCGTAAAAATAGCAGCAATTCCCGCAAAGACTGCAGATTCAAGCTTTAATACAGAACAAATATATAAGGCTAATGTAACAGCAATTCCTGTTTTAATGACGCGCGGTCCTAACTTCACAAAACTCAATCCTCCATAAAAAGCGCTGAACAATAATTCTCCCCAGTCACTTTCGTCCATTCCCCTATCAAATATAGCTATTAAAACGAAACATTTCAATTGTTTTTTAAGATTTTCGGGACATTCCCCGGTTGGTCTTGCTAGCAGAATTAGAGGTGATTATTTTAACAGAAAATAATAGGGAGGAGGTGAAACTTCGATGAAAAATAAAGTGTCTTAAATACAATAGGGATTAGCATAATCGGATGATTTTATAAATTCTATTTATCCAAAATACAAAAGGAGTAGCTGAATATCATCTAGCTACTCCTTTCATATAACCAAAGCTTTCAATTTTGATTTCTACTTCATATATTCGGTCTAATTGACGCATAAATTATTCCCTTATAACCAGGAACGCTTCTGTTAAAATAAATTACCCTCGGTCCCCAGACATCATACCCATCTTCAATGCCCAAGATCTTTGACATCCTAAAAAACGAAAGAACCATCCCATGCTTTATACTACACTGTTTTTAATGGCATTACTATCACTGACATCGGGATCAATGACTGTGGCAGCTGGGACAGCTACAGGGGAAAAGTCGCCATTTTGTTCTCCAAAGGCTTGATTTCGCTTATAGGTTACAAGTTGATCAATTAATTGAACGGTCCCCATATTCGCTACTGCACCATTATCTAATGTATTCACTTTAAATCCAAGAACATTGATGACAACTGGTGAAACAAAAAACATGTTAACACCCCTATTTTTTAAGTCATTCAAATCTTGTTCGGTACATTGCCCACTATAAAAAGCTTGTTTTAACCGAGTTGCTATCAGAGATATCCGGGTCCAATACCCAGGAACTAGACAGTATTGTTGGGGATAAGTCCCCGTTCTGTTCTCCTATTCCTTGATTCCGTTTATAGGAGACAAACTGATCCAAGTGTTGACTTGGACCAAGGTTGACGACTGCTGCATGGTCAATGGCATTGATTTTAATTCCTAAGATATTAAGTGATACGGGTGCAAATTTCATATGATTACTCCTTATAAATTAGGCAGATTGGCGGTTTCAAAAGAAGAATTTGAATCAATTTGATCCCGGTCATCGACGGCGCTTTTCGTTCCAATAAAATTGGTTCCATCACCCATATTTTGGCCTAGTCCCTGGTTTTTCTTATCAGAATTATGCCACTCCGCTAAAAGGTTTTGACCCACATTGATTGCGGATGCATTCTCAAATGAATTGACTTTAATGATATTGATATTGATATTAATGTATGGAACGGGACCCACTATTTAAAACCTCCTAATTATTTTTCCTTAAAGGGGTTTACCATTTACTTTTTGTGAGTTGGAATCCTCGATATCATGATCCAAAATCGAGCTTGTTGAGTATATTCTCAAACATCCATCAGCCAACTGCTGGCCAAAACCTTGATTTTTCTTTGCCGCAACATTCCTGTTTTTTTTCAAGGTAGAACTAAAAGAGATGGAACTACCATGATCGATATTATTTAGTTTTATTGCTTTAATAGTCACCTTGGTTGGTATAAAGTCCATGAATGATTATCCTCTCTTTACCTTTGCCCCGGGGTACTTAACTATATGACTGTTAACTAGAAAATATGTTTTTTCAGTATATAAGGACTATACGGAACGTGGGTAAATCATGGGGGTTTCATTTCAGATTGGACACTTTTTATGAATGATTTACTAAATAATAAATATCATTAATATAAGAAGACATGTACTGGGATTTTTACCGAGCCTTACAAGGAGGATGATCCATCATGGATATGAATAAGATCTTACAATGGATGGATTTGGCGAAAAAATACCAAACTGGTGATTTTTGGGATGGGATTTTTGATCAATCCTCCTTTCAAGAATCTATGAAAAGTAATTTGGAATCAAATAAATCGGGTGAAACGGCTGCGAAAGCCGGGCATGGAAAAAAATTTCCTCCAACAGATATTTTTATTACGGATGAGGAAATTTTGTTAATATCGGATTTAGCGGGTTACGTAAAGGAAAATATACAATTATCGGTATCAGGAACGAATCTTTTAATCAAAGGAAACAATCACCAATTGATGACGGGAGAGCCAGTACAGAAAGAAAGGTATCATGGCTCCTTTGAACGGGTTATCCAGCTTCCAGAACCGACGTATCCCAATCTAATCCGAGCTAAATTTAAAAATGGACTTCTATTTGTTTCATATAAACGGCAATTTTTGACAGAAGAGCGAGTAAATATCGAGTAACCTTGGTCGGGAAAATAAAATTACGTTAATGTGGGGAGACACGATGCCTATAAAAGGGATGTTCAATCAAAAAGTTCAAAAGCAAGCCCTAGATGATTTGGAAAAGCAGACGTTAAGAATCAATGCACTTGAGGTTCAATTGAAAAGCTTATTGGAGTTTGAGAAGAAGATTCGAACATCAATGTATAGTTACAACAGTGGGGAAAAAAAAGAGCAGGAGCGAGTAAAGACACAAGGTAAGGATTTCCAAATAAACATGATGGAGAACGCCCAGAAATTTAAAGAAATCAATCAAAGATTGGAAGAAATGGGACAAAGAGTAGATCAACTTGAAAATATTAATCCCTTTCCAAGAAAAAATGAATATAAAGTCGATGAACGTTTAATCCATTTTATAGAACAACTCATCTCAGAAAAATATGCCGTTCATATCCAAAAGGAAAAAAAGTTGGTTGAAAAAATTCAAGCTTTAGAAAATGAAATTTCGATATTAAAGCACAGAAAACTACCTTACGAAGATCAATCAATAATAGAAGATCACCGACAGACATCTTCTGAAGACTTTTCAACACATGAGCATAAAAGTGAGAAAAGAGATGACAAGGAAGTGTTTTACACGCAGATTGAAATGAGAGTACAACTCTTAGAACGCAATATTTTATTGGTAAATGAAGTTCAGGCTGGGTTGCTAAAACGGATGGAGGAAACCATAGAGAAAAGTAATGGTTTGGTGAAACAAATGAACGAAACAGAAGTTTCAATGAAGAACGAAGAACCTATTTTAAAAACGTTATATATTGATAAGTTATATTTAGAAAGGTATGAACAAAACAATAACTTTGCTCAGATTGGCATCAAAAGTTTAAGCGGAGCATTAAATATTGGTGCAACATATGGAAAAGAAGCAATCCCTAAGAAAATCACTGATCAAGTAAAAGAGGAAATGGAAAAAATGAAGGAAATGAAAGTGGAAATGGAAAATAGCCCGCCTAGTACAAACCAGTCTTCTGCTATTCACGATGATGAATCATCCTCAGAAGTAGCCTCCGCTCCATCAGACGAAAAGATTCAATATACGGAGATTGTTATTGAAGAGGACAACCCTTCTCTTGATGAAGATATTTATAATGATGAGAAATAGGGCTTCTCCATCCTAGAAGTCCTATTTTTGGCAGATCATAAATGAAGATGATACTGTTTGCAGAAACACGATGAATAATCCCCCAGTTAACTCTCCATAATTTAAGCCCAAAATAAAAAAGTCGGGATTTAATCCATTCCAATGACCGTGCAATGACATAGACTATTTTAAATAGCATGGAGGTGATCATATATGAGCGGAGCAGGAGCAGGCTATGGAGGCGGATTTGCCTTGTTGGTCGTATTATTTATTCTACTAATCATTATTGGAGCTTCTTGGTGGGGTTACTAAGATGTTCGCAGCCAGCACACGTGGTGTTATTTAATTAGGTGTGTCGGTAAAATTTGAAAAGAGCCGTCCGCTCTATTGCCTATTATATAATAGTTAATAGAGCGGGCGGCTCTTAATCTTAGTATGACCTGTGTAAAAAATCATGATTTATTCTTGTAATAGGTATTAACTTGTCTAGCTTGTCCCCGTTTCGACTCCATCACTCACTCGATATATTTTCCGTGGACGTCCTTTGGAGGTTGGAGCTTCATCGCCAATGATTTCCGCAATTCCCTGGTCCACTAAACCCGTTAGAATCCGGCGGGCATTTCTTGGTGTCATTTTTAATGTGTCTGCTATTTGAGTTGCGGTAATGGTCCCATTCCCAACTCTTTTTTGCACGGATAAAATTTTGTTAAATGTTGTGATGGTGATTCCGCTATTTTTTAGTTTCTCACTTATTTCCTTATTTTCAGTTCGGTATTGGAAGGTGAGGACTTCTTGTTGTTCTAAAGGCCCTTCAATGGTTCCATTATTATCAACAAGGAAAGCACAGAAAGAGTCATAGTTTTGCGCATGATTTAAAGCAAGCCGGGCGTTTTCTTCGGCAGACAGAGCGGTATCGCCATAACCAATACCAATATTGGATGGTAAATCAGAAATTAACGATAAATCATCTAGAAGAGATCCTATCGGTTTCTCGGTTTCTTCAACAGAACCTCTGGTGGAGAAAATAACAAAGGCTCCGGTTCCAATCGTAATAAAAGAGCCAGAAATGGATTCTGCAAAATTTAAGATGGCGGCCTGAATATCTAAGATTAACCGATGTAAATCGTACGATACCATATTATGATCATCTTTTTTCTCTATCCCTTGAACTTTCACGAGTATTACGGCGATTTGTGATTGTTTAAAATGCATCGTTTCCCATTGTTGTATGGCCGTTGATAGCGTCTCACGAATGTTGCTTCTTGTAGGAGTAACTCTGAAGGCAGGAATGTTTTCCAACCGCAATTGATCATAGATAGAACGCAGACAAGTGATACAAAGTTCTACTTTTCCATCTTGATAAAGGTTTTGATGAAAGGTTAGAAGATGATCTAGAGGAGTTTCATGTGTATACTCATGCACATAAACCTGACTGCTAGAAATATTAAGGTCGTTGAAAGTTTCATAGACATCACGTTCTGTCACCATATCAATACTAATACTTTCTAAGGCTTTTTTATCATTGTATCCAATCTCCACTAAAGTCTTTGTTAAGCTGGCACCATCTAACTTTAGTAGAAAAAAGGGCTGATTGACACCACTTTCTAGAAATGAATTATATAATGCCGGTCCTGCCAAGATCCAAAGATCAACTAGGTGTTGATTATGTTGTATGAGGCTGGCAGCTTCATTTGTATTCGAATAAATGAAAGGCACTGGTTGGATTTGTTCGCTATATTCCATTGCAATTTCAGAAATAAGTTGGACAGAGTCTGCTGGTCCAATAATTCCAACACTTGGTTTCAAGTAATTCCCCCCAATAAAAAGATTGTATTTAATTATATCAATGATGAAAATAATTAGGTATAAATAACTTCATTTTAAGTTTACCTCATCTTTAAACCATATTTCCAACATAATAATAGTAAATTTTTTGAAAATTCTGTTGACATTAATTTATCACCTCTGTATAGTTTTATTTAAGGAACAGATTAAGAAAAATTCCGTAAATTAATAAAGAGGAGTGTTTGTAAATGAATGCATCGAAGGAGAATAAAGAACAATCACCTTTGGTTGAACAAGATCAATTCAAACATGTCATCGGCCATTTTGCCAGCGGTGTATCGGTGATCACCGTTAGAAACAATGGAGTCGATTTTGGTATTACTGCCAGCGCTGTCAGTTCTGTATCCGTTGAGCCGCCCATGCTGCTCGTTTGTGTCAATAAAAGCACAGGAACATGTCATGCGATAACGGCTGCAGAATCCTTTACGGTCAACATAATGAACGAAAGCCAAAAGGATTTAGCTCTTACATTTGCTAGAGCAAATACTGATAAATTTAAGGATGTGAATTTTTCTTATGGGGAACTGGGGAATCCTGTCCTCGAAGATACACTTGCACATCTTGAATGTCGTGTAGTTGAAGAAGTAACAGGTGGAACTCATACGGTTTTTCTTGCTGAGGTACAAAATGCCCAAGCAGCAAGCGCCGATCCATTAGTCTATTTTCGGGGGAAGTTTGGTCAATTTAAAGAAGCTTAGTAGATAAGAAATTAATAACATTAATAGGGAGGAAAATGGAATGACATTAATGACAGGGAAACAATATCGGGAGTCACTGAATGATGGCAGGGAAGTTTATATCGATGGAGAAAAGGTTCGGAATTTAGCTGAACATCCATCTTTTAAGCCCATCATTGATGTAAAAGCTAGAATGTATGATATGGCGTTTGAAGAGAAGTATGCTAGTACTTTAACGACTAGACTTGAAGATGGTGAGATTGTATCCCGAGCATACAAAGCACCTGAGACGAAGGAAGATTTAAGCGCGATTCGCAAACATGTGGAAACCGTTCTAGACGACCTTGGCGGGGTAGTATACCGAGTTGGTGATGAAACGATTGGTGAAATGTGGTCGCTCTTTGACGCCCAAGATAAATTAAATGAAATTGACCCAACGTATGCAAAAAATATTAAGTATCACATTGACCGTGTCGCAAGAGAAGACTTGTTCCATGTTTCGGCAAACACCGATCCAAAAGGCGATAGAAGTAAATTATTCGGTGGAAAAGACGGTGGAACCCTGCTTCATGTGGTCGAGGAAAATGATAAAGGAATCGTCGTAAAAGGCGCTAAGTTTGAAACAGCCGCTGCCTATGCCCATCAAGCATTTGTAAAACCAACGATTTTAGATTGGAATGCTGGATCAGAAAAAATGGCTCCTTTCGCTTGTGGATTCATCTGCGATATGGGATCACCTGGTCTGAAGCATATTTGCCGGACATCTTTGGGTGCTGACCGAAATCCACAAGATTATCCGATTGCCACAAAATTTGAAGAAATTGATACATTACTTATCTTTGATAATGTCCTAATTCCATGGGAAAATGTACTTTTCCATCGCTCCTTAGAATCAGCCGCTTATATCCGTTCCACCCTTCATCGTTATTCTGCTTTTAATTACACCCTTAGAATGTTACGTCGAGCCGATTACTTAATCGGAGCCGCCTTATTGAATGTGGAACAAACTGGTTTAACCCATCTACAAGCTGTAAAAGAGAAAATCTCAGAACTTATCAATTATCGTGAAGGAATTAATGCTCATTTAACTGCAGCGGTAGCGGCAGCAGAAAGAAGCCCAGGCGGGTTAATGATGCCAAATCAATCACTCCTTTACACAGGCCGAGTCTTCGCGTTGGCTAATTTCCCGGCAATGGCCCATTTAACGAGAGAGCTTGTTGGCGGACAATTAGCGGTTACTCCGGACTCTACGACGATGGCAGACCCGGAAATCCAATCTTATATTGATCAATATTACTCTGTTGGGGAATGGACACCAGAGGACCGTGGAAAATTACTTTATTTCGCAAGAGATTTGTTAAATTCCTCTTATGCCGGTCACCGTACAACCTTTGAATTATTCGCCCAAAGTCCGCCATTTGCACAACAAATGGCTGTGTTTAACAATTTTGATTTGGAGCCTAATCGTGAATTGGTGCGAAAAGCAGCAGGAATTCAACCGTCTGTACCTGTTTCTAGCATCTAGTAGAAAGGAGTTTTTACTTTGGAAATTCATGCACCTGGTACGTTAAAGCTCCCAGCATCAACGCTCACGATTGGAGCCCTTGACGGTGTGCATTTAGGGCACCAAGCATTGCTTTTAAAAACAAAATTACGTGCGGAAAAACTTGAGGTTCCATTTGTGGTTTATACCTTTGATCCGCCTCCGAAGGTATTTTTTAAAAATTGCCAAATGATCACTTCACTCGATGAAAAGCTTAGCCGGCTTGAGATGCTGGGAGCTGAGCATGTGATTGTGGGGGAATTTAACGAAGCATTTACCAAACAAACTGTTTCTTCTTTTTTAGAAGAAATACAGCGAATCAATCCGATTGAAATTTGGGAAGGGCCAAACTTCCAATTTGGTAAGGATCGAAAGGGCACAATTGATGATCTACGGGCCCATTTCAATGTCGGTGTTTTAAATCCGCTGCAATGTGACCAAGGTGAATTAATCTCTTCCACTCGTATCCGCAAATTATTACTGCAAGGAAACTATTCTTCAGCCAAAAAATTACTAGGAGATATCCGCCATATTTCCTTTTTGGCAGAAAAAAACTTTGCCGTATAAGGAATTCGCGTTTTATTAGTAGACAAGTAACCTATAAAAATTGGAGCAGCAATGATTGAGTTATTCAAAATTGTTGCTCCCGTTTATTTTTTGATAAAAAAATAGAATCAGATTGCTAAACTGATAGGGTTTGAAAGTGGGGAACTGTGTATTGAAAATTAATCTTGGTCGTTTATTACAGGATATTGAGCGATATGGAAAATATGGAAAGAATGAATATGGAGGTGTGACTAGACCTAGTTTTTCTTACGAAGATCATCAAGTACGTCAATTGTTTATCGAAGAACTAAAGGAAATGGGACTTGAAATTACCATTGATGGTGCGGCCAATATATGGGGGAAATATAAAGGAACAGGAAAAAAGAAAGACAGTATCGTGATTGGCTCCCACTTGGATTCTGTTCCAAATGGGGGAGAATACGATGGGCCTCTTGGTGTTCTGATGGCAAAAGAAATTATCAAAACGTTAAAAGAGCATAGTATTCCACTTGATCATGATATTGAAATCGTTTCCTTCACTGCAGAAGAATCTAACGATTTTAATGTATCCACCTTCGGCAGCCGTTGCTTTGTCGGAAAGCTAACATCAGGAATGTTAGAGGATGTACGAGATTCAAAAGGAGCTCTATTGAGTGAAGAACTGAAGAAGGTTGGCGGTGGACTTGAAAAGTTCCCAGAAATGAAGGAGATGCACAAGGATAAAAAAGCTTTTATTGAACTTCATATTGAGCAGGGGCAGCGGCTAGAAAGCGCGAATATTTCGATGGCGGTAATTAACAGTGTTGTTGGGACGTATCGTAGTTTTGTATCCGTAAAAGGAGACCCCAATCATTCTGGTACGACCATGATGGTCAATAGAAGAGATGCCCTTACCGCAGCTTCGGAAATGATTCTTGAAGTGGAGCGGTATTGCAAATCCAAGGGGGATATTGTTGGAACTATAGGGAGATTAAATGTAAGTCCTAATGCTGCCAATATCATTCCAGGACAAGTTGATTTTATAGTAGAAATAAGAGCTGAGTCACAGGGAATCATTCAGGAGGCAATAGATTCCATCCAGGATGTTTGGAATGAGATTTCAAGTAGAAGACAGGTAAAAGTTTCACAAGAAGTATTTCTTGACCAAAAACCAGTACGTCTAGATCAGGAGTTGGTAGCTGTTCTTGAAAACACTGCCAGGGAAATGAAGGAACCTTGTTTAACGCTGCCAAGTATGGCTGTGCACGATGCCGCCCATATGGCAAGTGTAACGAAATCGGTTATGGTTTTTGTGAAGAGTATCGGCGGGAAAAGCCATTGCCCTGAAGAGTTTAGTGAACCCGAGGATATTGAAAAGGTTGGAAATTTAATCCTGCAAGGTATAATTCGGCTGGATCGAACGCTTTCAGAAAAGGAAATTAGCGTCTAAGAAAATACATGAAAGGGAAAGGATACGTATCAGTCTTTTTTTTCTTCAAAATGGAGGCTTGCTAGTAAACTAGCAAGCTTTCATTTTGGCATAGATATTTTGTCCTAACTTTAAATGGTTATCTAGTTTCTCTATTAAAATAGGTATAAGATTTATATTTATTTGTGATATAGTAATTATTGAATTTATAAAATAAAGAATTTTTAGAATATTTAATTGACATTAACACTGTGGATTTGTTATTTTTAATTAAAGAATAATTAAAGAAAAGTTCCGTAAATGAAAAAAGAACACTTAATCTTTGAAATTCATGTAGCGGATTCAAGTCATCAATGAAATGATAGGAGGAATCGTATGGCATTAATGACAGGAAAAGAGTACCGTGAATCGCTGAATGACGGAAGGGAAGTCTATATTGATGGTGAAAAAGTTCGGAACGTAGCAGAACATTCATCCTTTAAGCCCATTATTGATGTAAAAGCTAGAATGTATGATATGGCATTTGAAGAGAAGTACGCTGAAACCTTAACCACTAGACTTCCAGATGGTGAGATTGTATCCCGAGCATACAAAGCACCAGAGACGAAGGAAGATTTAAAGGCGATTCGCATACATGTGGAAACCGTACTAGACGACCTTGGCGGGGTAGTGTACCGGGTCGGTGATGAAACGATTGGTGAAATGTGGTCGCTCTTTGATGCCCAAGATAAACTAAATGAAATTGATCCAACGTATGCAAAAAATATAAAGTATCACATTGACCGTGTCGCAAGAGAAGACTTGTTCCATGTTTCGGCAAACACTGATCCCAAAGGCGATAGAAGCAAATTGTTCGGTGGAAAAGACGGTGGAACCCTGCTTCATGTGGTCGAGGAAAATGATAAAGGAATTGTCGTAAAAGGCGCTAAGTTTGAAACAGCCGCTGCCTATGCCCATCAAGCATTTGTAAAGCCAACGATTTTAGATTGGAATGCCGGATCGGAGAAAATGGCACCTTTCGCCTGTGGTTTTATATGTGACATGGGTTCACCTGGGTTGAAACATATTTGCCGGACATCCCTGGGTACTGACCGAAATCCACAAGATTATCCGATTGCCACAAAATTTGAAGAAATTGATACATTACTGATTTTCGATCATGTCTTAATTCCGTGGGAAAATGTACTTTTCCATCGCTCCTTAGAATCAGCCGCCTATATCCGTTCTACCCTTCATCGTTACTCTGCTTTTAATTACACCCTGAGAATGTTACGTCGAGCCGATTATTTAATCGGAACCGCATTACTGAATGTGGAACAAACTGGTTTAACCCATTTACAAGCTGTAAAAGAGAAAATTTCACAACTCATCAACTATCGTGAAGGAATTAATGCTCATTTAACCGCAGCTGTAGCGGAAGCGGAAAGAAGCCCTGGCGGATTAATGATGCCAAATCAATCACTCCTTTACACAGGCCGAGTCTTTGCATTGGCTAATTTCCCGGCCATGGCTCATCTAACAAGAGAGCTTGTTGGCGGACAATTAGCGGTTACTCCGGACTCTGCGACAATGGCAGACCCGGAAATCAAACCATACATTGATCAATATTACTCCGTTGGGGAATGGACACCAGAGGATCGTGGAAAATTACTTTATTTTGCAAGAGATTTGTTAAATTCCTCTTATGCCGGTCACCGTACAACCTTTGAATTATTTGCCCAAAGCCCGCCGTTTGCCCAACAAATGGCTGTGTTTAACAATTTTGATTTGGAGCCTAATCGTGAATTGGTGCGAAAAGCGGCAGGAATTAAACCAGCTACTACTGAGTCTTCTATTAACCTATAAAAATTTTGAGATAATTAAATTTTTGAAGTGAATAAAAATTCCTATAAATAATTAAAGGGGGACTTATGTTGGCACATTCTACAAAATTATTAATGAAAAAGATGGTTATGTTTTTGGTTTTAGCTGTATTGTTGGTTGGGTGTTCTGGGACTAACTCTTCATCGGGAAATGGTGATTCTTCTTCTGAAAGCGGAGACAAGATTCTCGTAGGGCTGCAAGCACCGATGACTGGTGATAACGCACAGTACGGACAGGATATGAAAAATGGCGTAGACCTTGCTTTTAAAAAGATTAATAGTGAAGGCGGCATAAACGGAAAAAAGCTTGAGTTAGTAGTCGGTGACGATAAAGCTACTCCTTCAGAAGCAGTTGCCGTTGTGAACAAAATGATTATGAATGATGGGGTAAAGGCCATTATCGGAGGATATAATTCATCACCAACATTGGCTGCACAGGAAGTTTCAGGATCCTCAAAAGTACTTCATTTAAATATGGGGGCGAGCCCTGATTTATCCAAAACAGGTAACGAATACCTATTCCGTGTTATTTTAACTGGTTCCGTTTATGTACCTGCTGTAATGAAATATATGGCGGAAGAGAAAAAGGTAAAGAAAATAGCCGCCTTATTTGAAAATACAGATTATGGAATTACGATGTATGACGCAGCAAAGGAATCTACAAAAGACCTTGGGGTAGAATTTATCGCTACTGAAAAATATAATCCAGGCGATAAAAACTTCTCAGCACAATTATCAAAGATTAAAAACCTAAACCCTGACGCTGTAATGGTAGTTGGATTGTACAATGAGGTAGCTTTAATTGAGCAACAAGCAAGACAGGCTGGATTGAATGTTCAGTTCTTCTCACCAGATGATTCTATGTATTCAGAGCAACTCATCACATTAGGTGGAGATGCGGTTGAAAATCATATTTTTGCTTCGATGATTGATTTAAATGCTGGTTCAGATGAGATGAAAGAATTTAAAGCGTTAGCAGATGAAAATAAGATTCCAGCACAGGCTAATACGGCAATTGCTTTTGACGCGGCCATGGCTCTTGCAAAAGCACTAGAAGAGGGTGCCGGAGATGCTGAAAAATCACGTAATGCTTTAGCCAATATTGAATATCAAGGAATTACTGGACCAATTAAATTTGATAAAAACGGTGATCGTGCAAATACTCCAATGATTATGCAAGTTCAAAAGGGTAACTTCTCGGTAATTAAAGAATCAGAATAGGGGGATAATCAGTGTTCTTTGACCAACTAATAAATGGAATCGTCCTCGGCAGCATATACGCATTAATGGCGATTGGATACACAATGGTATGGAATGTGCTTCGTTTTATTAACTTTGCACACGGTGAAGTCTATATGGGAGGGGCATTCGTGTCCCTTTATCTTCTATTATTAGACACACCTATTTGGCTGGCTTATATTGGAGGCGTGTGTGCAGGGGCACTTCTTGGGTATTTAATGGAGAAAATGGTATACATGAGAATGCGAAGTGCACCGAAATTAAATTTGCTGATTGCAGCGATTGGGATTTCGATTGTCCTTCAAAATTTAGCTCAATATATTTGGGGGGCTACACCGGAAAGATTAACCTCTCCATTCCTTTCCAATAATATCAGTATCGGGGATATGCTGATCAATCAGCACTATGTTTATATCATCATTGTCACCATTCTTGTCATGATTGTTTTAGAATTATTTATCAATCGAACACTTATGGGAAAAGCTGTCCAAGCTGCCTCACAGAATATTCAAGCTACCCAATTAATGGGGATAAATGCAAATAAGATTATTTCGATTACGTTTGCAATTGGTTCAGCTGTTGGTGCGCTAGCAGGTATTTTAGTAGGACCGGTATTCCTGGTATATCCGACCATGGGAGTATTCGCTGGACTAAAAGGATTTACTGCCTCGGTTATGGGGGGAATGGGGAATATTCCAGGAGCCATGATTGCCGGCTTATTATTAGGTATCATTGAGAGTTTTGCAGCTGGTTTTATTTCTTCAGGTTATCGAGATGCGGTTGCCATGGTTATCTTATTATTTATTTTATTAGTTCGTCCTCAAGGGATCTTTGGGAAAATCGTTCAACAAAAGGTATAAGGGGGGAGAAAGGATGGAACAAATCAAAAAAACAGGTTTTCGAAAAATCGTGTTCATTTTTGGAGGGATTGCATTATTTCTCCTGCCTCTTGCAGTAGTGAATCCTTACTTTATGTATGTGATTAATCTTATCCTAATCTATGCCATCCTTGCACTAGGTCTAGATTTAATTGTTGGATACACGGGTCAGGTTTCCGTGGGACATGGTGCATTCTTTGGAATCGGAGCATATGTCGCTGCCATATTGGCCAAAAAACTGGGCTTTTCACTATGGATGAATCTTCCACTCTCCATTCTGGTTACAGCATTAATCGGATTTGTCATTGGATTTATTGGATTGAAATTAATTGAAGAATACCTAGTTATGGCAACGCTTGCATTTGGAACCATCATATGGCTTGTATTTTTAAACTGGAATGATCTTACAGGCGGACCGATGGGAATTGCCGGAATACCTGCTCCTCCGCCCATTAAAATAGGATCATTTGAGCTTTTGTTTACGCGTTACCATGATTATTATCCCTTATTATTGATATTTGTATTTTTAGGCATTTTCGTCACACGGTTAATCATTAAGTCCGGATTTGGCCGTGCATGTACCGCCATTCGTGATGACGAACTCGCAGCTCAAGCAATGGGGATCCCTGTATTTAAAACAAAAGTAATGATGTTTACCATTTCCGCTGCTTTTTGCGGTGCGGCTGGTGCCTTATATGCTCATTTCCTGCGTGTTGTTAGTCCGGAAACATTTGCTTTTGGGATGTCTGTCACGATTTTAACGATGGTTATGATTGGCGGCCAAGGTTCGATAGCAGGAGCGTTGATTGGAGCATCGATTCTTACCGTTTCTTCAGAGTTACTACGTGAGACACCAGAATTAAGAATGTTAATTTATGGAGTTTTAATCGTCGTCATGATTATGTTTTTCCCTAAGGGAGTCATGGGGTTATTAAAAATGTCAAAGAAACGATTTTTTCAAAGAAATTCACGAATTGAAAAAAAAACAGCGATAGAGAAAGAGGGGTTAAGTTATGAGCAGTAATGTTGTGAATGACTCAGCCATCTTAACCGTCAACAATCTTTCAAAGTCTTTTGGGGGAGTAAAGGCAGTAAACAATCTATCGTTCTCGGTTTCACAAAACAATATCCATGCCATCATTGGCCCGAATGGTGCAGGGAAAAGTACGCTATTTAACCTAGTCACAGGTGTGATTACCCCAGATGAAGGGAAAATACAACTACTAAATCGGGACATCACTTCATTGAGACCAGATAAAATTGCAGAGCAAGGGGTTTCCCGTACCTTCCAAAATATCCGGCTATTTCCTGATATGACAGTCTTTGAAACTGTATTGATAGGAACCTATCTTTTAACAGGCGGCAACCTTCTGCCTGCTTTATTTCGGACGAAGAACTTTCGGAACAAGGAAAGGCAGGCGAAGGAACGTATAGAGGAAATATTGAAATTCGTAGGGTTGTGGGAGCTGCGTCATGAGTATGCAGCAAAACTTTCCTATGGAAGTCAAAGACGTGTTGAAATTGCCAGGGCTTTAGCAACAAATCCTGATCTATTATTACTTGATGAGCCAACCGCGGGTATGAATCAGAAGGAAACAAAAGAGCTTATGAATCTATTTACACAGGTGAATAAACAAGGCATAACGATTTTAATTATTGCGCACGATATGCATCTCGTAAATACGTTGTCCGACCAAATAACGGTGATAAATTTTGGAGAAAAGTTAGTAGAAGGTCCTCCTGAAGTGATTCAGAATCATCCTGCAGTATTGGAAGCTTATATGGGGAGGGCTGAGGTAAATGCTTAATGTAGAAAATGTAAGTACCTATTATGGACAAATATGTGCTTTAGACAATGTAAGCTTGAAAGTAGGAGAAAAGGAAGCCGTTTCGGTTATCGGTGCTAATGGTGCAGGGAAAAGTACATTATTGAAAACAATCATTGGAGAGCTGCGTCCCAAAAGTGGAAGTATTCAACTTTCTGGTAAATCAATCGTGAATGAAAAAACCTTTAAATTAGTTAGTCGCGGCATGACACTTGTTCCTGAAGGAAGGCATGTATTTCCATTACTTTCGGTTTGGGATAATTTACTTCTAGGTGGTTACACACTTCCAGCTAAAAGTCGTCAGCAAAGGGCGGAAGAGGTTACAGAGCCTTTTCCGATTTTAAGAGAAAGAAAAGAACAGTTGGCAGGTCTATTGTCTGGCGGAGAGCAGCAAATGCTGGCAATCGCAAGAGCCATGATGACGAAACCGAAACTATTATTACTCGATGAACCATCAATGGGTTTATCACCAAAACTAGTGTTTGAAGTCTATGATAAAATCACCGAATTACATCAGCAAGGAACCACCATCCTTTTGGTCGATCAGAATGCTGAAATGGCGATTGATTTTTGCAGTCGCGGCTATGTACTAATGGCTGGGCGTTTAGCTGGGCAAGGAACAAAAAAAGAATTAAAAGAAAGCGAAATTGTTCAAAAATCTTATCTCGGGTAATTGTTTAAAATGTTGACAATTTTCAGAAAAAACATTATATTATTTTTAGGGTATAAATAGGGATAAATTCCTTTAATAAAAATTTAGGGAGGAAATACCAAGATGACAGTCCATGGTGAAACAAAAAAAGTAGAGATTCAGAGATTCCGAAAGTTCAAAACAGCCCAATATTATCCAAAAAACCTGGGAAAACCAGAACACCATATTGATAATGAATTTTGCATGGCCGTTCGAGCTGGAAATCGAATCTTCTTACGAGGTCAAACGGGATTTGATTTAGATGGAAACTTTCATGGCATTGGCGATGTGGCAGCGCAAGCGGAAATGGCATGTACCTGTGTAAGGCAGCTGATTGAAGAGGCTGGCGGCACGATTAATGATATTTGTAAGATTACCGTTTACTTAATGCATCGTGAAGATCGAAGCAAAGTCTATCCGGTAATTGCGAAGCATTTTAAAGATGTATATCCTTGCAGTACTGGTTTATTGGTAAGTGGGTTTGCGATGCCTGAGATGTTAATGGAAATTGATGTTGAGGCTGTCATTAGCGAATAGGTTTTTATTTTAGTAGATTCATACAGTATTAAAGTGAATATAAATATATCTACCGAGGAGGGATAGAAAATGACATTTTCGGTAGCAGGACGTTGTTCTTCCACCGGTGCATTAGGAGTCATTGTTACTTCTAGTAGTCCAGCAGTTGGGGCAAGATGCCCATGGGTGAAAGCAGGAGAAGGTGCTATTTTATCGCAAAATGTGACTGACCCAAGATTAGCCACTATCGGTTTTACCGTGTTGGAAAATGGTTTCGATGCCGAATCGACGATACGTTCCATGAAGGCGGCTTCACCATATCCTGAATACAGGCAACTGGCAGTAGTGGATTCCAAAGGAAATTCCGCTGCCTTTACAGGGAAAAAGGCACTAGGTGTCCATGGCGAATTTTGTGCAAAAAATGTTGCCAGTATTGGAAATCTCCTCAGTGATCCTGCCATTCCTGAAGCAATGGGGCATGTATTTCTAGAAACAGAAGGAATGCCATTAGCAGAAAGGTTAATTTTTGCGCTTGAAAAAGGCTTTCAGTTAGGCGGGGAATTAGATCAGGAACGCTCTATTGGACTCCTAGTATACACGGATGAACCATTCCCTTATGTGGATCTAAGAGTAGATTATAGTGATCACCCTCTTGAAGATTTAAAGAAGCTTTGGGAAATTTACAGCCCTCAGGCAAACGATTATAAAGTAAGGGCGGTTGTTCCAGAGATGGCTCCTTCATATGGGGTTTTAGGGGACGAATAGCTATTTTTTAATTTAGTTTTGTTAGATATAGATTGATTTTTTTGAGTAGATCCTTATGAAGGACAAAACTCATAGAGGAATCATGAGATTTGTCCTTCATCCTGGTTATGAAGGACAAAACTCATTGAGGAATCACGAGATTTGTCCTTCATCCTGGTTATGAAGGACAAAACTTATTGAGGAATCACGAGATTTGTCCTTCATCATGGGTATGAAGGACAAAACTTATTGAGGAACCTCGAGATTTGTCCTTCATCATGGTATGAAGGACAGTACTCATTGAGGAATCACGAGATTTGTCCTGCATCATGGGTATGAAGGACATAACTCATTGAGGAATCACATGATTTGTCCTTCATCAATTTTTAATGTCGATGATGTAATGATATCAACACTTTAATACAATCTAAGATTAAATTAAAATCTATTACTAATTAATAGTTTAAGAATGAATAGTAAAACACATGGGAGATTCTCGTTGAGGAGCCCCATGTGTTTTTTTGTGGTGTAATATTAGAAGAAGGAAAAGCAGCGATTGCCATATAGATAACAGCACAACAACAAAGGATTGTCGAAACCTTATACTCCTAAAAACGTATGAAAGGTTAGTGAATGTATGATCAATCAACCTTGAAAACTTTTATCAAAGAATAGATTACCAACTTTCATAAAATTCTAAAGAGGTGAGGTGTAACATTTGGCATTACAGTATCAAGAATACGGCGATAAGAGTGCTCCTTTAATGCTGTTTTTACATGGCGGTGGAGTTAGTGATTGGATGTGGGATAAACAAATAGAATACTTCATTCATTATCATTGCATTGTTCCAATCTTACCTGAACATGGGTTAAACAATGATAAAATTCATTTTTCAATAAAGGGTAGTGCAGATGAAGTAATTAAATTAATCAAAGAAAAAGCAAATGGAAAGAAAGTAATTTTGATTGGTTTTTCTTTAGGTGCGCAAGTCATTATTCAACTATTAAGTATGAAACCAGATTTAATTGATTTTGCCATCATAAATAGTGCTTCGGTCAGGCCCATTTCATACGCCAAAAAACTAATAAAACCTACTATTCGATTAACATTTCCATTAATTAAAAAAAGATGGTTTTCCAAACTACAAGCAAAAACATTATATATAAGTGGAAAATACTTTGAAAAATATTATGAAGAAAGTTGTCAACTAAAACCAGACACTCTTGTAAGAGTATTAGGAGAAAACATGTCGTTCAAAATACCTAATGATTTTAAACAAGCAAATGGAAAGATATTGGTTACTGTGGGTGATAAAGAAAAATCCATTATGAAAAATTCTGCAAAAGATCTTGTAGAAAGTAATGCAAAATGTAAAGGCGTGATTATACCTAAAATTGGGCATGGAGTTTCTTTAGCAATGCCTGACTTCTTTAATCATATGGTAGAAGCATGGGTACATGAAGGTACCTTGCCAAAAGAAGGTAGAGTTATAAGTTGAATTTTCCTGTTATTGATTATAGGAGTTGTAGTTAAACCAAAGCGGACTTCTTTAATAAATTTACATATTCATGGTATATTTGTATTATTTATTCATATCGAAACGTTTTTGTGGAGGTTTTTAAATGGCTACGATGAAAGATATAGCAAAAAAAGCGAATGTTTCACTTTCTACCGTTTCGGCTGTTATTAATCAGTCAGCATATGTCAGTCCGGAACTTACGAATAGAGTGATGCAGGTAATTGAGGAACTACATTACCGACCCAATGCAGTAGCACGAAGTTTGAAAAAGAAGAGCACCAACACGATTGGTTTCATCGTAACAGATATTTTAAATCCTTTTTATCCGCCTATGATCAAAGGAATTGAGGATGTAGCGTTTAATCATAATTTCAATGTCATCCTTTGTAATACATCCAATGAACATTCTAAAATTTTGGCTTATTTAGAACTAATGCTAGAACAACAGGTTGACGGTCTCCTTTTAGCGAATATTGCTTTAGCGGAAGATTTAATCGAAATTGAAAAATCAGGATTAAAATATGTTCTCATTAATCGAAAACCCCCATTGTATGATAAACACTTTGTTGGAGTTAATAATCCGCTCAGTTCTGAAATAGCTGTTAATCATTTAGTGGCACAGGGGTACAAAAGAATTGCTTATTTTGGAGGTGATTTAAAAATAAACACTGCAAGGGAAAGAAAAGCTGGATTTATTAGCTGCATGACCCTTCATGGTTTAGAAGTGGATCCAATGCTTGTTTTTGATGGAGAATACACCTTGGAATCGGGATATACCAATGTGAAAAAGATGCTCGAACAAGAGGGAACATTACCAGAGGCGATTTGTACGGTAAGCGACGTAGTGGCGTTCGGGGTGATTAAGGGACTTAGAGATGCTGGGATTCGTGTTCCGGAGGATATCGCTGTCATCGGAAATGATAATAGCTCTTTTTCTGAAAACTTTCTTGTTCCTCTCTCTAGTGTAGATCACTCTACCTATGAAATGGGTAAATTATCGATGGAGTTGCTTTTACAGTTAATCAAGGAAAAGAATGAAACCGTTCCTAGACAAATAACACTAACACCATCTTTAGTGGTTCGCGAAAGTTGCGGGTATACAGGAAATGATGTCAATAATTGATTATCTGCTTGAAAAAGGGAGACAGGAACATCGAGAGGGTACCTTCTGTCTATTATAAGGTACATATAAAAGTTACCAGCTTACTCAATGTTTCGTTCTCCTACAAAATGTAAAAATGGACGATGATTTAGATAAAGATCTGTTTCCCGAGGCACGTCGTTACCAATAGTGAATAGTGAATTCGATATATTCAGAAAAACCTATTGATTTTGAAATCAATTCTATTTATACTAAATTTATACAGCGAAACGTTTCGATAGTAAAGAAGAACTAAAACGGTTTCAAAACTATTATTTCGATTTTCAAAAGGGTAAGAGTCTATTTAATTTTTTAAAAAGATAATAGACACCCATTGTAAAGAGTTGGGGAATGTGATTTTAGCCCATAGAAGCAGCAATATTTTATCTATTATTTTTTGATTTAAACGAAACGTTTCGCTGGGCGTATCTTACGTTAAAAAATGGAGGGATTATTTTGGAAAAATTGATTATTACAGTTGCTCCAACTGGAGCTCAGACCACTCGCAAACATACCCCTTATGTGCCGCTTTCACCTAAGGAAATTGCAGATTCTGTTTATGAAGCTTATCAAGCGGGAGCGTCTATCGCACATATTCACGTGAGAGATGAAAGCGGTAACAACACCCTTGAATTGGATACATACATTGAGACAGTGAATCGAATACAGGACAAATGTGATATTATTATCAACTTAACAACGGCCGGCGGAGTGGCGATGAACGATGAAGATCGGCTGCGAGTATGTGAATTGGGCTCTGAGATGGCGACATTTGATGCTGGTACGATGAACTTTGGATCTGATGTATTTTACAATACGCCAACTTTTTTAGAGAGATTAGCCGTAAAATTAAAAGAATTCCAGATAAAACCTGAAATTGAAGTATTCGATGTTGGAATGATTGAAAATACGATGCGGATTGTCAAAAAGGGCTTGATTGAGCCTCCATTTCATTTCCAATTTGTATTAGGTATACATGGCGGGATGCCTGCTACACCAAAAAATTTACTGTATTTAACAGAATGTATCCCACCCGGTTCAACCTGGTCAGCTATTGGGGCGAGTAAGGATCAACTAGCGATCAATACCATGAGTATTCTATTGGGTGGACATGTCCGAGTAGGAATGGAGGACAGTGTTTATTATCGACGGGGTGAATTAGCGAAAACCAATTCTCAATTTGTTGAAAGAATTGTAGATTTGTCTGGAACCTTGGGAAGAGAAATTGCTACACCAAACGAGGCAAGAGAAATTTTAGGCCTAGATTTAACCAGAAATAGAAAACTGAATAACGTGAGTGGTGTCCTTAAGTAGTGGTGTATTGTTGTGCATTTATTAAACGGTCAATCACATTGAAGGAGGAATACATATGAGAATTGCCATCATGGGTGCGGGTTCCTTAGGTACTATCATAGGGGCTTTGATTACTGCAAGAGGACAAGAAGTAGATTTAATTGATATCAATAAGGAACACGTAGAGGCACTAAATCACTCTGGTGCAAAAATTACTGGTTTTATGGATCTTACTGTACCTGTGAAAGCATTGTTGCCGAATGATATGAATGGGAAATACGATCTGGTATTTTTATTGACTAAACAAGTATATAATCAAACTTCATTAGAACAGTTACTTCCGCATCTTCATTCTAGTAGTATCGTTTGTACGCTGCAAAATGGAATACCTGAAGATTTTGTTTCCTCAATTATAGGACACGAAAGAACCATTGGGGGCGTAGTAGGATTTGGGGCAACATGGTTAGGACCGGGTGTTTCTGAACTCGTAACAGAAGTACATACTGTAAAAAATTACGCATTTGACATTGGTGAACTAGATGGTTCAATCACACCACGTATCGAAGAAGTAAAAAGGATATTAAATGTAATTGGTCATTGTCATGTCTCAGATAACATTATGGGAATTAAATGGTCAAAACTATTAATGAATGCAACATTTAGTGGCATGTCCGCTGCATTAGGCTGCCGCTTTGGTGACGTTTTATCTAATGAAACGGCGATGTTTAGTTTAGCACATATTGCTGATGAAACGATAAAGGTTGCACGGGCACACGGTATTAAGCTAGAAGAGATGCAAGGGAAAGATATGGAATTTCTTGAACTCCAGGATGAAAATGATGTGCCAAATAAAATGGATTTCTATCATGAGGTGTGGGAACCACATAGTAATACAAAAGCGAGCATGCTGCAAGACTTGGAGAAGAATAGAAAGTCCGAAATTGACTATATCAACGGTTTTGTTTGTAAAAAGGGAAGCGAAGCAGGGATTAAAACCCCTTACAATGACCTTGTTGTCAAATTAGTGAAAGAATCTGAGAATCTAGGATGTCTGCCAGAATTCTCAGTGAATATCAAACATTTCGAGCCTAGTTTCGTAACTACGGTAATTGATCATGATTAAAAAGATTGCTGTTTTAGGTGCAGGTACCATGGGGCACGGCATTGCAGAAGCTTTTGCGATGTATGGCTATGACGTTCATTTGTATGATACGGACGAAGATAGATTAAGGGATGCGCTAAAAGAAATTGAAGAAGAACTCAACATGTTAGTTGAGACAAACTTTATCGAAGCGCAGTCTGTCGGTTTAACGCTCGAGCGGATTACTGTATTTACGGATTTAAAGCAAAGTGTGGAAGATCGTGATTATGTCATTGAGGCTGTCCCTGAAATACTCGAGCTAAAGCAAAATCTTTTTAAGCAATTGGATGAATATTGTCCATCACATACGATATTTGCAAGTAATACCTCAAGTCTGCCATTAACGGGCATGATGGAACTGATTAGTGATAAACGGAAAGAGCGAATGCTGGTAAACCATTGGTATAACCCAGGTCACTTGATGCCTCTTGTAGAACTCTCATATTTTGGGAATATGCCAGATGATCTTTTTAAAGAAGTAGAACAATTATATCAGTCTATAAAAAAGCAAACCATTAGAGTTCTACAGGATATACCAGGACTTATAGCGAACAGAATTCAACAGGGTATTGCACGGGAGGTTTTTTCTCTCATTGAAATGGGAGCTGCAACTCCAGATGATATTGATAAAGCACTAAAGTTTGGTCCAGCATTTAGGTATGCGACCACAGGGCAATTAGAGATTACCGATTTAGGTGGTCTAGATATTTGGTGTACAGTTAGTGATAACTTGTTAAAGGCTATGGATCATTCTCAACATGCCAATGAGATGTTAAGGCAAAAAGTAGCCCAAGGGAAACTAGGCATAAAATCAGGAGAAGGATTTTACGAATATAATCAGGATGAAAAATCCGCGGTTAAGAAAAGGTTTGCGGAAAGACTTATCCATCAACTTAAAGCATCAGAGTTTTATATTAATAAATCTTCTATCAAAAAGGAAGTACCAAATTAATAAACTTTAATAATAGTAAAAATGACATCCGAGAAGCTTGAAGCATAATTGTATAGTTGGCGATAAACATTCCTAATAGGGAGATCTTCCCTTTTAGGATAAAGTTGAAAAGAAAATACATAAATGGATGTAGGAATGGAGTGTTTATATTTTGCCGCTTATAGCACTGGCTTTAGGAATTGTTATATTATTTATTTTAATTATCGTGTTTAAGCTTAATGCTTTTCTATCTTTGATGTTATCAGCTATATCTGTAGGGCTTATCCTTGGGATGGAACCATTAACTATCGTCAAATCCATTGAAACCGGTCTTGGCGGAACTCTAGGGCATTTAGCCATCATTATTGGATTGGGTGCTATTTTTGGAAAAATCATATCTGAAGGTGGCGGAGCCAATCGAATCGCAACATCTCTCATTAAAATTTTCGGCGAAAAAAGGGTGGACTGGGCCATCTGCATAGCCTCATTTCTGATGGGGGTTATTCTTTTCTATGAAGTTAGTTATATTCTAATCATTCCAATCGTATACACAGTTGCCATTGAAGCGAAGGTAAAGCTGTTGAAAGTGGGTCTCCCGTTTCTAGCGGCAATATCCATCACACACGTCTTTTTACCACCTCATCCAGGACCAACTGCAATTGCAGGCGCTTTAGGAGCAAATTTGGGCGTTGTTCTGGGCTATGGCTTGATTCTTGCCATTCCAGCTGCCGTTATTTTTGGACCGCTATTTACAAAGTTGTATAAAAACTGGGATATCCCCATTCCTATGCATTTAGTATCAAAGAAAGAATTTAACATGGATGAAGTCCCATCCTTTGCAACATCTATTTTAACTACTTTGTCACCTGTTATTTTAATTTTGATAGGGGTAATAGCAGAATTTTCATTACCTGAAACTTCTATCATTAGGAAAATCTTAACCTTTATTGGTAATGCTGATATGGCTTTGCTGATCGCGCTGTTTATCGCAATATACGTCTTTGGTTTGCATAAAAAAAGAAAGACGATGCCTCAAATCATGAAAATTGTAGAAGAAGCACTGATCGGTATGGGAGGAATCATTTTCATTCTCGGTGGTGGTGGTGCCTTTAAACAAGTTATTCTTGATAGTGGAATGGCAGATTATATTGCTGATTTTACAAGTGGATGGAATATCTCACCTTTTATATTAGCTTGGCTTATTGCCCTTACCATACGAATTGCTGTTGGGTCTGCGACCGTTACGGTATTAACTACCGCAGGAATTATGTTGCCAATTGTAACAGCAACTGGAGTTAATCCTGAATTGATGGTACTTGCAATTGGAAGTGCCTCCATCGCTTGGGCACCGCCAAGTGACGTATCATTCTGGATGACGAAAGAATACCTTAACTTGACCATTGGACAAACAGTCAAAACAGTGTGTTTCATGTATACCCTTGTGGCTATTTATGGAATACTTGGAGTATTAGCATTGAACATGATCTTTGGGTAATTCTTTGAAGTTAAAAAAAATAGTAGTTTGCAGGGGATAGAAAAAATACCTCCTTCCGGTGTGTTTGATGGAAGGAGGTATTATTTTTTATATATTTAGATAGCGCTCCATACACTGTTAGCAATGGAAATCACGTGTGTAATCTTATTCCATTGATCCTCTTCTGTTAAGAGATTTCCTTCTTCTGTACTGGCAAAGCCACATTGCGGACTTAATGCTAGGTTTTCTAAAGGAATAAACTGGCTTGCTTCGTTGATCCTAGCTTTAATGTTTTCAGGATTCTCAAGTTCTGCGAATTTAGATGTGATTAATCCAAGAACAACGGTTAGATCAGGTCGTTTAAAGTTTTTTAATGGTTCAAAATCACCTGAACGTTGATCATCGTATTCTAAGAACAGCCCATCCACATTTAACTCAGCAAAAATCGCGTCAGAAATTTGATCATAACCTCCGCTTGTAATATACGTGGATTTAAAGTTTCCACGGCAAATATGCATCGTAACTAACAAATCATTGGGCTTGTCTGCAATCACTTCATTAATACAGGATACCCTCTTTTTGATGATCTCTTGAACGTCCATGCCTTCTTTTTCAACCACTGCTTGAATCCGTTCTTCGGAGACAAAATCAATCCAAGAGGTATCATCTAATTGCAAATATCGGCAGCCGGCATCGTAAAATGCTTGAATGGCCTTTCTGTAAGCTGCGACAGTATCCTCATAAAATTGCTCTCGATTGCCGTTATAATACTCGTCACCTTGAATTCGAGTAAATAGCATATTCGGGCTAGGAATAGAGAACTTCGCTACTTGGCTGCCATCCCCATATTTTTCAACCGCTTCTTTTAAAAACTGAAAGTGTTCAATCATATAATGTTGATCGAAGTCGACCTTACCAACCACTTTAATCGCATTATTTCTAGTTTTCTCACCTTTAAAGGCACTTACATATTGGCCTTCAAAGAATTCAACGCCTTGGAGACCTGCTAAAAAATCCAAGTGCCACCATGAACGTCGAAACTCCCCATCCGTGATGGATTTAAGACCAACCTCTATTTGTTTTTGTACCAGTTTCTCAATTTCTTGATCCTCTACAACCTTTAAGGCATCTCTGTCAATTTCCCCATTTGCAAAAGCTTTTCTTGCTGTTTTAATCGGTTCTGTTCGAAGAAAGCTTCCTACATGATCCGCTTTAAATGGTGCTTTTACTCGTGTTTTTGTCATTACATCAAAACCCTCTTTCAGTATGATAAAATAGCCTTTTATTAAAAGGCTATTTTGTAAACTTTGTTGTTTGGAAAATCGGGTTCAAAATTCGGATTAGGTACTATTCTGATTCCCACTTCCATGTTTTTTCATATTCAACGATAACCAGAAGACTCTTTTGATTCCCCTTAGCATAATTTTAAGTGTTCAAAGGTAACCAAAAGGGTCTTTTGATTCCCGTTAGAATGATTTTTCATGTTCAAAGGTTACCAAAGTGCTCTTTTGATTCCCGTTAACATGATTTTTCGTGTTCAACGGTAATCAAAGGGAACATCTGATTCCCGCTACCATGATTTTTCAAGTTCAACGGTAGTCAGAAGGGTCATCTTATTCTAATAAACTCCAAAAGAATCTTCTTAAATCAACAAACTTTTAGAAAAGAGCCCATTAAAAAATAAGAAGAGAGGATGGCATTAGCCAACCCTCTTCTTAAACTCCTAAAATGAAACACTAAGTTTCGATGTGAGAGGTATATGTCTTTTTACTCTTCCATTGGAACCCATCCAGGTCTGCTGACAATTATTTTCCAAAGTCCTTCTGGTACAACAAGACGAGATTGGGCATCTTTTCTTAGTTTTGTTTCAATTTCAGCTTCTTTTCCTTGTTTAAGCTTTTCAACCCAATCAGGGTCAATAATAAGCTCCCGCCCGAGTGCAATCAAGCCAACACCGGCTTGAATCGCTTTTAATGCATCGTCTGCTGAATAAATAGAGCCACAACCAATCACTGGAACACTTTCTTCCACTCTCTTCTGAATCAATTCAATACGAGAACGTGAATCCTCACCCCCGCGTCTTGGCGGTGACCAGAAATCCACTGAGGAAACATGAAGATAATCAAGTTCTTTTCTTGCCAAAACATCCACTAAGGCAAGCGTATCTGCCATTGTAATTCCGGGTGTTTCTGGTTCCTCTGGTGTGAATCTATAACCTATAATGAAAGGTTTTTTTGCATGTTCCGCTACTGCCTTTTTCACTTCATCCACCACGGCAATGGGAAATGCTAATCTTTTTTCCAAACTGCCGCCATACTGATCTTCCCGTTGGTTGGTATGTGGCGAAAAGAACTGATGTATTAAATATCCATTCGCTCCATGTAATTCAACTCCATCAAATCCAGCTTCAATCGCCCTCCGGGTTGACTCGCCAAAATCACGAATAATGGATTGAATTTCTGCCTCCGTCAAAGCACGAGGAACTTGACCGGTACCTTGTTCTGTCGGAACAGCACTAGCACTAACAACATCCCCATTAGGAACTAACTCTGGCGGACACTTCCTGCCGCCATGGAAAATTTGCAATACTGCTTTTGCTCCTTGTTCTTTAATGGCAGAAGCGAGACGGCGTAAACCTGGAATAAAGTCATCATGATCGCTTCCAAATCCACCATGAAATGCTCTTCCGCTAGCTGAGACATATGCACACCCTGTGACAACCATTCCGACACCATTTGAACGAGTGCTATAGTATGCGATTTCTTCATCTGAGACAGTGTAATTATGGTTACTCGACCAAGTTGTCATGGGTGCCATCACGATACGATTATCTAATTGAATTCCGCTGCGCAACAGAATTGGCCGGAATAGTGGTGAATACTTTGGATTCATTATTCTTGACCTCCGCATTTTTTGAATACTCACTTATCATACGTTTCCGATATAAAAAATACATTAAATATGCTTGATACTAGTAGATACCAGTAAAATTTTTCTAGGGATGTCCTTGGAACATTCGGCGTGAAAATAGAAGCGTTAATAGACGTGATTCGTGGTAAATTTAATTCGACAGGAAAACTGCCTCATACCATTCCGGCAAGTCAGGAAGAAGTGGTAAATGAAAAAGGGGATGTACCATTCTTTGATGAAGCCTGTTCCTATGTATACCCGGCAAAATCCTGGGACAGTTATTCTTAAAATAAAAAGGGTGAGGGGGATATTCGAAAAGGAATCACCCCGCACCGGAATACCTTTCTAGTATTATTCCTTAATCGTGATTTTTCGGTTTTTAAATGACCCCGAATGTTCAAGCGTGATATGCACTTCTATTGACTTTATGCTGTCTTCACGGAGCAAGGTGTCCTGATCTTTTAGCTTTTTCCAATCGGATTGATATTTTCTGTAAAGTTGATGCTCCAAGTTTAAAAAATCGATATCATGTGATAAACCTAATTGATATAATTGTCTCACCTCAGATAAGATCCCTTTTTTTACAAACTCCTCCATGGCATCTACATTTATCGTGTTGTTCTTCATGCGATTACTAACAATCCCATTGGCAATGTAGAGGATGGTGAAGCGAAAGTTTTCATCTAGTTTTTCAGGATAGATCTTTACCAATTGGTCCTCAAGAACCGTCAGAAATGCAGGGTTGTTTTTATTTGGCAATAGGATGGAAGCACGTTTAGTCTTCGGAGTCAGCCAACGCATCCCTTTTAAGTTCTTATACGGAAAATAGCCTTTATACTTTTGGTTACTTAGAAAAAACGCTCCATCAATTGCTAGCTTCGCCTCGTTCTTTTTATTATTCTTCCACTGTGTATCATTAATCGTGAGCGAAGGTATATATGTGGTGCGACCTGGTTCAAAAAACTCACGTGCAAATTGATTTAACTTTACGGGATTGATGGTCGAGCTTTGCTCATATGAACTTTCCGGACTATGTAGAATTGTATTCAATGAGGTTTGATTAAAAAATCCAGTAGTTGAGAGAATGTCTACCATCGAGGCCTTAGTCCCGAAAATCCATGGAGTGGGTCGGAACTCATAATAACGAGTCAAACCATCAAAGACACTGCCAAGTCCCTTTTTTAGTACATTTTCGCTCAAAACAATTGCAGTCACATTTGCCCACAGAAATCGTTCTTGTGCAGTATAATAAGCTTTGAAAAATCCATCTATAAACGTTTTCCCTCTCGTCTCGGAAACATAAACCTCAGGTGGGGCTTTATAACCGCCTTCACTTTTGGCAACAGAGCTTAATCCTATCATCTGAATATAAACATAATATTCCCCATCCCGGTAGTCGACACCGATAGCAGTTGCAAAGTTTTGGTTTTCGATTTCACCAATGTCATTCTCACAAGCCGTAACAAAGAGGAGACAAAGAACAAGAATAGTGGGGCAGGCCATCATTGCTTTTCGCTTCATACTACTTTCTCCGTTTCTGAATGAATGAAATGCCGTATTTTTTTCGGTCAAATGGGTTCACAAACAACCCTGCTAAATATTCTTTAAATGTTAACGAGGCAATGGGTTCGAGATATGCTACTGTAAACGACTCCAATTTAGAGAGATAAATAAGAATGCTAAAGAATCCAATAATAAGCCCGTATACTCCTAAAAAAATGGATAGTATTAACGTATAAACACGGAGTATACTTACGGTTCCAACCAATGATTGGTTCACCAGGGTATAGCTTGCCACTGCTGTTAAAGCAATAATAACAATCATCGTTGGGGAAGCGAGCCCTGCTCGAATCGCCGCGTCGCCGATGATAATACCTCCGACAATGGAAACCGTTTGGCCAAGAAAGGTCGGCATTCGAACTCCTGCTTCTCTTAACAATTCAAACAGCCCCAGAATAAAAATTGCTTCAAGTCCGATTGGTAACGGTAACCCTTCGCGTGAGACAACGACAGTGGCCAATAGGGCAAATGGCAGTTGGTCAATATTGACAGAAGCCAGCGAAACCCAGAAGCCCGGGAGGAAAATGGCTGCCACTAAGCCGATAATCCGAATAAATCGTCCAAACAGAACAAGATAGTAAGGGAAATGAACATCCTCAGGTGATTTAATCAACTCTAAAATATTAGTTGGTCCAATTAATACAGAGGGTGACCCATTTACAATTAAAATAAATCTTCCGCGTAACATGCTTTCAATGACAAAATCTGGTCGTGTAACATAATCAAATAATGGAAACAAAGACAATGAGCGATCTGATAGCCATTGCTCCAATTGACCACTGCTGACAACACTTTCGCCATTAAAATCCTTAAGGCGCTTTCTGATTTCCTGAATAATGTTTTGATTGGCTTTATCATTTAAATAAAGCAGCGAAACTTCTGTTTTACTCAGTGAACCTATAGTAAAGTATTCGCAATAAAGCTGTTCAGACTTCATTCGTTTGCGAATTAAAGAGATGTTAATATTCATCTCCTCGGTAAAACTATCCTTTGGTCCCTTAATTGAAACCTCTGTATTCGATTCTTGTGGATTTCGTTGAGGAACCTTGCTAATATCAAACACATGAAAAAACGGAGTCCCTTCCCGGAACACAATCAACGAACCTGAAAACAAAAGACTCACTATCTCATTCGATTTTTTTATATGTTGGACTGGTGGGAGCACTTCAGAATGTCCTCGTGGTTCTTCTTTACTAATACTCAGAAGAATACGGTTAAAATATTCATTTAACTGTGTTGAATCGATCATCCCTTTGCAATAAAAAGCTTGCAAGGTCTCATCTGTTTCAATCGGAATGAATTTTATATCGGCATAAGGAAGAAAAAAACTTTTTACTTCATCACAAGTCAACGTTCCTTTTGCTAAAAAATGATTTAATTGATTCATGTTCATATGCGCTGGATTCCTTTCTTCATTGGCAGGTAGCCAATGATCAATAATACCAACGAAATTAATACCGCACTTATTAAAGCAGCTGGATAAAAGTATTTTCCAATTAACGTTTGCACCCATATATCACTTAACGGAATTAACGGCAATAATCCTAAAAGTAGCGAAGAAACGGCAAACACATGCTTTTTTCTAGAAGCGGATGAATCGCCTTTAACCATATCGGCAAGCAGGTAGAGGCCTAAGGAAACCCGTATGATCTCGCCGCTTAATAATTGAAATACTGCCAAAAAGTCAACATGGGATATATATTCTCCCAAGGTAATAAGTCGCCATTGTTCAAAAGCTGGGAACCGCATACCAGATGCAACAGCTGGTCCAAATGAAGACAGGGAACCCATGGTAGGGCCAAGAATGAGAAAGACTAGAATGGAGATGAGAACGAAAAGGTTGAATAAGGTAAACGATTTTTTTAAATGGTGCTGAAGAAGCAAAAGCACAAGCAAATCCGCACTTCCCCCAAGAATGATGACTGTACCTTTTAAAACGGGGTGATAGCCATCAGCAAGAACAGGGAAAAGATAGGAGTAATCTTTATCTTTAATAGTAAACAAAGCGACAAATATCCCAAGAATCCACACAATTGGCAATAATACAGCTGAAACATAGACAATTGATTTTAATCCACTATAGGCTGACCAAGCACTTATTAGCAGGAAAGGCAACATCACAACAAAGGATGGCGTTCGCGGCAGAAAATAAATATTAATGGATTGAATTAAATCATAAAAAGAAATTGCACTGATCGCAAAAACATAAGCCGCAAGGACGCCAATGATAAAGTGGGAAATCGCGGCCCCCGCACGTACTTTTAACCAGTCATAAAGACATAGTCGTTGATGATTTTTTTTCATAATCAAATAAAGGATAACTCCCCAAAACAGTAAAAAGGCATAAGAAACCAATACACATAACCATGCATCCCGTTTTCCCGATGAAAGCAAATGAGGCATGATGAGCACATGATTGGAAATACCAATAAAAAGGATGAGAACAAAAATTAATTGAGTCCTTGAAAAATGCATATAAACACCACCGAATAAATTCCACTGTTGTTAGGTTTTGTTTGCGTTTCCAAATTATGCATAACAAAGCAAAGAGATAAAACTTCAATAAATAAGGAGCAGAACAAGTTGAAAACGAAAGAATAAGGGGAGGCGAAGAATTACACTCAAAGGAACGGGTGATTTTCTTAGAAGAAGAAGTGTCCTTTTTTGTTGAAGTTATTGTAGGGACTAGGAAGGTTTGCTCTGACAATAACAAATATACGAATGATAAAATAAAAAAATAAATAAATGTTCGTGTTTTATGAGAAAAAAATGCTTGAAATTGTCGAAAACATAAGATATCATAATCAAAAGACAAACGATAAGGGGTTGTAACAGGTGTTCGGTACCCAAACGAAAAAAGTAATGTTACTAGGTTCAGGTGAACTTGGAAAAGAGACCATAATAGAGGCGCACCGTCTAGGACTCGAGACGATTGCGGTAGATCGTTATGAAAATGCTCCGGCCATGCAGGTTGCTCATCGTTCTTATGTGGTGGACATGCTTAATGGAGAAGAGCTTCGTAGAGTGATAGAACAAGAGAAACCAGATTTAGTCGTTCCGGAAATTGAGGCGATTGCTACAGAAACATTGGTGGAGCTTGAAAACGAAGGTTTCCGTATTGTGCCGACAGCTAAAGCCGTGAACCTGACCATGGATAGGGAAGGAATTCGTCGATTGGCAAGTGAAGAATTGGGGCTGCCTACTGCGAAGTACGCTTTTGCGGACACACTTTACGAACTAAGGAAGGCTGTAGAAAAAATCGGCACTCCATGTGTGATCAAACCAATCATGAGTTCTTCTGGAAAAGGTCAAACCATATGCCGTTCGATAGAGGATGCAGAATGGTCTTGGAATGAGGGGGTTGCAGGTGGACGAGGTAAAAAAGCCCGAATGATTGTGGAGGAATTTATCCATTTTGAGTCTGAAATCACGCTATTAACCGTCCGTTCTGCTTCCGGAACAACCTTTTGTGCTCCTATTGGGCATGTGCAGAAAGATGGTGATTATATAGAATCCTGGCAGCCGCATGACATGTCAGAGGAACATATCCAAGAGGCTCAGGATATCGCCAAAAAAGTCACCGATGCTCTTGGCGGGTATGGAGTTTTTGGAGTGGAATTATTTCTAACTCCACAAGGTGTCTATTTTAGTGAAGTGTCACCCCGGCCACATGACACAGGAATGGTTACCATGGTTACGCAAGATCTATCCGAATTTGCATTGCATATAAGAGCCATCTTAGGCTATCCGATTCCAGAAATTCAGCTCATGAGACCTGGTGCCAGTCACACGATTAAGGCAAGTAAAGAAAGTAAGACTTACCAACTATCTGGGGTTGCGGAAAGCCTATCCATTCCTCAAACACAGGTGAGGGTATTTGGAAAACCGGAAACAAAAGAGGGACGACGGATGGCGGTCGCGTTAAGCACCGGAGAATCTGTAAATGAGGCGAGAGAACGCGCCGAGTTAGCAGCTTCTAAAATAAAGGTGAAGTATAACGAATAACATTTTTGCAATCATCGACAACAAGACTATACAATTTGGAAAGTAGGGATGGAAGTTGCAAACAAAAAATCGTTGGTTTATTGCTCTAGCAGCAGTTGGAATTCATATCTCAATCGGTTCAGTATACGCATGGAGTGTTTTTACAAATCCACTTCAACAAGAAATGGGATGGGGATTAAAGCAGATTTCCCTAACGTTTAGCTTGGCTATTCTGTTTTTAGGTCTATCAGCAGCCTTTTTAGGACATTTTGTTGAGAAGTTTGGTCCGAGAGCAGCTGGAACACTAAGTGCTGTGTTTTTTGGAGCTGGAGTTGCAGGGTCAGGATTTGCCATTCAAGTAGAGTCATTGCTATTACTCTATTTATTTTATGGAATGATTGCTGGAATTGGGTTAGGAGTTGGGTATATCACACCAGTTTCTACCCTGGTAAAATGGTTCCCAGACAGGAGAGGACTGGCAACAGGACTCGCAATCATGGGATTTGGATTTGCTGCATTAATCAGCAGTCCGATTATGAATTATTTAATCGAACAATATGGGATTTCTAACACTTTCTATATTCTTGGAGCGTCCTACTTCGTCATCATATTTTGTTCTGCACAATATCTGGCACCGCCTGCATCGGGATGGGTACCTAAGAGCCTAGACGGAGCAGGAGAAAAATCAGGAGCTAGGAAACTCAAAGCGGATCTGCGTCAGTTAACGGCTAACGAAGCAGTTAAAACAAGACAGTTTTGGGCCTTATGGGTGATGTTATTTATCAATATTACCTGTGGTATTGCGATTCTTTCTGTTGCATCGCCTATGGCGCAAGAGCTAGTAGGAATGTCAGCAGCTAGTGCCGCAGCCATGGTTGGAATCATGGGATTATTTAATGGTGGAGGAAGGATTGTTTGGGCCACCATCTCTGATTATATCGGTAGGCCAAACGTTTATACACTTTTCTTTGCTTTTCAAATTGTTGCCTTTTTTATCCTTCCAAGTATGACAGTGGGTATTCTATTTTCAATTATTGTTTATATGATTATGACCTGTTATGGAGGCGGCTTTTCTTCGATCCCAGCCTATATTGGCGATTTGTTTGGAACGAAGCAGCTTGGAGCCATTCATGGATATATTTTGACCGCATGGGCAGCAGCCGGTCTAGCAGGACCGATCTTTGTATCCTGGGTCAGGGAAACAACCGGAAGCTACCAAGGGACATTGGTCATTTTTTCAGGAATTTTTATTGTAGCCCTGGCACTTTCGCTCCTCATTCGTCTTGATATAAAGAAATTAAGAACCATGAACGAAAAACAAATCTTCAAAAATGTGGAGAATTTTTAGGAATTTATTGCTTCTAGATACGTAAATTTATTAAACAAGTGATTGGAAAACTCGCTGAGTGGGCGGGTTTTCTTTAATTTTCGGATGAAGACCCAATCCCCTTAGAAAACCGGATAAAGTGGTCTTCATAAAGGCGATGAAGACCCAATCTCTTAGGAAAACTGGAGAAAGTGGTTTTCATAAAGGCGTCATCGAAAATAAAGTATTAAATGTAAAACCATATCATAAGTATTTGAATTGAAAAGGAGTTTTTTTCTTCGTGTTTCATTTAATCTCCTATTTTCCTCCTTTTAACGAAAGGGTAAAGACAAGGCGAGTGATTATGTTGAAAAAAAGAAAAAACTTACTCGGTTTCCTTTTTAGACAAGAAAAAGCAGCAAGTCTTCAAACAAGAATAATTAAAGTTATCAGTGGAAAACGGACAATCAAATTAACCGTTCACGTTGCTGATACGTTTAAAAAGAGAGAAAAAGGCTTAATGTTTGTTGAACAATTACCCGAAAACGAAGGGATGCTGTTCGTCTATTCAGGAAAAACCTATGGTGGTTTTTGGATGAAAAACACCTTCATTCCTTTATCGATTGCTTTTCTTGATTCAGATGGGAGAATTCTAAAAATACTCGATATGGTTCCGTGTACAGGGGATGAATGTCCAACTTATGACCCCGAACTTTTTTATCAATATGCCCTAGAAGTCAATCTTGGATGGTTTGAAAAGAATCAAATCAAAGAAGGGGATTTTGTAAGGTTTTAAACATATCATCTCACCTCTATGAGTTCTTAGGGGTGAGGTGATTTTTTTAATAAGCATCATTGTTAATTTTTTTAAAAGTAATTAAATTCCCCAGAACTCCTACAAAACCTGTAATTGCAAATACTATTGGAACAATCAATAGACTATCCGTTGATGGAGCTTCTACAATTACACGATATACTCCAAAAAGACAGACAATAAGGGATCCAATCAGTCCAATGAAGACCTTTGTTTTTTTGTTCACCAGCCACACCACCTTAAAATAGTTAATTTTTTCTCCAACAACCTACTTACTATAGATAGGAAGTGATTACCTTTTTGAACAATCGCGCTTACATTTAACTAATCGAGTAACCTTCTATTTATAAATAGGTACACAAATGTTAATAAAACGAACATAGCAACTAATAAAACAGTTTTCTCATAAGGATATTCAATAAAACTATGGACTACCGCCAACAAACCTAACGGCAGGAAAAAACCTCCTCCTACCACTTTCCTCAATAAATCCTTATTTTTTATCATTTTTTCATTGAATCCAGCTAACAACCAAGTTTGTTTTTTCACAGCTACTAGGTATGACACAACTAAGTGGACTATACCAATAATTAACAATTCGTATTCCAACTTAACACCACCTAATTGCTTAATACTTTTTATACGAAACACCAAGATAATAGTTTCATTAATAGATACAGAGATAGCTGTATAGAAAGGACCAATTATTCCTGAAAGTTATCTTAAAGAATGGGAAATGAAAAAGGTTGTTAATGGTGAAATCCATCCTTGGAAAAACGAGTTTTGGAGCCAATTAACAAAACTAAAAGGATCTTCCAGACGAAGATCCTTTTTCAAGAGTTTGCAATAATCATAATATACGTTGTTCAATTTCTTCTGCAATTTTTAATCCAGGAAAACGTCCATCTTCAATGTTTTTTCCAAGGACAAGAGTTAAATGACTCTTGTTTTTTTCTTTTTCACCGACAGGGTAAGAGTAGAATAGGTAGGGGTGGTCGTCGAAAGTAAGTCTTACTTCTTTTTCCCTTCTCATTTTGAAGAGTAAACATGAAAAAAATTGCAGATGAACGTTTAGTATTAAAAATTTAAAAAACATCAGCATTGATATATCATTAAAACTGTTGGTATTCTTGGGATTTTAGGATATGACTTAGTTACAAAAGGCTTAGAAGGGTATGTTTGAGGACAGGGAGAATTTAGTTGGTTATTAAAAGGGGAGAATAGTAATGGAAAAACATTTTGAAGAAGCCCACCGATTTAGTAGCCATAATAGAAAAGGCCTAGAAAAGGATAGCATATGTGGGTGCTTTTATTGTTTGAAAATATATCATCCCAATGAAATTAATGAATGGTGGGATAACGATGACACAGCCGTTTGTCCTCATTGTGGAATTGATTCTGTAATAGGCGAGAGTTCTGGAGCTCCCATAACAGAAGTATTTCTAAAAGGGATGCATAGGGTTTGGTTTTAATTAGCTTGTATTAATAGATTCTTCAAAAAAAAGGGGTCGTTTTTTCTTATTTTTAAAATCGTAGTATTCCTAATTTAATTATAGCACATAAAAAAAGGTCAAAATAGACTATTTATTACCATTTACAACTGCTAAAATCAATAGACATTAATGGTTAGGAGAGATGTGGAATGAGTTCTTTGGTACTCGGTCTTCAGGAGATAGAAAAAACACAGCTTTGGCTCGTTGGCGGAAAAGGGTTGAATTTACGGGAATTATCCAAAATTCAAGGAATACCAGTACCAGAAGGATTTTGTGTGACAACAGTGGGATTTCAAAAAGCCATCGAACAAAACGAAACGTTTCAAGCATTGTTGGATCAACTAATACTGCTAAAAGTTGAGGATCAAGATCAAATTGGGGAAATCAGCAGGAAGATTCGACAAATCCTAATGGAAGTAGAAATTCCTTCCGATGTTGCGAAAGCTGTTTCTGACTATCTCTCCAAGTTTGGCGATAAACATGCTTTTGCCGTTCGTTCTAGTGCAACTGCTGAAGATTTGCCACATGCCTCTTTTGCTGGGCAACATGACACCTATTTAAATATCCTCGGAGAAGAAGCCATCTTGCAGCATATCAGAAAATGCTGGGCTTCCCTATTTACGGATCGTGCGGTCATCTATCGAATACAAAACAAATTTGACCACAGCCAAGTATCTTTATCCGTTATCATTCAAAGAATGGTATTCCCACAGGCTTCAGGGATTTTATTTACCGCGGACCCAATTACTTCTAACAGAAAGTTACTCTCCATCGATGCCAGTATTGGACTTGGAGAAGCATTGGTCTCTGGCTTGGTCTCCCCAGATTGTTATAAAGTACAGGAAGATAAAATCGTCAATAAAAGGATAGCAACAAAAAAATTGGCTATCTTTGCACAAAAAGAAGGCGGAACAGAGACCGTGCCGATCGATCCTAATCAGCAAAAGTCTCAAACACTTACTGACCAAAAAATCGTACAGCTTGCTCGCATCGGTAGACAGATCGAAGCTCATTTTGGCTGCCCTCAAGATATCGAATGGTGTTTGGTTGATAATACCTTTTATATTGTCCAGAGTAGGCCAATCACTACGCTTTTCCCTATCCCAGAGGACAATGATCAAGAAAATCATGTCTATGTATCTGTTGGCCATCAACAAATGATGACAGATCCAATCAAGCCATTGGGATTGTCTTTTTACCTATTAACGACACCTGCACCCATGCGTACAGCCGGTGGAAGGTTGTTTGTGGATGTCACACCTAAGCTAGAAATGGTAGTAAATACCCTGGGTCAATACGATCCGCTCATAAAAGACGCACTTATGACACTTTTAGAGCGCAGTGATTTTATAAAATCGGTATCAAGTGATATAAAAGCACCGAGCCCAAGCAGAAACAATACAAATTTGCTGGCAGAAATCGAAAACCTTCCGACCATCGTTTCTGATTTAATTAAGAGTAATCAAACATCAATAGATGAGTTAAAACAAAACATCAAAACGAAATCAGGCTCGGATTTATTTGATTTTATTCTAGATGATATCCAGCAATTAAGGAAGATCTTATTTGACCCACAAAGTTCTGCTGTGATTATGGCTGCTTTTAATACTGCCTCATGGATTAATGAAAAAATGAACGAGTGGTTAAGAGAAAAAAACGCAGCAGACACACTTTCTCTATCAGTACCAAACAATATTACTTCTGAAATGGGGCTGGCGTTATTGGATGTTGCGGATGTGATTCGTCCTTATCCAGAAGTAATTAATTATTTACAGCAGGTTAAGGATGATACCTTTTTGGATAAAATGGTTAAGTTTGAGGGTGGAAAAGAAAGCCATGACGCAATAGTAACTTATCTCAGCAAATACGGAATGCGTTGTGCCGGAGAAATCGATCTAACGAAAGCACGTTGGATTGAAAAACCCACTACACTTGTCCCATTGATTCTGAGTAACATCAAAACATATGAGCCTGGTGCTGCCAAACGAAAATTTGAGCAAGGGCTGCAGGTTGCTTTGAAAAAGGAACAAGAGTTAGTACATCGATTGAAGCAATTACCTGATGGTAAACAAAAAGCCGAAGAGGCAAAACAAATGATTAGTCTACTACGGAATTCCATCGGATATCGTGAATATCCAAAATACGGGATGATTAATCGCTACTTCGTTTATAAGCAGGAGTTACTGAAAGAAGCCGAACAACTTGTACAAAACAAACTTATTTCTGAAAAAGAGGATATCTACTATCTCACGTTTGAAGAACTTCACGAAGTCGTTCGTACAAACAAACTGGATTACGAGATGATCAGCAAACGAAAAGACGAGTATAAATTATTTGAAAAATTAACTCCCCCACGTGTTATCACGTCCGATGGTGAAATCATTACGGGTCAGTACAAACGAGAAAATCTCCCGGCACATGCGATCGTAGGCCTGCCTGTTTCTTCTGGCGTAATAGAGGGGCGGGCACGTGTCATCTTAAATATGGAAGGTGCTGATTTAGAAGAGGGAGATATCTTAGTCACCTCCTTTACGGACCCTGGCTGGACACCATTGTTTGTATCCATAAAAGGACTCGTCACCGAAGTCGGCGGGCTGATGACCCATGGAGCTGTTATCGCACGTGAATATGGCTTGCCAGCAGTTGTTGGCGTCGAAAATGCTACCAAACGGATTAAAGACGGGCAGCGAATTCGCGTGAATGGTACTGATGGGTATATTGAAATTTTGTAATGGCTGAATACATCCAGATATAATTAGTGACACCGCTTCTGGAGATACCAGAGCGGTGTGTTATGTAATAGAAATAATACTAGGGGCAGCACCAAGATTACTTGACAGACAGTTATGTTGATAAAGGATAATATGAAACTTTTATGTAGAAATAACCGTATAAGTTTAAAAGATTTTATGTGTAAAGGGATGGAATTAATTTGCTCAAAAGGAAAAAGTTATCTTTGCTGTCTGTAACGGCTTTAATAATTCTATTATTTTTAGCAGTTTTAAATTATCATTCATTAAATTATGCAAAAAATGCTTGTATCAATAACAATAAGACTCCTATAATCGATAAGACGTTATTATCAATTAATTGGAGTGTTTCATGCGAATAACAAATGAAGGTCATAGGAGATTCTTTTTGTTATAGAGCTAATAGCAAGAATAATATGGTATTAATATTTAAAATTATTTAAATGGGTGTGATGATTATGAAACGATTTTTAACGGTTTCAATCAGTTATTTTATTACCGGAATTGGTGGTTATTATATTTTTTCGGGTGGCGCTAACTTTTATAGCATTATTATTTAGCAGTAGGTTTATGTGGTATTCTATTTGATGTTTTTCATAAAAAATTGAAAACAGAATGAATTTTATTGTTACTTATTTTAATACATATGTAGTTATTTAAGGAGTAGTGAATAACATGGAAAGCAATTCACCAATAGAAGTACAAACAATCTATAACCAACTATTAGATGCCTGGAATCATCGTAATGCTCGTGCCATGGCGGATTTATTTACCCAAGATGGTGAAAGCATTGGATTTGATGGAAGCCAATCAATCGGCAGGGAGGAAATATTTTCACACCTTCATCCAATCTTTGAGCACCATCCAACAGCTCGCTTTGTTAGCAAAGTGAAAGAGGTACATTTTCTAAGTTCTGAGATCGTAATGTTACGCGCAATTGCTGGTATGGTACCGCCTAAATCAAACGATATTAACCCAAATGTAAACACTCATCACACTCTAATTGTGGTAAAAAAAGATGGAACTTGGCGTATTCAATTATTCCAAAATACTCCTGCCCAGTTTCACGGAAGACCTGAATTAGTAGAACAAATGACAGAAGAGCTTAGAGCTTTATTATAGACGTAGGCGGCAACATAAAAAATGTTTCTTACACTTGTAAGGAACATTTTTTATATTCATAACTGGTTCACTCTTCCTTCTTATCTTTATTCTCACTATTAAGGTTTCTTTTGATTTTTGATTCATTTAATCCATTAAACGTGTTATAAAATAAATTGCTTGTTAGTACAGCTACTCCAGTAACAAGTATACCTTGAACAACAGATTGTATTTCTAGACCATAATAGATGAGACATGCAATAACTGAAAAAAACAACTGTATCCAAGCATGTGTCCATACAGGAATGAAAGGAGTTTGTCTAAGTAACAAGCTGATAATGTATAGAACTGGGACTAAAATCAATGCATCAGACCTTATATACTTATCAAAATTAAGATCCATTTTATCACCTACAGCTTATCCGGGTTTTAAAATAATATATTCTTGATAAAATAACTTGGTTCATCTTGTTTCTTTCATTTAATAAATATTGTTTAATTTGGTAATACACAATTAAAACGAATTCAAGTTTGTCAACAGGTTAGAGCAGGTCTTTGTATTGCCTCGTTTTGAGTGAATAATTTTTCCTGAAAAGGAAAATATATGTGAAAATTGGAGACTAAACATCAACCACCATGAATGATTGAAAAGAGGGAACTTGTTGAAGTTGAAGTGCAGTTTGATAATCCTCGTTTTATCTTTTGTCATCGTTAACCCTGCTGTAAATGCCCAACGTGTTAATCCTCAAGTCGTGGCACGGGTAAAAGCAACGCTTACGATCGACGGAAAAGTATATAAAGATTTAAATTCAAATGGAACACTCGATGATTATGAAAATTGGGAGTTATCGGTTGAAAAGAGAGTCGCAGATCTACTATCTAAAATGGCCCTAGAAGAAAAAGCGGGACTTATGGCTATACCTGAATTTCAAGACATCGAAGGATCTAAAATGGAACAGCACAATAATCTGATCAATCAACATGCTCGATATTATGTATATCGGAAGACACCTGGTGTTGACGAAATTGCCAATACTAATAATCAATTGCAAGAAAGGACGGAGGGAACAAGATTAGGGATTCCAGCCGTTCTGATTTCAAATCCCCGGAATCATTACACAACGATTGCTGATATTACAAATTTAGGAGAAACAGAAGATTATTATGTTACCGCAAAAGATGAGCCTGGCCAATTTACCATCTTTCCTGATTCATTAGGTCTTGCTGCTAGCCGGGACCTTGATTTGGTTAAAGATTTTGCTCAAATTGCACGTAAAGAATGGACGTCTTCCGGTCTTCGTAAAATGTATGGCTACAATGCTGATCTTGCAACACAACCTTTATGGTCAAGGATTTTAGAAACATTTGGAGAAAGTCCTAAACTTGTTTCAGATATCAATTATACGTTAATCAAAGGTTTTCAAGGTGAAGAACTTGACGATACCAGTGTTTCTTTGACAACAAAGCATTTTCCTGGCGGGGGATCGAGATATTTGGGTAAAGACCCGCATTTCGAGGAAGGGAATTTTAATATTTATCCAACAAAAGGGAGCTTGCAAAAGTATCATTTGCCGCCGTTTATCGCAGCCATTGAAGCTGGAACAACTTCTATGCTGCCTTATTATGCTTATCCAAGTAATAAAAGTGCAGAGCAAGGGCTTCCTCCTTATGATGAAAATCAGCAATTTGAAGAAGTTGGTTTTATTTTTAATAAAGCATTCCTCACCGACTTATTGCGTGAGAAACTTGGTTTTAAAGGTTATGTCAATTCAGATACGGGAGCAATTATTGATATGGCTTGGGGAGCTAAACATTTGTCGAGGGAAGAAAGAGTTGCTAAAGCATTGGAAGCGGGTGCAAATGTTTTTTCCGGACAGAAAGATCCACAGCCCATTATAAATGCAGTAAAGCAAGGTTTGGTTAGTGAAGGACAAATCAATCAATCTGTATCCTATTTGCTCACAGAAATGATGGAATTAGGTTTGTTTGAAAACCCGTATGTGGATTCGAAAAGGGCACTTGACGTGGTTAACAATCCCGCCTCAAAAGAAAAGGCAGATTTAGCCCATCGCAAGTCGATCGTTCTATTACGCAATGATCAGAAACTTTTGCCACTAAATGATAAAAAAATAAAAGATATGAAACTTTATGTCGAATCGTTCCCAGCTGGAGAACAGAATGCAAATACGATTGCATTTAAAGAAACTATTCAGAACTATGATCGGGGCATCACTTTAACAGACCATTTGGAAGAAGCAACACATGCACTAGTATGGATAAAACCCAAACAAGATCTTCTTTCGAAGCAGCCAACCATTTCCATTGGACCTGATTCGAATATTCATAACAAAAGCCGGATTATCGAAATTGAGAAAACGGTACCGACGATTACCGTCATCAACTTTAGTAACCCTTGGCTGATTCAAGAAATTGAACCGAATGCGGCGGCTGTCATTGGGACGTTCGGAGTGAAAGCCGAAGCATTAATGGATGTGATTCGCGGAAAATTTAATCCGACAGGAAAACTTCCTCTTACCATTCCAGCAGGTCCGGAAGCTTTAGCCATCGACAGGATGGACGTGCCAGGCTTTGATGAAGACCCTTCCTATGTATACCAAGCAAAAACTGGAGACAAGTATGGTTACGATTTTGGACTAACCTATAATGAGGAGGACAGGAAAACAGAATCCGGTGATTTCTTGAGGAATATCTTTAAAAATTAGGCTAGTTAAAGACAAATGTTGGTTTTTTTTGAAATCCATATGAAGGACAAATCTCACTAGGGACTTTCCTAATTTGTCCTTCATCGATCTTTTGTTGGAATTTTCTAATAATAACAATGAAATTTAACAACGCTTAACATAAAAGAAAGGAAAACGTCAGTCGTTTTCCTTTTTTGTCCTATTTATATCAACATATTATCTAAATACCGGATAATTTCATCGGGTTTACCGGATACTTTTTGATCCCGTTCTTGGTCCTTCACAAGTTTTTCTTTTGCTTTCCTTAATACATCTTCCTCTATTGCTTTCGGAATTACTACAACTCCATCCGCATCTCCTACGATGATATCCCCAGGACATATAGAGGTTCCACCGCAAGAAATCGGCACGTTTACTTCACCCCAACCACCTTTAGCGCTTGAGGCTACCGTTGTTCCTTTACAAAAAACAGGAAAGTTAAGTTTTTTCACCCCTATGATGTCCCGGATCACCCCATCGGTTACGACCCCTTTAATGCCTAATGTTTGCGCAAGTCCAAGGATAAAATCTCCTGCGATGGTTCGATAGGTATCTCCTTTGGCATCCACTACAAGAATATCGCCCGGCTTGGCTTCACGAATGCCACGTAAAACGCATTGATTATCCCCAACCGGCATTTTTACGGTATAGGCCCGCCCTGCCATTCTGTATTCCTCTTTTAACGGTTTAATGAGTGGATCCATATTATTTAGACCTTGCATAATATCTGAAATACACGTAGTTGGAATCTCTTGAAACGCCGAAACAGTCTTGCTCATTTTTATCCTCCTTTAAGATTATGGCTGTGTTAAAGGATTGTTGAGTAAACAGAAACACAGCCAAGGCAATTATAAAATGTACTTCCATTCTACAAAAAACATTCGACTTTATATAATAGTTAAAAAAAATAGATAATTATTACTTATTTGATTGGAAAACCTAATAGGAAAGTAAATTAATTTGATACAAAAAATCTCTGCCTTTGCAATCGATATATCCGCTCAATTGGGATCGTCTCTGGCATTAGAGGACAAACAGAACCTTCCATTTAGGTTCTTGTTATAATGATCACTATCTCAAAACACCATGGGAGGAGAACAAATGAATTACATTAATAACATGCTATTAGATTTAGAAATGACTCCTTCGATAGCGAGATATCTTTCAATCGTCATTATGATATTTTTTATCGCGACTCTCTGTATTATTGCGAATTTTATCACGAGAAAGGTCGTATACAGAGTGGTCACTCGTATTGTGGCCACTACCCAAAATACCTGGGATGATATGCTGTTGGAAAGAAGGGTTTTTCAAAAGCTGTCTCATATTGTTCCGGCACTAATTATTTATTATTTTGCAGCTACCTTTCCGGGAAAACGGCATTTAATCGAAAAGGGTGCTGTTGCCTATTTAATCATTATGGGATTAATTGTTATAACAACGATATTAAATGCCATTAATGATATTTATAAAACCTTTGAAATTTCTAAGATCCGGCCAATTAAAGGGTATATCCAGGTCATCAATATTATTGTCATAACCATTGGAATCATTTTGCTTATTGCACATCTTATTGGCAAGAGTCCTTTAATTTTTCTAAGTGGAATTGGTGCTCTTTCTGCTGTCCTTTTGTTGGTTTTTAGAGATTCATTATTGGGGCTGGTTGCCGGGATTCAGTTGGCAGCCAATGATATGGTCCGGGTAGGTGATTGGATTGAAATGTCTAAATATGGTGCGGACGGGGACATTATTGATATCTCGTTAAATACGGTGAAGGTGCAAAATTGGGATAAAACGGTTTCGATGATTCCAAGCTATGCCTTGATATCCGATTCTTTTATCAATTGGAGAGGGATGCAGAACTCTGGAGGACGCCGGATTAAGCGGTCATTATTCATTGATACATCAAGTATTTCCTTTTGTACCGAAGAGATGATTGAAAAATTTAAAAATATTCACTACCTCACTGAACATATTATCAATCGGGAACGTGAAATTGCAGAGTTCAATGCTAGGCATGAAATTAACCGGAGCAATCCGGTGAATGGAAGGGCACTTACGAATATCGGAGTGTTTAGAGCTTATATTAGCAATTATCTTCAACATCATCCTGGTATTAATCTAGAAATGACGCTAATGGTCAGACAGTTAGCACCCACCGAACACGGGCTGCCATTAGAAATCTATGCATTTTCAAATGATACAAAGTGGGCAGTGTACGAAACGGTACAGGCGGATATTTTTGACCATCTTTTTGCCGTTGCAAAGCAATTTGGACTTTGTATATTCCAAAACCCATCGGGGAATGATTTGAAAGCTATGGCGGCTGATTTACATAAGGGTGGATTCGTAAGAGAAAGGGACCAATCATGAATCAATTACCAGGAGAATTGAAAAGAAATAAGGAAAAGCCAAATTTTACTGTAGCTCAAGTAAAATTTGGCCTTTCTGATGGATAAATATAGATTATTTATTTGCCTTCATCATGCAACAAGTTTTAATCCAATAGCTGCACCTAAAACCATTGCGATGAAAACCAGCCTTTTCCAGTCCTTTGATTCTCCATATAAAAGCATTCCCAATATCGCCCCACCAGATGCACCAATTCCCGTCCAAATTGCATAAGCTGTACCCATAGGGAGTGTTTCCATTGCATAAGATAGAAATAGGAAGCTTGCTCCAAATCCAAGAAACAATAGAACGAGGGATTTCCAATTACGATCTTTATGAAGTTTATTTATCATAACAACTCCGAACATTTCAAATAACCCTGCTAATACTAAAGAAATCCACGCCATTAGGAATCAGCTCCTTCCTGAACGTTATCATTTGTGACTAATTTCAAGCCAATTACACCTGCTAGTAACAATAAAATTAAAAGTATTTTACTTATTTTGAATGGTTCACCAAAGAATAGTATTTCAGAAATAACAGTGCCTGCTGTGCCTAACCCCACAAAAACTGCATATACCGTTCCCACGGGAAGTTTTCTGCCTGCCATAATCATTCCATAGAAGCTGATAATGATGGCTATAACTGTCCCAGCCCACGTCCAAAAGTCATCTGCGTGTTTCAATCCAATAACCCAAAATACTTCAAATAGAGCAGCAACAAATACTTTAATCCAATCTGTGTTCATATAATGACACCTCCAATTTTATTCTTACCTAACATTAAAAAAAGCCTGGGAGAAACTGTTTAACAGTTATCTCCCAGGCTTTTATCCCTCCGTGACACAGCAAAGCTGTGAGTTTTCTCTCGGACCAGCCCAACCGATCGTTGCGGAACCCTAGAAAACATTTTCGTTATGCAATTAACTTTTAGTTTACATACATTTAAAATTTAATCAAGATGAAAGTTATGGATATTTTGAAGAGTAAGTTCTTAAGGTTTAAAAGTGGTGTGATGGCAAGCTTATTCTTCTGCCATGGAAGGAATGAACTTTAATTTACATTTAGTCCTTCACGAAAAGGTGTAATTCTGCCATCGGAATTGTCCCTTATTGGTGGATAAAAAGTTACCGCCTTTAGGACCATTTGACCGTTTATTGCTAATAATGATATTTCCTGTGAAATCGGGGAAAATAGGATGGATTATGAAACTTCGGAGGTTGTAATGCCGGAATATGTTGAAGTAGCACTTCGGGCTACCTTATCCTTTATCGTATTATTTACTCTCGCAAGAATACTAGGTAAAAAGCAGATATCACAGCTGACCTTCTTTGATTACGTGGTTGGAATTGTCATTGGGGACATGGCTTCTACGTTGGCAATCGATACGAAATTAAAGATTACAAGCGGTTTAACAGGTTTAGTTGTTTACACACTTTTTTCAGTGATTCTTGCATATGGTGCGATTAAATCCTTTAAGTTTAGAGATTTGGTCGAGAGCAGCCCCTCCATCCTTGTTAAGAATGGCAAGATTATGGAGAAAAACCTTTTAATACATAAGATGACCTATGATGATTTATTGACTGGCTTAAGGGGAAAAAGTGCATTTAATCTTGATGAGGTTGAAATGGCTATTTTGGAGACAAACGGACAAATCAGTGTCATGAAGAAACCTGAGTTTCAGTCACTAACAGCAAATGATATCGGCCTGACGGTAGAAGAGGATCATGCCCCTTCCTTAATTATTATAGATGGAGTCCTGTTACCAAAACGGCTGCATTATTTAGGCTATACCGAGGAATGGCTTCTCAGTGAGATTAAGCAGCAGGGTGCCACTAAATTTGAAGATGTCTTTTTGGCACAGATTAATTCTGATGAAAGTGTATACGTTGATTTATATAAAGATGATGAAAGATCGCAACAGGAAAAGCGTAAGCCAAACATTGCGGCAAAGCTGAGAACCATGCAAGGTGAAATTGAACGTATTGCTTATCAAACGAAAGATAAGAATGCTAAGAAGATGTATTTTAAGCAATCCAAAGAATTAGAAGATATGATAAAAAAAATCAATCCATATCTTAAAGAAAGCTAAGTACGGAGTACAAAAAAAGGAATAAATAAATTTGTGGAAAATTGACCTTAAATTAGCAAGGCCATAAATGAAAAAGGTTCGTCTTGGTTATCAAGACGAACCTATTTTTAAGTTACAATTCCTTATTTGTCTTTTGACTATAATTTTTGAGTGTCATCATCGCTTCTATACTCTAAAATATCTCCTGGCTGACAATCTAATGCTTTACAAATTGCCTCTAATGTTGATAATCGAATCGCCTTTGCCTTTCCATTTTTCAAGATCGAAAGATTCGCCATCGTTATTCCAACTCGCTCAGAAAGTTCTGTTACGCTCATTTTCCTTTTAGCCATCATCACGTCAATATTAATTATAATTGCCATTTTATTCACCTCAGACCGTCAAGTCATTTTCTGATTTAATATCAATTGCCTCTTTTAATAGCCTTTGAAGAACAGCAGCAAAGACTGCGATGACCATGGAAGCAAAGATAGGGACCATTCCAATGATGATGAGACCTGGTGCATCGTCTAGCTCTGCTACAAGATAAACAAATGGCAGAATAACCACATACAGACCACTAATTGTGATTGCTGCAATCTTGATATTCTTTAGAGCCTTAACAGACAATTCAGAGAAAGCTTGGCTCTTGTCAATATAGCCCAAAAGTTTAAAAGCCTGATACAATGCAGCAAAAAACGGTATCACGGATAGATACATCCCGATTACAATTGGATATAATATATGAGAATAATCTGGATTTGCTGGATTCTTAGCTAACCAAGTCAATCCAAATATTCCTAATGCAAGAACTGGAGTTCCAATAAGAAAAACTGCCATCCTTAAAAATAATGTTGACCCTCGTTTCATAAAAAGCACCTCACCTATTTATTGTCTATTTGAATTTACCACAATATTTATTGTTTATCAATAAATTTTTATTAAATTTAATGATGTTTTTGTTGTTATAAAAGATTAATTTCCTTTTCTATTTTACCCCAATCATGTTTAAACCATAATTTGGCTAAATGAAGCGAATCCATTTTGTTTTTTTTTCTAATATGATGTCTATTAATTGGAAAAACTTTCTATCAAGATCTCTTATTTAGTCACTACTAGGGATGGTTTTTTCATGAAAAATAGAAGGAACTTAGAAAATGAGCCTAATTCTTCGTTCAACCTATATTTTGTCAGGAATAGTTTGTTAAACTAATCTAGTACATTACCATGTAAATAAAGAAAGAATAAGGTGTTACCATGAAAATTTTATTAGTAGAAGATGATAAGACGATCGCTTCTGGCCTGGATTATTCGCTGAAACAAGATGGGTATGAGACGATTGTTTGTCATAATGCAGAGGATGCCAAACGGGTAATCGTTGATAATTTGGAATCTGTGAAATTGTGTTTATTTGATTTATCTTTACCGGACGGCAGTGGTTATGAATTATGCGAATTGGTCAAGAAGCAAAGTGATAAACCTGTTATTTTTCTAACGGCACTTGATGATGAAGTGAATGTGGTAATGGGGCTGGATATGGGGGCGGATGATTATATTACCAAGCCGTTTCGTTTACGTGAGCTTCTCTCTCGCATTAAATCCGTACTGCGTCGTTATCACAAGCAACAAACAACCCAGCCTAAGAACGTGATTGATATCGAAAATATCCGGATTAACGTGCTAGAAGGAAAGGTTTACAAAAATGGGGAGGAAGTGCTGCTTACCTCATTAGAATATCGGCTATTCTTAATTTTTGCTAATCATATTGGGCAAGTCCTTACGCGCACCCAGTTACTGGATCGTATATGGGATGTTGCGGGAGACTTTGTGAATGACAACACATTAACAGTTTACATTAAAAGATTACGAGAAAAGCTTGAAGACGAGCCGCAAAATCCAAAAATCATTAAGACCATTCGCGGTATGGGCTATAAGGTTGGTGACTAATATGCTGCGAAACCGAGAAATTCAGCTTTACATGCTTGTGTTCATCGCCATAACACTCACTGCAATAGTTGCTGCGATTGTCCTATTTTCTGCTCACGTTGCTCTATTTGTTTTTGTAACGGCTGCCATACTCATTCTATGCAGCTTGCTTTTTACCAAATGGAGATACAACGAAATCGCTAAGCTTTCAGGCTATTTACGGAGAATCACGAGCGGGGATTATAGCCTGGATTTGCGCGATAACCATGAAGGTGAACTAAGCATTTTAAAAAGTGATATCTATAAAGTTACATTAAAGCTGTCAGAGCATAGCTCTCTATTACAGCAGGATAAAGTAAAACTGACAAATGCTATCTCGGATATCTCCCATCAACTAAAGACACCTCTCACGTCGATGATGGTTATGGCAGATTTATTAGGAGATACCAAGTTAGAAGATTCAAAGCGGGTTGAATTTACTGAAAACATCCGTGTTCAATTAGAGCGAATTGAGTGGCTAGTGTCGTCACTATTGAAGCTTTCGAAAATGGATGCGGGTACAGTTCCATTTAAAAAGGATACCGTTTATGTTGCTGAATTGGTGGAGCGGGCGATTCAGCCTGTTCTCGTGCCGATGGATGTTAAGCAGCTAACTCTCCATATTACAGGTGATAAAGAAGTTTCCTTTATTGGCGATTTTAACTGGAGTACAGAAGCTCTTATCAATATTTTTAAAAACTGTGTAGAGCATACCGAGGACAGTGGCGAGATTTCGATTTCCTTTTCAGAAAATACCTTGTTTACACAAATCATCATTTCTGATAATGGAAAGGGGATACCGAAAGAAGATTTACCTTATATTTTTAAGCGCTTTTACAAAGGGAAAAATGCAGGGGAAGAAAGTATTGGAATTGGCCTTGCAATGGCCTATAGCATCATCAAAAGTCAACAAGGAGACTTTGAAGTAAGAAGCGAGATTAGCAAAGGAACACAGTTTTTTATTAAATTTTATAAAAGGGTGATATAACCCAAAGTGAATAAATTGTCACTTTAGAGTCACTGAATAGTCATACTAGGCAGATATACTGAACGCAACAACGAACAATTGGAGGTTACCCATGGATATATTACAAATTGAAAATCTGTCTAAGGTATATGGCAAAGGTGAAACGGCGGTTAAGGCCCTTGATAATGTCTCGTTTTCAGTGAAAAAAGGAGAATTCGTCGCGATTATCGGTCCATCAGGCTCAGGGAAGTCAACTTTGTTGCACCTGCTAGGCGGCGTAGACCGCCCGTCTAGCGGGAAGGTACGAATCGATAACACCGACATTTATGACCTGAATGAAACACAATTGGCGATTTTTAGAAGGCGGCAGATCGGATTGATCTATCAATTCTATAACCTAATTCCGATTTTAACGGTAGAAGAAAATATAACCTTGCCAATGCTGTTAGATGAACACAAGGTGGACCCGAAGCAGCTCGCAGATGTGGTGAAGATTCTTGGCCTCGAAAACCGATTGAATCATTTGCCAAACCAACTTTCAGGCGGTCAGCAGCAGAGGGTATCGATTGGACGAGCGCTTATTAGTCATCCAGCAATCATGCTCGCTGATGAGCCGACCGGTAACTTGGATAGCAAGAACAGCAGCGAAATCATTGAATTACTAAAAATGTTTAATAAAACCTATCAACAAACCTTGCTTGTGATTACACACGATGAGCGGATTGCTCTTCAAGCCGACCGTGTGATTTCCATTGAAGATGGAAGGATTGCCAAGGATGAGGTGATTCGGCCGTGAACATCATCAACAAATTAACGATCCGTCATCTGAAGGCAAACAAACGAAGAACACTGGTTACCATCATTGGTGTCATCATTTCGGTTGCGATGATCACCGCAGTGGCGACGCTTGGCGTATCATTTTTGAACTTAATGATTCGGCAGGAAATCGCCAATAATGGAGAATGGCATGTCAAATATAAAGACATCAATCGTCAGCAACTGAAATCGATTAAAAAAGATCGTGATACAGAAAAATTGATCCTCACAAATGACTTGGGATATGCAGCACTTGAAGGCTCTGAAAATGATAGTAAACCATTTTTGTTTTTAAAAGAATATAGTGCAGCTGGACTTAAACAATTTCCAATAGAGTTGAAAGAGGGAAGACTTCCTGCTGCTGATAATGAAGTAGTTATATCAGAGGAAATCGAGGAAACTGCTCATGTGAAGTATTCCATTGGGGATTCATTCACACTTAATATTGGAGAACGATGGTTACCTGGAGGCGATAAGCCGCTGAGTCAAACCGATCCCTTGCAAAAAGATGAAAATGGACTCATAGAAAAACTTACAATTCAAAGTACAGAAAGTTTTAAAATCGTAGGTGTCATTAAGCGGCCAAAATGGGAACCGACGTGGTCACCCGGATATACGGTTATTGAGTTTATTGACGAGAACTCCCTGAGCGCAAGTGATACTTTTGATGCAGTCGTGGTGGTAAAAAAGGTAAGGGGATCTTTATATCAAGATTCAAAAGCACTTGCCAGCCAGAGTGGAATCAAAACCATTCAATACAATAATGAATTACTGCGCTATTACGGAGTCACGAATAATGATAACCTGCGAATGACTTTGTTTTCTTTAGCAGCAATCATTATGGGAGTTATTATTGTTGGATCCGTTGCGTTAATTTATAATGCCTTCGCCATCAGTGTATCGGAAAGGGCAAGGCATTTAGGGATGTTATCAAGTGTAGGAGCGACTAAAAAGCAAAAGCGTAACTCTGTCTTTTTTGAAGGTGCTGTAATTGGAGCCATCAGCATACCATTCGGGATGATCTCGGGATTGGTTGGAATTGGTGTTACCTTTAGCTTTATTAACTCATTTATTGAAGGTGCACTTGGAGGGACTGAAAAATTAAAGCTGATCATTACTCCCGCTTCTCTACTTGTGGCGTGTGTGATCTCAATTGCTACTATTTTCATTTCAACGTATTTACCTGCACGAAAAGCTTCGAAGGTAACTGCGATTGATGCCATTCGACAAAGTGATGATATTAAATTATCGGGTAAAGCGGTTAAAACCTCCAAATTGGTTCGCAAGCTTTTTGGAATTGAAGCAGAAATTGGCTTAAAGAACCTTAAACGGAATAAAAGAAGATATCTTGCTACCGTTTTCTCCCTTGTGATCAGTATTGTCCTCTTTTTATCCGTGTCTTTTTTTACCGAAAGCCTTAAAAAGTCAATAGAGCTTTCTCTGGAGGACATTGCCTATGATATTCACGTGGATGGAGGACAAATGGAGAAAGAGGATTTGCAGCCGTTTACCAAGCTTGACTATGTGACAGCTTCGAGTATGGTACAAGAGCTCCATTTTTTAAATACATGGGTAGAGGAGAAACAGCTTCCTAATGAATTACAAAAACAAGTAGAGCAGGAACCTTCTATCCTAGAGGATGGGAAATATCCTTATTCCGTTAGTTTATATGGTTTAGATAAGAAAAGTTTCGAGAATTTTGCTGTCAAGTTGGGAGTAGATCACAAGAAGTTAGAAAATAGAGATTTGCCTGCAGCCATTCTTGTTGATCGGATTACTTACCAGGATTATGAGTCTGGAAAATTTATTGAAACGAAATCTATCGATACAAAGATAGGTGCTGTTCTAGATCTATATAGGATTGTAGATGAGAATGGCAAGAAAGAGATTATTAGTCAGGTAGAAGTGGGTGCCTTAACTGCCGAAGTTCCAATTGGGGTTCACACATCTGGTCCTGGTGCAATCGATATCATTGTTTCCGAGGAAGGTTGGAATGCGCTCTTGGCTGGTATGGACCAGAAAATAGGCGAAGTCGGAACTTATTTGTACTTGAACAGCTCCGACCCTATGGCCACTCAGGCGGAGCTCGATCAGGTGAAACCATCGAACTTGTATGTATACAATGTCTATCAATCTCGTCAAGAACAAGAACAACAAGTCATGTTCATGTCCGTGTTTACGTATGGGTTCATTGTATTAATTTCACTAGTTTCAATAGCCAATATCTTTAATACGATTTCAACCAGTATCTCCCTAAGGAAACGTGAATTTGCGATGCTCCGCTCCATCGGGATGACACCCAATGGTTTTAATAAAATGATCAACTATGAGAGCATTTTTTACGGGGTAAAGGCATTACTGTACGGACTGCCTATAAGCTTTGTTGTTATAGGTTTGATTTTCTGGTCTATGCGCCATACCTTTGAATATGGATTCGCCTTTCCATGGGTAAGTGCTGGCATTGTGATTATCATGATTTTCATTATTGTTGGTTTAGCTATGCTTTACTCCATTCAGAAAATTAAAAAGGAAAATATTATTGATGAATTGAAGCAAGAAAGTATTTGATTTTACTAAGCCAAAAACATTAGAAATGACGTGTGAATGTCACATGTCATTTCTATTTTACGGGTTGAACACATTTTGTGCCGGTTTTAAGAAATTATTGTAAAAATTATCCGTTTTACCGGTACTTTACTCACAAAACACGAACGTTATATAGTTAATTTAAATTAATGTTCACCTTTTAGTTGTAAATCTATTATGAATTTGTTATATTAGCAAAGTATTAATCTTAAATATCATTACTCGTATATACTCAGTAATACGGTCTGAGTGTTTCTACCTGGTTCCCAATATAAGAACTAGACTACGAGTTAAAGTATTCGGTCGTATGATTTCAAGCTGCAGCCGCTTATGATTTAGCAATAAATTTTTGCTCAATTATTTATACTTTGACTTTCGTAGGTCTAGAAGACAGGAATGATCCTGAATTTCTAGACTTTTTTCTTTTGGAACCACTTGCGAGTAAACAAACAACAAGAAAAAGGGGATAGATTATTTATGAAAAACAAAATGTTTAAAAAGATCGCTTCAGTCGCTGCTATTTCCGGCATGTTCGTGATGCTTGCAGGATGTAACTCATCTTTACTTAAAGAAACAGAAGTAGAAGGTGCTCAGAGACCGATCATCATTCAAGGTCCAATGCCTATCGAAGCTGAATATTTTGCCGGAAAATTAGAAAAAGTAAAAGTGGAAAAATCAGGGAAATTTGTTTTCTATAAAGGTAAGCTTAACAATTACCCTGTTATTGTGACTAAAACAGGCAAGGGAATGGAAAATGCAGCTGCTGCAACAGCATTGGCGATTGAAAAATATGATCCTATCGCCATCATCAACCAAGGTACATCTGGCGGGCATAATCCAGAGCTAAATGTATTTGACATTGTGTTAGGAGAAAGAACGACAAACATTGGTTCATTAAAAACAACACATATGGATGAAGGCCAAGGAATGGATCCTGCTTCATGGATTCCGATGGACTTAATGGCTTCGGAAGGAAGCGGATCAGACGATAGTGCGAATCAAGTCCGATACTACTACGGCGATAAGGATTTACTTACAGCTGCAAATGCAGTAAAAGACACATACACGAAGGGGAAGGTTGTCGAAGGTACCATTGGTTCTGCAGACTTTTGGAATAGTGAAGTGGATAGAATTAAATGGATTCATGAGATTTACGATACTGATGTAGAGGAAATGGAAGGTGCCTCAGTAGCTCAAATTGCTGATGCTTATGACGTAGCCTTCTTGGGTATTCGAATCTTATCGAATAATAAAACAAATGGCGGTACTTACGATCCCGGAACTGCACCAGCGAATCAAGCCTATGTTTATGAAGTAGTAAAAGAGTATATTTCTATGATTAAAAACAAATAAAATATTATACAATTTTATTCATGACCTGCTTCCTTTGTTTATTGCTTCTAGGGTAACGAATAGCAGCTATTCGTTACCCTTTTTTCACTTTCCAACCAAAACAGGCACGAATACTTTCTATTCATTACCAAATTTCTTTTTCCAAGTCAAAACGGGCACGAATAGCACACCCAATACTTTCCTAATAGCAAATAAAGCCCTCTTTCGTAAGTGAAAGAGGACTTTATTTTTTTAAACCTATTTAATGAGCGTTCCTAGTTAGTTATTTGCACCATAGCTAATTAAGTTTGTAAAGATTCGATATCCGCCCGGAACTTGTGCGTTGATTTGGCGGTAGAATACTAGGTTGGTGTAGAGGAATGTTCCTTCACCGTATTCAGCCATTAGGATTCCGCTATTGAATGGGTCTTCGCCAGGGTCTGCCATGGATACAAATGTTTCATATTTTGCATCCCATGCAGTTGGGAAGTAAAGAGCTCTTTCTTGTACCCAGTTATCCCAGTCACTATCATTAATTTTATTTGGATAGTTAAACAAGGCATGTTCTGGTTGAGTGACTGTTACCTTTGCATTTTCATCCGTCACACGCACACGTATTGAAGGTGATCCGATGGTTAACGGATATGGTGGTGTGAATTTATTATTATTCCATGGATCCCCAGAAGTAACATACTGCATCACTAAATGTCCGCCATTTTTTACATAATCAAGTAATCTTGCGTTATTCTGCAATACATCTGGTCTACCAAGTGTCGATCTGATTCCAGCGACGATGGTATCATATTGTGATAGATCACCAGCAGCTAGATCATCAGGAGTAAGCTTCGAAATATCAAATCCAGCATTCAGCAAGGAATCAGCAATCGTGTCAAAGCCGCTGTCGATGTAACCAACCTTCAAATTGTCTGGCTTTAATAACTCAAATGCAACCCCATTTATGTTGGAAGGGTACATAAAGTAGGAGTCATTAATATGGTCATATTTAATTTCTTGTACGGTCGTATCAAATATTTTGCCGTCTGCTTCAGCTATCGCTCCGATTGTAAAATTACCTTCAGCAACCGAAGTAGGAGGAACTAATGTGAATGATACTTGTTTTTCTTGATTTCTTTCAGTAAAGCTGACATCTGCTGCTGCAGGTTGACTTTCCCAGCCTTTAGGAAGATTCAACAAAACGGTACCTTTCTTAGCACCATTGAAATAGTTTTTCACTTTCACCGTAACCGGTATTTCCTCTTGTACATTTGCTGTGTTAACCGTAATATTGACTGGATCCGGTGTAACACTTAATTCAGGGAGCACACTCACTGTATTATCTAGGTCAATGACAGATGTTGTTTCCACACCGTTTTCCTTAAATGTTAGTTGTGCCTTGATCACAGCGTCGCCATATGGCTGGTAATATTCTGCCTCAGAAGGGACAGTGACATTGAAGGTAACAGTCTTTGATTCACCCGGCTTCAGATGTTTTACTTGACTTACCCCTTCGTGTTTCCAATTTTCCGGAGTCAGTAACGCTGCTTCGATATGCTGGACTTTTTGCTTTCCTTCATTTGTAATCTTAACCTTTACTTGAGTTTGTTCACCTTGTGCTAATACATAGGAACCGATCTCAACATCAACAGCAAGATCGGAAGCAACGAAACTAACCTGTTGCAGCTGTTCTTCTTTTAGGGCAAGCTTATGAAGCAAGTCATTTTTAACAGCGGCATCTAGCTTAGCAGTTTTTGTACTTGAAATTAATTTTTGGACATTTCCCAAAGCCTTTTGTGATTGAGGTAAAATCGCTGCACGGTCTGGATACAGCTTAATAATGCCTTCTAATTGGTTTTGTAATGTATCCAACTGCTTGCTTACATTCGCAGCAGGAACGATATCCGCCCATGCATGGAAGTCATATGGAACCCCTGCAAAAAGGTCAGTTGAATCTGTTTCCACCGCAGATTCTATTAATTTTAGATGTGATTTTCTAGGTGCAACAGGAATATCATTTCCCATTCCTTGGCTCTTGTGAAGATATCGGGATGCTTCACCAAGCTGCGGGTAACTCATACCGTAGATTGGGTCAAAGTCCCCTATTTCAATCGAGGTGGTAGCAGTATCTTTATCAACTGGTAAATAAAACTTTTTGATCTGCCAAGGCTCTAAGCCATTTTCCAATTGTTCAGGGAAAACAGTTGGGTCGGAAGCATCTTTAAATGCTTTCTCAGATAAAATCGCCATCAATCGATGGTGTCCATGCTGGCTGTCAACATTTTCGAAAGAAGGCATTACAATATCCGGCTGATACGTTCTAATAAATTTGATCAGACGTTCGTACGTAACTTCTTCACCCCATTTTTCAAGGGTTTCATCTGGAGATTTCGAAAAACCAAAATCATAGATCGCATCTGAAGTGGTCTCACTTAAATGGTAGGCTTTTACACCATTTACCTTGGCCGCTTCAATCATTTCGTTGGAACGGATTATTCCAAGTGCATTACCTAATTCATTTCCAATCGCATTTTGTCCACCTTCGCCACGGTTGGCGATTAAGCTAGCTGTTTTCACACCTAACCCACGGGATAAATAGGCAAGTAAATCACTGCGTTCATCGTCTGGATGTGCTCCTGTGTTCAAGAAAGTAACAGTAGTATCTAGAGGTTTAACAACATTCCAAAGCTCAACATCATTTTCACTTTGTTCTTGTGCAAGACTAATCGGAGGTAGTAAGGAAGCAATTAAAAGAATGGACATCAATAGACAAAAAAGCTTTTTCAATTTTTGAAACCCCTTTCATTAGTAAGTGAAATAAACCGATTCAATTCTCCTTTCTATATATGTAATTTTAGTTAGTAAAGATAACTAACTAATTGGGAGAATATTCTTACAAGTCCGATTATAATATCTTTCGAGTTTTTGTAAATATTACCAATTTACTATCTGGTAATCAAATATTAGTTCTTTTAAATCAGGTGATAAGTACTAGATATTAGCGTTCATACAGGCTAGGGGCACTGAGTCTAGATTTATTATTCACTGATTAATCATAATTATCCGAATTTTTAAAATTTAATATTGAGAACGCTTCCATTATAAGGTATAGTGTATTTAAATTAGTTAAACTAACTAACTAACAACAAACAATATGAATTAAGGCCGTGATGTTTATGAATAAGAAACTCTCCAATGCACAAATACGGACTAATAATAAAAAGATCGTCTTACAATGTATTAAAAATCATCAACCCATATCGAGAGCAGAAATAGCAGAAAAGGTCCATTTTAGTAAACCTACTGTTTCCTTACTTGTCGATGAATTAGTAAGAGAGAACTGGGTTCATGAAAAAGGAATTGGAGAATCCTCATCACAAGGCGGGAGACGACCTATTCATCTTTATTTTAACGAAAAGGCTGCTTATGTCATAGGGGTGGATATCGGTGGCACCAAAGTAAAAACCGTTATTTCAGATCTAGGTGGAAAAATTATTTGTTCAAGCAGTTTTGCTACAAAAAAACATTTAAATTATGAATTATTGAAGCAAATTCACAAAGAAGTTCATGAGATGATCCAAAGGAATCAAATTGATAAAGGATTGATTCTCGGTATGGGAGTAGGAGTACCAGGAATTACAGAAACCAAAACAGGAGTTGTAGTAGAAGCTCCAAGCTTAAAATGGGTTCGTTATCCATTTTTGAAGGAGGCTGAACGATTTTTTCCCTTCCCTGTTTTTGTTGATAACGATGTCAATGTAGCAGTACTTGGAGAACAATGGTTAGGCAGGGCTAAAAACAAAGAAAATGTCCTGTTTATAGCCGTAGGAACAGGGATTGGCAGTGGCATTATTATTCACGATCAACTTTATCGCGGCTCCTCCCATGCAGCTGGTGAATTAGGATATATGGTTACGGATAAAAACGATATGAAAAATGAGTTTAAACCAATCTTCCATCGCTATGGTTATCTTGAAAGTGTTGCAGGCGGTAAAGCAATTGGGAGAAAATTTACCTTGCTTGTCCAGCAGAATAAGAATCATCCTTTATATAAAGAAGCGGCTGAAACGGAGCTGACTGGTGAGCAAGCGTTCACACTCGCAAAAACGGGAGATCCTTTCGCACTTTCGGTTGTAGAAGAAGCCATTGAGCATTTAGCTTATGGCATCATTAATTCGGCTACTCTGCTAAATCCAGAGGTTGTTATTCTAGATGGTGGAGTGATGCAATCCGCTGATTTCATTCTTCCAAGATTGAAAGGGATTGTTCATCACTACCTGCCAAGCTCGGTTGAAATAGCTCAATCCCAGCTAGGAGAAAATGCAGGAGTTTTGGGAGCAGTTTCTTTGTTCCTTCGGGAATACGACAGTATTTTAAAATAGATTGTTTCCTACTTTGGTTCTTAGCAGGTATTTTAGCCTGCTTTAAGAATAAATAAAATTATTATAGGGGGAGAAGGATGTTTAAGAAAAAAAGTTTATTGGCGCTCTTAATAGCTGTTCTAATGCTTTTCGTCGCAGCCTGTTCGAGCAGTTCCTCAAATGGGGATACTCCAGCAAAAGATGATGAAGAAGGAAAAACAGAAGAAAAAGCTGAAGCTAGTGGCAACTTAGTTGTTTATACTGCCCGGGACCAAACAATTGTCGACAAAGTGGTTGAAATGTTTAATGAAAAATACCCTGATGTTCAAGTTGATGTGCTAACCATGGGAGCACAGCAGGTACTTGAACGTGTTCGTGGGGAAAAGGCCAATCCTCAAGCTGACTTTTGGTGGGGTGGTACACAGTCTGCTTTTATGACTGCAGCGAACGAAGATTTATTAGAGCCGTTTAAACCAAGCTTCGATGCAAGTATTTTACCTGAACATAAGGATGCCCAAGGCCTGTGGTATGGTGAAATGCTGCTGCCAGAAGTAATTATGTACAACTCTGACATGCTTAAGAAGAACGAAGCCCCACAAGACTGGGATGACCTGCTAGATTCGAAGTGGAAGGATCAAATCATTATTCGTGGTGTTTTAGCATCGGGAACAATGAGAACGATTTACTCTGCGATGATTCATGAACAAGGTGCAGATACTCCTGAAAAAGGTTATGAGTGGCTTAAAAAGCTCGATTCCAATACAAAAGAATATGCACAAGATCCAACAAACCTATACTTAAAGCTAGCTCGTCAGGAAGGTTCGATTTCACTTTGGAATCTTCAAGATATTCTGATCCAAAAAAATCAGCACAACCAACCATTTGATTATGTGTATCCAGAAAGTGGAGCACCAATTTTAGTTGATGCGGTCGGACTTGTAAAAGATGCGAAGAATCTAGACAATGCAAAATTATTCTATGAGTTCTTGTTTGATCCAGCAACTCGAACTACATTAGCTGAAGATTTATACCAAATACCAACTCGTACAGATATCGACAAGGACACTATGCCTGATTGGTATAAAGAGCTTGACCTGAAGTCACTAGACCTTGATTGGGAAGTAATGGCTGAAAAAGAAGCTGAGTGGATGCAGCATTGGGATGAAAATATAAAAGGTAAAAATTAATAGTTTGGTATAAAAGGGGTGAAGGAGTTTTTCACCCTCTTTTACAAGGTAAGCAGGCAATAACACTTGCTTATCTTGTAAAAGAGTTAGCCCGACTATAGGCTTTTCTTTTTGGCTAAGTTTTAAGAACAGCGAGGTGTTTGTGTTGAAAAGTGTAAGGCTTGATCATGTTAGTAAAATGTTTGGAACCTCCATTGGGGTAGAAAACGTTGATATTGATGTCAAACCTGGAGAGTTTTTTACCTTTTTAGGTCCATCAGGATGTGGAAAAACAACGACATTACGGATGATTGCGGGATTCTATTATCCGTCAAAAGGGAAGATCCTTTTTGACAACAAGGACGTCACTACCCTGCAGCCGAACAAAAGGAATATTGGAATGGTCTTTCAAAACTATGCCCTTTTTCCTCATATGACGGTCTTTGAAAATATTGCATTTGGTCTTGAAGTTCGTAAAATGTCAAAAGCGGTGATAAAAGAAAAAGTCGAACGTGCCCAAAGGCTGGTTCATCTCGAAAAATATGGATCTCGTAAAATAAACGAGCTTTCAGGTGGTCAACAGCAGCGTGTAGCTTTAGCCCGCGCTCTCGTGATTGAGCCGGATATTCTACTGCTTGATGAACCACTGTCCAATTTAGATGCAAAATTGCGTGAGGAAACGAGATTAGAGATTAAGAGACTTCAAGTTGAATTAGGTGTTACAACCATTTATGTTACCCATGATCAGACAGAAGCGATGACAATGTCAGATCGAATCATGGTCATGAAAGAAGGGGTCGTTCAACAAATTGGAACACCACAAGAAATTTATAACCAGCCTGTCAATCATTTTGTTGCTTCCTTTATCGGAGAATCAAATATCCTTGAAGCGGAAGTCGTTGAAGTAAAAGCTGACGCAGTCAAGATTAAGTTGGATGAGAATATCTTCTTACAAGGCAGTATGTCACAATCTGCAAATGGGAAAAAGCTAGACGCAGGAGAATCTATTAAAGTTTCGATTCGTCCTGAAGCTGTATATGAAGGTACCGGTCCGAATCAGGTGACAGGCACTATTCAACTCGTTGAATTTACTGGGGTGAGTATCAATTATGTGCTTAAAATAGGCCCTAATATTATGAAGGTCATGATAATTAATAAAGGCAATGAAATCCTTAAGCGCGGTGATTCGATTACGCTTCACATACCTGAAAAAGGAATCTACTTAATCGGAGAATAGAGGTGATAGAATGAGTGCGAATCAAACTACGGCCGTACAGGAAAGCTGGTGGGCGCAGCTTATACGTTCTAAATATTTTATTTATGTGTTAATTTCACCGCTTTTTTTAGTTCTTTTAGCGTATGTGATTTATCCGTTTTACCAAACCTTTCTTCAAAGTGTAGTGGGCGAAGAAGGGACCACTCTCGAAAATTACCAGCGTTTTTTTGGGTTAACAAGTACAGCCAACCTTGAAGCGCTTTGGACAAGTGTATATATTTCAGTCATTAGTGTCATTACCTGTGCCATTGTTGGTGTTACTATGGCGTTTTTATTGGAAAGATATGAGTTTCCAGGAAGAAAACTTCTTTCTGTGTTAATTCTGGTACCAATGGCATTGCCGCCACTCGTAGGAGTGTTATCTTTTACCTTTCTTTATGGAGAAAGCGGGATCATCCCACGGGCTTTTCAGGTATTATTTGACCTTGAAAAAGTACCGTTCTCATTAAAAGGTGTTATGGGTGTTATCGTCGTTCATACCTTTACCATGTACACATACTTTTATTTAACGGCAGCAGCAGCAATTAAAGGCCTGGACCCTTCCTTAGAGGAAGCAGCAACAAGCCTAGGGTCGGGAAGAATACGTATTTGGTTAAAGGTCATCCTTCCAATGTTAACTCCAGCGTTAATCGCAGCTTCCTTATTGGTATTTATGATTTCAATGGCGTCTTACACAGCACCATTGATGTTTGGTGTGGAACGGACCATGACGATGCAAATCTATTTATCTCGTACAAATGGTAGTCTCGATATGGCAGCCACACAATCTACCATTCTATCGATTGTATCAATTAGTTTCTTAATTTTAATGAGATGGTACCAAGGAAGACGGAACTACCAAAACCAAAGTAAAGGGATTAGTGTTCATCGCACCGAATTACGTTCTCAATTTGCAAAGTACCTATCGATGCTTCTTTCATTTATTGGGGTTATTATTTTAATGCTTCCGATCCTTGTTCTTGTCCTGATTTCATTTTCAGTTGATGGCGAATGGACGGTTCAGGTAATCCCAACGGCATATACCTTTCAGCACTATATTGATCTGTTTACCGATGAACGAACGTGGCGTCCAATCTGGAACAGCTTACAGATGAGCTTTGTGGCAACAGCCGGAAATATTTTGTTTGGTGTGGCGGCAGCTTATGCCATGGTCCGGACAAAGTTTAAAGGAAAAGCTTTACTGGATATCTTAATCATGGTTCCATGGGCACTGCCTGGTACAGTTGTAGCCGTTAACTTAATCGCTGCCTTCAGCGAACCAAGTGTATTCAGCTTTAATCAAGTGTTAATTGGGACGTTCTGGATTTTACCATTAGCGTATTTCGTCCGACATTTACCGCTTATTTTCCGATCTACTTCTGCGGCGTTAATGCAAATGGATGAATCCGTAGAGGAGGCTGCTCGAAGCTTAGGAGCGAATTGGTGGTATACATTCAGAAGGGTCGTTGTTCCAATGGCATTCTCAGGTATTCTTGCAGGAACCTTGCTGGCATTGGTTCAAGGGATAGGTGAATTTGTAGCCTCCATCTTAATTTATAGTACGTCAACCATGCCGGTATCTGTAGCGATATTCCAAAAAATGTATGCTTTCCAATTCGGAACTGCCTGTGCCTATGGTGTACTACAAATCATTTTAATTATTACCGTTCTGTTTGTTTCACAAAAGATCACGGATGGAAAGGCAGGTTCTGCCATTTAAGGAGGAGACCCGAGTTGAACGCAAGCGACATTCATGGAAGAGACCTAAAAACGCTAGAGCAGGCAGCTTTTGCAGTTGTTCCGTTAGGTAGCTTTGAATACCACGGACCGCATTCTCCTTTAGGAACAGATATTGTATTAGCAGATGGGTTTGCCAAGGTAATAGACCCAAGCTTAGGTGGTGTGGTGTTCCCTACCGTTCCTTATACAGCCTGTCCGGGTAAAACAAATAAATATAAAGGAACCATTTCCATTCGCCCAAACATAATTCAAGAATACTTGATTGATATAGCGGTGGGAATAATTGAGCAAGGGATCAAGAAAATTATTCTCTTAAATGCTCATGACGGGAATATGGGTGTTTCTAGAACAGTAGCAGAATATGTTACGGGTAAGTATACAGATGCCAGCTTCTTGCTTGTAAACTGGTGGCAAATGGTCGATATCAATGCGGCAGTGGATATCGGCTTTAAAGGAACGAAAGGCAGAGGACATGGTGGACCATACGAAATGTCTGCGGTTAAAGCGTTTCGTCCGGATTTGGTCCATGTTGACACAGACGATGAAGAATTTAAAGAGGTGCCGCCGCTTTCATCCTATCCATATATTCTTGTAGAAGGTACTCCAAAGGCATGGGATGGTTATACAGGACTCATTCAACAAACCTCCTATGAAAAAGGGAAGAAAATCGTCGAAAAAGCAACCGCAAATATGAATGAGTTAATTAAAAACTGGCTTGAAAATTAATCGACAGAAGGGATGGACCTAAGTGAAAACCTCACTGAGAGACCAAATCATAAAGAAGGAAGGCACCAGTTTTCCTTCTAAAACCTATACATCCATGGTACTCGAACCAGCCTATGATGAAGCGAAACAACAATTTATTGACTCGATGGTTGAGATTCATAAAGCCCATTTAATTATGCTGGTTGAACAAGGGCTGGTTGGAAAAGAAGTAGCGCGGAAAATTGCCAAAGCAGTAGCCAGCTTGGATGCCGAAGAGATTAAAAACAGAAGATACACAGGTGAATTTGAAGATTTATTTTTTGAAGTCGAGCATGCTTTAATTGAAGAAGCGGGTGATATTGCAGGAAATCTCCATATTGCCAGAAGCCGAAATGATATGGGAATTGCGATTTACCGTATGACACTTAGGAAAAAGCTTTTAATATTAGTGGAAAAGGCATTAAAACTTCGCGAAGCACTGATCGAATTGACGGACGAACACAAAGAAACGGTGATGATTGGCTATACCCATACCCAACAAGCGCAGCCTACTACGCTGGCTCATTACTTAAATGCAATGACGGATATGCTTACACGCGATATCTCGAGACTGCAGGCAGCTTATAAAACGGTTAATCGCAGCAGCATGGGAGCAGCGGCGCTAACCACTTCAGGATTTGGGATTAGTCGTGAGCGGATGAAAGAGCTGCTTGGATTTGAAGAGATTATTGATAATGCTTGGGATGCAGTTGCAGGTGCTGATTATATTGCAGAAACGGCAACGGCTGTTCAGTTGTCATCCCTAAATTTAGGCAGATCGATTCAAGACTTCCTATTATGGGGTACACAGGAGTACGGCGCATTCCTTTTATCTGCACCGTATGTTCAAATCAGCTCGATTATGCCGCAAAAACGTAACCCTGTTTCCATTGAGCATATGAGAGGCCTTTTGTCGAGTGTAGCAGGAGATTGCCAAACCGTCTTGCTTATGCTCCATAATACACCATTTGGCGATATTGTAGATACTGAAGATGATATGCAGCCGTATATCTGGAAAGCAATTGAAAAATTAGGCGGCATTTATAATTTATTAACGTGTGTTTTACTTACTATGGAAGTAAATAAAGAAACCCTTCTAAAAAGAGCGAAGGAAAGCTTTGCAAACGTTACGGAATTGGCAGACACCCTTGTACGAAAGGATGGACTATCCTTCCGTCAGGCGCACCATGTTGTAAGTGCAACGGTTAAGGAGCTTTTGCAGGGTGGAAAAACGACATTAGAATCTTTAACGTTGAAGATTTTAAATATACAATCTAAAAAGGTAGTTGGAAAAGAAACTGTTCTAACAGAAGAAGAGCTAAAACAATGCTTGAGCCCTAAATATTTCGTTCAAATCCGAGATCTCGAAGGTGGTCCTAGCCCGAGCAGAATGGAAAAAACCATTCAAATACGATTAAATGAACAGAATCAATTGGCCAGCTGGTTAAATGAAAAACAAGAGCATCTTTCGACAGCCACCACTGTGGTTTACGAAATTATCACGGAATGGACTGGAGAGAATGAATAGGATATCCATCGAACTGCTAGCGGTCGATGGGGGAGGAACAAAAACGCGGGCTGTCCTTGTCGAAGGTGATGGAACCATCCTTGGGGAAGGGAATGCTGGGGCTTCTAATTATCAGGTAATAGGGGCAGAAGGATCTGAAGAAGCTTTAATAAAAGCTATTTTAGCTGCCTTTATGAACGCTGGGATTGAAACTTGTAGTAAGGTGAATGTGGAAAAGCTGTATTTGCTTTAGCCGGAATTGATACATTGAAGGATGAAAAAGTAGTTGCAGGAATTGTTAAGCGGGTAGTAATGAATTTGTCTATCGAGATTCGTAGTTTACAAGTAGAAAATGATTGTCTTTCCGCCTTATTGGGGCTACTGAAAACAAAGCCGGTGTTTTATTAATCGCTGGAACTGGTTCGATTGTGTTTGCACATGATGGCAACAATCGAATCATTCGTTCTGGAGGCTGGGGTCACCGTGTCGGTGATGAAGGAAGCCGCTATTGGATTAGTAAACAAGCTATTGCTTCTGTTCTCAGAATGGTGGATGGCCGTGGAGACGAAACACTTTTATCCAAATTGATATTAAAGAAGTTTAATTTTAATTCAATTGAAGATCTTTATAATTGGACCTATAGTGATGATTATTCTGTTGATTAGGAACCCTTGCGGCTGTAGTGGATGAGGCTTTTCGATTAGGAGACCCAGTAAGTAAACGCATCTTAGATGCCGCAGTGGATGAACTACTGCTCCTTATTGAAACAGCGATTGGAAAAGCTGATATCCAGCAGGACGAATTTGACATGATTTTTCAAGGTGGTGTTTTCCATTACAATCACTACATTAGAAATCAGGTTTGCCAAAGGATCCAACAAAGTAAGTCAAAAGTGAATATTAAAACCACCATCGAAGAACCGATTCGTAACATCATTAGACGCGGCTTGGTATTAAAATAACTTTCGAAATTCTAAAACATTCGCAAACGAAGTTTGTGGGTGTTTTTTATTTTAAGTAAAAGGATAAAGGTGGTAGAATTTATATTTAAGAACACAATACCCTGATACAGTAGAACTTTATAAATGGAAGAAGTGACACCTTGATGAAAAAACAGGAGAGCGGCTATCGATGGGTCGTATTTGGTACGGCCTTATTCGCTTACTTTTTAATCGTAAGCCAAAGAACAGCTCCCGGACTTATTACTGACCAATTAATGAATGAGTTTCACGTTTCAGCTTCCCTCATAGGCCTTATAACTAGTATTCAATTTTTAGCCTATGCAGGTTTTCAAATTCCGGCGGGTCTATTATCTGACCGTTATGGTCCCAATCATTTTCTGATTTTCGGCACACTTCTAACTGGGCTGGGAAGCCTGCTCTATAGTGTTGCACCAAATGAATATGTATTGATTTTATCTCGACTTTTAGTTGGCACAGGAGATGCAACTATTTTTGTCAATCTAATTTTAATCTTAAATCAGTGGTTTAAGGCAAATGAATTTATAAAATTGTTAGGACTGATTTCTCTCGCTGGGGGACTCGGTTCACTTGCAGCTACGCTTCCTTTTTCCATCTGGATTTCACTTTCAGGCTGGAGAACGACATTCCTTAGCATTGGAGTTATTTTAGTGATAACATCCTATCTTCTCTATACCGTTCTCGTTTCAAAGCCTAAAACAATCTTTAAAGAAGATTTCGAAGGAAAAAAGAGGCCTGTTAGAGACCGGGAAAATGTATGGTTGACCCTCCGCAGAATCTTTTCTACTCGTCAAGCTTGGGCAACCTTTCTCTGTCATTTTGGGTTGGTAGGTACCTATATCGGATTTATTGGATCCTGGGGAGTTCCATATGGAATTCACGTATTGGGACTTTCACTTTCAGAGTCAAGTCAGTTGATCATGTTTGGTCTGTTTGGTGTCATGATGGGGGGCTTATCCATCGGCTGGGTTACAAGTTTACTGAATTCGAATAAAAAAATATACACCCTTGTCCATATTATTGTGTTGATAAGCTGGATGGTCCTGTTTTTATTCGGCGAGAAACCTCCTTATATTGCGGTGATGGTTCTGTTCGTCATCATAGGTTTTTGCAGTGGAGCAAGCTCGTTAACTTTCGCAATCGTAAGAGAATCCTTCCCTATCAAAGAAGTGGGGGTTGTGACAGGATTTTCTAATATGGGTGGATTTTTAAGTGCTGTTTTATTGCCGATTGTTTTCGGATATGTACTTGATCTATTTCCTAAAGATTCAATCCACATTGGCTATCATTATGGATTTATCATCTCTATTCTATTTTCGTTGATGGGACTTATAGGGGTCCGATTAATTAAAGAGGAAAAAGTCAATAAAGCCGTTTTAAGTACTTCTTAATCTTCATGTCCTCCTATAAAATTTTACTTTTAAACACCCGCAAGGTAGGTAAATCAATACCTTGGGGTGTTTTTATGTATTCCCAAAATGAAAAAGACATTTTCAAAAGTGATTTCAATTAGGAATCACCAAGGAAATGTCTTTTTGGTTATTAGTATAGAATGATCACTCATTTACTGGAGGAACCCAAAGCTGTGACCAGTTTTCAATTTCTCTCAAAACCGTTTCAAGTGAATGTCCTTTTTCGGTTAATGAATATTCAATGACTACAGGGGTTTCCGGGATAACCTTCCGTTTAACAACTTCTTGGTGCTCTAAATCCTTTAACCGCTCCGACAGGACTTTTCCACTTATACCAATCGCTGTTTGAATTTCGCTAAACCGTTGCGGACCTGATAATAATTGATATATCACTAATGCTGTCCATCGTTGACTTAAAAGCGAAATGGCTTTTTCGAATCTTGGACAAATTGTTGGCTGCTTCATAGTAATAACACCTCTTCATATATAGTATACCACAAAATTGCAAATTAAGATTACAAAAATAAACATAGTTACTTGACAAAAACTAATTACTCTAATAAAGTTAGTTACATAAAGTAACTATAAAAAATATTCAACATGAAAAATGACTCTTGGGGGTATATGAATGGGATTTCACACTAAACCAACTACATTTGTTGGGCATGTTAAAATCAAGGTGGAAAATTTACAGCGTTCTCTAACTTTTTATCAAGATGTTTTGGGTTTTGATATTTTAGAACAAACGGCTGCTACAGCAAAACTAACAAGCGATGGTAAAACAAGTATTTTGTCTTTGGAACAACCTGAAAATGTAATTCCGAAAAAAGGAAGAACAACAGGTTTATATCATTTTGCGATCCTTTTACCAAAAAGATCAGATTTAGCCAATATTGTCATTCACTTGGTGAATAAAGGGATAAAATTTGGCTCTTCGGATCATCTTGTAAGTGAGGCATTGTATTTAAATGATCCGGATGGAAATGGTATTGAAATATATATTGATCGGGATCCTTCAGAATGGAGCTGGAAGGGTACTGAAGTGGCGATGACAGTAGATCCGCTTGATTTTAAAAATCTACTAACTACTGTGATTCAAGGAACAACTTGGAATGGAATGCCGGCAGGAACCGTAATGGGGCATATTCATTTACATGTTTCTGAATTAAATAAAACAGAAGAATTTTATGTAAATGGACTTGGATTTGATGTTGTTAATCGATACGGTGCGCAGGCGCTTTTCATTTCAACTGGAAAGTATCATCATCACATTGGACTCAATACTTGGAATGGAATAGGGGCACCAGCACCGGCGAAAAATAGTGTAGGACTAGAGTCTTTCACACTCATTTTGCCAAACGAAGAAGCACGTAAACAAATAATAAGGAATTTACGACAGATTGGTGCGAATGTTATGGAAGAAAACAATACATTTGTAACGCATGATCCTTCTGGAAATCGAGTGGAGTTAGCCATATAAGATAGGAGGTATCTCATTGTCAACGATTGAAAATAACGGTATAGAAATAGGTATCTACACACTTGCAGATATTGGTCCGGATCCGCTAACGGGAAAATCGATTACAGCGCAGCAGCGAGTAAAAGAGATCATTGAAGCAGCAAGGCTTGCGGATGAAGCTGGTTTGGATATTTTTGGTGTAGGAGAACATCATCGGTTAGATTATGCCGTCTCATCCCCAGCGGTTATATTGGCTGCCATTGCTCAAGCAACCGAGCGTATTCGATTAACCAGTACAACAAGTGTGTTAAGTACGCTTGATCCTGTTCGCTTATTCGAGGATTTTGCCTCCTTGGATTTGATTTCTAATGGAAGAGCAGAAATCCTAGCTGGCCGAGGTGCGTTTATTGAATCATTCCCTCTTTTTGGGTATAGCACAAATGATTATGATGAGCTTTTTACCGAACATATGGATTTGCTTCTCCAACTTAATAGAAATGAGAGGGTCACCTGGTCGGGGGATTATCGTCCTGCTTTAAGGAATGCGGAAATTTCACCACGTCCGGTGCAAGAGCAAATGCCGATTTGGATTGGTGTTGGCGGGACCCCTGAAAGTGCCGTTCGTGCCGGAAGATTCGGGGTAGGCATGGCGCTTGCCATTCTAGGTGGAGATCCCGTACGGTTCAAGCCGCTTGTTGATATTTACCGTAAAGCCGGGTTGGAAGCAGGCCATTCACCAGAAGACTTAAAAGTCGGTGTAACAGGGCATACTTTTCTTGCTAACACGACACAGCAAGCTAAAGACGAATTCTTTCCTTACTATTCAAATTATTGGTACTATGTGAATCGCCAAAGAGGGATGGGGACTAGGATGTCAAGGGATGATTTCGAGCATATGGCAAGTCCAAATACAGCACTGTTTGTAGGAAGCCCGCAGCAAATTGTCGAAAAGATTCTTAGACAGCACGAGCTTTTTGGTCACACACGTTTCCTAGCGCAAGTGGATATAGGCGGACTACCTTTTAATAAAGTAGTCAAAAACATTGAATTATTAGCAACTGAGGTTGCCCCAGTGGTTAAAAAGGCAACAAGTAAATAATGAACAGGAGGAATTGAGGATGAATATCGCAGTGATAGGAGCAAGTGGAAAAGCAGGAAGTCTGATTTTGGAAGAAGCTGTAAGCAGGGGGCATCAAGTAACAGCCGTCGTAAGAGATCCGTCTAAGCTTCAAGATAAAAGTGCAGCAGTCATTGAGAAGAATGTGTTCGAATTAACAACGAATGATTTAAATGCATTTGACGTTGTTATAAACGCCTTTGGTGCTCCGCTTGGAGAAGAACAGGCACATGTGGATGCAGGTCATGCGTTAATTGAGGCACTAAAAGGAACGAGTACCAAATTAATCGTTGTTGGCGGAGCAGGAAGTCTCTTTGTCGATGAGAACAAAACGGTACGTTTAATTGACACTCCTGAATTCCCGGATTTTGTTAAACCAACAGCTATGGGTCAAGGAAGAAATCTGCAAGAATTACAGGAAACAGCTGACTTAACATGGACTTTTATTAGCCCTTCTGCTGTATTTAATCCTGAAGGGAAAAGAACAGGATATTATCAGTCAGGGAAAGATCACCTTCTCGTTAATTCAAAAGGTGACAGTTATATTAGTTATGCAGACTTTGCAATTGCAGTAATAGATGAAGTCGAAAATCCTAAGCATGTTAATGAAAGATTTACAGTCGTTGGGGAAGCGGAATAAAAAGTGGTTCAAAAATTATCTTTAAGCGTTCCAGGTATTTAATATATTCTTTTAATTAAAATGTAAAGCTGCCCTTGGGGCGGCTTTCTTTATTCCATATTTTTGAAAATCGATTGTCTTAATTCAATAAATTTAATAAATGTTCAAAAAATTGTAATATTTAACTTATGATAACTTAAACAACTTTAGTATAATAGGAATATAGAAAGGTGGAACAGCAAATGAGAAAACGTAATATAAGTTTTAAGAAATTAGTAGATGACAATAAACAGGAAATTAAACGTGACGAAAAAGCAATGGAGAGAATCGAGGCGAAAATTGATAAGAAACATTCGAAATGATATCTATTTCCTGAATAGTCATTAGCAAAAGAGCAACCCTATCATAAAAAAGGTTGCTCTTTTGTGTGCTTATACGAAAAAAGTAAAATTACTATTAAATCAAAAATGAAGAATTGTTTAGCTTTTATTGTTATACTCAAAACATAGTAAAGCTAAGTGGAGTTGTGTAACCTATGAATTTTATTAAGAAGCTTTTTGCGAAAGAAAGAAAGTTGAAAATTGATTTTTGTGAAAAAAATCTAGATCGATTTCTATCAGACGATTTACAAAATGAATACAGCAGCTTTTTTAGTAAAAAAAATATCGAATTTAAAGAATACCATTGTCAGAGCAGATGTGAGGAATGCAAATTAACTCCCTATGCGATTGTTAATGGAGAATTTATTACAGCAACCGATTCACAAGAATTATTGAAAAAATTTAAACAACTTGAAGTAGAGAAAAAGTAGTTTACAACTCGTGTGAAGGTTGTTATAATATTTCATGTACTAATTCATTGGGGAATTAAATGGAGCCAATTTGCGGGTGTAGTTTAGTGGTAAAACCACAGCCTTCCAAGCTGTTGTTGTGGGTTCGATTCCCATCACCCGCTCCAATTCATCTACATGGGCCTATAGCTCAGCTGGTTAGAGCGCACGCCTGATAAGCGTGAGGTCGATGGTTCGAGTCCATTTAGGCCCACTTCATAAATATTGATACATAAACCGAACTTTAAAAAGTTCGGTTTTTTTGCGTGTTTATGAGGAAAATATAGTGAAAAGCTAAATGGAGGAGGTGACTTCATGCCTGAGCTTCCAGAGATGGAAAATTATCGACGATTATTAAATCAAAAAATTGCTGGTCAAATGATTACAGAAGTAGAAATAAATCGAGACAAATCAGTAAATGTCGATCCCAATCATTTTATTCGTGCGGTCGCCAATCAGAGGGTTGTTACTGTTGATCGAAGAGGGAAGCATTTATTATTTCATTTAGATAATAAACAAGTTTTGTTGCTTCATTTAATGCTTGGCGGCTGGATGTATTTTGGTACCGAGGAAGACAAACCGGAAAGGACAATTCAGGTTCGCTTATCGTTCGGTCAGTACCATCTTTATTTTATCGGATTGCGGCTTGGTTATTTGCATTTACATAATGAACAGACTGTTCAAAAGGAGCTTGCTGATTTAGGTCCTGAACCATTAGAACCATCATTCACGGTGCAGGAATTTTTAAATCTTCTTGGTGAAAGAAGAAGTAAAATAAAAACAAAACTGCTTGATCAGGAGTTTATTGCAGGGATTGGGAACTGCTATTCAGACGAAATCTGTTATCACGCAGGAATTAAAACAAAACGGAGTATTGAAGATATAGGTGAACCTGAACGAATCCAGCTCTACCATTCGATGAGGCATGTTCTCTTAAATGCGTTAAAGCTCGGCGGTTACATGGATAATCCACTTTTTCAAGGAGACAACCTTACTGGCGGCTACACTAATCGCTGTCTGGTTTATGACCGAGAAGGAGACAAATGCAATCGATGTGGAGGTACGATCATCAAAGAAATGATTTCTTCGCGAAAAACCTTTTTTTGTTCAAATTGTCAAAAATAAAAAAAACCCTATCGCTGAGATAGGGTTTTTTTTGAAGAATTTGATTATTTGTCAAAAATATGTTGAACAAATAGTATCGCATAGTGTATAAATGTAATATACTAATTATAAATAAGTATAGCACATTTATATTTTATTAATAAAATTATAGCATAAATAAAATCGAAAAGGGGGTAAATGTGATCAAACTGACGAAACGCCAAGACGAAATTCTGAGGATTGTGAAAGAAAACGGTCCTATTACGGGACAACAAATTGCAGAAAAGCTTTCTCTAACGAGGGCGGCATTAAGACCAGACTTAGCAATCTTAACAATGGCGGGAAATTTGGACGCCAGACCTCGGGTAGGTTATTTTTTTAATCATAATTATGAAGTAAAGCTTCAGGCAGAAAAATTCCTGCACCAAAAGGTTGTCAATTACAAAGCTCGTCCAATTGTTGTTGATAAATCTACCTCCGTATATGACGCAATCGTCCAATTATTTTTAGAAGATGTTGGAACACTGTATGCGGTTGATAGCAGTGGTTATCTAGCGGGGGTCATTTCTAGAAAGGATTTGCTGCGGACAGCGATTGGCAATCAGGATTTGCAAGAATTGCCATGCAGCGTCATCATGACGAGAATGCCTAACATCATCACAATCACATCTGAAGAAACATTGTTAGAAGCTGCTAATAAGATGATCACCAATCACATTGACTCCTTACCAGTTGTGAAAGAAATCAATCCTGGCAATCATACATATTTGTTGATTGGGAGAATTACAAAAACAACGATTACACGAGCATATCTAGAAATTATGGAGCAAAATTCGGTATAAAGGGGAGTGGCAGCGATTTTTGTAGAAAAAGAAGTTGTTTATGTGGTTTCAGACTCAGTTGGGGAAACGGCTGAGTTTGTAGTAAAAGCTGTAGCAACACAATTTAATGGTGGAAATGTTGAGATTCGCCGCAATTCCTATGTGGAGGATTTAGAGGATATTGAGGATATTATTCTTTTAGCTAAGAATGGAAAGGCGATTATCGCTTATACGATTGTCGTACCTTTTTTAAAAGAGTATTTAGATCGTCGTGCAGCAGAAGAAAACATTAACGCTGTGGATTTGCTTAGTCCATTAATAAATGCGTTCACGGCTAGTTTTAACAAAAAACCGCATCATCAGCCAGGTTTAATGAGAAAACTAGATGAAGAGTATTTTAGAAAAATAGAAGCGATCGAATTCGCAGTCAAGTATGACGACGGACGTGATCCGCGAGGAATCCTTAAGGCTGACATCGTTCTAATCGGAGTTTCGCGGACGTCGAAGACACCTTTATCGATGTATTTGGCACATAAACGCTTTAAGGTTGCGAATGTTCCGTTGGTTCCTGAGGTTCCAGCACCCGATGAACTGTTCGAAATTCCAAGAAAAAATTGTATTGGATTAATTATTTCGCCAAATAAATTAAATGAAATCCGTATTGAAAGACTGAAGGCATTAGGGTTGGGTTCCAAAGCAAGTTACGCAAGCTTCGAGAGAATTCTTGAAGAACTGGATTATGCTGAGAAAATCATGAAGCGAGTCGGCTGTCCAATTATCAATGTATCCAATAAAGCAATAGAAGAAACTGCAGGATTAATTTTAGAAGTGTTGAAAAAAGAGAGGAGCTTATAATGATGGAAAAGTTTGTTTACTTGTTTCATGAGGGTAATGGAAATATGAAAGAAACGCTTGGAGGAAAAGGAGCTAACCTTGCGGAAATGACACATATCGGGTTACCTGTTCCTTATGGTTTTACCATTTCGACGCAAGCATGTAATGCTTATTATGATGCGGGAAAAATGATTCCATCTTTAGTTGAATGTCAGGTACTAGGAGCATTAAGTACCCTTGAAGAAAAAATGGGGAAAAAGCTCGGGGACGCTAAAAATCCATTACTAGTATCAGTCCGTTCAGGCTCTGTATTTTCCATGCCGGGGATGATGGATACAGTCCTAAACCTGGGTATGAATGATGAAACGGTTATCGGGATGGGGAAATTAACCAACAATCCTCGCTTTGCCTATGACTCTTACCGTCGCTTTATTCAAATGTTTAGTAATGTGGTTCTTGATATTAACACTTTTTATTTTGAACAATTATTAGAAGAAACGCGTGAGCAAAAAGGTTATCATGCCGATCCAGAGATGACAGCAGAGGACTGGAAAGAAGTCATTGAAGGGTATAAGGGTATTGTTAAAAAGCATACACGAAAAGATTTTCCGCAGGATCCGAAGGAACAGTTATTTCTCGCCATTAACGCGGTGTTTGATTCTTGGAATAATCAGCGTGCCATTGTTTACCGCCGCTTAAATAAAATTCCTGATCACCTCGGTACAGCTGTAAATATTCAAAGCATGGTGTTCGGTAATATGGGTAACGATTCTGGTACTGGCGTCGCCTTTACGAGAAATCCTTCTACCGGCGAACATAAACTATACGGTGAATACCTAATCAATGCTCAGGGTGAAGATGTGGTCGCGGGAATTCGTACACCACAACCAATTCAAACCTTAAAAGACGAAATGCCTGCGGTTTTCAAGCAATTTACTGAAACATGCAGACGTCTTGAGCAGCATTATAAGGAAATGCAGGATATTGAATTTACCGTGGAACGTGGTCAATTATTTATTCTTCAAACACGTAATGGCAAGCGGACTGCGCAAGCTGCCATTCGAATTGCGGTGGAAATGGTCGAAGAGGGAATCATTGATAAAAAGACAGCGCTGCTTCGTGTGGACCCAGATCAATTAAATCAACTGCTTCACCGCCGAATTGATGATAAATATCAGCGGACATTATTAGCAAAAGGTCTGCCGGCATCACCTGGTGCGGCTACTGGTCAAGTTGTCTTTGATGCAGATGAAGCCGAGGAATTAGGGAATGCAGGTAAAAAGGTTATTCTTGTCAGACCTGAAACTACTCCTGATGATATTCATGGTATCGTTGCGGCGCAAGCAATTGTTACAAGCCGTGGAGGTATGACGAGCCATGCAGCTGTTGTCGCACGTGGTATGGGGAAAGCGTGTATTTGTGGGTGTGAGGCACTTAAGATTGACCTTAAAGCGAAACAATTTAAGGTTGACGAGCAGGTGATTAACTATGGCGATGTCATCACCATTGATGGTTCTACTGGTGAAATTATGCTTGGCGAAATTCCAATGATTGAACCACAGCTTTCTGATGAGTTCCAGTTGTTACTCGCTTGGGCAGACCAAGAACGAAAAATGGGTGTACGTGCCAATGCCGACAATCCAGAAGATGCTCAAAAAGCGTTTGAATTTGGTGCCGGCGGAATTGGATTATGTCGTACGGAGCATATGTTTATGGATTTGAAACGAATTCCAATTGTTCAAAAAATGATTCTGGCTGAGAAATATAACGAGCGTAAGGAAGCGCTGGATGAGCTGCTTCCAATGCAGCAAGGTGACTTTGAAGGAATTTTTGAAGCCATGCAAGGATTCCCAGTTACTATTCGTTTATTGGATCCGCCATTACATGAATTCTTACCAGATAAGGAAGAGTTGCTCGTCGAAGTAACAAAGCTGCAAATTCTTGACCCTGCTTCACCAGATTTAAAGAAAAAAGAATTACTGTTGAAAAAGATACGTCAATTGGATGAATTCAACCCAATGCTCGGTCACCGCGGCTGCCGACTAGGTATGGTTTACCCAGAAATTTATGAAATGCAAGCAAAAGCTATTTTCTATGCTGCTGCTAAACTAGCAGATAAGGGCTTGGAAGTTCAGCCTGAGATTATGATTCCTCTGGTAGGTCATGTAAATGAGTTAAAACAAATGCGTCAGCTTGTGATTGATGCAGCTGAAAAAGTGCAGGAAGAAACAGGAAAGCAGTTTGAATACACGATCGGAACGATGATTGAGATTCCACGAGCAGCCCTTACAGCTGACCAAATTGCCGAAGAAGCTGATTTCTTCTCGTTTGGTACAAATGATTTAACGCAAACAACATTCGGTTACAGCCGTGATGACGCAGAAGGGAAATTCCTTCAGAATTATATCGAAAACAAGGTACTAGCTGAGAATCCGTTTGCAGTCCTTGATCAAGATGGCGTTGGCAGATTAGTAGAAATGGGCGTAAAACTTGGCCGCGCGGCAAAGCCTGCATTAAAAACAGGTATCTGCGGCGAGCATGGCGGGGAAAAATCGTCTATTGATTTCTGCTACAAAACCGGACTGGATTATGTAAGCTGCTCACCATACCGAGTGCCGCTGGCAAGATTAGCCGCAGCACAAGCAACGATTCGCCATGAATTAAATAAGGAAGAAGTTTATACAACCGCATAATATAGATGGATACCACGGTATCCTAGCAAAACCGGCCCCTTTTGAGCAGGAGCCGGTTTTTGCTTTGATTTATAGTTTATTAGATGAATGAGAGATCGTGAACATGTAAAATGTAGGGAAGCGGTCACTTAGTGTGAAATCGCTCTTTTAAAAAGCTCCCTGAATTTCTCCTTATCCTCTGATGTAAATGGTTTGGGTCCCTTTGTACGCTTACCGCTTTTTCGAGCCATCGCACTCAAATAACGTGATTGTAATAATTGGTCAATGTTTTCATTTGTATAGGTATACCCGATATGGTGAAGAACAGTACATCCTTTAGCTAAGCCTAGTGAAGCAAGACCATAATCTTGTGTAATGATTATATCTCCTTTTTCTGCTAACTTCATAATCCGATAATCCGCAGCATCTGCTCCAGAATCAACATAAATGGTTTCCACTCCAGATGGTTGTTCCGCTGTTGAAAAGTGAGAAAAGCTTGTAACAAGGATAATTGGAATTTCAGCATTCGTGCCTTCAGAAATAATAATATCTTTTACTGGACAAGCATCTGCATCAACTAAAATTTTCATCTTTAATTCTCCAATAAATAAGTTTTAGTTGATGATAAAGGCAGGCGTAGTTTTTGTCAAACGATTAAGAGGCTTTGCCTGAAAACTATGTAGCAAATAATGAATCCTAATGAAGCTTTTAATTTGATAGTTTAGTTAGATACATATGGTAAAATGTGGTTAGTGATTCAATATAAGTTAGTATTATTTTGACCTTTTAATTACGAAACGGAGTTAAATTCTATAAAAAGGCTGGTGAAAAATGGGGCTAGTTCGATTAATTCTTGTCAGCGTTATCTTTTGGGTACTTGCCATCATTCTTGTTTTAATCTTAGGTATTACTTTTTCTATTTGGGGGATACAATTAAATGAGTTTGTAGAAAATGGATTGCAGATTATTATTATATTTTATGGAGTGAACAAGTTTGGTCTAAAAAAAGATAGTAAAAAAGATAACTATCATGACTTCCCTAGATTGTGAACCAATGTGGGGGAAGGATAAATTGTGTACCCATAACTTGCAATTATATAAATAAGTTTTAGAAAAACTAAAATGAAAGGTGTGAAATTAATTGACTTTTTATCGTTCTTTAACACCTTATTATGATGAAATTTTTCCTACTAATGTAAAAGCTCTTAACTTTTTAGTATCCAATTTAAAAAAGGGAGGATTATTGCTCGACGTTGGTGCAGGTACGGTAATATGGCACTCTTCTTGTCAAAAGAAGGATTTAACGTTACAGCCACGGAACCTGAGGAAACAATGGCTAATCAAATTCGTGAAAAAGTAACTGACCATCCCATTCATGTATTTACGAAAACCATGCAGCAAATAGGTGAATTTGAAGAAACTTTTGATGGTATTTATTGTATTGGAAATACGCTAGTTCATTTAAACAACTTAGAGGAAGTGAACGGATTTCTTCACCAAGTACACAGGAAATTGAATGATGATGGTGTTTTTATATGTCAAATTGTTATCTTTGAAAAAGTATTAAATCAACAAGATTTTGCATTTCCTATTATTCAAAAGGAAAATTTTAAATTTAAACGCCGATATGACATATCAGAAGATAAGGTTTTATTTACTACTGCAATAACTTCAAATGGACAATCTATTTCAAATACGACTTCTTTATGTCCTATTACGTCACAACAATTACTACCCATACTAAAAAATAGTGGGTTTCAAACAATCGAAACATATGGTGACTTTGAAAAAGGACCTTATTCAGCAAATTCACCCGCATTAATTGTTGTAGCAAGAAAATGAAGATTACAAATGTTGATTAAACGCTCCTGTGTTTTTTAATAATGGGGCTGCAACAGAATAATAGGTTTGAACGACAAATTTACATAGATACCTCAAAATTTGAGAACTTGAGCCGTAATACTGGCGGATAGCGAGAAATACTGGCGGATAGCGAGAAATACTGGCGGATGGCGAGAAATACTGGCGGATGGCGAGAAATACTGGCGGATGGCGAGAAATACTGGCGGATAGCAAGAAATAATACAGGATAGTAATCTTTATAAAACGAAGGAGAAATATATATGTCTAAAACAAATCAAAGAATCGTTCCACATTTATGGTATGACAAGGAGGCAAAGGAAGCAGCTGAGTTTTACACTTCCATTTTCCCGGATTCAAAAATTACAAATATATCAACGATCCACGATACACCTTCAGGAGACTCCGATATTGTAACTTTTGACCTATGGGGGCAGAAGCTCATGGCAATTAGCGCAGGACCTTATTTCAAGATCAATCCGTCCATATCTTTTATCGTAAATTTTGATCCATCGCGAGATAAAAATGCGAGTGAAAAAATAAATGAGGTTTGGAACAAATTATCAGAAGGTGGAACAGCTTTAATGCCATTTGATACGTATCCTTTCAGTGAGAAGTATGGCTGGATTCAGGATAAATATGGATTATCCTGGCAGCTGATGCTTACCAATCCAGAAGGTGAAGAGCGGCCTGCGATAGTGCCTTCACTTTTGTTTGTTGGCGACCAATGCGGCAATGCAGAAGAGGCATTTACTTTTTATTTATCCGTATTCAAGAATGCAAAGATGGGACATATCGCACGTTACCCAAAAGGCATGGAGCCTGACAAAGAAGGAACCATCATGTTCTCAGATTTCATGCTCGAAAATCAGTGGTTTGTCGCAATGGATAGTGCGCACGAGCATAAATTCAGTATTAACGAGGCAATCTCATTTATGGTGTACTGCGACACACAAGAAGAAATTGATTACTACTGGGAAAAGCTTTCTGCCGTTCCAGAAGCCGAACAATGCGGCTGGCTGAAAGATCAATATGGTGTATCATGGCAGATTGTCCCAAGTGAGATGGACGAGATGATGAGCAAGAGTACTCCTGAGCAACTAGCTCGTGTAACAAAGGCATTTCTTACAATGAAGAAATTTGATCTTGGGGAATTACGAAAAGCATACAACGGATAACAGAATTCTTGATGTGATAGGCTCTAATAATTTTAAAAAATTATGTGATGACGTTGATGATTTTAGAGCTGGCTGCCACCAATGGCAGCCTTTTATTATTGAATCAGCAAAGTTTTGAAACATATAGTTGGTTTATATAAAAATAGTTCATATTGTTACTGCCAATAATAAAAGAAACATGTGTTAAAAGAGGTGTTAGATTGAAGAAGATTGCCTTGCTCTGCCTTGTTTGTTTATTGTTTCTGACCGCACTAGAAAAGCCGCGGGCATTTGTGTCTTTTTTACAACCAGTCGCAAATGGTATAAAACATAATACGAATGTTCCTGTGTACTTGCCCACATACTGGAGCGAACAAACTGTGGAATCAAATAAATATACGTCTGTAAAGGTAAAGTCTTATGAAAATGGGTACACAATCTATTTTTTATCGATGAATAAACCTTATCGAGCAAACGATTCAGCTTTATTTCATCACCCTGAATCGAGTGAAGTAGGAGAATTATCGGGTTTTGTTGGAAGTATGTCAACCAGTGATAGGCCGAGTAATTTTGTCTATTACAAAAAGAAGGATGGAGCAAAGTTATGGATTCAACCGTGGATACGATCAATCATTTATGCAAAGCGCGGCCCATGGGTCATGCTTTTTGATGGTGATAACGGAGATGAGCCCTATCAGCAAGCAAATGAGTTGTTCAACGCAATGGAGCAGGTGAAGTGGCTAAAGGACAAAAACGTTCATGAAGGGCATATCACCATTCTTGGAACAAGACGTGCTGCAAATACAAGCATTTCTTGGGAAAGTGATAATGGCTATGTTTATCATTTATTTTATAGAGGTCCTATTAAAGAAGCAGTGAAAATCGTCGATAGCTTAAGATATGTGAAATAGCGCTATCATTTTGTTAAAGTGTAGTGGACAAACGATACGTTCGTCTCCTACACTTTTTTCCATTCTTCGATTATTTCTTTAATTTTCTTCCTATCGATGATATTGATGGCATAATAAGTCAATTCCTCCAGCTTCATGGCCCGAACAGGATGGTTGGCAACACCATAAAGATCTCCTAATAAGAGTACATCGACAATCGTAAATCCAATTAAGATAATCATCGGTTTCCCATTCGCTGACCAGGTGCCTCGTGTACCTAAGACTAGTGGTAATGGCTTTTCCGTTCGTTGAACATACTCTTTAACCCACTGTTGTTCTGTTTTCATTGGGTTATTTTACCCAGTTATTGTTTCGTTTAGTAAAAAGTAAACAATAATAATATGATAAAATTCATTAATATTTTATTGCAAATCAATATATAGTGTGTTGGTTTTAAAACAATATTAAATCAGTAAGTGACTATTTAAACAAAATAGTTAATCGTATTTCCAATAAGGTGAACTTACCTAATTTCAAAAAAACGTAGGAGGCCTAAATTATGAGAGCTTTTAATCAACTTGTTCGTTTTGGTTGGGAGCCGAGTTCTTGGCTGTTATTAGTGATTGTGAGCTTTCTTAACATAGCGACGTTAAAGCAGCTTAAGGCTAAAAATTCAACTTCATAACCAATGATAAAAACTATGACATCAATCCAGCCTCTTTTCATACTATATTTTGGGGTGAAAAGAATGCCGAGAATAAATTACAGAAGTTCAGACATTGACTTAATGGCAAGGATGATGAGAGCAGAAGCCGAAGGCGAAGGAAAACTAGGGATGTTAATGGTTGGAAATGTCATCGTTAATCGTGTTAAAGCAGATTGTTTAGACTTTAAAGATGTAAGAAACGTTAACGATGTTATCTTTCAAGTCCAAGGAGGAAATTTTTCCTTTGAAGCTGTTCAAAAAGGAAATGTATTTTACCAAAGAGCGAGATCGGCTGAAAAGAGATTAGCCAAACAGAATTTGGATTATTGGAGAGAACACCCATCAAAATACTCCCTTTGGTATTTTAATCCATATGCTCCATGCCCTCCAACCTGGTATGGCCAACCTCATTCCGGACAGTTTAAACAGCATTGTTATTATGAGCCAAAAGCTAATACATGTGATAGTGTTTATAAGGGAGCTTAAGCTTACTCGTTGAGTAGGCTTTTTTACATATATGTGCAAGTGTGCCCAAACAATAATGAAATAAGGAGGCGGGAGGATTGAACAATTTAAACTTACTATTCCGTAGAAGAATAGGAATCCAAGAATATGAGGTCATTACCTTTGAAAAATTAGACAAGGTTCTTGAAAAGACAGCCAAAGCTATTCCATTTGAGAATTTGTGTATTATGGAAAATAGATCAACTGAAATCACAAAAGAAAGGATAATGAGTAAGATCCTCGAACAAAATGAAGGTGGACTTTGTTATGAATTAAATGCTATCCTTTACCTTTTTTTAAAGGAAAACAACTTTAGCTCCACGTTAATCCGAGCGGTGGTATATGACCATATGAAGCAACAATGGAGTGTAACTGGGAATACCCATGTTGCAAATCTTTTAACATTTGATGGTCAGGTATATCTAGTCGATACGGGTTTTGGGGGTAATTTGCCTTTAAAGCCGGTTCCTTTAAACGGGAAGACGGTAGAATCTAAAACTGGTGAATTTAGAGTGGTTCAAACTGATAGTGAACATGGTGATTACATTTTGTACATGAAGTTAAAGCATAAAGATGAGGATTGGAAAATCGGATACGCTTTTCGTTCTAATGAAGGATTTCATGATATAACGAATTTAAATGAAGTCCAAAAAATCATCATTGAACATCCAGGATCAGCATTTAATAAGAAGCCATTAATAACTAAAATCACAGACAAAGGGAACATCATTTTAACAGATTCCTCGTTTACTGAATGGAAGGATGGAAAAATGATAAAGGAAGAGATTGATGAAAAGAGATTCAGTAAATTAAGAAAAGGATATTTTAATCTATAATCTTTAAACTATAGAGCATTTCTTTGTGAAAAGGAATGCTCTATAACTTAGTATGTACATAAAGCAAGTAATGAGAAGTTTTAGCAATTATAAATGTTTAATTGCCCATTGTTTCATAACTTGTTCTTTTGCTATTTGGTAAATTTCTTCTTCTGATTTGTTTTTATTTGCAATTACATTGGTTTGATATTTTTTTCCCTTAAATTGTACATAAATAGTATACTCACACATTTTGTTCCATCTCCTTCTTTTATAGTAATGGGTTTTGTACTTCTATTGTAAAAGTAATTCTTTAAGTTCTGATGGATTTTATGTAAAGTTTTATTTAATAGTTGCAAGGGATTGTGGTAAATACTAAAAAAAACTCAAAAAAGGGGATTCATCATGGGAGCGATTGAACGAAACGGGTTTCGGTTTGTACCAGAATTCAGCGTCAGCCACCAAAACGGTGCCATTCATGTTTATAATAATAAAGAGCGTTTTATTGAAGAGATTAAGTTTGAGTTTTCAGGGGATTTTCCTGAACTTAATCAAATAGAGGATTTAGTAAATGATTACTGCAAACAGAAGGAAATTTAGAGACCGAATATTCGTTCGGTTTCTTGTTTTTTGTTATAATAAAATTACTACATAATGGATAAGGTGGGAAGAAAATGAATAAATTAACCGCCGTATACCCTCAAGCCGTTGAACATACGAAGGATAAAATCATCGAGGACATGAACCACTTTTTAGAAGCAAAAGAAAGTTTACCGGCCTTTAATGAATATTTAACCGCACGCGGACATTATCTAGAGCAAATTTGGATTAATGTCTGGTTAAATAAGGTGACAAATGATGTTCCGAAGAATGAGAAAAAAGAGTTTTTACGTGAAAAAGGCTATGAAGTCCAAGGTGTGGACCGAAAGCTTATTAACAAACTATTTCGGGATGAAATGAGAGAATATCAGCCATTTGATGTACTTAAATGGACGAAAGAAAACTTTACAGGCAAAGAAGTGGAATGGGAGCAAAGATACCAGCAATCCAAAGCTGATTTTTTAAAAAGACAGGAGATGTCCCGTCTTGAAGACGAGCGCCAACATATTCGTGCGGCCATTGTAGAAACCTCAAGTGATTTGCTTGAGAACGAGTATGCTCAGTTTTATCTTTATGTAAGGCATTTTACCGCCATTCAATTAGCTGCAGATATCAAGAACAATGTGAAGTTCCAATCGGTGGATACGTTTGCACTTGAAGAAAAATTAGTCAATGAGGGGCAGTTTAATCCGGATTCCTATACAACAGTTGCAACATTCTTTGAAGAATTAACAGGGGATATTCATAAGACGGTAAATTGGGGTCGAAGTTTATATGAGTACCAAACGTATTTTTTCGTTTATGAAAGCTTAATCTCAGACTATCTTTCAGAAATGATTCCACAAAAGGTTCTGGAAAAGCTTCCTGACCAAATAAAAAAACAGTTTCAAGAAACCTTTGGTGAAAAACTGACTCCTGCTTTCATTAAGGGCAGTATAAATCAGCTTCTTTTTGAAGTAGAAGACTATTTTATCGAAGATATTCAAGAGGAATATTTGTCGGATCTTTTGAAGATAGCTCAGATTCCTTTTGACCTTAATGTTCACCGGCTAATCTTTGAAAAGGATTTTGCTGATAGAGAACGAAAGAAGGCGGAGGAGGAAGCAGAGTTACAACAAAAAAGAGAAGAAGAAGAGCGGATGATGGAGGATATTTTCGGTCAGGAATACAATCCATCGTTCGGGAGACGGGTTCGTTATGTCCTTCATATTGGAGAAACGAATACAGGGAAAACACACCATGCCCTTGAACAAATGAAGAAGGCAAACAGCGGCTTATATTTAGCTCCGCTCAGACTATTAGCACTTGAGGTTTATGATAAATTAAATGCGGAAGGAACACCATGCTCGTTAAAAACGGGGGAAGAAGAAAAAATTGTACCTGGTGCTAATCACTTTTCATGCACTGTCGAAATGTTTCATGAAATGGAAAATTATGAAGTAGTTGTGATTGATGAGGCACAGATGATTACGGATAAAGACCGTGGCTTTTCTTGGTATAAAGCAATCACAAAAGCAAATGCGCGAGAGGTACATATTATTGGTAGCCGGAATTCTAAACCGATGCTTTTACAACTCTTAGGTGAATCGGATATCCTCATCCATGAGTACAGCCGTGAAATCCCACTCGAAGTCGAATCGAAGGAATTTCATATTAAACATGTAAAAAAAGGAGATGCGCTGATTTGTTTTTCGAGGAGGCGTGTTCTTGAAACAGCGTCTAGACTGCAAAATGATGGTCATACTGTCAGCATGATTTATGGGAGCATGCCGCCAGAAACTAGAAAAAAGCAAATTGAACAATTTAACAGTGGAAAAACAAAGGTAGTGGTTGCAACTGATGCAATTGGAATGGGCTTAAATCTGCCGATACGCAGGATTGTATTTTTAGAAAATGAGAAATTTGATGGAACAAGAAGGCGGCTGTTAACTTCACAAGAAGTGAAACAAATTGCCGGACGCGCAGGTCGTAAAGGGATTTATGAGGTCGGCAAGGTTGCCTTCACAAAGGATATTCGAATGATGAGACGATTGCTAAATCAAGAGGACGAGCCTGTTCATACGTTTGCGATTGCCCCTACCAACTCAGTTTTTGAGAGATTCCAACGTTATTACCGTGATTTAGGGACGTTCTTTGAGCTTTGGGGGAAATTTAACAGCCCGCCAGGTACAACAAAGGCTTCACTGACAGAAGAACGATCACTTTATCAATTAATAGCCGGAACAGAAATTGAAGCACGTTTACCTTTGATGGACCTATATGGGTTTTTACACCTTCCTTTTTCCAAAAACGAACCTACTTTAACAAGGCAGTGGGAAGATACTATGTATGCTATCATTCAGGGGAATTCACTACCCGAACCTCCATATAAGGAGCGAAGTCTAGAGGACCTCGAGCTGGCCTACAAAGCCCTTGGATTGCATCTGCTCTTTTTATATCGGTTGGGGGAACGGACAGAGGCAGTTTATTGGGAGCGGCTGCGTGAGGAAATGAGTGACAAGGTACAAGATAAATTAAAAACGGATATTAAAAAGTTCGTCAAGAAATGCAAAAACTGTGGCAAGAACCTCCCTTGGGATCACTCATTTCCAACTTGTGATGCCTGCCATCATGCTAAATATAGAAAGCGCTTTGCAGAGGATTTTTAAACCTTCGATTTCAGTTTCAACGGAAATCAATAATTGAAAAAAGCCCAAGAATCTCATCAAATTCATGATAGATTCTTGGGCCATTCATTTAAACATAAGCCATTTCTATTAAACTTGCTCTACTGTTCTTTCTTTTATTGAAGTGTTATTTTTCTTTGTCTTTGTTTGTCTTTGAATCATGTTTTTCGATTCGCTTTTACTGTAATATTTCCCTTTTGTGTAAATAGCAATGATTACCGTAAGAATCGAAGCTAAAATGGCCGCAAAGAAAGTTGCTGTATTTTGCAAGAACGTTCCCATATACCCTAGGGCAGCAATCGTTCCAAGAACACTTGACACAATTAATGGGACAACGCCAACTGGATTCCATTTGTATAATTTTTCTTGTCTTGCTTCATATTCTATCGGTACAATTTTTAATAATTTTTTAACGACTAAGGCATCCGTAACTAAAATGGCTGCCCATGCCATCAATAGGACCCCTTGGAATGTCATAGCACTTCCTAAATAATCAAGAATCCCACCTAACATTAAAGCGATCGATAGGACACCTGAGACAACAACCCAAAAACGTCGACTTGGTTTGAAATGAAATACATTCTCAAAGAAACTGGATAATGAAAGGGAGGCACTGTAAATATTTGTGACATTGATTCTAATTTGTGTCAACATCGTAAATACTACGCCGCCTAGCCCAATAAGTGTGACAATGTATACCCCAGGATTCGATTCAGCTAAACGGACACCAAACCATATTCCAAGTAACCCCATGACACCAAAGCAGAAAATTTGTGGAACAAATCCAATCATAATAGAGCCAAGTTTAATATCCTTTGGCTTTAGAAAGCGCGCATAGTCTGATGCAATAAGAGCAGTTAAGCCCATAATCCCGTGCTGCATACCAATACATAACAGTAAGGCAGTACCACCTGTTTGGACACCCTCTGGTAAGTAAGTCCAAAAATTACCGTCAAATTTTGAAGGTGTGTTGTAAGCAAAAATAATCGTGAGAATTAGAAATATGCCAAAAATCGGCAACGACCATTTCTGAAGCTTATCCAATTGTTTAATACCAAACCAATTTAATGGAATAACAATTGATCCGAATACAATAATTAGCAGCCATAATGGAATTGCGGGGAAATATGCATGTACTGCTGCGACGAGAATCATCCCTTCGAAAGCACAATACATGATAAAGTTAGATGCGTAAATGAGCGAAGTTAAAGAGGCGCCTATATAGCCAAACCCTTGTCTAGACATGAGATTGACATTCATTCCTGATTTTGCCGATAAATAAGCAATGACAGTACCTAATAAGCCGGCGATAATAATAGCGTAAATCGCTGAAATGATAGCGTTTTTCGCACCAAACTGAAGGGCCATTACACTACCTGTTTGAAAATAAAAAATGGCTGTCGCAATTCCGAACGTAATATTGGTGACACTAAACCAACCCATATTGCGCTTTGATTCTGGAACCTGTTCAAATGAATAATCATCTTTCTCTTTTTCTTGGAGACCTGTAGTTTGGTTTACACTCATGCAACCATCCTTTCCTTTCTGTCCCCATTTCTAAACGTAATTTTCACATTCATCTATCCTCTTTCAAGACTGAATGCTTGTTTAGAGGGTAACAGAATGTTTTTTTTTTTGGAAAAAATCCACTGTATTTTTAGCGAATTTCCATTTCATATATACTATTATATACACAGTTAGTTGACATAATCAACCCTTTTTCTTAAACAGTTATCAAAAACACCTTAACATCAATACTTTATTTCGTTTATCTAAATTTATTTATACATTATTTTGTATAAAAACACAGAGAAATGAAAAATACCAAAAACCTATCTCAATAAATTTTGAATCTTTATACTCTTTAACAGACTTCTTACTTAAAAAATTACCACGATAAAATTACACCAATTGGAGCTGAATATCCAAAATGTTTTTTACGCTTAAAATGAAAATAATTACTCTTTAGCATAATTATTTATTGCGTTTTAGAGTAATATAAATTACTATATAAAGTAAGGAGGTGGTAATGTTGGAAAATATTAGATTGAACGTCCCATTATTGAGAAGAAGGGTGCCGAACCTTACAAGTGCAGCGCGTGATGTAGGTTTACGGCCGGCAACCGTCTCGAATTTATGTACGGGGAAAATTCCAGTAGGACGCTCTGAAGTTCGCACCATCGTAGCATTAGCAGAATTAGCCCAATGTAGTCTAGATGAGTTGATTTTAAGAGGGGAGAACGTAGAGATGATCGAAACCAAAATAAAAACTTTAGATTTGTTTGCGCCAGTTGTTAAGGGAGGAACCATAGGGCTTGTAGCTCGACCAGGAATGGGTCAGCTTGTTGTACTAGCGGAATTATTCTATCGCTTTAAGAAGGAGGGGTATGCAACAGTTTTATTGAAGCCTGAAGGAAATCATCCTGAAATTAGTGAAGTAATGGATGATGTAGAAATCATTGCTGATACGATTGAAAAGGCTTTCTTGGAAATGTCAGTAGTTGGAAAAAATAAAGACATTATTTTTGTTGCTGACCGTTCGCATGTCTTAACGGGGGAAATTTATGAGCTTCAGGAAAAATTACATGATGTTGATATCAAGAGTGTTACCACGTTTTTACTCGATTTAAAAGGTGCATCAGTGGATGAAGACCTTCCATACGGACCACTTGAAACCTTTTGGCAGTTTGATATGGATCTTTCTGTTAGACATCGTTACCCTGCGGTGAACCCAATCTACTCTACATCTTCAGTGTTAGAGGGTGCACATGTATACCAAAATCATCTATCTATCCAACAAAAGGCTCAAAAGCTGTTACGCCGCTATCGTGAATTACGTTCCCTTGTGAATGTGAAAGGGATTAATGGGATCCCAGCAGCTGAAATTGAAACCTTTCATCGAGGAGAGCGCCTAGAAGCCTATTTGACACAGCCATTCTATGTAGCTGAAACCTTTACGGGGATCAAAGGAGAAGAGGTAAGTTTGAAGGATACATTAAATGACGTGAAAAAGATTTTGGATGGGGTTGTGGATTCAAAGGATATTGCTTCTTTGAATTATATAGGAACGATTTGATTATGGAGTGACCGAGACGGAAGACAAAATGATATTTCGGTCAATGCAACGGGTCTGGAGTGACCAGGACGGAAGACAAAATCGAATCACGGTCATAAAGCGGGTCTGGAGTGACCGAAACCAAAAATATACAGGCCACTCGGTTAATGCAAGCAATACAAACTACAACAAATAACACTTTTTATTAGGAACATACTGAACAAGCGGTATGTTCTTTTAAATTTTCCATTTTTGTGCAATTATGGTAGATAGAGAAAAGTACTTCAGAAGAAGTGGAGTGTGAAAAATGCAGCTATCTTTAACCATTAAAGGGTCGGGTGCAGATGTTGTTTCTTATCTTATCGCCAAAAACCCCAATAATCCATATGAGCGGGATGAGAAAGGATTCAAAGTTCGACTTGTCTATCCCATTTTTACCAAAGAGGAAGTTCAGTTTGTCATTTATGTGAAGCCAGATCCCATTGATTTAGTTCGAAATTCATCGGATTTATTTGATATAACTCATTACATAAACGACCGCGAGTTTGCTGTCAGCAGCTTGTTTATCACCACCATCCGCAAAGCATTAGGAACAGCGTTAAATGGGAAACCAGATGAAGCGTATCTGCATTGGGTGGATCACCCATTTGATATGGAACTGGCTTTTGGTCCTGTATCAACGGATTTACGAGATCAAGAAATCGCTGATTTGTTTGAACCAATAGGTTACAAAATTGAAATTGAGCGTGGAGATAGTGCTTTCCGTGAAAAAAGCTCGGCACGATTTGTCACAATATCCGGCAAGCAAAGCGTCCAAAATGCACTTAAACATGTTTCCATTCTCATACCTGTTATCGATAACTATAAGCACTATTTTTTAGACGAACGAGAAGTGGAGAAACTCGAACGCTATGGGGAAGGATGGCTGGAAACTCATCCGTTAAAGCAGATGATCGTCAAGCGTGCCCTTCGATTTAATGCGTTAATTTCTCAGTCTAAATACTATGACAAGAAACCGTACATTCGTAACCAGGGAGAAGGCACGAAGATTCGTTTAAATGACCTGCGTTATGAAGCAATCCTAAACGTTATTCGCGCATTGCCACAAAAGGAGAACATTGTCGACCTTGGTGCTGGGGAAGGAAGACTGTCTGTACAGCTAGGTTTTGTCGAAGGTGTTAAAGAAATTTTATCGATTGAGCCCTCGAATAAATCCCGCCTTAAGGCGATCGAAAGATTCGGACAAGTGATTGATAGAGAGGGATATGTGGAACCACAATCACTCCCTGGCTCATTATATTATTTTGATATCCGGCTGCAAAATAAAGATATTATCATTTTGTGTGAAGTAATTGAACACATAGATGAAGAAAGGCTGCCTGAAATTTTTAATACCATCTTGAATGATTATCGACCCAAGACACTAATTGTGACAACACCAAACCAAGAATACAATGTCCTCTATGATATGGATGAAGCCATGCGTCATGACGATCACCGTTTTGAGTGGACAAGAGCTGAATTTGCTCAACATGTGGAAGCGTGGAGTAAAGGATATCCTTATCAAGTTAACATTCAAGGGATCGGTGAAGAACATCCAACATATGGTCAGCCGACACAAATGGCTATATTTAGAAGGGAGGAGATTTGATGACAACAATAAATTTACCACATGCAGGGATTGTGCTATTGGTCGGCCCCTCTAATACCGGTAAAACGACTTTATTAAATCAGTTAATCCAAGAAAATCAAATTCTTGCTTCTGAAGTTATCAGCTCTGATCAATTCCGCGTTCTTGTTAGTGATATCGAATTTATTAGCTGGAATGGGCGACCAAAAGACGAAAGTGACGCACTGTTTCATGAATACCAGCAAATATCTAGCGCAGCCTTTGATGCAATGGATTATGTCATCTCAAAACGATGTAAACTCAATAAATTAACATTCATCGATGCAACCCATTTACGTGAAGAAGAGCATGAAAAATACCTTCAAATGGGGAAGAAATATCATGTTCCAGTCATTGCTATCGTCCTTAATATCTCGGAAACTGAATTGCTAAGACGTGATGCGGAGAGGGATTTTTCTCGGGGCAGAAACCGAATAAAGCAGCAGTATCAACATTTTAAAAATACTCTTCGCTTCATTAAAAAGAAACATTACCGAAGGGTTTACTTGTTGGGTGAAGATGAACTTGAAGTATTGAATGTAAGTCGATTGGAAAATCCATTATTTATTGAGCTGGATAACGGAATCGATTTTATCGGTGATATTCATGGCTGCTATGAGGAATTTCTTGAAATCCTCTCAAAACTTGGATACCAAGAAAATGATGAAGGATATTACATCCATCCAGAAGGGCGGAAAATTCTTTCACTTGGTGATGTGTTGAGCCGTGGATCCCGGTCGATTGAAACACTACAATTTTTCCAAAAGCATGTAGCTGCAGGACATGCCTATATGATTGACAGCAATCATGGCTGGAAAATTGCACGCTGGCTGGAAGGAAAAAATGTGAAGATGGCACATGGGGATGAAAATGTTGCTGCTGAGTTTGAAGAATATGAGCGAAAAAATGGTACAGAAGAGACAGAGAAGTTAAAGGAACAAATAAAAGAGTTATTATTAGAAGCCAAATCACATTATATTATTCGGAAAAATGGTGTAAATGCTGTTGTCGCCGTTCATGCAGGAATCAAGGATCACTATATTGGGAAGCAGTCCCACCGTATTTCTGATTTTTGCCGATACGGAGATACTGATGGGCTTGATGAAAATGGGAAGCCAATTCGAAAAGATTGGTCCATCTCTCACAAATCTAGTGAACTCATTATCTGGGGGCATGATCCAAAGCCGCAGCCCTTACTGGTTAACAATACACTGAATATTGACCAAGGTGTGGTTTTCGGCGGCACTCTGACCGCCTATCGTTACCCCGAAAAACAATTCGTTTCGGTGAAGGCTAAGCAGGATTATGCAAATGTACCGGACAATCCATTGAAAGAGTGGGAGCTAAAGCGGCTCAATCCGCCAAATATTATGAAGTTCTTAGAAGGATATTCTGTGCTGACGGAGCACTATGGGGAAATCATGATTTATGATGATGGAGTGAAACCAGCTATAGATGACTTTTCCCATTACACACTGCCGCTTGAAGATATCGTTTATCTGCCGCCGACGATGAGCCCGACACCAAAAGCTTCTCGTCTTGAGGGATACCTTGAACACCCAATGGAAGCATTTGAATATTATCAATCGAATGGGGTGGAGACCATGGTTGTTGAAAAGAAACATATGGGCAGCAGGGGAATTCTATTTTTATTTAAAAATAAGGAAGTCGCCAAGGAATATATCGGCAGGGAAACATTAGGAAATATTTATACCCGGACAGGCAGGGCATTCTTCAAAAAGGAAGTAGAAGAACAAATTGTTGGTGTACTGAATGAGGATCTAGTGAAGAGTGGCTATTTCGAAACCTACAACACAGATTTTGTGCTGCTAGATGCTGAAATTCTTCCCTGGAATTTAAAGGCGAAAGACTTGATTTTAAATCAATATGCACATGTGGGGGAAATGGCATTGCTTGATCGTAAGAAGTTACAGGATTCGCTTCAACAAGCTTTTGAAAGCGGGAAGGGTGTTGAACACTGGATACAAGAAAACGAGATGGGAATAGAGAACGCAAAGGTTTTTAATGAAGTCTATCAAAAATACTGTTGGGAAATAGAGGGGTTGGATGGCATTCAAATTGCACCCTTTCATACGCTGGCACATAGCAAAGAAACCTTTTTTGACAAGCCGCACAGATGGCATATGGAGAAAAACAAAGAATTCAACGGGATATCCCGGTTATTTCTGGAAACAGAGTACCGGGTTGTAAGTGATGAGGCTTCGATGAAAGCAGCGATTGAGTGGTGGGAAGAAATAACCGAGGCTGGACATGAAGGATTTGTTGTCAAACCAGATTCGTTTATTACCCGTCACAAAGGAAAACTGTTGCAGCCAGCCATAAAGGTGAGGGGACGAAAGTATCTGCATATTATCTATGGAATGGACTATCTGCTTCCTGAAAATTTATCTCGGTTAAAAAAACGGAATGCAGGCAAGAAACAGCGTAATGCGTTGAAGGAATTTGCGCTCGGTGTCGAGGGTGTGAATCGATTTGTAAAAAAAGAATCATTAGAACGTGTTCATGAATGTGTTTTGGGTGTACTTGCTTTAGAGGCAGAACCTATTGATCCAAGATTGTAGTTGAGTAAAAAGGAACTGTGCACACTTGTACACTTTTAATCAAATAGAAAAAGAGCAGCTGCTCTTTTTCTATTTGATTAATGGGAATACCAAACCTGTAAACTTTATTAATAAATGAACAGGCTTTTTATTTATTTTACTGGACCTTTGGTGATCTCAGTGAGTTTAGAATTAATCGCAAAGATTTTTGCATTTACATCTGCTATTCCAAAGCCAGCCAATCTTTTTGAGTGCATATCTAAATATTTTTCAGCTGTTTGTTTTGTTTCGAAAATATAAATTCCGCCTGCTTCGTTTGTTTCAGGACTCTCTGTCCAGATTTTCCACATGAATCCTTCTTCTTCATTTATACTTTTTGCTAAACCCGAAAACTCTTCTCCCATTTCATCTCCGAATGGTCCATTCATTTTAAAATCTACTTGTAATACGTAGGCCATTATTGTCATTCTCCTTTAATTTACAATTCCTTAGAATCTCATTTTTATCATACAATTGCATTCTATCCATAACGAAACCATGAAAATACCAATAATTGATTGAATCTGTTGTTTATACAACAAATTGGCAAAAATGTCTTAAAAGTACGAATGCCATTAATAACTCATTCAAAGACGGACCCCGAGTTCTTCGTACTCGCAAATTCTTCTTCATTTACCTCGTACCAGTTTGTTTTTTTCATACAAAGAGCCATATTCCATGTGTATTCCCCATATGATGTAGGTAAAAAGGAGCGTGAGAGTATGGCTGTTCATATAGTAAGTGCGGGGGAAAATTTGTGGGCAATTTCAAACCGTTATGGTGTGTCTATCCAAACCATTGTCGAGATAAATGGTCTGTCGTCGGCTAACGCCCTTGTCCCTGGTCTCGCATTGTACATTCCCGACAACCAGCTTCCCATCCGCTCCTATCAAATAAAACCAGGAGATCAAATTCGGAAATTGGCTCGGCGGTTCAATACGGATATTTCCTCGATTTTAGGGGCAAATTCCGGGATAGACCCGAGCAGGCTTTTCATCGGACAAAGGATAAACATTCCTTCTCCTAAAAAGTTGGAGATCTCCACTCTCGGGTTTCTTGTTCCATCAGGTTCAAGTACAGATCTCACGGTATTAGATTCCCTCGCCGGGCAATTAACATATTTAGCGGTAGTAGCATATGCGTTTACGTCAGAAGGTTATGCCTATAACTTGATTCAGGATACAGCGATTGTTGCACGAAGTAAGCAATTAAATATCACCCCTTTACTGATGATCCGTAATTTTACAGGAGTAGATTTCAGTGCCGAGCTGGCGGGGCAAGTGCTTAGAAATCCTGCCCACCGCCGAAATTTGGTCCTAAGTATTGTAAATTTAACGAGACAAAGAGGGTTTGGCGGTGTCAGTATTGACTTTGAGTTTATTCCGCCCCCACAACGCAATGATTTTAATCTGTTTTTAAGAGAATTAAAGAGCGCTCTGAGAGAGTTGTTATTACATGTAAATGTGCATGCGAAAACAGCAGATCTTCCAACCAATCGAATTGTTGGAGCATACGATTATGCAGCGATTGGATCTATAGCCGACATTGTGGCCGTTATGACGATTGATTATGGATACCCGGGCGGACCACCGGATCCGATTGCCCCTATCTGGTGGATAGAAGAAGTAGTTCAATACGCCCTTGCAAACATTAATCCTCGTAAACTACAAATTGCGCTGCCTCTCTATGGATATGATAAAGTCGTCGGGACGAGTACGACACATGCCATGTCTGTTCTAGCAGCCCAGAATCAAGCTATTAGAACGGGTTCGCCGATTGAATTTGATCAAAGATCCATGTCTCCTTGGTATCGGCATTGGAGTACGGGGCTAGAACATATCGTTTGGTTTGAGGATATTCGAAGTTTCATAGCCAAATATCGTTTGATCGATTTATATAACTTATCAGGAACAACCTTCTGGCAAATTAGCTTGGCAGCACCACAAAATTGGGCGTTTATGAGTAAAAATATTACTGTTTTGAAATAGTATTTTCGAGCATCGCGGATATATTGGGAATAACGCAGATATATTTAGTTTATCGCCGATAAATATGAATTTACGCAGATAAAACCCGATTAACGCAGATATATTTATTTTTTCTGGAAAGACTTTATAAAAAACGAGAAAGTTGGAAATGGTTTTGCTGAGAAGATTGAATTTGATTATTTTTATAAGTGTATTTACAACAATACTACCACAAACACAACCAGTTCTTGCAGAGGACAATCTAGGACACCAATTAAATCAGCTGTTAAATGAGGAACCGGATTTACAGGGGGCTATTGCTGGGGTGAGCATACGAAATGCGACAAATGGTGAAGTTCTATATGACCACCTAGGAGATGTCCGCCTCCGCCCTGCTTCAAATATGAAGCTGTTAACAGCTGCCGCAGCATTATCTGTATTAGGGGAAGACTACACTTTTAAAACCGAAGTACTCATGGATGGGACCGTAAAAAAGAAAACCCTGCATGGGAATCTATATTTAAAGGGAAAGGGCGATCCGACTCTCTTAAAGGAAGACTTTGATAACATGGCCGCAGAACTCAAAACAATAGGGATACAAAAAATTACGGGTCAGTTAATTGGCGACGATACATGGTATGATGATATCCGTTATTCGGTTGATTTACCGTGGAGTGATGAACAAACCTATTACGGTGCACAAATTTCCGCCCTAACAGCATCGCCAACAAAAGATTATGATTCGGGATCGGTGTTGATTGAAGTAAAACCGGGTAACGTCGAAGGTGATAAGGCGGAAGTAACACTTACGCCAAATACTGAATTTGTAAAAATCATCAATCAAACCGAAACGGTTGCTAAGGATGGAAAAAAGAAGCTGACCTATGAACGGGAGCACGCCAAAAACACGATTACCATTACGGGGACTTTACCGGTTACATCGAAAGGTGAAAAGGAATGGATTGGTGTCTGGGAACCGACTCGGTACGCATTAGCGCTTTTTAAACAATCACTTGAACAAAAAGGCATTCATCTAACAGGAAAAATAAAAATAGGAACCACTCCAACAGATGCGAAAATCGTACATACACGGAGCTCGATTAAGCTTTCAGAATTACTTGTTCCTTTTATGAAACTGAGCAACAATGGTCATGCAGAAACCTTGGTAAAAGAGATGGGAAGAGTGGTAAAAGGGGAAGGCAGCTGGGAAAAGGGCATTGAGGTAATGGAAGCAGAGCTAGCCAAATTTGGGATCAACACGGAAACATTGGTCCTGCGGGATGGTTCTGGAATTTCACATGTTAATTTAGTTCCTGCTGCACAGCTGTCTCAATTATTAGTTGCTGTTCAGCAGCAAACGTGGTTTCTTGCCTTTCTTCATTCACTGCCAGTAGCAGGAGCTAGTGAAAAAATGGAAGGTGGCAGCTTACGAAGCAGGATGAAGGGTCCGGATGTAAAAGAGAAGGTATTTGCAAAAACAGGGACGATTTCTACAGTAAGTACCATATCCGGCTATGTAACCACGAAAAGTAGACAAACCTTGGTCTTTTCTATTATGTTAAACAATCTAATGGAGGATGCCAAAGGTAAGAAAATTGAAGATAAACTAATTTCGATTATAGCCAATCATTGATGAGTTGTGTCTTTTGATACAACTCTATTTTCGTCTTCCAGGTAAGGATAAAAAAATATTCATATAAATAAAAAATTTAAATTCATAATATCGTAAATATTCCCCATCCTATAAAAGTAAAAAGATACTTAGGAGGAAATTTTATGGCACAATTAAGAGATATCATGACATCAGATGTTGTAACCGTTAATGAAACACAGACCGTACAGGAAGCAGCAGCGTTAATGAGCAAATATAATATCGGAGCGATCCCAGTAGTAAATAACAATCGACAAATCGTTGGAATTGTAACGGATCGTGATATTACCCTCCGTACGACTGCACAAGGAGAAAATCCACAAACGCCTGTTTCCGAAGTTATGACTGCGCAGCAAATCGTACAAGGTACACCTGATATGGATGTGCATCAAGCTGCAAATTTAATGGCAGAGCAGCAAATTCGCAGATTGCCAGTGACTGAAAATGGTCAATTGGTAGGAATGGTAGCTTTAGGCGATCTTGCAGTGCAAAATCAATATGCAAATGAGGCAGAACAGGCATTACAAAGTATCTCAACTCCATCAGCACCTCAACAATAGGAAGAGGTTACCGGGAGAAATGGAACCATAAGTACACTTTTTGAAAATAACAAACTTTTTTAATACGTGTCCCATACAAATTGCCGTTAAAAAACCACTTGGAAAAGTGGTTTTTTAATCGCGCATTGCTCCTGCCTCTCGGGAAGTCATGGCACCTTCACCTTGGCTTATATCTTTTTGAATTTCTTGTTTTACTTTTTGTGGATCCGTTCCGGCAAAATTTGGTTTCATTATAGAATCGATATTCCCTTTAACTTGCTGATTCTGTTTCATATAAGTCCTCCTTCATCCATTCCATTATTGAAATCATCTGAACGAATGTGTGATTATTTCCTTTTGATATCAATAAAAAGTGTACCATCGGGTTGAATTTCTGCATAAAAAACTTCAGATACCGAGGTAACCCCTGCTTTTTGAAGGTTTTGTTGTAACCAGTCAGTATTTAGATTCAATTTTTCCAAGCTTTCAGAGGTAATTTTCCCATCCAACACGACCCCGGTTGCTATAGGAAATACTTTTTTCCTAATACTTATGTTCATATCCTCTTTCGTTACAGGCTGTCCCGATTCCTTTTTCATCACCGAAAGTTTACCATCTGTTTCAAATATGGCGTACTCTACCTCTGCCATAGAAAAGACGTTTTTTTGTCTTAGGATAGCCCTTAAGGAATCTAAATCTAATCGACAGCTTCGGAGAGCTTGTTCCATAATCTTTCCTTCTTTAATCAAGATGACAGGTTCACCTGTCAGCAATTTTCTAGCGTGTACAGATTTAATATCGATATAACTCATGATCAATGTGTAAATACTCCAACCAGCCAATGCGATAAGTCCATTGCGAATACTTAATTGGTGGTCAACTACAAGGCTCGCTGCTATTTCACCAATCGCAATAGCTGAAACAAAATTGAAAAAAGTCATTTGACTAATCTCTTTTCTGCCCATTATTCTTGTTAGTAAAAATAATACAAAAAAGCCCAATGTTATCCTTAGCAACAATGTGTGTAATTCCATAGAAACCACCAACCTTTGTGATTCTTCAATGAACTGGCCTTTCACCTCTTTATTGTTTCATTATAACTTGCGGATTTTTACATGTTGCTATTCGTTAGCTGATCAGTTTTTGATTTTTATTTCACTTTTCAATTAAACCCGTTACCTTCATTCAATCCTTTTCTTAATGCCTCGATAGCACGCAAAACATTTTTATGATTCTCCTCTGTGTTTCGATGATTTCTTGCATGAAGCAGGACCGGACGAACGGATTCAACGGATCGTCCAAGGTCGTTCATCCACTCATATCGGGGTACTAACCAGGTATGGAAATGATGTGTGGTATCTTCGTTGTAGAAATAATAAACATGGTTAATGCCTAGAATCTCGCGTTGTGCTTTCCTGATTTTCGTAAGTATATTTATGTAATCCAGTCTTTCTTCATCCGTCAATTCATCCAAGCATTTTATATGTCTTTTTGAAGCCAGTATAACTAATCCTTCAATCGGATAGGCAACATCCTGGTGGGCATGGAAATGTTCTGTTTCTACTATCACGCCGCCATCTGGCACCACCAGCCCGCTCGTCAAAGCACAACTCAAGCATTCAACTTCAACCGTTTTCCCATTTGATAATGTAATTTTTCTCATCCAATTTCCCCCTCTGCAAGTATCCTGAATTATCTTACAACACACTCATCAATAAAAGAATAGTAAGAAGTTTTTTTGCGAAAAATAAACTAAAAAAACGGTGGGATACGATGATTTTTGGTTGTCATGTTAGCATTCGAAACGGGTATTTAGGTGCGGCAAAACGAGCAGAGGCTTACGGAGCTGAGGCATTTCAATATTTTCCGAAAAATCCACGGAGCCTTTCAATCAAAGACTTTGACCGAGGAGATGCGGGAAGCTGTAAAGAATTTTGCCAAGAGCATGGGATGGTTTCCGTTGCACATACACCTTACTCAACAAGTTTGACGCCTTCTGAGGATAAAAAAGAGTTAACGATTGCGTCTCTCTTAAATGATTTAGAAATTGCAGATTCCTGCGGCTCAGTTGGAGTAATTGTCCACTTTGGGAGTCAAATAAGGAAAACAGACCCACTTGCTAGTTATCATTTAATGTTAGAAATGCTTAATTCTGTCCTCAGTCAATGGAGCGGGGAATGTTTACTATTAATTGAGAATAACGCTGGAACAAAAGGAGCCCTCGGCACAACGTTTGAGGAATTAGTTCAAATTCGGAACCTGGCGGATTATCCAGAGAAAATCGGTTTTTGCCTCGACACTTGTCATATGTTTGCGAGTGGACTTTGGAATGGGGAAAATACAGAAGAATTTTTCGCAAAAGGTCAAGAACTCCATTACTTTAAACATCTTAAAATCATTTATCTCAATAATTCTAAATATCCGACTGGATCGAGAAAGGATCGTCATGCGAATATTTTTCAAAATGGACTCATCAAAGATGAGCACCTAAAGGATATCGTAACCTCGCCAATTCTAAAACAGATTCCATTTGTGTTAGAAACGCCAGATGATGAAGGAATAACACATCGAGAAGAAATTAAGCAGCTCTATCAAAAATGGGGATAGTTAAATTGTCACAATAAATATATAATTAATAAATAAGTAAACAATATTGGCAGGGATAGAAGATGAAACAAATGAAAAAAGGACCAATCCTATCAGAACGTTTTGAGGTTGCCTTCAATCAAGTGCATGATGCGATGAAGGATATTGTCAAAATTAATGATGATAGATTTGTAGTGTTGGTAAAGGTGGGCGCAAAGAAATACCAAATCATCGAAACCTTTAAAAAGGATCTCGAGCAATATGCGAAACTAAGGAATGCCATTGTTCATGAAAAAATGGAGGTCGGCTATTATATTGCGGAACCGAATGCAAAAGTGGTTGAACATATTGAGAAAATCGCGCATGTGTTTAACCGTCCGAATTATGCAATGACCATTGCGACGAAAAATGTGGTTTACTTTGATTATAATGATAGTATTTTAAAAGTGACGGAGGCAATCCGTCAGTATAATTATTCCAAATTTCCAATCTATAAGAATAAGGAATTTGCAGGCCTTTTGACGGCAGGGTCGATCGTGAAGTGGATGGCACAAAACATGGTGAGCAGTTCTGTGAATCTAGCACATACCCAAATATCTGATATTATGAAATATGAAAAAGAACATCCCATTGATTTTGTGGCGAAAAGTACCAATATCTTTGATGTTGAAACCATTTTTGAAAAGTCTCATAAAGTAAAGAAAAAATTAGAAGCCGTTATTATTACTGAAAACGGAAGAAAAGATGAGACCCCGCTTGGAATTGTCACTCCGTGGGACTTAATTGAAATTGATTATACAGTTGATTAAAAAAAAGAAAGGAGCACACCAAAAAAAGGTATGCTCTTTTTCCTATTGTCTAGCTACATCGCCCAGCGGCTAGTGTACTTCGCTCTTCTCCCTACGATAAGTCAACATCGAAACGCTACGCTCTTCGTGTTTCCTTTATCTCAGTCGAAGTGCTCCAGTCCATACGCCGCTGAACGGGCGCTTCCGCTTTTCCTATTACATATCATCAAAATGAAACTCACTTAATTGATCCATATGACTGGCAATCATCGCGATAATTGTACTTGCTTCTTCTTTGCTGAAAATGAAATGGGATTCGTCTTTAATTAATTCATCATCGGTTGTCCAAATCCGGTTAATTCTTTTTAAAACACCGTCACCTGTTTCAGGAACGACTCCAAATTGATAGGTCACTTCAACCTCATCATCGTGCTTGAATGCCGTTACCTCCGGTGTGTTCCAATCTACATCAATTTCTTCAAAGATATCATCACTGCTTACTTGTTCAGCCTCATAATACTCGACACCATCATCAACCATTTCATCATAACATTCGTCGCTGTCTGCATACACTTCGGTTGAAGTCAAATAGACACCGTCATCGGTGTAGTGATCCTCATCATTCATATAATCATGAAGACTTGCATGGACTTCATCGACGATTTCTTCTATGTCCGAAAGGATGATTTTAGCAGTATGCCCACTGTCAACATCAAAGGTATCGATGTAGAATTCTTCGTTCCCTGGATCAAAGAATAATGTACAAAAATAGTCTCTATCGATATCTTCTGTATGCACATCTTCCGTTTCTACAAAAAATTCGATCCTCGGGTGTTTGGCAGCTCTTTCAATCGACATTTGACCAACCTGATCATACTCTTCACATATCGATTCTAGGTGATCCTGCAGCTCACTGCAAACTCTGTCAAACCATTCTAACGACATTAACATCCCATCCTTTCAAGGTAATCGAAGTTATTATCTCCAACATGCACATTAATATGTCTAACCTGTGCATTTTTGTAAAAATATGGATTTCCTATCTAACCTACATTGAGAGCGATATTATTTTGGAATCAGTGATCAAGAGCTATATGAATGGAAGGAGGCAAACGGAAGATTCTCAGTGTATAGTGTCTTCCGGAAACACTTTCTCCAGCCATTAAGGAAAAGTTTGAAAATAAATTAAACATAATAAGATTATGTCAACAAAATGAATGTAGTTAGCAGCTACCGCTGCCATTCAAAAAATCATCGAGGGTGTTGGTTTTTATCCATTGCTAGTAAAGAATGGTCGAAACAAGCATACTTACAAATGACTGCTTCAAATGTTGGAACCTCTTCGTAAACAAGAAATCATGGGGAACACAACTATAAGCAAATCCTTGATTCCTTAAAAATCTTGCTTTTTGAAAAGACAATGGTCGCTAATATGCGCAAGTCTTTATTTTCTAGAGCCTAATGTATTGGTACTCGGATAAAAAGAAAAATTCCTCATTTTTAAAATGGGGAATTTTTTTGATAATCAAGCTCAAATTGTTCGATTCGTTCTCGGACAAAGTCAGGCACAGGGCAGGGTGACAGAGTATCGCGGTTTACACTCACATAGATAATCTCAGCCAGCAGAACGGGCTCGATTTCATCTTCTCTCGTAATCATAAAATTCATGGTCATGCTTGTGCTGCCGACTTTTTCCATTCGGCACCAAATGGTCAGCCAATCATTTAAGTATGCGGATCGTTTATACTCGATGGTCGATTTGGCCAGAACAAAATCAAAAGCTTCATCGTGTTGCAGAAGCTGCTGGAAATATTCTGTGACGGCCACATCTATATACGTTAAATAATGCGAATTAAAAACAATCTTTTGCCCATCAATTTCCGAATAGCGCACCTTTAATCGGTGAGAGAAACGATAATCTATCATTCTAGACTCCCTTCCTTACAGCCTATTTCACCAAGGCATTCTCTTCCTCGGCTAGGGTTTTAACCCTCTCAACAAATTTAACTACCGTCTTATCACTCGCAAACCATAAAAATAGTTTTAAAAAGGCCTTTAATGGTTTATTGGTCGTTGTATATTTGAACATTGTTTTATGTTCCGTTATTTTCGCTAACTCATAGGCAGCTGTAATTTCAAACATGTTGGCTAAGGTGAATCCAACCTTCATTTTTTTGTGATCAGCTGTGTTCATATATTCTAATGTTTCAACATCATATTCTTCAATACGCTTTCCTTCCTTATACTGCTGACGATAAATGGTACCTACTTTTTCTTCTGTAATTTTAACAGGTGAATGACCCACAACTTGCGGCATCATTTTTTGCGTTTTTTCCAATGTACCATCAAATAAATCCCAAATATTTTCGATGGGAGCGTCAATTTCTATTTCCTTTGTCCATTCTCTCAGTTTGGAACACCTCTTTGTATATATAATTATTTTAATTTTTTCGAAAAAATACCTAGTAAAAATAATATTCTATTTATAATGGTAAAACACCTTTTCATTGTACCAAACTCCATGAGTAGTGCTGAAATTATCTATAATTTTTAGAATTTTTTATATCTAAGTTGTATCATTTGATGTAAAGTAGAAATAATTGCTAAATTAGATATAGGAATAATGGAAAGGAATGGTGCACGATTGAGTTCATCATTTAATAGTTCAATAGATAATTCAAATACGATTACCCGTTCCAAACGGGTATGGATAGCCATTATTTTAGGTTCTTTAGGGGCTTTCGCTCCCTTATCCATTGATATGTATCTCCCAGCGCTTCCAATCTTAGCGGATTACTTCCATACTAGCGCTTCTTCTATTCAGCTAAGTTTAACATTTTTCCTGCTAGGAATTTCCTTAGGACAGCTATTTGCAGGACCCATTAGTGATATTCGCGGGAGACGAAAACCACTGCTTATTGGATTAATTATTTATGGTGTCGTTTCAATACTGTGCGTATTTAGTCCATCCATTTGGACCTTCATATTGTTACGTTTTATTCAAGGACTTGCCGGATCATTTGGAATGGTTATCTCAAGGGCGATTGTCCGTGACTTATATTCCGGTACCGAACTAACCAAATTCTTTGCACTTCTTTCATTAGTAAACGGAGCGGCACCGATTCTAGCTCCAGTATTTGGTGCTATACTACTAAGATTTGTTCCTTGGCAAGGGATATTTATTGTATTAGGATTAATCGGTTTTATTATGTTTATTGTTGTCCTTTTTGGCTTAATGGAAACATTGCCAGCTGAGAAACGGGTAAAAGCTGGAATCAAAAATACACTTATTACCTTTCAAAAATTGATTGTTGATCGAAGTTTCATCGGGTATGCCCTTACACAAGGACTGGTCAGTGCATCAATGTTTGCCTACATAGCAGGCTCTCCTTTTGTGGTGCAAAGCATCTATGGTGCTTCACCGGAAACCTTCAGCCTTATTTTTGCCATCAATGGAATCGGCATTATGATTGCTAGTCAATTAACAGGCAGGCTGTCTGTCAGATTCCGGGAGTCAAAGCTATTGGCCATCGGCTTATCTATGTCTGTTTTTGGTTCAGTGATGTTACTTATCTTATTGTTGTTTCAGGCAAAGTTATGGACTATTACCATCCCGTTATTTTTCGTCATATCCAGTGTGGGTATGGTCAATACGGCAGGATTCTCGCTTGCCATGCAGGAGCAGGGGAAAAATGCAGGAAGTGCCGCTGCGCTGTTGGGGGTTCTCTCCCTCTTATTTGGCGGTATCACTTCTCCTTTAGTCGGATTAGGAGGAGATCAATCCGCGATCCCAATGGGGCTTGTCATCGCCTGCGCTTCCATTGGCGCTGTGATTACGTATATATTCTTAGTGCTAAGAAAATCCTCAAAGCAAAAAGCTTATTCATAAAAATTCATTTAGTAGTGGTAGTCAGCATTCGGTGCATTAGGGCATCGAATGCTTTTTTTATATGGATATTTTTGGTTAATTTGAAACTATTTGCGAGAAAAGACGTCTAGAAGTTAAGTAGAGAGTACATAGTAGGAGGTCACTATGAATAAAGGTGAAATGAAAAAGGGAAGAGGATATTGGATAGCCGCTATTTTGCTAGTATTGGCAGTATTACTCGCAGGGTGTAAAGAAGAAAATTCAAAGGAGACAACTGGGGCTAAAAAAAGTGAGGTTCAGAAGTCAGAGGCGCAGTTTATACCAACAGAATACGATGCAGATGTGAAGGTAAATGCAGCGGAAAAATCCTTAACCGGTACACTTATAGTGAAGTCAACAAACCAAACAGGAAAAAGCCAAGACGAAATTTTACTGCATGTGTACCCGAATCAATTTCGTGAAGGTGTAGATTTATTGGGTGGGTTCTGGCGTCAAATCATTGATGAGAATTCTGAACCTGGAACTATGGAAATTTCAGAAGTTCAAGTCAATGGAAAGGCAAATAAATTTGAGATCAAAGACACAGTCCTTGAAATCCCTTTGGATAAATGGGATAAGGGTCAAGCGATTACGATCGAATTTAATTTTTCAATGAAGGTCCCGAAAAATAACGGACGATTTGCGTATGATGAGCATGCGATTTGGCTGGGAAACTGGCTTCCTATTCAAGCTGTTTATGATAAGAGAGGCTGGGTTACAGATCCGTATCATTCAATGGGAGATCCATTTTATAGCCAGGTTGGGAAGTATACTATGAATGTATCAGTTCCGGGAAATTATAAAATCGCCAGTACTGGCAAGGAAACAGAGGGTATAAAGGAACAAGATGGAACTCTGCGGTACACTACGTCCATTGAAAATGTAAGGGACTTTGCCATGGTCATAATGGATGAATCGTATCAAAAGTTATCTGAACAAGTAGGAGATACAATCGTTCATACATGGTTCCTAGCAAGTGACAACCAGGAGGCAGTAAGGCAAAACCATGAAGCGGGAAAAAAGGCATTAGCTTATTTTAGTGAAATTTATGGTCCTTATCCATATCCTGAATATGATATCGTTCGGACGGGTATGTTTACCGCAATGGAATTTCCAGGCATAATTTACCTTCCAAAAAACATTCTTGAGAGCAATGAAACGGAAATTGGTTCTGTGGTCCATGAAACCGCACATCAATGGTGGTATGGAATGGTAGGAAATGATGAAGTAAAAGAGCCTTGGTTGGATGAGGCATTGGCAACGTATACTACAACGAGATTTATGTTAGAGGAATTTCCGGAACATGGAGCGGCAAATTTAGAGAATAGAAAGCAAATGACAGCTGGAACGGAAATGTTTGAACGAGATGGCATATTTATTGGGAGTCCTGTTGATCAATTCAAAAGCATTGGCAGCTATTCACAGCTTGTCTACCAAAAGGGTGCTTTAATGTTGGAAAACCTTGAGAAGGTAATAGGGAAAGAAAAAATGGACCAAATCCTACAAACATATTTTAATGAATATCAGTATGGAATGGCGTCTGGAAGTGACTTCGTTGCTGTCTTTGCCAATGAACTAGGTCCAGAGGCAAGGGTTTATTTTGAGGGATGGCTGAAGGGTAAAGAACCTGAGTTTAAGAAATAAATCGATGAAGACCATCACTTAGTGAAAATTCCTGAGAAATGGTCTTTGTTTACCTAATTTTCTTAAATAGGGAATAATCACCTTTACATCCTTCCACTCCAATCGATGGGGATGTTGGTCTTTTCGTAGGTAGACTGGCTGTAGAACTTGATTACCAAAATGACAAAGATAAACATTAACCCAGGTATCAAGTAATAAACAACCTCTGAAACTAGCGATTCATTCATAGTAGCTTTCACAATAAAAATTGAGGTGCCAGGACTGCCGACCATTCCGAAGAACAGCCCATAGGCAACATTTAATCCGTAATGAATACCCGTATTCGCCCAAATCGAACCTGTTTTGTAGAAAGCATAAGTAATTGAAAGCCCTAGAATCAATGAAAAGATAAAGTTACTTAAACTGAAGCCAGCATACCAGTAATCATCCAAAGCGTAAATCAAAATACTAATCGTAAAAACCCATCCTATTTGCATTTTATCCTTTAAAAGATTGACCACAAACCCCCGAACAATCAAATCATTAATAAATGACCCCATGAAAAATCCTACAATAATCATTAAAACTGGCATAAGTAATTCTGAAGGTTCTCTCGTGCCATTCCACTGTAAATCGCCACTTAAAAGCTGAATTCCAAACATCAACATCCAAAAACAGAATCCAATTCCAAAACTTAAAAAGAAGTTTCTTAACCATCCTTGATGAAAAACTAATCCTAACCCTTTTAACCCATTCAAACCAACCCATTTTGTAATAAAAGATGCCAGTGGGAAAAAGACAAGCAGAGCGACAAATTGCAAGATGGGATTACCTAGTAGTGAAGGAGCAAATACAAAATATAAATCTAGAGCGAGGAAACCAATCACAGCTTTAATAATTCTATTAATAGTAACGCCCCCTCCAATATATAGAGCACAATTTTATTTTAGCATTTTCAGGAAAAATCATCCGAATTTATTAAGCATGTTAATAAGATTTTTAGCCTCAATGTCTTAGTGAATAAGTTATTCACACTATGAAATAATACTCATAAACAAGCTAAGGAGCTAACATCTATGAAAGTATTAGTGGTTGGGGCAAATGGACAGGTGGGAAGGCTTCTTGTTCATCTGCTAAGGGATAGTAAGGAACATACGGTCAAAGCGATGGTAAGGGAAGATGAGCAAGCAGCCGCTTTGAAACAACTGGATATCGAAGTAGCTGTGGCCTGCTTAGAGCAAAGTGTAGAAGACATTGCTCAGGCAGCGAGAGGCTGTAATGCCATCGTGTTTACTGCAGGTTCTGGCCGGCATACGGGATATGATAAAACCTTGCTCATAGATCTTGATGGTGCCGTGAAAACCATCGAAGCAGCTGAAAAAGTTGGGATTAAACGCTTCATCATGGTCAGTGCGATCCAGGCGCATAGAAGGGAAAACTGGCATGAAAAAATGCTTCCTTATTATGCAGCAAAATACTATGCGGATAAAATGCTAGAAAAAAGTGATTTAACCTATACGATTATCCGTCCTGGAGGGTTAATGAGTGAGTCTGGAACTGGTAAGGTTACAGCTGCGACGGACATCCGAAGTGGAAAAATTCCTCGTGAAGATGTGGCAAAAACAATAATCCAGTCCCTAACGGAAGAAAATACATATTACCAATCATTTGATCTTATTAGCGGTGAAGTTCCAATTGAAAAAGCATTAAAATTGCTCTAAATGATATAACTAAACAATAATGGCGAAAAGCATTTGATCCTTTCAAATGCTTTTTTTTATGGTTATGGTTTTAATTCTTTCTCGTAAAAATATAGTAATTAGAAGAGGATGTCCAGGTTTGAAACTTTTCAGTAAGTGGAACGTAAATCAATAAAGTTACTTTTTATTTGGTTGGAGGGTATTATGGACTTATGGATAAAAGAATTTATTGAACAGTTTGGTTATTGGGGAGTCTTTCTTCTCATTGCACTTGAAAATATTTTCCCTCCGATTCCATCGGAAGTGATTCTTACATTTGGCGGCTATATGACAGTTCAAACCAACTTGACTGTTCTCGGGGTTATTGCTGCATCCACGATAGGCTCCGTGTTCGGTGCTGTTGTCCTATACCAGATTGGCGCTATCTTAGATGTAAAAAAATTAGAGGGACTGATTGAAAGGTATGGACGCTACCTCCGCTTAAAAAAGGATGACCTCTATCGAGCGGAATCCTGGTTTGAAAAATATGGTATTTGGACGGTCTTTTTTTGTCGTTTTATTCCACTTATCCGCAGTTTGATTTCAATCCCTGCGGGTATGGCGAAAATGAATTTCTGGCATTTCATCAGTTTTACAACCATCGGCACGATCATATGGAATACAGTGTTGATTAATTTGGGTGCAGGAGTAGGAGAAAATTGGGAACTCATTGTGGAAAAAATGGACCAATATTCTAACCTGATGTACATACTACTCTTCATTCTCCTTATATTCGTTATCGGATGGCGAAGAAAAAGGAAAAGATATTAGAAGAAACTACGGATAAATTCTATGAGAGGGTTATTACCATGAATATTACGTCTATATTATTAGGCTTTCTCCTTGTATTGAATATCATGTTGGCCCTCATTGTCATTTTTCAAGAAAGAAGGGACGTCGGTTCTACGTGGGCCTGGCTATTAGTACTATTTTTCATTCCAATCCTTGGATTTGTTATGTATTTATTATTAGGACAAAATTTGAGTCGAAAACGACTATTCCAATGGGACGATCTCAAAAAGACAGGTTTTGAAAAAGTATTAGAAACACAATTGACCAAACTTCGTTTAAATCAATTCTATTATCGCAATGATGTCACGAGAGATAACCATGATTTGATTTACATGCATATGATTAACAATCAAGCGATTTTAACAGAGGATAATGCTGTCGAGATTTTTACAGACGGTAAAGAGAAATTTAATCAGTTATTTAAGGATATTAAGGCTGCTAGGAATTATATTCATATCCAATATTACATTATAAAAAATGATCATCTCGGTAAAAAATTAATTGAGGCTTTGACGGCAAAAGCGAAGCAAGGTGTTAAGGTTCGTATTCTATATGACGAATTGGGGTCTCGAAGCTTACCGAAAAAATCATTTAAAGAATTTCGGAAAGCTGGAGGACAAGTGGAGGTCTTTTTCCCTTCTAAATTTCGGTTTATTAATCTTAGATTGAACTATCGAAACCACCGGAAGTTAGTCATTATTGATGGGAAAATTGGCTATGTGGGCGGCTTTAATGTGGGCGATGAATATTTAGGTCTTAATAAGAAATTTGGCTATTGGCGTGATACGCATTTACGCATTCAAGGGACGGCGGTTTATGCGCTTCAGACCCGTTTTATACTTGATTGGAATCAAGCATCAGACGATCAAGATGTTGACTATGTTCCGAATCTTTATCCTGAAGATGTATCTCATGGTAATATCGGAATACAAATTGTAACGAGCGGTCCAGATTCTGAGTTTCAACAAATTAAGAATGGCTATATAAAAATGATTATGTCCGCAAAAAATTCTATTTATATTCAAACCCCTTACTTTATACCGGATGAAAGTTTGTTGGATGCTCTTCGAATTGCCTGCTCATCTGGTGTGGAAGTCAATATCATGATTCCTGATAAACCCGACCACTTGTTTGTCTATTGGGCAACTCTCTCTCATGTAAGTGAATTATTAAAAGTTGGCGCCAAGGTTTATATATATAAAAATGGGTTTATTCACGCAAAAATGATTGTGGTTGATGAAGAAATAGCCTCAGTTGGCACTGCGAACATTGATTATCGAAGCTTTAAACTTAATTTTGAAGTAAATGCCTTCTTATATGATGAAGGAATATCTAGAAAACTAACGGAAATCTTTAAAGATGATATAAAGGTATCGATGTTACTTTCATTTGAAAATTACCAAAGACGGTCACTGGAAATTCGTCTGAAGGAATCTATTTCTAGACTGCTTTCACCTATTTTGTAAAAATAGAATTTGTTAGTAAACAGGTGCTATCCCTTAGGGAGGAGACTTTTTTTAGCAAATCCATTCTAGTACCAGAATTTGAAAAAAACATATGGAAAACGCTTGGATAAATAGTTCCAAGCGTTTATTTGGATTATAAATAGTTTAATGGATTAACGCTTCAATCGTTTAAGCACGCTTTCTTCAAAACCAGCTTGATCTATATCTAATCCGATGATTTCATTTCTAAAGGACTTGAAACGTCCATTCTCAACCTCAAGTGTGAAATATCCCCTAGGGCTTGATGGATTAATATCCCCAATGATGTTTTTTCGACGCGCAGGGTCAAATAGGTTCACTAAATTTGGATTGCTTGGATGTGGCTTGAACCGACAGCCCTGTTCCACACAAACTCTAACAATATTTCGTACCTTTGGATGAGTAATACTTTCGATTTTTTTAATTACATCCTCTTTGACCATAGGTGTGAGTCTCCTTTCCATTCTTAAAACAGTATGCTGGTGCTAAGGGAAATATGCATAACTACTAAAGCAACATATTAGTCTATGTAGCTTAATCTTAAAAAAGAATAGGGTTCTCTTATTTTCAGGCTATTTTCGCAATCATTAATGCTTTTTGAAATTATTTTCAAACAGCGCCGAATGAGACCGGTATTCGGACAGCTAAAGCCTTATTGGATCTTGCCTAGTCTGAATGAGACTGGCATTCAGACAGGTTAAGCTTTTGGAGGTAAACTTCGTCGATAAAGATAGAATCCTATATGCTGAAACGTCCTCCAAAGCATTTGCAAATGAACATGCAATAGAAATTGCTTAGTCGGTAAAGAGGTTTACAATGACATTACCTAGAATATTTCCAATAAAGAATTTAAAAAAATCATTGAAAATTATTCAGAATACTTTCTCCTATAAGAAAACAAATGATTTATTAGTTGCTCATCCATCGGTATGATAATATAAAAAAAAGTGCAAATAGGTGATTTGCAATTGGTTAGATAACAGAAATTAGTGAATAGGGTCAGTCTCAAATGGGACTGACCTTTTGTTTTTATTATAGTTTGTTTATTGGTGCGTTTAATCTAGTTAAAAAAAATATTTTAACTCACTTCTAGGAAGGTATAGATAATAAAGTTTAACTAATCCTAGACTATACAATAAAAATTGAAGGGTGATTCAAATGTGAGAAACAGATCAAAAGATATAGTGAAGGATGTGAAAGAGAAATACTTCAAGTAGCGAGTGAAGATGCTTTAGAAATACAATATCATTGCACAGAATGGTAATAATGATGAAAATGTGATTAAGTCGTTTTTTTTGAGTTTATTAAGTGTAAATTTGTTTCAAACTCTCTTAAGTAATGAATGATACTCGTAATATACACCTCCAAAAATGAAAATTGAAGGTGGTGAGATCTTATAATGTTTATTAATTATCAGAATTTCCACTATAATCTGCAGCATGAATCAAATAACCTCCAATGAAAAAGATCGCAAAAAATATCAATAGGACAATAAATTGCATGCGTATTCACCCGCCCATTTATAGTAATGAATCAATCGTTCTTATTAATATAATGAAGGTCCTAAAACCTTTCATTGTATGATTTTCGATTGCTCTATTGCTCTGCCCAAATTTCAACTGTATACTCTTTTTTATCATTTTTTGAATCATAAAGAGCTTTCAAGTTCCAAGTAAGGATATTCCCCGGTTTTTAAAATTGGTACGGCATTATAGATATCCCGTTGAACAGAATGATAGATTGAAGACTTGTATCCTAAAGATGTTAACAATTTACCAGTATGTGACGTGAAAAAATGCTTTACCAGTGACTCTTCGTGACATTGTTCGTAAAATTGAGCGGCCACTTTTGCGGAATCTGACAATTGGAATGCGGTTCCAGAAAATTTGTGCAAATGGTGTATAAAATGACCCGCACCGATAAAATCTTCCATCGAAAAACACCCATGGTTTCCTGAACAAACAAGGAGAATGGATTGCTGGTTATAGTTTTGTAAAAGCTTCTGCGCAACAAATTTCCCATTTAACAAACACGAGGCGTAAACGAATGGGGCCCCGAGTGATTTTTTTAAAGCTACAGTTCCGTTTGTCGTGGATAGAATAACGGTTTTTCCGTCAACATTTGATTCAAGTAGTTCCAATGGGCAAGGGTATATAAATTGATTAAGGGAGTACCCGTTTTTTTCACCAGATAAAATACAGGAATCTTGGGGTAAATTAAGATTTTTGCTAACTTCAAGCGCTTCATCACTGTTTAATACGGGAATGACTTTTTTAGCACCGTATTGTAAAAGAGTGGTAATTGTCGTTGTTGCTAACAGGACATCAAAAATAACCACAACACAATTTTTTAGTCTACTTGGATCAATCAATTCTTTTTGTAGTAAAACATTGATTTTTGTCATTCTGTGTCCTTTCTTATCTTTTATTAAAAAAAATCACATCATAAGATAATGTCATTAAATTTTGTATGCCCTCATTTAAATTACTAAATCGATTATCTGTAAGATGTCCTTCCTTCCATTTTAATAAGGAAGGTTAAGTTTGAATATCCTTCTGAAAATTGTTTTACTTCCATATTAGCGCTTTTATCAAGTTCGATTTGATTTTTAAGAAAGGCTTCAAACTTAGCACAGTTAATTTCTTGTTCGGATTGAGTCGAAACATTGATCTTTTGTTTTAATATCGTTAAGCCTCCTAAAAACATTTATTTGTGTAAAAAACATGCAAGTACCATGCCAATATTAAAAAATTGTTTACCTGCCTTGAAAAGAGTATAAATAGGTTTTATGATGTGGGGTTTGTAGCATCCTATCTTTTAAGATGATAAGTTTTCGTACAATACGCTATTAGTAGTGTAGTTATATCATACAATTCCATAGATTCGAGCAATTATCGGCTTGACTATTCTTAATTTTCAAACGGTAATTTATAAAAAAGCTATATCTGCTTAGATAAGGGGATGAATGATGTGGAAATTATTAAGGACTTTATGACGATTTTATGAAGTGAAAGGCATTAACTATATTGTTCACCGGATCCGCTCGATGTTCGAATAATAACAGCGACTCATCAGAAATTAGAAGAAATGGTCGAGGAAGGAAAGTTTAGAGAGGATTTGTTTTATCGATTAAATATCATCTCGATTGAAATTCCTCCACTCAGGAAAAGAAAAGAAGATACTTTAATGTTAAGTCATGTATTTATGCGAGATTTAAACAAACAAAATGGAACTAGTATTATTGGTTGGAATCCCTTAGTATAAAATGCTTTATTAGAGTATGATTGGCCGGGTAATATTCGTGAACTCCGCAATGTATTTGAACGAGCAATGGTTTTTGCAGAAAATGGAATGATCTCTTTGGAAGATTTACCCGAATATTTACTCAAGAAATTTGGGATGGATCGATTTATAGAAGAAGAGAATGAAGACTGTGAGAAAACAATGTTAGAGAAGGCCGAAGAAATGGCGATAAAGGCAGCTTTAAAGATAGCGGATGGAAACAAGAGTCAAGCGTGCAAGCTATTAGGCATTAGTCGCTCCTTTCTATACGATAAACTAAAAAAATATAAAGATATAAAAATCTGAGCATTTAGTCAAAAAGCACTCTAGTGTGCTTTTTTTGTTGGTCAAAAAGACATTACAATCTACCACCTGTTTGAATTTCAAACACAATGATAAACCTATTCATATTTTTTCCTAACTTGGTTATGGTTTGTTTAAGATTATTTTTACATAATTAATAGTCTTAAAGCTCGTCATTTCAAGAGATTAAGAAATAAAATTTCAAAGAATTGCGATTTAATTTAAAAGTTGGCACAGATATTGCATTATGTATTGATGACTGGCTAAGAAACTCCAAATAAAATAGGAATCTTATATTAATAAATTGTTACAGGGAGGAAAAGTATGCGTGAGGTAGTAATTGTTGAGGCTGTTCGAACCCCGGTTGGAAGAAGAAAAGGTGTGTTAAGTAATATCCGTCCTGATGACTTGGCTGCTGAAGTGCTAAAAGAATTGGTGAACCGGGCGGGAGTTTCGCCTGATTTAATAGAGGACGTGATTTTAGGGTGTGTTACTCAAATTGGCGAGCAGGGGGTGAATGTCGCCCGAACAGCTGCACTAACTGCTGGTTTCCCAATTCATGTACCTGGGACGACCATTGACCGCCAGTGCGGCTCAAGTCAGCAGGCAGTTCATTTTGCGGCCCAAGCGATTTTGAGTGGAGATATGGATATTGTGATTGCAGGTGGCATCGAAAGCATGACGCGTGTTCCAATGTTATCCAATTTCCAAGGAATTTCCTGGAGCGAAAAGCTTACCTCTCGACACGAAATCATTCATCAAGGATTATCTGCAGAGCGTATTGCCGAAAAATGGGGAATTACCCGTAGCAAGGCAGATGAATTTTCATTAGAAAGTCACAATAAAGCAATAAAAGCTCAAGAAGAAGGTCGGTTCGATCGAGAAATCATGCCGATTGAGGTGACACTGGAAGATGGGACAAAGCAAGTGATTACCCAGGATGAAGGCCCCCGCCGTGGCACGACCATTGAAAAACTTGCAAGCCTAAAACCAGCATTCACTGAGGACGGTATCATTCATGCAGGGAATGCTAGTCAGATGAGTGATGGAGCAGCAGCATTACTGCTTATGTCAAAAGAGAAGGCATTAGAATTAGGTCTTAAACCACGTTTTAAAGTACTTGCTCGTACTGTAGTAGGATCTGACCCAACCTTAATGTTAACGGGACCGATTGAGGCGACGAAACAGGTACTTAAAAAGGCAAATATGGAAGTTTTAGATATTGATATTTTTGAAGTTAATGAAGCTTTTGCTCCTGTCCCAATGGTCTGGTTGGAAGAGCTCGGAGCGGATCCATCTAAGCTGAATCCAAATGGAGGTGCCATCGCCCTCGGTCATCCATTAGGTGCAAGTGGAGCTCGAGTGATGATTACCCTTATTCATGAATTGGAAAGAACAGGCGCCCGGTTTGGACTTCAGGCTATCTGCGAAGGAAACGGCATGGCTAATGCGACCATCATTGAGAGAATAGAGGAATAAAGAGAATAAATTTTAACCTAACGAAGGAGGAATATTGAATGAAAATGAAAGATGTGATTGCAGTAGTAACAGGTGGAGGTTCTGGATTAGGAGAAGCGACTGTCACGCGAATTGTCGAAAACGGCGGCAAGGCAGTTATTATTGATTTATCTGAAGAAAGAGGAGCAATTGTGGTTGAAAAATTAGGCTCAGATAATGTCCTCTTTACAAAAGCAGATGTTTCAAATGAGGAAGAGGTTTCACAAGCTTTATCCCAGGCAATTGAAAAATTTGGTCAAATCAATACCGTGGTGAATTGTGCTGGAATCGGCCCTGCTAAAAAAGTATTGGGACGTGATGGCGTTCATGATTTAACAGGATTCAACAAAATTATTCAAGTGAATTTGGTGGGAACATTCAATGTCACACGATTAGCAGCTGAAAAAATGGTAAACAACGTACCGAATGCAGAAGGGGAGCGCGGAGTCATCATCAACACAGCTTCTGTTGCTGCTTTTGATGGACAAATCGGTCAGGCTGCTTATAGTGCTTCAAAAGGCGGAGTCGTAGGGATGACGTTACCGGTCGCAAGAGAATTTGCACGCTACGGGATACGAGTGATGACAATCGCACCAGGGTTAATCCAGACGCCATTATTCGATACTCTTCCGGAAAAAGCAAGAGAGTCCCTTGGTGCGATGGTTCCATTCCCATCTCGACTTGGATACCCATCTGAATATGCTCAACTCGCAGAAAGCATTATTCAAAACCCATTGCTCAATGGAGAAACTATTCGTTTAGATGGAGCGATTCGAATGCAGCCGAAATAAGAACCTAGTAGAAATAGATATTGATAAATGGTAATCGGTTACATCCAAACATTGCTCGATTGTTGTTTTAAAACTTGTGGTAAATGAATGTTCCTACCTTAAAGTCAACAATCTTTACGAATAGAGCCAGCAAATAAAATAGGAGGTTTAAGATGAGTCAACTGGTTCAATTAACTAAACAAGATGGTGTTGCCACAGTAATTATGGATAATCCACCAATGAATGTTTTAAGTAGTCAAGTCTCACAAGAGTTGAAGGAAGTTTTTACACACCTAAACGAAGATTCAGAGGTTATTGCAGTCATTGTAACAGGAACCGGTGAGCAGGCATTTATGGCTGGCGCGGACATTAAGGAATTTCCTAGTTGGGTGGGATTAGAAAAAGAAGAGATTAGAAAGATTGCTAGAGGGAATCAAGAGGTATTCAATTTGATTGAAAATCTACCAAAGCCCACCATAGCTATGCTAAATGGTTTTACACTTGGTGGAGGCTGTGAGTTAGCATTGGCTTGCGATATTCGTATTGCTGAAGAGCATGCAAAGCTTGGTTTACCTGAGATTAAATTAGGTCTATTTCCTGGGGCTGGGGGGACTCAAAGGCTTCCGAGGTTGATTGGACCGGCTAAAGCGAAAGAGTTAATGTATTTAGGAAATTCAATTTCCGCAGAGGAATGCTTGAAAATAGGGTTAGTTAACCATGTTGTTCCGAAAGGACAAGGCATGGAAGCGGCAAAATCAATGGCCAAAAAGCTTGCTAGTCATTCTTTGCAATCTTTAAGCAGAATCAAGAAGGCTGTGAACGAGGGGACAGATCAATCTTTTGATTCCGGTCTTGATCTAGAGTTAGCTCTTTTTGTAGATGTATTTGGTTCAGATGATGTTAGAGAGGGCGTTCAAGCCTTTATTGAAAAACGCCAAGCAAAATTTACGCATAAATAAGCTAATTTTAAGCTGAAGGTAGTGTATATGAATTTACTTAAATGATTTTAAAAATTGTTACTGGAGGGGTATTTTATGATATTTGAAAAGAGTGCAAAAGTGCAAGAGTTAGAGGAAAGAGTATCGGCTTTTATGAAAGATATTGTATTACCGAACGAAAGTGTGTATGAAGAACAATTAAACGCAGGGAAAAGCCGCTGGGAAATACCACCAATTATTGAAGAAATGAAAGCGCAAGCAAAGGAAGCTGGACTTTGGAATCTATTTATACAAAGCAAGGAGCATGGGCCAGGTTTAACAAACCTTGAATACGCGCCGTTAAAGGAAATCATGGGTCGCTCGCTAATTGGACCAGAAGTTTTCAACTGCTCTGCTCCAGATACAGGAAACATGGAACTTTTAGAACATTATGGTTCCCCTGAACAAAAGCAACAATGGCTGGTTCCACTTTTAAATGGAGAAATTCGTTCTGCCTATGTCATGACAGAACCTGACGTCGCTTCTTCTGATGCAACAAATATTTCGACTCGCATTGAGCGTGATGGCGATGAGTATGTAATAAATGGTAAAAAGTGGTGGATTTCTGGTGTTAAGGACCCGCGTTGTAAGCTCATGATTTTAATGGGAAAAACCGATCCGAATGCTGAAAGACATAAGCAGCAATCAACGATTATTATCCCAATGGGGACACCTGGTGTAGAAATAAAAGAACATCTTCCTGTCTATGGTTATGATGATGCACCACACGGACATGCATTTGTTGACTTCAACGATGTTCGTGTTCCGGTTGAAAACATGATTCTCGGTGAAGGTCGAGGCTTTGAAATTGCCCAAGGCCGTCTTGGACCTGGTCGGATTCACCATTGTATGCGCCTGGTCGGGATGGCGGAACGTGCTTTAGAACTGATGATCGACCGTGCGCAAAAAAGGGCTACCTTTGGAAAATCAGTCATTGAACAAGGTGTCATCCGCAGGTGGATTGCAGAATCACGTATTGAAATTGATTCAGCAAGATTGTTAACTTTAAATGCTGCTCAAATGATGGATACAGTTGGAAACAAAGTAGCTCGAAAAGAAATCGCGATGATTAAGGTGCTTGTACCAAATATGGCTGTAAATGTAATTGACCGTGCGATCCAAGTTCATGGAGCAGGCGGCGTAAGTGATGTTTTCCCATTGGCACAACTATGGGCGCATGCTCGTTCGTTAAAATTTGCTGACGGCCCAGATGAAGTACATGCTGAAGCTGTTGCGAAATTAGAAATCAGAAGTCAGAGTAAAAAAGTCGAGGTTTTAAATAAATAATTGAAGGATGCAATATGACAGGAACAATAGAAAAAGCAAATGTTTTTAAGCAAATTATGGGTCAATATCCTACTGGAGTAACCATAGTAACAACGATGGATGAAGTGGGGAAACCTGCAGGTTTGACAGTAAATTCCTTTGCATCTGTATCCATAGATCCTTTAATTGTGCTATGGAGTATTGATAAAAAGGTCTCTTCTTTAGATAAATTTGTGAAAGCGGAAAAATTTGCTGTCCACACCCTTTCTACAGAGCAAGAAGCCGCATGTTGGGCATTTGCCGGCAAAGAAGCAGATCGCTTTTCAAAGGTGGATTGGAAGGTATCGGAGAATGGTTTACCAATCATTGCAGATTCGTTGGGAACGTTTGAGTGTAAAACCATTCAGCAAATTGATGCAGGGGATCACATCATCCTTTTAGGAGAAGTAATTGATTTAAATAAGGCAGAAAAGAATCCACTACTTTACTACAACCGAAATATAGGTCCAATTCCAGTTAATTGGCCGAAAAAATAGAAAGATATTGGAACTCAAAAATAGTTTTGATGAAAAAAATGTTAGGAGTGGGGCTTACTATGAAAATATTAGGAATCTCTGGCACAATCACAGGCTCTAAAACGTTAATCGTGGTAAATGAAGTAATCAATATGATTAAAAAAATGAATCCTGAGGTTGAGACGGAAATTTTAGACCTTAAGCAATATGATGTTCAATTTTGTGATGGCCGTCCACCCTCAGAATATACAGGTGACACAAAAAAGGTAATCGACATGATTTCATCTGCAGATTCTTATATTATCGGGACTCCTATTTTTCAAGGGTCCTTCAGTGGGGCGTTAAAAAATTTGATCGACTTGGTGCCTCCATCCGAATTTAAAAATAAAGTGATGGGTTTTGCTGCTACGGGAGGAAACTACCAGCATTATCTTGTGGTTGAAAATCAGTTAAAACCAATTGCAGGTTATTTAAATGCCTATGTTCCTCCAAGCTTCATATTCGCCCATAATGAGCACTTTAATTCGCATAATGGAATTATTAATCCTGATTTATTAAGAAGCATTGAGGTTCTTTCAGAACAAATGATTCATATGCAAGATAAATTAATCTACTCTAATAGAAAGTAGTTGATCAAGATGGGGGTGTTATCATCAGTTAAACTTCCAATTGACCAATTAAAAGATGGTGGATTAACCACTATGAGGTTCATATCTTGGATTTTGATCAGGACTTATATTGGAAAAATATCGAGGTGAAAGTTTGTTTCTACTTAAGAAAGGAAATCGCTTTTTCAAGTATTTCATATTTAGTTTCCCAAATCAAAAAAGATATTGAATTAGTAAAAAAACGTTTTAATTTATATGTTTTAAAATAAGTGAACATGAGGATTTTAGAAAACGCTATCATTTATGTTGGCGTTTTCTAGTATGTTATTAATTTAATAGAAATAGAGTTATTTAATATTTCGGAAAATTATAAAATTGTTATTGAAACCTCCTTTGAAGCTTGTTATAATAAAATCAAACAAACGGTTGATTTTATTATTAGGACATTAAACAACTAAACCTATTTGATCGTTTGACTATATAAAATATCAAAAGGAGTGGAGATAGTAGATGAAAACAGGTCTATTTTATGTAAACGAATGTCATGATGGGAACTATGAAAGGGCTTATTCGGAAATGTTGGAACAAATCCAGTATGCAGAAGAGATTGGCTTTGAAAGTGTATGGCTGGGTGAGCACCATTTTAATGAATATGGAAGTATGCCTTCTCCACAGGTTGCAGCGGCTGCAATCTCACAGATTACGAAAAAAATGGATATTGGTATTGGGATCAGCATTCTAAACTTTGATAATCCAGTGCGAATTGCTGAAGATTATGCAATGGTTGATATTTTAAGTAATGGTCGCTTAAAGTTTGGCGGAGGACGTGGATATCAGCCGCATGAGGCAAAAGGTCTTGGCGTAAGCATGGAAAAAACAAGGGAAAAGTATTGGGAGTATGTTGAGATCATTCAAGGTTTATGGGCGAATGATAGCTTTAGTTATAACGGAGAATTCTATCAAATTGAAAACTTGAGGCTTACTCCAAAACCTCTTCAAAAAAGAATTCCATTCTATCATGCATGTATTAGCCCTGCGTCTTTTGACTTAATGGTAGAAAAAGAGGTTCAAGAGTTTATGGTAACACCAACACTAATGGTGATGGATGATGTTCTAGCTTCTACGAAACGGACGAGGGAACGTTTGATCCAAAAGGGAATTAACCCATCCATCCATCTAAACCTGCAAATGAACATTGCAGATAATACTGATCAAGCCATTAAAAATGTAGAAAAAGAAATGGATGTGTATTTTAACCGAGTATTGGATATTATCCCAGGTGCAAAAGGTCAACAAGCTCCGGAAACATATGAACGATTTGCAGAAGTAGCTAAAGAAATGGAAGGACCGATAAATATTGCTGGTTTAAATCAATCAGGTATTGCTTTATTAGCAGACGCAAAAGAAGCAGTGAATCGGTTAGAGGTAGCGGAAGAAGCTGGGATTAACAGCCTATCTTGTTGGTTCCGTATGGGTGGGATGGAGCACCGTAAAGTAATGAAAGCTATGAAACGTTATGCTGATGAGGTTTTACCTTATTTCAAGGCCGTTCAACGGAGACAAAAGGTAAGTCTATAAAAATCTAAATCAATCACTTGGGGGGCGTTTACGATGCCATATATTGAGGTGGAAAAAGGGATACAGTATTACTATGAAGACGTGGGACAAGGGAAACCTATTGTTTTTGTTCACGGTTGGGGCATGAATCGCCAGGTTTGGGAAAGACAGGTTGTTGATTTTAGTGACACATTCAGGGTCATCACGATCGATTGCCGTGGCTGCGGGAAATCAGATAAACCTACTCATGGCTATGAAATCTCTAAACTAGCAGATGATTTGAACCAAGTGGTTCAAAATTTAGGTTTAGAGGATACAACCCTTGTTGGCTGGTCGGCTGGCGGATCGATTGTGATGGATTATGTGACTCGTTTTGGCGGGGGAGCGGTTACAAAAGCTGTTTCCGTTGGAGGAGCAGTACCGAGATATACCTCTACAGAAGGTTTTGATTTTGGTGTTCCACAAGAGAATGTGACACAAACTCTAGCAGCAATGCGAGCGAACCGACCAGCTTTAGTCCGTGCCATTGCTGATGGTTGTTTTCATCAGGATGTTGGGCAACCGATGAAAGATTGGTTTTTTAATAACTTCATGGAGCAATCTTGGTTTACGGAAAGGACAATGGAGGACTTAGGTAAAATTGATTTAAGGGATAAGTTAAGTGACATTTCAATTCCAGTTGCTTTCTTCCATGGTCTTCATGATGGAGTTGTACCGCTTTCATTATCTGAGTATTGCGTGAAAGAGGTTCAAGGAGCGAAACTGGTTGTATTTGAAAATAGTTCTCATGCTCCATTCATTGAAGAAATTGACCGTTTCAATGAGGAACTAATGTCATTTATCCAAAATTAAAATCAATTCAGTTCCAAGAGTATAAAAGATGTAGGTATGGAGCAGATGGAATTGTTATTAAAAAAGACCTTTCTTTGATATAAATGGTATACCTTTTACTGCTCCCATGGTCTATTTCTTAAAATGTAATGTTGTTAAAAGAAAAGGAGTGTCCAAAATATGTACGATTTCAGTCCAACAGAAGAGCAAAAAGAGTTGTTAGCTAGAGCAAAGAGAATAATGGAAGAAGATGTTTATCCTGCTGAAAAGCATATTGTTCCAGGAGTAGGTCTTCCAGATGAAATATTGAAGCCGATTCAACAAAAAGTTAAGGATCAAAATTTATGGGCCGCTCATTTACCATTAAAAGTGGGCGGGTTAGGATTAGGAAATGTATTTTTAGGTTTATTAAATGAACTATTGGGCTCTAGTCCAATTGGTCCTAGAGTGTTTGGCACAGCTGCCCCTGACACTGGGAATACTGAAATTCTGATGAAGGCAGGAACACCAGAGCAAATCGCACGTTTTCTGCAGCCTGTTATAAATGATGATATTCGGTCTTGCTTTGCGATGACAGAGCCTGATGTTTCAGGTGCAGATCCTACCGGTTTACAAACAAGAGCAGTAAGAGACGGAGACGAGTGGGTAATCAATGGAAAGAAGTGGTTTATCAGTAATGCTGCTCTTTCATCCTTTGCGATTGTTATGGCTGTTACCGATCCAGATGCCCCTCCGCACGAACGGGCAACGATGTTTCTCGTTGAAAAAGGAACCCCAGGCTTTGATCTTATCAGAGATATTGGCGTAATGGGGGACTACAGTGAAGGTGGACATTGGGAAATCCACTTTAACAATTGTCGGATTCCTGCTGAAAACATATTAGGCAAGGTAGGGGAAGGTTTTAAACTTGCTCAAATGAGATTAGGACCTGGTCGTATTACACATGCGATGCGCTGGTTAGGGGTGATGAATCGCAGCTTTGACTTAATGCTTGATTATGCCATAAAGAGAAAAACTCGTGGGCAAGCATTAGCAGAGTTCCAGACCATTCAAAATTTCATTGCTGATTCAGCAGCTGAAATCTCTGCATCACGTCTTATGACGCTTCATGCTGCTTGGAAAATGGATCAAGGGGAAGATGCGAGAAAAGAAATTGCACTTATTAAGTTCTATGGAGCCAAAATCCTAAATGATGTGATTAGTAGAGCCATTCAAGTCCATGGTTCATTAGGTTACTCAAAGGATACACCATTAGAAGCGTTTTACCGTGAGGCAAGAGCCGCACATATTTATGATGGTCCAGATGAGGTTCATCGAATGGTGGTAGCCAAACGCTTTTTAAAAGAACACAAGAATAAATTGAACAAAGAATTGACAGAAGTGCTTTAAAAATAGATTCCTTTCCGCTGTTAAAATTTAGGGGGTGAAACCATGGGGAAAGTATTAGATGTTACGGACAAGATAGTATTAATCACTGGAGGAAGCCGCGGGATTGGAGCAGAAATGGCGCGGGAGTTTGCTGCAGCAGGCGCTGACCTAGTGCTCGCGAGCAGGAATAGGGAAAGTTGCGAGATGGTTGCCAATGAAATTCGTGAATTGGGAAGAAGAGTCTTAACGGTTTCATGTGATGTATCGAAACGATCAGATATTCAAAACCTATTTAAAGTGACAATGGAAGAGTTCGGCAGGCTTGATGTCCTTGTCAATAATGCGGGTGCAAATGTTACGAAATACGCAGTAGAGTTTACAGAGGAAGATTGGGATTTTATTTATGACGTAAACATTAAAGGATTATTTTTCTGTTGTCAGGAAGCAGCAAAAATCATGATTCAACAAAATTCGGGGAAGATCATTAATATATCTTCCGTTGGTGGTGCGAAACCGTACAAGCGGATTGCTCCCTATACAGCTTCGAAAGCAGCTGTTATTCATTTAACGAAATCATTGGCTGCAGAATGGGCACGTTACAATATCCGGGTTAATTCCATTGCTCCAGGACTAATTGGTACAGAAATCAATGCAATGGAAAGAGAAAATAAGGAATGGCTTGAAGGAGCAGTGAAGGCAATCCCATTAAGGCGTCTAGGGGAACCAAAAGACATCTCTCAAATTGCCTTGTTTCTACTAACAGATGCAGCTGATTATATTACAGGGCAGACTTTTTATATTGATGGAGGCACACTTGCAGAGTAACAGTAATAGGCAATAATAGATTATGCTGACAATTTATAAAACAGAAAGGAGGTAATGTAGAATGATTTCACCACTTCAATCGATTAGAGTTCTTGATCTTTCTCGCCTGTTGCCAGGTCCATATTGTACAATGTTTTTGGCGGATTTTGGAGCTGAAGTGATTAAAATTGAGGAACCGAATTTAGGGGATTATGCTAGATTGGGAGAGCCAAAACTCGACACAGACAGTGCAATCTTCTCTTCGCTAAATCGAAATAAAAAGAGTATAACCATTGACTTGAAATCAGAAAAAGGAAAAGAGATTTTTTTAGAATTAGTAAAAACAGCTGATGTATTAGTTGAATCCTTTCGACCAGGAGTGATGGAACGACTTGGTTTAGGGTATGAGACGTTAAAGGCTCTTAATCCAAAGTTAATTTATTGTGCCATTACTGGCTATGGCCAAACAGGACCATATGCAAAATTACCAGGTCATGATCTAAATTATATAAGCTACGCTGGTTTACTAGACTTGCAGGGGGAGCGTAATCGAAAACCTGTTGCACCATCCGTTCAGATAGCCGATATTGGCGGAGGATCTTTAATGGCGGTAACAGGGATTCTTTTAGCCATTCAAGCTAGAAATATAAATGGGAATGGACAGTTTGTCGATATTTCCATGTTAGATGGTGCTGTGTCTTGGTTACAAACCACATTACCAAATTATCTAACTGATAACCAACTTCCGACCAGGGGAGAGTTGCCTTTATCAGGTGAAAAAGCATGCTATGAAGTTTATGAAACACAAGATCACCGGTATATAGCCGTTGGTGCTTTAGAATACAAGTTTTGGAAAGAGTTTTGTAAAGCAATTAAGAGGGATGATCTAATTGATTCTTTAGACGCACCACAAAACATACAGGATGAACTTAAAATTGAAATCGGGAACATTATTAAGAAGAAGACTTTAGATGAGTGGACCGAAATATTTAACCATTATGAGGCGTGTGTATCTCCGGTTTTAACTTTTCAGGACATGGTCAATCATCCTCAAATAATAAACCGTGAAATGATACAAGAAATTCCAGGTATGATCGGAAAACAGATCGGAATTCCTATTAAGCTTTCGGATACCCCTGGTTCAATCTATAAAAATGCTCCTAAATTAGGTGAAAACAATCAGGAAATTCTTGAAGAACTTGGGATTAGGGAGAAGAAAGAAAAGGGTAAAATTGAAGAAGTTATCTAAAAAACTTTCACTTTCATCGATTGTGTTTTTAAAAGAAAAAAAACTCTTGAAAACAACAAAAAAATATTCAGAATATTCTTGCCTAAGTAATGTAAACCAGCTATAATATGAATCAAATGGTTGTTTGTTTTATATTATAGCTTGCATTTAATATTAATAGCTCACAGTATTACGTTAACGAAAAACACCAACATGATACTAGATTTCATCCTCACAATATTCATTTTATGTATTAAGTTGTAAGCGCTTAATAACAAAGTTGATAAGACCTCATAATACCGTTTCACCTCAGCTGCTAAACTTCTAAGAGTAATAATTTGATTTAAATCAATTATCTTAAGTTGAGCAAAAACAGCCTTACCAAGCAAAATGCGAAAATCCTTCTATATTGTTTTCACAAAGTTAAGTTGCGTTCTTTTTAAGGACTTAATTTATAAGATTGTTGGTCACTTGAAGGGAGTGATGGATCAAGTCTACGAAAAAAGAAATTTTAAGAATGTAGTTTTAAAACAAACGTTTGATTTTACGGGTAAAGATTCAAACAAACGTTTGTATGTTATATGGTAGTTCAAATATTTTATATAAAAACAAAATGAAGGAGTGTTTACAGTATGGGTATTAAAATGGGTCTTTTCTATGTTAACGAGTGTCATGATGGAAACTATGAGCGTGCATATGGGGAAATGCTAGAGCAAATTCAGTACGGAGAAGAACTTGGTTTTGAAAGTGTTTGGTTAGCAGAACACCATTTTAGTGCCTATGGAAGTATGCCTTCTCCTCAGGTTGCAGCCGCAGCTATTTCACAAATTACAGAAAAAATGGATATTGGAATTGGTATTAGTATACTTAACTTTGATAATCCTGTTCGTATCGCTGAAGACTATGCAATGGTTGATGTCTTGAGTAAAGGCCGTTTAAAGTTTGGAGCTGGACGCGGCTACCAGCCGATGGAAGCAAAAGGTCTTGGAATTAGTTTAGAAAAAACAAGGGAACGCTATTGGGAGTATGTAGACATTATCCAAGGTTTATGGAACAATGATACGTTCAGCTATAATGGTGAATTCTATTCCTTTGAAAACCTTATGTTAACTCCAAAACCGGTTCAAAAACGAATTCCATTCTATCATGCATGTATAAGTCCAGAATCTTTTGATTTAATGGTTGAAAAGAATGCGCAAGAGTTTATGGTAACTCCAACTCTTATGGTTTTAGATGACGTATTAGAATATACAAGACGTACAAGGGATCGTTTGCTTGCAAAAGGAATTGATCCAAAGATTCATATGAACTTGCAAATGAATATTGCTGATGACACAGCTCAAGCAATTAAGAATGTTGAACAATCCATGATCACTTATTTTGATAAAGTACTTGAATTAATTCCAGGAGCAAAAGGTACACAAGCTCCTGCAACGTATGAGCGCTTCGCAGAAGTGGCAAAAGAGTTTGATGGCCCGCTAAATATTGGTGCTCTAAACACAGGTGGTGTTGTGATATTAGATAGCCCTCAAGGAGCTGTGAACCGTCTTGAACCTGTAGAAGATGCAGGAATTGACAGCATGTCTTGTTGGTTCCGCATGGGTGATTTAGAACACCGCCAGGTTATGAAAGCAATGAAGCGTTTCGCAGATGAAGTAATGCCTTACTTTAAGTCTCCTGCAAGAAGAGTAAACGTATAAGCAACCCGTATGTTTCGTATACTTACTGTTTAATTGTAGGAATTTAATGCCGTGTAAAGAAGCAATTTTTCGTTTAAAAAGGAGAGGGTCCAATTGGGAAAAATTGAAGAACAAAACAAAGAAGTAGTCACTAATTTTATGAAAACATTCTCGACTGGGAATATTGATGCCTTTATGGAATATATGTCCGATAAAGCCACTTGGTGGGTTGCCGGTACAATTGAAGGTATTTCTGGAGAAAAGGATATGAAGGAATTCAGAGCAATGAATTCTGGAATTGCAGAAGGAACAAAAACTGGTGCTATTACTTTAACTCCTCTTGCAATCACAGCGGAGGGAAATCGAGTAGCGGTAGAAACAGAATCATATGCTGAGCTAAACAACGGACGTGTCTATAACAATATCTATCACTTCCTATTTGAAGTGGAAAACGGGAAGATTGAGAAAGTAAAAGAATACTTAGATACTGAACATACACGAAAAGTATTCCTAGATTAAAGAAAACGCCTCAAAGAAATGAAATAGATTAATAGAACAATTAAGACAGGGTGAATGGAAAGACATTTACCCTGTCTTCATGACTATTAATCATTTTGATAAAATGCTAGATTTATTAATTTCAAATAAAGGAGGTATAAAAATGAGTTCCTTACGAGGAAAAGTAGCCATTGTCGGTGCGGCAGATACTGAGGTCGGAATTGTCCCTCATATGAGTGCTACACAGCTTTGTGTCGACGCAGGTCTGCGTGCAATAAAAGACGCAGGGATTAGCAAGGATCAGATTGATGGGTTAATCACCTGTAATTCTTTTGCTGAACCATACATGTATCATGCGGAAGCCATCGCAGAATACATGCAAATTTTCCCACGTGTTTGTTTAAGTGTAAACACAGGGGGAGGAACAACTTTTTCTGTTCTTCATCACGCCGCTTCTGCGATTTTATCAGGTATGTGTGATACGGTGTTGATCACGATGGCAGACAGTTTGAAAAGCGGATTAACCCGTGAACAAGCAATGTCCATGCAAGTCTCTGCAGGTCATGGTCAATTTGAATTACCATATGGACCATCAGTTCCATCATTATATGCCCTTATTGCCAAAGCGCATATGAATCAATACGGAACAACAGAAGAACAGTTTGCAGAGATCGCCGTTGCCTGCCGTAAACACGCTAGTCTGAATCCCACTGCCCAGATGAGAGAATTAATTACCGTCGAGAATGTGGTGAATTCAAGAATGATTGCTGACCCGCTGCATCTTTTAGATTGCTCATTAATATCTGACGGAGGTTCGGCGGTTATTCTCACTTCTGCGGAACGAGCAAAGGAATTCCCTAATCAGCCTGTTTATCTATTAGGGATTGGAGAAGGTCATAGTCATGAACATATTAGTCAGGCACGCAACCTTACCACTTCCGCAGCGGTTGAATCCGGACAACGTGCCTATGAAATGGCAGGCTTAGGTCCAAACGATATGGATTTTGCCCAGTTATATGATTGTTTTACCCCTACTGTCCTGATTGAAATCGAAGATCTCGGATTTTGTGAAAAAGGAGAAGGCGGAGCCTTTGTTGAAAATGGGGAGATTCAACTAGGCGGAAAATTACCGATAAACACTCATGGCGGATTGTTGTCTCATTGTCATCCTGGTAATCCTGGTTCCATGTTTGCCCTCACGGAAGCCGTTCTTCAACTTCGTCATCAGGCTGGTGATCGTCAAGTTCCTGGGGCACAGTTGGGTCTTGTCCATGGCCAGGGCGGCATAATGTCAAGCCATACTACAATGATTATAGGAAGAGAGCAAATTTAAGGTTCAATTGTTATTGCTAGAAAAGAGATTGTAATTAATGTGAGGTCGATACTTATGAAAGATCATTCTGGAAAATTATTTCCCTGTCCAACCGTTGAAACCACTCCTTATTGGGAAGGCTGCCGGAACCATGAATTGCTAATCCAGCAATGTCAGGATTGTGGGCACCACCAATTTTATCCGCGAATTATGTGTACGAATTGCTCGAGTGCTCATGTTGAATGGGTGCCTGCAACTGGGAGGGGAAAGGTAAAAAGCTTTACGATTATGCACCGAGCGATAACAAAAGCCTATTTAGCGGAAGCACCGTATGTGATCGCCTTAATTGAACTTGAAGAAGGACCAACGATGATGAGCAATGTGGTGGAATGTGATGTGAATTCTGTTGAAATTGGGTTGGAGGTTGAAGTCGTTTTTGATGACTGGTCTGAAGAAATCTCCATTCCAAAATTTAAACCTTTAGCACTCCAAGAATCTTGATCAGTAGTTCATAGATTTTATTCTTTATCACTTGCATGATAAATGATCGATATCCTTATTAGGAGGAAAGGGACAAATGTATACTGGAACTCAAACATTTGGAAAAATTGTTGAATACCGTGCTGAAAAGGCCCCAAATTCACGATTCGTCCGCTTTTCATCGATTGATCTCACCTATGGTCAATTTCATCGCGAGGGAAATAAAATAGCTCATGTGATGAACTCGTTAGGATTATCAAAGGGACAAACCTGCGCGGTAATGTTGCCAAATAGCCCTGAATTTCTTGCCGCTTGGCTTGGACTTGCCCGTCTTGGTGTCATCGAAGTACCAATCAATGTGGCGTATCGTGGCGATTTATTGGCCTATATTTTGAATAAAGCAGAATGTAAAGCGATCGTTATCTCTTCTCAATGGGTGGAACGATTAGAAAATATCTCGAAAGAACTGGAACATCTTCAGCATGTGATTGTCGTTGGAGAGGATATTGAGCCATTGCCGGACCCCATGATAGGTCATTCATATAAAAACTTAATGGAGAATGCAAGCAGTGTTTCCTTAAATATTGAGATTTCACCTAATGATCCTTCATTAATTTTATTTACTTCTGGAACGACGGGACCATCAAAGGGCGCGATCTTAAGCCATCGAGCAAACTTTGCCCTCGCATCTACGTGTTGTGACCTAATGAATTATGGTCCAGACGATCGTCTATTTACCGTGTTCCCACTTTTTCACGTGAACGCTCGTTATGCTACGATTTTGCCTGCGTTAATCGCTGGTAGTGATGTTGTTATGCATGATAGATTCTCTGCTTCAAGATTTTGGGATATTTGTCGAGCAGAGCAAATTACAACCTTTACGTATATGGGTTCGCTTCTGACGATGCTGATGAAGCAGCCTGAACGGCCGAATGATGCTGAAAATCCAGTACGAATGATTCAAGGAGCACCGGCACCATTGGAAATATTTGAGGATTTTGAAAAACGGTTTAATCTGAGAATTACTGAAGCTTATGGGTCGACAGAAGTAGGGTTAGCAATGGTCAACCGTGCGGAATCCTTCCGTAAAGGCTCCTGTGGAAAAGCTGTTCCTGTCTATGAAGTGGCCATTCACGATGAAAACGATCAACCCTGCCCTGTCGGGGAAGTCGGGGAAATTGTAGTTCGTCCTAAGGAACCCGGAGTATTATTTTCAGGGTATTATGGAATGCCTGAAGCAACGGTTGAAACGTGGCGTAACCTATGGTTCCATACTGGAGACCGTGGACGTATCGATGAGGATGGATACTTCTATTTTGTCGATCGAAAAAAAGATGTTATTCGAAGAAGAGGAGAGAATATTTCTTCGTACGAAATTGAACGTGTTATCAATACGCATCCAAAGGTTGCGGAAGCTGCACTCGTAGGTGTTCCTTCAGAGCTGTCGGAAGAAGAAGTAATGGCTGTTGTGATTTTACGTGAGGGTGAGCTAGATCCAGAAGAGCTATTAGATTTTTGTCAGCCGCGAATGGCTCATTTTGCTTTACCTCGGTATATAAGGTTTGTGAAAGAGTTTCCAAGAACACCTTCGCAACGAATTGAAAAATATAAGCTTCGTTCAGAAGGAATTACTCCAGATTCATGGGATCGTGAAAAGATAGGCTATAAAATTCATCGTTAAGATTTTGAATGCTAGGAAGGGGATGAATAAATGTATAAAGGAGTCGAAACATTCGGGAAGATTGTTGAGCATCGTGCGGAAATAAAACCTTATACTCGGTTTGTTCGTTTTGAAAATCAGGATCTTACGTATGACCAACTTCATCGAAGTGGAAACAAAGTGGCAAATTTTATCACGTCACTAGGATTATCAAAGGGCCAAACCTGTGCGGTCATGCTACCGAATAGTCCTGAGTTTTTAGCAACATGGTTAGGTCTGTCGCGTCTTGGGGTCATCGAAGTTCCGATTAACACGGCATTTCGAGGAGACCTGCTGACGTATATTCTAAATAAAGCAGAGTGTCAAGCGGTGGTTGTTTCCTCTCAATGGGTGGAACGTGTGAATCAAATTTCTAGTGAACTTACCCATCTTCGACATGTCATTGTTGTTGGCGAAGATTATGAGGCAATCGATCCTCAACTAGTTTATCATTCTTATGCGGACCTTTTTGCTATGACGAGCGATGCAGCCGTTGATGTAAAAGTGGAGCCAAAGGACACCGCCCTTATTCTGTTTACGTCTGGAACGACGGGTCCGTCAAAAGGGGTCATTCTCAGCCATACAGCGACTTTTAGTGTGGCGAAAACGGCATGTGAGTTGATGAAGTATGGACCAGAAGATCGGTTATTTACCGCATTTCCTTTGTTTCATGTTAACGCTAGATACACATCGATTCTAGTCGCGTTACTAGTGGGTGGGGATGTTGTGATGCATAGTCGATTTTCGGCATCAAGGTTCTGGGATACCATGAGAAGGGAACAAGTAACCGCCTTCAATTTTATGGGCTCTCTCTTAACAATGCTGATGAAGCAGCCCGAACGTTCGAACGATGCTGATAACCCGGTGAAAAAAGCATTTGGTGCCCCAACACCGGTGGAAATTTATGAGGATTTTCAAAATCGATTTCAGTTGAAAATATCTGAAGTGTATGGTTCAACGGAATTAGGAACAGCTCTATACAACCCAGCGGATTCCTTTAAAAAAGGTTCCTGCGGCTTTCCTGTTCCTGTTTATGAAGTTGAAATTCATGATGAAAATGACAATCCATGTCCTCCTGGAGTGGCTGGTGAAATTGTCGTTCGTCCAAAGAAACCTGGTATTCTTTTTACAGGATATTACGGCATGCCTGAGGCAACCGTGGAAGCTTGGAGAAATCTTTGGTTTCATACGGGCGATACCGGTAAAATGGACGAAGACGGATATTTCTATTTTCTCGACCGAAAGAAAGATGTTGTTCGCAGAAGAGGGGAGAATATATCGTCTTATGAAGTGGAACGTGTCATCAATGATCATCCAAAGGTTTTCGAATCTGCGGTCATCGGCGTGCCTTCTGAACTTTCTGAAGAAGAGGTGATGGCAGTCGTGATTTTGCAAGAAGGTGTGGAGCTAAAACCCGAGGAGTTACTGGATTTCTGTCAAGATCGCATGGCACACTTTGCGGTTCCACGCTTTATTCGTTTTGTTAAGGAACTACCGAAAAACACCTCTCAACGAGTGGAAAAATACAAGCTTCGCCAAGAGGGAATTACAGAAGATTCTTGGGATCGTGAATGTGTTGGGTATGAAGTAAGGAGATAAATAGGTAAAATATCCCCTTTTTGAATATTTAGAATTTTTAGAATTGACTTGTGATAATTTCACACTTATAATGTGGTCAAGTACGTAGAATGTAATATATTAACTGAGGGAGGGTTCATCTTTGAATACTAATGTGAAGAACTTAGAAAGAACTGTAATTTGTAAAAAAGATGAGATGCAGCCGGGAGATCGGAAGGTTATTCAGGTTAGGAGATTGTCCATTCTAGTTGTTCGAAAAGAAGATGAGTTTTATGCAGTTCGAAATGCTTGTCCTCACCAAGGCGCAGAATTTGAAAAAGGAGTTTTAAGAGGTGCTGCAAGACCAACAACGGAGTTTAAAGAAATTTGTTATGAAAAACCAGGTGGATTTATCTATTGTCCATGGCACCACTGGAGTTTTGATGTCGAAACAGGGTGCTCAATGCATGACCCAGAAAACACAAAAATTAAAACGTTCGATGTTAAAATAGAAGATGGCGAGGTTGTTGTTTACGCTTAAATTTTTTTGATTTGATAAAATCAAACAACCATTTATTTTATTTTTATAAATAAAACAACCATTTGTTTGAATAAGTGATAAAAATGAGTTTTGAAAGTGCCTAAGTTGAAAGGGGATAAAAAAATGAGTAAAACTCTTGAAAAAAGTAAAATACAATCAGCCGTTAATAGTAAAGTCATTCCTGTTATTGATTGTGATGTTCATCCAAATCCTAAAAGCTATGAAGATCTTAATCCTTATTTAAGTGATTATTGGAGAGATTTCTTAACTGATTGTAAATGGAAAGGTGTATTCCCAGGGATTCCAATTATGGCGATTGTTGCAAATGCTGGTCATCGCATGGATAGTATTCCTCCTGAAGGGGGCCTAGGGTGTTCTTCACTTGATTTCTTTAGAGAACAAGTCGCTGATAAATACAATTATGCAAACGCTATTCTCTTCCCAGACTCAAGCTTTATGTTAGCCGCTTCAGCACAGCATGAAATGGCAACAGCTGTTGCGAGCGCTTATAACGACTGGCAAATTGATACTTGGTTAGCAAAAGATCCTAGTCTTCGCGGTTCTGTTATTATTGCCCCTCAAGATCCGGAAGCTGCTGCGCGTGAAATCGATCGTGTTGGAAGTCATCCGCAAATGGCTCAAGTTGGATTTTCGATTCATTCACCATATGGGGGATGGGGAGATAAACGCTATCATCCAATTTGGGAAGCAGCAATTCGAAATGGACTTGTTTGTACATTTCACGTATCGGTTCCAGGAGGATTATTTAGGCAGGGACCAGTTATAGGAAACTATTATCCTGAGGCGCAAACAAATAATGGATTAACCTACCAAGCACAGATTAATAGCATCGTTTTTGGCGGTGTATTAGAAAAATATCAAGATCTTAAAATGGTCTTCGTTGAAGGCGGATTTGCTTATCTACCGAACTTGATGTACACAATGGATACTCATTGGAGAAATCTGAAACGAGAAGTTCCTTGGGTAAAACGTCCTCCAAGCCAGCAAATTAGAGAACAAATGTGGTTTGGTACACAACCGTTTATTGAACCAGAGCGTCATGAAGATGAAGAACATGTCGTCCAGATTATTAAAATGATTGGGGAAGACAGAATTCTATTTGCGAGTGATTATCCGCATTGGGAATTTGATGCACCGCATGCCGCTTTTAAAAGCATTCCAAGAGACCTGAAAGAAAAAATTCTTTATAAAAATGCAATGAAGGTGTATGGACTTCCAGATCCAACAAAGTAATTTAGACAGCAGCTTATCCTATCCACTTATTATCTTTAAAAGTGGATAGGAAAGTGCTAGGTGTAGAACTTAATGCCTGTTATAAATGATGATATCGTTCATGTTTTGCAATGACGAACCTGATGTCTCAGGTGCAGATCCAACTGGATTATAAACAAGGGCTGTTCTTGATAGAGACATTGCTTTACCCCGACCGTTCTGTTTGAGTTGGAAGATCTTGGCTTTTGTGGAAAAGGAGAAGGGGGATCTTTCGTTGAAAGTGGTGCAATTGAACTGGGGGGCAAGATTCCGGTGAACCCCCACGGAGGCTGGCTGTCTCATTGTCACCCAGGCAATCCAGGATCAATGTTTGCATTAACGGAAGCTGTCATGCAGCTTCGCCATCAGGCTAGAGAACGTCAGGTTCCTGGTGCAAGATGATGATAAGTAATGAGGTTCAATGTGATCCTAGGTACGGAGGTTGAAGTCGTTTTGAGAATTGGTCCGAAGAGATTTCGATTCCAAAATTTCGTCCCAAACATAACAAAAAAAATAACGAAATAAATAAAACGGTTGTTTGTTTGATTTATGAAATAGAACGGGTGATCAACACTCATCACAAAGTCCTGGACTCAGCGGCGATTGGCGTTCCCTCAGAAATCCCAGAGAATGAAGTACTGGCAGTTGTGATCTTGCGCGAAGGTGAAAAGCTTAACCCAGAAGAACTACTCGACTTTTGACAGTCCAGAATGGCCTATTTTGCTGTTCCTCGTTTTAAACGTTATGTAAAGGAATTTCCAAGAACCCCATCCCAAAGGATTGAAAAATACAAGCTAAGGGTCGAAGGTGTAACTGGCGATACGTGGGTCCCTGAACTCGTCGGGTATAAGGTACTCCGTTAAGGGTGGTAAATGATAATGAATAATCGTTAAGATTATCTTTTTATTAACTTTACTTGTCTAACAACCTCTCAAGTTCATTTGAAAAATTGTAATGAATATGGAACGCGATTCTACTATTCTAGGAGGAATACTATGCGAAAGATTAACGTAGCGCAAGTAGTTGATGAGAGCAAATTTAACTCTCTACATTTGGGAGTTGTTGCATGGTGCGCCTTTATTATGTTATGTGATGGTTATGACATGATCGTATTCGGTTCTGTCATTCCTAGTATTAGCGTAGAATGGGGAATCACGACAAGTACAGCTGGTGCTATAGGAAGTTTAGCCATGTTTGGAAGTTTAATAGGATCACTGGTTTGTGGAATTCTAGCTGATTTTTTGGGGCGAAAGAGGGTAATTATCTTTTGTTTCATTATTTTTAGTTTTTTTACCTTGTTAACTGGATTTGCTCAAGGACCCGTTGATTTTACCATTTACCGCTTTATTGCTGGCTTGGGATTAGGTGGGATGCCACCACTTCTAGTCGCAATTACTTCTGAATATGCACCAAAGCCTAGTAGAAGTATGCTTGTTGGTTTAATATCGTCAGGTTTTGCTATTGGAGGGATTGGGGTAGCGTTATTAGGAATATTCATTATTCCAAGATTTGGTTGGGAATGGATGTTTTTTATCGGTGGACTACCTTTATTAGCCGTTCCATTCATGATTAAGTTTATGCCTGAATCGTTAGCATTTCTTGTTGTAAGAAAAGAAAATGAAAAAGTCAGTTCCATATTAAAACGATTAAATCCATTATATATACCTAAAAAAGATGATAGCTTTGAAGTTTATTTACCTAAAACAGGTATGCCCGTAGCAAAGCTTTTTGACGAACGGCGAGGGTTTTCAACAATCATGTTCTGGACTACATCATTTATGGCTTTATTAGTGATATATGGATTGGGTACGTGGCTTCCTCAATTAATGGTTCAAGCTGGCTATCCTTTAACATCTAGTTTAATGTTCTTGTTCGCTTTAAATATTGGAGTGATGGTAGGTAATATTTCTGGAGGATTGTTAGCTGATCGCAAAGCACCAAAAAAGGTAATTGCCGGTATGTTAATACTGGGTTCTATTAGTTTAAGTTTACTTGGACTGAAGCCAGGGACGATCATTTTGTACTTATTGGTAGCCATTGCAGGAGCATGCTCCAATGGTCCGGGAACTACGAACTACGGTTACGCCTCCAAGTTCTACCCAACTCACATAAGATCTACTGGGGTCGGCTGGACTAGCGGAATGGGCCGTATTGGTGCAATGGTAGGACCGGTTTTTGGAGGATTGTTACTTGAATTAAGCTTACCAACACATATGAATTTTATCAGCTTTGCGATTCCGGCTCTTTTAGGAGCAATAGCCATATCGTTTATTCAAGATAAGTACAGTGACTTTAATATGGTTACGAATAAGCCTGTACAACAATTTGGGAAACAGCAAGTAAACCTTAAATAAATTATATAGAATCATAACCTATATGATTGATACGGATCAAAAGGGGATGAAAATGTGTACTGTTGAATAGAAACGTTTGGGAAAATAGTTGAACACTGTTGCCGAGTTGAAAGTTCACAGGAGTGAATCATTCCTGAATTTGTGCCTGCGTTGGCTACGATTTTACGAATGTTAGAGGCAGAGCCTTTAAAATCATATTCTTCTTGTAATCTACTAAAGATTTTAAGGGCGGTATGCTTTTGTTTTCTCTAGTTCTTTTGATCGTCTTTTAACCATTGGTCAATGATTGGGGATGACACGCCTTGTTTCTGAAGAATATTCTTTTGTTCCATAAACGTTTTTTCTTAAGACTGTTGTCGAGGTAAAAGGCGGCAAGGAATTAATTGTGGCCCTCGGAGAGATTGAGTCAAATAAGGAGTGATGAAAGTGAATCAAGGAGAAAAGCTTGCCATTCATGAAGTATTATATAGAGCTGCACATGGATATGACTCACATAATGTTGACATGTTAACAGAATGTTTTACGAAAGATGCAGTAATGACGATACGTGTTGGAGGCGGTGATTTGATTGGTCCTTATGATGGTCAAGACGCGGTGCTGAATTTTATGAAACGAGCAATGAAACGGCAAACAGATATGCGCTTGCACCAGATCTCGAATATTTTCTTTGAGAGAGAAGGAAAAGAAGAAGCAGTTGCTCTTTCCAGTCTAACTCTTATGGCAGCGGAGAATGGAGTTTGTCAGCTTTTGTCAACCGGTATTTACCGCGATGAAGTAGTAAAGGTTAATGGGCGTTGGAAAGTTAGCAAGCGGCATCTTGATATTGAGCTGCCTGTTTAACAAAAGAGTTTAAATAAAAGGAGCGGATAAGGATGAATTCAAACGAAAAATTAGCCATTCATGAATTATTGTATAAATCGGCATACGGGTATGATTCACGTACGATTGATATGTTAGCAAATTGTTACGCAGAGGAAGCTGTAATGACCATGCGCATTGCAGATGGAGAGTTAATCGGACCTTTTGAAGGCCATAAAGAAATCATGAAAATGATGATAGGTGCAATGGAAAGTCAGACAGACAAGAGAATGCATAATATTTCCAATATCTTTTTTGAAAAAGAAGGGGATGAAGCGGCCACAGTCCTTTCAAGTTTAACATTGACGGCGGTGGAAAATGGAAGCATTCAGCTGTTAACAACAGGGATTTATCGTGACGAGGTTGTAAAAGTAGGAGGAAGCTGGAAGATCTTAAAACGCCATTTAGATTTGGAATTGCCGTTCTAAGGGTGTTCCTAGAAGCTTATAAGAACACGAAATCTCTTTTCAAAAGACCAAAGGTGTTCTTAGAAGGTCTATAATGGAATTCTTTATATTTACGCACCACAAATATAAACCAAATAAAGTTGTGGAGGCAGAGGCTATGGTAAATATCGGACAAATACCAGCCAAATACGCAAAGCTTGATCCTACAAAACCAGCATTAATCGATATTCCAAATGATCGCCGAATGAATTATGGCACATTAGACGAACGCGTTCGCAGAGTAGCAAATGGATATATAAATGATTTAGGTCTTAAAAAAGGAGATCGCGTTGCGGTTATTTCGAAGAACAGCACCGAGTACATTGAAAATTACTTTGCTTGTGCCCGTGTTGGATTAATTATTCAGCCGCTAAATTGGCGTTTGGGTATTGGTGAATTAAGTCGTATCCTATCAGATGGAAAACCTTCTGTCCTTGTCAGTTCTGATGAGTTCGATGAAGTCCAACAAGAACTTCAAAAGCTCGTAGATATTGACCATTGGTTAGAGTATGGAGAAGATGGGGATGGATCATATGAACGGCTTGTTGAGGCTGCCTCCTCCGAAGAACCAAAACAGTCCGCAACCGTCGGCGATAACGACCCAATGTTAATTCTTTATACAGGCGGGACTACGGGAGAATCTAAAGGAGCTCTACATACGCATAAAGGTTTTTATGCTGGGATGTTAAATCAGACAGTTGGGGAGCGTATTGTTCCTACAGATGTCTACATGCTGACAGGACAGATGTTCCACATCCCAATTGTTCTTGCGGTTAATTACATGGCTCATGGCTGTCCTTTAGTTCTAATCAACTTTGATGCAAAATTAGCACTTGAAGTCATCGAGCAAGAACGTGTATCCGCTTTCTTGGGGATCACAACTATGCTCAATTGGATGATGTCGGTTGATCATTTTGATCAGTACAATCTTAGCAGTCTTCGTAACATTCAATATGGTGGCGGACCAATGGGAATGAAAGTAGTAAAAGCAGCACTTGAATCTTTTCCTTGTACCTTAATCCAAGGATACGGACAAACAGAAGGAATGGGAATGACGTTTCTTTCTCAGGAAGATCATTTAAATGCAATCAATGGTATTCATCCTGAACGATTGTCTTCCTGTGGTCGAGAGGCCTTTACGACTACACTTCAAATTGTAGATCCACAAGGGAATATTGTTCCTAGAGATGGGAAGACGGCTGGGGAAATTACTGTGAAATCGGATGCGAATATGATCGGGTACTGGCAAAGACCAGAACTCACTGCTAAAACCATAAGAGATGGTTGGCTATATACAGGCGATGTCGCTACATGGGACGAAGATGGATATGTATTTATTGTGGACCGCGCAAAAGACATGATCATTTCTGGGGGTGAAAATATTTACAGTACCCAGGTGGAGGACGCGATCTACCAACATAATGCCGTTCTTGAAGTAGCCGTCTTTGGTGTACCTGATGAGGAGTGGGGAGAGTTAGTAAAAGCGGCCGTCGTTCTGAAACCAGGACGGACAGCTACAGAGCAAGAAATTATTGAGACAGCTAAAAAACATCTAGCTTCCTATCAGAAACCGCGTTCAGTTGAATTCGTTGATAGTCTCCCTAAATCACCAACGAGTAAGATTCTTAAACGTGAATTAAGGGAGAGATATCAGAATAAACGGGGGAATATGGTGTGAGTCAGTTATTGTCGAATGAACTACTAGCAAATATCGGACGTTTAGCATCGCCAAGAAATGAAATCGTTACCCGTCGCGATATAAGGAAATATTCCATTGCGACCGGACAAAGACTTAAGAAGTATCTTGAGGGAGATGAGGCGCCACCAATGTTTCATGTCTCCCTATTTTGGGACGTAGTAGAAATGGATCAACTCAGTCCTGATGGAGTTTCGATTGATCCGCTGTTACCGGAATTTCCGTTAAAAAAAGCAATGGCTGGTGGGTTGAAAATTGAATACTTCAAGCCGATTGTGCCCGGTGACTGGTTAACGGCAACCCGGACATTAACGGATATTTACGAGAAACAGGGATCTAAGGGTCCGCTTATTTTCTATGAAATTACGATGAACGTTGTGAATGAATCAGGAGAAAAGGTACTTAAGGAAACGACCACGAGAATTTTACGTTAATAAGGGTCTCAGAAAAACTTTCGGCCAACTATCTTGTTGCAATTGTATTTAGGGAGGAAATAGTAATGACGAAAGTAATCCAGATTCAGGTTGGCGATACGTTACCTCAACGCGAATTTAAGCCTGATAGTGTACAATTATTTCTTTATAATGCGGTGTTATTTAATGCCCATCGGATCCATTTTGACTATCCTTATACGACTGAAGTGGAAAAATATCCGGATCTAGTTGTACCTGGTCCTTTATTGGGAGATTGGCTAAATCAATGTGTAAATGAGTGGCTGGGTAAAAAGGGACATTTAGCTTCCATTGATTATTCTAATCGAAAGGCTGCATATGTTGGCGAAACGCTTTATTCTGGAGGTAGAGTTATCTCTTGTAATGAAGAAGAGAGGGAATTTCAAATAGAGGTCTTTATAAAAAATGAAGCGGATGAAATTTTAGCTCCTGGATTGGCTGTTGTGCGAATGTAGGAATTGAATTCATACAAGTTAACAATCACCTCTAATTCAAAGGTAACCATGGAGAGTTCTAATTAGAAAAACTAGATGGGAAAGTTCCTATAACAGGGAACGTGTTTAAGGTTTAGAATGCAACGAGTAAGTGTTTTCTGAGGCTAACGCTAGAATATTTGCTATCTAATATTCTATAAAATAGCGGAGAATGGGGAATCCATTCACCGCTGTTTTTCTGTAAATGAATAATAAGTAGAGTGAATTTTTCTATACGGATTCTACAGCTGTTTACGTACCTCGTAAGTAAAGAAAGTATCTACCTTGTCCACTAAGTTTTTCTCATCGGCAATGACTGCTTCATCATTTAGATGTCCAGCTTGCCACTGGTTAAAATCTTGAAGACTATCAAACCATATTTCTATGTGTGGATTTGGATAATTGTTTTTGTTCTGTTTATCGTCCTATCGATCGTGCTTGAGGAGGCAGTCTATTATATATAGAAAAGCAACTAAAATGGAAGAAAAGAATGCTGACACTTTTAACTTTAATTAAGAAAAAATTACAAATCAACACACATCAAACGAAGAATGAAAAGATTCATAAGGAAATCATGTAAGAAAGAAAATTAATAGGCTTACTGTACCTTTTTTGGAGGGGAAAAATGATATTCAAGGCAAAAGAAATTGTAGAAATGGGAGATAATATTCTTTTTAAGAATGGATTCAAAGGGATCGTTGAGAAGGTCAATGAAAATTCAGTCATTGTGAATAAAACCGAAAATAAGACGGAATTGGAGTTTAAAGGAAATAGAACCGTTGTGGCACATAAAAATTACAAGATTTTGATTGTGTATGATGTGATAGAAAACGTCATATATACCAGTTTTAAATGAATGACTCCCCATAATCGAAAATAAGACGGAATGGGAGCCTTGAAGGAAATAGAACCGTTATAGTACATAAAAATTACAAGGTTTTGAGTTGTGCATAAGGTGAAAGCAAACGTCATATATACCCGATTAGTGAAAACTTAACAGTCAAAATGTGACATGCCAAGTAAAAGAGTAGTGGTTATCCTGTCGATAACTAATCCTTTACTCTTATGTATAGTTTATAAGGTCCATGCTGTTGTTTCCGACCCTCTGTTAGGCAAGGATTCATTAATGTCACATTTAACACAAAACGCAATTGTATTTTTTCATCGGGATAAAAGGAGTTTCTGGATGAAATTTTTTAGGGTCTTAATCACGTAATACCTTACGGTAATTCTCAGATCATTTAAAGCTTTTCTTTGAATTCTTAGAATAAATAAACAAGGATTATAGTGATATTGGAAAAGATTAATAGAGGATTTTATGCGATGGTTACAAAACCCGCAGCAGGATGTAAAGGTGACCCCTATCTTTCCTAAACAGCCAATTTGAAAAGCAAAGACAGTAAATATCATCATCAATACTGTTCTTGGATTTTATGACTACCTAATGAGACATGAGGACTATAGTATTCAGTTGCAGAACGTTTAAAGAAACAAGTATCTGAGTCCCTGAAGGGGTTTAAAAGTTTTCTGCACCAAATAAACAAAAATAAATCTTTACCTCACATATTCTTAAATTAAAAGTGCCTAAACAGCAGCCAAAAACACTCTCAAAAGATCAAATTGCATTAATTATGAATGCCTGTGTAAATATGCCAATCAATTTTTAATTATTTCACTCCACATATGTTGCGTCACACATCGTTAAAAGAGTTTAGATAGGCTGGCTGGAGAGATGAACATTTTATGAATGGCGCTTGCCACTCTCATATCCAAACAACAATGCAGATGTATATCCATCCTTCGGATGAAGTTATTCGAAAAGACTGGGAAAAGGCTCAAGAATTAGTAAGAGTCCAAGGCTCGATTTCAAAAAGAACCCTTAGGGAAAACTCTTACAACAAATATGTGAGGAGGAATGTAATGCCCCAATTTAAAGATATGATGGAATCTATAACTAGATTTAAATCTATAGGTGTTTTAATTACCGATGAGGAGTTTTGCATACAGAATATAAATGATACAGCAATGAAGCTATATACTCGAGAGCAGTTAGAGGAAATAATTTTTTTGTATCCAAATAGTTCAAATAACTTTTGTAATTGTAAAATTAAATGTGAGATAGAGGTAATTAAGCAAGGAAGTTCCTATATTTTTCTACTCCAATCAAAGAAAGAGATATTCAATTTGTACCAAAAGATAGAAAAAATTTTTCAAGATAATAATGATATAAAACATATTTTGGATTCTTCATTTGATGGAATTGCCATTACTGATGCCAATGGAGTTTTATTGTATGAGAATCAAGCATTAGAACAGTTTATTGGTATACGAGTAAAGGAAATAATTGGAAAAAATGTTCATGATATTATTGCACAGGGAATAGTTGATAATTCAATAACTGTAAAGATTTTAAAAGGAAAAAAACCTGTATCTATGATTCAAAACTATCCAAATACTGGAAAGAAATTATTAATTACAGGGGTGCCAATTAAAGATAAAAATGGTCAAATTAAAAGAATTGTCATTAATACAAGAGATTTAACGATATTAAATAACTTAGAAAAAGAAATTCAAGATTTAAAATCGAAAAATCAAAGAATGAAATTATATAATGAAGAATTAACTTTAAAAGAAAATGCAAGAAAATCACTTGTTGCAAAGGATAAAAAAATTAAGGAAGTTATAGATCGTGCACTTCGTGTAGCTCAAACTGATTCTACTGTGCTAATACAGGGTGAATCAGGTTCTGGGAAGGAAGGAATTGTAAATCTTATTCATCAATCAAGTTATCGCAAAGATAATCCCCTGGTGAAGATTAATTGTGGGGCCATACCGGATCAATTGCTGGAGTCAGAGTTATTTGGTTATGAATCCGGGGCATTTTCCGGTGCCAGCCAAAAAGGAAAACCGGGACTTTTTGAAATAGCATCAGAAGGCACAATCTTTCTTGATGAAATTGGAGAAATGCCGCTACAATTACAAGTTAAACTCTTACGCGTACTCCAAGAATTTGAAATAACAAGAATAGGAGGGGTAAAACCTATTAAAGTAGATGTACGAATTATTACTGCAACACATCGGAATCTTGAAGAAATGGTTGCTAAAGGCAATTTTAGGGAGGATTTATATTACCGGCTTAAAATTATACCAATAACTGTTCCCCCTCTTAGAGAAAGAAAAGAAGATGTCATCCCGCTTGTTTACCATTTTTTAAATCAAATAAGAATAAAATACGGAATTAACACAATGTTTTCTCAGGAGGCACTGGCAGCCCTTCAAAACTATTCCTGGCCAGGCAATGTAAGAGAACTTCAAAATTTAGTAGAGCGTGTTGCTTTAATGGTAAACAAAACAATCATAGATATAACAGATATAAACCATGAATATGAAAATAGACTATTACAGGGTAGCAAAAATTTTTCAAAAAAAGAAAAGAAAGTTGAAAACAAAGAAATTACCCCCCTAAAAGTACAGATGGAAGAATGTGAAAAAGAAATTATTCATTATACACTCAGGCAATTTCCAAGTATTCGCAGAGCAGCTCAAGCGTTAGGTATCGACTCATCGACTTTAGTTAGAAAAAAGCAGAAATATCTTCTTTAGACTTTAAGTGATATAAAAAAACAGACCCCTTGTTCAAGGATTTAAGTAACCGCTTTACTGCGGTTTACCCTTCCCTTTCCTCCGAAGGCTGAAGGGTGCTCAAATTTTTGGCGTGCTCAACTTCCAAGTTATTTTCCATAAAGGACAAACACAAAATAGGAATTGAGTTTCGGCTCCCTTCCTATTTTTTTAATTTCTATTCATCTATTTTTAGTTAAAAGGTTTAAGAAAAGTTGTTGAAAATTTGGATTGGTTTTTTAGTCCATATCCGGCTTCAATTGAAAATAAAGATGTGGTGCAAAAATACATCATATGTATTTTTGCACCATTTTTTTGCTGTGAATATGCATACAAACAATCACAAGCGCTGGTAATTTCTAGTTTTATAACTTGGCATGATAATTGCAACTATAAATAGCAAAACAGTAGTAACAATAATTATTCGGGTGGTCTTTATGGGTATTGATAAAATCCAAAAAAATTTGTCCTTTGTAATTGATTTTGATTTTAAAAAAAGAATGTCTATGGATCAATTAATAGGGATTTGGCTTACTGACCTTAATGGGGGCTTTAGTTTGGAAGTTAAGGGAGGTACAGTTAAAATAATTCACTGTTATCTAGAAAATGTAAATCAGTCAATAGAACTTCATCATTTGACCTGGAAGAGGATCATATCAGGTGAATTGAGTATGTATCATGCAATAATCACTGGAAAAGTCAGTTTTATTGGAGACCAGTGGGAAGTGATTAATATCTTTGATCACCTCAAATGTTTGAAACAATATTGATTCTTTTGGGAGGTGATGGCTGGTAATTATTTTTATAAAGAACTCGAGGAGCTCAAGAATAAAAATTATAAGGAGGTTTAGATAATGGAAAGAAACGTTGTATGCAAAGAAGACGAAATGAAAATTGGGGACAGAAAAGTGATTAAGGTTAGAAAAATGTCCATTATTGTTGTTCGAAAAGAAGATAATTTTTATGCATTGCGAAATGCCTGTCCGCACCAGGGGGCAGAATTTGACAAAGGTGTTTTAAGAGGCGCTGCCCGGGCATCTGAAGTAGGAGAAATTTGTTATGAAAAACCGGGAGGATTCTTATATTGTCCATGGCATCACTGGAGTTTTGATGTAGAAAACGGTTGTTCTGCCCATGACCCTGCTAATACTAAAATTAAAACTTTCGATGTAAAAATTGAAGGGGAAGATGTAGTCGTTTACGCGTAAAAATACTTAACTAGTTATTCATGTTATTGTTTCATCTTAAGCAAAAATTCTACCTGCTGATTGTTTTAAAAAAACTTACTAACCTGACCACCAGAAAATGAAAGCGCATACGATTAAGATTATTAAAATATTTACTTTTATTTTGAAGGGAGATTAAAAAATGAGTACTCAATTAAAAAATAGCGGTGAACTAACTTTAAAAAAGAAAACCCTTACTCCTGTAATCGATTGTGATATCCATCCAAATCCTCGCAGCTACAATGATCTTTTACCATACATGAATGATTACTGGAGAGATTACATGGTTGATTGTAAATTCGTTGGTATTTTTCCAGGTGTACCACCATTGACTTTAGTTACGAATGCAGGTCATCGGACGGACGCCATTCCTCCTGAAGGCGGTATGAGCTGCTCTTCCCTACCTTTTTTTAGAGAACAAGTGGCAGATAAATATAATTATGCCATTGGCATTCTAAATCCTGACTCAACATTTAACCTGGCTGCGTCTCCACAGGCAGAAATGGCAACGAATTTGGCAGCAGCTTATAATGACTGGCAAATTGATAAATGGTTATCGAAGGATCCTAGTCTTCGCGGTACTGTCGTTGTGGCCTCCCAAGACCCTATTGCTGCTGCACGTGAGATTGACCGGGTCGGCAGCCATCCACAAATAGTACAGGTAGGCTTATCGATTCGGTGTCCTTATGGCGGCTGGGGAAGCAAGAGATATCAGCCAATATGGGAAGCTGCTGTAAGAAATGGGCTTATCGTTAATTTCCATGTTTCAAGCCCAGGAGGACTATTTAAAGACGGTTACGAAGCAAATTACGGCGCTGAATCGCAAACGAATAATGGATTAACATTCCAGGCCGCAATATCCAGTATCGTATTTGGAGGTGTCCTTGAGAAATATCAGGATTTAAAAATGGTTTTTGTTGAAGGAGGATTCGGTTGGGTTCCTAATTTAATGTATACCATGGATACTCATTGGCGTATGTTGGTACGTGAAGTTCCTTGGGTGAAACGTCCACCGAGTCAGCAAGTTAGAGAACAATTGTGGTTTGGTACACAGCCATTAATTGAACCGGAGCGGCCTGAAGATTTCAAACATATGATTCAATTAATTGAAATGATTGGCGAGGATAAGATTGTTTTTGCCAGTGACTATCCACATTTCACATTTGACGCACCTCAGGCAGCTCTAGCAAAATATCCTCCTCATATAAGAAATAAAATTCTATACGAGAATGCATTAGAATTATTCGGATTCCCGAAAACTTTAGTCAATGTATAAATGCTCTCCAAAGTTGAAGGGTTTCTAAAGTTTTATCTTACCTTAGAGGGGAGACAAGAGCAATGATATCAACTAATCAATTTAGGGTCTCCCCCTATTACTGATAGTAAATTGATAGAAGTAAACCTTTATATATTTTATCAATATGTTTTACACTGAAAATCCAAAACAAATAACTAGCGGTCAATAGATGATAACTCACGGAGGAGTGATAAAAGATGTACAACGGTATCCAGACATTTGGAAAAATTGTAGAACATAGAGCATTGGAAAAGCCAAACTCACGATTTGTCCGCTTTCAAAATAATGACCTCACATTTGGTCAGTTCCACCAAAGCGGGAACAGGATGGCTCATGTAATAGAAACATTAGGACTTTCAAAAGGACAAACATGCGCAGTGATGCTTCCTAATAGTCCGGAATTTTTAGCCTCCTGGCTGGGCCTTGCACGCCTTGGTGTTATTGAGGTACCTATTAATGTGTCTTATCGTGGTGATCTTTTGGCCTATATCCTTAATAAAGCCGAGTGTAGTGCGATCATTATTTCCTCAGATTGGGTTCAAAAGTTAGAGGATATTTCGGAAGAGTTGACACATTTACGCCATGTCATTGTCGTCGGAAATGATTACGAGCCATTACCATACCCATATATGTGTCACTGTTATGAGAATTTAATGGTTAACGCAAGTGATGATCCGGTGGAAGTTGATATCCAATCTAGTGATCCGTCTCTTATTCTTTTTACTTCAGGTACTACCGGGCCATCGAAAGGTGCCATTCTTAGTCATCGTGCAAATTTTGCCCTTTCACTGACGTGTTGTGACTTGATGAATTATGGACCGGATGATCGCTTTTTTACAGTATTCCCGCTTTTTCATGTCAATGCCCGTTATGCAACTATCCTGCCTGCGTTAATAGCCGGAAGTGATGTTGTCATGCATGAAAGGTTTTCTGCATCAAAATTTTGGGATATTTGCCGTGCTGAACATATTACAACCTTTACTTATATGGGATCGCTCTTAACCATGCTGATGAAGCAGCCGGAACAGCCAAATGATGGGGACAATCCGGTTCGAATGATTCAAGGGGCACCGGCACCGTTAGAAATTTATGAAGAATTCGAGAAGCGTTTTAATATAAAAATTACTGAGGCTTACGGGTCGACAGAGGTTGGTTTAGCAATGGTCAACCGTGCTGAAACATTTAGAAAAGGTTCATGCGGGAAAGCTGTATCGATTTATAAAGTAGAAATTCATGATGAGAACGATCAACCTTGCCCGATTGGTGAAGTTGGTGAAATTGTTGTACGACAAAAGGAGCCTGGGGTATTATTCTCAGGATACTATGCAATGCCTGAAGCAACGGTTGAAACGTGGAATAATTTATGGTTCCATACAGGAGACCGTGGACGAATGGATGAGGACGGCTATTTCTATTTTGTTGATCGAAAAAAAGATGTTATCCGTAGAAGAGGGGAGAATATTTCTTCGTATGAAGTTGAGCGGGTCATTAATACCCATCCGAAGGTACAGGAATGTGCTTTGGTTGGTGTTCCGTCTGAACTTTCAGAAGAAGAAGTCCTAGCAGTCGTCATTTTAAAAGATGGTGAAGAACTTAGTCCGGAGGAACTTCTTGACTTCTGTCAGCCAAGAATGGCTCATTTTGCCATTCCCCGGTATGTAAGGTTTGTAAAAGTTTTTCCTAGAACTCATTCACAAAGGATAGAAAAATATAAGCTTCGAGAAGAAGGGATTACTTCTGACACGTGGGACCGTGAACTCGTTGGTTATACAGTTCGTCGTTAAAAATAAAGCCTCTTTTTTGATATATGGAAAAGTTTTTAAATTACTGTAAGGATGGAAAAAGATTTACCAGATTTTGGAATAAAGCTATTTTTTAAGGACCAACGAATACAAAAAGTTTAATCTGCATTAGTTTGGATCAAATTAACCGAAGTACGAGGAGGATAGTAAATGGAAAAAGTGACGAGTATTGAATCCTCTGACGGATCAATGATGGAGATTAAGAATATGACCTCTTCTAATGAGGCAATGGCAGAAATTCATAATATGAAAACTACTAATGCGCTGGCAGAAAAAATTCATAGAATGGAATCCTCAACCCGAGTACTGGACAAGGGTCTGGAATTCGTTGCACTTCTTACTTTAATCGTTAGTGTATCACTAGCAGTATTTGGTGTTTTTATGAGGTATTTTTTTGGTGTTTCTTATGGAATGATTGAGGAGATTTGCCGGTATTCGATTATTTATGGTGTATTTGCTTATATTGGTCCTCTTATTAAAAAGAATGAGCATATCAAAATGGATCTTATGGACAATGTTTTAAAAGGTAAGGCAAGGCTTGTGAATGACTTAATGATTAGTTTCATTCTGTTTTTTTCATATGCATTCCTTTGCTGGACAGGATTTCAATGGGTTTCCTCACTATTTCAGATGAAATTAACGACCAGTTCAGGTACCATGCTGATGGTCATTCCTACATTAGCTGTTCCGATAGGTATGTTTTTTGGATGCGTTTACGCTTTTCACCAAATTATTTTAATAATATATAAGACGCAATTATCAAAATCTTAGAAAGAGGGATCGGAATGTTAATTGCCGGAGCGGTCATATTTGCTGTTTTACTTGTAATGGGTGTACCCATTTGGTTATCACTAGGTATGGGTGGTGCATTTTGGGCTTTGGTAGGTATGGAACTGCCGATAGAAAGTATTCCCCAGCAATTTTTTACTTCCACAGATAGCTGGCTTTTATTAGCGATTCCTTATTATCTCTTAGCAGGGAATTTAATGACATATCTTGGTTCTGCTCACAAAATGTTAAAGGTAATAACTGATTTAGTTGGTCATTTACGTGGAGGCTTACCCGCAGCTGCTGTTATATCGTGTGCAATATTTGGTGCACTTTCAGGATCCTCCATTGCTACCTGCATTGCAGTCGGCTCTTTGGTCATTCCGCAAATGACACAATTAGGTTATTCGAAACAAAATAGTTTAGGGATTGTAGCATCTGCTGGTACATTAGGGTCAATGATTCCACCAAGCCTTATCTTTATTCTGTATGCCTCGATCGTTCAAGAAGATGTATCACTTCTTTTTCTTTCTGGTATTGTTCCTGGTATTTTCATAGCTTTAGTATTAGTCGTTACGGCAGTAATTGTGAGTTTCCGTGAGAGTACAGTTAAAAAGGAAAAAAGTTCTTTTAAGGAAATAAAAGTTTCGTTCTTACAAGCACTCCCATCATTATTTATGCCGGTTATTGTATTGGGAGGTATTTATTCTGGAATCGTTACTCCAACTGAATCTGCGGCTATTGCCGTTTTATACGTTCTAATTATCAGTTATCTTTTTAATCGGAAAGATTTCACGAAAGAAAACCTGAGAAAAAGCCTTGTCAATTCAATGATTACAACTGCTGTGATTTACATTATTTTAGGTGGAGCACAATTATTTGCCGCTGCACTTACGTATACTCAATTTCCGCAAACTCTTACAAAGTTTATTGCAGGTTTGTCTTTTGCACCATGGATTATTATGCTGTTAATTTTGTTTCTTTTCTTCGTTCTCGGTACATTCTTAGAACCACTTCCAATTCTCTTTATCACGATGCCAATCCTATACCCTATTGTGGTTAATTTAGGATACGATCCAATCCATTTTGGCATTGTCACTTGTGCATTAATGATGATTTCTCAGATAACCCCTCCTGTAGGCGGTACCCTGTTTGCAATGAGTGGGTATTTTAAGGAGAGCGTAGTTGTTGTATCAAGGGGATCGATACCTTATTTGTATGCTTTAATTATTGCAACATTTGTCCTATTATACATTCCTTGGATGAGTACATTATTTATCAATAGATAGGCTCCATAACTTAAAAGTGTATTTTATATAGTTAATTTGTTAATTTCTGCGCTTTTGTTTTATATTTTCGGGTGAAAACCTATTAATTAAAAAAGATTAAAGCTTAATATTCTATGAGAAAAGAGGAACTTGAATGGAAACATTACGTGGAAAAGTTGCAATTGTTGGGGCAGCCGACTCTGAAGTAGGAGTTGTTCCACAAAAAGGTGCGACCCAGCTTTGCATTGATGCAGCGCTTCGGGCTTTAAAAGATGCCGGTATCTCTAAGGATCAGATTGATGGTCTTATCACTTGTAATTCTTTTTCTGAACCGATTTTATATCATGCTGAAACGATCGCTGAATATTTGCAAATATTCCCTAAATATTGTGTAAGTGTAGCGAATGGAGGGGCAACCACTTTTACCATGCTCCATCATGCAGCATCTGCGATTGTAACAGGTATGTGCGATACGGTTTTAATTACGATGGCTGATAGCTTAAGGAGCGGCTTAACTCGTGATCAGGCAATGACACTTCAAGCTTCTACGGGTCATCCTGAATTTGAAATCCCTTTTGGCCCGACAGTTCCAGCCTATTACGCACTTCTTGCCAGGGCTCATATGGAGAAATATGGAACAACTACAGAACAGCTTGCCGCTGTAGCAGTATCCGCACGTAAACATGCCAGTCTGAATCCTGCTGCACAAATGCGTGAAATTATTACGATAGAAGATGTTCTTCATTCACGGATGGTTGCTGACCCATTACATTTACTGGATTGTTCGTTAGTATCTGATGGCGGGGCAGCTGTTATTCTTACTTCGGCTGAAAGAGCAAAAGAATTTCCTCATCATCCTGTATACCTGCTGGGTGTCGGTGAAGGACATCACCAGGAACATATCACTCAGTCACATAATTTAACTGCTTCGGCAGCAGTAGACTCCGGGAGGCGCGCTTATGAAATGGCAGGGTTAAGTCCTAAGGATATAGATTTTGCTCAAATATACGATGCCTTTACTTCAATGGTCATATTACAACTAGAAGATCTGGGATTTTGTGAAAAGGGAGAAGGTGGAGCATTTGTAGAAAGTGGAGCAATCGATCTTGGAGGAAAAATGCCTGTGAATACACATGGGGGGCTGTTATCCCATTGCCATTCAGGGCATCCCGGTTCCATATTTGCTCTTACAGAAACGGTTAATCAATTAAGACACCAAGCTGGACAACGACAAGTGCCTAATGCAGAGGTGGCGCTTGTACATGGTCAGGGTGGTATTGCATCTAGCCATGCAACGCTTATTCTTGGAAGAGATCGAGCTTAGTGATTCGCAAAATAATAAAATAAAAAGTCATATAATTATGAAAATATAAAAAACTGGGGTGGATAAAATGAGCATTAATAAAATTTTACCAAAACCAACTCATGAGTCAGAACCTTATTGGAGGGGTTGTCATAATCATGAGCTGCTTATTCAGCAATGCAATAATTGTGGAGTATTTCAATTTTATCCCAGGTCTATATGTACGAGTTGTATGAGCGAAAATGTAGAATGGGTACAATCCTCCGGGAAAGGAAAGGTTGTTACTTATACAATTGTATATAGAGCTCCTAACAAAGCATTTGAGGCAGATTTGCCCTATGTCATTGCATTAATAAAACTTGATGAAGGTCCAACGATGATGAGTAATATTGTACATTGTGAACCTAAGAAAGTAAAAATTGGCATGGAAGTAAAAGTATTTTTTGAGGATTGGTCTGAAGAAATAACAATTGCTAAATTTATGCCTGGAAAAACTACTAACATAATATAGATCTTTTAATTCAATTTAAAACCATTTCAGAAAGGTTGATTAATATGAAAAAGCTCATTCTCGCGATTTTTTTATTAATAGCTATGCCATTGATATCGGCATGCGGAAATACAAAGAGTTCTGCCGATAATTCGAATAACGGAAATACTGAAGCAAATTCTAATCAGAAATATGTACTAAAGTTGGCACATAGTTATTCTCCAGGTTCTTATATGCATACGTTTATGGAGTGGTTCAACGAGGAAGTGCAAAAAAGCAGTGAAGGGCGATTATCGTTAGAAATATACCCAAGTGCTCAGCTAATGCCGCATGACCAAGAAGTTCCTGCCTTATTACAAGGACAAATCGATATGGTACACTCAACTTCTCCAGTCCTATCAAGTTTTGACCCGATATGGAATTTTTTTGACCTGCCTTTCATTTTTAAAGATAACCCAAAAGATCCGCTGGTTTATTTAGAAAATAGGGAAAAATTCTTAAGTAGTGAAGACGGCGGTGGAATGATAGCAAAAAGAATGGAAAAACGAGGAGTCAAAATATTATCATTCAGTTATGTGGATTATTTTGGAACATTATTTACCAATGGAAAACAAGTGACAAATGTAGATAGTGCGAAGGGTTTAAAATTAAGATCACCAGGGGGAATAATAACACCTCAAACAATTAAAGCGTTTGGTGCAAGTGGTATTACTATTACTGGTGCTGAAGCAATTACAGCCGTTCAACAAGGTGTTGTTGATGGTATGATAAGTAACCCAATATATGCATATGATGTCAAATTACCATTGAAAAATGTTACATTTGCGCAATTGACTAATACCGTTACACCAGTATTGATGTCGGTGGACAAGTTTGAATCCTTACCTAAGGATCTTCAGGATATTCTTGTAGAAACCGGGAAAAAATTAGAGACTCATGCAAAAGAAACAATTAGTAACAAAATATTAGAAGATTTGAATAAAATGGAATCGGAAATGGGCATGAAAATTTACTACCCAAGTGAGAAAGAGATTAACGAAATGAAAACAGCTACTAGATCTTCTTGGAAACTATTTGAAGAAAAAGTTGATGGGGGAGAGGAGCTTTTGAAAGGGATTTCAACATTAGATTAGTTTGATGAAGTAAATTTTTGATAGGTTAATCATATAAGTAAAAAGAAAAAGTTAAAAAAGTGATTGCCACATCTGGAAAAATGAGACTACTTGTCTTCATATATAGTTGATAAGTAGTCTTTTTTGTCCTTTTATTGGACACGGAATATAACATTTATAAAAAGAAAAGAGGGATTTCAGAACGGCCAAGAACACTCCGAGGTTTAGAAGTTGATAGGTGTATGTGATGACATCGGATGAATCCTGAAAATGGAGGAGCTGCCGGCTTCTATGATCATTTATTGGTGATGAAGTTATTGGAATTCGAATGGACATCAATGCTTATGGACTTTGGAATCCAAGTAACGTTGATTGAATATGCCAATCGTGTCCTGCCAACTGAAGAAATCGTCACAAGAGCAAAAGTACTTCCAGAAACGTTAGATTAGGTGCAAGCCAGCAGATTGTGAAAAAATGTACTGCGAAACGTTTCCTAATAAGTGTAAATTCACAAAATAGGAGGATTGCCAAAAGGCAATTATAACTGATTAATTGAAACTCGGAATGAAAGCTGTCATGTTGAGCTGAAACCAGGTATCTGATACTCCTACATGCACGAAATGTTAGTAGCCTGAACGTGTATGAAGCTAGGTGAAGTCTGCTGGTGTGAGCCTAAGTTCTTAACTAGAATATGGTTCATGATAAGTCGGAAGGCTATAAAATATCTAAGGTGAGAATGTCCAGTACGTAAGACTGACGAACTCACGAATGTACGGATCTAGATTTTTGATACGCTCGAAAGACGTATACTCGCAGGGTCAAACACCGAAAAGTACGATTAGTACATAGGAACCTCGGCATATCTAACAAATGAGGATATAGGATTGACAGGCTAAAGTGAGCACCTACGGATATATGTAAAGCTAGGTTAATCGGAACTTTGTAAATAAGAAACATCCACTATAAAAACGACTACTATCGGGATAGTATCTATAAGATAAATAAATATCGAAGTGGCTTTATTCTTGCAAAATTAGGGATATAGTAACATGAAACGTGTAACGGGCGTGGAGGGACGGTCCCAAGTCTTATTCTTTGAGAGACTAATCAATTCAGTGAAACTCACAGGGTCGAGTAAGATGATAGCTTTTGCGAATAAAAGGAGAAACAATCCATCGGTGAGTACAACCTTACGACAAGCAGATTACGAACAAAGTAAAAATAATAATACAAAAGGTCTAAGATTATATGAATATATCATATCAAGAGATAATATCTTATTAGCCTATCGAAACATCAAAGCGAATCCAGGTTCAAAACAGCAGGAACTAACGGTACCACAATACAATATTGAAAACGTTGACGAATTTATTAAAGGAATTTGAACATCACTAATAAATTATCAACCCAAGTGGTGATTTACCAGGTGGATAAGCGTCGTACTGAATATAGTTTTGTACATAACGGTTACAGTGCTTCCACCATGGTCTATTTATGACTAATTGGCTGTGATAGTTTGACCAATGATCGTGAAATTCTTTAAGGGATATGTTTTTTGATTTTTTTATAAAAGAGATTCTTTTGATCTTGCTTTTTTGCTCCCAGTTAGGGGTTGAATACTTCTCAACCTCGTTTGTAAATAAGCGGATAAATTTGTCCTGTTCGACAAGTTTCTTTGTATCAGCAGCTACTACATTGAGTTCTTGCAGTCGTGACCATTCCTGGAAACTTTCTACACTATCAACCCCAAAAATGTGCGACACCGTCATAAGCTGGCTTATGATCAGGATGCAACGCATGTAAAGTATGGGATTGAACGTATTTTTTCATATATTTAAACCAAGAGGGAGTACTCATCGCAATATCAGCATGTTCATTGAGCCAATGATCATGAAACTCGGGGATTGATAAATCTTTATTCTTTTTCATAACAGTGGATACCTTTATCAACTGATTTCCTCCTTTTTCATATTAAAGAGGCTGCAAAAGATATGAGTTATCCTAAACAGCCTCTATAAAACGATATTAATACTAGTATGTTATTTTACAGATGCGGAGAATTGCTTTTTGAGTGCGTTTGTAATTCTCTTCATTGCATCCTGTGCATCAGACATAAGTACAGGCATCCAGAAGAACCCATGGATTTGACCATCATAACGAACGACTTCAACTGGAACTCCTGCTTCTTTTAATCTAGCAGCATAGGCCTCACCTTCATCACGCAACACATCGTACTCACACGTAAATACAAGTGCCGGTGGTAGACCAGTAAGGTCTTCTGCAAGAATAGGAGAAGCATACGGGTGTGATTTTTCTTCATCATTATTTAAATATTGATCCGCAAACCAACGCATAGCCGTTGTTTCTAAGTAGCAACCTTTTCCATTTTCTAAATAGGAGTTTGTGCTAAAGGAGAAATCAGTTACTCCATATAAAATAATTTGATAGGAGATATTTGGACCCCCACGGTCTTTTGCCATTAAAGGAATCACGGCCGCTAAGTTACCTCCTGCACTATCGCCACATGTGGCAATACGGTTAGGTTCCCCATTATAATTGGCGATATTTTCAGCCGCCCATTTCGTAGCAGCATAACAGTCTTCAATTCCAACTGGGAATTTATATTCAGGCGCAAGGCGGTAATCGACAGAAACAACCAAACATTCGGTAGAATTTGCGAGCGATCGACAAATTGGATCTACGATTTCTAGATCACCTAGTACCCAACCGCCTCCATGGAAGAACATAATAACCGGGAATGGACCTTCTCCTTCTGGAGTGTATAAACGAAGCGTAATTTCCGATCCATCCACAGGAATCTGAACATCTTCAACTTTAGCAACTTCTTGTACTTCTCCACGTAAATCTTTGTAAAAAGCCATAAGCCCGTCCCGGTTTTCTTGCACGGACATCTCCTCAATTTTAGGAACACCTGAGGCAAAGGCCTCATTAATTTGATCTACTAGTTTTTTTACTGCTGGTTGCATTGTCATAGTAAATTCCTCCTATCTACAAAGTGAAATCGTTTTCATTTATATTATAGATGCTAGTGTAATAGAACGCAATATAATTATAGGAAAATTCGAAATATACTTTCTTTATAGTGAACAGTCGAGTTTATAATTAGCAGAAAAATCAGAATAGTATAAATGATATATAGACTTTACCATTAAAAGTTGTTAAAATAAAATCAAACAATCGTTAGTTTTTTAGACGGCTGTTTTTTCATGTCCAAGTTCGGTATTCAACAATATGAGTTTCAACGAAAAGATTATAATCAATATTCATAATAATGGAATGTTGTCTATAATAAATTTACTTCTAAGATTTTCCTATGTTTATTATTTAATAAAAGAGGAGGAGAAGATGAGGATGACTACATTAATAGCATTAAATCCAAAAGCAGTACAGTTTATTTCGAAACCATTAAAAATGTTTATTGGTGGCCAGTGGGTAGACGCGATTTCCGGAAAAAGGACGGAAATAAGAAATCCGGCAACTGGAGAGTTAATCACAACTGCAGCCGAAGGTGATAAGGAGGATGTGGACAGAGCAGTAAGAGCTGCTAGAAAAGCATTTGAAGAAGGCCCTTGGCCAAAAATGAAACCCAATGAGCGTGCTAGATTGATTTTAAAACTAGCGGATCTAATTGAAGAAAATGCAGAAGAATTAGCTCACTTAGACACACTTGATTATGGACAGCCGGTTTCATTAACCACCGGTTTTGCAGCTGCAGCAGCAGACAATTTCCGTTACTACGCAGGATGGGCCACAAAAATTACGGGAGAAACCATACCTTCTTCGACACCAGGGAATATCTTTAATTACACAATCCGTGAACCAATTGGCGTGTGTGCAGGGATTGTTCCTTGGAATGCTCCATTAATGAATGCCATCATGAAAGTATCCGCTCCTCTTGCCGTTGGAAATACAGTGATTGTTAAACCATCTGAAGAAACTCCTATCAGTCTATTAAGATTTGCGGAACTGGTACAAGAGGCTGGTTTCCCAGATGGTGTTGTAAATATTGTCACTGGTTATGGTCCAACTGTTGGTTCAGCATTAGCATCTCACACTGATGTTGATAAAATTGCCTTTACTGGATCTACGGTAACTGGAAGACAAATTATCCAAAATAGTGCATCAAATATTAAAAAAGTAACTTTAGAACTAGGCGGAAAATCTGCCCATATTATTTTTGCAGATGCTGACTATGAAACGGCTCTTGCTAATGCTGCCAATTCGATCTTCTTTAATTCCGGTCAAGTGTGCTTTGCTGGTTCAAGATTGTTTATTGAGAGTAAAATTTATGACCGATTCCTGGCAGACCTAGCGGAATATTCCAAGAACTATAAAGTTGGAAACGGTTTCGATAAGGAGACTGTCATCGGACCTCTTATTTCAGCAAAACAGAAAAGTCGGGTCTTAAATTATTTGGATATTGGACAAAGAGAAGGGGCCGAAGTCGTGATTGGTGGAGATGCAACTGAAGCTGATTTGGCAAAAGGTCATTTCGTCAAGCCAACGGTTCTTTCTAATGTCCACAATGAAATGACTATTGCAAGAGAAGAAATCTTTGGTCCAGTCGTTGGGGCTATGCCGTTCAATGACATTGACGAGGTTGTTAAACAGGCGAACGATACAGTCTATGGTTTAGGTGGAGGAATTTGTACAACCGATCTTCGTAAAGCACATAAGGTTGCCCATGCATTAAGAACAGGGAATGTATGGATCAATACTTACAATATTACTGAACCTGGTTCGCCATTTGGAGGATTTAAACAAAGTGGACTTGGAAGAGAGAATGGTGCAGCTTCCATTGATGCGTATACAGAAATCAAAAATGTTTGGGTGAACTTAGATTAAATATACTCTTTTCGCATAGCGAATCGGCATTTAGGTTTTTATATTGTTTTCTAGCGATGTATTGAATTGTAAAAGGGATCAGCCCGATCTCTTTTACGTTTATCAAATAATAGTGAATGAGGGGGAAATGTAAAATGAGAGCACTTGTTTTAGAAGATATCAGAAAAATGGTTTTGAAAGATGTTCCAGATCCAATCATTGATAAAAATGGAGTCATTGTGAAAGTAAAAGCAAATGGTGTTTGCCGAAGTGATTGGCATGTATGGGCTGGAGAACTTGCTTCAGGTTCCAATGTGTTAGGCCATGAGTTATGTGGTGTCATCGAAGAGGTAGGAAGCGAAGTAAAGAACTTTAAAAAAGGTGACCGTGTCATTATACCGATTACTGGAAGTGAGGGCTCATGTCCGCACTGTTTAAAAGGGAACGTTCATTTATGTGACTCTCCTGATATTCCAGGATTTACTTATTCCGGCGGTTTTGGAGAATATGTACCGGTTCCGCATGCGGATCGCAATCTCGTTCATCTTCCAGAGGAAATCGGTTTCCGTGATGGCGCCGCTCTCGGTTGCCGGGTAATGACCTCATACCATGGAGTTGTTGATATCGCAAAGGTTCGCCCTGGAGAAACGGTTGTAGTATACGGCTGCGGCGGAATTGGCTTGTCTGCAATTCATATTGCAAAATCATTAGGGGCGCATGTAATTGGCGTGGATATTAATGAATCGAATCTGAGTTTAGCAAAAGAAATGGGTGCGATTCATACGGTAAACAGCAAAAATAATAACCCGATTGAAGCAGTCCAGGAATTAACAAGAGGTGGAGCAGATGTATCTGTGGATGCTCTAGGGATTGCCCAAACATGTGTAAATGCGATTCATAGCTTAAGAAAAGGTGGAAGACACTTACAAATTGGTGTCACCTCGAAGGCAGAATCTGGTTATATTTCGATTCCAATCGATGAGATGCTGATGAAAGGAATTCATTTGTATACGACGTTAGGACTGCCTGTTCACCGTTTTGATAAGCTTTTGGCTTCTGTGGCTCAAGGTGATTTACAGCCAGGAAAAATGGTTTCGGGTGAGATTGCTCTATCTGATGTAAATCAAATTTTTGAAGATATGGCGAATTTCTCAAATACTGGAACCTATGTCATAACAAAATTTGACTAATGGTTTAACCGTGATTCCTTTTTAAAACAGAGGTACTGCGCGGTTCATCCTTACTAGCTTTCTAGAGTTTAATTTAAACAATGGGTATTAGGCTGAAGGAGGGGAGAGCGATCTTCTCTCCTCATTTTAACTTATAAGGAAGTATAAATTTCGCTATTAGTCCATTTATTTCAGTTAGGATAAATTTTACCGAAAATCCTTCTGTTTTATTTCCATTCCTTTTCATTTTAACGCTTTATCCAATCACAATTGCCTAACGTAGATTTGGCCTATTTGGAATATTTAAAATTGAGTGATTAATGCCTAATTCTGCCCCATTTTGGGTAGAGCGTGTCAACCATATTTCGCACAGCAAAGGTAACGACTCTTACATCAATTCACATAAGTTAACAATAGAAAAGCTTTTCCTAGCAATATATAGATATATAGTTTATCTAGTTCTCACATTGTCCTGTCAGCTTCACACCAGAGAATTACTCCCATCGCATGTGACAGTAGGAATACCCCAAGCGGAAGGAGCAGTCATATAATGACAATTTACACAACGACTTCAACTCGCACCTACATGACTTTTTTCATTGTCACTGGCAGGGTTACAAAATTCAGGTTCAAAACCATAATGGAATACAAAGTTTTGAAATTCTTCTGTCAGTTCTATACCTCCATTAGGTATTACCTTCTTTACAGCTGGGGCAAGATTATCGAATCGAATCGTCTTTGGCACTCCACCTATGTAATGAAATATTCGCTTTAATCCTTCTAAAAAACACTCTCTATTTTGTGAATAAAAGACCTGAAAATAAAAAGCATTACTATTAGGAAAGGAAAGCGCTAGAAAGGGTAAATCAATAGTCTCTCCATTATGTTTAAATGGTGCTTCCACAAAGTCCACCTGAGCTGTACCTGGCTTTGCTTCTAATGGGATGGCAGAATTCGAGGTATCCTCTAATAATTCTACTTTTCTACTAGACACATATTCTCTAACTGTTCGGTCTGCACCCTTAAAACTATAATCACTAACCAATTGGTCAAATATTCTTTTTGCTTACGATACTTTTTCTTTATCTTCAAATCCTCCTGGAGCCACTTATCAATAATTGGGCTCACAGGATCCATTACTTTGCGATTTCTAACCTGTTTATGCCTTTTTTCGTTTTTAAAGTTGCAGATGTACTCTATAAAAACTTCAATAGGATAAAATTTACCTTAGTGCACATGGTGGGGCATCTTATCGAGCATTCGTTTCAAATTTGGTCCGATGTTTTACTAGATGAAAAGGTAGAAATGTTAGTTTCTAAAAACGATAAAACATTACAACACCTAAATTTGCAATGGGAAAGAGAATCCAATGATTTTTCCTACCATTTTATAAGCAAATAGTTTGGTAGATGGAAATTTTAGGAGTACACTTAAAATGTAAGCGTTATCTTTAAGGGGGATGAGCATGGGTAAATTTGATGGGAAAGTCGTATTAGTAACTGGTGCAGCCGGTGGAATCGGAAAAGCACTTGTAAAAAAAGTGTATCAAGAAGGTGCAAACGTAGCTTTGGTTGATTTAAATGAAGACGCTTTACATCTAACCGCTAAAGAACTTGAGCTAGAAGATAGTAGATATCTTACAATTGCTGCTGACGTGACAAAAGAGAATCAAGTTAAAAATTATGTTGATAAAACAGTTGAAGGGTTCGGTAGAATCGATGGATTTTTCAATAATGCTGGGGTAGAAGGAAAAACTTTACCTGTAGAAGACTACGATCTTGAAACATTTGAATTTGTATTCAATGTAAATGTAAAAGGTGTGTTTTTAGGTTTGAAATATGTAGTACCTGTTATGAAAAAACAAGGTTCAGGAAGCATTGTAAATGCTGGTTCTCAAGCTGGACTCGTGGGTACACCAGGCATGTCAGCATATAACTCATCTAAGCACGCTGTTCTTGGCTTGACAAAGGTTGTTGCAGCAGAGGTAGCCGGACGCGGTATACGGGTGAATGCTACAGCACCAGGTGGAGTAAACACACAAATGGTTAAACGAATTGAAAAAAATACCGTACCAGGTGCTGCCGAGGAGGCAGAAAAAATGTTTACTTCGGCAATTCCAATGGGACGTTACGGTGAACCAGAAGAAATCGCAAATGTTGCAGCGTTTTTGTTATCGGATGAAGCATCATATGTAACAGCATCAATTTATACAATTGACGGCGGTGTTTTTCCTCAATAACAATATTCCAAATAAGTACATTCTGTAAGGGCGCTGAAAGTCATTCACTAGTTTTAGGCTTTCCTGTTTAATCGGCATAGCACTTGTTATCGGTAATCCAAAAAATTCATTTATGATAAATTGATTTTGATATAAGTTTTGGTATAAAAAATGACGAAAAAAGGGTGGAAAATCACCCTTTTTTAGTTTTCTCAAAAACCATGGTTTTTGAGAATGGGTTTATTGGTATATTTGTTAAATATCGTGTTTCTGAACATGCATATTCTTGATACGCGAAAGTAAAAAAAGATCGAAGGAATGGAGCAAATGGTTTCTTTTGTTGTTTTGCCTCTTCTTTTATGGATGGTTTAAGAGGAGAGGAAAAACAGTGAGTTAAAACTGCTCAACGTGAAGGAGTTGAAATAGCAAAGAGTCAAGGGAAGTTTAAGGGTGGAATGAAAAGATTTCATACCAGGGCAATAGGGAAAGATAAAGTTATTTTATTTGTTCGTAATCAAATTGAGAAATATAATTTATGTCATCCCAACCAAGCTTACCATCCAGTTGCTCGATTTTTTCTTGCTGCTTCTTAATTCTCCAGATCATTATTTTAATCAAACAATTTGCTGATTTCTTATCGGAACATGGATTAAATTATGATAAGCGGAAATTAAAATGTGTATTACAGTCGAGGTAAATTGCCGCAAGCTGAGGGTTGAACTTGCTGGTACCCCCTATTGGAGTAAGTCTATTTTACGAACATGAAGAAGGAACGATTGAAAAAGGAAGAAGGTCAGACCTATTTATGGCAATCTAGCTTGGGAAACTCTTTCCAAGCTATTTTTTATTTAAGATTAATGAAACAACAATATATAGGGGAGCAAAGATTGACACATTCTGGTATAAAAATTATAAATTTCGATGAGCGATGGATAAAGGAATTCAAATCAATAAAACAAGTAATAAGTAAGTCTTTATCTGATTTGATTATTGATATAGAACACGTTGGAAGCGCTTCAGTCCTAGGGTTGGGAGCAAAACCAATTTTGGATATAGATATTGTAATAGAAATTTAAATTGCATTTTACTGGATACCCTTTACAACACGACAGTAGGATTAATATACTAATTCTTCACTAAAGAATGAATACTTCTCTTTTATATTCCCGAATGTATCTATATTCTTTATTAAGTTAATCCCAAGATCAAGGCAAGTATAGTGAGTAAGTGCATTTGTAAAATCTATTTTGATTAGATCATCATCTTTTAATACTTCATAACAAACCCCGCAACAGATTCCCATTTCAGATCCTATTTCATATCTGATAGATCTACGACAATATTTTAACATGGTATTAATTGTAAAATTGTAAAGGTTGGGTAAATAAAGACTACTTTTGGTTGGTTTTATAGATTTCAATTTTGCTTAATAGTGTCTTTACATCTTGGTTGATTTACTTAGAACCCGACTAAAAAAGGACAAAAGTAATCGAATACTATTTTAATATTCTGAATTTTTTGTATTGATATTAAATTTAATTGAATGTATAATTCAAACAGATGATTGTTTCATTTTTGAGTACTACCAATCATTTCGAGGGGGGATTGATATGAAATTTAGTTCTTGTACTAAAATGTCGTGAAGGGAATTATGTAAAAGCCTTTGAATCTAAGAAATGGTTTTTTCTGGAATGCAGGTAGGATAATGAAGATTTTTAAAGAAGGGATGATGGTTTTGGCTAATTTAAACCCACAAGCAAAAGCGTATTTAGAAATGTTTTATCAAATTCCTCTCCTTCAGACGTTAGAACCTCAGACAGTAAGAGATATGTTCGCACAGGCCCCCCCTGTAGAGGTTGAACTGGCACCGCTCGCAAAAATTGAGGACAGACTGATTCCAGTTGGCGACGATGCTGAAATTAATGTTAGAATTTATACACCAGAAGGCCAGGGTCCTTTTCCTCTCTTTGTCTATTACCATGGTGGTGGCTGGGTCCTTGGTGATCTTGAAATAGCTGATGCAAGCTGCCGAATGATCGCAAACAGGACAGAAAGAGTAGTAGTTTCTGTAGATTATAGACTTGCTCCTGAATATAAGTTCCCAATTCCTGTACAAGACTCCTATGCAGCCTTGCAATGGGTATATGAAAATGCTACGTCCATAAATGGTAATGTTTCCAATATTGTAGTCGGCGGAGATAGTGCCGGTGGAAATTTATCTGCAGTCGTTTCGATGATGGCCAGGGATCGAAAAGGACCAAACATTTCTGCCCAAGTACTAATTTACCCTGTAACAGATTTGGGGTATGATACCGATTCATACCTTGAATTTGCCGAAGGGTTTGGTCTGGACAGAGACCTAATGATTTGGTTTGGCGATTATTATATCAACAATGAGTTAGATTCAAAAAACATCTATGTAGCTCCATTATTGGCTGAGGATCTCAACAGTCTTCCGCCGGCTTTTGTTGTGACTGCTGAATTTGACGTCCTACGGGATGAAGGTAAAGCGTATGCAAAACGCTTAAAGGAAGCTGGGGGTAAAGTTGAGTCGTATACTGAGCCAGGTTTAGTTCATGGATATTTTACCAATATGGCGGTTTTCCCTGAACAGATAAAAGTAACGATTTCTAAAATTGCCCGATTCTTAAATGGGGTCAAATCAGAGCAAGTCCATTTAACCAATAGACCGTAATAATGAAAGGGTTTCCAAAATTAAATTCATTAGGAGGCAGGATTAAAATGACAGCTACTCAAAAAAACAATCAAGTAACTAACATTGATGCGGTTGTAATCGGTGCAGGATTTTCGGGGTTATATATGCTTTATCGCTTACGTGAGGCTGGTTTCTCTACCCGTGTCTATGAGGCAGCTGATGGTGTCGGCGGTGTTTGGTATTGGAATCGCTATCCTGGAGCGCGCTGTGATTCGGAAAGCATTTATTATAACTACACCTTCTCTGAAGAACTCTATAAGGAATGGACATGGACTTCCAGATACCCTGAGCAGCCAGAAATCCTGCGTTACCTTAATTTCGTAGCAGATAAGTTCGATCTGCGGCGGGATATCCAGTTCAATACACGCATCAAGTCTGCCTATTACGATGATGACTTAAATAGATGGCACATCAGAACGGAGGATGGAGAAAGCGTATCGGCTAAATACTTCATCACAGGAGTAGGCTGTATTTCTACCGCTAATATCCCTAGCATTAAGGGCTTAGATAACTTTGAGGGGGAGTGGTACCATACTGGACATTGGCCGCATGAAAAAGTGGACTTTACGGGTAAGCGGGTTGGAATTATCGGCAATGGCTCAAGCGGTGTACAGGCAATCCCAGTTATTGCCAAAGAGGCAGCCCACCTCACCGTTTTTCAAAGGACGCCACAATACAGTACACCAGCGAAAAACAATCCGTACACTGAGGAGTTTATACGACAAGCAAAAGAAAACTTCCATGAAATGAAGAAGGAAGTACGCGCATCATTGGGCGGCTTACCGATTCCAATTAATAATCAGTCAGCTCTCGAGGATTCACCTGAAGAACGCCGAAAGGCATATGAGAAGGCTTGGGAGGCAGGCGGCGCAAGAATATTGTTTGCTTACAATGATTTACTTGCAAACGAGGAAGCAAACGAAACGGCCTCCGAGTTCATCCGCTCAAAAATACGTGAAACCGTAAAAGACCCTGAGACAGCCGAAAAGTTGTCACCTACGTACTATTACGGTACTAAGCGTGCAATCATTGACACTGATTATTTTGAGACCTATAATCGACCAAACGTTAGTTTGGTAGAAATCAAGAAAGCGCCTATTCAGGAGATCACAGCCAAGGGAATACGGACTGCTGATAGTGAATACGAGTTGGATGCAATCGTTTTTGCAACCGGTTACGACGGTATGACAGGTTCCTTGTTTAAGATCGATATCCGTGGTAAGGATGACGTGTCCCTTAAGGATAAATGGGTTAATGGTTCGGAGACGAGAACTTACCTTGGAATCGCTACTGCTGGTTTCCCGAATATGTTTATGATTACCGGACCAGAAAGTCCTTCTGTACTCGGCAACATGCCTGTAGCGATTGAGCAGCATGTTGAATGGGTCATGGATTGTATCAACTATCTTCGCGAAAAGAATATTGAAATTATCGAAGCAAAGGTAGAGGCGGAAGAGGCCTGGAGCAAGCACTGCGGCGAGCTGGCCGACTCAACGCTCTATACCAAGGCTGAATCCTGGTATACGGGTGCGAATATTCCTGGTAAAGCACGTGGATTCCAGATTTATGTTGGGGGTTATGGACCATACCGCGACAAATGCGATGAAGTAGCCAATAAGGGCTATGAGGGATTTTCTTTGATGTCCTCTAGTAAGACTACGGTACGCTAATAAGGGTATACCCCCAGATAAACACTGGGAAATGATCTTCATAAATAGAATATCTTTGGAATTGAATTGAGGTTATGCTACCTTGCAGATAAGGGATAATCCCTTTGCTTGAAACAGGATATCCTAGTTTATTTTAAAAAAAGGGGCGAATACAAAATGGGTAAAATTGAAGAAGCGAATAAACAATTAATCACAGACTTTATGAAAACATTCTCTACAGGGAATATTGACGCATTTATGGAGTACATGTCTGATTCGGCAACTTGGTGGGTTGCGGGTACGATTGAGGGTATTTCTGGAGAAAAGAATATGAAGGAATTTAGGGGAATGAATTCAGGAATCGCTACCTCGACCAAAACTGGCGCGATTAGTTTAACTCCTCTTGCTATGACAGCAGAAGGCGGACGAGTTGCTGTAGAGACAGAGTCCTATGCAGAGTTAAGTAATGGGCGTGTATATAATAATATTTATCACTTCCTATTCGAAGTGGAAGACGGGAAGATTCAGAAAGTAAAAGAATTTTTAGATACTGAACATACACGAGCCGTTTTTCTAGGTTAAATAATGAGGGCAATTAAGAAAACTACTTAAAGTAATATTAGATTAATAGAACATACAAGACAGGGTGAATGTAATGGGCATTTTCCCTGTCTGTCTTGAGGGTCTGTTATTTACAATCTTACTTAGAAGGCATTAATGTGAAGATCTACTAATTTAATGAAAATAACATCTTACTTACTAGTTAATTTGAGGGGGATATTTTATGGGTATTAAAGGAAAAGTAGTGGTTATTACCGGTGCTGGCGGAGGTCTTGGTCGCGCTAGAGCACCTCGCTTTGCAAAGGAAGGTGCGAACTTGTACTAGTTGACATTACTGAGGGAGAAGCAAGAAAAACACTTGAATCAGTTAAAGAAGTTACTTCAGATGTTCAATTTGTTGAAGGAAATGTGGCAAAATCCGAGGATGCACAAAAATATGTGAAAGAAGCTGTAGAAAAGTATGGACGGATTGATGTTTTCTATAATAACGCAGGGATAGAAGGAGCTGTCACTCCAATTGGTGATTATGATGAAGAGATATTTGATAGAGTCATATCCGTTAATACAAAAGGAGTTTTCCTTGGTTTAAAATATGTTATCCAAGTGATGCAGAAACAGAAATCAGGTAGTATCATTAACACTGCTTCAGTTGCAGGTATTTTGGGGCAGGGCAATTTAAGCGCTTATACAGCAAGTAAGCATTCGGTTGTGGGATTAACAAGATCAGCAGCTGCCGAAAACGCAAAGTTAAACATTCGAGTAAACGCCATCTGTCCAGGGCCAATTGATACAGATATGATGAAAAATGCTGCTAAAAAATACAATCCTGACAATCTGCAAGAGTATTACAATTTAGTCATGGAAAAGGTTCCAGCAAATCGAATTGGGAAACCTGAAGAGGTGGCTACCTTAGTAAGGTTTCTAGGTTCTGATGAAGCAGGATATATAAATGGTGCAATTATTCCTATTGATAGGGGCATGACAACTTCATAAGCTTGATGGCATTAAAATAGGGGGAAAAGGAAATGGATTCATTATGCGGAAAAGTAGCCATTGTTGGCGTAGCAGATACAGAACTAGTAGAAGGCGGGAAGGAATTAATAAAGGCACTCGATGATATTCAGTCTGAAAAGGAGTGAACGAAATAATGAAACCAGAAGAAAAATTAGCAATCCACGAAGTATTATACAGAGCAGCACATGGGTATGATTCCCACAATATAGAAATGCTTACAGAATGCTTTGCAGAGGATTCTGTGATGACGATACGTGTTGGCGGCGGAGATTTGATTGGCCCCTATGATGGTCAAGAAGCCGTTTTAAATTTTATGAAACGTGCGATTGAAAGACAGACTGATAAACGTTTGCATCAGATCTCCAATATTTTTTTTGAAGAGGAAGGGGAAGAGCAAGCATTCGCTCGATCAAGTTTGACTCTTTTTGCTACAGAGAATGGGACTTGTCAACTGCTATCAACCGGCATTTACCGGGATAAAGTAGTCAAGGTAAATGGGAGCTGGAAAATAAGCAAACGGCATCTAGATATTGAGCTTCCAGTTTAAAAAAGGGATTTCGTAAAATGATTTGGGGTTTAACTTTTTAAGGTTCAGGAAGCGTGATTAAAACTTAATCTATGGGTGGATTGATTGTTAAAGAACCAAGCACCATCTAGTCTATTTTTTCAGAAGATTTAAAATATACCCTTGAAAAGGATTCCATTTGCGATTATAATAAAAATCAAACAACCGTTAGTTTTTAATTTTGGAGGTGAATAGCTTGGAACAAATAGAAAAGAAAGATACCGTTCCTGTTCGGGATGGTGAAGACTTTGATCGAAATGCATTAAAAACCTATTTAGCCGAACATATAACTGATTTCGGGAATAAAGAGCTTGAAGTAGAACAATTTACAACAGGTTTCTCAAATTTAACCTACTTTATTCGTTGCGGTGATTGGGAAGCCGTTATGCGTCGTCCACCATCAGGTCCGCTTCCGCCAAAAGCACATGATATGAAACGTGAATCAGATTTATTAACTAGACTACATCCTTTTTTCCCATTCATTCCTAAACCATATGTCTTTTGTGAAGATACCGAAGTGTTAGGAGTACCTTTTTATGTTATGGAACGAAAACAAGGGGTAGTATTGAACGATCAGTTTCCGGCGGGATTTAATGCGACGGACGAATTACGTGTAAACATTTCAAACGAGGTGGTCGATGCACTCGCTCAACTGCATACAATCGACTACAATCACGCTGATTTATCCAAATTTGGTAAGCCAAGCGGATTTTTAGAGAGACAAGTAAATGGGTGGATTCAACGCTATCTCAAGTACAAAACAGATGATATCCCGTATTTTGAAAAACTATCTCAATGGTTGGTAGATCACATCCCTAATTCCCAATATTCGAGCTTAATTCATAATGACTATAAATTAAATAATATGTTATTCTTAAAAAATTTTACAAAAATCGAAGCGATATTAGATTGGGAAATGGCAACCGTCGCAGATCCATTTTTTGACTTAGGCGGAGCATTAGGTTATTGGTTAGAACCAGATGATCCTGACTACCTCAAAGAGAGTCTCCCAACCGTAACCACCGAGCCAGGGTTTATTACGAGGAATGAGTTTATTCATAGATATGCAATCCAAACAGGCTATGATATTCCTCCGTTGGGCTTTTATTTGGCTTTTACCTATTTCAAATTAGCTGTAGCCTTACAACAAATTTATTATCGGTGGAAGGTCGGGCAGACGAATGACAGTCGATTCGCAGAGTTTAAAGATAGAGTTAGTAATCTTATGTTGTCTGCCTATGAAATCACTGAAACGGGAAAATTTTAATTAATAGAAAAAAGTTGATAAGTGTACGTTGGTGGTCGTGACAATACTTATTCAACTTTACCCATTCAAGTGCATGAGTGACCTTATTATATCTCTGAAGAGTAATGGAAATGGACTCTAAAAACTCCTCAAACAATCGTCTGTTTTATAAAAAAGATTTATGAGATATAATATTCATTAATATTAAATGAAAACTATTGAATGGGTAAAGGGGGAAAAGATGGTGGCAAAACCAAATATTAAAAGAACAAATAAGTCATTTGAAAAATTTAATAAAATTGTAGATGCTTCCGCCAAGGTTTTTCGGGAAAAAGGGTATAAAGCGGCCACTTTAGAGGATATTGCGAATGAAGTGGGAATGCTTAAGGGAAGCCTCTATTACTATATCGAGAAAAAAGATGATTTATTATATGCTGTTGTTGAGAGACCATTGAATGAAATGACGGAGAATTTAAAAGTGATTGTCAATTCAAGCGATTCTCCTTCTATTAAATTAGAAAAAGCTTTGAAAAATCATATTTCAAGTTTTGAGAAATACCAAAGTGAGTTATTCGTTTGGATTTCAATCGAGTGGTTCAAAACGGAATTCGGCGGGGAAATCGCAACAGTTGGAGACGAATATGACCGTCTTTTTCGTAAAATTGTGATTGATGGGATTGAAAAGGGAGAATTTCGCAGTGATTTAGATCCTAAACTGATGACTTTTGCCATTTTTGGTGTCTATAATTACATGCAGCGATGGTTTTCACCTGATAATAAGTATTCATTTGATGAAATTTCAAAACAATTTAATGCATTTGTACTTCAAGGAGTTTGGCGTAAACCTTAATAGCTTCCTTATTATCTGATTTCATTTTCTATTTGATTGTGTTAGAAACTTTAAAACTTAGGAGGTGAACCCCTTGGAGGAGGTAATAAAAGGTTTATTACAAAACTCTCCGGGATTATCTGCCAAAAATATTCTAAACAATTGCCATAAAATGATGAATGAAAATGTTAGAACTGATACGATAAATAGGTATTTAAGAAGGTTAAAAAGCAGGGGAATATTAATAAATAAAAATGGTCGATGGTACTTAAGATAAAGCCATTTGCTACTTTTGGGGAAAAATCGGAATAATAGATAAATCTTATCATAAAGGGGGAGGGTCTTATTAAGCAGTGAGGTTTCACGTTGAAATTTCACTGTTTTTAAATGTCCTTTTTAGTGATTAGTAGACCCTATTGGAGGCATTGTATTTTCCTTTATTTCTAGTATATAATTGTTTTGAGTTGAGAATTTTTAATATTCATAAAATTATATACAAAACAAACTTTCTTGTTTATAATTAAAAACAAACAGTTGTTTGATTTATTAGTTTACATATTAAGGAAAGGGGTCCAAGAATGATTTACCAGTATCTGCCTGTAGAACGGATTCATTACGGGATTAATATCGTAGCCGAACAGCTTGTAAGCGAAATACAGAAGCTTAATGCTAAGAGATTATTGATCGTCACTACTAATAGTATGTTAAAAACAAAGGCGTATCAAAGGATGATTGAAACTCTCCACGCAAATCAATTAGACACATATGTAACCTGCTCAAAACAACATGTCCCCGGCAACATTTTGATGCAAAATATAAAAGAAATACGTGATTTTAACCCTGATCTTATCCTTAGCTGTGGTGGCGGTAGTCCGATCGATGCAGCAAAGATCCTATCATTGGTTTTATCTGAAGGCATTCAGTCTGAAGACGATTTGTATCCTTATTCGGAGAATTTAAGAGAAAAAGCACCACAGATGCTGGATTATTTACCTCATATTGCGATTCCTACAACACTATCTGCATCAGAATTTACAAGCATAGCAGGTACGACGAAGGCAGAGGATCATGTAAAATATAAGTTTTCCCATTTAAACATGACACCAAAATTCGTTTTTCTAGATCCTGCATTTACGGTCGAGACCCCTGATTGGCTTTGGATATCAACCGGGATTCGTGCTGTTGATCATGCAGTTGAGACACTATATACTCCTGTTCCAAATCCAATTAATACGAGTCTAGCATTACAAGCGTTAAAAAAACTCTATGATCACCTACCTATTTCTAAAAATGATCCTACAAACCTAGAATCTAGATTGGAATGTCAACTAGGAGCCTGGTTATCATTGTTTTCTGTCGTAAATATTAAATTAGGATTATCTCATAGTATTGGCCATCAACTGGGAGCAACCTATGACATACCTCATGGAATGACCTCTGCGATTATGCTTCCACATGTAATGAAGTTTTTATTACCAAGAACGAGTGATGAACAGGCAAAAATAACAGAAGCTTTAGGTTTTAGTAAGGAAAATATAACCGAAAACGCCAGTATGGCTCCTACCTTAATTAGAGGTCTGATTCAAGACCTGGAAATTCCACACCACTTAAGAGATTTTGAAGTTAAAAAAGAAAGCATTCCTGCAGTAGTAAAAAATATCCTTATCGATATTCAAGGTGAAGAAAATAGCTTTGTTTTGGGCACTGGTGATTTAAATAAAGAAATTACTTCACTATTAGAGGCAGCATGGTAGGAATAAAAACAACAGCTAGATTTACGATGGTTTAACATTATTCAGCTGTGAAAATTTAATTACACTCCTTTGAAAGCGCTTAAGTTAAATAGAAAAATAACGCTATTCATTTATATTTTATGAGGTGATTGAAATGAAGTATCAAGAACTCCTTGAAGGTTTTTCATGGGAAAAGGTAGTGAAAACATTTGACTGGAATGTACAAGAAAAATTTAATATGGGACATGAATGCTGTGATCGTTGGGCAGATGACCCAAATCGGGTTGCAATTTATTGGGAAGATGCTGACGGAAATACAGATGTATGGACATACCAAAGACTAAAGGAACAATCGAATCGTATGGCAAATGCACTAAGGTACCTTGGAGTAAAGAAAGGGGATCGAGTGGCAGGTCTTCTTGGTAAGGACATGGAATTGATTATCACGGTACTGGCAACATGGAAAGTAGGAGCAGTTTATGTACCAATGTTTACAGCTTTTGCCCAGGAAGCAATCAAGTACAGATTAGAAGATTGTGATTGTAAAATATTAGTAACCAACCAAGAACAAGCTGCAAAAATCGATAAAATATCGATTCCAAGTGAACTTATTTTGACGGATGGATTAACAAGCAACGGATTAACGTTTTGGGAATTTATAGGGTCTTTTTCAGACGAGCATCTAACAGAACCTACAAATATAATGGAGCCAAGTGTGATCCAATATACGTCAGGATCAACTGGTATGCCGAAGGGAGCCGTTTGGGCTCATAAAATCCTACTTAGTTCTTATCCTTATGTTCGACACGGAATTGGTGTAGAGGATGACGATATCATGTTAGGGGGAGCAGATTTAGGCTGGGCTTATGGACTAATTAATTGTACATTCGTCCCTTTAAGCTATGGTATTTCAATTGTTGTTTATAAAGGTTCTTTTAATGTTGAAAAGGTCTATACTCTATTGGAAAAATATAAGGTTACCAACTTTGCATATGCTCCAACCGCCTATCGAATGATGATGACATATGGTCCTGAGCTGGCGAAAAAATATAATATTCAAGTGAAAAAATTTAGCAGTGCGGGTGAGCCATTAAATGCGGAAGTAGTCCGTTTCTTTAAGGAAACCTTCGGAAGAGAGATTTATGATCACTATGGCTGTACAGAGACAGGAATGATTGTGGACAATTTTAATACGACCGATATGGCTGTAAAACCAGGTTCAATGGGGCTGCCATCTCCTGGTTTTAATGTTGCCTTGGTAGATGAAGATGGGAATCCAGTTGAAAAAGGGAAAGTGGGACAAATTGCCGTCGATACGACTGGATTTCCATACTTTTTCTTAGGCTATTGGCAAAACCCTGAAAAAACAGAAGAAAAAATAAAAGGAAAATGGCTATTAACAGGCGATCTCGCCAGTCAGGACGAAGATGGATATCTTTGGTTCCAAGGACGTGCGGATGACATTATTTCCAGTGCAGGATATCGGATTGGTCCATTTGAAGTAGAGAGCAGTCTAATCGAGCACCCAGCTGTGGCGGAAGCGGCGGTTGTCGGGAAACCAGATCCTGCTAAAGGCGAAATCGTAAAAGCATATGTTGTTCTAAATCCATCTTTTGCCCCTTCCGCCGAACTAGCAAACGAATTATCCTTATATGTTAAAAGTAAATTATCTAAACATCAATACCCAAGAGAAGTTGAGTTTACGGATCATCTTCCGAAAACTCCAAGCGGTAAAATTCAACGATATCTTTTGAAAGTGAATGAGCAAACAGCCAAAAGTTAAAGGATGCTAAACTCTAATATTTACTGTTTCAAAATGAGCTGCTCAAATTGGTGGGCAGCAACTTTTTTTTGATTACAGCGGAAATCTCACTACAACGTCGATTTTGTTCTTGATAGATAAAATATTAATATAGAAATACAAAATCCTTGGCCAGTAATTGATGCCATTCCATCTTACTAGTTGATGGTACAATTGGTCCTTACAACAATTGAGATTAATACTGTAGCAATAGTCTGTTGTAAAGAACCGCAGAAATAAAAGATTCCTCCTAAGATTAGTGAGGTTATACAAGTCCCTAAAGATACAAATAAGTATGTTCTACTTTTGTATACCCACAAATAGGGAAGAAAGAGTGAGCCTCCTAATAATCCGATTTTGAATGGAATATATTCAGGAATGTACATATAGTCAATGTTAAAAACCGGTATATAAAATGCCTGGGATTCTGCAAGTATTCTACCTAATGTGGCTAATGGGTTATTGGGTGCCGTGACATTAACACTCAATGGCTTACTAAGTAAAGTTCCGATTAGAAAAATGATAATCAATCCGAAAATCCGGATGAGGTAGACGGTATCCATGGAGAAAATGAGTGGCAGGTAAGTAAATAATAAAAAAGACAAAGGAACTGGATAGTAAAAACGGTTAACCCTTTTTTAGCAAAGGATATTAGATTAGTTTGTAATTGTTCGAGTGACCGTCTATACAAAGTCTCCCTTATAAAATTGTTTGAGGTGGTATGTTAATACAATTAGTTCAGTAAAAATGATAAGATTTGGGGCCATTTAGCAAAAATGAGGAGTTGGAAGGAATTTCAAATTGAACCGTTATTGATACGATGCTATTATAAGAAAGTTCTGCCGCAGAGTGATTGACAATATGATGGATTGAAAAAATGTGTTGACTCAAGTGGAGAGAATATGATAAGATATTTCTTGTCGCTAAAAACAAGTGACAAGTTGTTCTTTGAAAACTAAACAAACAAGAACGTCAACACAAAAATATTAGTTTCTTCTATAGAAACTAGCCAACGTAACTTTTCGGAGCTATATCAACTTTCTTGGAGAGTTTGATCCTGGCTCAGGACGAACGCTGGCGGCGTGCCTAATACATGCAAGTCGAGCGAATCAAGAGGTGCTTGCACCTCTTGATTAGCGGCGGACGGGTGAGTAACACGTGGGCAACCTGCCTGTAAGACTGGGATAACACCGGGAAACCGGTGCTAATACCGGATAATTCTTTCCCTCTCATGAGGGAAAGCTGAAAGTCGGTTTACGCTGACACTTACAGATGGGCCCGCGGCGCATTAGCTAGTTGGTGAGGTAACGGCTCACCAAGGCGACGATGCGTAGCCGACCTGAGAGGGTGATCGGCCACACTGGGACTGAGACACGGCCCAGACTCCTACGGGAGGCAGCAGTAGGGAATCTTCCGCAATGGACGAAAGTCTGACGGAGCAACGCCGCGTGAGCGATGAAGGCCTTCGGGTCGTAAAGCTCTGTTGTTAGGGAAGAACAAGTACCGGAGTAACTGCCGGTACCTTGACGGTACCT
>NZ_JBALNB010000008.1:0-97695 GCF_036962345.1 Neobacillus vireti
CTAATCTTAGTATGTTTTTTTTGTTAAATCTGCTCGATAGTCCAAGAAGGTTTATCGCTCTTTTCATTGAAGTTATTGTACTAAAGGGCAGGTTAGCATTCCTGTAGATTGTTAAATATCAGGTTTTAAAAAAATAGAGCCCCTTAGTAAGATACGAGTATAGAGTCCAATCTAACTCAAATTCTTAAGGAGGAAGCCCTACCATGAATTTATAAATGCAAAATAAACAAAATCAACTAATAGAAAGAATTTCCGACACACATCTAATTGTAGGTGTGGATATGGCCCAGCAATTACACGTTGCTTGTCTGTTAGCTTTCGTGGAATTGTAGTCGGAGGTAGCAACCGCAGAGGAAAATACTCACGCCCCTATTATTTATCCATTAGGTGTGATTAAGAAAAGTGCCTATCCTAAAGCAAACGCCATATCCCAAACAATAAGTAAATATGTTGCTATTTTTAGTCCAATAATAGGTAGTTAATTAGGATGCCTACGTATGCTTTTATGGGCATTATTGTTTGAGTTTGCTTTGTGAAAACAAACGCCTTTCCACTACGGGAATCAACAGTAGAACCTATTCTTATAAGAAAATGTTATCTATAATTGGGTGGTTTCACTGGACAGCCGTCCAATTCCGAGCGATCACATCTACATATTTATATAATAAGGTCCTATATCTTAATAATATTTATAATTCTCAAACTTACGGAATGTGGGGTGAACCACGAATTTGTATTAAAAATGAATAATGAATAAAAAAAGATAGAGTACAGGAAGTCATCTTGAAAAGAATAAAGAAAAAATTCATCCATCCTATTTCTGTACTTAGATTGCCTGATATGATTGCCGTTCGACACTCGGGGGAAGTTTATAATTTCTCATAAGTTATTCTGCAAAAAAATTGGACAAGAAAAGATAGGAAAGAATCGAGGGAGGATTACAAATTACAATGAAAGAAAAAAAGAAGCGGCATAAGGAAAAACCCGTAAGTGAAAAAATTAGAGAACCTAAAAAACATAAACACCGAAGACCGACCATTCCTCCCAAAACAAGAGAGAACGGTCCGAAAATCATAAAAATGCCAAAACACCATGTGGGAAAACAAGAGGAAGGGGAAATGGAATTGTCGAATGTGCCTTTACAGATACAGATGACTACCAGTATAAGTCATCAGATGCTCGTCCACGCAAAGTCGCCAATTCTAGTTTACAACCCATCTCAGGCTGAGAAAGACTCGGTTGTAGAGAGAACATTTGAATGTGAAGAAATACCCAAAACTGATCCTAATTTACCCACTGATACTCCTTCAGACTTCTTGGATCAGGATGCGCCCGTCACTGAGAATTTAATCATAAATGAAACTAAGGAGATCTTTTCCCTCTCTACTTACTCACCCATTACCATAGTTTTTAACGGAATCACGATTGAAGTAGACTTTCGTCGTCTTAAAATATCCACCAATGAACTGCCTGCTGATGAAGTACTCCATTTATTGAAAAGATGTTTAAACAATTTGTTGAATTAGTTATGCTTCATGGAAAGTTCTAAGACGGAGGAATTCCCTTCTCATAATTAGATAGTAAGGGGTGATTAAACCCCCGTTTTCCTATACCAACGTCCGTGCGATTATGTATTCGGTGATTCTCTAAACCTAAAAGTAGACTTCGAAGTCCTAGGGATAATCGGTATTTCCTAGGACTTTATATAGTGAGGTGATGACAGTGAAGGCTCTGTTCTAGTATTGGCTAGGCAGGGTACATCCTTAAGGATATTTCGATTGGATTAGCCTCAAATTAGTTTTGCATTTCTGCTCAAGCATTGCCTCAGGCTTCCTTAAAGATTCCATATTAGATAGCTACCCTTGCTTTTGCTACGGTTGGCTACACTGCCCCTGTTCGAATCTTTAGCCTATTGACAGTGTTTAACTGAGTGTACATAAAAAAGAAGGAAGGGAGACCCCCTTCCTTCTTCCTTCTCTACTTAATTAATTAGGCACGTGGTAAAAGGTTTCCTAACAAGTTACCAACTGCACCTGCAACTTGCTCGACATTAGCTTGTTGTGCGGCTGTTAGAGTGCCAGTACCAGGATTGGAAATTCGAAGGCAAACAGCTTCAAGGTCGATGTGAATTCCTAACAAGACAATATGAATTCCTCCAGGAATACTCACACAAAGAATGTCCGTATTTTCACAGCAACTTTCACATTGTTGAGGTTGTCCCATATAATCAACTCCTCTCTTTATGAAGTTAATATATTTGTATGTAAAAGCTTGTCCACTTGTTATAGATGTTTTCATTATTTTATTAAAATAATTCTTTAAACCTTTTTTATGGGACCACAATTCAAAAATTACCGATATCCGTTAGAATCTAAAAGACAGTAGGCAACACCTTAGGTTTTTTTTGAACAACACGTTCTCTCATGTTACTTGTTTATACAAATAATAAACCCTATGAATACTCTATATAGTACATATTCAATCAATCAAGGAGTGTCATCGATGAATCAAATAGTTTATAAGGGATCAAGCCCTTTCCAAAACATTACGGTTCTAGATAGAAGCAGGTTTGGCGGGATGCACGGCAGATTTCGCTTACTTAAATTTACTGACGATATTGTTCAGGGAGTGATGGATTTGGAGAATCCATCCCGTTTGGTACTGTCGTACTCTCGTACTGTAGTGGATCTTATTGATCACTACGTACCTGATTTCAAAGAAGGTTTCATAATCGGACATGGAATTGGTGTAATAAGCTCATATTATTCAAGTAGAAATTTGGTAACTGCAGAGATCGATCCCTTAGTTGTCGAAATATCCAAAAAGTATTTTGGTTATTTGGGCAATAAAATCGATATTGGAGACGGACGTGAGCTTTTGAAAAAACAGGTGGACAAATCTCAGGATATCATTTTCTAAGATGCCTACAATGGAAATAGTATCCCATTTCACCTAACCACCCAAGAATTTTTCTTTCTAACGAGTCAAAAATTGACCAATGATGGAATCCTATTTGTCAATTATATTGGAAGGGTCAGGGATGATGAGATAATGCAAAAAATGTTTGCTACCATTTCCAGCGTTTATCCTTATGTGAAGGTGTTTGCCCCCGAGCCACAGAGTAGAATTTTACAAAATATTTTTTTGTTGCAAGCCAACAAATTCTGGAAAACTATTCACCGCATGAGGCGAGTCCTATACAAGTTATTGGCGGAGAAGTACTTAGTGACTAGGAGAGGTTTTAAGGGAATTAAAAAATAATTGGATTGCTATATAATTTGTCCCAATCAAGAAATCGTCCTTTTGCATTTAATATAATGTGAAGAGAATCTCACTTTTGTCTGGTGTATTTTTTCCAACAATTGTACAACCCTTTTTGTATCCTCTATCGGTCAGACAAAAAATATTCGAATACCTCTAATCTTATACCCGACCAACACAAGTGGCTATGTTCAGTCTGTTTTAATGGGAATTGGTTCTCCTTTCTACTATTCAATAAAACGAAGATGGGAAGGATTTTGGAACCTCTAGTAGTTTTAAATTAATATGAAGGAGGTGAACTTTATGGGATGTGGTTGTGGTGGCAAGAAAAATAATACCAATGCAAGCAAAAATCAAACCTATAAAAAATACCTACAAAATGGTAAGAAGTATAAAAGTCAAGGAAAAAGCAGTATAACCAATATAAATAGTGATAAAGAGGAAAATGATAAAAATTAAAAATCAATGGAATGCGTTACGAAATGAAATGAGTTGTATAGAAAGTGAAGAAAGAAAGGCAGAATGATCTGCCTTATTTTATTTTTTACGTTCATTAAATAGCTTTAAAGCTATATGGTCGACAAAATAACGATCTCATCTATTTACATAGGCACTCATTATAAAAAAGGGTAACTAACGGGTGCCCTTTACATGCATAAGAATCGAAAATCAGATATGTAAATTCAGGTGGCAAAAATGATTATGTTAAGTCTTCTTGCAAATACCTTTGAAAGATGTTATGCTTTAGAAGAATTATTTTTGTTCGGTGTAAAAGATAGTCTAAGATTAACTTTTCGTCTTGATGATCACTGAGTGCAAGGATAGTAATACATTGTGTGCAAAGCACACAGCAGGAGGAAACAAAATGGAACAAGGTAAAGTAAAATGGTTTAACGCAGAAAAAGGTTTCGGATTTATCGAGCGTGACGGTGGAGAAGACGTATTCGTTCATTTCTCAGCTATCCAAGGCGAAGGTTTCAAATCTTTAGACGAAGGTCAAGCAGTTACTTTTGACGTTGAGCAAGGCCAACGTGGAGCTCAAGCAGCTAACGTGCGTAAAGCTTAATTATAAAGTCAAACTCGAGCAGGCTCTTTATAGAGTCTGTTTTTTATTTATCTTAAAAGCAAGCAAGGAACCCTACTCACGAATGAGTAGGGCAAATGTAAACAGTAAATCAAATGGTAAACAAAGTGTATCACAAAATCACGAATTCTCCTAAATAACATTTTAGAGTGACTTAAATTGATATCTTTTTTGTGGAATTCAATTTATAGACAGCTTGAATTTAAGAGGATTGGCTGCAGCAGCAGCCTAATGGTTATTAAACCTCAACCTGTGCAACCTTCACTGTCCAGTTAAATGGATCTTCTTTTCTACCAAGCTGGATTCCGGTCATCTCATCATAAATATCCTGAGAGAGGTGTCCAATTTGATTATCGTTAATCACGATTGTTTTGTCTTTCCATGTTAATTCGCCAACAGGTGAAATAACAGCAGCGGTTCCCGCTCCGAAGACTTCCTCTAGTTCGCCGCGTTCATGTGCATCAAATACCTCTTCAATCGAGATTCTTTCTTCACGAACAGTGATATTCCAATGCTTTAATAATTGAATAACCGAGTCACGGGTAACACCTGGCAGAATGCTTCCAGTTAATTTTGGTGTAACGACTTCGCCCTTAATCTTGAAGAAGATATTCATACTGCCAACTTCTTCAACGTATTTATTCTCTTTCGCATCCAGCCATAGAATTTGTGCATAACCAAGTCTATCAGCCTTTTCTTGTGCTTTCAGACTAGCAGCATAATTGCCTGCGTTCTTCACATGGCCCACTCCGCCAATGACTGCCCGGACATACTGCTCTTCTACATAGATTTTAACAGGATTTAATTGGCTGCCATAATAAGCTCCTGAAGGGGAGAGGATGATGAGCAATTTATATTCTGCAGCAGGACGTACACCGAGATAGGCTTCCGTTGCAATAATAAACGGGCGAATATAAAGTGATGTACCTTCACCTTGAGGAATCCAATCCTTTTCTGTGAAAATTAATTGTTTGATCGCATGTAATACAAAGTCCTCATCAATTTGAGGAATACACATTCTGTCACAGGTATCATTTAAACGCTGCATGTTTTTCTCTGGACGGAAGAGCTGAGCCGTTCCATCTGCGGTCCTATAAGCCTTCATTCCTTCAAAAATAGCCTGTCCATAATGAAAAACCATCGATGAAGGTTCGAGTGTTAAGGGCTCGTATGGGGTAATTCTTGGATTATTCCAGCCGTTTTCTCTGTTATAATCCATCACAAACATGTAATCCGTAAAATACTTACCAAAGCCTAATGAATCTGCTGCAGGCTTTTCTTTTAAAACCTCTCTTTGAACAAACGAAATTTCCTGATTCATAATAGCACCTCATTCTTATAAATAGGTTCAGTTTTAAAACAATGAATCGTTCCAAACTGACACATATCAAAATATATAAAAATTATATTTTTGAAATAGTAAAAATACTTTCCTATACTATACCACTTTTTTTATTAAAACAGGATATTTTTGTTTTAGTTATGCCCAAGTTGTGACCACGTTTTTCCTAGTCCTAAAATCAATTAAAATTCTTCTCATCTCTACATAAAAAAGTGGGATAAAGGTAATTGTAAGTGTGAACTCATTTTAGGAGGAAAATAGATGAAAGCTATTAAACAAATATTGTTCTGCTTATTGATTGTTATTTTAGTGACCGGGTGCAATATGAAAGACGAGGGCAGAGAAAATGATCAGCATGGAGAGATAAACAACCGAAATTCAGGTGGATTAAATATAGGAAATAGCTTAGGAAATCCCAACCTTACACTTACGAACACTTCTACAAATACCGCCAATAACACTCATGAGGGATTACACGTAGAGAATGGAGCTCAGGAAAAAGTCGAGAACCTGCCTGAGGTAAAAGAAGCCACTATTATTGTTTCGAATCGAAATGCGTATGCAGCGGTGGAGATGGATGATGACTTTCATGGTGAAATGAGCTCATTTGTTGAAGATCAAATCGCCCAGCATATAAGAGAAGCAGACCCAAACGTTCAAAATGTATATATTTCAGGCAATCGTGACTTTATCAAACAGATGAGCCATTATAGGGATGAAATCCAAAATGGCAGATCAACAGCTGTAATAAATGATGGGTTTCAAACAATGGTTCATAAATTCTTTTTAAACCATCAGAGGTAAATAGAATTCGAAAGGTATCGTTACCTATCACAAATACTAAAAATGAGTGCCAAATTGTATGCTGATTTGTCACTCGTTTTTTATGGATGTAAAGCCCCAATTGTCAAGGGACAATATCTGTTGTTTCCGACAGTTCGGGACGCCAAATAGCAAAATGGATTGTCCTATAACCAGACAACCCATTTAGTGTGTTATTTATTCAATTCAACCGTTTCATTAACATCTGAGCTTTTAGAACTTTGCCCTGTCATACGGTTATAAAGAAAGGCAACTTTCTTTGTAAAATTACCGGTTTCCCAATATTCAGCTGCTTCTGCTCTAACCTTTATCAAGACAACATCAGGATCATCATAAGAAGTTTGCATAATCTTCTCATATGCTTTGCTCCACAATTCCTTTTTCTTGTCTAAATCCTCAACGATTTCCGCTCTTCCACGGACGGAAACATAGGATTTACCTGCATAAGCGACATTAATTTCTTGATCATGTAAAATTTCTTCATATTTATTCGTCTCTTTTTTAGTGAAAAACCATAAGTCACCATCAAACTCTACTTCTTGTGTTTTCATAGGACGAGATACAAGCCCTTCTTCCGATACCGTAGTCAGCATGGCCGTGTCTATATCTTTGATTAACTCTCTTAATGTTTCTATGTCTTCTTGATTCACCTTATTAGACAATGCTATCACCTCATTCATGTATACAGAGGTATAATACCCTTTACACCAACTTTTATTCAGATTTGGCGGATTACTGTAATCGAAAAAACGGAACGAATAGATGAAGTAAACAAAGTGAATTTTAAAAGGAGTTTTTGATACAATAAATGGTGCGTATAAAACTCAAATATTTATAGTTCAAAGCAGGTGCAGGATGAGTATTATTTTGGCATTATTGGCAGCTTTATTTGCTTCCTTCACAGCGATTTTGGCAAAAGTCGGGATTGAAAATGTAAATTCCAACCTGGCAACCGCCGTTCGGTCCATTGTAGTATTAATCATGGCTTTTATCATGGTCATGATCACTGGCAAGCTGGAGACGATTTCTCAGATTTCAACTACCGCTTTATGGTTTATTCTGTTATCTGGGTTTGCAACAGGCTTTTCATGGTTATTTTTCTTTAAAGCCCTTGCAATTGGGGATGTCTCCAAAGTGGTACCGATCGATAAATCAAGTGTGGTCCTTACCATTATTATCTCGATCCTTTTTCTAAAAGAGCCAGCAGAACCTCTCGTAATGGCTGGCGGAGCGATTATAGCCATTGGTACGTTTATATTGATTGGAAAAAATGAAGAAAAGAAGCGATTTTTCGGTTCCCAACAATATATTGCCTATGCTATTTTAGCAGCAGTATTTGCTGCCTTCACATCGATATTAGCAAAAGTCGGAATGGAAGATGTCGATTCCAATGTGGCTACTTTTCTCCGAACAATTGTGATTCTTCTATTTTCTTGGGCGATTGTATTTTTCCAAGGCACCCATATGAAATTGAGAGAGATTTCGAGAAAAGGGTATCTCTTTTTAGTCTTATCTGGTGTGGCTACGGGCTTATCGTGGTTATGTTACTTTGCAGCATTGGCAATGGGGAAAGTTTCCGTTGTTGCACCAATTGATAAATTTAGTGTCGTCCTCACGATGGTATTGAGTTTTACTATTTTAAAGGAAAAAGCGGCCAAACATACCATTATCGGCGGAATTGTTATAACGGCAGGAACGATATTGCTAATAATATAATCAAAAAGGCTACCAATACTTCAATAGAATGATACACTCCTAAAAAAACCACCGGCATAGACCAGATAGTTGAATTCAACAGAAAGTAATTTTTTTCAGCGTTAGCTGCCTTAATGGAAAGCTCTGGCATATAAGTAGATAAAAGCATTTTTAGGTGGTGTTCATCATAACCAGTATCCAGGAAGTGAATGATGTTCTCGCTAGTCTACCTCATCACTTAGCACAAAAGTGGCTGGGCAATGACTTCATAAAAAAAACAATTGCAACTAGTTATGACTATTGGGTAGAAGATACAAATTTCCCCATGACTTTAGAAGAATTTGTGCTGCAGTATCTCGACCATTCTGAATATCTGGGAGAAATGTTTGCTGATGATTAGTAAACATTAAATTAATAAATGCTAAAAAATGCGGACAGTGCCTGGCACCGTTCGCATTTTTACTGTCGTTACAAATGTGATTGGTTTTTAATCGTTGTTCAAAATTAGTGGGAAATTAAGAACTCTTATTTACTTTCATTATCTTTAGAGAGAGACTATTTATTTTTTATAAGACCTTGTTCTTTGGGCGATGTATATATTGTTATCCTTATTAATGAGAATGAGTATTTTCAAAATTAATCCTATATTATATAATCAATAAGTTTTTGAATTTGAAAAATAAGAGGTTAAAAAAGTCCATAGTTAGTTTACTATTATTATAGAAACGATAGGGAAATCTAATTTTAAGTTTAGGATTGTAGATACATTTAGATGAACACCAGGAAGGGGTTAAAGATACAGTGGATGTAAAGAATTTAGAGTTAGCTAAACAACTGCGCCATGAATTGCACCAGCATCCTGAACTTTCGAATGAAGAGGTTTGGACAAAACAGCATTTAATAGATTTCCTTAAAAAGCATACACGATTGGAAATCATAGATAGAGGCCGTTGGTTTTATGCGATTTACCGGGCGGGAGGGGATAAAAAGAACATTGCTTTTCGTGCAGATTTTGATGCACTTCCCATGCCGGAGGTGATCGATCTTCCATATGACTCTAAGAATCCAGGGGTATCCCACAAATGTGGACATGATGGTCATGCGGCAAGCTTAGCTGGCTTTGCACTCGAAGTTGACCAGAAGGGTGGAGAAAAAAATATCTTTTTCCTTTTCCAGCACGCGGAGGAAACGGGAGATGGCGCGATCCAATGTACACCATTTATAAAAGAACATAACATTGAAGAAATTTTCGCCTTTCATAATATGAGCGGAATGGCTTTTAATTCTATCAATGTCATCGACGGAACCGCTCATTGTGCATCGAAGGGCATGACTATCCACATGGAAGGTTCTCCTGCTCATGCCAGCCAGCCTGAGAATGGAGTCAATCCTTCCTTTGCGATTGCAAAGATTATTGATGCCATCCCTGAGCTTACCTCCCCTGAAAGCAATGAAGGTTTGGTACTTTGTACGGTTGTTCACGTAAACATAGGTGAAAAAGCGTTTGGTTTAGCAGCGAGCAAAGGTGAGCTGCTCATAACCATCCGTGCTCTCTACGAAGCAGAATTGGATACGCTTCAGAAAAACCTTGAGGAACTTGCATGTGAACAAGCGGAAAAGTACGGACTGAAGGTGAACTTCTCTTTCAATGATGAATTTCCGGAAACAGTCAACCACAAAGAAAGTTCTGACAAGATCCGTAAGGTTAGTAAAGAAAAAGGATTTCAGCTGGTTGAAATGAAGGAAGCCTATCGTGCCTCAGAAGATTTCGGCCACTATACGAAGTTAACAAAGGGTGCGATGTTCTACATCGGAAACGGCGAAAATTATCCTCATATTCATACCTATGAGTATGACTTCCGAGATGAAATCATTGAAACCGCAGTGGAACTATTCAAGGGACTTGCGGAAATATAAGATCTCCGTAGCGAACTGTGCCAGGCACTGTTCGCATTAGGCGTTTAGCCAGACCAAATGTAAATAAGGTTTTACATAAATACAAACCAGCACTTCCTCAATTTGATAGAGAAGTGATGGTTTGTTATTTGAATCCTTAGATGAACATGAGCCTTTGCTTACTTTAATATTCGCCTTTTATGACAAAAAACGAGCCCCGAATGGTACCAGCAAGTTTAGACTTCTGCCTAGCAAACTTAAACTTCCCTTCTAACTCCTTTGGTACCTCCATTCCCTCAGAAAGCTTAAAACCAACAGCCCGCTTCGGCTTAGGGCCATCAACCGTATACAGGACGTTGACCGAAAGACCATCCTCATAAAAAACGTAGGTCCATTTGATATTTTCCACTTGAAAGCGAGCTGTTTCTAAAGGTTTGGCCGCAAACTCAATATTCCGTTCATTCTTCAAAATTCGATTCACATAATCAAGGGTCTCGCTGGACTCGCTAGCTGGCACAACCGTAAATTCATGTTTGTATTTGTTCATAAAATAACGGGCTTCATTGGCACGTAAACCAGCAAGTGCCTCAGCTACAGGTGAAGACTCTAGACCAACCGCAGACACATTTTTAAAATCGACAATATAGGACATTTTCCATCAATCCTTTTTTCTCTTTATTTCCTAACAACTGGAATCCACATTTCACCAAAAACTAAGCCATCTCGCTGCCCCATCTCAACCGACGCATTTGGCCCGCCAACATAGGCAACTTCCTTTACTTCTGGCAAGACTTGACCGAAGGCAATGCCAGTAAGCATATTACTTAACTCTTCAGACGTTTTTGCTTCCCCTTTCACAACGATGTATTCCCCTTTTGGAAATTGGATCACTCTTGTTGCTTCTGGTAACGATTTCTCTGTCATGACGCCAGCATAATGCATCATCTTGTTATTCACTGCTTCGTTCACGACAAAAATATAGTCGTTTTTGGCAACAGATTTCAAAGTGTCAAGCGTTCCATCTTGTTTGACGGCCTGCCAAAAGTCTGCCTTTTCCTTCGTTATGCCAGTATAGTCGGTGTAATCACTCTTAAGCTCGGTTCCAAAACCTAAAACGTTAAAGCTATCTTTTTCTTCTAAAGTATAATCTGCCATATTCAATACCTTCCTTTTTTTAAATTGAATCAAATGATTTGTCTTTTCACTTGATGAGTTTATAATAACCTTAAATCGTGTCAAAAAATGATACTGTTTAGGAGGTGCGCAGCTGAATGAAAAAGGTTGAACGGATTAACATCATCATGCGGTATATCAACAACCGTTCCCACTTTACCATTTCTGAAATCATGCAGGAATTTAACATCTCTCGTTCGACAGCTATTAGAGATATCAGAGAAATTGAAGCTATGGGTATGCCTCTTGTTGCTGAAGTTGGAAGGGATGGGGGGTATTTTGTCATGCACAACTCTGTCCTGCCCAATGTTAGATTTACCGATAATGAGGTCAAAGCTCTTTTTATTGCCTTTATGGCCACAAGAAACCAACAGCTCCCTTATCTAAAGAGCCGCCAGTCTTTAGCTGAAAAGTTACTAGGTCTTATATCAGAAAACCAACAAGATGACCTTGTTCTTTTAAATCAAATCTTGCTGTTTGAAGGGACTAACCCGAATAATCCTGACCTGCTTGATCTGTCAGACCTCCCCCATCCGATGTTAGAAAAACTCATCCAAATCCTTCTTTTGAATCGGTATTTACTGGTTACCGTAAAGGAAGAGAAGCTCATAAAGTCTTATCCAATTTATCTTTTGCATCTTTATCGAGAAAAAAGCCTGTGGCTGATTGAGGGCTTTGACTTTAAGGAAGAAAAGAAAAAGATCTTTCATGTCGACAATCTCACCGACGTCAAAAACTGCCCAACGAACAAAAGATGGAGTAGGAAAAAAATTATAGAAAAACTCAGTAAGCAGGAAGAAGTAATCAATCTTTACCTTGAGCTTGGTCCTAAAGCGATTGCCCAGTTTAAAAAATACCACCCTTTAAAATTATCAATTTCCTATACGAATCCTTACCAAGCCACAGCCATTCTAAAGACTTTTATCAATGTAAATATTCCCGAAGAATTGGCTGAAATAACAAATTGGCTGCTTTTCCTAGGTGAAGATATCAAAGTTAAGGAAATGCCAGTAGAAGTTTACGAAGGTTTACATAAGAGATTAGGCTTATTCTGCCCATAAGCAATCACAGTTACACTATATTTGTTAATGAAAGTAAAGGTGAACAGTGATAGGCACTGTTCACCTTTCGCTTTTTGTTTTTTGTTTAATTTTTCACTCTACGAAGCAAAGAGTGTTTTTAACCAAAAGCCTCGTAAATTTAATTAAACAATCCACGGGTGCAAGTTTTGTAAAAGAAGGAAATAAATTGAAGGAAATACCTCGGTGTATCTAACGATAATAATTCCACCAAATGGAAAGGATCAGAAATATAATCTTTATATAAATCCTCTCGATTTCAACTGAAGTATCACCAAAATCTTCAGACTGAGCATCATTTAATAAAATAAATTACGATACTTTTCTATGACCGCTTCTCCCAAAATCTCACTTTTATTAAAACGGCTGACATAAATGCTCACCATCATTTCATTTTCTTCTGTCATCTTCATTTTTAATAAGACCCTGTTTATAAACGCTGCCAGTTCTTTCGGATTTGCATACATTGTATTCCATGCATGTACTTGTAATTCCAAATCATTCCCTAAGGCAGGCAGCTGCTTCGATTTGTTCGGTTGGAACAGGTTCGTTAAAATGTGCATACGGATCTTCATAGACGTCGGTGTAGATGAGCTGAATTGGATTGTACTCTTTTAAATCATAAATAAAACGTTGATTGTCAACAGAAACCACCATCTCATTTTGTCGCAATTCGAATTTTCCGTTATCTAAAATAAGATTATCTGTAAATGCTTTAATACTGCATTTCAAATGAGGTGTAATCAACCAATAGCGATTATCGGGATTTAACAGGGAAACATATTCTGCAAGTACGGTTTCTTCCAGCTTTTCTTCATCTCTCAACCTTGTATAAACCTTCGGACGATAATAATATTGGGCATCCATCCCATTCATGGTAATTGTCCACTCTGCATCAGGACAATCAAACAACACACGGAATGCAAAACCTTCATCCGTTTTCTGCAGCTCATAGTAAATTAACCATTGCCCAACTTGTAAAGGTTCATCCGATTTTTCCGTTATGACATCATGAAAAATTAGTTGAATATGGGATTTCGTTGAAAATCCGCTGTCTGTATTGATGTAAAGATGAAGCGTATTCCCTTCACGTTCTATTCTCTCAATGATGGCATCATGTAAACTTTCCTCAAAGACATCCTGAACCGCAATTGGTAAATAGGCAGCGGCTTGTTGTGTTTGTCCATAGGCAGCATCTAAAATTTGTTCAAATTCTTTGGCTGATTCCTGGACCCATTGCAAGTAATCTTCTCTCACTTTTTTTGGTAATGTCGATTGATTTAATGTACCATTCTCCAAATACGGAATGAAACGTTCAGGTAAGACGTGTAACAATTCCTCTTTGACTTCCTCAAGTTCTTCCTTCAAACGTGTAATGAGGTCTTCCCCTTCCGCTTTTGCTTCTGCTATAGCCATTTTCCAGTCATCATCAGATTCATGAATGGGAAGAAGATGACATTTTGAAAATTTTACTTTCACTTCTTTTGTTAAATTCCACATAAACTCACCTCAAAGTAATTGGTAAAAATAGTATACTATACTTTTTACCTTTACCCCGAAACGAACTCCATTCTGTATGAAAAGGAAAAAGTTTAACAAAAAAATTAGATGCCCTATATGGAGGCATCTAGTTTTTTTGAATATCCTATTTTGTATAATTATCAAAATAACCTTGGATAAAGATAATAGGTGTACCCTTATCTCCACTTCCTGAAGTTAAATCTGATAGAGAACCGATTAGGTCGGTAAGTTTTCTAGGTGTAGTCCCTTGTGATTCCATCGATCCTACAAGGTCAGATTCTTTATTATTAATAAATTGAGAAATCGCTTGTTTAAGTTCCTCACCCTTTAAATTAGCAAAGTTATTATCAGCGAGATATTTTAATTTTACTTCATTAGGTGTGCCATCAAGACCTGATGTGTAAGCCGGTGATACTACTGGATCCGCTAGTTCCCATATTTTACCTACAGGATCCTTGAACGCTCCATCTCCGTAAATCATCACCTCAACATTTTTTCCAGTCTTTTCTTTAAGCATATGCTGTATGTTATCAACTATAGGCTGGCAATTACGCGGGAAAAGTTTAACACTATCCTCTGTAGCTTTATTTGATCCTAGCAGACCATAAGCTTCATTACATCCGCTGCCATCAACAGACTCTGATAAGATGTTATCAAGGCTGTAAATCTTTTCTCCACCATTTGCTTTTAATATTCTCTTTGTTCTAAATCGTGTATGTATATCGCAAGTTAGAACATTTTTTGTGTAATCCAAAATGGTTTTTGGATTGTTTGAGAAGATAACCTCACATTCAACACCGTATTCTTCAACTAACGATTTATAATAATCAATATAATCAACACCAGTAAAAGTATGTTTATTATATCCAAAATAATCACGGAATTGTTTTTCTGTTAATACATCTGTCCAAGGATTAACTCCCTTTTCATCAAGCATGTCAATATCCACTAAGTGATTACCAACTTCATCAGCTGGATAGCTAAGCATTAAAACAATTTTTTTAGCTCCTTTTGCAATACCACGGAGACAGTTTGCGAAACGATTACGACTTAAAATAGGGAAAATAACTCCAATCGTATCTTCTCCGAATTTTGTATGAATATCTTTCGCAATATGATCGATTGTCGCATAATTACCTTGTGCACGAGCAACGATTGATTCTGTTATCGTAACAATATCTTTATCATTAATCGTGAAGCTTTCAACTTCTGAAGCCTTTAACACACTATCTACAACGATTTCTTCTATTTTGTCCCCTTGATTTATGATTGGGCAACGAAGACCTCTTACAACAGTTCCAACTACTCTTTCCAATATAATCGCTCCTTATAACTACTTACGTTAATCTAAATTATATCTACTTGTAATATACATTTGTTTAATGATATAAGTAAAATTAATATCTCTAATGATGGGTATAAGAGGTGATTATGTGATTAGTAAATTAGATTTATATAAAGTATTTTGTATGGTGGGGAAAAGTGGAAGTTTTTCTAAGACAGCAAAAGATCTTTATATGACACAACCAGCAGTTAGTCAAGCAATTATGCAATTAGAAAGAGAATTAGATACACGTCTTTTTAATAGAACACCTAAAGGGGTATCTTTAACAAATGAGGGTAGTCTTCTATTTGAACATGTAAATTCGGCAATTAATTTAATTGACGCCGGGGAAGAAAAGATATTAGAATTTAAAAATTTAACGGCGGGGGAATTAAAGATAGGTGTCGGTGATACGATTTCTAGATATTTTTTGCTTCCTTATTTAGAAGATTTTCATAATAAATATCCTAATATTAAATTTAAGATTAAAAATGGTACAACATTAGAAATCTGTGCTTTATTAAAATCCGGGGAGGTTGATATTACAATTTGTAATTTTCCGATTGATGATCCTACATTAGAACAAAGACCATGTATTGATATTCATGATACCTTTGTTTGCGGGGAGAAATTTAAGAAGATAGTATCTAAACCCTTAAGTCTTCATGAATTAGTAAAACTGCCACTCATCTTTCTTGAACCAAAATCAAATTCAAGACAGTATGTAGAGGATTATATATTATCTAGAGGTATAAAGATGTCGCCGGAATTTGAATTGGGCTCACATGATTTATTATTAGAATTTGCTAAAATAAATTTGGGGATAGCATGTGTGACGAAAGAATTTTCACAAGAGTATTTAAATAAAGGATTATTGTATGAAGTACAACTAATAGAAGAAATTCCAAAGAGAAATATAGGCGTATGTTATTTAAAGAGTGTTCCTCTGTCACCATCTTCAACAAAATTTGTAGAGATCATAGAAAAAAGGTTGGAATGAAAAACAGCACCTTCTCGTAATAGCTTTCCCCGATATATGATTCGGAAGATTTTGCTTACTATCTTGAAAAAATCCCTGGTTGTTTCTTTTTCATTGGCTGTAAACCATAAAGGGATGTCGTAATGAATTCACAATAACCTTCCCATTTTTTAAAAGTATAAGGTGCTATTCAAAGGAATAGCGCCATTTTTAATAGCTAAAAAAATATATCTAGAAAAATGAACTTTTTATCCCTGCCATGACTCTTATAATGGAGAGGTGAAAGCATGAATGTCGTTCGGTTAGTGAAAAAGGCAAAAAAGGGTAGTAAAGAGGCATTGCTCCAATTAATTATGGCTGAAAAAGATGATTATTATAGACTTGCTCTCACCTATATGGAAAATTCGCATGATGCCATGGATGCAATGGAAGAAATGATTGTAAAGGTATATGAAAATATTAATCAACTTAAGAAAGAAGAAGCTTTCTACAGTTGGAGTAAGACCATTTTAGTGAATGGTTGTAAATCCATGCTTCGGAACCAAAAGAAGCTGGTGTTTATAGATGATGATTGGCATACGTGTAATCCTAGTCATGAGCAGACTAGTAATCCATATTTGAGTACTGATCAACAAATGGATATCAAAGAGTTATTGATTCATTTAAATGCGCAGCAAAAAGAAGCAATTCAATTAAAATATTTTCATGACCTCGATTATCAAACCATAGCGGAAATCACATCTGCTCCGATTGGTACCGTTAAATCAAGGATCTCCCAAGGATTGAAAAAGCTAAGAGATCATTATAGGGGTGATGTTCATGGATAATCTTGAGAAACGACTAGCGGAAGAAAAGAAGCTTATCGATTCTATACAAGCACCGAGTGAATTAGAAGTGAGATTGAAGAGGGCACTTCATAATACTCCGAAAAAAACAAAACGATATGCGTTAAATTGGAAGACAACTACAGTTGCTATATTTTTAATCATTTTAATGGGATCTCAATACAATGCAGTTGCATTTTATGGAAAAAAACTATTAGGTTTTGATGAAGTGATAAATGGTACTTTAAAAGAGCTCAATGAAAAGGGCATGGGACAAATCGTGGAAAAAAAGACAATGCTTGAAGATGGAACTGAGCTTATGATTAATGGATTGATTTCAGATTCTAATCAGATGGTAGTGTACTACACATTATCGAATTCAAAAGGGATAAAGACTAGTACAAGTGACAATTTCAGAATTTCAAGAATTTCTGGTTTTCTCACAAACTCAAATTCAGAGGGAGGTACGTCCTTACTTAATGATGAACATACGGAAATCAAAGGAACCATGTCTTTTGAACCCGTTAGTCCATTTTCAAAAAAGTTAAATTTATACTTTTGGCAAGGTCATCAGAACGGCCAGATGACCGAAGATAGAATTGAAATTCCATATAATCCAAACAAAGCAATGGTTGCCGAATTTAAGCAATCGCTAAAAAAGACATTTAAAGTCGATAAAGGTACCATCACATTTCATTCGATTACAGCCTCTCCAACGATGACAATGATCAAAGGCACGTTAAATGTTGAAAACTTTGATCGAGTGGATTCCTCGTTCGGTGCAATTGAATTAATGGCGAACGGAAAGCCGATTGAATTAATGGGCAGCAGCAATACATCTTCACTAAGAGGCAGAAAGTTTGATATTCGTTACAATGCATTACCGAAGCAGCTGGATTCACTTGAACTAGTCATAAAAGAGTTTGTCGGCTATAAGAAGCTAGAAGAAAAAATCTCCCTTTCATCCAGTAGTAATGGGCCGATTACGATTGATGGGAAAGAACTGTGGATCAAAAATGTGTCAACCACGTCACAAGGAGTGGAAATAACGATTTCTACAGATGATGATGTAATGCTTGAAGGTGTATCCATTCAATTACAAGAGGAAATCATCCCTTTAAAAACTACCGTAAATCAAACCTATCCAAAACAGGAAGACGGCAGGGTAGTAAAGGAACGCACCTTGCAATTTGATTCAACGACAAAGCCAGAATATCTTCTAATAGAGGGCATGCATTATATGAAGGTATACAATCAGAAAATGAAGATTTCGGTTGATTAGAACAAAAGCCAGTTGAAATACGGACTTATAGTGTAAAAAAAGACTGCAGAAGAGATTCCTCTGCAGTCTTTTTAGTTTGCCGGCAAATGAAAATATCGTAGAAAATCAAGATAATGTAATGACTTCATATTTTGAGGCTAACTCAATGAATTGAGCCATTCCGCTGATTTTTCCAGCTGTAAGCTTATCACTCAGCTCATAATAGTCAACACATGTTTTACAAGCAATGACGTCAACACCATTTTCTTCAAGTTCTTTTAATTGGAGTGAAACAAGCGACCTTTCCGTTAATGTAAACACACCGCGGTTCATGCAAAAAACAGCCGCAGGCAGTTCTTCCCTTTGTTTAAGAATCGTAAAAAAGGTTTCTAAAATTCCTTCTCCTAGTTCTGCTTCACCTTTGCCAAGTTGATCGGAAGCAAGTAAGATTACTTTGTTTTTCATTTTCTTCACCTCTTTGATTTAATCATGCTATGCTGAATTTCGTATTTCACTATGTACGGCAAAATCATACTAAGCAGCAGTACATAATATATAAATATTACTAAAATAACAAATGGAATAGATAATTCTTGTTCTCTTGCAAATGGAACGATTAAAACTATTAGAGTAAATAATATAGCTGATATAGTCCTGGAAGAAAAAGTTATCTTATAATCAGCACCACAATGACTACAGGTAATAGGTTTATAGCTAAATAAAAGGGATTTTGAAATTTGAGCCCACTTAAATCTCTTATTACATTGACCACATTTTTGTAATCTCATACTCCCATTTCTCCTTTAACAAAAAATCAATTTCTGCTAACTTAACTTCCCCTGTTAGAGTGAGTGTGAATTTTCAGAGTTTTTATCTACATTTTAACATAAATATCCAGTTGAAAAGATGTTTGCGATTTTTTTAAAAAGAAGGATTGCCACTTGTTTTTGTGAAAATCGTTATTTTCCTTAGCGCAAAGATAATTCGCTTAATAATTAAGCGAATTATCTTTTTTTGAAGGTAAATGGAAAATTTATGCTAAAGTTGTTTTAAAGGTGGGGATTACTATGAAAAATAAACAAATATTTTTAATGGTGTTGTTCACCATAGTATTTGTTAGTTTGGCTGCTTGTGGAAACCCAACAAATAAAGACATAGCAGCTAATACAACAAAGGAAGATTCAGTAGAAAACAATGCTCGAGAGAGTGATGACAAGAGTCCGGTAAATGGACAAGTGGATACGTCTACAAATTCAAGTGATAAAGAGTCATCCAATTTCGATACTAGTGAAAATGAAATAACAGTAAGTAAGAAGGAAGAGTATCTCCAAAAATTAAATACTACGAAACAAGCAACGGAAGAATTGAAAGCAACAGATTCGTCAACATTCGCATTAAAAAAGGTGGAAAACGATAGATGGGAAATGTGGGATGCATTGTTGAATGAGGTCTATGGAGTCCTTAAGGAGCAGCTTTCTACTGAAGAGATGGACCAATTGAGAACAGAACAACGGAATTGGATAAAACATAGAGATGATACTGCACTAGAGACATCCCTAAAATATAAAGGCGGTACGCAGGAGCATTTAGAATATGTGGCTGTGTTAGCAAATCTTACAGAAGAAAGATGCTATCGGTTAGTCGAAAATCATATGAAATAATTTTAGCGAACAGTGTGCTGGGCATTGTTCGCTTTTTTAATCTTTCAAAATATTTCTTGTGCTCCAAAAACCAGCAAAAGAATAATAAGCGGAGACTTTCCGGTTAAATGCAGAATGGAGCCTATTTCGGGGGGATATAAGAGGAGGTTTTCCGGCTATGCAGAGAAAAACCTCACATTTTTGACATTTTCATGCAAATAGGCGGAATATCTACGTCTATTTTGAGCCTTTTTAATGAAAACTATGAATTAAGCGGAATTACTCCGACTATTTAGATTCTTAAAATTAATAAAATCAACTAAGAAGAAGGCTCATGCTTCAGTCTGCTCTATAATAAGCCGATAGCATTGCGGCTAAACTAGAAGTGAAAACTTGAAAAGGAATTTGAATAAGAGAATAGAAATTATCTTGAATTAATTATTTACGATGGCCCAACCTACATTTTAGTGAGTTAATATCCAATCAAAAATGTATACGAAAAATTTTAGTAAGTTTAAAATAGGACAGTTAGCATTTTGTTGTAGGAAGGGTGATAAATATGTTAAAGGCATATGCTTGGCTAACGTTTTGTGTCATGGTGTGGGGAAGCAATTTTGTATTTGGAAAGATGTTAGTCCAAGATTTTTCCCCAGCTCTGTTGACCATGCTTAGACTTTTGTTTATTGTACTATTTTTAATTGGATTATCCTCTTACAAAAAACAATTTAAACGAGTTAATATATCGGATTTACTCGCGGTCTTTTTTCTAGGGGTTATTGGTGTTTTTATTAACCAATGGTCTTTTTTTGTAGGATTACAAACAGCTGATCCAACAACATCTGCATTAATTTTGGCAACTACCCCTATTTTAACTAGCGTACTAGCTGCCATTTTTTTAAAGGAAAAATTAACCACCCGTATGTTAATGGGGTCTATTGTGGCAATCATTGGTATATTTTTTGTGGTAGCAAAAGGTAACTTATCTTCTTTGCATATCGATAAAGGTCTATTATGGATTGTTATAACGATGATTACATTCGCCATTATGATTATCATGACGAGGATTCTTTCTGATAGAATAGATCCACTTACCATTACGTTATATTCAAATGTTGTAGGCTTGATTGTGTCAATTCCTTTTGCTTTTTTACTAGACAAGCCCTTACAAATAAGCTCTAAGATTTCGGATTGGTATTTTCTGATTGGAACTGCCGTTGTTGTACACGGTATAGCAACGTTGATTTGGAATAACAACATTAGACATGTTGATGCTTCAAAGGCTTCCATATTATCTAATTTAGAACCTTTTGTAGCAATGATCATGGGATTGATATTGCTATACAAACCAATAACTGGAGAAGAAATTTTAGGATCACTATTTATAGTGGGAGGGGTAGTACTATCTACATATCAACGAAAAAGGCTACATAGCCTTTCGAATTAACAAAACCTAAATCATAAAAAAGTTTAGCCAAAATATAAGAAGCAGTATGGAAAATATCTACTCGGGTAGGAAAAGAAAGTGAACCATGTTACGAGCAGACCATAACAGATTTTAACATTAATGTAGATGAGGTTTTATATTAATAAAATCCCCCTCTAGTATTGGCTGCGATATTACTGAGTTTAAAGAATCATCAACATAACCGCATACTAAACAACTATTAATTTTGTTTATCAGCTTATTTTTCTATAATGTGGGGATGATTGAGGAAAGAGAGAGAAAAGTGTTGCAATCCAACATCTATCCTAACAACCAACGTTGCAACACAGCAGTGACTATGGACTTAGAATAAAATTTATGTGAGGGATTTTAATGAAGAAAGAATTAATGGAGATGTTAGAAGCCCGCAAGGATGAAATGATTCAAATTCGCCGTTATTTACATGAGAACCCGGAGCTTTCATTTAAAGAGGAAAAAACCGCTCAATATATTGCTGATTTTTACAATGGAAAAGATGTTGAAATACATAGAAATGCAGGTAACGGAAACGGGATCATCGTATCGATAAAAGGTGGGAAGCCTGGAAAAACGATTGCTCTTCGTGCTGATTTCGATGCACTGCCCATTTTGGAAGAAACAGATGTACCATTTAAGTCGAAAAATGAAGGTGTGATGCATGCCTGCGGCCATGATGCCCATACTGCTTATTTACTTGTTCTAGCCGATTGTCTAATCCAGTTGAAGGATTCAATTGCAGGAAGTATTAAAATTATTCATCAGCATGCAGAGGAAGCACCTCCTGGAGGAGCGAAAAGTATTGTTGAATCTGGCGTGCTAGAGGATGTAGACAATATATTTGGTATTCATATTTTCCCTACACATCCAGCAGGTTTTGTCGGCTACCGCAGCGGATATTCGTTGGCGGGCAGGTCATTTTTTAAATTAATCGTCCAAGGTACTGGAGGACATGGTTCTTCTCCGCATTTGGCAAATGATGCAATAGTTGCTGCTGCCCACTTTGTAACAGCGGTACAAACAGTGATCAGCCGCCGAATTAATCCTTTTGAGATGGGTGTAATTACAATCGGCTCATTCGATGGTAAAGGAACGTTCAATGTGATTAAAGATAGTGTAGAGCTTGAAGGAGACGTCCGCTATATGACAGTTGAAACACAGCAGATCATCGAAAGAGAAGTAGATCGAATCGTGAAGGGGATTGAGTCGGAATTTGGTGTACAATGCACGCTTGAATATAAGGCTGATTATCCGCCGCTCTATAATGATCCGGAAGTAACAGCAAATGTTGTCACAAGTCTAAAAAACATGAGTGATCCAGACATTAAAGAGGTTGGAGAATATCCGATGCTCTCTGGATCGGAAGATTTTGCTTACTATCTTGAAAAAATCCCTGGTTGTTTCTTTTACATTGGCTGTAAACCAAAAGGGATTGAGAACGCCTATTTCAATCATCATCCGAAATTCGATATTGATGAAGAGTGTCTTCTTGTTGCGGCCAAATCAGTTGGACAAGTTGTATGCAGCTATTATGGGTTGGAGTAGGACTGGAATAAGTCCCTTCATCACCCGCATTTTCTTGAATTCACCAACATTACAGCGAACAGTGACTAGGCACTGTTCGCTATTTACTTTAAAGTATCCAGTAAAGGAGTTTCTAGTTTTTTATCAAACAGCCTTGATGAAGGATTTGAAGAAAAAAATAGAAATTGTCTTTTTGAATTAATTATTTATGATAGGGCGAGCTTTATTTTAAGTAGATGAGGTTTTTTCCTAAAATAGTAACAGCACCTTTTCTAAAGAGTAGGAAAGGTGCTGTTTGATGTTTGGATGATTAGATAACATTTTCTGCATGAAAGTTTGTTGCATTTTAAATTAGCTGCTAGTGGGCAAAAAAACTCTCACTTCGGTCCCTTTATTTACTTCACTATTAATCTTTATAGAACCATTATGTTTTTCAATAATACGGTTAGAAGTTAATAATCCCAGCCCTGTTCCCTTTTCCTTTGTTGAGAAAAATGGTTCGCCTATCTTCTTTAACCGTTCTTTCTCAATACCACTTCCGTTGTCAATAAAGATAATTTCCACTCCACTATCTGGGACATTCTTCAAATATATATAAATGTCCCCATTACTTCCGATGGCTTCAATAGCATTTTGAAATATATTTATAAGCACTTGTTTAATTTCATTTGGGTTACACATTATTTGGTAAGAGTGATCTAATTCTGAGTGAATAGTAATATTTCTTAAGTTTGTTTGACTCTCAAAAAGAGTAATCACATTTCTTATAAGAGTATCAATATTTTGAAGAGATTTTGGTGAGTTTTGGTTTGGTTTCGCTAATGATAAGTATTCAGAAACAATAGACTCGATTCTAGATATTTCACTTAACATTATTTGCACGTAATGGCGATCAAATTCTCCGATTTGATCAGCTAACTGTATAAACCCTTTTATTGAAGTTAGAGGGTTTCGTATTTCATGTGCAACACCAGCAGCAAGCTCACCTACCACAGCAAGTTTTTCTGATCTTAAAATTAGGTCATTCGCCTTCTTTTGTTCTGTAATATTACGTCCTATAACCAATAAATGTTTCCTGCTACCGTCTGCAAGAAAAGTAGGTACCTTGATAATATCAAATGTAGCGGAGAATTGATTGCCTATAAGAAGATCCAATTCGAATCTATGAGGTATACCCTTCTCCCAAGAAATTTCATCGTTAGAAAAGCAATTTTGAAAGTTTCTAAACCATTCATTTTGGGAAAAAAGTTCGTCTAGATGTTTATTCCTATATTCATTATTTTTCAGTTTAAATAAATCTTTAGCATACTGATTCATTTCAATAAATCTTCCCGTGCTATCCTGAATATAAATTAAATCTGGCATTGAATTTATTAGCGCTAAAATTTGTTGTTCATTGTCCTTTCTTACTTCTTCCTTTTTAGCATTATCATCTCTTTCTACTGCTCTGCTATAGCGAATTTGCAGGAAGGCTACTAGAAAGGTAACAGAAAGTGTAAATAAAAAGTAAGAAAAGTCACCTTTGTGATAAGTATAATTAAGACGTTCCTCGTAATGATAAAAATGGGCGCCTATAAAAATACTAATTATGCTCATTAATATTACTGGGCGGTAATCCTGATATAAAGATAAAATAAAAATTACTAAAAAAATGAGGTAGAAATTAGATATTACAGGTTCATTATTTATAAGTACGAATGTAACAAATGACATCCCCAGTACACATAAATACATTGTTTGCTTAATAAAAATTTTCCTGAAAACGAAAATTGATATTGTTCCACATACTAAAATCCCACTACCAAAAAGGATACTGATAAAAGCAGGATCTTTATGTTTTAATATTTGTACTAGCATACATATGATAAAACAAACCCATAAAATACGGGTTAACAAAATGTTTTTATTGTGTATTTTTTGAATACTCACTTTTTATTTCACCTCTAAGAAATGAATGAACTGCTTTTTAGTTAACAAGATATTATGACTCCAATAATAAATATTTCACCTGTAGAGGCTATTAAAGATCATGTAGAAACATCAAAAAAACTTTAAAACATGATTATTACGGCAAATTAAGAAAGTAATTACAATGGAAATCATATAAACGAGTCTTTTAAGAAAATATTTCAACTGGGGAATTCTACGATTAAAAGTTATATTAATATTAACATAGTTGAAAATATTAAATAAACTAAGTTTGAAAAAGACAACCTTTTATTTACCAAACCTAAAAAATAAAAAACTGCTCATTAATTTTTGATATAATTTGAAGGTTCTAAACACTTATTGATGTTGTACTGGTTGTCCCTTTTTTTAAGGGTAGCCGATTCAGCATGACCATATACCATTCTCCTTTCTCATTTAGATAAGTTACGGCGAGCCTTACCAAAAGTATATGAGGTTCTTATAGTAAAACCTTTTGATACTGGTTCAGCAGCTTAGAGTTTTTTAAATCGTTCCGTTTTCAGGTGCATATCCTGTAAATGACAATGAAAAAGGCGTGCAATCTGACAACAGATTTGACACGCCTTTTTTCATTTATTATTGATTCTCTGTCACCCATAAATGTAAAACGTCTTCTTCAACTAAAGCACCCGTTAGCTTAAGTGCACCACTTCACAAAGTTACACCGATTTTAACATATATACATTGAAACTTTTCTTACTCACATTTCATTTTATATCATATAGAGCACCTCCCAGAACAAAAGGTACTCTATACATACGATTCATTGAACTTCTTGTTATTCTTTTCCGCTAAACTCTAAAATATTTAAACCCTCGGATTCTTCTGGTGCTTCAAAAAAACTAGTTACATGAATAAACACCGCTTCCGTGTCAAAAGCCGCTCTTTCAGGTTGTTCGTTACGCCTTTGTGCAATTTGACGTAAGCATTGGTCGTTATTTAGATTAAGGAAAATTAGTTGATGGCTTGCATTGACCTCTGATGCCATATCCAAAAACCACTTTCGTAGTTTTTTAGTGTTAGCTGGAAAATCCATTACAACATCTGTACCGACGCTCAATATGTTTTGGACATGCTTTTTCACCAACGGTTTGAGCTGTGCTGAGAATTTTATATAATCATCAAATGATGCGAACTGATTGGGGTAAAGAGATGAAAGCCATTCATCCTCAGACAACAGTACCGCATTTTTATCTATCGCCAATTGTTTTGATTTAGTTGATTTCCCTGCACCCATTTTTCCACAGAAAAAGTATAGCGTTCCCAATTGTTTCATATTTTTTAACCACCTTTTAGTTTAAACTTTTTACTTCTTTAGTTCCCATAGACATTCTCCGCTTATTAATATTTAGATGTTAAGATTTATATCCAATTACTTATTCTACCAATTTAATTTATATTCCTTCTTAAACAAACCTGCCCCGTTAATTCAATAAAAAAAGGACCGCTGCCGTTACGATCCTTCTTAACTCTAGCATCGGTTAATTGAACGAGGTATGCAATAAAAAGTAACTCTTGCACCTGGTTAGTAAAAGATGAACTAAATAACAATACGATTTTTCTTAGATGGAGTGGAGGTTCTTAATCAACAATAAGAGTAAAAAGGATGAGGCATTTCTTCTTCCTTTCGTATTATAAGTTCAACCAGATATTTCTGGTTGAACATTTTTTTAGCTACAAGAAAAACAAGACCGCCGCAGCAATCATCCTCAGCCATCACAATAAATGAATTCCCCCCACTTTATGAATATTCAAACCATTAAAGATAATTTACCAATTATAAAAAAAACCTTAAAGAATGTTTCCCTTCTATTTTTGGAACAATACAATTGATTCCATTAACGAATAAGGAGGTTAATTAGAAATGGATAATCAAAAATTAGCCGATCATGAATCATTGGATTTACATGAAGTTATTAATTTTAAAACCCTATGCTTAGCGAAATCAAAACTAATGCAAGGACTTGTATTTGATCATGATTTAAGAGCATTAATGCAAAAAGATGTTGAACAATCCATGCAAGCACTTGGAGAATTACAAGCAATTTATCAACGTGCACCTTTTGAAGCGCCTGTTCCTCAAAATCGGCCAACACCAATAATAAATTGAAAGGAAGGCAAATTCATTGAACAATGACTATTTAGACCCTATAAACTCGCTACACGTACCAGAGTTAGCAGATACCACATTTGCGATGGATTTACTTCTTCGTGCCAAAGAAGGTGTGCGCAATATTGCGGTTGCATTAACGGAGTCCGCGTCACCTGATGTTAGAACCCTCTTACGAAACCAGTTAATGCAAGGGATTGCCATGCACCAAGAAATTACAGAATTAATGATAAGTAAAAAATGGTTCCATCCATACGAATTAAGTGAACAATATCAATTAGACCAACTCTCTGCGAACAATACTTTGATGATTGGCAAAATGAATCTATTTCCTGTTGAGACCAATAGAAAAGGTATGTTTGACCGGACACCTGATGAACACTAACACTGGAGGATGTAACCAATGAAGGCTGTAACGTATCAAGGTATTAAAAATGTTGTAGTCAAAGAAGTTCCAGATCCAAAGATTGAAAAACCAGATGACATGATTATTAAAGTAACGAGTACAGCTATATGTGGTTCTGATTTACATTTAATTCATGGCATGATTCCTAACCTGCAAGAAAACTATGTTATTGGCCATGAACCAATGGGAATTGTCGAAGAAGTTGGTCCAGGTGTGACTAAACTAAAAAAAGGCGATCGAGTAATTATCCCCTTTAATATAGCATGCGGTGAATGCCATTACTGTAAAAACCATTTGGAAAGCCAATGTGATAATTCAAATGATAATGGTGATATGGGTGCCTATTTCGGATATTCTGGTACGACGGGTGGCTATCCAGGTGGGCAAGCTGAATATTTAAGAGTGCCATTTGCCAACTTTACTCATTTCAAAATTCCAGAGACTTGTGAAGAACCAGATGAAAAGTTAGCAGTTATTGCCGATGCGATGACTACTGGTTTTTGGAGTGTTGACAATGCAGGTGTAAAGGATGGAGATACAGTTATTGTTCTTGGCTGTGGTCCGGTTGGTCTTTTTGCTCAAAAATTCTGTTGGTTAAAAGGGGCAAAGCGAGTCATTGCCGTTGATTATGTCAATTATCGCCTGCAGCACGCCAAGCGCACCAACAAAGTAGAGATTGTTAACTTTGAGGACCATCAGAATGTAGGAAGTTACCTGAAGGAAATCACCAAAGGCGGCGCTGATGTTGTCATTGATGCAGTTGGTATGGATGGTAAAATGACTGATATGGAGTTCCTTGCAAGCGGAATGAAGCTTCAAGGCGGAGCATTAAGTGCGTTTATCATGGCTTCACAAGCAGTGCGTAAAGGCGGGACAATTCAAGTTACTGGCGTTTACGGCGGCAGATATAATGGTTTCCCTCTTGGAGATATTATGCAGCGAAATATCAATATCCGCTCCGGTCAAGCACCTGTCATCCACTATATGCCATATATGTTTGAATTAGTTACGACCGGAAAAATTGATCCAGGAGATGTCGTAAGTCATGTACTTCCACTTAGTGAAGCAAAGCGTGGCTATGAGATTTTTGACACAAAAATGGATGATTGTATAAAAGTCGTGTTGAAACCTTGAGGAAGGAGGTATAAAAAATGAACTACGCCTTACATGAAGTTCTTGAGGTCCATGAGATGGCTGCATTTAAGACCACTTGTTTAACTAAATCCAAAACGATGAGAGCGTTAGTTACAGATCAGCTATTAAAAGATATTATGCAGCAAGATATTGATGTATCTACGAGACAATTACAAGAATATGCTTCTATCCTTTCCAACGCTAAGCAGTAAATTAGGAGATGAATGAACATGAATCCAATCATTGAAACTTTAACGGGCATGGACGGACTATCGGATCAAGTCGTTGCAATGGATCTACTCATTTCAGCTAAAAGTGGAGTTAGAAATTATGCCATGGCAGTAACAGAATCAGGAACACCGGAAATTAAAGAAATGCTCACTCGCCATTTAGTGGAATCTCTTGATATGCATGAACAAATATCCGCATATATGGTAGAAAAAGGATGGTACCATGCTTGGGATACAAACGAACAGATCAGTTTGGATTTAATTAATATCAATACAGCATTGAACTTACCGACATTATAAAAATTTCCAGGAACAGTTTAACACCATATAAACTGTTCCTATTAAGCCATTATGAGTTTATTTCGCAGAAGTAAATAAAGTTAATACTTCTTGCTTACTAGTGATTGATTTACACTATATAATGAAAACAATTAATTGACTATTTTTATTATGAAAAGGTCGGAGCAGGAAATTCATCAATTTTGATACGAAGTAAACTATAAGGTTTCTGTCGTAAGTCTTTTCCATAATGAAATCTAGGCTGTCGATGTAATTGGTTCACAATGACATACAAATATTGATCCGGACCAATTGAAAAAGTATCCGGCCACAAAATTCTCGGATCATGTGCGATAGTTTCCATTATGCCATTTGGCAATATCTTACGGATACTGTTGTTTTCATAATCTCCAGCATAAACAGTTCCCTTTGCATCGGTGATCATTCCATCAGACGCACCTTTTTCTCCCCAATACTCCACATGATAAGGAAAATCCATGTCCGGTATCGTTCTGTCTCTCAGGGCTTCTGTTGAGATTGAGAACAAATGACGACTGGTTAGTGGAGCAAAAAATAATATCTTTCCATCGGGAGAAATCGCAAGACTATCAGATGCCAATCTAAATGGAGAAGTTGAACCGTCTTTGTTTCGATTCATTAAAATTTGACCTTCTACTTTTGGTAAAAAATAGGGATCGGGTGAAGTTGAATTTGCCCCATTTAACCGTCTAAACGCGTTTCCATTTGATAAATCTACTACGATAATAGCTCCTGGTCCTCTTGAAGAAGAATCCGTTATATAGGCATAACCTGCTTTTCCTACACGAAAATCAAAACGGACATCATTCAGATAAGTTGTAGGCAGGACAACATCTTCTGTAAAGGTATATACTTTTCTTATTGTATTGGTTTCTAAATGAACAGCGACTAATTTTGCTCCCCCTTTAATAGGTTCAGAAAAATTGGGTGCCGCTGTATCTAATATCCAGAGCGTTCCCCTTCCATCAGCAACTACACTTTGGACACTGATGAAAGTCATTGTGATATTCTCGGGATTAACCAAATTTGTTTGTAAATTAGGATAAGGCTGCAATTTATCCTCAACAATTTCCCCCACCGTAAATTTAACATCGTCTCCCCATTTCGGAAAGCAAATGAAAGTACGACCGGTTTCTGAAACAGTAACACCTGTAGGCATAGCCCCATAAAATGCATAAACTAGTTCTAAATTACCGAAATATTTTTCACTAGGTAACATAGGTTTCATAATTTCCTCCTCAAGCATTCAAACGGGATATCACCTATATATGATTTATATTTTTTCTAGTGCATGTTTCTTAATAAGTTTTTCTATACGAAAAGATGAATGAATGGATTATTTTTGAAATTTAATAAGTCTGTCAGAAGAAAGGAAACATTTTATTTTATAGGTCTCCTGTCCAACGATACATAGGAAGAACAGTCACTGTTATTAAGAAACCAATCGTAGAACAATTAATAAATGAACCAATAATAGTAATACGTTTATCTTCAAATTTCATCGGGAACATTAGTAGTACAGAGAATAAACCAAATATTATACCAGATATAATTCCAAAGAAAATCCTGTTCATTGGTAATAAATATCCTTTCTCTAACTAACTCATTAATTGATATGATTCTTTTAAAAGAACTAAAAACTCTTGATTTAGTTCGTCTTCACTATAAAATCTAAAGTTATTGTGAAATCGGTTTTTTGAAACTTGTTCAATTTTAGTAATCTTCTCGTGTTCAATCTGTCGGTTTGTTACTAAATTAAAATCTAACCATTTCTTTTTTGGATGAACTCCTCCGAAGGAAGATTTATTCAAAAGATGTATAGAAGTCTTTTTAAACTCAATTTCAAAAGGTCCAATTTCTTTCAATAAATAGAGTATTTTTGAATATATTTCATAAACATTAGATGCCTTATTTGAGAATAATTCATCTTCTGACATATCACCATCTCCTACTTTCACTTTAACATATTAAACTTTATTACCTTTATTTTTCCTCTTTTTACCATTTCCTTATTCACTAACCTCCGTTCAATAAAGTTCAACAAAAAAAACGTTAATCCTTCTTGAATCAACGCACCCAGTTAGTGTAACAATGAGGTTAATAAATAACCGATTGTTTTTTCTCCATCGTGATAAACCTCAATTACATATTTCATTGGTACATATAGATATGTATCTGAAGAAACTGTGATCAAATCGTCAAATGCATTTATGACATTTTGAAAATTGGTTTTTATTACAGGATAATTTCCATAACTCCAGTATACTTCTACAAATTCCTGATTAAGTAGGCTAGCTACCTCTGATAAATCAGAAATCAGATGGTGGTGGTTTATTTTGCTCCAATCTACACGAGTAAATGGTGTAAAAGGTACTTGATTTTGAAACGAATCATAAAGTTCATTACTCTTCTCATTAGAAAAAATAGTTACTTCGTTACCGAGTGCTTCAATACATTCACCAAATAAAAGTCCAAAGTCCATTTTTTCTAAACTGGACTGTTTTTGTTTGTGGCGGTCTAATAAAAATTCTAATCTTTTCTTTTTATTGTTTTTTCTATATTATTAACCATCTCAACTTCCCTTGTTCCACCTAATAATTTCTTTAAAAAGTGAAAATTACCTTCTTGAGCAACCTGCCCGTTAACTTAAGTACATTGCTTCACAATACGTTCGAACTGTGACATTAATCCCACTGTCGAACTTTGTCTTTATTTGATAACTTTTGACGTAAATGGTTATGATCACCTTATTTTTGGTAAAATCCTAAAGTGACTGGTTATGACCACTTTATTTTTGGTAAAATCACAGTTTATTTTTACTATCTATATTTAGTATTGGAGTAGTAATGTAATGATTATTAAAAATACAAATAGTACTAATGGATTACTATCAAAAATAGATATTCTTAGAAATGAAATGATTCATATTGGAGAACATAAGGGATTATGTCATCCTGAAACAATAAGATGCAGCGAAAAGTTGGACAAGTTAATTTACTAATTCCAAAAGTCAACAAATGCAACTAATTCTTTCACTCAGTAAGGAGTTCTTATTTTGTCGTCTTTTAGTTCAAAAGTGAAAAAAACGATTATCCACTTGATCAGCTAACCTGCCCCGTGCTCAATTAAGACAGCCGCCAGAAATGGCAGCTGGATCTTAAACTCTTGCACCCGATAATTTAAGTGTAATTTTTCACAAACTATTAGCCAGCTTAGTTCTATCCAATTTTAGTTAGAATATAGCATTAATAGTTCTTGTAATGGTAAATGATTTTGTTCATTCACCTCAACAAAATATTCTAATTGCCATTTTTGAGTTTCAATAGCCTGTTTGCTAGTTGGTTTTTCCCATCTAGGGTAAACTCTAATTGCCATTTTTCCTTTTGTAGTGGCTGTTTTAAGGATATTTTGTTTTACAAGAACTTCTTTTGGAAAAACGAATTGTCCAAAATTATTTTCACTAGTAAAGGTATTGATAACCAATAAATCAGTAGCCTTTTCATATGAAAAGGCTTGGTTTTTATAATTCCCATCTTTTTCCCAAAAAACAACAAACTGTCCTGTCTTAGTAGGTGTTTTCTTTGCTACTCTAAATCTAACCGATTTCGAGTTTAGCTGAAATATACCCGCCCCATAATCTGAATTTTGAGCTTCTTCTCGGATAGCTTTTATAATAAAATGATTTGGCTCATAAAAATTTTTATTTACATATTTTAACGCCTTATAAAATTCATTCACTACTTTTACCCCCTTTTTTATACTACTAGAAATAATGCCTCTCAAATCAAGGTTACCCTAATTTTGATACAATGCCCAAATAAAGTAATTGAACTATCCTGCTTCGTTAGCTCAATATCAAACAAGGATCGCCGCAGCAATCCTTGTTCCTCCACTATTGCACCCTTTAGTTGAAGAAGGAATATTTTAAACATAGAGAGATAAAACTATTTAAAAAAGCAATTTAGGGAGGAGCTATGGCATTTTCAATTTTTTTTGCATTAACAGTGATAATAAATCTTACATATGCCGTATCCAAAAAGAATCTTCATCTATTTGAAATATTCTTCATTTGGATGGTAACTAACATTATTCACCATAACTTTATGACCATCTTCGCATTGAATATGGAGATGATCAATTTTAATAGCCATTCAACTAGTTATTGGACAATGGCACTTATCAGGGTCTTCCTTATTCCTGTACTTATTATTTGGTATATAGATAAAACCCAAGGGGCAAAAAACAGGAAAAATTGGATTATGCTATTTATTTTAATACCCCTTTTGATAGGGATTGAATATCTAGCCAATCTTCTTAATGTATATGATTTTGTAAAATGGAATCTTTTTTATTCCATAATAGAGTGGGTTGTCATTTTACTTCTTATAAGCTACCTCTCTACTAGCTTTAGAAAAATTCTTAGAAAAGGGATGAGCTAATTGTTACCATTGCCAGAACAGTTTAACGAAAATGAATGGTTTACAATTCTTACCATTGTTTGTGGTTTCATATTGATTTTGTTCCTCCCAAAAAGATACCCTCTTGTAATTTCTATCTTATTGATTTTGTTCACTGTAACTATTGCTATTATTATGGATCACCTGATTGCAACGCCACCCTTGGATTTATATGACCTTAATGACCTTGAAAAATACGAGGTAACAGACATAATAACGTATTTGATGTATTCCCCTTATGCATTACTATGTGTGTACTTACTTGACAAGTTTGATCCAAAGGGTATTTATATTACTGCATATGTGATCCTTTGGTCTCTTTTTGCTCTAGGCTTTGAATGGTTAGCTGTGTTTTTTAATGTTTTTAAGTTTAGTGGATGGACTTTTCTTAATTCATTTGCTTTTTACCTTCTTGCTACATCCATATACATACTTTTTTTTAGATTTATTATGGACTCATTAAAAAGTAAAAAAGTTAAAGAGGTATGAAGTAAAATTTTTACAATAGGAAGACTACAGAGTCTTCCAATAATAAGGTAAAATAGAGCAAAAATAATATTGCTCTATTTTTATACAATCGTTTCACTATTGCTTATTCCACATTCCTGCCCCGTTAGTTAAAGAAGCAAATGTATTTTTTTAGCTTTATCCTTGGAAACGTCGTAAGAATTGACATCCCAAGTGACACACCATTTGACGTTTGATTTTGGGTGTACAACAATCTTTGTCCTATAAATTTATTATGTCATTATTGGTTCTACTTTTCTATTAGAGGTGTTCAAAATCCTAATATCAAAGGGAAATGGCATACGTCAATTCGTATGCCATTTCTTATGTCAATTTATCGTTATGCACCTCAAAACGGAACGGTTTAAGAGTTTTTCTAAGCTGTTTTTGTTTCTAATCCGATAAAGTCCGTATATAAAATATCGAGTGAAAAATTAATAATAGCGATATGATTGATTTGAAGAGGAGGGAAATGAAATGTTACAAGAGTTTAACCTTTTAATGGATTACATCGAAGAACATTTAGCGGAAGAGATTTCTGGAGAAGAAATATCAAAAATTGTTGGGCTATCTGATTATCATTTTAAAAGAATGTTTTCGTATATGGCTGGAATGACATTGAATGAGTATATCAAAAACAGAAGATTATCCAAGGCTAATGTTGAATTAATAAACGGTGCAAAAGTGACAGATATTGCCTATAAATATGGCTATCAATCAGTTGAAGGATTTTCTAGAGCCTTTCGTGAATGGTGCGGCTTCTTACCTTCAGAAGTAACGAAAAATAAAATTCAAAAATCATTTCCCAAATTTTCATTCTTTATAGATATTCGGGGAGGAACTTCCATGGAATTCAAAATTGAAAAGAAAGAGAAATTTAATATCATAGGTGTATCAAAAAGGGTGCCGATACAATTTGAAGGTGTCAATAATGCAATTTTAGAACTGGCCCAGTCCATTACCGAACAACAAAGAAGTGAAATGCACCAATTAGCTGATTTATATCCTCATCAAGTCTTGAATGTATCTTATAATTTTGATGATGGATATTTGGAGGAAAAAGGTTACTTAACTCATATGATTGGTTTTGCAACGACAAAAGAAAATCCATTCGATGATTTAGAACAACTTTCTATTGAAGATAGTTTATGGGCAATCTTCCCTAATCAAGGCCCATTCCCTGCTACCCTTCAAGAAACGACTGCAAAAATTTATTCTGAATGGCTGCCATCTTCAGGTTATGAAATAGCCAAATTACCTGGTATTTCTTTTACAAAGCATGATGGTACTTATGAAAATGTATACAGCGAAATATGGCTGCCAATAAAGGAAAAAAGTAAACGATAATCATAAGTCTAAGGTATAGTACCTCATCTAGATATTTAGCAGGAACATTTTTTTACTGAGTTTCAGCTAATTATAGAATTTGACATGGAACGCGTTTCATAATTTACACTCTAAGCTAATAACAGAAAGCGAGGAGACAATGAATGTTTGAAATAATTTTACTTTGCTTCTTAATCTATATCCCAGCTTTTTATTGCATAAAGTCGTCTGAACTTAATATACAAGTGGAGCCAATCCGATCCTTTGATGATTATTTCATCGATTCAACTATAAAAAAACATACAACTCATCGGAATAATTAGGTGAAACTAAGAGGAAATGGAGGTCAACTTGTAAATATATAAATTGATGATGATTACTATCGTATTTTGAAAATAGGTGAGAACATGGCAAATATAAAAGACTTGGCCAAAATGGCTGGAGTATCCAAAACCACTGTTTCCCGTGTATTAAATAATCACCCATATGTTAGTGAAGAAAAAAGGAATGCCGTATTAGAGGCTATTAAATTGACCAATTATCATAAAAACATCAATGCTGTTCATTTAAGTAAGGGAAAAACACAATTGATGGGAGTGGTTCTGCCGTTCTCTGACCATCCATATTTTGCTCAGTTATTAAAGGGAATAGCAAAGGAAGCATTGGACAATAACTATAAATTGGTCTTATTTCAAACCGACTATATGGAAAGCAGGGAAAGGGAAGCTTTACAAATGTTGAAACAAAAACAGATTGATTCTCTAATTATTTGTTCGAGATCCTGCGGTTTGTCTGTTATTGAGGAGCATTTGCAATTTGGACAAATTGTATTATGTGAAAGTATTGAAGGGAAAAAGTTGTCATCCACGTATGTTAACCACTACAAAATCTTCTTTCGGGCATTAGAATATTTGTATCATAAAGGTCATAGGAGAATTGGGTATTGTATAGGTAGAAAAACAGGTCCAAATAGCACTTATCGGGAGAAAGCATATAGGGATTTTGTTGAGAAATATGATTTGCTTTTCCGGCCCAATTATATTATAGATGAGTGTCTCTATTTCGAAGACGGTGAAAAAGTCATAAAACAATTAAAGGAAATGGATACACCACCATCGGCATTGTTAGTGACAAGCGATCAAGTTGCAGCTGGAATCGTTACCTTTTGTCAATCCCAGAAAATATCGATTCCAGATGAACTTGCAATCATTGGATTTGATAATCAACCAATAGCTAGAATGATGAATATTACCACAATAGAAATCCCTCTTGAAGAGATGGGTAAAAGCCTTTTCATTCAAGCAGTAAATAGCGATATCTTAAATAAAGAAATATCAGTAAAGCTAATTGAAAGAGGAACAGCTTAGCGGATTCATCTCTATTTCTGGTTGTGATATATTTGAACTAATTTAATTACTGTTTTTGCGTAGGTTTATTAAAAAAAAGCAGATAATCGCAAAACGATACAATTCAAAGGTGTCAATAATGCAATTTTAGAACTAGCCCAGTCCATTACCGAACAACAAAGAAATGAAATGAACCAATTAGGCGTGAAAGGCGTGAATTCTTCACACCAGTACAGCTTGAAATTTCCCCTTTTCACCGTCCGATATAAGTCTTTGCATGGCAGGACGACCTTTAATATCCCGCCACTTATACCTTCATCAACATATTCTTCTGAAATCTGCCAACCGTAGAGGTATGCATATTGACGTAAGGTATGTAATTGTGCAGAAATACTGTAACCTTCACTTGCCTGCTCCTCGGTGCTTACCCGACAGACAGTCGTGCAACCTAGTGGGATTGCCCCCATATAATTTAAAGCACTAAAGTTTTTGGTGTGTTGGGTATAGGATTGTGTTTTTGTCAAAGGATAAATATGTAGGATTTTCTAATAAAGGGTTGGGCTGCAATGTTTAAGAAGCCATTTTTTAGAAGTGGGCATAAAGAGAAGAGTAGTCAGCAACATTTTGAGGTGGAGGGTCAACGGCTTTCGTCAGACGTGCAGGTGAATATTCAGTCGATTATCCAAAGTTTTGTTAATACGGGTGACCTAGGGCAAAGAAAAATTGACCATGTAGGGACACTGATGTATTTAGAATCCCTAGTCGACCAAGATAAAATTGAAAAAAATGTGATTAAAGGATTGACTCTATCTGATCATTTCCTTTCTGACTCGCAAACGGTTGATAATCTTGATGATGTGATTACGAAATTGCTAAATGGCTTTTCGATTCTTCTAAGGGATGATTATCAAAAGGCTTATTTTTTTAATACGGGCGGATTCAAGAACCGGGCCGTTCAGGAGCCTTCAAGCGAACATATTATTAGGGGTTCACATGAGGGGTTTATTGAGAGTTTATCCACGAATATTCAATTAGTTCGAAGACTAGCAAAAAATGAAAAGCTTGTCGTTAAGTATATGGAATTTGGAGAAAGATCAAACTCCAAAGTGGCTATCATTTATATCGACGATTTGATAAATAATGAAATCCTTGTGGAGTTGGAGTATCGATTGTCCTACTCCAAAGTGGGGTATATCCAATCCCCAGGTTACTTGCTTGAGTTCATTGAAGACGAGTCTTTTTCACCGTTTCCGCAGATGCTGAGCACGGAGAGGCCGGATCGGGTGGTGGCCAATTTAATGGAGGGGAGATTTGCGTTGATCTCGGAAGGAAGTCCGATTGCTTTAGTGGCGCCAATTAACTTCTTCGCTTTTTTTCAATCACCTGATGATTATAACAGCCGCTTTTATATTGGCTCTTTCCTGACGTTGGTTCGTTTGATGAGTTTATACATTGCGATGGTATTGCCAGCCTTGTACATTGCTGTAGTATCCTTCCATTATGAGGTCGTACCGTATGAATTTATGCTGACATTAAAAGGAACGCTGGAATATGTTCCGATTCCTCCGATTGTCGAAGCAATCGGGATGGCGATTATTTTAGAACTGCTGTCTGAAGCGGCCACTCGGCTTCCAAGTCCGATTGCCCAGACGATTGGGGTGGTCGGAGGGTTAGTCATTGGTTCCGCCATCGTTGAAGCCAATCTAGTTTCCAATTCAATGGTTATCGTGATTGCCTTAACAGCGATTGCTTCCTATACGATACCTGTAAGCGAAATGAGCACAACGATTCGATTATTAGGTTTTCCAGCTAGCATGGCTGCTTCCTTATTCGGTTTTATTGGCATTGCCTTTTACATCACGCTCTTACTGATTCATCTATGTAAATTAGAGTCATTTGGGCAACCGTATTTTTCACCCATTGCTCCATTGAAACTAGAAGAAAACAAGGATACGTTTTTTCGATTTCCGATATGGATGATGAAAAATCGGCCAACTACCACTGAAGTGAAGGATGTCAGAAAGATGGGCAACCCACGAGGCTGGAAAAAACATGAATGAAAAATCCATCACACTTAATCAAATGTTTTTTGTCATTCTTCAGGCGCAAGTCGGGATCTCCTTACTAAGCATCCCATTTAAGGCACATAAATACGCGAAGGGTAATGCTTGGATTTCGGTAATCATTGCCGGATTGATTGTTCAAATTTTCGTTTTAATCATTTGGATGTTAATGAAGCGGCATAAAGGAAAAACGATTTTAGAGATATCGCAAACAGTGTTAGGAAAATATATCGGCAATTTAGTTAATTTCTCCTATTTACTATATGGAGTCTTGGTGATGAGTAACGTCGTCATTTTATACGCTGATATTATTGAACGTTGGATTTTAGAAACGACACCAAAAATGGTCATGATCTTTTTAATAATCGCCACTGGAATTTACCTGGGAAAACAAAATTTAAGGGTAATTGCTCGGTTTTTTACGATTGTTAATGTGGTAGTATTTCTATTGTTCGTACTGTCATTCTTTGCCTTTTCAAACAATTTAAGCTTTACTAATCTTTTGCCTATTAGTCAATCAAGTATCACTGATATTTTTAAAGGTTCCACTCAAGTAACTTCTGCGCTTCTCGGCTTTGAAATCTTATTATTTATTTTTCCGTTTGTCTTAGGGCAAGAAAAGCAAATGTTAAAAAAAATGACATCGGCCATTGCGACCGTAGTAATCATCTATCTCTATTTTACCGTCCTCACACTTGCAACTTTCAGTCAGAATGAAATTGCCATTATTCCGGAACCTGTTTTATATATGCTGAAGGGATTGAGTTTTCGTGTTGTGGAACGCATTGATATGATTTTTTTATCTTATTGGATCATTCCAATGACGACCTCGTTTGTGGTCTATTTATACATTGCTAGTTCTGCTGCGGGTAAGATGTTTCATAAAGGAAAAAGAAAATATCCAGTCTGGTATTTATCGATTCTAGTTTTCGTAATAGCTTACTTTTTCTCAGACGAAATACAGATTCAAACGTTTAATCATTATACCGCGGTAATTAGTTTAATTTTTATCTTTGGGATTCCGCTTTTTCTTTTGCTACTGTCGATTATTTTCAAAAATAGGGGCATCCGCGCATGAAAAAAACAACCATATTACTAATAATGTGCCTTCTGATTTTAACAGGATGTTGGGATCAGGATCAGTTGAAGGAGACTCGTTTAGCAGTTGGGGTTGGATATGACGACTATGACAATGGCGAGTTATTTCAAACGACCGATATTCGTGTTCCGAAACTTGATTCTAGCGGAACGGGTAGACCAGCTGTTACATCGGTGATTATGCATTCGACTGGTGCCACGCCGCGACAAGCGAGGATGAATTTAGAAAAAGAAGTGGCGGGGAACTATGCGCCTAATAAGGTTTTGGTGTATATCCTCGGTGAAGAGCTTGCTAAAAAGGACATTTACCCTATATTAGATGTCCTATATCGTTACCCAAGAAACTCTTTATCGGCAAAAATTGTCGTTGCAAACGGACGGGCTGAAGATATCCTATCCTTAAAAGTCGTCGAGGAAAAGCTAGTTAGTGACGCATTATTAAAGATTATTGAAAGCGCAGAGGATGATACTTTTATTCCGCGAATATCCATCCAGTCCGTTTGTCCGATCATTTTTAACGAGGGGCAAGATTTTGGCTTACCAAAGGTTGGAAGGTCAGATAATGACGCACTTAAGATCACTGGATTGGCGTTGTTCAACGGCAAGAAATATACCGGAATTGATCTCGGAGAAGATGAGGCCAGTATCTTATTAATCTTGAACAATGAAGAAATCAAAATGGCACGTTTTAATTTAAAAGTAAATCCAGAGGAAAAGAGAAAAATTCTGCAATACGTTACTGTCCATGTCTTTACCAAAAGGCATGATTTGAAAATCAAGTTGTCCAATAATCAACAAATAAGTGCAGAAGTCAAGATTAAACTTAAAGTACATGTGGCCGCGTACCCGAAAGACAATTTATCAAGCAAAAAAGAGCTTCAAACATTGACGAAAAAAATTACCGAAGAATTTACCAGAAAAGCAGAGCACGTCATCAGTGAAACCCAAAGAGCCAACTGTGACTACCTAGGAATCGGAAAACACGTCCAAGCATACTACCCAAAAACTTGGGCAAAACTCGACTGGAACCAAACCTACCCAACCATAAAAATAACACCCAAAATCCAAACCCAAATCATCGAAACCGGCATCATCAAATAGCTTCGCACTGTAGCGCTTAAATAAGTATTCATGACTGAAGGGGAATAGACAGATTCATTTGTGAAAAAAATAGCGATAACTGGGTATAGATGGGCAAAGGGAGAATCTATGCCCCAAATTTTTTTAAAAAAGGCTCTAGTGGATATACAGTTTATGGCACTTGGTCTCCCAAGAGAGCCTGCTATAAAGTTAGCTGGAAAATTTTCACCAACATCATTAGAAGAAAGTGAATTTAATATTAACTGGTTGAAGAAAATCGATATAAATACTATAGAGATGCCTAGTTATTTAAGGAAACAGATAAAGAATATTCAAAAAGTATTTTAGATATCAAAGTTTCACCTTAGTAGTGGCATGATGTAATTTTATGTTATTTGTTAAAAAATATAGGTGGAAAGAAGATAACCGTTATTGTATGAAAAGGCATTGGATATCCGTGTTCCAATGCCTCGTTTTTGGCATCTTAAATAACTACGGTGAACCGTACCATAAATAGTGGTATTGAAGAGCGTAAGCGAACAGTGCTTGGCATTGTACGTGTTTTTTTATGGGCAAAAATTTATTTAACTATCCTTTTTAAACTATAATTAAATTATTTAACAATCTAGAAAAGTGAGTGAAAAAGAATGGCAATTTTAAAAAATGATTGGGCACCTTTATTGGAGGAGGAATTTGAGAAACCGTATTATCAACAATTAAGGAAAAAACTACAGGCAGAATATCAAACAAAGGTCATTTATCCAGATCAAAATGATATTTTTAATGCGCTCCACTACACATCCTATCAAGATACGAAAGTAGTGATTATCGGTCAGGATCCCTATCATGGCCATGGACAAGCTCATGGTTTAAGTTTTTCCGTCAAACCGGGAATAAAAATTCCACCATCTCTACGCAATATCTATAAGGAACTTCAAGAAGATGTGGGCTGCTCGATTCCTAATCATGGGCATCTAGTAGAGTGGGCAAAACAGGGAGTATTAATGCTAAATGCAGTGCTGACTGTACAGGCTGGAAATGCAAACTCACATAAAGGTCTTGGTTGGGAGATGTTCACAAATAGAGTTATAGAGATATTGAATCAAAGAGAGACACCAGTCGTATTCATCCTTTGGGGTAATTTCGCACAGCAGAAACAACAATTGATTACTTCACCCCATCACTTTATTATTAAATCTCCTCACCCGAGTCCGCTTTCTGCCCATAATGGCTTTTTTGGTAGCCGGCCGTTTTCAAAAGCTAATGGATTTTTGAGGGAAATTGAGAGAATGGAGATTGATTGGCAAATTAATCATTTTTAGGTATATAGATTTATAAAAACTTATAGTTGTTATTATTTAGATCTTTATTCATCATCGAATAGGGGATCTTTTTATTTCTTACTATATATTGTACAATTTTTGTATATCCAAAATATAACATTGGTTAGACAGAAATAACTATATAGTCAGGGGAAATTCGATGGATACGATCGAAAAGAAGTTAATTGTGAATTCCGATAAAGGGAATTTATTAAGAGAATTAGTGAGATCCATGAACGAGTGTGAAAGGTTTTATTTTAGTGTGGCTTTTATTAACTTTAGCGGACTCCAGCTTTTGCTAGACCCTTTGAAGGAAGCAGAGGAAAAGGGGATTCAAGGGAAAATTATTACTTCAACTTATCTAAATTTCACTGATGCAAAGGCATTGGAAAAGATAAGAGAGTTTAAAAATGTGGATTTAAAGGTTTTTGTTACGGATAAAGAGATTGGTTTCCACACCAAGGCATACATATTTGAATACAAAGATAGCTATAAGGTGATTATTGGTTCTTCTAATATTACTCAGAGTGCATTGAAGAGTAATATTGAATGGAATGTTGAAATCATCACGAAAGAGAATGGTCGATTTATACAGGATGTTTTAAAGGAATACGAATATCTTTGGAATATGAGTGAGGTTGCAGATCAAGATTTTATTAATAGATATGAAGAGTTTCTAAAGAGCTTTAAGGATACCAAACAATCAAGGAACTTAATATATGAGAATAAAAAATATATTGTCCCCAATAGAATGCAAAGAAGAGCTACTGAGAATTTAGAGAGACTGAGAAACTTTGGTGAGAAAAAGGCTCTTGTCATTGCGGCGACTGGTACAGGTAAAACCTATATGTCGGCATTTGATGTAAAAAGCTTTAAACCAAAGAAACTTCTTTTTATTGTTCATAGAGAAGAGATTTTGAAAAAAGCAAAGGAAGCATTTGAGTTGCTATTACCAAATGAAGGGCTATCCTTTGGTCTGCTCACTGGTAACCATAAACAGAAAAATGTTGATTATGTATTTGCTACCATTCAAACCATGTCTAAATGTTACTATGAATTTAAAAGGGATGAATTTGAATATCTAATCATTGATGAAGCCCATCATGCGACTAGCCCAACTTATCAAACGGTATTAGATTACTTTAAGCCTGAATTTACATTAGGAATGACTGCAACACCAGAGCGCAGTGATGGTTATAACGTTTTTGACCTTTTTGATAATAATGTAGCAATAGAGGTTCGCTTGCATGAGGCACTTGAGGACGAGCTAGTTATTCCTTTTCACTACTTTGGAATAACGGATATTGAAGGTATAGATTTGAGTGATGTGAACATCGACGATATCGCTGAAATCACAAAAAGGTTAAAAGTTAATGAACGGGTCGATTTTATTATTGAGAAAATGGACTTCTATGGTCATGACGGTGAAAAAAGAAAGGGACTAGGTTTCTGCGCCAGTATTGAGCATGCACAGTATATGGCTAGTGAATTTAATAAAAGAGGTTATCAGAGTGTTTGTTTACATGGTGGAGACTCACCCGAAACAAGGGAACGATTTATTAATCAATTAGAAAGTGACCATGACGAATTAGAATTCATTTTTACAGTTGATATATTTAATGAAGGTGTGGATATTCCATCTGTAAATAGTGTACTAATGTTAAGGCCAACTAATTCTCCCATTGTTTTTATTCAGCAGCTCGGAAGAGGGCTACGGAAACATGCAGAAAAGTCTTTCTTAACAGTACTCGATTTTATTGGGAACCATAACAAAACTTTCCTAATTGCGTTGGCATTAAACGGAAGTCGTTATTATGATAAAGAAAGCTTGAAGGTAGCAGTTGCAACAGGATTTGCTAATATACCTGGGTGTACCCATATTCAAATGGATAAAATAACTCAGGAGAGAATATTGACTCAGATTGATAGAGAAAATTTCAATTCAATGAAGTACCTCAAGGAAGAGTACTTTGAATTTAAGAAACTTAATCAGGGTCGTATACCATTATTGTTATTGGATTATCTGAAATATGATGGAGCACCGGATCCTGTTAAATTCATTGATCGGGAAAAAACATATATACAATTTGTGGCCAAAGTGGAGAAGGATGATTATTTAAAGGAACTTTTACATAATGAGGCATTTGAGGGGACTTTAAAAGAATTATCAAGCAAGCTTCCACTTAAGCGAATTTATGAGTTTGTTATCATTCGATATTTATTAGATCACGATGAAATAGATCTTGAAATTGCAAAAAGACAAATCTTAAAGATGATAACTGAAGTTGATGATGATAGTGTTCTACATGCATTTGAGTGCCTGAATCAAACCTACTATGATAGTGTCCAAATAAAGAACAAGCCGAAATTAGTTCATTTTAGCAATGGCAAAGTTATTAAATCTCCACTCTTTAAAAAGCTATTGGAAACTGAAGATTACAGGAAGTTTATCGAAGATATTATTACCTATGGGATCTTCCGATATGAAAAGGAATTTAAAAATGAATACTACGGAGTTCCACATTTTAAACTTTATGAGCAATATCAAATGGTGGATGCAGCTTTATTGTCTAACTATCGTAAAATCCACAGTTCCTTTAGAGGGTCAGGATTGTTAGCAAATGGGAATGAGTATTTTCTGTTTATTGATCTACACAAAGAAGAGGATGTAAAAGAAAGTATTAACTACAAAGATAAATTTATTAGTCCTCATGAGTTCCAATGGCAATCAGTGAATAGTACCACTCAACAGTCTGAAAGAGGGAAAAATATTATTTTCAATAAACAACGTGGTATTAATCTTCACTTGTTTATTCGTAAGTATAGAGAGATTGATGGGAAGACGGAACCCTATATCTATATTGGAAAAGGGAATTCTGTTTATTTCGAAGGTGACAAACCAATTACGGTAAGAATGGAATTAGGGAATGAAGTACCGGCAAACCTATATACAGAGTTTACAGAAAAAGTTTAGTCTTCTCATTCGAGAAGACTATTTTTCTTGAATTAACTGCTTAACAGCGGGAATATCCGCTGGAGCCCACTTGAGGGAATCAAGGTTTTCTCTTTTTAACCAGATTAACTTTGAATGTTCACTAGGTGTGGGCGTACCATCGACTACTTTACATTTAATCGAAATTAAATTAATGATAAATGTTTCATATTCATGTGTGTTGTCGTTGAAGATTTCTTTGGTTGTTTCAATCTTACAGTCCAATTCTTCATCTATTTCTCTCATTAGTGCTGAGTATATATCCTCATTAGCCTCTACTTTTCCACCTGGAAACTCCCACATATTAGGAATAGACATTTCTGGAGATCTTAACGCACATAATATTTCGTTATTTTCATTTTCAATAACAGCAGCAACTACTTTTACAAGTTTTTTCATGATAGCCTCCTAATGAAATAGTTATAAACATAATAATATCATTTTTTTAAGATGTATTCTTTAAACTGATAAAAGAATGTGTCTTTGCATCTTTGGTATTTGAATTGTTGCCAGAAAATTTATAAGCAAGGAAAAGCTCTGAATTTCTAATAGTAATAAAAACCTTACTAATTAACCCAGTAAGGATTTTGCTATAATAGAGATAATATTTGGAGAAATTTGTTAAAGGGGGAGAGGTATATGAGCGCAGAGACTTTATGGAATCATTTAAGAGCAAAAGCTAGTTTATCAGAGTTTGAAATACATACGGTTCCGCAAAATAAGAGTGTTCCTTTGTGGTTTTTAGTAGGGGAAAAAAGATAAGCACCTCGTCATCAAGAAGGCCAAACTACACTCACCGAGTGTCAAAATATCAATGGATAAAACGATCACTTTTAAAGATTTAGAACATGTGTACCAATATTATGAACGTTGGTTAAATGGCGATACCGGCAGCCGGCAGGAGGCAGCAAAGAAATCACAGAACACTGCTTATATTTTTGCTTTAATTGCTGAGGCAAACAAAGCTTCCGTATAGGGCAAAATGCAAACTACTAACACGAGGGGGAACAAAATGGCTGGGGATCATTCTGCAGCGAGAAATGTTAATAGGGATATCCTTATTAATGAACTAGATTTAAAACAGGTTTCGAACACGACAATCTTTCTCAAAGGAAAGTATTTCGTATTATCACCTTCGGTTCAGAATTCCTATAATTGGTTTGATCTTAGACTAGTAAATCTAAAACAGTTTGATCGAAAGAATCAAAAAGGATATCTACTTATCAGATTTTTTGATAAATTTTTGCTTGCAGATTTAAGAGCGTTTATACGATCAATGGTTTCAAAAGATAACTATGTAAAAACGAAAGTAAGTGGAGTTCATTGGAAATTCAATATTAGACATGTAAATGGTCAATACATAATTATAAATCAAAGAGGTAAAATGCAATTTATTATTGAGGAAGTTACTCAAGATGAATTGAAGCAAAAGCTTGGCAGACTACCAAAGGAGACGATTTCTGCCCAGAAAGATACTGCTATTAAAGCTGTGGATGGGACTCAAAATGAGGAGGTAAAATTAACAGATCTGCGGGAAAAAATAACTTTATTAAATGAACGGGGCACAATGAAACCACATGTATACCAGAACCCTAATGGCAGACAGGAGAGTATGAAACCTGCGAACGGACTAGTTCATTGGTTTTTAAAATTGTTTAGGAGGAAATAAGGTGGATGTAATTGCTGAAAAAGAGTCCGATAGATAAAAATGTACCTCGTGAACTTATAAACCTAGTAATGGATAGATTGGAACAAACTCTTCCATACAAATGTCGCGGTATTAAAATAACACATCAATTAATTCAAGTTACATTAGAATGTTTGAATGAGGAACCATCCAAGACCTTACCTCAAAATTGTAGAAATGACGTTAGAAGTAGGACACCAGATGGACTGGATTATAGGATAAAAAACAGAATGGGATCTGATTTAAGAACAGCTAATATCATATCTGATATTTTGGCGGAGGCTGGAATTGTGAAGATTACACATATAATCAACCCGAAAACTGGCAGAAGTATAAAAGCTAGTCAATTATTAAAGGATTGGACCTGGTAATAGACGTTAAAAAATGGCAGCTATTTTTGAAAGGAATGGTGTTTATATGAATCATAACCAAGCTATTATTCTAGCGTTGGCTAGTTTAGGCGGAGAGGGAACCATAAAAGAAGTAAGCGATTGGATTCAAATAAGGTATCCTAATAAGTGGAAGGATGCTGGAACAGCCCTAGCGGATATGGTTCCAAAATCGCTGGGTGGCAATTCACATCTACTGTAAGTGAAGAAAATAGGGTTTTATAAAGAGTATCACCAGGACGGTATCGGTTATATCAAAAAACTGTTAGTATAAAAGGATAAAAATTTTAAAATTTATTTGAAAAATTTAATAATTTACAAAAAATATATCTTGGAGAATAAACATGAAAATCATATATAATTTAACCGAAGAAGATTATTTGAATTTTAATTTGTTTCACATAAAAAACTCAGAGTCCGCTAGTAAATCCTTTAATATACAAAGATACTCGATTCCTATTATTTACCTAATAGTTGCTTATGTATTTTCAAATCTTGCGGACATCCCATTTTTATATGCATTCATTCCCTTTTTAATAATGGGAATCTTTTGGGTCCTATTTTATCCGAAGTATTTTCAAAATCGTATTAAAAGTCAAACCAAAAAGATGATTAGAGAAGGGAAAAATGAGGGTTTATTAGGAGAACATACGATGCTTTTGACAGAGGATGGAATCATTGATACGAATTCTAACGGTGAAACGAAGGTGAATTGGTCAGGGGTCGTTAAGATGATGGAGGATAACTCTAATCTTTATTTATATAATAGCTCTGTTAGTGCCTACATCATTCCTAAAAGAGAATTAAAAGAGTTAGAGGAAGTACGTGCATTTTTCGAAGCAAAATTATCACATTTACAACTTTAATGTTAAGCAAACATTTATAGGCACTGTTCGCAATCTTTGCATGCTTTGACTTAAAGTGTTTTTACAGTGCAGTTTTTTATGTTAAATATCTATTAAAACAATTTTAATATAAGGTGATTATATGCTGAAATGTTCATGGTGTATGAAAAAGTTTAAGAGCGGAAAGCCAATTTATGGGCTAAATGTAAAGTTTGTCGAAGAGAAGAAGATTTCAGATCCAGACGGAAGAATTGTACATATACATCTTGAGTCAAGGAACACAAGTGTTCCAATGTTAGTTCCTGGTATAGACTCTGAAGCAGATAAAAAAGGAATTGATGGTATTTTTCCTATTTGTAGTGAGAAATGTGGAGAAAAAATGAGGGACGCATTATCAAAGGAAATTGGCACGATCCAAGCAGTTAATAATACAATTCAATTGTAATTTGCCAAATTGGTACAGATGGATATTACTAAGCTGCTGCTAGCTACTAAAAGACCGTACATTAGAAACATTCAGATTAACGATATTGGTATCTTTAGTGTGAAAGGAGTAATAATGAAAGACATACAAAACTTTGCGAAACAGTATCAAAAAGAAATGGGATGGGAAATTTCTGAAGAGAGCTATGCGGAGAGCAGAGATTCTCTTTTAAATAACTATATGCTGCTTACGACGGAGGTTGCTGAAGTTGCGGAAGAGCTCCGTCAGGCCTTTAATCTTACTGCTTCCTACGTTGAAAATGGCATGGAAGAAAAGAAGGCATTTGAGTTAGCAAAGGATCAAATTAAAGAAAACATGGGCAAAGAGCTGGCGGACTGTCTGGCATACTTGCTGAAATTTTATAATTTTTTTGGAATCGATTTAGAGGAAAGCTTTTATGCCAAAATGGAAGAAGTTAAAAACCGCAAAAATAAAGATTTAGTAAAATCAACGAAATGACCATACATAAGGAGCATGTTTTATCCTAACAGCGGTAAACATGAATTTGAATCAAAAAGGGTTGGTCCAAATGGGGCCAACCTATTACATTCACAGTCACTCATATTTAGTAGGATTGTTGTGACTGCAGCCACTTCGCTTCTTGAAAGTAAAGGCAGTTTAATGGAATAAGAAATCTTTATCAATGCCTATTGGTATATATGGTAGAAAGGGATTGTAGTTTTAGATGATAAGTGCAATCATTCACGGTATTATTTTGGCTTTTGGGCTCATTCTTCCATTAGGAGTTCAGAATGTATTTGTTTTTAATCAGGGGGCAACTCAAACGAAATTCAGAAGGACCTTACCTGTAGTCCTTACTGCATCCATTTGTGACACTCTCCTTATTTCTATAGCAGTATTGGGTATATCCGTCATTGTTTTAGGGGTTTATTGGATAAAGTTTGTTTTATTAACAGCTGGAATTATTTTTTTAGTGTTTATGGGGTTTGTGACTTGGAAAAGTAAGCCTAATTCAAATTCATCAGAAAATAAAGCACTTTCTCCAAAAAAGCAAATTGCTTTTGCTATTTCCGTTTCTTTGTTAAATCCCCACGCAATCATGGATACCATTGGAGTAATAGGTACAAGTTCAATTTCGTATTCAGGTATAGAAAAACTGGGATTTACCTTCGCATGTATCACCATATCTTGGATCTGGTTCTTTTTCCTTGCATTCATTGGAAGACAAGTAGGAAGGTTAAACAAGTCAGAAGGATTTATGTCCATTTTAAACAAAGTATCGGCGTTAATAATGTGGGGCACCGCCATATATCTTTTTTCATCATTAATTTCCTAAAAATACAAACGGTTGCTTTAATGAATGAAGAAATCATTCATATTTATCTTATATTTTATGATTTACAAACATTTAACAAAGATTTTGTAGGGTTTTATTCATTATTGGTTAATTCTTAAATAGCAGAGATGTAAAAGGAAGGAAGTGGAGAGTTTGAAACGTCAAAAGACTTTTTTTATTCTAAAAGATCTGGTTTTTGAAATGAAGAAACCAGAAATAACATTGAAGCAAATTAGAGTAGCACAGATTAAAATTGAAAATGAGGAATATAAAGAACTAAGAAAAAAATTCGATGAAGATGTATTTCATATAGAAAAAAAACCTGAAGGATGGTTTATTACCGAAAAAGAGTAAACTTCAATTTATTTTAAGAAATGTTTTTTTACTGCAAGTAACGTTCCTTCAGAATAACAGGATCGGTTGACGGGGAGAAAACATCCAATAACAGACTAATTGAGGACATCATTCACATACGAATTGCTGTCCTTCTTTTTGTTGTTATATCAATACTTTAATGGAATTAATACACTAATTAGCACATCAATTCACATACAATCGGAGATACCAAGAGATAAATAGATTTTTTCAAAATATTATTGTTATGGGGGATTTAATGATGTTAGATACTCAAAAAATTAAGAAAGTTATTAGACATCGTTATCCATTTCTTTTAGTGGATAGAATTTTGGAATTAGAAGAAGGATAAAGAGCAGTTGGTATTAAAAATGTGACTGTGAATGAGGACTTTTTTAACGGACACTTCCCCAATTATCCAGTTATGCCAGGCGTATTAATTGTAGAGGCATTAGCCCAAGTAAGTGCAGTTGTAATGTTAACTAAAGAAGGAAATCAAGGAAGATTAGGGCTTTTAGCAGGTATAGATAAATGCCGATTTAAACAGCAAGTAAAACCAGGAGGCCAACTCCGTCTTGAGGTTGAAATAACCCGAATAAAAGGTTCTATTGGAAAAGGCAAAGGCATAGCTACAGTTGATGGAGAAGTAGTTTGCGAAACAGAGATAATATATGCATTTGGTGATTAGAAGCTATTAATTTCTAAAAGTCATTCAAATTGTTGGACAGAAGAGTGTCTTATTTTAAAGGGGGACTTTAAGTTAATAAGAAGTTAAAGTAATAGGATCCATCGGTCCTTTTTACTTTTTTTCCTTGTTAAACTACAGAGAAGCTTTAGAAGATTTTTTCTAGCCCCATACAATCCTTTTTTATTTTCTAGGCTCTGTTAAAGAAAAATGTTGATATTTTGAATTTTAAAAAAGGACTTGTCTAAATTAGACAGTCCTTTTACGATCTTATGTAATAACGAATGAGTTAGTTGAGCGACAAATGTTTTATTTCACTTCTTCTACTTTATCCAGCTTAGAATTAGATGTCATTATTTCATCTTTGGAAATAAAGGTAATAGCAACATATGATCGTTGCTTTGCATGTTAAATATCCATTAGAAGCCTATCCTTTATTTCTGATATATTACCAGGCCTAGAAAGAACATCAATATTACTCTTAATTGTTCCTCTTCCTAATTTTTTCAATTGAAAACGGCCATAATTGATATTTATAATAATTATATATTCAAAAAAATAAGCCCTCAATGGAGGACTCTTTTTGGATCAACTACTTTTATTTTTTCCATTAATTCCTCAAGGCACTTAAAGCAAAGAATACCTTCTTCAGGGACGTTTTTCTCATTACAATGAACGCATTTAAGCTCCATATAGCTTCCTTTCTTAGTCAAATTTGCTACCCCAGTTCTCCAAAACGAATTGGGCTTCTTCTTCAGGTGTGAACAATCCAGTAGACCAGCCTTTAGTACCATCTTGCATTTTTAAGATATAGTCATGGTCACCGTTGACAGAAGAGAAGTCTCCTTCTTGCCATTTGTCTAAAATCCTTAGCATTTCATCTTTATGCTCAAATTCGCTGTTTTCAACGAATTCAGTAACTTCTTCAATGTTCGCTTTAGTCATTGGTACAGCACCGGTCTTCTCTTCTGCAGCTATTTTCTGATGTGTCATTTGATTCATAGTCATTAGAACGCTATCCTCATTATCAAAGAGACCAATTGCATTAGCTTTTGTGTCTTCCAATTTGGCAGCTATTGCTATAGCATCATTTGGATGTTCCTGCGCAAACTTCTCAGCTTCGTATTTTTGGACGTTTCCACTTATGTAATACCAAGCAATTCCAACCATCGCTGCAATCCCAAGAATGGTACCACCTAAAGCTACTCTGTTGATTTTTTTATTTTTAGAGTTTGTTTCAACTTCCATTTCATCTTCAAATTCAGGTTCGATCTCTTTTATCATAAATAATTCCCCCAAATATTATTCTATCACACCATTTCAATTTACAATAAAAGGATTAATCAGAATTAAATAAACAATTATAATATTGAGGAAATCAAATAACTGTAAGAAATTGTGTATCACTATGGCATATAAATTTTGACATATAACCATATAATTTAAAGAAACTTAAACAAGATCAAAAAAAAGCCTAACATCAGCTAGACTTCATAGATGTCGGGAGAATGTTTGAAAGTTTTTACAAAATCAACAAGACAAGTCTCGAAAATGTCAAATTTCCATCTTTGTTCATCATACATAGATGGATATCCAAAAGATAAGTTGAAAGCATGAAATTCATTTACTTCAAATCCATATTCAGTTATTTTTTCCTTCTTACCACATTTATTGCAAGTTATTGAAGTGGCAACATTTTTCGTTACTGTTATTTCTTGATATTCTTTCATAACCACAGTCTCCCATCCAATAATTAGAAATGTTCCATCATCAATTTCCATCCTTTTAGAATATCCTCTGAATCATTTCTTGTACAATACCAAATATCGTTTAATATAAATTTGTTTTCTTTTTCAATGCCTTTCGCAATTGATTGTGAAGAAATACACTTAAAGTAACGTTGCAATTTAGTTGAAGAATGGAAATGGCTCTTTTATGTTTGTACCAAGCAAGAATAGCCCCCTCCGAACAGATTGGAGGGGGGTGTGCTATCTAAATTCATCCGTTATTCCAAGCTCTTATTCTGACCAAGTAACCACTTGGGGACAGTTCAGACAAGTTGTATAGGAAATTACCAATTGGGGAATGATTTATAAGTTTGAAATAGCCTCCTGTGTCGTCCAAGTAGCACTGGCAAATGCTTTATAATTGGTAACGGCAGCTTGAAAATCCTCTTCACTAATTGTTGCGGTGGCATCGTATACAACAGCTGTTTCAAAACCAGTTTCGATTAGATGCCTCATATGGGACTCTACACAAACGTTGGAAAGCACCCCTGCAATAATTATCTTCTCTTTTCTATGTTGTCGTAACTGATATTCCAAGTCATTTGTTTGTGGGCTGGCAACCTTGTGAGGAGTTGCAATGACGGTTCTTCTATCAAAAATATAAGGTTTGAAAGAATGAACAAAATCAGCTCCAAATGACGGTGGTGTGTACGCATTTGCCACTTGATACATTCTAAGACCTAATAGCATCTTTTGTTCATTTCCTGTAAATTGCCAGCCATAATCATGAGGGTATAAATAATGGGGCGATATGAAAAGTTGGTATCCCTTATTGATGGCAGTTCTCATTAATAGTTCAAGTTTTTGTATGGTATTGTTTCGTTCAATAGTTCCTTTAGTCAGATGATAGCCTCTTCCCCCAGGACTCATAAAGTCATTTTGTGGGTCTGTGATTACAATGGCAGTATTATTGGGATGTGGTTTAAACGGCAAATTACTTACCTCCCTCGCAGCATAAGCTTGCGGAAATGTTTGTTACCTGTTCAGGAAAGATAGAGAAGTTGTTTTTTTAAAAGTTCAGCATTGACACGACAGCCGCATCGAACAAGTACATAGTCATTAAAAACTCTATAGGCATCTATATGTATTTGTAGTTTGTTTAGTTCACTTTGTTATAGAAAATTAGTGTGCAACTTTGACGAATGTTTCCAGAAGGTACTTGTTAAGCTAACGGGTAGCTTTTCTTAAAAAAGGGTGATAAATGTGACAACTGGTTGGAATTTGAATAAAACAACGATTACTTTACCATATTCATACGAAAGTTTAAGTGAGCTATTAAGTTGCATATCCAAAAATAAAAACCATTTCTCACATTATGATTTTGCACAGTGGTGTGATAATTTTACAATGGTCTTTGAGGATGCTGAATTGTCTCCAATCATTGAAAAAGCAGCTATTGTTGCACGAGATATAGAATGTCAGTGGGATTTATTTTTGGTTAATTCCTATTCATTAAAAGAGTTGCAGAAAATAGACTTATCAAAGGTAAAATTACCTCAAGAGTGGTTTATTCAGTGGTTAGAGCGATTAAAAGAGAGGTAATTGGAAACCACCCTTGTTCCACTAACGGGTAGCTTAGTTCAATTAGGTTGATAAATATTACGACAAAAACGCTCAGGAAAAATCTGAGCGTTTTTACTTGTCATTCATATTGCTCATTTGTTGTTAAAACATATGTTAATTAGTTTGTTATTTACATATGTTTTTAGGATTTTTCTCCTCATCAACCGAACCCGTTACCTTCAGAATTTTGTTTTTCCTTTGTGCTGGAATCATTAAATGTTGAGTCTGTATATAATTTCACATTATGCTAAATACTATCCGAAAAAGCAATGCAAGGGGTTAACATGATAGCACTTAAACCGATTAATCTAAGTTCACCAAAAACAGACACTACTGAAAAATTAACTTCAGCAGAAATGGGAAAACTTTGGGCAACATATATGGGAAACAGTATGGCAAAATGCATTTTAACTTATTTTCGTCAACACGTTGAGGATGAGGATATTAAAACGTTAGTAGAAAATGCATATCATTTATGTGCGGATTTCATGAAGACAACGGAAGAAATTTTTAAGAAAGAAAATTTCCCTATTCCTAAGGGCTTTTCTGAAGAGGAAGATGTAAACCAAGGCGCACCTCGCTTATTTGAAGATGAGTTCTATGTCCATTACTTAAAATATACCGCAAAAGCAGGAATGAGTATCTATAACGTAGGATACCCGCTTGTTTACAGGAAAGATGTAAGAGATCTTTTTAGATATTGTTTAGAGTCCACTATCGATTTAATGGACCAAATCAAAACAATCCTAATGCATAAAGGGCTTATAATAAAACCACCTCTTATTCCAGTTCCAAATAAAGTTGAATTTATCCAAAAGGATTTTTTAAATGGTTTCTTCGGTCATGTACGACCTTTACATGCTTTGGAAATTACCCATTTTTACGATAATATTGAGAACAATGTAACCAGTAAAGCACTCATTATGGCATTTGCCCAGGTAGCAAAAGATGAACAAGTTCGGCAATTGTTTGAAAAAGGGAGAGATCTTACACAAACAAATGTAGAACGTTACATGCAAAAATTACACGATGAAAATTTGCCTTCTCCATCTCTTATAGATCATTTAGTGACAAACTCAACGTTTTCTCCTTATTCTGATAAGATCATGTTGTTTCACAAGGCAGATATGTTTTCAATGAAGTTAAGAGCATTTGGAAATTCAGTTGCTGTAAATGGAAGACACGATGTTGGGCTAGTCTATACAAGATCGTTTGCAAAAATTTCATTATTCTGTGAAGAGGCAGCTAAAATCATGATCGAAAATGGCTGGATGGAACAACCTCCATATGCAGCAGAGAGATAGTGATAGGGGAGTTTGTTTACTATCTAAAGTTATCAAAAAGCCGAAGATATGCTGAATTTTAATTTATTTCTTGCATATTTTCGGCTTTTTTCATTTTAAAAACCTACTGCTTTTTTAATAGTCCAAAACATTTATCTGTGCCTCAATGGGAAATACACTAGTATATAAATCCGAATTTAAATTATCTACTTTTGAGATAAAACGCACGGGCATTTAATTTACCAATCTGTTTCTAATCACTGAGATCTAATATAAATCTACCAGGGATAGGGCGTCCACTCGATGTATTCTGGGACAGGTCACTAATCTTTGGCGGATGAGGCGAATCTGCCACAAATTTCAATAGATTCGATTGCACTCGATCATACGAATATTTTTGCAGGACCAAATGCCAGGCATCCAGCTTTTGTTGATCAAATTGAAACTTTTCATAATAGGCTTGAATCTGTACCATCAACGTATATATCTCTTTCTTAGTCGTCTAAATTAAAATCCTCCTCAGATATTTTATTCTTACCTTCCTGCTGATTAAGATACGATTCAAACTTTGTTCCAAACAATGTCTCTGGCCGCAGGAACTTATTCCAAGCAGGATCAGACAGCCAATCAGCGGACTTTAAATTGATGACTCTAGTAAAATCCTCAAGCGTAAAACCTTCTCTATATCTAGCATGAATCAGTTCCCTCGTTTTAATCGAACTTAGTTTAAAGTTCTTTCCCGCCTTCTCATTCAAATAGCCAATAATTTCTGCATATGGGATCTCCTTTTTCGTGGAAGAAGGGACAGCGGATTCTTTTGTAATCTCCGAATCTTCCTCAGATGCATTTTCCTTAATAGGAGCAGCTTTGCGTTCCTGCAGACTATCTTCAATTTCATGCAATTTTTCATAGTCAATGCTATACCATTTTGTCTTATCCATTTTCATCTGATTGAAATTAGCTGAAATCAATAACCCCAGCATCTCTAACGAGCGAATACTCCGTTTTATGGTACTCACTGACCAAAATGGCAGCTGCTTCTGCCACTCTTCATATGTATTATAAACCCAGGTTCTTCCCTCAATCTTATGCTTGCTGATTCCAAGCCAATAATGGATTTGCTGCAGCACCACTGCCTCATTTAAACCAATCTTAGCTGCTAAACTAGGAATAATCATTACGGGGCTTTCATTGATTAACAACCTGCTCACATTCATCTCTCCTTTATAGAACTTTTTATTAAAGGAACCTTGGTTCGGTCGTAAGACGATAGTAGCCCGCCGATTGGTTTAGTCCCTTCAATGTGTATATATTTATAAAATTTTAAAAAGGACAGGGTAAATAAAAATTATTTTTGATTGGTGGTAAATGAAATGGAAGAGAACATATTATTTTTTCTTTGAAGTAATCTAATGAAGAAATCTATGGTATTGCTTGGGTCAACACGAGGTTCTCTTCGTGTCATTCTGAATTGAGCTGCACATCAGGATGAGAGAATCAGCTTGTCAGTTTGAGCGGGTGCACATTCCATCAAACTAGCCAAGTGATAGCTTACCTAACACTAAAAGTGGAAATCCCCGCGGAAATCCATTTGCATGTTGTACGAACGAGTTTAGTGCATTAAGGAGGCATACTGTAAACTGTAATGGAAGGCGAGTTCATGCAGGGTTAAAATAGGAGGATGGGAACAATGGATAGGACCGTTACATTTTCATTCAGTAGTACAAAATATGAAGGTACAGAGGCGACAGAAACATTTGCTTTTAAAGAATTAGGTATTGATGAAAATTTGGATGATGAAGCTCTAAAAATAGAAATAGACAGAGTTTTTCAGGCTTGGGTTTGGGATAAACTTAATATTTCATACAGTATAGTAATAGGATAACATGCTTAACTTTATCAAACCAACATGGGTTTTAGTTTTATCTGCATTGTAAAAATATGTATTATCGGACATGAAAATCATTTTCTAATTTGTTTTTGTTAAGGGTCTAACTTTATCAAATAGTCGAAAAAGAACGAACCCTATAATTGCTCCAAGAGTATTCAGTATAAGGTCATCCACATCAAATGAACGTATAGAAGTTAATAACTGTATAACCTCAACTAAACATGAAGTGAAAAATCCAAAAATTATTACTTTCCAAAACTTGTTTACCTTAAATCTTAGTGGAATAGAAAAACCTAAGGGCATAAATAATAGGATGTTTCCAACTATATTCCTTAATGTATACATAAAATTAGAATGAGTTAATAAATTATATATGCTCTCAAAGGGAGTCAGGTTTATACCGCCACTTTCCATATTTGGATAGTCATAAAAAGGAAAAGGAAAGAGTGTTAAGGAATAGATAAAAGTTACCGAAAAATAGAAAAGAACTTTAATCAATTCGTTTTTTATGGAGATTTGCTTTTTAACTACTAAAACTACAACTCTGTAAATTATCCAAGGAATAGCTAACAATATTAGTGAGTCTAATCTAATCATATTTATTTATCTCCATATCAGCTTAATTATTTCTGTATATCATCTTAGCATAAAATCTTCAACTAACTGGATGCTTTAGTTTAGGAACAAGGCTGTCAATAGACAGACTTGTTTTATGGTGCGCCCGGAATTGACGGAATGACTGTAGATGAACTCTTTGGTCACGTCAGTAAATACCTGCACCTTCTTAAAAGGAAACTTAAAGATGGCTCAATCCTTAGTAATGTTTACTTAAACTAATTAGATAAGGAACTGAAGAAACGTGGTCAAAATTCGTTCGCTTTGCGGACGATTTTTGTGTTTATGTTAGAAGAGAACGGGCTGATCTCCGAGTTCTAGATAGTATTAATCAAATAATGATTAGCAACCTGTACATGTCTGGTACACAAAAAAAGGCGATTCCTAAGGAATCACCTCTTTGATTTTAGTTCAGGTAAAGTCAATTTGGAAAATGAAAAACCCAAAAGTGAGATCCATTTTTAATTAGTATCCATAACCACAGAAACTAGCTCCAATAATGACTAAGAGGATAAACAATACGATTAATAAGGCGAAACCTCCGCCAGCGTATCCTCCAACTGCTCCTGACATAAAATCACCTCCTATTTAGGAGGTATTACAATGAGTGGTAATACATATTATGCTTCTACATAATAGATGACACAATGTAGTTTAGTTTTATAAGTCATAAGTTATAAAAGGATTTATTTTTGAACTAACGCCCCCTAATATATAGTATCAACTTAGAAAATGTTGAAGGAATGCACCTTAAATTCGTTGTTTATATGTATTCTTAGGTACGTGATTTAAGGACTTGTATTAAGCCCTCTTTGGGTCATAATAGACCCTGTGTTTAAGCAGTCTCTTTAGCAGGCAGGGCAGTAGTTGCATTAAACCTCACTTTGTAAACCAATTTACATCCATTTGGGGAATTAAATTGTAAAAGGAACCATATAAAATTATGAAGGGGGTGGAGAATCATAAAATGCTGATGACCAACAACTATGTTCATTCGAGTATGGTTTATATTATGACTAATATGGAAGCAATGAATTCAGTCATTGCCTTTTACAGGGATTTGAATGGAATGCTTACTTTTGTCGGATCATACCCAACATATGGAAAAGGTACCGGTGCAAAGGAGGTCTCAACTGCAACACCAAACGATGGAATTGATCCCCTTATGTCAGAAGGTTCACTAACTTTGTCCCCTGATGGCCGTTTCCTATTTGCAGTTAATACAGGCAGCAATAGTATAAGTAGTTTTATCGTATCCGACAGCAGAAAACTTATTCTCGTGGATGTGAAGCCTTCTGGAGGCACTCAGCCCAATAGCATAGGTGTGTTCGGTAATCTTCTCTATGTTTCCAATGTGGGTGATCCCGCTAATCAATTTACATCCAATATTTCGGGTTTTCGCATAGAGGATAGTGGGCACCTTTCTTATATCCCGGAATCTATTCATTCTCTAAGTACCATTAATGCTCAGCCCGTGCAAATTCTCTTCACTCGGGATGGCAGTAAAATTGTTGTACCCGAGCTTACTACAAACCATCTCAGTGTATTCCTTGTTAATAAAAATGGTACTCTTACCGGACCAATTATTAACGAATCCAATGGGATGACACCGTTTGGCTCTATTATCCTTTCCTCAGGACTGCTTTTGGTTTCGGAGGCAGGTTCTAATGCGCTATCATCATATTCGTTAAGTGACAACGGGATACTTAATGTAATTAGTGGCTCTGTACCGACCGGCCAAAAAGCCACTTGCTGGGTTACCACAACGAGGAATGAGCAATTTGCTTACGCTATCAACACCTTAAGCGGTACATCGTAACGGTGTACTAACAGTTGTCGGGCATACTACTAGTACACCAGCAGGGACAGCAACTGGCTTGCCATTGAATGTTGGAGTGAGTAAGGATGGCCGAAATCTTTACACTCTAAACGGAAATCAGGGTACAGTATCAGTCTTTAATATCAATGATGATGGTAGTCTAGTAAGAATACAAGTTGCTAAATGGACAAAATTTCCTTATTTTGGATCGCAAGGTTTATCTGTTCTTTGATTGTATTGGTTAACCATATTGGGTGCTTAGAAAAATACAAGAGTTAAAGATTGGAGCGCCATTTCGCGGCCTTTTCTTATTGAGCTACGAAGCAGATAAGTAAACAGAACGGATGAAACGATGGGAGGCTCGAGATGAGGAACAGGGAAACGCTTATTCAAAAGAATAGAAGAAGGCAGGCGTTTTTTGCACGCCTGCCTTCATATTATATTGATTCAATGATTCGTGTCTCGATATGGGACATACTGATGGGAGCTCGGTTAGTTCTTATTTAGATGCGTTCAGCCATTCGGGTCCGACATCGCTAGGCTGTAAAGGCTTATTTCTTATAGGCGTTTTGGATACCTCATCCGCTCCGGCATCCCTGTTTCCTTGAGGTCGGGGCTGGCCATCCATATCATCTTTTACGGAGTAAGGCCCGTTTTTCAATGCATTGATAATCGGACTTTTTTCGCCCGCACGGAATAATCCGTCTTCTGTCAAAGCCAGCTGAGGATTTTGCTGGTTAATCCCTGCGACCGGCCCAATCCCAAGTTCAGCGCCATCCATGAAATTTCCTTCATACCTAAGAGCTGCTGAATCGTCGATTACCTTAATAAGAGGAAGCTTAGCGTTCCCGCTTGCCTGTACAACGTTATTTGCTATAATCGTTTCTACAGGCGCTAAAGTATTCGTACTGCTTTTTTTATCGCCTACGACAATGTTGTTTTCATTGTTCACCAGTGTGTTGTGAGTAATGAGCACATTTTTGACTTGAAAATATTTGTTGAGAGCAGAGTTAGGTATGCCATTGGTTAGAACAATGGCCCCACGTGTCGTATTGCTGCCCACAATGCCACTGATATAATTGTTGGCTATCACATGGTCTTCGCCTATAACGCGGATCGCGCCGGCGTTCGCCTTGCCATTGGCGAAAAAGAAGTTGTTTTCAATGTGCGTTCCATTGCCATGACGAAGTGTGACGGTGGCTGTATTGTTCAAAAATGTATTGCCGCGAATCACATTCTTCCCTGATTTAACCGAAACCATTTCGATTTCTCCATCATTGTTCTCGAATAGGTTGTTCTCTACCGTTGTATGTGAATCCGTGAGCGAATAGGTACTCGTTCCGATTCTCAGCGTTTCCGCTTCATTACTAATCACTTGTCCACTATCGTCGAGCAAGATGGGCCGGCCGGCAAAATGATTGTGATCAATGACATGGTGCTGCTCGCCCGCCTGCTCTCTCCAAACTACCATCATCGCACCGATGTTTTTCTTGCCTTTGAAATAGGAATGATCCACCCTGTTATAGCTGCCGTATAATCCAACCCACTTCGTGTTCTTCTCATTGCTTGAAGGGTTATAATCAATCATTTGGACGTTAGTAAGACGGGAATGCGTCGCTTCTTGATCTCCCACCCTGAACTCAATGACACCGGAATCATCAATATCTCCCCCATCTTTGAATACCAAGCCGTCCACCACTAGATACGATCCTCCGATATTGAGTGTGGAGGCACCGCTGAGCACTACCTGACCCGGTGTTTCCGCTCGCAGAGTGATGGGTTTATTCGGCTTGCCTGCGCCTTCCATCACAATGGCAGCATCCTTCCATACTCCGTTTCTCATCACAATCGTATCACCTGGTTGCGCTTTGCTCATCGCTGCTGAAATTTCATCCACTGAAGAGACCTTCACTAACGATTCCTCAGCCGATGCACTGAAAGGGATTGTGGAGAAAGCGATTACAATGCAAAACGACAATAAAGATTTCCGTAACTTTTTCACTATACTGCCTCCTTTTTGTAAATCTACAGATATTATCCTATACTTTCCGGGACAGGATTATGGTTTTTTTTAGCTTAACTATGGGTATTTTTTAGCTTGACTATGGATTTATTAGTCAACGTAAACGCATAAGTGCTGTTCTTCTTTTTTAGAGGAATCCCATCGAGGCTTTGCTCTTCAACCAGATCGAATAGGTTTACCTTTTCAGATTTGAACACTGATAACCTACTCATTACAGCTTCGAAATATGGTTTTCTTGATGGTACAACCTCCATATGCAGCTGAGAGATAGAATTCAGCTTCAAGGTTGCGGGCAGAATCGAACCAAGATGGGTAACTTATTAACTACATTGTAAAAATATGTATTTTATAGTATAATAATATTAGACTTGCTTGAATATTGGAAAAATTATTGAAGGAGGTTATTTTATGTCATTCTTCGCTTACCTGTTTTGGGGATTATTATTGTCACTTGTTCTGTTTGGTGTAGTCTTCGATAAACTATTTCCTAACAGAGCAAAATTTATAGATCAAGAACATCACAAATCGACTAATCAACAATTAAATGAAAATGCTTCTTTGAACACTAAGAGTGCAAATGAAATAGGTTCAACGTTTCTACCGTGAGTATATTAGGGTGATATATTAGAGTTAATGGGGAGATCGCTGCAGCGATCTTTTTTTTTGTTCAAAACGGGGAGGTCAGTTAATTAGCCAAGTGGTATTTTTGGTTATATTCACTATTGGTTAACTTTTAGAAGACATGCTCATAAATAGCTGTCTAACGTATAGTGTTGATAATTACCTTTTTAGGAGAGATGTGTTTTGTACTACTATCATAATCCCTATTTGAACCACTTCATTAACGATTATAACTATGGTACTCAATATCTATATTCAACCACCGGAAGTACGAACAGGTATAGAAATAATCGATCTGCAGCTAGGGTTAAATCATTTTCCAAAGAGGAAGCAGCAGCAATTGCTTTACTATTAGGTATTGATTTTAATAAAAGCAAGTTCGATTTAAATGAATTTTGGATGGGAGTAAATACAGAGCTTGAGCATGGAAAAATTTCCAGCCAAACGAATGTTACAGGCGATGATCCTATTATGACTGGAAAAATTGCACTGGCCCATCTTAACGAGTTTCCTGATTACTATAAAAGATTAAAGGTACTTGAGGAAGAAGCAAAAGCCTTTTGGAACAGATGATTTAATTGGATACCTAAATGATAAGAATAGCATATATTTGTAAGAGATTTCCCTAAAAATTGTATAAACGATCGAGTGCTTTTAACACTGTGAGGAATAAAATTAAAGAGCTAGAACAATCTTTTTTTGGGCCATGGGGAGATTAGTTTAATAAACAAATCTAATATTTGGGTTAACAAAGGAAGGTCCCTCAAAAAGGTAAGTAGTTCCGATAATTTGGAGAAAATCAGAAATCACAGATTAAATAACATATGTAATAGCAACATAAATAACAATATGTTTAGCATACAAAAAAGGTTGGGTAAAATTGAGGAAACCCAACCTTTGTATGATTAGTGCTTATTGAATCGAAGAACCCATTCGTACAATTATAAAGCCTATTTCTTAAATGTTTTATAATATTCATAACCTAAGATTATCAAACCAATTGTCGCAAACAAAGCTCCAACAATAAATGGGAAACCAAGAAACAAAGACTGTACAACTTCATCGCCGTATTGTTTTTCTCCAAAAATTGCAAACCATAATTTTGACTTTCCAGACCAAGCTGTAATACTCGTTGCGTATATAGCACCAGATAATATTATTGTTAAACAAACTAATAAACCACCAAACATAACAAATCCACCGATTAAAATTTTATTCATTTTTTCCCCCCATATGATTTTTGAAAAAATTCAACACCATACTTATTTTTTCTATAAATTAATTGTTTTTTATCTTAATATAGTTGAAGTAAACAATTTTCGAAAATATTTAACTATATTTTAACATAAAATGGTAACAATCCTTGATTTTTTTCAATAGCAAGATGACATTAACTGTTGTCACTCTGTTATTAGGTATGTTAATTACTATGCTAATTTACATATAATTTAGGCGAAAACACTGTTATGTCAACAGAAAAAAAGCATACCAATTACTTTGTTAATTGATATGCTAATTCATATTCTATTTACAATGTTTCTATACAATAACGGAACTAATTATCAAAAAGGACCGTCCTTTAATTATTCTGTATAACTAATGAATAGGGATTGACCGAATTCTTCTTTGCCGAACGTTTCGATTTCTTCTTGTGTTTTGCTATGGGGAGGTTAGTTGAAATTAGGTTAGGGAATCTGTTCGATTGAATGTATAATACCTTGGGTTATTTTAAGTGTTTCATAAAATAAGATTTCAAAATAATTGTATGTTTGTCCAAACATTTTTCTGCCTTTTGAATTTAATGAAATCATAGGGAGGTGGAAAATAATGAATAATGACGTTGTTTCTATTGGAGCAAATTGTGTGGTGAGAATTGGAAATCGGTTCTTTCTACTGGTAGAAATTGAAGTGGAGAATATAGACTTAGAGGAATTTGTTTTTATCCGAATTTCTGAGCGGGAGTTTAGAACGTTAATAAGAGCGGGAGTCGAACGTTGTACAATTGCTAACCGTATTCCACGTAACAATGCAGAATTCATATGTGTTTTAATTGAAAATGGTCAAGCATTTTTGGTTTTCGACGTGGAAAACAATGAAGACGAAGCTGTACTTGTTAGAATTTCATTAACAAGAGCAGAGGAGTTAATTCGCAGAGGCGCAATGCGATGTACTGTAATTAATAGATAAAGAAAAAGGTATTATGGTTCTGCAAAGGAAAACGATTGCGGAACAAGAAGTAAAGGTTGATACATAGTCATGTCTATATGTATCAACCTCTATTTTTTATGACTTTTTACGATTTAGGTCTTGATAAATTTCAAATTTACACCCTAACAAGATTAAATTGTTTATTTACAGTTATAATAATATTATTTTATATACATAGAATTTCTATATACATAAAATAACTAAGTAAGTAGAAGAATAGTGCGATGCTTCCATAATGAAGAATCGCCTTTTCATTATTCAATGTTTGATAATGAACTTACGGTTAAAGATTATCTGTATTTATTCTTGGGGTATTGGTTTCAGGATCCGCTGCTGCCATAGCATTATCATTGTGTCGATCGTTTTCGTTTCTATCTAATTTACTGTATTTTTCTATTGTCTCGGAATTTTTCTTGTTATCAGCCACCATATCACCTCCTACGGATAATATGTCCAACTTTTTCCTTGAAAATAAAAATAGTTGAAGCCAATTCCTAGATTATGTCCGAAGTCGAGTCACCTTCAGACAAGGGAAGACATAAAAAGCAAGGTCGTGTCCGAAGGCGTGTCACCTTCGGACAAGGCAGGGTCAAAAAAGCAAGGTCATGTCCGAAGTCGAGTAAACTTTGAACTGGGTAACGTTTTGGTGCTTAAACGATTGAATGGTCGGAGCAAGTTGATTTTTAGTTAACACTAATCAATCTATTAATTCTTTAACTGATCTGAAGCAGCGCCAGCATTATCATTAAAGCTAATGGCAAGAAATTTGATAAGTTTTTTGGCAAGCCGTCTGGGATGATAAATTGGTACCAACCCTAGAATAATTCAACACAAATCACAGTTTTTTTCAGAGTCAAAAAAGCTTAAATTTATTTGATTTTCTCCGCCAACTCTAAAATAATTCCCTCTGGACCACGAACGTAGCACAACTTATAACTTTCTTCATATTGCTGTATCTCACTAAAGATTTCCGTGCCATTCTTTTTCAATTTGGCAACAATAGCTTCAATATCTTCAACAGCAAAGCATATATGTCGGATACCCAGCGTATTTGCAAAAGGCTGCTGAATATTTTTTTCATCTGAAGGCGTATAAAATTTGACTAACTCTATCCATGCCTGACCATCTGGCATCCCCAATCCTACACATGCCGTTTTAACATCATTAAGCCCAACTATTTTGTCCAACAGTTCTCCAGCCAATTCCCATTCCGCCTGCACTTCAAGTCCTAAATCAAGAAAAAACATTTTAGCCGCTGAAAGATCATTTACGTTTATACTCACATGATCTATTCTATTGATCTTCATATCTAATACCTCCTATGTTCCAGTTATATACAATACCTGTTTTCGTACAAGATTTGTTTGAAATTCTAATTCGCTTAAAACAGAAAATAACCTTCTTCAACAAACCTTTTAGTGCAATAAAAAGGGATTGCCGCCAATCCCATAAAATTAGTCAGCCTCAACAAACACCAAATCAAAAAGGAGAAAAGAGCCTTCTCTCTTTTCCCTTTTTATCAACAGCCCCATACCACAGGTTAAAAGAATTGGATGAAGCGTCCTATATATCCATCTCCCACCACTTTTGTTCTTCTTGTTTCATCTGTTTCTCTGTTTGTTGAGGATAGGCGGTTCGGAATTTATGTTGGTCAGCTGGGATGATTTCTACCATTTTTGCAATTAGAACTTCCGGGTCATACTGGTTCTTTAACCCATCTTCCGCCTTTTTGATATCCTCTTTTTTTGTGAAGCATTTCCCTGCATCGTACCATTTCCATAACTCTTCTGCCGCCCGATCATTAAAGCCCGTCTTGAAGGCACCAGGGTTAATAGTAGCAACTTTTACTCCGAATCCTTGAAGTTCTAACTTTAGGGTATGCGCAATTGCTTCAATCGCATGCTTTGTAGCGGCATATGCACCGTTGTAAGGAGCTGCTAATATTCCAGAAATCGAACTCATAAAAACGATTTTCCCGCTTCCCTTTTCAACCATCTTCCGTGCAGCTATCTGTACTGTTTCCAAGGTTGCGAAAATATTTACCTCAAAAAGTGCCCGAAAACGGTCCATCGGCATTTCCCCGAGTGGCCCTCGTTCATTGATGGCAGCATTTGCAACAAATACGTCAAAATCATACTTCTCCATCTGTTCCAGGTCCAAAGGATTCGTAATGTCCACTTTAATCACTTCTATATTCAGTCCTAAGTCATTTGCTTCCCGCAGTAGGTCTGTCTTTTGAGAAGTCAGTTCTGTAGTTGCAATCACACTATGCCCATTTTTGGCAAGACCTATTGCTGCACCTCGGCCAAGCCCGGTGCCTGCACCAGTAATGAAAATTGTTTTGCCCATGTTAAATTCCTCCATTTGAAATTGCATGCCAATTTATTTTTCCCAATAGCAGTAAGGGCATACCAAACATTAGCAGCTATACCCATTCTTACAGGATCAATGATGTCGTGACTGCCTTGTTAGTGGGAACATAAAAAAGGGTGCAACGATACAGCTACACAAGAAGGAAATTCTACTAAATATTTAGTAGAATTGTAAGCTATAAATTTTTTGAGGATGATTAAATTGAGTAAAGTTATAAAGAGGAGGGGTCCCAATAAGTTATCAAAAAGCAGCGTAAAACCCCTAGCTTTAGATATGGGGATATTAGCTGTAATTTATAATTTTTTTATGATAAGAGTATGTGCTTGCACTATACATTCTATAAAACAACATGGTATAATGGAAATAAAAATAGAACATTTGTTCCTTTAGGGCGGGTGAACCTAATGTATAGTTCCTATAAAATACAAATACATCCGGATCATGAATTGTTCGATTACTTTGATTCTCTATGTTTTAAAGCGAAGAATTTGTACAACATTACCAATTACTATATTAGACAGGTCTACACCGCTTTTAAAAAAGGAACGAGAAATAAAAATCAACTTCAGGCTCTAACGGATATCGAATTGCATTTACCTAAAATGAATGAGATTCGCCAGAAAAGCTATGAAAAAGAAAAGGCGAAACCTAAGAAAGTAAACAAAAGCGGCAAAATAACTGATGTAAAGTTCAAACCATTTCAAATGCCTCATCATGAAAAACCATTTATTGGATATGGCTTTGTTGAAGCCTTATTTAAAGTGATGAAACAAATAGATTACACTTCTATGCCCTCCCAGTCCAATCAACAAACGATAAAAAAAGTTTATGACGATTGGAAAAGTTTCTTCGAAGCCTCAAAGAAATATAAAATCAATCCTGCCTACTTTACTGGAAAACCTAAGATTCCAAAATACAAAAAGAAAAATGGTCGCACGACGTGTTATTTAACCAATCAAATTGCCAAAATTAAAGATGGAAATGTTCTTAAATTACCAGGAACTCATCTTCTATTAAACTTGGGAAAGGTGGCTTATTTCGAAGGGAAACTGCAACAGGTTCGAATAGTACCGTCCTATGGACGCTATGTAGTAGAAGTTGTTTTTAAAAGTAAACAAGAAAAGGAAACCCAACGGTCTGAAAAACAAACTAATGAATTGGTATTTGAGCCGAAACGAGTAATGGGTATTGATTTAGGTGTTGATAACCTGACAACTATCGTCGATAATACGGGGCAAAAGCCTCTTCTTATCAAGGGCACATGGTTAAAATCAACGAATCAATACTATAACAAATTAAAGGCAAAGTACATGAGTATCATTCGAAATGGTAAAGGACCAAAAGAAGGGATATTTACCACTACTCGAATGATTTCGCTGGATCGAAAAAGAAATAACCGAGTCATGGATTTTTTGCATAAGGCTAGTGCTAAAGTGTTGGAAATTGCGCTAGAAAGAAACATCGATACCATCATTATTGGAAGGAATGTTGGCTGGAAAGTGGAGGTGACTATGCAAAAGGCAGATAAGCAAACGTTCATCCAAATTCCCTATACAACTTTCATTGAAATGATTCGATACAAAGCTGAGCGTAAAGGTATTCAAGTCATTGATAGGGAAGAAAGCTATACCTCCAAGTCAAGTTTCTTGAATAATGACCCAATCCCAACTTTCGGAGAAGAACACCAAACTACTTTTAGTGGGTATCGAAGCACAAGAGCCTTTTACAAAATTAAAGGATCAAAAGTGTTAATCCATGCAGATGTAAATGGTGCCTATAATATCGTGCGTAAACATGTAAAGAATGCTTTCGAAGGACTTGAAAGAGGACAAATCCTTCAATCTCCACAGAAAATCTTTATCATAAAAAATAGACATGCAAAGCTGAAGGCTTCGGCCTGATGTAGTAGCGGGACTTGTGGTAGCCCACGTATAGACAATGGTGCTTTTAAAGACTATTCTTTCGAAACCCCTAGCTTTAGCTATAGGGATACTCATAATGTTGAGAATTCAAAAGACTCAATAAATAAGTCAAGTTATGTAATGCTAGCTTTTATAGGTGCGGGAATAGGTGCTTTATTAGGATTAATTGCTTATGTGAAAGATTGGTTATGATCTAATCTAAGACCGCGAGTGCATTGAATAGGGGGGAAGAAAATATATGTATGAATATAAGTTTATTAAAATAGAGTTTAAAAAATTGTCTGGTAAACCTGAAGAAGACTATCAAGAAGTAATTAAAAAACATGCAAATGAGGGCTGGAGATTTGTACAAATTTTCTCACCAGACTTTGCAACTTCTGGAGTTGCAGTAGGGACATACTATGAATTAATCTTCGAAAGACCCATAAAACAATAAACAGATAGAACAATGTACATATGAATCAGATACAAAACTTGAAAAAAGGGGTAAAAAGTATTTCAAAAATTAAAGAAGAACAGCCTCCTAGGGATATTATGCCTTTTAGGGGTTTTTTATTTTTTCAAAAAAGGCAGAAAAAATAGTTCAGACGAAAGGGCATGAGGCAGCTTCGTGGAAGAAGGAATTTGATCTTATTTCTAGAAATTATAGTTTAATGGTAAAATTATGAAATTAGATGAAGTGAGGGAGATAATTATGATGATAAAAGGCTTTGGTGGAATATTTTGGAGAACTAAAAATCTAGAGGCTACAAAAAAATGGTACAGTGAAGTGTTTAAGATGGAAATAGACAATTGGAATGGAACTATTATCAAGCCCCAATCAGAAAGTGAAACGATTTTTTCTTTCTTTACTGAAGAGGACAACTACTTCCCAACAGAGCAACAAGTGATGTTAAATTTCCAAGTTTATAATCTGGATGAGATGATTAATCATCTTGAACAAATTGGTGTACCTCTTGTAAAGGAAAAAGAGAGTAGTGAATTTGGTAAGTTTGTTTGGATTGAAGATCCTGAAGGCAGACGAGTGGAGTTATGGGAAAAATAATTTGCCGTAATTATTCATACATAGTTAAACAGGTGCTTAAATACGGTCGCTGCGGCGGCTTTTTTGCTAGTTCTATTAAAGGGACAGGATTATGAAAGAAGATGGCTGAAAAGAAATATTACAAAATAAAATACTCTTATCGTGTAATATTTATCGTATTTTAAGATAGAAACAACGTATAAACCAATAAATAAATCTAAAGGAGTTATTGTAGTGGACCAACACAAATTCATAATAACTCAGTATATTCCTTCTTATGCTAAACAGACAGTGGAAATGTGGAGAGATAGTAAAGAACGAGCTATTGGTCAGAAAGAAATTCATAGTATTGAAAATCATATACATTTTTTAAATCATATATTACCTGAACAGTTTCAAATAGATTTAGCGTTAATTGATGACAAAGTAGTTGGCATGATTGCCTATAATGAAAGGGAGATAAGCCAACTTTATATTCATATTGATTATCAAGGAATCGGTATAGGTCAAACGTTACTTAACAAGGTAAAAGAACAATCAAGTGGGAGATTAACATTATATACATTTGAAGTAAATGAAAACGCACAACGATTTTATGGAAAGAATGGATTTAAAATCATTAGTAGAGGACACGAAAATGAAGAAAATTTACCTGATATTCAATATGAATGGAAATCCAAATAATAATGTAAACGGTATCAGACTTGAAGAACTGAATCAGACTAACTTCCTTTAACTTGAAAACAAGTAATAACTTTATTGTAAAATGAAACATATAGATTAAATGATTAAAGGGGAAAAATGGTGGAAATTAGAATTTTAGATTCATTAGAAGATGCAGAAAAGTATCGTAATATAAGGCTCGAATCTTTAAAAAATATTCCAGAAGCATTTGCTTCCAGTTATGAAGAAGAAAGAGTTTTTTCTATTGAAAAATATCAAAACGAGTTTCAATCAAACGACTCTTTTACTTACGGAGCTTTTGAGGAGGGAGAACTGGTTGGAATCATTACTTTATATGAAGAAAAGTTATATAAACTAAGACATAGGGCACATATTGGAGCAATGTATGTTTCTGATTCCATAAGAGGTTTCGGAATTGGGAAGGCTTTAATGGGAGAAGCAATAGAGAAAGCAAAAAATATAGAAGGGTTGGAACAAGTATATTTAGCGGTTGTTTCAACAAATGAATCAGCAAAAAAACTTTATTCCTCATTTGGATTTGAAGTTTTTGGTACAGAGAAAAAAGGTTTAAGACTGAAAAATAATATTTATTTTGATGTCGACTTTATGATTATGTATTTATAAGTGTTATTGAACTAATGCAACCTTACTGTAACAACGGTAATGCTTTTCTGTTACTGACACCCAAATGAGTGATATTTTTTTAAATAAAGGGTTTCTTAAATACGGTCACTGCGGCGGCTTTTTTTTCTTGTACACAAACGGGGCGGATTGGTGAAAGACGGATTTCTTAATTCTTTATAGAATAACAGTTAATGGTAGTAAGTAACATGCAAATTCAAGGAGAAGTATTATGGAAATATCATTGATTAGACATGGAAAATCACAACTAACTGAAAATGATAAAATAAGTGGTTGGGAATTTAAGAAGTGGGTTGATAAGTATGATTACAATGGAGTGATTGAAGAGTCAACCTATCCCTCTGCAACCCTTGAAAAAGTTGCAACTGCAAATATTATTATTACCAGTGATTTAAAAAGGGCTGTTGAGTCAGCAAGACTATTAGATCCAGTAACGAATATCATTTCTGACCCTTCATTCCGAGAAACTGAGTTACCTTCTTATACATCACAAATATTTAATTTAAAATTCAAGCCAAGTACCTGGGCGATTGTCTTAAGAATACTATGGTTTAGTGGATATTCAACCAATTGCGAGTCTTTGGATCAAGCAAAATTCAGGGCAAATAAGGCAGCACAACAGCTAATTGATTACGCGAATGAATACAAATCGGTGGTTTTAGTTGGACACGGTTTTTTTAATATGTTTATTGCTAAAGAATTACAAAAAAAGGGCTGGATAGGTCCAAGAAAAAGGGATTCAAAGCATTGGAATTGTATGTCATTTTCCTTGTTCAATTAACTCGGGCATTACTTAAATTTCCCACTGGATTGAAAGCAATTCCCAATAAGGAGAATTGCTTTTTTTGGTATTATTTTCTCCAATATTCATTTCATTTCATTTTCTCTTCTTAAGATATTTATCTCCAATCATCCCAATATAAAAATACATACTCTGGTTCATGCTCTTTTTTCAACTCATCAATGCTTGCTATTGTATCTGGAGTTTTCTGTTTATTTGTAGGTAAAGTATTACTTGCGTCCTGTTTTAAACCCTTTTCATCCATGATATACACTCTCCTTTTTGCATAGTTTGTGTCCTGCCCCTCATCTTATACTTGCTTTTCAAGGAATGTAATCAGGTGAAATATTCAAAATCAAGAAAATTTGAGTGCTTCTTTTCTTAAATATAAGGGTTATTCCATCCACTTACATCATTTGATCTTGGATACATCTATAAATTACATCAGGAACTTCTTGAAGTGAATCTACTGTTATAAAATTACTACGATGCTCAACGTTTACTTCAACCATGTTATATTTCCATTCGCTTTCTGCCGGGATGTATATGGCGTGGATATCCATTTCCAGTGCTGGAACAATATCCGTCCTTAATGAATTTCCAACCATCCATGTTACATTAGGGTCAGCCTTAATGGTTTTTAAAATATCGGATAAAGCTGTTGTATCTTTATGTTCCGAAATAAAAATGCGGTGTTCAAAAAATATAGTCAATTCTAACTGGGAAATTTTTCTGCGTTGATTAGCCTCATCTCCTCCTGTATGCAAATATAATTCATGTCCCTCTTTTTTTAAACGTTGTAAAGTTTCATTCATATAGGGAATAGGTTCAATAGGGATCTCGAATACCTTAAAACCCAACCTTCTTAAATATTGTATTTCATCTTCTTTCTTTTCCCTTCCAGTTAAGTCGCAAAAGTATTTATAAGTACCAACAAATGACTCGGGAAAACGCTCCGACTTTAGACCGTACTCACTAATCGCTGCAACATCAAGTTGAAGCTGTTTCTGTTTTATCTCTTCCTCGGTACTCGAGTCAAACCACGCCATCATTTGTTCAGCGAACTCGTCTATTACCAGGCTAAAATATCTATTACAGTATGATAATGTATCATCTAAGTTAAATAAGATGTTTTGTTTTAGCATTTTTAACTCCTTTTCAAATATATTACTTTAGCTATTGTTCCACTATGACTGAGTTAATATTACGAAGATAAGTAAGCAGTATGTTAGAGTTGTTCAACTAATGAACAGGTTAATGAATAAGGCTCAATCAGCTAAAACGAGCTTCGGATGGGTTTATAGAGAATTGGAGGTAATTACTGTTAAAATAGTAAATATATATTTAAATAAAATCATATAAAGCAAAGGAGAGAAAATTTGGTGTTAAAAGTAGGGGATGTCATTACGTTTGAACGGAAGTTTACAGTAAGGGATGTTGAATTATTTACAGAGATTTCAGGTGATGAAGGGATTCACCATATAACCCCAGATGAACAGGGAAGACTTGTCGTTCAAGGGTTATTAACAGCAACTCTGCCTACAAAAATAGGTGGAGATTACAATATACTGGCTCGTACGATGAATTTTGAGTTTATAAGACCTGTTTTTACAGGAGATACAATCAAATGTGAAGTTAAAGTTGAAGAATACGAGATTCAAGAAAATAAAAATAGAATAGCCATTACAACATCCTTTGTATGTAAAAATCAGGATGGAAAGGAAGTAGTAAAAGGGAGCTTTTCAGGGGTAATTCTCCAATGAGCAGAGGGCGTTTAAAACCCATTGTTGTTCTTTCATTAATGAACGAAAGAGTTTAGCGCTGCTGGACTGTTTCAATCAGCCCTTTTTCTGGCATTTAATCAAATATTGAGAGAGGTGTATATAGGATGTTTATTAAACAGGCATTTGACGAATTTTTAGGTTTGAAATACACAAGGCTTGATGAAGATCATTTGCAGATTAAATTGCCCGTTCAGGACCTATTCATTAATAGTGCAGGGGTCATACATGGTGGTATCATTTCTTCCTTGGCTGATGTAGCCGTCTCCAATTTGCTGCCAGCAAATGAAGACGGTATTCAACAAGCTGTAACCGTTGATCTAAATGTTTCTTTTTTGAAACCCGCTACTGGTACATACTTGCTGGCAAATGCCAAAATTGAAAAACAGGGCAAAACTTTAATTCACACGGAGTGTTCAATTTATAATGATAGACAAGAAATTGTAGCTAAATCTAAAGCAATCCTATTTCGCACAAACCTAAAATAAGCCTACAAGAGCCCCAAGGGGGTTCCGCTTTCGGGTGCTTACTTATTAAAAGAGACAAGAATTATCGGTTTGAAAATCAGGTTAAGCACCCGTTCTGATAAATAGAGGGAAAAGTTCCGCTTAATTGGTAAATTTTATTAAAAAGGGCTTAAATAGACGAAGAGATTCCGCCTATTGACTAGAAACATTCAAAAATGGGAAATTTTGCTTTCCATAATCGGAAAATCTCCCCTTATATCGCCCCGAACGAGCTCCATGCTCCATTTAACCGGAAAATCTCGCTTATTTTTCCTTTGCTGCTTACTCGATTAAGTATTGTTTCGTTAGTTTTTAATTATAGCAGGTGAGGAATCTACATTTTTAATCCAAATGCCCGCAAATTTCTGCTTATAATGCTTTATCCAGACACTACTTCTGGATGTATTATCTTGGTTTCGTAACCATGTCAAATAAAAGCCAACAGCCTGGGGATCTATATCTAACTCATTTTCTTTGGGGGATGTGATTTGATTCTGAGTGCCTGAACGTAGATCTATTTCATATAGAGAGGTAAACATTTTGGGTACTGGACCTTCTTTCCACGTTTTGTTTTCCTGTGAACGTGCGACGACTACTTTGGAAGGTGAAAGCCACTCCAAATCTAGGTCTACAAATCCTTTGGGAGTATATTCTACCTGCTTGGCAGCTGCTTCTATATCAGCAATTTTCATACTCTTATTCTCAACAAAAAAACGACCTTCTCCTGAAATATAAGCTAATTGGCTGGCTTGTGGAGCCCACTTAAACCAGTCGCTAAAACCTAACATCCTGCCAACATCTTTGAACACTTTTCCATCTGAAGATAGAACACATAACGGATTACTGTCCATCGCCCAAGACGGTGTAGGGGTGCCGAGAAAGCTGACCCACTTTCCATTATGACTCCATTTAAAATCACCTACATCAACAGCAAATAATTCATTTTCATCAATTGGGATCGAGTATAATAGCTTAGCCTTTTTCTCATTAAGCTTCATATCCTTAGGAATTCGGTACACATTAATAGGCGACCAGCCTGTGGGAAGACGGTTTGAGCTAGAAGAAACAATAAGCTCTTTCCCATTTGGATACCACTCAAAGCCACTAACTCCTAACGAGACATTTTCAAATCCATAAGGCCTATCATCCTTCATCTTTGTAACATTCAATACCCATCCAGATAAATAGGCCAGCTCATTTGCAACAGGGGACCAAGTAAAAGATGAAGTTTCAATGCTAGTATATGGTTCATAGTTTTCCTTCCTCTTCGTATCATATATCCACAAGTTATACTTCTTACCATGCTCATCGCCGTCGAGGTAAGCAATAAATCTACCATCATGGGACCACTTCGGTGAATAGACATATTTATCTTTCGTAAGCTGAATTTCTTGTTCTCCCTCTTTCATCCATAACTGATGGTCGCGAACAAACGCAGCTTTCAATGGTACCTCTGCCTTCGTCACAGATAAGAATTGAGATAAGAAAAGGAACATAAGTAATAAAACTTTTATTGGCATGGCATTACCTCCTGCTAGTTAGATTTTCCTAACAAGTACAGGTTAATGCTTTGTTCTATGAAGTGATAGTTTGGGCGAAAAAGAAACGAAAAGAGCGGTAACATACTTTGAAACGGCTTTTAGCAAAAAATAAACGCAGCACCTTTAGGGTAATACTCGAACAGTTAAAAGATTGTAACGTTAATGTTGATTTTAATTAGTTGCCATTAATTTTATCCTTACTTCTATGCAGGAAGTAGGGATTTTTTGTTGAATCATAAAATTAGAATATTATGGAACTTTTATGTGACTGGAGTGGTTAAAATGCCGTTTATGATGGTTAAAAAAGTATTTAAGATTGTTGGATTAAAAGGCAGTGGGGAGTTTGTTAACTTTGGTCATGAAGTATCCTTGCTGGCAAAGCAACTATTAAGTCGCTCAAACGAAATCCTACATACTACAGAGACCGAAATTGCATTATATGAGCCTAAAAAGTATGAGCAGCATAGGATAGGTCATTATTATGTAGGGCTAATTGTGAGTGAGAAATTAAATGAAGTACCAACAGGAATGGATTATATAGAAACAAATAAAAGTTATATTACTACAAGAGGGAATATGTCTAACTTGGGAGAACTTCATTTGAATTTATTGAATTGGGCAGAAGAAAAAGGTTATCAAAGAGATCTCGATTCTTATATTATCGAGACATATCACCCTAAAGGGGAAGGAGATGAAGAAGTACAGATTTATTTACCAATTCAAGCGTAAAGATTTTGAAAGGAGACAAAAAATGGGTGAGAAATTATTAAGGATCGGAACAACATATATACAAGTAACGAATGTAGACCTTTCTTCTGATTGGTATGTTAATAAAATAGGAGCAGAGTTAAGCTACAAGGATCAAGACAAAGCTATTTTAAACTTTGCCAATCAAAGCATTTTTCTTGTGAAGTCAAATGAAAATCAAAGCGCCAATTTCTTTGATATTTACGGTAATGAGCGTTTTTCGTTAACATTCGAAGTGAATGGATTAAATGCATTAGAAGCAATACACAAAGACTTTAAGCAAAGTGAAATTAGAGTTGGAGAGATTGAAGACAGAGGGCACGCTGGAAGAAACTTTGTTTTTTATGATTTAGATGGTAATAAATTTGATGTATGGAGTGAACTAAGTCCAATCTTCAAGGAAAATACCTTATTTCCTAATAGATAGTTAGTTAATTGAGGCGATGTTTTAATATCCATCGCCCGTGAAAACATATCCTTGAACTACAACTACCTTATAAAAGAGTAATCAAAGGGGTTGCCTGTGGCGGCTCCTTAATTAATGAGCTAAGTTCTCTTAGTAGATACACATCACCATTCATCCCAATATAAAAAGACATACTCTGGTTCATGCTCTTTTTTCAACTCATCAATGCTTGCTATTATTTCGGGCGTTTCCTGTTTATCAGTAGGTAAACTATTACTAGTGTTCTGTTTTAAGCCCTTTTCATCCATGAAATACACTCTCCTTTTTAGCATAGTTTGTGTCCTGCTGTTCTTCTTATTCTTGAGATTTTCGTTTATATAAGGAAAAATAATGGTAGGTTTGGGTAAGAAGGAAAAAGTAGTGGTTTTGTATATTTTTCTAAATAAATCGAAGAATACAGAGATGAAAGAAAACACTGGAGGAATTGACAATGAAAGAGAGCAATCGAAATCAGAACGAACCTGAAAATAAAATGAAAAGATTTAAAAACATAAATCAGTCAGCTTTAAACTACGTGCAGCCAGCAATTGAAAATGCGGCAGAGCCGTCTCGGGATGCAACTCAAAACTTAGTTAACAATACAATCAACAGTAAACACCTATAAAGGTGAAAATTACGAAAGTTTGAATTAGAAATAGGATTCCAGTTTTGAAGAAACAATGAAAGCAACCTTACCTCAGGTTGCTTTCTCCAAGTTAGTCCCGATTTTCTGTTCCTTTTGATTCAGGGACAGGTTTGTCAATGGATTCAACAAATTTATCCTTGATAACAGGTATGTGTTGTTCGTCAGTTCGTGTATCCCATATACTATATTGTATTGTATTGGGCGAGTCTGTGTTTTCATTAGCCATTATCCATCCACCTCGACTTAATAACGTTTAATCTGTACAAAATATAGAATGCTTCAAAAAAAATTTTTAATCCTGTTCTCCTTTTTTAAAGACTTGTATGGCACGGATCCTTTATCCTGCGGTCATACAGTTCCAGATAAATGAATCAGTAATGAAAGACACTGGAACCCAATTTATTTTGATAATATTTAATGAATTGGTAAAAATAGTGATAGAAATGGAGGGATTGAAAATGTTTGTGAAAAAGTGGTTAACAGGATTGGTTGTTTTGCTTGCAATGATAGTGGTTGTGACAACTACGGGCTCACTCGGCGTGTTTGCTGAAACACGTGTTGCAACACAACCTATGGAGACGGTTAAAGCGATTGAGGTCGTGATGAACGATAATTCCTTTAAACCAAATGTCATCACTATACCCAATGGCAGAACGACAACGTTGGTATTGAAAAACACAGATACAAAAGAACATACCTTTACAGTAAAAGAGCTTAGAATTGATACCGAAGTCCAGCCTGGAAAAGAAAAAACGATTACTGTGATATCGAAAAATCTTGGTACATATGAACTGATATGTAGGTATCATGTCAACGAAGGTATGGTTGGAAAGGTAATAGTCAAATAAGAAGCAGGGCCAATCGGGCCTTGCTTTTTAATAGGTACCGGTAACTTTTTTATTATTAAACCCTAAAGGGGTTGAAATAATTTAACTTGGATTTCGGTTAGTTCTCCACTATCTGAATAGCTGCAGTCGTACACTTTTGGTTCAATCGTAAAATCTATAACATCCTCAATAAAAAATGGGATATTCTCCACCACACCCTTTGAGGATAAAATCCAATCGAGTTTCTTCCATTCAAGGATTCCTTCATCAGATGGAAGAATATTGCCTTCGAAGTCATTACTGGCAAATACATAAATGCATTCAATCCCGTTCAATGCGATCATGCCTTTAAAAATTTGGTTCTTTAATTGTAACCCCGTTTCCTCCAATACTTCTCGTTTGCAATTTTCAACAGGTGTTTCTTCGTGCTCAATCTTACCGCCGACACCATTCCATTTTCCTTTATTCGGTTCTTTTGCACGCAATAACATTAAAACTTCATCATCTTTTTTCAAAAAACAAAGAGTATATTTCAAGAATTCTGCACCTCGGTATAAATAATGTCGATAGAAATAGATTAATCTTTTTCCTGGGTGTGTTCAATGGTATTTCTAAGTTACTTTTATTGACGATTTTTGACATGAAAGATATATTATATTAAGGTAAAGTAATAAAGTAATAGATTAAGAAGAATGAAGAAACATACATAAAAGAATTGGAGGAACTACAACATGAAATTTTTCATTGATACTGCAAACCTTGAGGAAATCAAAAAAGCCTATAAAATTGGTGTATTATCTGGTGTAACAACGAACCCTTCATTAGTAGCTAAAGAAGGCGTAAAATTCGAAGATCGAATTGAAGAAATCTTAAATGCCGTTCCAGAAGTGGAATCCGTTTCTGCTGAGGTAACTCCTCATGCTGTAACAGCTGAGCAAATGATTGCGGAAGCAGATGAGCTCATTAAAATTAACGGCGGAGATAAGAATATTACAATCAAACTTCCAATGACTCTTGATGGACTAGAAGCTTGCCGCTACCTAACCAAAAAAGGTGTTAAAACCAATGTTACCCTTATTTTTAGTGTAAACCAAGCACTATTGGCTGCACGTGCAGGTGCAACTTATGTTTCACCATTCTTAGGCCGTTTGGATGATATTAACGAAGATGGTGTAGAACTGGTAGCAAAAATTGCTAAGATGTTCCAAGTTCAAAACTTAGATTCACAAATCATTGCAGCATCTGTTCGTCACCCTGATCACGTAACACGTGTAGCGATGGCTGGAGCACATATTGCAACGATTCCATTCAAGGTGATTGAGCAATTATCAAAACATCCTTTAACAGACCAAGGAATTGAAAAATTCGCGGCTGACTGGAACGCTTAAAACCATCCATAAAAGATAAAGAGATATGATCTGAAAAAAACATAGTATAAACAACCTGTAGACGACTCCGGTATTTACCCGAGTCGTTTTTTTAGTGATGAAGGAGTCAGCGAAGCAAGACAACGTTATATTGAAATGAATTTGGAAATTCCTTAAGAGTGGAATAATTGAGAGTAGATTGACTAAAACCGACAGAATACGTTGCCCCTCATTATAGATTATTTATGACTAATTTATAAGGTTAGTCAGGGAACTCCTGCGGCCTTCAGAAGGAGATGAAATACATGAATCTTGAAGTCCTAGTCGAAGAAACGAGAGCCGGATTAGTTGAAAATATACACACGGGAGTCATATGTGGGGTAAATGAACAATTGCAAACGGTGTACCATGTAGGAGATGTAAATCACTACACATATTTTCGGTCCGCAGCAAAACCAATACAAGCGATACCTGTTTTTTTATCAAACATAATAGAAAAATATAATCTTACTAATGAAGAAGCCGCTTTGTTCACAGCTTCTCATAGAGGAGAAACTTATCATATCGCTGCTCTAGAATCAATGTTAAAGAAATTACCAGTCAAGGAAGAAGAATTGTTCTGCCCCCCTTCCTATCCCTTAAATGTAGGACCTAGAGAGGAACTATTAAGGAAAAATGTAGAGAAAAGAAGACTTTACCACAATTGCTCTGGAAAGCATATGGGATTCATTACTGTTTGTAGAGAATTAGGGTACCCTGTGGAAGGGTACTGGGAAGAGAGTCATCCGCTTCAGCAGCAATTGTTGAATATCCTATCAACCTTATCCGAAGTACCGGTTTCCAAGATTACAGTAGGGCTAGATGGGTGCGGTGTACCAGTATTTGCAATTCCGTTACAGAATATGGCGATTACATACTTAAAGTTGGCCTGTCCTGATTTAATTAATGACTCTTCACTACAACATGCAGTTAGTAAAATGACAGGCATTATGAACGAACACCCACTTATGGTTGCGTCAGAACGTTTTATTTGTTCAATCCTGCTACAGGATACAAATATCGTAGCAAAAGGCGGAGCTCAAGGTGTGTATTGCTTCGGACTAAAAAATGAGAAACTTGGTTTTGCCTTAAAAGTATTAAATGGTTCAGAGGATGTCTGGCCAAACATCGTTGCCTCCATTCTAGAGCAAATTGATTATAGTAATAAAGAAACAATTAGAAGGTTGAGGGAGTTAAAGCCGTCTATTGTAAGGAATGATTCTGGGGTTGTGGTGGGAACAGTTAATGAGACGTTTTTACTAATAAAATCTCTCGAGTGTGCAAGAATATAAATAAAATTTTTGTTGATAGAAGTCTGTGTGGAAAATTTCTTATGGTGCTCAAAGCAATCGAACACGGTGCCAGCCGCATTGAGTTTTGCGACAACTTACCTGTTGGAGGGTATAAAGAACATATGCTAGATTAAGTAAACTCTTGTAGAAAGACCCTGATTTCACAAAGAATTATTTTGTGAAATCAGGGTCTATTTATGCATATGCAGCCTATCGTCATTTGGAAAACTTATTGAAGTTAATAAACGAGGTTGAACAATTTCGCCTGGTTGCACCAGTCCTTTTATTTTGCTTTTTAGTATTAAATAAGGAATTAGAAGGATGTTATTTAAGAAATGTCTCAAATTCGAGATATTTTACTTGACGTTATTCGACACTAGGATATATTATGGTTACATAAAGTTACTTAGGTTATTATTTATAACCGTTATAAGTCAAAATAATAATAATTGAGGGAGTGAACAAGATGATCGAAGTAACTGTAAAACTTAATTTTAAAGGGAAGAATTACCAAACGAATGTCATTGCAAGAAAGGACACTCCTGAAAATCAAATCTTGCAAATGGCATGGGAACAAGTTGCGAAACAATGGACAAATTAATAATGGAGAAATCCCAACTTTAGTTGAAGGGAGATAAAGCCTTGAATGAAAAAAAAGAAGTGGGAGAAAAAGCTGTTGAATATGTAAAAGACGGTATGGTGGTTGGACTTGGTACTGGTTCGACAGTATTTTATACCATCACCAAGCTCGGTCAGTTAGTCCAGCAGGGACTTTCCATTAAAGGAGTTCCTACTTCTGAACAAACGAGACAACTTGCGATAGAACTTGGCATTCCGCTAGCTTCGTTTGCTGAAATTGAACACATTGATGTCGCCATTGATGGTGCAGATGAGGTAGATCCTAAGTTAAACCTCATTAAAGGCGGCGGCGGTGCTCTTTTAAGAGAAAAAATCATCGCTGCAGCAGCAAAAAATTTTATTGTTGTTGCTGACTCTGATAAAAATGTAGAAACACTAGGGACTTTTCCACTGCCGATAGAAGTTGTTCCATTTGGATACGAAATGACAGTAAAACATATCAGGGAGCTTGGAGGCAGTCCAAAGCTACGGCAAAAGGATGGGAAAACGTATCTAACAGATAACGGAAATTATATTATAGACAGCTCTTTTCATAAAATTAAACACCCAAGAGAGTTAGAGAAAAATCTAAACCTTATACCAGGTGTGGTGGATAACGGACTATTTGTAGGAATGGCAGATTGTGTGATTTCCATGAAAGATAAAAAGCTTACAACAATGGTCCGAAGTTAGAACGTGGGAGAAGTCAGAATACGAACATGGGGGAACAATAATGGAATCAATGACCTTTGTCTTATTTGGAGCAACAGGGGATTTAGCAAAGCGAAAGATTTTTCCAGCTCTTTACAATTTATATGTTGATCAAAAATTACCACAGTCGATATCAATTATTGGACTCGGAAGAGGGGAACTTTCTCATTCAGATTTTCAAGAAAAAGTGAAAGACTCAATTTTGGACTTTTCACGACGCCTTGAACATGAGGCAGCTGCGATGGGGGGATTTTTAGATTACTTCCGCTATAGTAAATTGGATGTGAACCGTGAAGAAGATTACAAATCATTACTACACTTAGTAAAGCAGCGTGAAGACGAACTTGATTTAACACAAAATCGTATGTTTTACCTTTCAGTGGCACCTGAATTTTTTGATACAATTGCCTTAAACATTAATAACAATGGACTTAGTGAGACATCTGGGTGGAAACGATTAATCATTGAAAAGCCATTTGGTCATGATCTTCGATCTGCACGGGAACTAAATGAAAAACTAAGTCATGCCTTTCATGAAGAGGAAATTTATCGTATAGACCATTACTTAGGCAAACCGATGGTACAGAACCTAGAAGCTTTGTCTTTTGCAAACCCGATTCTACAGTCCTTGTGGAATAGTGAACATATTGCAAATGTACAAATTACCGCGAGTGAAACGGTTGGAGTTGAAAAAAGAGCTGGATACTACGATCAGGCTGGAGCAATACGAGATATGGTTCAAAACCATATGTTGCAAATGCTGATGATGACTGCTATGGATACACCTAGAGAAGTAAACGCAACAGAAATTAGAAAAGAGAAACGGAAGGTCATGGAATCGCTTCGTTCCATAAGTAAAGAAGCTGTTCATTACGATGTAGTTCGCGGACAATACATCTCTGGAGAGGTAAATGGGCAGAAGGTTCCAAGCTATAAAGAGGAGCCAGGTGTAGCCTCTACTTCCACTACGGATACCTTTGTGGCTGCTCGATTGTGGATTGATCATCCATCATGGGCTGGGGTTCCCTTTTACATTCGTACAGGAAAAAGAATGAAGGAAAAATCTACAAGAATTGTAATTGAATATAAAAATCAGGAAAACCTTTCGTATAAAAATAATCAAATGAACCCTAACTTATTAATTATTGAGATCAATCCAGATGAAAATATTTCTTTCCAATTAAACAGCAAAAATCCATTGAATAATGGAAAGGTTGAACCTGTTAGGATTCAGTTATCGAATGATCAAATAAGCTTAGGGGTCCCTGAAGCGTATGAAAGGCTTATATATGATGCAATTAACGGAGATTCGACCTTCTTTGCTCATTGGAAGGAAGTTGAATTGTCATGGGAATGGGTACAGCCCATTCTAGATGCCTTTGAGGAAAATTTAGTACCGCTCAATGAATATCAGTCAGGTTCTTTCGGTCCTGCTGCCGCTGATTTATTACTTTTCGAAAATGGCTTTAAATGGTGGCTGGATGAAAAAACTCAAATAAGTAAGGATAAGGTACTACACAACTAAGAACATCTAGGAGGAAATAAAAACAATGTCACAAAACATTGAAAACCTATCAATATCTACTATTCGAACATTATCTATAGATGCCATTAATGCGGCAAATTCAGGTCATCCCGGTCTCCCGATGGGTGCAGCACCCATGACATATGCATTATGGGCGAAACATCTGAATCACAATCCTGAAAACCCAAAATGGTTTAACCGCGACAGATTTGTCTTATCTGCGGGACATGGATCGAGTTTGCTTTATAGCATGCTGCATTTAGCTGGCTACAATGTCACGATTGATGATTTGAAAAATTTCCGAAAGTTAAATAGCAGAACACCAGGGCATCCTGAATTCGGTCACACAGCGGGTGTAGAGGCAACTACAGGTCCATTAGGTCAAGGAATTGCAAATGCAGTTGGAATGGCGATGGCAGAAGCTCATTTAGCAGCAAAGTTCAATAAAGAAGGACACCCGGTAATTGATCACTACACCTACGCGTTAGTCGGTGACGGTGACTTAATGGAAGGTATTTCCTATGAAGCCATGTCAATGGCAGGTCATATGAAACTTGGGAAGCTAGTTGTTTTATATGATTCAAATGATATCTCACTCGATGGAGAATTAAATGCTTCCTTCTCTGAAAATATTGAGAAAAGAGCAGAATCAGCGAACTGGCACTATTTGAGAGTGGAGGATGGAAATGACGTTGAGGCCATTTCTAATGCCATCGAAGCAGCCAAACAAAAAACAGATCAGCCAAGTTTGATTGAAATCAGAACCATTATTGGATATGGCAGTCCGAAGGTTGCAGGAACCAATAAAGCACATGGTGCACCACTTGGAGTTGAAGAAGGAAAAGCAACAAAACAAGCTTATAACTGGCTTTATGAAGAGGATTTCTTTGTACCAGAAGAAGTAAAAGAGAATTTTGCGCAAATAAAGCGTAAGGGAATCGATACGGAACAAAACTGGAATAACTTATTCCAATCTTATAAGCAAGCATATCCAGAATTAGCCGATGAATTAACAAACGCTATAGATGGAAAAGTGCTGATCGAAACAAAAGATATATTGACCTTTGATACAGGGAAAGCAGTTTCAACTAGGGTTGCCAGTGGAGACGCAATCAACCATTATGTGAAATCTGTGCCAGCAATCTTTGGAGGAAGCGCAGATCTTTCCCATTCTAACATGACAGAAATTAAAGGCGAACAAATCTATGCAGTTGAATCATACGGTGCACGCAATGTTTACTTTGGTGTTCGTGAACATGCAATGGGAGCAGCAGCTAATGGGATGGCCTATCACGGTGGTGTCAAACCTTTTGTAAGTACATTCTTTGTTTTTAATGATTATTTGCGACCATCAATCCGCCTTGCTGCTCTCTCTAAACTTCCAGTGATTTATGTGTTTACACATGATTCCATTGCAGTAGGTGAGGATGGTCCAACACATGAACCGGTTGAACATTTAGCAGCACTTCGATCCATTCCTGGATTAACGGTGATAAGACCAACTGATGCAAATGAAACAGCAAGCGCTTGGGCATATGCACTTCAGCAAACAGAAGGCCCGGTTGCGTTAATCCTAAGCCGCCAAAACTTACCGGTGTTTAACGAAACAAAAGCAAATCTAGAGAACCTCTCTAAAGGAGCTTATGTACTTGGAGAGACAAATTCAAATCCAGATGTCATTTTAATCGCTACCGGTTCCGAAGTATCATTGGCAGTGAATGCTAAGACCGAACTTGAAAAAGAAAATATTTCGGTCCGTATCGTTTCCATGCCAAGTTGGGAATTGTTTAGTCAGCAGTCAGCAGAATATAAACAAGAAGTACTTCCTTCTTCTCAACCTAAACGAGTTGCTATTGAAATGGGGATCTCACTTGGATGGGAGCGTTTTGTTGGATTTGAAGGAAAGATCTTATCCATTGAAACATTTGGTGCATCAGGCGATGGAGCTGCGGTCATGAAGGAATTTGGTTTTACAACTGATAATGTAGTACGTATGGCGAAAAGTGTCTTAAATATTTCTAAGTAGAAAAAATATAAAACAAATTAATTTCACAATTGGAGGAGAACATAATGAAGGTAGGACTTATTGGTTTAGGAAAAATGGGATTAAACTTAGGACAAAATTTATTGGACCACCATCACGAAGTGGTAGCATTTGATGTGAATCCAAGTGCAGTAGAAAATATGAAACAGTATGGAGCAACTGGGGTTGCAAGTTATAAAGAGCTCGTCCAATCCTTGGAACAACCAAGAATTATCTGGATCATGGTCCCACATGCAGTGGTTGATTCCGTTATTGGTGAAATCTTACCTTATTTGGAAAAAGGCGATATTGTCGTTGAAGCAGGTAATTCGCACTATAAGGAATCAATTCAACGCTACAATGAATTAAAGGAAATAGGCGTAAGATTTATGGATGCGGGTACTTCAGGCGGTATGGAAGGTGCCCGGAATGGTGCTTGTTATATGATCGGCGGGGATCCAGAAGCATGGGAAGTTGTACAACCTCTTTTCAAAGATACAGCTGTTGAAAATGGCTTCTTATACGCTGGTAAAGCAGGCAGTGGGCATTTCTTAAAGATGGTTCATAACGGAATCGAATATGCGATGATGGCTGCTATTGGTGAAGGTTTTGAAGTTCTTGAGAAAAGCGAATTTGATTTTGATTACGAAAAGGTCGCACGTGTTTGGAATAATGGATCGGTTATTCGTTCATGGCTGATGGAATTAACAGAAAATGCATTCTCAAAATATCCAAATTTGGATGAAATTAAGGGGATTATGCATTCCTCAGGTGAGGGAAAATGGACTGTAGAAGCTGCTTTAGACCTTAAAACAGCAACACCAGTCATTGCTATGTCCTTATTAATGCGCTATCGCTCCCTAGAAGATGATACCTTTACAGGTAAAGTTGTAGCTGCACTTAGAAATGAATTTGGCGGACACACTGTCGAAAAAAACTAAATGAATCATAATTGGAGGATTACATCATGAAATTCTTTATCGATACTGCAAACTTAGAAGAAATCAAAAAGGCCTATAAAATTGGCGTGTTATCTGGTGTAACAACGAACCCATCTTTAGTGGCTAAAGAAGGCGTAAAATTCGAAGATCGTATTGCAGAAATCTTAAATGCAGTTCCAGAAGTTGAGTCCGTTTCTGCCGAGGTAACACCCAACGCTTTAACGGCTGAGCAAATGATTGCGGAAGCAGACGAGCTCATTAAAATCAATGGTGGCGATAAGAATATTACTATCAAAGTTCCAATGACACTTGATGGACTAGAGACTTGCCGTTATTTAACTAAAAAAGGTGTTAAAACCAATGTTACCCTGATTTTTAGTGTCAACCAGGCATTATTGGCGGCACGTGCAGGAGCTACGTATGTTTCACCATTCTTAGGACGTTTAGATGATATTAATGAAGATGGTGTAGAACTGGTCGCAAAAATTGCCGAGATGTTCCGTGTTCAAAATCTAGATTCACAAATTATTGCAGCATCTGTTCGCCACCCAGACCACGTAACCCGCGTAGCGTTGGCTGGAGCACATATTGCAACGATTCCATTTAAAGTCATTGAGCAATTATCAAAACATCCTTTAACCGATCAAGGACTTGAAAAATTTGCTGCTGACTGGAAAACTGTTTAATATTTTCCGGAAAATGTAAGGGCGTTACTTTAACTAACGCCCTTACACATTATTAAAGGAAACAACGAGTCCTCTGATTACCGTTGAAGCTGAAAAGTCATGCTTTTGGGAATCAGACAAGCCATCTGGTTACCGTTGAACACGAAAAAAGAATCTAGAGGGAATTAGACGAGCCATCTAGTTACCATTGAACACGAAAAAAAGGCTAGAGGGAATCAGACAAGCCATCTGGTTACCATTGGACACGAAAAAAGTAGCTAGTGGGAATCAGATTAGTATCTGATAGGTTTTAGCCGATTTTCAAAAAAACAACATTGGTTCTGCAAAATGGACAAATTAAAAGATAGAACGAGGAGAAACAACAATGACTATTACATTTGATTATTCTAATGCATTATCATTCATGCAGCAGCATGAAGTAGATTATTTAAGTGAATTTGTGAAAACTGCGCATGAGATGCTTCACGAGAAAAAAGGTCCGGGTTCTGATTATCTTGGATGGGTAGATCTACCGCATAACTATGACAAAGAAGAATTTGCAAGAATCAAAGCTGCTTCTGAAAGAATCCGTAGTAATTCAGACGCATTAATCGTAATCGGTATAGGAGGCTCTTATCTTGGTGCGAGAGCTGCGATAGAGGCACTATCTCATACGTTTCATAACCAAATGGATGGCAAAACAGAAATTTATTTTGCAGGACAAAATATCAGTGCTACCTATCTAACCCATTTATTTGATGTAATTAAGGACAAAGATATTTCAGTCAATGTCATTTCAAAATCAGGTACAACAACAGAGCCTGCGATTGCGTTCCGAATTTTCCGAGAATATTTAGAGGAAAAGTATGGGAAAGAAGAAGCGAAGAAACGTATTTATGCAACAACTGACCGTGCTAAAGGTGCATTAAAAACATTAGCTGATGAAGAGGGTTATGAAACCTTTGTCATTCCTGATGATGTCGGCGGCAGATATTCCGTGTTAACCGCAGTTGGTTTATTACCTATCGCAACTGCAGGATTAGATATTGATAAAATGATGGCAGGTGCCGCAGCTGCTGCGGATAAGTATAATAATCCGAACTTGGAAGAAAATCAAAGTTATCAGTATGCTGCAGTAAGAAATGCTCTTTACCGAAAAGGAAAATCAATAGAATTGCTAGTCAATTTTGAGCCATCTCTTCATTATGTATCTGAATGGTGGAAGCAATTATTTGGTGAGAGTGAAGGAAAAGACCAAAAAGGACTTTATCCTGCTTCTGTCGATTTCTCGACCGATCTTCATTCGATGGGACAATATGTCCAAGAAGGAAGACGGGACCTTATTGAAACAGTTATATCCATAAAGGCACCTGAACTAGATATTACCCTTAAGGAAGAAGCTGCTGATCTGGATGGATTAAACTATCTTGCTGGAAAAACAATGGACTTTGTTAATAAGAATGCTGCGCAGGGTACCGTGCTTGCCCATGTGGACGGAGGAGTTCCTAACCTATCTGTCGAGATGGATCAATTAAATGAATATACCTTCGGTGAAATGGTTTATTTCTTTGAGAAAGCATGTGGAATCAGCGGATTATTAATGGGAGTGAATCCTTTTGACCAGCCAGGAGTAGAGGCATACAAGAAGAATATGTTTGCGCTCCTAGGCAAACCAGGATATGAAGCAGAAAGAGAAGAATTACAAAAACGCATTTCCGAATGATAGGAAATGTGGGTAAAGGGAATTAGAACCGAGAGCATAAATGATGTTCCTGCGTGCAAAATAAATAAGGTGTTTATTCACCAAATAACGGTGTGTGGAGGGATTCATTCGATGAATATACGCGAAGGATTAATTCCAACTGCATTAGGTTCAGCTGTAACAGCAACTGGGTATATACTAAAACAAAGACGTGGAACCAATAAAATGATTGCCAATACCGTTTTTGGTTTCGGTTTAGCACATGTGGTTTTAGGAGCTATTGACCTTGTCCAACACCGACGTTAAAAAGGTACGAGCAGCATCGCTGCTCGTCTTTTTTATTTAATTAGTATAAGGTAAAGCATTCCTTGCATATCATAGCGGAGCTATTCTAGATGAAAAAGAACAGTTATATTTAGGTTAAATAGATAAAACAGTTGATATTAAAAGGACCGATTCTTTAATAAAATGGACCGTTACTTGAATAAGACAAATTAGGCATTTTTTTGCTGCACTCGGCTCCCTATTTACTGCGTTATTCATATTCCGTAGGTTTGTCCTTATAAAAACTAGTGAAATAGCCCTTACCACCTTAGTTTCTAAGCATATTTTATAAGGAATAAGTATATAAAGGAGGGCTATCTAATGTTTGGATATGGTGGATATGGTTGTGGTGGCTATGGCTATGGCGGTGTCGGTTATGGCGGCGGTTTTGCATTAATTGTTGTATTGTTTATCTTGTTAATCATCGTTGGAGCAGTTATCTGTTTCTAAGTAAAAACCAATTAACCTTTCTTCAAATGCAAAAGAGCCCTTGTAGGGCTTTTTTGTATTTGGGAATTCTTATTAAGGTGTTTGCAATGTTGAATCAATATCAATCATCCTAACTCTGGGATAAATAATCATAACAAACCGATATTTTTTTAAGACTTTAGTTCCTTTTAGGCACATTGTGTGCTGAAACCTCATATACAGTTGTTAAAAGTTCAACTATTGGAGGAGTAAAATGCAACGTTATATGTGTAAAGGGAAAATCCATAGAGCTACTGTAACAGAGGCAGATTTAAATTATCCAGGAAGCATTACAGTAGATAAAGAACTAATGAAAGCAGTAAACCTCTTGCCCTATGAAATAGTCCAAATTACCAATCTTCGCAATGCAGCCCGCTGGAAAACCTATGCCATTCCTGGAGAGGCACATTCGGGTGTTATTTGTTTAAACGGTCCACCTGCGCACCTTTTTACTAAGGGAGACCTTGTCATCATTTTAAGTACTGGAATATTCACTGAAGAAGAAATCAAGAATTTAAGAACGAAGGTGGCCTATGTAGATGGCCAAAATAAAATGATTAAGGTTGAAGAAAATCCATTAATGGAATCATGGGAGGATTAATAGAATGTCGCCTTTTTTGGATCCAAATAGGGAGTTTTTTAACAAATGGGAGATGTATAAATTACTATTCCGGCATTCCATAAAAAACATACAAATCCCAGATACAAGATTATTTTCAAAAGAATCTTTGTCATCGATGCTTATCGAATATCCCCTTCTTTATATAAAGCCAATTGCCTCCTGGGGTGGGAAAGATATCAGTACCATTCAACAAAACGACAACTCCTTTGTTTGGACTATACAGGGGAGAGAAGCAGTCTTTACTCATGACTTTAATAAGATCTATCATCAAATTGACCAATTTTATCAAGAAAAAAGTACTATCATACAAAGAGGAATCCCAACAGTCAGGTTTAACGATCATGTATTTGATATAAGGTCCCATTTATATAAGGAGATGGATGGTTCTTGGGTCTATGCAGGTGATTTAGTAAGAATTGGCGGGACAGGATCCATCGTTTCCAATGTTGAAATTAGCAATGGTTCAGTTAGACCGACTGATGAAGTTATTTCTATGATATTCCCTGATCAAAACCAGCCCTTTTCAACCGAAACATTAAAGAATGTCTCCTTGGAAATTTGTCATATGCTTGATCAATACCATTTTTTTTCTGAAGTAGGACTTGATTTTGGATTGGACCATCGAGGAAACCTATGGATTATTGAGATCAACACGGATGATACCCAAGGAGGCCCGGATCCGTATTTATTCTCCCTCCTTCCAGACCAAAGCTCCTTTGATAAAATCATCCATCATAAAGCTAAAATTTATGAAAAATGGATGAGGAATGTGATGGACTCATTTGAAACCTATTTAACGGAAAAGGGGAATGAACCAGATTGATCTAGTAATATTTATAGGCAGTTAGAATTGAGACGTCAATCTTCTTAGAGTTCTTATCTAAGTTTTGTGTCGGTTACAGCTGGTAAAACAAAAAGACTTGCAAGGTTTCTGCAAGTCTTTTGTTACATCTAAATTATTAAGTGTCAAGGTAAATGTTTTTTTCCATTAATCTTGACACCTCGTGGAAACCCAGCTTTTGATAAAGTTGTTTTGCACAATTTCCTGCAAATACATGTAATTGTACTTTATGATGTCCCTGTTTCTTCAAGTTTTTAATCCCTTCTATACACAACTGTCGTGCGATTCCTTTCCTGCGATATTCCGGGATAACATACACCTCTGAAATAAATCCAACCATTTCACCGTTATAATAGTTAAATGTACTCGCTACACCTAACCACCCTTTAATCACGTTATTCTCTGAATATACAAGATAATAACCATCATCTCCTGAAAAAGGTGACCCTATTGGGGTTTCATGATTTTCGATACCATCGAGCAGACCCATTGTGGATTCCTCGAAGACTTTCTTAGAATAAGTCAGAATCTCCTGATTCTCTTGGCAGGTGGCTTTTCTGATTGTCATCCTGCTCCAACCCCTTTATCAACAGATTTTTATACATGGTTAAGGTTTTATCTGACTTGATCCTTTACTATTACACACAGCATCTAAACACTCGGAAACCTATTATATTACGATACATTTCTGTTAGTTGCAGATGTTGGTCTAGTATGGCAAATAACTTATCATCTAACTGTTCAGAAAGGGAAAAATCAGTAGCACTCTCTAAATCAGATTCATCAAATTGCAAATTGACTTTTTCAATATTTATTTGTTGGAAATTGGCCTTTTGAAAAAGGGAATTCCACTCCGGAACTGTAAGAATCTGGGGAACTTCATAAAACTCCTTGATTGTGGTTAATTCTTCCTTAGGAAGGGGTTCCTCAAGAACCATTTCTATCGCTAATAAAACACCATTTGGCTTCAAAACTCGTCTTAACTCTGCAAGGGTCTTGGAGACATCTGTGAAGGCTGCGACCGATTCGGATAATATCAGATCAAATGATTCTTCACCAAACGGCAGACGTTCAACACTTCCATGCTTTGTTTCAATAGAAAGATTTCTAGATTTAAATCTTTTTTTCGCCTTCTCAAGCATGATTTCATTGTTGTCTAAACATGTTATTTTACATTTATACTTTTCCGCTATATAGGCAGACGTTTGTCCGGTACCACAGCCAACATCCAAAATGATGGTTTTTTCACTTATTTTTTCCCGTGGCAAAATTTCTTTAGTCAATTGAAGTCCTCCAGGGTGAGCACCCCCAACTCCCAAAAACGCCAAGCAATCAAGATATGTGTATTCCACCTTTTTGCTCCCTTTTATTAAAAATTTTATTTTTTAATTCAAATTAGTAAAATTTGGACTAATTTGATCATAAAGTTGTTTTATATTTCCAGCAGTTGTTGTCATCATCTCTATATTTAATTTTCCTTCCGAATCATAAAGCTGGGATAAAATATATGGATTTTTGGGCCTTTTGATGACGATGTGTGTGTCTTTCATGATGATATCGTGGTGGGAATGGGCGTCTAGATCTCCCTTGAAACATGATGAATACCTCCTATATTGAATGCAATATCTTATTCAAAAAGTAGGTTTGGGATAGGGCATCCGCCTTCATTGAGGCATTATTTTTTTGTGAAATAAGTATTTCATGTATTGATTCTTACGTCAGATTTTTATATGGATTGTTTGTTGTAATCAAGACGGTAACTTCAATTTGTGCTAAATTTTATAAGAATGGACGAATTTTAGTGGGATGAAACAGTACAATTAAAATTACTCCTATCATAAATTCATGTTTAGAGATACGACCTCTACCTCACAGATGAATGAAAACAAGATCGTGAAGAATGAACCATGAATATACTTATATGGAAACTGTGAGTTAATTTAAGTAAAAAGGGAAAAGCGGTGCTGGGATGAGCGTGATGAGAACAGATAAATGGCTGTTAGAAGCATATGAAAGGCCCATTGAAATTTGTGAAAAACTAAGGGAGCTTTTTGATGGTGCGTATGCCTCCGAGATTTATGATTATTTATTACTACATGGAATGTATTCTCCATCTACAAATGGAAAAGACCGAATAATAAAGTTACAAAGTAATCAGGTATGGGGAATGGTTCAAAATGAAGCACAAATCCTTCAAAATATGTGGAAAGGTCCAGATATTCCTATTTTTATCTTTCCATCAGATAATAGTAACCAAACAATGAAGATTGATTTCAATGGGAAGTCTGGTTTATCTTTTAAGGATAAATTATTTTTGTTTATCTCCGAGCAGAATACTGAAGCGGAAATAAAATCATTGCTTACACATGAATACAACCATGTTTGTCGGTTGAATTATTATCCAAAACATGAAGATGACTACACATTATTAGATACTATTATTTTAGAAGGATTAGCTGAAAATGCTGTGCGTGAAAGGTTTGGGGAAGAACTTTTGTCCTCTTGGACTTCTTTTTATACAGACAAAGAGTTGCTTAAAATGTGGAAAAAACTAATTGTTCCAAACCGCTCTATTTTAAAAACAGACCTTAAACACCATAACCTATTATATGGATCACCTTTATACCCCAAAATGGCGGGATACTCTGTTGGGTATTTCTTAGTTAAAACACATATGGAAAACAATGATTTAACATCAAAAGATTTACTTTCCGCTGAGCCCGAGCAGTATTCTCTTTAAAAAAGGGATTGAATCAATCTTTTTCAAAATCTATGGGATCATGAAAATAGTAAAAAAGGGTGACGGGTTTATTCCGCCACCCTTTCTGCTTCTTTTAATAACGAACGGGACCGATAATAATCAGGAGGAAAAATAATACGACAATTAACGCGAATCCTTTTGAAAAGCCATCGCCGTATCAATATCCCACTAAATCCACAACATCCAAAGCCCATAAAATTTAGTATCCCCACCAAGAAGCTCCAATGATGATAAGCAGTATAAATAATACGACTAATAAGGCAAATCCGCCTCCGTAGCCTGCTCCAGCTCCACTCATTTATGATCACCTCCAAACGCTCTAAAATAGTCTATGTCGTTTCAAGGTCATTGGACCTCGATTAAAATCCCAACTTTTTATTTTATGGATTAATAACCTCCCGCTAAGGAAGGACTTTAAAAGGAGGTTTTAATGCAATACGATCACTTACCCTGGAAATTAGATTATGTTTATAAATCACGATACTGAATATTTGGATAAAAACTGCTTAAATGTTTGGAAATTAATCAGGTTGTATCAAAAATTTTTTAATGAAGAACACACTTCCGCAAAAAACCTGGTATGTCTGTCCATACGACTATTAATTTATAACATAAGATATCTTGTACTTAAATCGGATGGGGGTAAAAATTTATGACAATGGGAAATTATTATGGTTTATGTAACAAATATAGAGGTAGAGCAGTTGTAATCAGGACACGCGATGGGAGAGTTCACAATGGAATTATTCATCGTGTTACTCCAAACAGAGTGTATCTACAACCTCTAAGACGTGGAAGAAACCTAGGGGGATTTGGTTATGGTTATTACGGATATGGCTGGGGGGCCGGCTGGGGAATTGCTTTAGGCGCAATCGTTGGAGTATCTCTAGCTGCTGCATTTTTATGGTGGTAAAATAATTTCAGTTTTAACGTTTGAAGGATTATAAATCTTTTATAGGTATATGTGCTACGAGTTATACTTTGCGTTACTATTACGAATACACTTATAGCTATACGCATCCTATGATCTGCCAAAAAGTGGGCTTCTTAGATTTGGAAGCCCTATTTGTTGTTTCGCCGAATTTGCGCCCAGATTTTTACCATGCTTCAAGGGATTAATGAGCAACAATTCTATTAATCCTGAAGGGAAGCTCACTTCGTTTTCTGTCTCTGGACAATTTCCTTCAAAAGAAAAGGTAAAGGAGGACACCTACATACTTTCCTTTAAAAAAATAGAACATCTGGCAAAGGAACAATTGAAATTGGTTGAATTTCCTTCTTACGCAAAGAATAAAATATTTCCTATTTATGCAGTGGAGGAAATCTATGTCAAGAATGACCAAACGTCAACCATTCCATTTGAATTTATTGTAGACGTAAACTCATATTTGAAAATTGACAAAACCATTCATTGGGATGAACCCATTAATAAACCATTTGAACGAAAAGAGATTCGTTGGATTGAAGACGTATCAGCAGAACAAGCATTTTCATGCGAACCAAGCCCTGTTTCATTCCCAATAACAAAAATAGAACAAGAGAAATGTGATCTGGCAGTCAAAGACTTTTTACGACAGGAATATCCGAAAGATAGTGGAAACTGGATTTTAAAAACACTTCATCGTGATAAAGGGTACATTCATGCCATATTAAGAGCAAACAAGCAAGACAATCGTGTTTTTAAAAGAAAACTAGTGATCATGATTGAAGCGAAGAGCCTTCATGTTGTAAATTACATGGATAATAAACCGATGTTGGAAACTTTTGACCAATTTCAAGCACCTAAAAAAGTAACAGTTAATAAAGAAGAGGCGTTTGAAAAAATGAAAGGAGTGTTTGAGCTAAAGCCCTACTATGTTTATGATTTTAAACAAAAACAATATGTTTTATGTGGAAAGTTAGATTCTAAATATGGGGTGATAGCGTCAACGGAGAGGTTATAGCTTTAGATGATTTGTAGACTAATTGACAAAGAAAGAAAACAAATTAAAAGTAAAGTTAGATGAAACGAATACACAAGGAGAGGCAATCGAACAACTTGTTTAAAAATTAACATTAGAACCAGAATATAAAGCTATTGATGTGTTGATTAATGGGAAAACTAAACCGAAGAGAAAGAAAACTAGGATTACTGGAGGAATTATCATGTCAACTCAGATCAAAATCACTCATACTTTCAATGCTTCACGTGAACTTGTATTTAAGGCATTAACGGAAACAGAACACCTAAAGAACTGGTGGGGACCAAAAGAGTGGACATTCGAAGTTTCTAATTCAGATTTCCGTCCGGGCGGTGTTTTTCACTACAGCCAGAAACCTGCTGACGGCAACGTAATGTGGGTTAAATTTGTATACCGTGATATTATTGCGCCAGAGAAAATCGTTTACACCAGTTTTTTTTCTGATGAAGAAGGTAACATTGTACGTGCACCCTTTCACGCAAATTGGCCAATGGAAACCCTGAATACCATTACACTCAACGAGGATGAAGGAAAAACAACCCTAACAATGGCTGTGGTTCCCGTATCCCCGACAGCGGAAGAGATTAAAACCTTCGAGGATTCGAAAGAGATGGCTCGGGAAGGATATGCCGGAACCTTTGATCAATTAGATGAATACCTACCAAATATATAAACCCTTAAAATCGCCGACCAAATGGTTCCGTTTTCGTGTGCTTTCTTATTAAAAGACACAAGAATTGACGTATGAATTGGCATACTTCTTTTTCTTTATATATCAAGGTTTCTACTAAATTTCATTAACTTTGACAAAGCAATTGATATCATTATTATGACGGACAATAAGTATTGTACAAATATAAGAGAGGGCCAAAACTTCTGTCATTTGCAGTGCTGGTTTGAGTACCAACTTTATTGATCTTTATAGCCTGATCGATATAAAGCTGCTAATTCCTGCCTCTTAGGATTAAGATGGTCCGAACTTATAGGTTGGGGAATCAGGTTTAAGCACCCGCCTGATAAATAGACGGAATAATTCCGCCTATTTGGTAATTATTATTAAAAATAGTTTAAATAGACGGAAAAATTCTGACTATTGCCTCGGAATGGAGGTTAGTCTAAAAAGT
>NZ_JBALNB010000009.1:0-292262 GCF_036962345.1 Neobacillus vireti
CACTCAATTTCACCTTTTTCGCTATTTGAAGCTAGTTATGTCCCAGCCTCATTTTTCAATAATCTTTCCTTCTTCTGTTATAAAAAAGACCTTGGCCTCTTCATTCATTTCGGCTTCATTATATCTTACTTCAATAAATACAGGAAAACGAGCCTCTTGCAAGTATTGACGTAGTTTCTTTATTTTCTTCATTTCATTTTGTTGATTAATTTTTGTCCAGCTTGCTTTAATATCTATAGGAATAGAGGTAGAGAGCATCGATATGTTCATTTCCTCATAGGATGGTATTTGGGGACCAGAGAATTCTCCCTTATACTTAATTTGTTGGGCTTTAAACATTCTCTCATCCAGATTCGGAAATAATTCCTTAATTTGTATTTTAAGGTTACTGGCTAACTCACTATCCCACATTACTTTCGGATAATTATCTGAGTAACCGCGGGGAGCATTGCTGTCTTGTTCAACGATAAATAAGAGGTTCGAATTCTCTTTTGGATACGCATATCCTTGGTAGGTTTCGCTTAAAAAATTGTAGCTAATTTTCCTAAGGACAAAATCTGTCTGATATTTCTCAGTGATATAGTTTTGCATGTGTTTTTTATGTTTTTGTTTCTCCCAGGGTGTCCCATAAAAAACGGAATAAGCATAAAAACTAAATAACAGAATTAGTCCAGCAAATACCATTAGGATAATTTTTGTAGCCTTTATCTCCTTCACCCCTCAGTTGTCAGAATATTATAACTATATTATTCTATGCTATATTTTCTTATTCCTTCATCAAAAATCATCTAATAGCATAAAAAAAATCGCACATAAAGTACGATTTTAGCTCAAACTTATTTCTTCATTAACTTGTGTATGGTCACCAGAACCTCGTCTAAAACTTCATGGTCACCTTCCTGAATTCTTTCAATCACACATGTTTTTAAATGGCCTTCCAGCAAAATTTTTGCAACGCTATTAAGCGCGGATTGCGTTGCTGATATTTGTGTAATAACGTCATCACAATACGTATCCTTCTCAATCAAACCTTTAATTCCACGAATTTGCCCTTCAATCCGATTGAGTCTTGTAACGAGATTACTTTTCACTTTATCAGAATGATGACTTTTGCGATCGCTGCCCACCGTCCCGCAGCAAGATTCATCTGACATTTCTTCTTCATTCACATGGTCAAAAGACATTTGATCACCTCATTTTCCACTATTATATCATACCCCCGTATCGTAACGCGAAGGATTTCCAAGTAGTCGTGTTTGTTAAACTTGTCTGAAAAGTTGCCTGCCATTTGGAAAAAGAAATGGCCTTATTTAATGCCTAGTCTTCCTTCTATGAACGTCTCTAGTAAATTAAGCTTGCCGTTTTTATTTCCAAAAGACAAAAGTAATTCCTCTGCCTCATCGGCTTGTTTCATTTTCGCAATTTCTCGATGAAGACCTTCCATTTTTCGATCCAAACCAGCAGCCATTACAGCAGTTGCTTTTAATTCATCCAGCATTTTTTGTGGGATTTCTTTATTATATTTATAATAAATTTTATGTTCTAGGCTCGCCCAAAAGTCCATGGCAATGGTACGAATTTGAACCTCAACGAATGTTAATTCTTCACGGTCAGACATGAATATCGGAATTTCTACAATCATATGTAGACTTTGATATCCATTTGGCTTGGGATTTTTTATATAATCTTTATATTCCACAACTCGAATGTCCTTTTGCTTCGCAATCATTCGACTCAATTCATAAATATCAGAAATAAACGAACATGTTATTCTCATTCCTGCAATGTCTTTAATGTTTTCCTTAATACTTTCTAAGGAAAAATCAATACCTTTCCGCTGTACTTTTTTAAAAATACTTTCGGGTGACTTTAACCGTGAATTTACGTGTTCTATTGGATTATAGTCATGAATATAATTAAATTCATCTCTAAGAATGTTAATCTTTGTTGTCATTTCATCTAATGCAAATTTGTATGCCATCATAAAGCGAGTTAGCTCTATTTTTATGGTTTTAAGATTCTTAAAATCAAAGTTGTCCATAAATCGCGTTACTTCCTTCCAAACATCTTTACTCGATGTTTTCATCTAGTTTAGCTTCGTGTTGCAATTTCATTATCACATCTGGAGGAAAAATCATACGGCAAATCACTTTTGCAACCTCATGGTAATCGGCCTGTTTTCCGCACTGTTTCATTTTTTCAGGTGCATTCTCCGCTAAAATCATCATTGCCCATGTTACAGTATTCAAATCGATGTCCTTCCAAATAAGCCCATGATCATAGGCCTTTTTTATTCCTGAAAGAATTCTATCGTATATTTTCCGCTTCGCTGCAGTCAAAACTTCCGCAAACTCTGTATCCTTTGCCAGTATTTCAGGGAGCAGCCGCTGTAGTCCCAGCTCATTCAATCTCCTATCATATGCTTCTAAAAGTCCAGCTAAAGTGCTTTCTGGATCTCGAACACCCCATTTTGGCTCAGGGGGCATTAACATTTCAATCTGGTCCTCCAACAAGGCCATTAACAGCTGTCGTTTATCCGAAAAGTACCGGTAAAAGGTACCGGTGGCAACCCCTGCATTGGCGGCGATCTCTTTTGCTGTTGTTTGCTCATATCCCTTCATAATAAACAAAGCATATCCACTTTTAAGTAACAGTTTTCTTTTTTGTTGAGCCCGTTCTTGTTTCGGAACAATGGGGAACTCGCCAACCAGATGGTCCTCTCGGTCTGACATTTATCTCACCTCATTACTAGTATACCATAAAAACAAAAAGTGAACCTTGGTTCATGTTTCTATTGACAGACACTCTTTTCCATGTAATACTTGAACTATAGTTCATGTTACCAACTATGTTCACACCCCTTGGCATAGATTGATAACATGAACAAATTATTTATTTATTTTTTGAGTTTTTGAGCCTTTTTACTCGCTTTTCATGCTTTATTTCATATATAATATTTTATAATTAACTTTGGAAGGTGTTGATTAATATGGCAAATCAATCTGATAAAAAAGATATCTCCATAAACTCAAGCGTTTCACTAAAGGGAATTGTAAAAGCCATTTTCAACGATACCGTACACGTACAAATTGGCGGGAAGATTATTACATTACCAAAAGCTGATTTCATGTTAGATAAATCTATGAGTTAATATGCTTTTCCCATAAAAGAAAGCCCGTTGTCTTGATGACAATGGGCTTTTTATCGTTTTGTTATCATGATTACAAGCTCGTAATTGGAGGATATTGCTTATTTTCTAAGAATGTCAGAGTTATTTTACTGAGCGACTGTGTCAGCAAAGCTCACAGCTTTATATGGCGTTATATCGACTTTGTTTGGAAAAAATTACAGTGTTATCATTAATAATGTAATAAAAAAAGCCAATAAAGGCGATAAACCGGAGGGATTCATTATCCATTATTTGAAATTAAGGTACACCAATGAAATGGAAAAAGCGATGCTTAGTGCTCACGGGGTATGTTATGAAGATTACAAACGGAAGCATAACGTTAGAATGGAAGTTGAAAAGAAACGCGAACAGGATTATCTTAACTGCAAACGGCTGGTAGCTGACATAGATTCTAGATTACATGGATGATAGTTAATTAAAGTAAATCAGGAGCCTCCATCTTTGGAGGCTCCTGATTTATCGTAATAAAAAGATTGTTTTGTAATTAGGTCTTGTTATCATCCGCATGAGATACGCGGATTCATCCGCATTCTCTTTTCGCTTACCATTTAAAAAGTTTATTATCGCCCGTGAGTCTCGTATCCCCATTCCATGACCAAAGAATTTATCATTGCCAAAGAAAATTACATTTTCTGCCCTCCACCATGGCTGCTTAGGGTCAAAATCTGGATTATTGAAATGTAATACATCTCCAATAATGAAATCCTCCCCATCTTTTTGGTAAACAGGGAGATCCTCATCAAATTGCCAATCCATTAAAAAAAGACGTTCGAAGTAGGTATTAAATGCCCTTGGTCCAATGGTAAAGAGGGTCGCAAGGTATAAAACGATGGCAATGGCCGTGGCACATTCAAAGGCATACAATTTTCCATGTTTGAGTATATCTTCAATCCCTTCGGAAGGATTCACCCCCTCCCGCAATAAAAAACCGCCGTTTGCTAAGCGATACCAATACTTCTTATTTGGAAAGGAATAAGCAAAAGTAGTAAACTTTGCACCGCTATCGTTTAGAGCGGTCGCTGCTTTTATCGTATTCGCTCTAAATAATAATTCGAATTTGAGTTGCTGCAATGATTCATAGTAGTAGATTACAGGGTAACTCGCCATTTGTTTGATGATTGCTTTTTGCTCAATATTTGTGATTTCTTTACTCAAGTCCTCTGGCTTAAGAAGCATCCCATTTAAGCTAATCATTTCATACCCCCTCCTTACACCATATGACCTTGCTCCTAATTACATGCATGAAAATAGCCAGTACCCCTTTTCAATGGAACTGGCTGGAGAGATTAACCTTTTCGAATAAAATGGATGATGATTCCACTTAAAGTGGAGCCAATCGCTGTAATACCAAAAACGATGAAGTACAGCCTTTCCGCCAAGTCTGCCATTCCCTGCCCAGGGAAAAATTCTGCCTTCCCATACATCGTAATGGCGGCTAAGAATAAAATCATTGACGGAATCCAAATGATCCAGTGAGGTTTTATTTTTATCAATATAAACGGGATGACCAATCCAATAAGAAACAATACGAAGAACAACATAGCTTCAACCCTTCCAGATACCTTTATTCATTAGACGCATGAAGGAGAGCTATCGTTTCGTTTCAGAGATGGGAAGAAAGCCCATTTTTCTAGATTAATATAAAAAAGCTGGAAAGAAACAACAAATGAGTTTCTTTCCAGTTTACCTAGTTACCTTAAACGCGTAACCACCGATACATTATTTAATTTTCCTCCTGAACTCGATTCAATTGTAAGTGTTTCTCCTGGAGAAACCACTATTGAACTTCCAGTTTTCCTAACTGTCCAACTTCCATTACTGCTTGCAGGCGCTTTACCAATCAGTACAGCTTTTGGATTTGTTAAATTTCCTTTATAAACAGAAATCGTTACTCCTCCTACATCACTATTACCAGTAACTGTCAAGATATCATCTGTAGTATTAGCCTCTGTATTGTTTTTGCTGTAAATAGCAGATTGAACGGTAAGAACATCTGGCGCAGGTGTAATGTTGACAATGGATTCATTTGTCGAAGACTGACCATTCAAGCCGGTAACAGTTAATTTAAAGCTTACTGGAATAAACTGTACAGGGAACGTAAACGTTGGATTCGCAGTAGCTGGATCGCTTAGTGTAACTGCAGGACCGCTTACCTGCTCCCAATTAAAGGTCGCTGCACTGGTTGAAGCACTTCCATCCAGTGTTACCACAGTGCCTTGTTTAACGGTCTGATTTGCACCAGCATTTGCCGAAGCAGGTACTGTTGTAACATCCACTGGCAGCGACTCACTTCCTCCTTTAGCAGAGGTAATTGTAATAGTTGGCGGAATTCTTTCCGGTTTATTAAGTACAAGTGTTCCAGAAGATGGAATATCTCCAAAACCTTTTGCAGTAAGCGTTGGCTGACTTAATTTATCACTAGATGCGGCCGTGATAATGAGAGAATCAGAATTTGTATCATACTTGGCCGTCCCTGTTATGTGATCAACAGGTTTTAGCTCTTTAGTACTTTGCGGATTATCAGATTTATTCGTTACGGTTACTGTGGCCGGCACAGCACCTGTAAATGGCACATGTCCAAAGTATTGTCCATCTTTACCTCTCATTGTGGTTGCGCTCATTCCGTTACCCGTAACGTCAATCGAATACTGGGCGTCTTCTTCTGTAGAAGCAAATACATCAATCGTACCACTGCCCGCAGTATCCTGGCTGTATGTAGCTCTCATGACATCAACACCAGCAGTTGTAGCATATTTCCCCATTAGACTAAATAAATCTGTCTGGACACAGTCTGGTCCACAAGTACCATCACTACCAATTCCTGGTCCTTGAATTCTAAAGTAGTTTTGTTCCTCAGTACCGTTAAAATAGCCATTTATTATCTTATGATCAATGCCCGGGTCTCCTGCATACCCTTCCGGCAGACCACGATCTCGTACATCCCACTCTAGGAAAGTACCAATTCGACTTTTCTTTGCTCCTTCAAAACCGCCATTGATCCCAATATCTTCTACAAATCTTATTTCACCTGGGTCATTTACTCCAGTTTCATCCGGATCCGCAGGAGTAGCAATAATTTTATCGACACCATAAGGATGAGAGATGGTATATGCTTTACCGATTTGTAAATCGTCTATTCGAAAACGTACCCTTCCGAAAACAATTTGATCTCCATCTTGTACTATTTCATTTGCCCATGCAGCTTCAAGAGCGAAGGTTGCAACAGCATCCCCACCTGATGGCAAGGTAAATTCTGCACCAGCTAATTGATAAAAGGCTTCTCCATGGAAATTGCCATTCTTCACTGAAAGCTCACCTACTGCAAATTCTCCGGCAGCAAAACCACAAAGAGGATCAGTAGCATCTAAACAAAGCTCAAACCTCTTGCCATTTGAATCTTTATACCAAACAGGATAACCATACTCCCCGATTGGCCCCGCTTTTTGGAGTTTTGGAATTTTGTCCATTGACACAAGGTATTCTGCTTTTGCCCCATTATCTCCCCAAATTCCACTGCTAATTACTAATACTGCTGTGATGGCTAAAAGAATAACACTTCTTAAAGTTGACGGTTTCTTTCTCTTCCTTCTCTTACCTCTTGGCAACATTTACTCCCCACCTTTTCTCCCTATTTCCCTTATAAAATCCTAGTAATCTTTATGTCTTCATCCCTATTTCCCCTCCCTTTTTTTCAATTTTATTCCACATAATAAATAGATAGACCTATTTACCTCTCGGTTTATAGTGTTATTTTACTATTAAAAATAGCCAAAAATGGAGGGGTATTGGAAGATTCCCCCTCCTAAAAACATTTAATATTGTTTTTTTATTGTGTGAAAGCAGTACTTCCTTGCGTTGTGTCGACTAGTAAAGGTTTTGCATATAACGATTCATTTCCAAACTTATCTACTGTAGTAACAGTGTAGTAATATTTAAGTGTAGTAGGACTTATTGGCAGATTATAAGACAATGAACGAATTAAACTGCCATTTACCTTTTGGTATCCTCTTGCAGTCGATGTTGTCCTATACAGATTAAACCCTACGGTATCGCTATTACCATTCGTTCGCCATTCCAAGGTTAACAGTCTATTGTTTAAGGAAAGCTTCGAACTTATGTTAAATGGAGCTTCGGGACGTCGATCAGGCAGCGTAAGCAATTGATTTTTCGGTTGATTATGAATTCGCAGCATCCCCCATAACCCGCCTTCCAAATATCTCCTTAACTTCATTTCCCGATAAACATAATCGCCAACTTGATTAACGATGCCGTCATTCTGGACGGGGATAATATCTAAAGTCTCCCCTGGAGTAAGTGAGCCCTGACTAGATACAAGCTTTGAATTAGGATCTGTCCATTGATAGCGCCAGCGATGACTGTGAAGCGTAAAAACACTCCCTCTTGATCGATCTGCTGTATGCATGACCCTTAAACGGATTGGATCACCTACATAGGCTTCGGGTATCGGAGTTGAAGGATCCCCATGGATGATTGAGCTAAAAATAAGCGATTTATCAGGATTTGCACCAAATCGATGTCTAAATGGTTCAGAACTGTAGTTAATGCCTTTTTCTCCTTTATCCTCCATACCAACAAATGCTTCTCCTGGTGTCGGAGGACTTCCATCAACCCCAATGGTATAAAGTCCATCAGAAAACATTAATACCTGTTCTCTAAAATCAGGTTTATCCGGAACGATAATATCTCCTCGAGTACCAGACATGATTTCCTCACCAGTTTTCGGGTCACGATATTTAGAGCCTTTCGGTTCGATGATAAGAGAACCATATGCACCATGGAGTCGATGGCTGCGTATGTCCCCATAGTCATAAAGAATTGTTCCTCCATATTCTTTATCTGCATACCATTGATAGGTGATCTTTTCACCTGGTCCAATGGTTTGGTCGTAATTGTAACCAATTGTAGCACCATCAGAACCCTGCATATCGTATTGAACCATTTGCGGATGCAAGGAAACTCGATTTGAATTCTTCCAAGCCACTTGGTTAGACATTAATAATGCAGGGTCTGCCGGGTTTTCAGGAGGATCAAGTGGCAGTTGATTGGAAAGCGTAACTTGGATACACTCACCTTCATTCGCCCTTATGACAAGTGGTTCAGCTGCTTTCTTACCATTTTTTATATCTAAGTAATCTTTTGTTAGTGAGAACATCATACCAAAAGGATCATGATCACCGTATTTGTTATAGACAATGTCCTTCATAAACGCAGTAATATCAAACTTCCTTACAAGAGCACCAGGAGGACAAGGATTGCCCGGTGTTCGTGCTTTGGGTGGTTGTTTTCCATTTTTCTTCATTTGACTTACCTTCCAAGGAACAACAGATGATTTAAGGTGAGGACGATCGGGCAATTTTTGCAATGTTGGGGTTTTTTCGCCCCAAACCCTGACAAAACCCCATAATCCGCTCCACAAATCCTCAATCGGTTGTGAAGACCACAAATAATCTCTTTGACTTACCCCAACAGGGTTAGGTTGCAGTTCCATTGTAAATTGTTCTGACATACCAATGGTTTGAGTCGAAGTTAAGTCCGAATCCTCGCCACCAGATTCAAGCTTCCAACTTAATCCATGTATATTGAAGTTATGCTGGGTTTCATGTGCTCCTTGGATTAATCTAATTTTAATTGGATCTCCAGAGTAACTTTGAATAATCGGTGTCTGCGGATCTCCGTGGACCCATGAACTAAAGACGTATGCTGGATCGGCATTATTTCTTCGGAAAAATGGTTCATTCGAATAATTGACCGCTGCATATCCATGCGCATGCTTGAAATTTGCCGGATCACCCTCTAAAGGTAAAAGGTTGCCATTCTTATCCCAAAGCCTAGAAAAATCATGATAAATCAGTACTTGTTCGCGGAAATCTTCTTTTTCAGGATGAACAATCATCGCTTCTGTACCTGATTTTAGTTCCTTGCCAGTCTTTGGATCCAGCCATTTAGAGCCTTTTGGTTCAACAATTAAGGTACCAAATGTTCCGTGGAACCCTTTTTCCCCTGCTGACATATGATCATGAAAAAGAATGGAACCTTCCTCATCTGCATACCAGCGATATCGGATTTTTTCTCCAGGTTCTACCCCCTGATTATAGTTCCAGCCAACCGATGTTCCGTCAGAACCTAATGGGTCAAAAGCAACGAAATGAATGTGTAAAGAGAGAGCATTTGGTTCCTTGGCATTAAATAGGTGATTTTCTAATGATACTTCCACACAATCTCCCTGATTAGCCCGTATCGCCAACGGTCGTGGTCTTAACTCCCCGTTCACTATTTTCTGTTCATCTTCTGCTAGTACATACATTCGTCCTTCTTTATCGTGATCACCTGCATTATTATAAATAATTTTTGTTTCAATCCCGACAATGTCATATTTACGAACCAGGGCATCCTTTGGACAGCGGTCGAAATTTGGCGCACCTGGTACGAGCGCACCTAGGGATGCTTTTTCCGATTCGGTGGCTGGACGTAATTCAGGGTCGGGAGGCTTAGGAGCACGTTTTCCGATATCCCCAGGTATATAGTTCGGAAAGCCAGGATTTTGTTCCGAAGGACTCTCAGGCAATTCTTTATCTGTTAATGGCAGTAAATCAGGCTGGGCTTTATCGTAAACCCTCATCAATCCCCACATTCCTTCAAGATAATGCGGGAACAAATGGCAATGCCACAGGTAATCACCTGGAGAACCAGTGTTATCTTTGTCATAGCCAGCACCAAATGCTAATTCAGCCGTTTGAGTATCACCGATATTCAACGTGTCCGAATCAACGGTGTTTGTTTTCTTTGTATCACTTTTCCATCGATGACCATGTAGATGAAAAACATGATTTTCATCACTGTTCGCCCCAATGACTCGGTATCTAACAGGATCACCAACATATGCTCTTGTGATGGGAGTCGCCGGGTCACCAAATACCCAGGATGAATAAAACATAGTTGGATCTTTACCATCTTCACCAAGTGCATTCTTTATCCTTTCGTCTAATGGTTCGGCTCGGTAGTTTACTGCATAAAGTTCTTTTTCATTTGGATCCTCTACATGTGGTCCATGAGGTTCTTCTCCTGGTTCTTCCTCCTCAGGTGTTCCCGGGGGCTGTGGGGTACCAAATTGTGCGCTGATTCCATCATGGAAAAACAAAGTGAATTCTCGGAAATCTGGTTTGTCAGATAAATGTATATCAGCATATAATCCGCTCCTTAACACCTCTCCCGTTACAGGGTCGGTCCATGTCGCACCTTTTGGTTCAACAATTAATGCCCCAAACAGACCATCACCCATTGTTCCCCTGCCGCCGGTTGGATCAGTTAAATACGTTAAGTCTGCTCCATTGTAAAAGAAGAATGTTCCTTCATCTGTTGCATTCCAGGTGTATTTGATTTCTGTATTTGGTGCTGCCGTCGAATCAGGATTATATCCAGCAGAAGTCCCATCTGAACCCCTAACGTCATACCCAACGCCCTCAATATGAATGGAAGCTTTCTCACTTAATTGATTACGAAACGTCACCTGAACACAATCACCTTTATTTGCACGTAGTGCTAAAGGCTGAATCTCCTTGACTGGTTTTCCAGGATGATCAGCAATAGCCTTTCGAATCTTCTCAACATCTTCTGCTAAGGCATATATTTTTGACTGTGGGTCATGGTCACCAAATTTGTTATAGACCATTTCTACCTGTATGGCAGAAATAGTAAAACTCCGAACTGGTGCCCCTTTGAGGCATTTTTCATTTTGCATATCTAAACTAGAAAGTGAAATTGGGGCTAATTGAGGTTGTGCAGCTTTAGTCTGAATTATTGCTTCATTCGTTTGAGAGTTCACACTAGAAGTTTCATTTGTTTGTTCCTCGTTCGTTTGTGCCTCATTCGCTTGACCTATTTTTTCTGCTTTATTTGTTTGCGTCATTTTTTGTGCATCATTTACTATTTGTTGACTACTTGAATATTGTTGGAGGTTAGTTCTTAATTCCGATTGTGATTTTACTTTGTTAAATGCTAAAGCATGTTGTAATTCCGATGATTGCACGATGAAGAAAACTGAGAGAGATACAATAGAAAATAAGATAAGGAAACAGATTAATAGGAAAAAAGAATTCTTTTGCTTCAACCTTTGTACCCCCTTCACAATATCAAAGATATGTAGGCAGACATTCATCTACGGCTATAAAATTTTATATGACTAGGTCAAATTTATTATTCCTTTTTCATGTTCAGTCTTTTTTTACCCTACATAAACCACTAAAACTTAATAAATGATTGGATAGAGCACACAAGAAAACATCAAACCTAAGTACAAAGTAAAGATAAAACATCCTCCAAACACAGTAGCAAAAATAGGGCTCATTTTTTTATAACTAATAATGATTAGTAATAAAAATAGTAACGCAGAAGTAATTAATAAAACCGATAACAATGTTGGTGCAAATTCAATTTCTATCGGTACCAGGATGTCTTTAGCTAACAACCATTCCATCCATGTTGGCGGATCAGCCATTTTTACTTGGTATACCATTTCATTAGGCGGTGATATCGTACCCAATATGGCTGTAAAATAGAATACGAGTAACAGAATGACACATTCTGCCTTTAACCATGTCCTTGGGTCATATTCTGTTGATTTAGAAACCCTTTTTGATAGAAGGCCGTTAATAATGGCGAACATGATGATCGGAATAATACTTATGTGTTTAAAAAGCAGCATTCTTCCGTACTGTGTTGCCCATCCATTTAAATACTCTGTTGGCTCATCAATCGTAAACATAATGACAAACCCTGTTGCAAAAATATTTACCAGACAGACAACGGCCAAGGGTGTAAACCATTGTAAGAAATCTGACCAATTTTCTTTATTTTTGGAGAAAAATGATACAAGAAGTAGAACACCAACCCATATGGTTACCATTAGGAAATGGGTAGTATGAGAAAAAATACCGACAACAAACGATTTAGAAGATACATGACTCCCATACCCAATGGCAATTATCATCAAGACAAGCCAAAATGCCTGTAAGTATTTTGAGCGCTCAAGGTAAACCGTTAACCATAAAAAGATCCCAAATAAGGTGATAAACAACCAAGCCTGCCCAATTTGAAAACTGGTTAAAACTGTTGCTGCTTTAGTTATAAACCCGGCTGATTGGTCAAAAAACAAAATTACAGTTAAGACTGGCACAAAAGTAAGAACTATGATTCCTAGAATACAGATTAGCAATAATGACTTTGGTAGTTGAATGGCAGGTTTTTTCGATTCCGGAACAAATTGTAGTACAACATGACCAACTAAAAGCGAAAATAATATATAATTGCCCAAATCTGCAATAGGCGCGAGGATGTTCATGGTTATTTCTTCCTTCTAATCAGCAGTAATCCAATTCCTAAAATAATCACGAATCCAAGGATTGTCAGGATTGTGGTTGTATTGGAACTGCTATTATCATCCATAGTATCATTTGACACTTGGGTTTCGCTGGCGTTACTATCGCCATTACCACTAGTAGTAATCTGAACCTCAACCCTATTTTCCTCACTGCTTTCTGTTGAGTCAGGACTTGTATTTGTTGTGATCGTATTTTGCCCTTCTCTCTCTACAGTAAAATTGATTTCTCCTGAAATTGGATGTCCATCAACCCCGGCAATATTCCATTGAATGATATAAGCACCATTAGCTAGCGGCTCCGCAAGTGTTCCAGCCATTCTCTCAGCTTCAATTTGTATCTGCAGTGGAGTTATCTCCGTTCCATCCTTAAATACCTTCATTGTGCTTAATTTTTCAATGCTCCCATCGAAGGTTAGAATGATTTCTTTTAGCTCATCCACTACTACCTGTCCCTCTGCAGGGTTTGAGCTGGATAAGTGGGTATGAGCAGAAACGATAGAAGGTAACACAAATAACATACAAATGATAAGCAGGCTGAATTTTTTCAAGATGATCCTCCTTTGGTTTTTACTAAATACCTATTCATTGAAATAACGAATAGTACTTTCGTTGTAAATCCATTACACTATATATTAATTGAAAACTATGAAATTACCTCTAATAATTGTTCGACAATTACCTACTATAATCACTTTTTATTAGGGAATTTGTACTATTTTCAAAGTTAGCAATCTGAATTTCGACAAAAAAATAACCACAAGAAACTGTGGTTATTTTTAAACTTATTTTATTTAAAGGTGACACTCACTTCACCAATTTGAGCAAATCTAGCAGTAAATGAATCTCCAGCATGGGCTACTTCCGCTGCCGATAATGCACCGGATAATATGACTTCCCCAGCTCGTAGTGGAATATCAAATTCCGACAGTTTATTAGCCAGCCATGCTACGCAAGTTGCTGGATTACCTAAAGCTGCTGCACCAACTCCTGTATTAACAAGCTCGCCATTTTTGTTTAATATCATTCCAATTAATTCAAGATCAACATCCTCCATTTTGGTCGGCTTCCCTCCAAGTACATAGAAACCAGATGAGGCATTGTCGGCCACTGTATCAGCAAGCTTGATTTTCCAATCCTTTACCCGGCTGTCTACAATTTCAAGTGCAGGAACAATATAATCTGTTGCCTTTAGGACATCAATAGCAGTTACATTCGGACCTCGTAACTCCTCTTTTAAAATAAACGCAATTTCTCCTTCAACCTTTGGTTGGAGGACCTGATTGATTGAAATCGCACCTCCGTTTTCTACTACCATACTATCAAGCAAATGACCATAATCTGGTTCACCTACTCCCAGAAGATTTTGCATCGCTTCAGACGTTAATCCAATCTTTTTACCAACAATCTTCTCGCCTCGTTCTACTTTTCTATTAATGTTTTCAAGTTGGATATAATATGCTTCTCTAGTTGTTAGTGATGGATCCATTGAAGTAAGTGGTTCCATTCCAATTTTTGTGCTCTCTGCTTCAAATAGTTGCGCTGCGAAGTCTTGTACTTTTGTAGTCATTAGATATACCCCTTTTCCTTATCGTTAAAGAATGAATAAATATTTATGTAGCGATAAAATATAACTATATATTCTAATTTCTACTTGTGTCTCCGAAATCCTTCCTTAATGTATGAATATTTTTAATTGGCCGATAAATAAGACCCTCTTCCCGGAAGCGGAAAGAGGGTCTATGTTTAAGCTATTGATTCGTGATGTGGTTCATGCTTCACTAATTTTACAATTTCTAGCAATTTAATATGGTATCCATCGACTTCTAGGACTTTAAACTCATAATCTCCATATTCAATCCTATCGCCTTCAACGACATCCATTTTTTCAGATAACACCCATCCACCGATGGTATCCATATCCTCATCCTGGATGTCCAATCCAAATAAATCATTTACTTCATCAATTAAAACTTTACCATCAACAACGGTTTTGTTTTCGTTGATTTTATTGATTTCCGGCACTTCGTCTTCGTCAAATTCATCACGGATTTCCCCAACAATTTCTTCAAGAATATCCTCAACCGTAACTAAACCTGCTGTACCACCATATTCATCCATTAAAATCGCCATATGAACACGATCTTTTTGCATTTTAACTAATAAATCATGGATGGCGATCGATTCGATGACCTGAATCACCGGGCGAGTATATTCTTCAATCGGTGTATCAAGGTTTTTACCGCTAATGTAATCTGTCATGACTTCCTTCATGTTCAGCATCCCGACGATGTTATCTTTTTCACCATCAATGACTGGATATCTTGTATAATTTTCTGCTTTGACAATTTCCAAACATTCTTCTAGCGTTTGTGATTTGTCAAAAGCAACGATTTCAGTACGCGGAACCATGATTTCTTTTGCAAGACGGTCGTCAAACTCAAAAATATTGTTTACATATTTGTATTCAGACTGATTGATTTCTCCGCTCTTGTAGCTTTCAGAAATTATTAATTGAAGTTCTTCCTCTGAGTGAGCATCTTCATGTTCCGAAGCTGGCTTCAAACCGAAGATTCCAACGATTATACGAGCAGAACCGTTTAACGTTTTAATAAATGGATACATGATTTTATAAAAAAGAATCATGGGTTTTGCAAAAAGTAACGTAACTGCCTCTGCTTTATTAATGGCTATCGTTTTTGGAGCAAGTTCACCAACTACAACGTGCAAGAAGGTTACGGATATAAAAGCAATAACAAAGGACAAGATTCCTGATGCGGAATCAGGTATGTTAAATTGCGTAAACAATGGACGAAGTATGTGTTCAACTGTTGGTTCACCCAGCCAGCCTAATCCTAATGCTGTAACTGTAATACCTAATTGACATGCTGATAAATATTCATCTAAATTTGATACAATTTTCTTAGCTGCAATTGCTTTTTTATTACCTTCTGCTACAAGCTGATCAATTCGTGTACTGCGGATTTTTACAATGGCAAATTCGAAAGACACGAAGAATGCCGTAAAAGCAATCAAAATTGCAATTACAATCAAGTTAATAATGGTCAATGGTCTCCTTACTCAAAAATATGTGAGTAAGGAATACACCTCCTGGTTTTTGTAAATGTATGTTTAACTTAATAACAACAATAAAGTTTGAGCTAATGGAACACCTTGCGAAGAAAGTTTATTTACGACCATTTCTTTTTGATTCCTGTTTAGCTTTTCAAGAATGGGTTCAATCGTTTCAATTTCTTCTTTAAGATGGCGCATTAAAATACCAATTTGCTCAAAATGCTTTTCTACTTTTTGTTTGTCAAAACAGTTCTCATCCTTAATTAACTCTATTGAAGATTTAATCTCCTCAAGAGGCATATTAAGATTTTTATAGTGTTCGATTAAATGCATAATTTGAATGCAATCTTCTCCATACAATCGATAATTAGAATCCGTCCGAATAGGGTTAAGTAAGCCTATTTGGGTGTAATAATCGACTGTTCTTTTGGAGGTATTCATTAACTTAGCTAACTCGCCGATACGATACAACTTCCCAACTGACTCACCCCTCTCTCTGTTTCTATAAATATACCATACTTAAAACTGTACAGTCAACGTACCAGTTTTTCTTCAATTCGCCCTAAAAATAACTGTAAAAAAACCGTTCTCTTAACAAGAACGGTTTTTTGCGGCATTATTCCTGATTGAAGATATCAGTCAGAACTGGCACGATTTGTTTTTTACGGGAAACAACACCCTTTAGAAGTGCTGTATTATTCTCCAGGGTAACATTGTATGCTTTTTCAACTGTATTTGCTTTACGGCCTAATGCTAATCCAACAGAGTCATTTGTTAAGATATCCGTTACCACAAATAGGAATAAATCTAAGTTCTTTTCTTCAATATTTTTATTGATCGCTGCTTCTAATTCGCCTTGGCGTGCAAGTACTTCTGCTGTATCAACCGCATTTACTTGAGCGATTTCCACTTTACTTGAACCCATTTCAAATTCTTTTGCATCAAGTGTAATTAATTGTTCAATACTCTTATCACTTAAATCAGCACCAGCTTTTAGCATTTCTAAACCATAGCTCCCGGCATCGACACCAGCAATTTGAGCTAATTCTTTTGCTGCCGCAACGTCTTCAGCAGTACAAGTTGGTGATTTAAACAGCAATGAATCTGAAATAATCGCGGATAGCATAAGACCAGCAATTTCCTTTTTGATTTCCTTGCCATTTTCTTTGTACATTTTATTTAAGATGGTTGCTGTGCAGCCTACTGGCTCACAACGATAGTACAAAGGATCACTTGTTTCGAAATTAGCGATTCGGTGGTGATCGATTACTTCTAAAACACGAACGTCTGCAATATCATTCGCACTTTGCTGGCGCTCATTATGATCAACTAGAATTACTGAATTCACTTCAGCTGCAACATTTTCAACCAAGCGTGGAGTTTTAGCATTAAAATGTGTAAGAGCATATTGTGTTTCACCATTCACGCTGCCGAGGCGCACTGGTTCAACATCCATTCCAAGTTGATTTTTCAAATCTGCATAGGCAATCGCAGAACAAATCGTATCTGTGTCAGGGTTTTTATGACCGAAAATAAGTACTTTTTCCATTGTATTAACTCCTAATCGTAATAAAATATGTAGACAAGCCCCATTACTGAGATTGACCCTAATGGAAATTATATATGATTCTTCTAAAGGTTTCAAAAATAAAGTTAAAAAATGCATATATGACTTACAAAATTAAAAAATGTTTGTATTTCAAGCTTTTTCTTATATTCCCTATTCATTCAAAATTTAGTACTATAGGATAAGTGACTATATTTATCGTGAAAATCTAGGAATCTTTTCTTCCCAGAGAGAACAGGAGAAATAAATGAAGAAAACGAAATTGGTATTCCTGTACTTAATTAGCAGTTTGATTTGGCTTATTGCAAGTAGTTATTTACTGACACATTATATACCTTCATCACTTGTTAATTATTTTGAAAGAGGAAAAGAAATTTTATATATTCTGATAACCGGTGGTATTTTTTATTTTTTCATTCTCAAAAAAGAAGAACTTGATACCACTAAGGAACAAGAAAAACGTTTATCAACCCTCATTAACTCGATGGTTGATTTTGTAAACTTTAAGGATGGCGATGGTCGATGGATTCAATCCAATGATTTTGGGCTGAAATTATTTCAGCTTGAAAATGTTGATTATCGGGGGAAGAAAGACTCTGAGTTAGCACAATACTCAGAGTTCTATGCTGATGCCCTTAGATATTGTGAAGTTTCCGATGAGGAAACGTGGGAAAAAGGCCAAATCACACGTTGTGAAGAGGTAATACCGCTTCCAGATGGAACTGCAAAAATATTCGATACTATAAAAGTTCCGCTATTCCATGAGGATGGAAGCAGAGAAGGATTAGTGGTTATTGGCAGGGATATTACAACTTTGAGACAAGCAGAAGAGCGACTGAGCAGAACAGAAAAACTTTCTCTTGTTGGTGAGTTATCTGCAAGTGTCGCCCATGAAATTAGAAATCCACTTACCTCGTTAAAAGGTTTTGTCCAGTTATTGCAAATGGAAGATGATAACCATCAAGATTATTACCAGATTATGTTAGACGAGTTGAATCGAATTAATCACATTGTTGGTGAACTGCTGCTATTAGCGAAACCACAGCATATAAAATACACAGAGGTAGCCATTCAAAAGATATTAAAGGATGTCATATCATTATTGGCAGTAGAGGCGAACCTCTATAATGTTCAAATTGATTTTTCTTTCCCAAAGGAAGATATCATCCTTGAATGTGAGCCAAATCAGTTAAAACAGTTATTTATAAATCTCATCAAAAATTCAATTGAAGCATCAAAACAAGACAGTAAAGTAGCAATTAATCTAGGGCTGACTGAAAATGGTAAAATTACCGTAACAATCAAAGATAACGGCTGCGGTATTTCCAAAGAACGTTTACAAAAAATGGGTGAACCCTTCTATTCGTCAAAGGAAAAAGGGACAGGCTTAGGCTTAACGGTCAGTTACAAAATTGTTCAATCTCACAAGGGGCACATCGTTTTTGAAAGTGAAAAAGACGTCGGCACGACTGTCACCATTACCATACCACTGGTACAAGATACCCAGAGTGCAATCGTTCCTTCCACAGTTCAAGCATAAAAAATTCCTTTACCTATCGTAAAGGAATTTTTTCATTGCTTTGTTGAATTAATGTGAATTTACTTTATGGGCGTACTTTTGCCGAAATCCTCTTAGATGTAATCGAATTAAAAAGATCATTCCCAATGTGATTCTATTATTCCATAGTCTCCGTTTTTTATCTTTTGGTCCGTATACGTATCGATTCCAAAGCAAATAGTTGATCTCCTCGAATAGAATAAAAAGTATGTATAGCAGTACACACATACCAATCCAAAACCACATATCAAGAACCCCTTTCTAAGTAGATTACCTACACAAGAAATGAAATTTCTACATTAATTATACCTTTTAGCGGCTGCAAAATTCCGAAATATCCTTCCCCTTTTATTTACAATTTTCTACATAATCAATAGAAAACGCTCGAATCTACACAAATGGTGGAATCCAAGCGTTAGCTAGTCATATTAATTTGGTTCTTTATATGTTTTTGCACGTTCGCTGTCGCTCATACCCTTCGTTGTTGGATCCTGAATCAGCCCCAACATGGACAAGATGATAAATACTGCATTGATAAAAGTTAAAATTGATTGCTGAATCGCATCTGATAATTGAAATTCGGTAATGCCCAATGCATTTAATCCTCCTATAAGCATTTGTGCAACAATCAAGAGCTGTGCAACAAATGCAATAACCCAGCTCCTGTTTTTAAACCGTACCCTCCAGTTAATCATTTTCTCATCCCCTTCATATGTTTTAGACGTTCTTTCTTTTAACATATGCTTGGACTTAAAATGGTTGTCCGCTTCTATCCCAGAATTAAATTTTTTATAATTGGTGTTTTTTCGCTAAAAAATTTATAATGAATAAAACAAAAATCCTTTTGTAGGAAAGGAGACCAAATGGAGAAATTACGCCCCTATTGGGAAATGATTGTCCGTTTTTGGAAAAAGAGGCATTTAACACAACTATTATTATTGGTCATCCTAATAGTTGTCCTTGTAACGATTGTTTATTTCGGCTGGCTTGCCATGAGAGCAAATGTTCAGTCATTAAAGGAAGGGCTTAGCCAACCGACCGTCATTTATGATAAAAACAGCCAAGTAGCCACAAATGTGGTGACGAATCGAACTGAGGGCATTAAAATCGAGGAACTCCCAAAATATATCCCAGAAGCCGTGGTGGCGATAGAAGATGAACGCTTTTATGAGCATAATGGGTTTGATATTAAGGGAATCACCAGGGCACTATTCAACAATTTGTTTGCGGGAGAAATAACTGGAGGCGGCAGTACCTTAACCCAGCAGTTAGCAAAAAATGCACTGCTCTCTCCTGAGCAAACTTATAAGCGAAAAGCGGAAGAGCTATTTTTAGCAGTCAAAATTGAAAAAGTTTATAAAAAGGATGAAATCCTTCAAATGTACCTGAATCAAGTATATTTTGGCTCCGGTGCATGGGGAATTGGAAATGCCTCCAAGAGATATTTTAATAAACCCATCCAAGAAGTTACGGTTAGCGAGGCGGCATTACTAGCAGGCTTACTGCAATCACCCAATTATCTTGATCCAACAAAGAACTATGATGCAGCAATAAAACGGAGAAATGTCGTCTTAGGGAAGATGAAAGAACTTGGTATGATTAACGAAGAGCAATACAATGCTTCTATTAATGAAAAAATTAAAATTAATAGCGGCAGCGGCAGTTTTGTTGAGCGTAAATATCCTTATTATGTTGATGCAGTATTAAATGAGGCAATATCTAGATACGGATTAACACAGGAAGAGATTTTAACTAGAAACTATCGAATTTATACCGAATTAGACCAAAACCTCCAAACTGGACTCGAAAAGGTAATCAATAATAAAGCCCTTTTCCCGAAAGGAAAAGGAGATCAGATGGTCCAAAGCGGGTCGGTTCTAATGGACCCAGAAACAGGTGGAGTCCTAGCACTAGTAGGCGGGCGCGGTGAGCATACGTTTAGAGGATTTAACCGTGCAACACAATTAAGAGCACAGCCAGGTTCTACCATTAAGCCGCTTGCGGTTTACACTCCAGCGCTTGAGGAAGGTTATACATTCGATTCGGAGCTTATCGATGAGCCTACTTCATTCGGTGAATACAAGCCTGAAAACTTCTCAAGAACCTATCAGGGCAGGGTTCAGTTGTATAAAGCATTGGAGGAATCGTTAAATATCCCAACCGTTTGGCTTTTGAATGAAATTGGCCTTGAGAAAGGGTTAAATTCCCTCAAGAACTTTGGATTACCAGTAGAAAAAGAAGATAAAAATCTCGCCATTGCGTTAGGTGGAATGAGCAAAGGAATATCTCCTCAGCAATTAGCCAATGCATTCACTGTTTTTCCTAATGGCGGCGAGCGGCAGGACAGCCACCTGATTACGAAAATTGTTGGCCCAACCGGAAATATTCTTGCTGAACATAAACCCAAAACGACCAAGGTAACTTCTAAGAAAAACGCTGATGTTATGACATCCATGCTTCAAAATGTGGTAGAATCCGGAACCGGAAAAAATGCTCATATTCCAAATGTGCAAATTGCCGGAAAAACAGGCTCAACCCAGCTTCCCTTTCCTGAAATTAGCGGGACTAAGGATCAATGGATGGTTGGATATACCCCGAACTTGGTAGCTGCCATATGGATTGGATATGATCAAACCGACCGAGAGCATTACTTGCCAAGCAGCAGTTCAGGAAATGTGGTACCGATTTTTAAAGAAATCATGAAAGAGTCATTGCTACATTTACCAAATGAAAAGTTTGATGTCCTTTCCATTAATGATCAGTTAGCTGGAAAAGTACAAACAAGAGAAGAAATGAAGAAGCAAGCAGAGCAAATCAGCAAAGAATTAAACGAAAACGCGCAAAAACTAGGTGAAAAGCTTAAGGAACAGGCCCCTGCATTAAAAGAGGGCTTTCGGGATGCGGTGATATCAATTGGAAAAGGCATTGATTCCATTATCCAGAAGCTTCAAAGCCTAAAAGAATAGCACGCCCAAGTGGCGTGCTTAATTTTTTACCGATTAACTGATAAGGGGTGAAAATATCCTGCTGCCAAGCTTTTTATTTCTTCTTCCTGGTCTTGCTCAAAAACAACAATAAAGCAGGTCGATGGGCCGGATGATTTTAGGACATCAAGATTAATTCCGATATCATCCTTAGCAAATGACAATGTCCGAAACATTTGATTCAATTCATTCAAGATACCTTTGGAGCCGACTGGCCAAATGTTAACCTGCCTTAGGCTCGATACTTCCCAAAAAATCGATAAAGGAGCAACCTGATCTCCGAAATCCACCACTTCATTCCCAACCAATGGACTGCCAATTACGGCCAATTTAAAGCGGGGTGAGTAATGAAGCTCCGTTTCTTTATCTGCCTGCTTTTTACCAAGAACAACTACGCCTATGGCAGATTGTTGCAAATGAAAATTACTTTCTGTGCTCCCTGTTATCGGCACATCCTGCAGGTTTAATTCTTTTAAGCCTTTTTTAATTCCCTTTACAAGTTCTCCCCAAGCATCATTTCCGCAAAAATTATGAAGGACCACAGAGAATGGCTTCCCGCCTGCTGCAATACATTCCATAACAGCAACCCGAAAGGAATAATAAGCAACGGTTTCGTATGAAACTTTTACCTGGTCTTGTTCCTTCCTTCCAATACTACCGCTATTATCAGTTGCGATAATAAGTGATTCTTCACCGTGTAGCGGAATGGTAATAACATCCCTCATAGCTTTACCTCTCTGTTGTTACGGTTTTGATGGACTAGAATACTAAGACGAGGGATCGCCACTAGAGCGATGACGGTATTAATGAACGAACCAATGATCAGAGATGGAACGATGCCTAGATAAAAGGCTGAATTCAATAAAAATATAAACGGGATTGGCGCTATAAAAGAATTCGCAAGAATAAACAAGATGCTTCCTGTTGTTTTTTTTCCATTTTGAAAAAACCGCCCAAACATCCATACAAGGACTGCCATTTCGATTGCGATGAAAGCATGCATGGGACCTAAAGGGAATCCCGCAAGCAGGGCAGATAACAGATGACCTAGAAGTCCGACAATGGCACCCGCACCACCGCCTAATAAAGCGGCAGCAATTAAGGCTGGAAATACATCAAACGCAACACTGCCAACAATGGCAGGAATCTTAATGGCAGCGCCGACAGCAGATAATGCTGTGAACAACGCGAGTAAAGGAAGCAGCCTACTTTTCATCTTTACGCTTACCATCTCTAAATACGTTTGCACTTCTTACATATTCTACATCTTTTACATTCAAACGATAATTTACCACCCTGGCTAGTGCAAAGAAATAGTCTGATAATCGGTTTAAATATTGCAGTGCTAATTCAGGCGTCTTTTCTTCTTGCTTTAGTAAGGTAACGACTAATCTCTCAGCTCGTCGTGTCACAGTTCTTGCAATATGAATGGAAGCTGCAGGCTTTGTTCCACCTGGCAGAATAAACCTTTCTAGTTCTGGTGCTTCTTTAATGTACTCATCAATTTTTGTTTCTAAGTACTCAATTGATTCTTTTTGAAGTTTAAGCTCGTACTTATCAGAAACATTGGCAAGATCTCCGCCACAATCGAATAATTCATGCTGAATTTTCTCTAAATCTGCTAAAACATCTGAAAATATTTCCACTTCAAGCTCAGTAACCACCTGCCCCACAAAGCAATTTACTTCATCTACGGTTCCATAAGCTTCCACTCGAATATTGTCCTTGTCAACTCTTCCTCCAATAATGCTTGTTTTTCCTTTGTCACCTGTTCGTGTATAAAGTCTCATTGATTCATTCCTCCACTTTTTTAATAGTTTGATTACATCCATACCAAATAATATCTAATTTATCAGCTCTTGCTGCGAGATCTTGATAGGCCCAGCCTGTGATATCCCTCCATACTCTATCTTCTCTGTCCACCGGGACAATTCCTTTTGAAATATCAGTACCGATAACTACTAGTTTTCGCTCGGGCTTTTCCTGTTCCCACATCCACCACTGATTAATGGTTTGATTCCAAATTTCACGACATCTGTATGAGTCATTGGTTTTCGTTAAATCCTTTACCCAACTTTCAATCCCTTCTAAAACGAGCAAATCACAGTCTATTTGAAAAATATCTGTTGGTAAGGGGGTCTCCTGATATGCCGAAATCCATAAGGCTGTATCTCCGTACGTTTTTTTTACCCATCCTCTTTTACCGTTAAAGGCACCTCCTGTAATGAAATGCACCTCTCTCCCCTCCTTAATGCTTTGCGAGCAAAAATAAGCTCATAGCCTTGATTATGTGGTGTTTGCCAGCTCCAGAAATCTCTTTGTATTGGTGCAAATTTACTTAATAAATACCGAATAACTCCGCCATGGGTGACAACACTACAGCTTTTATGGTTACCTCCGAGCATTTGTTGTGAGATCAATTCCCACCCAATGTCCACTCTTTTTGTGAAATGTTGAAAGGTTTCTCCCCCTGGTGGACTAGTAAAAAAAGGATCAGACAGCCATTTCTGATAAACCTCTTCATCTATTAAGTCATCATAGGTTTTTCCATCCCATATACCAAAATTCATTTCTCGTAATTCTGGTAAGATTGTTACTTCATCTTCCGGAAAAAGGAGCTTTGCTGTCGTTATACATCTTTGCAAATCACTCGAAAAATAAAGCTCATATCTGTTACTTATCGCAATCCTCATTGACTCAGGACATAAGGGTGAATCCTTCCAGCCTAAATAAGCTTTACGTTTATTTTCTTCTGTCAGCCCATGACGAAATAATGTAATAACCACAGTGTCATCCATAAAACCAATTCAGTCCCTTCTACAGCTGCACCTAAAACATCGCCTGTTATCCCGCCAAACCATTTAACAGCCTTTAGACGACAAAAAAGGAGAAAAACGAAGGCAGCAAGTATTAAAGTGGCAATCGGCTGTCCTCCATTAATGTAAAAGGCTAGTGCTAGTAGCCCTATAATATACACTGGATAGATCCATAATGCCTTGGGGGTGGCAGCATGTTGGAATAAAGCACCTAATCCATCCTTTTTCGCAGATTTCACTGTTACCAGCAGAACACCCATCACACTTTTACTCAAAAAGGGAATGGCCGCAATCAGAATATAAGATAAGAAATGAACATATTCTGTAATCTCATAGATAAAAAGAAAACGACAGCTTAACAAAACAATGACAGAAATGACACCAAAAGCCCCCGTTTGAGGGTCCTTCATAATCTCAAGCCTTTTCTCTTGATCCCGGTAAGAAAAATAACCGTCACTCGCATCCATCCAGCCGTCCAAGTGTATTCCACCGGTTAGTAGAATGGTGGTAAGCCAGAGCAGGAATGCTGTAGCCAAATTGGAAAAAGGAGTAAATTCCAAAAGAAAATAAACGAGCAATGCGTAAATAAACCCTTGAATCAATCCGAGTAAAGGAAAGGCTTGGACTGCTTTTTTTAAATGTGGTTCATCCATAGGTAATTCAAGTGGAACTGGAACTGCCGTAAAGAATTGTATATCTATTAATAGGCCCTTCAGTAGTTTGTTCATGCTGAACCCCACTGATGGATAATCTCTTTTAACCGATCATAGTTTAAGTGTGCTTTCATTTGCGAGGCGATGTCATCATACTTTTTATCTTTAAAATCATTTATTGATTTAACTTCTTTTGTCGGCAATCCTTTGCTTTTGCGAATCAAGTTTAACCATTGAGTTCTCCAATGGTCATTATGGAAAAGATGGTGAAGATAGGTTCCAATAATTTGACCTTTCTTGCTAAAATAGCCTTCTCCAGCACCATTCCCCAGCCTTAAAAAGGAACAACCTGATTGGTGCAATACCGTCTTCCCTAAATGAATTTCATAACCCTCGACCTGAACATTTGCTTGTAAGCCTGTATCTTCATGATACTCACCAGTCACTCTAAGAGTATCCTTCCTTTGATGAAAGATTGTCCGACCTGGAATATATCCCAATCCTTTTTCATGATTGTTTTTTATTCCCGTATCTGATCCAGCTTCATCAATTATTTCTTCACACAAAATTTGATATCCTCCACAAATGCCGATTATATATCCGCCCTTCTGAATATGACTGCTGATTAAAAGATCTAGCCCCTTCTCTCTTATCGTATTCAAATCATGGAATGTGCTTTTTGTTCCGGGAATAATGACAGCGTCTGGATTTCCGAATTCAGATTCATGCTTTACCCACCTTATCGATACATCCTCTTCATACAAAAACGGTTCAAAGTCGGTATAGTTTGAAATAAAAGGAAGCTGAATGACCACTATATCTAAATTTCCTTTTCTCTTGTTTGAAAATTGTTCGTTTAATGACAATGAATCCTCCGCATCAATCATGTGATTCTCAACATATGGCATCACACCTAATACTGGAATGCCTGTTTTCTTTTCAAGCCATTGAATCCCATCTTCAAATAGGCTGATATCGCCACGGAATTTATTAATGATAACTCCTGCTACTCTTTGTCTTTCGTGAGGATCTAATAACTCGAGTGTACCTACAATACTAGCAAAGACGCCGCCTCTATCTATATCAGCTACCAGCACAACTGGCACATCTGCAAGTTCAGCAATCTTCATGTTGACAAGCTCTCGATCTTTTAAATTGATTTCAACAGGACTTCCAGCCCCTTCGATCACCACAAGCTCGTATTGCTTCTCTAAGTGTTCCAATGACTCTCTTATTACTTCAAGTCCCTTATCATAAAACGTTTCCCGGTACCCTCTTCCAGAAAGTGTTTTTAATACCTTCCCTAATAACACAATTTCCGACTCTTGATTCGATCGGGGCTTTAATAAAATCGGATTCATCCAAACATCTGCCTCAATCTTTGAGGCTTCTGCCTGAATCCCTTGTGCTCTACCAATTTCTTTTCCATCTCTCGTCACATAAGAGTTATTGGACATATTTTGTGATTTAAAGGGTACAACCTTTACACCCTCATTGGCGAACATCCTGCAAAGTGCCGTCACAATGAGGCTCTTGCCAACATCAGAAGCGGTTCCTTGGATCATCACTCCTTTCACGACCTCATCCCCTTCATTAAGATTGGTACACCCATTTCCACCAAATAGGCTTGATCGGCAGCACTCACCAACTGCTGATGAATCTGTCCAAGCAATTTACCATACGTAAAAACCAATTGATTTTTAGCTAAGTGTTCATGAAATACTTCATTACTAACAACAAGTAAAACTTTTCCAGTATTCCGTATTTCATTTATCCCAGTCACGATATTTTCCTTCACTTCATTTAAAAAGGACGCATCCCATTGTTGATTAACAGCAAACAATTCATTGTTTAATAGAGTTGTAACACAATCTAGTAAAATAATATCCTGACTGCCAAACATATTCGCTATTTCCCCAATATGTGCAGGCTTCTCGATTGTTCTCCAATTTGACTCACCTATAGATCGATCCTGCTGATGCTTACCAATTCGTTCCCGCATTTCTTGGTCGGATGCAATACCGGTTGCAAGGTAATTTAAATTTCCGCCCTCTTTTAATGCCAGGTCAACCGCCATTTTTTCAGCAAAGCTGCTTTTCCCGCTTCTTACCCCTCCGGTAATGAAGATGAATGAAGGTGACGCCATTCTTTTAACACCTCCATTAGCTTACTATTTTCTTCCTTGCTCTTTATCGCAAAGCGAAGCCAATTTCCATCCAACCCAGGAAAATTAAACGTATGGCGGGGAATGATTTCTTTTTGAATAAGAAATTCAAAAAGGTCCATCTGCCCCTCGAGATAAGGATCTCGTAGTAAATAAAAATTGACTTTGGAAGGCGTAAACTCAAAATGATATTGCTTATAAAACGACAGTAACCGCTCTCGTTCTTCCCTAATATAGCTTTGAGTCTTTTTAATAAATTCATTATTTACAATACATAGTTCACCAGCCAGTAAGGCAATGCTATTGATACTCCAATGCGGCTGTAGTGCACTAAGTTCAGTAACGATGTTCGAAGCTGCAGCCAAATAGCCCAGCCTTAGACCTGGAATTGCAAACATCTTTGTCAATGAGCGGATAATGATTAATTTAGAAAACCTATTTATGTAAGGGATAAAGGAGTCATAGTCTATTAAAAAATCATAGAAAGCCTCATCCAATATTAAATAGCAATTTTGCTTTTCACATTCCTCCAGAATAGAAAGAATCGTTGATTTTGTATAGTGAATGCCAGTTGGATTATTCGGATTACACAAAAATAGGGCCTCCGCATTCAATAGGCTTGTTTGTAAATCATCTAGATTTAACTCGAAATTCGGCCCCTTTAATTGATGGTATTGAATTTCACACTGATTAGCACGACAAGCTGTTTCATATTCAGAAAATGCTGGTTCGATTACAACGATCTTTTTTCCTGAAAGATACCGTGCTACTAGTGAAATCAGCTCAGCGCCGCCATTTCCAATTAAAATTGAATCGACAGATATTTGTTCCTTTTCAGCTATCCTATCCTTAAGCCTAACTGCTAACGGGTCAGGATAAACCATAATTTCATTATAAAAATCGTTCCACTTCTCCTTTAAATCAGACGGTGGACCAATTGGATTGATATTGGCACTGAAATCGATAAACTGCTTGGGGAGTGTTCGCCCCATCGCCTTAAAAAGGTACTGTGGATTGGAGCCATGTGAAGGCAAATTCAAGTGTCATCCCACCTATCCATAAAAATAGAATAAATAATAAAACTGTCTTACCCATAACTCGATTAGCCAGAATAATATGATCGGCTTGAATGGAGTTTATTGCTTCCCCCATCCTGGCACGGTTCGAAACGATTCCTTTGTAATAATTGATACCGCCAAGTTGAATCCCCAATATAGCTGCAACAGCTGCTTCACCCCAGCCGCTGTTAGGGCTAGGATGTTTTTTTGCGTCACGAATAAGAATGGTCCACGCTCTTTGATACCTTATTTCCAAAGGCTTTGTACCAAGCAGCATAAGAATCCCTGTTATACGGCTTGGAATCCAATTCATCACGTCGTCCCATTTAGCAGAAGCCCAGCCAAATTCTTTAAATCTTTCATTTAAATAGCCTGCCATTGAATCACAGGTATTCGTTGCCCTATAAACCATTGCGAGCGGTGCCCCGCCTATAAGTGCCCAAAATAACGGTGCCGTCACCCCATCACTTGTATTTTCAGCAACCGTCTCAATAGCTCCACGAGCAATTTCACCTTCATCAAGACCTTCGGTGTCCCGGCCGACGATATAGGATAATTTTATTCTTGCTGAGGGCAAGTCTCCTCTGCCTAATGGTTCATACACCTCAAGAGCTGCTTGTTTCAAACTTTTCTGAGCAATGGTGGTCGCAATGATGATACCTTCCACCGCTATACCCACAACTGGATGAATCTTATAACTGATTACAACTACTATTAATACGGTAGAAAATGCAATCAATAAAACAAAAAGGAGCATTGCAACCCCTTTTAACTTTTTATTCTTTCCTGTGTTTAATCGTTTTTCAAAAAACGCAATCATCGACCCTATCCATCTTACAGGATGCGGCCAATTGGGTGGGTCTCCTACAAATATGTCAATAAAATAGGCTAAAGTTATGGCTATTAAATGATAGACGATCATACTTGTTTCCTTTTTTGAGATTTTAGAATGGCCTCTGACGTGCATTCGTATACGGCTTTTCCAATCATTTTTCCTATTGGTGTAATGGTACCAGCATACTCCAACCTTTCTCCAACCTGTGTTGCGGCAACTAAAATACTATCCGTTGAAGTACCACTAGCAATGGTGCCTGTCACCCGGTCCATTACTTCTAAATCGTGAAGCGCCTTTGTTTTTGCTTCTGTAGCGGTCATAATACTTTGAATAAATGCCTCTTCTGTTAATTCACCGTTAATGAATATCCATGTATTAATGGTGCCAGGCACACTCCTGTAGGAATGTTGATCACTTTTTGAGGCATCCACAGCGTTTCCTACTCCTGCCGTGATGACTACGAATAATGAAAATCCGTCCTGTTCAAAAAATTTGTAGATTACATCATCAAGGATCACTGCCGTCATCATTCCTACGGTTTCAGATGGTTCAAACCCATTTGATTTTAGAAAGTCTGCCATTTCTTGGCGATGATCGCTGCAATTGTAGTCCTTATCAACATGTCGATTAACAAATGTATGATGCCAGCCAGTTCCTGAACCAATCACTCCCGATGACATGGTCCGTAACGGAACAGTGGCCTTTAGCTGGATAAGCTCATGGGATTTTTCCAGCATTTCTTCATTTATTTGAACACTTTCCGTTTCCGTTTTGTACGCAGGCAATAACATTAATTGTGGTGCAGCTACTTTAGGATGTGGCTGCTTCTGAATTTCTGTATGATATACCTCGCGTATTCTTTCTTCCCTTAGAACCTCGTTCGGGATATGATTGATATGGATGTTTCCGTTTTCGAGCAATAGGATTCTGTCACAATATAAGCCTGCGAGATTTAAATCATGAAAGATAGATAGGACTGTCAAACCACTTTCTGTGGTCCAATATTTGAGTAAATCTAGCAATTCCTTTTGATAAGACAAATCCAAATGATTTGTAGGTTCATCCAGCAATAAAATTTTAGGTTCTTGTGCAAGCGCCTGAGCCAGAAAAACCCGTTGTTTTTCTCCCCCAGATAATTGCTGAATATTTTTATTTTGAAAAGCTGATATCCCTGTCTGCTTCATCACTTTTTGAACGATTTCCTCGTCTGAATCTTCCCATGTTTGAAACCAGCCCTTTTGGTGTGCGTATCGACCAAGAGAAACCGTTTCTTTTACTGTATATGAGAATGATTGCGACGAATGCTGAGATAAAACCGCAACAATTTGTGCCAGCTGTTTGGTACTATAATCCTGTATCTTTTTTTCCCTAATATAAATGTTACCTTTGGTAATTGGCAGGATACCGCTGATCATTTTTAAAAGAGTGGTCTTTCCGCTTCCATTCGGCCCCACTATCCCAAATAACTCTCCTGCTTGGACTTCAAAGGAAATTTCCTTCACTACTGCTTCATTCGAATATCCACCAGAAACCTGTTGAACGTTTAGCATGCTTTATTCACTTCTTTCCTTCCTTCTTCTTTGCAAAAGGATTAATGCAAAAACTGGAGCACCAACTAATGCAGTAATGACCCCAATGGGTAACTCGACAGGAGAGATAATCGTTCTCGAAATGAGATCTGCCAAGATTAAAAATCCACTGCCTGTTATAATCGATAAAGGGAGTAAATGCCTATGATCCGGTCCCCATAATAATCTCGATAAATGCGGAATTACCAGGCCAACAAAACCAATTGTGCCTGAAACCGCAACAGCAGCTCCTGTTAAAATGGATCCCGCAGTCAAGATCATCAGTTTTCTTTTTTGAACATTTACACCTAAATGCTGTGCACGTTCTTCCCCAAAGGACATCGCATTTAATTCCTTAACATTAAAAATAAGTATCGCCGATCCTAAAATAAAAAATGGCAAAATAATCTTTATGTATTCCCAGCCTCTCATGGAGACACTTCCCAAAAGCCAGCCAATAATTTGTCTTAACTCATCACCTGTTAATGCAATCATGAGCGAAATGATTGCACCAAGAAAAGAACTAAAAATAATGCCTGTTAAAATAATGGTTTCAACCTTCATGGAACGTTCAATTTTGCGGGCAAAAGCAAGTACAAAAAAAATGGTAAGAAATGAAAATAGAATACTTAATAATGGCAGTGTAAATGAACCCGCAAATGGAATGGAAAGTTGAAAAAACAAAGTCAACACAGCTCCGACCGAGGCTCCAGAAGATACTCCTAACGTATAGGGATCTGCTAATGGATTCCTTAGTAGACCTTGAAAAGCTGCTCCTGCAATTGCTAGAGATGCCCCTACGATTCCAGCTAGTAAAACCCGTGGTAAACGAATATTCCAGACGATACTTGAGAACATAGGATCGATTTGATCAAGTGAAATAATTCCAACTAATTTTGCGGCAATAATTTGAAGAATAGTAAAGATAGGAACCGAAACGGTTCCTATTGATATTCCTAATAATAATGAAAGAACGAGGAAGCTTCCTGCTGCCAGATAAGCTATGAACTTATTATTTAAAAACTTCTGGATAGACAGCTTTTGCAAGTTCCTCTACTCCTTCTACAATCCTTGGACCTGAACGTGTTACGCGATCAGAATCGACATCAATAACTTGCTTGTTTTTAATCGCATTCACATTTTCCCATCCTGCTCTCTCTAAGACAGTTTCCACAGCTTTATCATCATAAAATCCGTAAGTAGTAATGATTACATCTGGGTTCCGTGTAATCATCGCTTCTTCATCTATTTTAATCCAGCCTTCTTGATCGTTTGCAATATTCTCGGCATTGATTAGACCGATCATGTCATCCATAAAAGTGTTTTTCCCTGTAGTAAAAATATCCGGTGCAGGTGAAACCTCAACTAGTACCTTTTTCTTTTCCGTTATTTTTGCAGCTTTGTCTTTTATTTCAGCCAATTTAGCTTGCATATCTTTTATTAGGCTGTCCGCTTCTTTTGTTGCACCAGTAGCTTTCCCTATCATGGCAATGGAATCATAAACTCCATTAAAAGTTTGTGCATCATTCACAACTAAGACAGTTATTCCAGAATCTCTTAACTGTTGAAGTCCTTCTGTTATGTTATGGGCAGTTGACGCGTGGGCTAACACTAAATTGGGCTGTAATGAAATAATCTTTTCAATATTTACAGTCAGGTCGCCAATTTTCTCTTTGGCCGTAACTTCTTCAGGATAATTATCAAAATTGGAGACTCCAACAATTTCTTCTCCAAGTCCTATGGCAAAAGCAATCTCTGTATTACTTGGGATTAATGATACAATTTTATCCGGCTTTTGATTAATGGTTACTTCATCATCTAATGCGTCTTTTATGGTAACCGGAAAAGCAGTTTCCGCAGTTTTACTAGTATTCCCAATGTTCTGCTCTTTCACCTGTTCTTTTTGTTCCCCACAGGCTGCTAATACTCCTATTGTTAACATTAGCAGAAAAAGAAGTGTAGTTAATTTTTTCATTGTGTTTCCTCCTATGTAGTAATCTCATCATATAAAATATGCAGCCAAAAATTTATAAAAAAACATCTCTACGGCAGCGTAGAGATGTTGGTTTGAATAGATCCATACAAAATGTAAAATGATTCTAGTCGTCCACACCCCTATCCTCGTAGGTGTCTTTGGCGCACAAGAATTAGGCAGGTTTCCTGGCTCATGGTCATTGCTTCCTGCGTCTTCCCATCATCTGACAGTGACAATTTGCAGGTTGCTCCCATTTACAGTGGCGGGACCGCGTTGGCTTTTAACCAAACTTCCCTTTTAAGCTAAAAATTCTTGATAGAATTTCAGCACCTATTCAATAATATTTTATTATGATAAACCAATTATATAGGAAAGCGGAATAAATGGAATCTTTTTATTACAAAATTCTTCATAAAATTTATTATTCAAAGCTTCTGCATAAGTTTGCCATTTCAATGGCTCCAGTTGCAGAATCCCAGCCTTTATTCCCCGCCTTCGTTCCAGCACGCTCAATAGCCTGCTCGATGGAATCCGTTGTTAAAACACCAAAAACAACAGGAATACCGCTGCTTAGGGTAATTTTAGAAACACCCTTGGCCACTTCACTGCAAACAAAATCAAAATGTGGTGTGGAACCACGAATTACCGTCCCTAATGTAATAACCGCGTCATATTTTTTGCTATTAGCCATTTTTTGAGCAATTAATGGAATTTCAAATGCACCTGGCACCCAAGCGATGTCCACGTCTGTTTCGCTTACCCCATGTCTTTTTAGAGCATCCTGTGCACCGCTAAGTAATTTACTCGTAATAAACTCATTAAAACGCCCAACTACGATTCCTATCTTTAAACCAGAACCTACTAAATTACCTTCATAAATATTTTTCATTTTTTTACCTCCGATTATTCTTGTAGTTTATTTTAGATTAACATTTTCCTTTTGTATTTCCATTTGCAAAGGAACAGTTTCTACCACTTCAAGATCGTATCCCATTATTCCTTTTATTTTCTTTGGATTATTGGTTAATAATTTCATTTTTCTAACCCCTAAATCCCTTAATATCTGAGCGCCAATACCAAATTCACGTAAAACATCTTCATTTCCATTGCCTAGGGCAGCATCCTGACTCTCTTCTTGGAGCTTGTATGTCCGCAATTTATTTACTAAGCCGCTATCCTGACGCATATAAAGAAGGACTCCATTGCCTTCTTGTTCAATTTGGCTTAAGGCAGCATGTAACTCTGATTGGCAATTACAGCGGAATGAACCAAAAACATCCCCAGTTAAACATTCTGAATGAACGCGTATTAGAATAGGGGCATCAGGATTTAATTCTCCCTTTACTAAAGCAAGATGTTCTTTTCCATCGATCACATTTGAATAACCAACAGCCTTAAAATCACCAAATTCTGTTGGTAAATTTATTTCAATTTCGCGGTTGACCAGCTGTTCTTTATTATTGCGATATTCAATCAAGTCTTTAATGGTAATCATTTTAACTTTTAGATCATCGGCAATTTTTCTTAATTGAGGAACACGAGCCATGGTTCCATCTTCATTCATAATTTCACAGATGACTCCCGCAGGCTGAGATCCGCATAATTTAGCCAAATCCACTGCAGCCTCAGTGTGTCCTGTTCTTCTTAAGACTCCACCTTTTTTCGCAATTAACGGGAAAATATGACCAGGTCTCATAAAATCTGAGGGCTTTGCCTCTGCGTCAAGCATGCGTAAAATGGTAGTAGAACGCTCAAAGGCTGATATTCCCGTAGTCGATGATTTATGGTCAATACTAACGGTAAAGGCAGTACCATGTGCATCTGTATTGTTTGAAACCATAGGAAATAATTCTAATTTCCGTGCTAACTCCTCATCAACAGGTACACAGATTAAGCCTCTGCCGTGTGTTGCCATTAAATTAATTACTGCTGGAGTAGTTTTTTCAGCCAAGGAGATAAAATCACCTTCGTTTTCTCTGTCCTCGTCATCACAAACGATGATGACCTTGCCGTTTTTTAAATCCTCTAACGCATCTTCTATAAGATCAAACAAGTCTTTCTCCCCTTTCAATTTAAAAATATGAGCTGTTGACTATGTATTTAAAAAAATCCATGTTCTTCCAGGAATTGCGCACTAATACCTGAGGGACTCTTTTTGTTCACGTTACCAGAACCTGCCGATAAGAAATGACCTACATACTTGCCAATCATATCGCATTCTAAATTGACAATATCACCGGAATCTTTTAGACCGATAATACTTTCTGATAAGGTGTGGGGAATAAGGGATAAAGTAAAGGTATCATCACTTACTCCAAATACAGTCAGGCTTGTACCATCTACAGTAATGGACCCCCTAACGATAATATACCTGAGTATGTCAGACGGGGCTTCAATTTCATAATAAATGGCATTTTCGAGTTGCTTTTTACTCTTGATCACTCCAGTTCCATCAATATGACCAGAAACAAAGTGACCTCCAAACCTTCCCCCAGCTGCCATTGCCCGTTCAAGATTCACTTTGGATCCCCGCTTTAGTGCGTTTAAGCTGGATGCTTTTACCGTTTCAGGCATAACATCTACAGTAAACTGCTTGTTAGAAAAGCTAGTGACCGTTAAACACACGCCATTAACAGCTATGCTGTCACCAAGGTGGACATCTTCTAATATTTTTTTTGCCTCAATTGTTAGTACAAAAGATGTTCCTGTTCGTTGGATATTGGCTACCATTCCTAATTCTTCAATAATACCGGTAAACATAGTTTTTACCTCCCTTCCTAATATTTGCAATGATGGCAAAAATCTTTCATACCGATTTATAGTTAAAATAAAAGGACCCTGAAGAAATAAAGCTCTTCAGGGTCCTTGGAAAAGGCAATAAGAAAATAGGGGTTAAAAAAGGGTATACTACTCCCTTGGTTTAAACCTGACTTTTTTCCTTCTCCCATCCAGACTTTAACTGTCGGCTCTGGATTTTCACCAGATCCACCGTTTAACGTACGTTAAACGGGTCACGGACTAAGAAGCTAGAGCTTCATCACCGCCGGTTGGGAATTACACCCGACCCCGAAGGAATTATTCAACTATATGATTGATTATACCTTATACTAGTTAAAATTGCGAAAAGTTTGATTAGGAAACCCCTCTCTATTTGTTCAATATTAATAGTCATTGCCATACGTCTTAATAGGAAGGTAAAGTTCAAATTGAGTGCCGTTATCTATATCACTATGGTTTTGTTTTAATATTTCTAAACTCAAGGCAGAGTCATCCAAATCATAGCCATACTCTTGCATCCATACCAACACTTGTTGATATGTACTTTCAACTTCGGCCAAGGTACCATTGTGTGAGGTACGAACATAATTTTTGCGAGGTATCGTAAACCCTATCATCCCTTCAGGAACATTTTCTAAGGTTTCCACTGGTGTCGTTACATAACAGGTCAATTCTGTTTCTCTGCTATGGAAGGGAGCGATTAAGATCGATTCATTCGTCTGGTTAGGCACTTCACCCTTCCGTTCTTTCATAACCTCAACTAAATCAGGAATGGTATTTAATTGTGAATACGTGCCATTCCACGAAATTCCAACTACCTTTATCTCATCTTTTTCGAGCACTTGGATCTTCAAACCTATTCCTCCTCTATTTGCATTTATATCTCTATTATTCTTACATAAACCCCGAAAATCCTCCCGAAAAACGACAACATCGGTAAATAATTTACCTGTTTTCCAGACAATTTTCTGATAATTATTTTTTCCCAAAGTTTCCATGGTAAAAGGTTCTTTATAAAAATAGAAGCTTTAACTCCCCTGCCAATTACATATCTCATCTCTGGATTTTTTAGAACCGAAATCTCTGCTATTTTTGTTGCCACATCATTTGGGTTACCAAAACTGCTTTCCCCATCTGCAATATATTGCTCTATCCTTTTCATATATTCACGATAAGGAGAATGTGACTGTAATGATTCTAAAGCAACCTGTTTACCTGTGGACCAGATATTTGTTTTATAGGACCCTGGTTCAATTAATACCACCTTTACCCCAAAAGGCTGCATTTCTAAGCGTAGACTTTCACTCCAGCCTTCAATTGCATGCTTAGAAGCAATATATGGGGATAATCCCGGGAAAGCTACCTTGCCGCTGATACTGCTTAGATTAATAATACACCCCTGCTTCTGTTTCCTCATAATAGGCAAAAATGCCTTGGTTACAGCAAAAACTCCAAATACATTTGTTTCAAATTGTTTACGATACTCTTCCATCGATATTTCCTCTACAAACCCTGCGCCAGCGTAGCCAGCATTATTAACTAAAACGTCCACTCTTTCAAATTCCTCGATTACCCGTGTTTGAAACGATAGAATGGACTTCTCATTTGTAACATCCAGCTCAAGAACAATGATATTGGATTCTACACCGTTTATCTTGGCCTCCTGCATTAGACTGCTGCTTTTATCGGGGTTTCTCATTGCTGCGATAACAGTAAAACCCTTTCTTGCTAATTCTACAGAAGTAATTAAACCAAATCCGCTTGATGTGCCGGTTACAACAGCTGTCCTGTTCTTCATATGTGTATGACTCCCTTTTTGTATCTGCAATGATTAGTTTAATATGAAGCAAATGAAAAAGTTGTCGAAATATACAATATTCTTATATTTAATTAAGGAAAAACAAAAAGACTGTCACTTTGATCAGTCTCTTTGCCCTATTTTACAACTTCTGGAATTGATATACCTAGACCTTTTGCCACTCTCTCACCATACTCAGTATCTGCTTTAAGGAAGTGCGGATTTGGCGAAGTTTATATCCTCTCTCTACAGGCTTCATCGCACCTACGATGGTTTCAATTAGAAGTCATTTTAATCTATACTATCGCTTCCTGCTAATTCCACATTTTTAATTTAGGAAGAAATAGATTATACTGTAAATAGAAATAGTTTATATCTTTAGGAGGATTTTCTTATGTCAGAAAACAATCAAACAAATCAAAATGAAGAACCCAAGAAGAAAATGAGTCTGCAGGAAGCAATGAAGCAGCAGCTCGAGAATAAGAAAAATAAAGCTGCCGCTGGCAATAACAGCTCAAACGGTCTTCAAAATACTAAACAAATGAAAAGCCAAATGACAAAAAAAGTGAGTAACACTCGTAGAAAAATGGGTGTTTAATGAACGGGCAAAATAGAAAAGACATTACTGCTGGTACTGAGGTTGACATAGTTTTAAAGGCTGATCAAAGAACAGGAAAACTTACTAGAGGTATTGTGAAAGATATTTTAACAAATTCTAGTTTCCATCCTCATGGAATAAAAGTCAGATTAATGGATGGACAGGTTGGCAGGGTACAGGAAATAGTAAAGGGATAATCTACGTAAATAGCCAAAAGGCACTACCCTGAGGTATACAATTTATAAAACTAACCGATACTAGGCATAACCATTTTACTTATCACATATCGGACCTCCACTTCTTTCGTGGAGGTTTTTTTGTGCATAAAAAAACAGACTCACAATTTGGAGTCTGTTTTGAGTTTTGAAGGTTTATTATGCTTTACGAACGTTAACCGCTTGTGGACCACGTTGTCCATTTTCGATTTCAAACGTCACTTCTTGACCTTCATCTAACGTTTTGTAGCCTTCGCCTTGAATCGCTGAGAAGTGAACGAATACATCGTCTCCACCGTCACGCTCGATAAATCCAAAGCCTTTTTCACCGTTAAACCATTTTACTTTACCATGTTCCATTTTTGTAGCTCCTCCTAGCATGTAACAAATACATGAAATTGCAATATAGTCTTGCCCAATTATTATAACCAAGTGAAATTATTTTTAAACAACTTCCTCTTGTATATAAAGTATTTCACATTTGAGTTGATTTTATTTCAAAAAAATAATATTCCTTCCTCATAATACTTAAGTCCGTGAATGCTTATAAATTACAGCACCCATTTTTGGATTGCCTTAGCGACACCATCTTCATTATTTGAAGATGTTACCCAAGCAGCCGCATTTTTTACAGTATCCTGAGCATTTCCCATTGCAATGCCTAAGCCTGCTTCTTCTATCATAGCCAAATCATTTAGACTGTCGCCAACGGCCATGACGTTTATCATCTCAATACCAAGCCGTTGACAGACTAATTTCAGCCCTTTTGCTTTATTAATCCCGGCCGGGTTTACTTCAAGATTTGTTGGAGTTGAGTTGGTTACTTCAAACTCTCCACGTGCCAGCAGCTCTTTTAAAACTATGTCTCTTGTCGGCACATCCTTAATATTGAATCCAAATTTCAGCCATTCCGCTCCATGAATATCTTCCGGAATTTCATCAAACCAGTTTCGGGTTGTGCTGATTGCCCAAAAACGGCTCTTGTGCTTTTCGGTTAGCTCTATCATCCATTGAATGGATTCGGAATTAACAAGATTCCTCTCGACTAATCCCCTTTTATCATCCCAAATCTCACTGCCGTTTACCGTCACTAAGTATGACGTTAACGAAAGCGAATCTGCATGTTTCTCACAGCTTCTTAAAGAGCGGCCAGTGCTGAGAACGATATGTACGCCTTTTTCCTGTGCTTCTTTAATCGCTAGACGGTTTGCCTCTGAAATCTCGTGCTGATCATTTAACAGAGTCCCATCCATATCAAGTGCGATTAGTTTAATCTCATGATCACTTTTGAAATTTTCCATATCTAATCAACTCCTTAAAAAAACATACCTAATGAGAGTAACACCATATTGAAGTATCTCAAAAAAACTTTCATAACGGAAAAATTCCGAACGAATATTCGTTCCTATAGTAAACAAAAAAATAACACCTAGAATGATACAAGGTGTTATTAATTTGGGGAGAACGAGTTTATAGGCATTATCCTGGGCTAATTGTTACGATAATTTGGAGAGACTCGGTTTATCGGCACTATCCTGGGCTAATTGTTACGATAGTTTGGAGAGACTCGGTTTATCGGCACTATCCTGGACTAATTGTTACGATAATTTGGAGAGACTCGGTTTATCGGCACTATCCTGGACTAATTGTTACGATACTTTGGAGAGACCAGGTTTTTCGGACTATCCTAGGCTAATTGTTACATTTTCCTTCATTTATTAGTGATGGTGATGATGGCCGCCTTTGGCCGGATTTGTGATCAGCCATTCTTCCTTAGGTACATGGAACATTTGAATCCAAACGCCATCTAAGTATTCTTCGCGGGAATCAAGGATTAAATCAATATCCTTGTCCGTTTTTACTACAACATCATGCTCAGTTGGTGTATCGAGCATTAAATCATAATGAGCATGGTCACCGTGCATATTTGTAACATAAACACGAAATAATTTTCCCTCTGCCTCAGGGCCCTCCATCATTTTCTTCAATGCTTTGGCAGCATGGCGATTAATTTTCACTTTCATATATGTCGCTCCATTCCTATGTATATTCATATACATTATCCCATTATTATTCCAAAATAGACAATGAACCTAACTTTCTTCCCACAACTTGTCTTTATTAGGAATAAAAATCCTTAACAAATTTGTCACAAATTCTTCAAAAAACGTATATAAACATCACACCAAAGTTGTTAATATTGTGGTAGCGAATAATTACACTAATTATAAAATCATTATTAGATAGTAATTAATTTAGAAAGGAATCTCTAATCAAGTTTGTGAAAAAATTCACGAAAACAAATCATTATCGAGAGGAGTAAGACACATGAAAAAAAAGCGCACCAAATGGGCTTTATACTCAGTGATTTTTACCATTTTCACCATTTTAACTGGGTGTGAACCTCTACTTGTCTTGGATCCAAAAGGACCACAAGCAGAACGGCAGGCCAGTGACATCCTTATGTCAATTGGACTTATGTCCGTAATCGTTATCGTAGTTTTCTCCATGCTGGTTTACATGTTAGTGAAATACCGAGCTTCGAAGCAACGTGCAGATTATGAACCGCCACACATTGAAGGAAACCTCTGGGTTGAAACCATCATGGTTGGAATTCCAGTATTAATTGTTGCCTTTCTCTCTTTTGTATCTGTACAAAGCAACTATATTGTTGAAGCAAAACCGAAGGGTTACGAGGATAAAGAGCCTTTAGTTGTGTATGCTTCTTCCTCTAACTGGAAATGGCACTTTAGTTATCCTGAAGAAGGTATTGAAACCGTCAATTACTTGTATATTCCAACTGATCGAGCTCTTGAATTTAGACTTTATTCTCATGGGCCGATTACAAGTTTCTGGATTCCCCAGTTAGGCGGACAAAAATATGCTATGGCTGACATGGTAACTACCTTGCATTTAGCAGCAGATGTCCCTGGTGAATTTATGGGACGAAATGCGAATTTCTCAGGTAAAGGATTTGCTGAAAATACATTCAATGTAACCGCAATGTCTCAAGACGATTTTGACGACTGGGTAAAAGAAGTAAAAGAAACTGCCAAACCAATTACTGAGAAAAAATTTGAGGAATTATTAGAACCTGGTCATCTCGGGCAGCAAACGTACATTGGAACGCATCTAGACTTTTCGCCGCCTCCAGCTGGTCATGATCACTCAGAAGAATCAAATGAAACAACTGATTCAGAATCTCACACAGATTCCAGCGCCAATCATGAAAGTATGAGTCATTAATTTAACAAGTAAACTTCCCTTGAAAGGAGTTAGGAATAAATGGATTTCTTTGATCGATTTGCCGTACCTCATCCTAGTTTTGCGATTTATGCTTCGATGGTTGCCATTGGGCTTACCTTTATCGCAGTGATTGCTGGATTAACGTATTTTAAAAAATGGGGCTACCTATGGCGTGAATGGTTAACAACTGTTGACCACAAACGAATTGGTATCATGTATTTACTATCTGCCCTCCTCATGTTATTCAGAGGTGGAGTTGACGCCATCATGATGCGTGCTCAGCTTGCCGTTCCAGAAAACACACTGCTGGACGCTCAGCATTATAATGAGATTTTCACAACACATGGAATTGTTATGATTCTCTTTATGGCAATGCCATTTATTATGTTCTTTATGAACTTTGTAATTCCATTACAAATAGGAGCACGTGACGTGGCATTTCCACGCTTGAATGCACTAAGTTTCTGGCTATTCTTTATGGGGGCCATGTTATTCAACATTTCATTCGTGGTTGGCGGCTCACCTGACGCAGGTTGGACTTCTTATTTCCCTCTTGCAGGTAACGAATTCAGTACATCTGTTGGTACCAATTATTACATGATTGCGATTCAGATTGCAGGTATCGGTACCTTAATGACCGGGATTAATTTTATCACTACGATTCTCAAAATGAGAGCACCTGGCATGACCTTATTGAAAATGCCAATGTTCACATGGTCCGCTTTAATCGCCAATGTGATTATAGTATTCGCATTCCCAGTTTTAGCTGTATTGCTTGCAATGGGAACCTTAGATCGTCAATTTGGAACGAACTTTTTCACTATGGATAATGGCGGAATGGATATGCTATGGGCCAATATTTTCTGGGTTTGGGGACATCCTGAAGTTTATATCCTAATACTTCCAGCATTTGGTATTTATAGTGAAATTATCTCTACCTTTGCCCGTCGAAACCTATATGGTTATAAATCTATGGTTGGTTCGATGGTTATTATTTCCCTACTTTCCTTCTTTGTATGGGCGCACCATTTCTTTACCATGGGGCAAGGAGCATTAACGAACAGTATATTCTCGATTACCACCATGGCAATTGCCGTACCTACTGGAGTGAAGATTTTTAACTGGCTTCTTACCCTAAGAAAAGGGAAAATTGTTTTTACTACTCCAATGCTATATAGTATCTTTTTCATTCCGCTCTTTACAATTGGCGGGGTAACCGGAGTAATGCTTGCTATGTCTGCAGCAGACTATCAATACCATAATACAATGTTCTTAGTTGCACATTTCCACAACGTAATTATCCCTGGTGTTGTCTATGCAATGCTTGCAGGATTGCATTATTATTGGCCAAAGATGTTTGGTTTCATGTTAAATGAGAAAATTGGAAAATGGACAGCATGGCTGCTTTCCATCGGTTTTATCTTATCCTTTATGCCAATGTACGCTTCGGGGCTGGATGGTCAGGCACGCCGGATGTACACCTACTCTGAGGCTGCTGGATTTGGTACATTGAATATGATTTCCTTTATTGGAGCGGCAATCATGGCCATTGGTTTTGTATTCATCGTATACAATATTTACTATAGTACTCGATATGAATCGAGAGACATTGGCAATGACCCATGGGATGCTCGTACATTAGAGTGGTCTACCCATACACCGGTACCGGCATATAATTTTGCAATATTACCAGAAGTTCGTTCCAATGAAGCATTTTGGGACGCAAAGAAGAAGGGTCATGTTTTATTTAAAGGAGAATACGAGAAAATTCACATGCCTAATAATAGCGGAATTCCATTTATCATGAGCTGTATCTTCTTTGTTTGGGGATTCTCTTTTATTTTCAGTTTGTGGATTCCAGTTATCATTACAACACTAGGAATTTTTGCATGTATGGCTCTCCGGTCGTTTGAACAAGACCATGGCCATTATATCTCTGTAAAAGAAATTGAAGAAACAGAAACAAATTTGCGAGGTGCTTAAAAGATGAAAATAGATAACTCGCTCCCATTAGAATATAGTACCGAAGAAAACAGTTTGAAAATCTTAGGATTTTGGATCTTCCTTGGTGCGGAAATTATGCTTTTTGCCACCCTTTTTGCGTCATATTTCACATTAGTGGATCGAACGGGTAATGGTCCTGCGGGAGCAGAAATTTTTGAGATTACACCAGTGTTAATTGAAACGATTTTACTTTTGACCAGCAGTTTTACCATTGGCCTAGGTATTCATGCCATGCGCATCGGTAACAAAAGAGCTATGATGGCATTTTTCGCCATTACCTTACTACTTGGACTTGGATTCTTAAGTGTTGAGATTTATGAGTTTATGCACTATGTACATGTTGGGGCAGGACTGCAAACAAGTGCATTTACATCGATCCTTTTAACAACATTAGGTACACATGGAGCGCACGTTACACTTGGACTTTTTTGGGGATTATTCATAATGCTGCAAGTGAAAAAACGTGGTTTAACTCCACAGACAACCAATAAAGCATTTATCTTTTCCCTTTATTGGCATTTCCTAGATGTCGTTTGGATTTTCATCTTTAGCTTCATCTATTTGAAAGGAATGATGTAAGATGAGCCAATTATTCCCAATGAAACAAGTACTTGGTTTTGTCTTCTCCCTACTCCTGACAACCATTGCTTTAGCTGTTTACTTTTTAGATATGTCATTTGCGGCAGGCATGACGATTCTTCTTGTAACTGCGTTTATCCAAGCAGGACTCCAGCTCGTTGTATTTATGCATGCTGGTGAGACGAAGGATAAAGGTGCAATCTACACTAATGTTTTTTATGGCTTAATTATTGCACTCGTTACGGTTTTTGGTACCCTGCTCGCAATGGTTTGGGATATGTAGAAGCCTGAATCAAATCATCTAATCTAATAAAAAACGCTGTTGATTTCTACATCAACAGCGTTTTTAATTTCCATGTAATAGTCATATAGGTGTAATTTCCACTATATACTATGCATGAAGTCAATTTAGAAAGGTGGGAGCACTATTAGTACCCTTGTTGAAAAATCATGGAATGACTTTGCCGGTTTTTTTCCTAAGGAGACTCAAAAGCAAATCAAAAAAAGCGTAAGAGCTATGCAAGTATTAACCACCGATCCCGAACCAGAAGTTGCACCAACCCCCAAAGAACTTGTTTGGACAAAGAATAAAACAAAACTTTATCGCTATACTCCCGATCAGCCCAAAAAATATAAAATCCCTCTGCTTATGGTTTATGCATTGATTAATAAACCATATGTCCTAGATTTAGCTAAGGGTGGAAGTCTCATAGAATATTTGGTAAGCCGTGGTTTCGATGTCTACCTCTTAGATTGGGGAACACCAGGTTTAGAGGATAAAAATATGAAACTTGACGATTATATTTTAGACTATATACCACGTGCTGTTAAAAAAGTAATGAAGAATTCAAATGCTTCTGAAGTTTCCATTTTAGGGTATTGTATGGGTGGAACCATGACATCTGTATTTGCAGCATTACATCCAGAATTGCCAATCCGCAATCTTATCTTTATGACAAGTCCCTTTGATTTTACTAATACAGGTTCCTATGGTTCTATGTTGGATAAGCGATACTTTGATGTTGATAAAGTAGTAGATACAATGGGTAATATACCGCCAGAAATGATTGACTATGGGAACAAAATGATTCAACCAATTGCAAACTTTTACGGACCATATGTAAGTCTATACGATCGTGCAGATAATGAAAATTTTATAAAAGGTTTTAGTCTTCTCCAAAAATGGCTAAATGATGGTATTCCATTTCCAGGTGAATCCTACCGCCAATGGATTCGTGATTTTTATCAATACAATAAGCTGATAAAAGGAGAACTAGTTATTCGCGGCCAAAAGGTAAATTTAAAGAATATTAAAGCAAATGTGTTAAATCTTGCAGGTAAAAATGACTTGATTGCCCAGCCTCATATGGTTGAAGCATTAATGAACGCGATATCAAGCAAAGATAAAATTTATAAAAATTTGCCCGTTGGCCATACCTCGATAACCTTTGGAGCAAAAGCGGCAAAAATCACCTATCCTACCATTGGCGACTGGCTTGCAGAAAGGTCAATCTAAACGCTGAATTTTCAGCGTTTTTTTTATTTTGGCAGGCAATCTTCAAAAATACAAAATACCGACTGAAATACTTTTTCCAGTCGGTTCATGTAAGTATAATATTATTAGACTTTTTTCGACAATATTACTGTTTAAGACATTTTATCAGATGTTGTAATTATTTGTAAATTATTGAAGTTAAGAGTTTTTTTAATATAATTAAAACCCGAATTAACAGCCCTTTAAATCACCAAACCTCCATCCACACTTAAAACGGTACCATTAATGTAATTGGCGTCATCGGATGCAAGAAAAAGATAGGCAGAGGCAATATCCGATGGTTTTCCAAGCTTCTTAAGAGGCGTTTTTTCCTTCATGACGTTAAGAATCTTCTCTGGTACTGCTGCGGTCATCCCTGTTTCAATAAAACCTGGCGCAACAGCATTTACCCTTATCCCTTTAGGACCAAATTCTTTTGCCCAGCTTTTTGTTAAGCCAATAACACCAGCCTTAGTGGCTGCATAATTTGTTTGACCGATATTTCCGTATAACCCTACGACAGAGGAGGCGTTTAAGATGACTCCCGATCCCTGGTTTAACATACTCGGGGCAACCGCTTTTGTACATTTAAATACTCCAGACAAGTTAACGGAGATAACTTTTTCCCAGTCACTTTCATTCATCTTGGTGAGAAACCCATCCAATGTTATACCTGCATTATTGATTAGAATATCAATCCTTCCATGCATTCCAATGGTTGTTTGAACCATTTCATCAATTTGGGAGCTGTCTGTAACATCCACCTTCATAAAGGTAACATTCTCATGATTTAATTCCTCAACTGCATTTCTGCCGGCTGATTCATCATAATCACATATCACTACTCTTGCCCCTTCTCGAAGAAATTGTTTGGCCGTTTCTTTCCCAATCCCCTGAGCACCGCCAGTTATTAGAGCCACTTTACCTGTGAATTTCAAATTCTCCCCACCTCTTGTTAGATTTTTTTCATCCAAAGGCAGTTTGTAAAATGTCAACTTAACACTTCATCCTATTCTTATAAGTTCAAAAAAAGAACATAGTATATACTGCTCTTCACTGTTCCGAATCGATTGAAAACAGCCTAATCCTATTTACAATCGAGATATTCATTATTTCAAAATAAAATCAAATTCTATCCATGCCCTAAAATCCCCAAGAAAACGCATTAAAAACGTGGTGAATTTTGTCTAAAAAAGTATTATTATTTTGTGACAATTTCGAATACTTACCCTTCAAATCCTTCCTCATTGCTAGTATGATAGTAATGTTGATAAAAACACTTAGGAGGAATAACCATGAAATTAGAAACAAATCTTTTTGATATCTGGAAGGATTACTATGCAAAATCCAGCAGCTTTTTTGATGAAACTATTAAGGAGAATTTCCCAGCCCAGGGAATTGCTCAAGTGTTGGAAATGAACCTTATGTACAAAAAATTAATTGATGAAAGTACAGAAAAATATCTTGAGCTGGTTAATCTTCCATCTCGCAACGATCTTGCTAATCTTTCTTCTTTAGTAGTCAACGTTGACGCAAAAGTTGATAACTTGGAAGAACTATTAGAGGATAACAGCACAAATCAACTAGACCAGTCTGGTTTCAAACAGGAATTATCTACCATTAAAAAGGACATGAAAAATCTAGATACCAAAATGAATCAAATTATTACTCTCTTAAAAGCCGAAGGATCAAAATAGACTATTTCTATCACTAGGAACAAGAAATTAAACCGGTTTGACCATTAAGCTTGTAAATGTAGTTACATAACATAGGAGGCATATTAACATGACAGAACTTAAAGACAAGGTAGCAATCGTAACAGGCGGGAGCAGAGGAATTGGCGCATCCATTGCATTGGAATTGGCCAAGAATGGCGTTAAAATCGTTCTTAACTATGTTTCACGTAAAGAACTTGCTGATAAAATCGCGGCTGAAATACATGAAGTTGGCGGAGAAGCTTGTATTGTTCAAGCGGATGTTTCTAAGAGTGAGGAAGCACACTATCTTGTCGAACAAGCAGTTGGACATTTTGGACGATTAGATATTTTAGTAAATAATGCTGGAATTACTCGAGACAGCACATTTAAAAAGCTTACTGAGGAAGACTGGAGAAAAGTAATTGATGTGAATTTAAATAGTGTATACAATACCACATCATCGGCATTACCACACCTTACTGAATCTGATGCTGGCCGCATTATCAACATTTCATCTATTATTGGTCAGGCTGGAGGATTCGGTCAAACAAACTATGCTGCTGCAAAAGCCGGCATAATCGGATATACTAAATCCCTTGCGTTAGAGCTTGCAAGAACAAATGTAACGGTAAATTCAATTTGCCCTGGATTTATCGGAACAGAAATGGTTCAAGCAATTCCGGAAAAAGTACTAGAAAGCATCGTGGCAAAGGTTCCTCAAAAACGTTTAGGAAAACCGGAAGAAATAGCACGCGGTGTTGTGTTCTTATGTAAAGATGGAGACTATATTACAGGACAGCAATTAAATATTAATGGCGGACTTTACATGTAAGTACCCTGTGTACTTATAGTAATAATGATGTAAGGAGTGAGCAGTTATTAACGTACATACTAAAAATGAATGGGAAAAGTATGCGCAATTAATTCCTCAAGATTATCAACAAATGCTTAATCGCGTAAATAGGGCTTCTCAGGTACTAACAATTGATGCCGAACCGGAAGTTGCGCCAACACCAAAAGAGGTAGTTTGGACGAGAAATAAAACAAAGCTTTATCGATATATTTCTGACCAGCCGAAAAAACATAAAGTTCCATTACTCATGATTTATGCCCTAATAAATAAACCATATGTCTTAGATTTAACAAAAGGTGGTAGTTTAATAGAATATCTGGTTAATCAGGGGTTTGATGTTTATCTGCTTGACTGGGGTACACCGGGATATGAAGATCGTCATATGAAACTAGATGATTTTATTATGGACTACATCCCACGTGCAGTAAAAAAGGTAATGAAAAAATCTAATGTTGACGAAGTGTCCCTGCTTGGGTATTGTATGGGCGGTACCATGACATCTATTTTTGCGGCATTACACCCTGAATTACCTATCCGTAATCTTGTCTTTATGACAAGTCCATTTGACTTTGAGAATACGGGTCAATACGGTGAAATGTTAAATGAGAAATTTTTTAATATTGATAAGGTAGTAGATACACTTGGTGTGGTACCTCCTGAAGTGATTGACGTGGGTAACAAATTAATAAAACCAATGGCAAACTTCTATGGTCCTTATGTGAGTCTTGTCGATCGCGCGGATAATGAAAAGTTTGTAAAAAGCTTTAAACTTCTCCAAAAATGGTTGAATGACGGTATTCCATTCCCTGGCGAGGCTTACCGTCAGTGGATAAGAGATTTTTATCAGAAAAACAAACTGATTAAAGGTGAACTGGTTGTACGTGGAAATAAAGTAGATTTGAAAAATATTAAAGCAAATGTGCTAAATTTAGCCGGACAACATGACCTAATTGCTCAGCCTCATATGGTTGAAGCTTTGATGGACTCCATTTCGAGCCAAGATAAACAATATCAAAATTTACCTGTTGGACATACTTCCATCACTTTTGGCAGCAAAGCCAATAAAATCACCTATCCAACAATCGGTGATTGGCTGGCTGAACGATCCAACTAAATAAAAAGATTAAAATGAAGTGTTCCTCTAATAGGAACACTTTTTTTGGATTCAAACGTAAAATCTTCATGGATCCCCTTTATTTCATCGGTGTTCCTTTTTTTGAAGTGATTGGAACAACATTCTTACCAACATGAGATTTTTCTAACATTTCTTCCGTCACGACCAAGAACACACCAATAAGAAAAATAAAAACGGCACCCACAGATGTTCCAATTCCAATCGAGACGAACGCACTGAAACCGCTTACAGACATTCCTAAGATAAAGGTAATTACTCCGATGATTAAAATGGTTAATCCAACATACGCTACTGCATTTAAAAATTTCTCTCTCTTCACCATAACATTATATCCCCTTTCTATATATTATTAATTATTGACCATGTTCACAAAATTGTCAAACTTTTTCTATAAAAACAACTTATTAATATTGACATTTTCAATTTCTAATATACTGTTCGTAATTACTCTTTTCTCAATACGAAAACAGATTTCATAAAAAACAACAATTCCACCATTTGGAGGAATTGCTTGTCATGTTTTTTGTTCTTCATTAAACATCTTTTTTGCTTCAATAAACAAAATATGATGTCCTTGGATTTCCTTAACAGTAAAGACGAATCCCTCTTCCTCGATTTCATCTCCCTTTTTAGCATCAAAATTGCGGCTCAGGAACCAACCGCCAATTGTATCCATTTCTTCATCGGATAAATTTGTACCAAGAGTATCATTCACTTCTCCGACTAATACTTTTGCATTAAATATGTACTGATCAGAATTAACTTTACGAATCTCTGCCACTTCATCAGCATCATACTCATCTCGAATCTCTCCGACGATTTCTTCTAAAATATCCTCAACCGTCACAAGCCCTGAGGTCCCGCCGTATTCATCAAGCAGAATGGCCATATGCGATCGTTCCTTTTGCATTTTCACCAATAAATCATGGATGGGGATTGATTCGATGACACGAATTACAGGCTTTAATATTGGTTTTAGCGTAGTGTCTTTTAAAAGTTCTTCCTTGGTTATCTCTTCCGTTAATATTTCTTTAATGTTAATTAAACCTAAAATATTATCCTTATCGCCATCAGCCACTACTGGGTATCGAGTATACTTTTCTTTTTTTATGACTTGCCTTACCGTTTCAATACTGTCGTTCATATCTAATGTAACCATTTCCGTTCTTGGAACCATGATTTCTTTTGCAATTCTTTCATCAAATTCGAATATGTTATTCACATATTCAAGTTCACTTTTATTGATCTCACCGCTTTCATAGCTTTCTGAAAGGAGAATTCGCAGCTCTTCTTCGGAAAGACCTATTTCATTTTCAGAAACAGCTTTGAACCCAAACCATCCTGCAAGTACTCGAGCGGAATGATTTAATACCCATATAAATGGATACATGATTTTATAAAACCAGATTAATGGCTTAGAAAATAATAGTGAAATTTGTTCTGCCCTCTGGATCGCTATTGTTTTTGGAGCTAATTCACCAATCACCACGTGTAAAAATGTAACAGAAGCAAATGCCAGACCAAAAGATAATACATGGGATATAGCCTCGTTTAATTCTAAATATGTAAATAAGGGAAATAATAAACTTTCTACAGTTGGTTCCCCTAGCCATCCTAAACCTAACGCAGTAACCGTTATTCCAAGCTGACAAGCTGATAAATATTCATCTAGGTGCGTAGTTACATGCTTTGCTGCTTTTGCTCCTTTTTTGTCTTCAGCGATTAACTGTTCTATTCTTGATCCCCTGACCTTCACAATCGCAAATTCAGTAGCAACGAAAAATCCTGTTAAAGCGATTAATAATGCAATTAAAAGAAGATTGATAATTGTCAATAGCTGCCTTACAGGATGTAAGGCTCACACCTCCATAATAAATGTATGTATATGTTATTGATTCCCCTAATCCTCCCTTTTTACCGACAGGAAGCTGCATTTCGATTGAATGCAGCTTCCTTCAACTCTTCCTATTCTAAGTTTTCCTTTATTATGAGGAAATTATGAGACTTTTGTATCTATTTTCCTCTCTTCTACCGCTTGGTCCTTGGAGAAGAACCATCCTGCAGCTGCAATCGCAACTAATACACCATAGAATGTTAATTTCCACTCTGTTGAATGGGCAAATTCTTGACTTAATACAGCGAGTGCTGGATGTGAAAGTGTGTAAACCGCTAACTTAACACCAACCCAGCCTACGATCATAAAGGCTGCAATTTCAAGACCGGGTCTTCTTTCTAATAACGTAACAAATTGATTTGCTGCAAATCGCATGATAATTAGACCAATGATACCCCCGGCAAAAATAACCAAGAATTTCCCGCCATCCAGGCCACCGATATTCGGCAATGGTGTATTGGGGAGAACGACTGCAAGTGCCACCGCAGCAAGTATAGAATCCACGGCAAATGCAATATCTGCTAATTCCACTTTAAAAACAGTAGACCAAAATCCGCTTTTCTTAATAGGTTCTTCTTTTGAACTTTCAGATTTTCCTTTAATCGCTACTTTTCGAACAATATGATTGATTGCCATAAATAATAGGTATAGCGCTCCAATGGCTTGAACCTGCCACACATCGACAAGGAACGAAATAACAAAAAGGGAAATGAATCGGAACACAAACGCACCTGCTAAACCATAAAACAATGCTTTTTTTCGATCTTCTTCAGGTAAATGCTTCACCATAATCGCTAGTACTAAAGCATTATCCGCTGCTAGCAAACCTTCCAATGCAATAAGTACAAGTAATACCCATCCGTATTCCAGCAAAAGAGAGAAGTCCATACATAAATCCTCCTAAATAGTAAGTTTTTTTCTAAAATATCCCTCTGCTGCAAATAAAAAAGCCTTTACGCAGGAAAAGTGGTACTTTTTCCAACAGTAAAGGCCTCAAAAAAACACAAAAAGACCTTTACCGTTTTGCAGTAAAGGTCTTGCTAACAACATCACGTTGCCAATAAAGCCGGAGAAAAAAATTTCTCGGAATGACGACTTTATTGTCCAGCTACTCCCCTTTAAAAAGGAAATATTTTATTACTTACAATATATGATAGAAAAAACATAATGTCAATCAGAAATTGCCATCATATAAAAGGAAAACCTTTACATTACTGAATAAAAACGTAAAATAATAAATAATTACATATTTTTACTATGCATACAAACGATGGAATCTCGCTTTGTTAGTTGAGGCTGTCTTCGTAATGATTGTTGTTAAAATCTTAAAGCCGATTTTAACGCGGCAATAGTTATTTTGCTTTTGTGAATTTAGTTTGCAGGCTCTTTTCTTAGTAAATTTATTCTATTTACTGCTGAAATTAGTACTATCATAAAATTTTGTTCCAGAAAGCAAGAAAATTTAAGAAAAGAGCCTTAGTTGAAAAGGATGTGTCAGCAATTGGAGAAAAAGAAAAAGAAAAAATCACATTTCCCGTTTCGCTTAAATCTGCTATTTTTCAGTGTTTTTATGTTATTTTCCATTCTGATTTTACGTTTAGGATTTGTCCAAATTGTCTATGGGGAAAATTTCAAACGTGAATTAGAAAGAAAAGAAGATATTACGATTAATAACCCTGTACCCAGAGGGAAAATGTTTGACAGTAAACACAGAGTGATTGTTGATAATGTGCCGAAAAGGGCAATTACATATACTAATATGGGAGCAAGTCAGAAAGAAATGCTTGCCACAGCCGAAAAGTTAGCACAATTAATTGTTAAAAATCCCGATAAAGTGACTGTTCGAGACAAAAAGGATTTTTGGATTATTAAAAATCCTGAAAAAGCCGAAGCAAAAATCACCCAAGAAGAAACCGCCTTATTTAAAGCAAAAAAATTAAAAGATAATGATCTTTATCAACGAAAGCTTGAACGAATTACCGAGGAGGAATTAGCTCAATTTACTCCTGAGGAACTTGAGGTACTTGCCATCTACCGTGAATTCTCAAGTGGATATAAATTTACTCCTCAAATTGTTAAAAACGAAGATGTAACACCAGAGGAATTTGCGATTGTCAGTGAGAATCTACAAATGCTCCCAGGTGTTGATACGACCACGGATTGGGATCGGTCATATGCTTTTGAGCAAACTTTAAAATCGATTTTAGGGAACGTGACAAAAACCGAAGAAGGATTGCCAGCCGATCGTTTGGATCATTTCTTATCACTTGGGTATAACCGTAATGATAGGGTTGGAAAAAGCCAGCTGGAATTACAATATGAAGATGTCCTACATGGACACAAAACAAAGGTTAAAACAGTAACAGATAAGCAAGGCAATGTCATTGAAACAGAAGTAGTTTCGGATGGAAAACGAGGGAAAGACCTGGTTCTAACTGTTGATATGGACTTACAAATCGCCGTAGAGAAAATTATCGAAGAAGAGCTTTGGGCACTGAAACAAACCCCGAATACCTCTCTTTTGGATAGAGCCTACGTCGTTTTAATGGATCCAAATAATGGTGCCGTCTTAACAATGGCTGGGAAAAGAATCGTTAAAAATTCTGAAACTGGTAAATTAGAAATGCAAGATGATGCTCTAGGTACAATTACTACCACATACAATGTCGGCTCAACAGTAAAAGGGGCAACTATTTTAACAGGGTTTAAGCAAGGGGTAATTAGTCCTGGTACGAAAATTAATGATCAAGGGATAAAAATCGCGGATACCCCTCTCAAAGCGTCTTATTCCTATTTAGGAACATTAAATGATGTGGACGCATTGAAATTATCTTCAAACGTTTATATGTTCCATACGGCGATTAGAATTGGTAAAGGGAATTACCAATATGATAAGCCCTTAAGTTTAGCCTCAAATACAGGTGAAATCATTAGAAATTCTTTTGCGAGCTTTGGCCTTGGGACTAGGACTGGTATTGATCTCCCAAATGAATCAAGTGGTCTAAAGGGAACAAGCAAGCTGCCAGGACATATCATGGACTTAGTCATTGGACAGTATGACACCTATTCTCCGATGCAATTAGCGCAATATATTTCAACGATTGCTAACGGCGGAAACAGAATGAAACCACATATTGTGAAAGAAATCCGTGAGCCTATGGACAATACAGACGAACTTGGTCCTATTTTCCAAGAGATAAATCCCACTGTCCTTAATACGATAGATGCTGAACCTGCTTGGATTGACCGGGTACAGTTAGGATTCAAAAAGGTTTTCCAAGAGCCAGGAGGAACAGCATTTAGACGGTTCCAAGGAGTTGCTTACTCTCCTGCAGGAAAAACCGGAACGGCTGAGGCCTACTATGATGGACCAGACCGCAAGAAATTTGGTAAGATTCCGCCCCAAGTAATGAACTTAACCTTAGCCACCTACGCACCTAGTACCAATCCTGAAGTGGCAATGGCGGTTATTGTCCCATGGGCCTATCAAGGAAATACTGATAATGGTGCAAACTTCCGAATCGGGCGTAGAGTCATGGATACTTACTTTGAAATGAAGAAGAATTAAGGAGAAAAGGCGTCTGGTATATTTATGACCAGACGCCTTTTTGTTTTTTTGTAGAAGGTGCACGGCTTTTTGTAGAAACTGTACACTCCTCCCCTATCCAATCGGCAACACATAGATCAAAACACAGAAAAAGTGCATCACTGTCCCGGCAATTACAAATAGATGCCAGACGGCATGATGATAATGAAAGCCTCGCCATACATAAAAAACAGCTCCAAATGTATAGAGGAGACCTCCGATCATTAAATAGGTCATCCCCTGTGATGGGAGTTTGTCAGCTAAAGGATTCCATGCGAATACCATCATCCAGCCCATCACCACATATAGAATCGTCGAGGTAAAAAGATACTTTTTTACAAAAAAGCATTTAAAGATAGTTCCGGCAATGGCCAATCCCCACACAACCCCAAAAAGTGTCCAACCTAAAGACCCTCTAATGACTACTAGCAGGAAAGGTGTGTAGGTGCCTGCAATGTAAAAGTAAATGGATGAATGGTCAAAAATCTCAAATAAATCTTTGACTTTCCCCTCCGGAAAACTATGTACCAATGTCGAGGACATATACAAAATGAACATGGAGGCTCCGTAAATTGTAAAACTCACTATGTGCCAAGCATTTCCATAGAGTGATGAAAATACAATCAACATAACCAAAGCAGCAATACTTAGCACGGCACCAATCCCGTGAGTAATCGAATTTGCAACTTCCTCTCTACGCGAAAAAACATGAGTATTTGCCATCGTGCTATTCTCCTCTTTCAAACTATTCCTGTTTAGATTTATCCATTAATTCTATTATGCTCTTTTTTGGACTCCAACAGTCAAATTTATAATTCGTTTTTGTTTCAAAACCTAAACGACTGCAATAATAAACCATCCCAGCTGGCTTTTTCTCGGCTTGAAAATTCCGGCAGGTAGCACAACAATGGAAATCCTTCATTTTCTTCCCCCCACAAATTTACCATTCTATTAATAATTCTTTCATAATTTGTTCATATTTTTCGTTTACTATAATACTAGGTTCATAAAAGAACCTAAACTCCATCCCCTTTTATTTTATAGATACCTTTTCCATACCCGGCATTTGCCGGGTAAATTTTTTGTACAAATATTTTTTTCTCTACTAATATTAGAATAAAGCTGGCTGCCTACTATCGCAGCAGACAGCCCAAACTCCATTTATCTTACTTTTCTCTCCATAAATATTTCAGGATCATCTATTGCTTGAAAACCATATTGTTCGTATAGTCCATGTGCGTCGTACGTGCATAACATCATTTTCCGAACATCCTTTAGTTCTGACTGGCCAATCATAGTTTCCATCATCCATTTCGAAAGGCCAATTCCCCGATATTCAGGGAGAACAAATACATCCATGATCCATGCAAATCGAACAAAATCAGTTACTGCCCGGACAAACCCTATTTGCTTTGCTTCCCCTTTTGCGGGATTTCCCTCATACATACCAAAACAAATCGAAGATTTTTCTATTGACTTGTTTACTTTTTCCATCGATATCCCTTTAGCCCAATAAGAATCAACACTCAAAAAATGATGAATCATATTCCTATCAAGATATTGCTTCTCCGTACTAAGAGTAAAACCATCCTTTTCCCAACTAGACATTGCCATCACCCTCCGATTTTTCAGATTAGCCTATGATCTTAATAGTCATGACGTATACTTCCCGCCTTCCCTGTCAATAACAATACCAATTACTACTAGAAATGAGGTGTCTTGGTATGAAGGGAATCTATTTTATCAATGACCAAATTCGTTTAAACGGTCTTTCAAAGGAAGAAAGCTTTAAACTTCAAGAACAAAGTATTCTGCCTTACATTCAAAAACACAATATCAAAGTGATAAAACTGAATCCTTATCAACTCTACGACTATTACACGATTCCGCATGCCCTTTTACATGATTTGAAAAAGCATAGAAATGATCTTGATTGTTTCATTCATTACTCTCCCCAAGTATTAGAGGATTTTATAAATTCCTATCCAGCAAGATGGTTAATTTTAAAAAGCTTTTTTAAAAAGGTAATTACAATAGATGAACGAAATGATCTTCCTGCAAAGTTCATCGTTTAGTCTGCCGATTCCTTTGACATTTTTCGGTACATGATAACAAAATTAATAAGAGAAATTAGTAAAATATATCCTCCATATAAACCAAAGGAAAACAGCTTGCTGCTGCTAAAAGAAGCTCCGGCAAAAGACAAAATGAGGATATTAGGTAATTTACCAATTGTGGATGCGCTAAAGAAAACAAGACCATTCACCTTACTTAAACCGCAAACGATATTGACTACAGGCGCTGGAATAATGGGAATCAAACGGCAGGTTAAGATGGCCAAGAAGGAATTCCGATTAAGAAAAGCTTCATATTCCTGGACTTTCTTATGGTTCATTAACTTTGCCTGTGCATAGTCCCGAAAACCATATCTACATAAATAAAAGAACGCCATTGTTCCAACCATTGCACCTGTTAGGGACACAATTACCCCTTGAGTGGTTCCGAATACACCGCCGATAACACCAGCTAGGACAGGAAAAGGAATAACAGGAAAAAAGACACAAATTGCTACGAGCAGCATGCTAATAAAAAGGGAAAGTGGTCCCCCCTCTTTTATTAATGCAAGCAGCTCATCCTTTTGTAAAAAGCCTATCACCACAATTATGATTAAAATCAATATACTTAGAATTCTTTTCCCCATTATTAACTCCTAATCTTTAAGAAATGCTCTTTCTCCTTAAGTATAAAGGTAAATGTCCCTTTCATAAACCATAAATTTCCTGAACTTTTAAATGACTGTTGATTTGCGCTCCAGGCACTTCGCTTTCCGCAGGCGGTTCGGGAAGCCTCCTCGACGCTAAAGCGTCTGCGGGGTCTCCCATGTCCCGTCCTCCTGCAGGACATTGAATTTCTTCCTCGAATTTGCCCACGCACGAAGAAAATGCGATAGCATTTTCGAGGAGTCTTCGTGCCTTCCGCGCAAATCAACAGGTGCCTAAATCAATTTCACGCTTTAACACCGTCAATAAAAAGACCTTTATCGCTAGATAAAGGTCACTTTCTATTATTCTATTAAAATGCTGTTCGAGCACCTAGGTAGCGAGGCTTCCAGTATGGGTTGTTCATATCTGTAATCGTTACACCGGTTGATGTTCCGGCATGGATGAATTTGTTATCACCTATATAAATCCCTAAATGAGTTGGACCAGGTGCATAGGTTTCAAAGAATACAAGATCACCAGGGTTTGGGGTGCTTACCGCTTTTAAACCTGACCATTGAGTCGCTGCCGTTCTCGGAAGTGAGATTCCTGCCTTTTCAAAAACATACTTTGAGAAACCGCTGCAATCAAAACCGGCTGGAGTATTCCCTCCCCATAAATATGGAGTGCCGATATATTTCTTTGCCTCTGCGATCACCAATTGTGCTTTTGAAACGGTAGAAATGGGTGCAGGCGCCGCTGTTGTGCCAGTTAATACTAGAACTTGTCCAACATAAATGATGTCTGTAGACAGGTTATTTAGGGCCTTAAGCTGAGCAATTGTCAGCTTGTGCTTAGAGGAAATCCCCCACAACGTATCTCCTCTTTGAACTGTGTACGTGGAACTAGAATCTGTTTCATGCGTGTGCGGTGCCAATAATGATAGTTTCTGATTTACATAGATGTTATCGCCCGCAAGCTTATTCCAGGATTTTAAATCTGAAACTGATAGGTTATTAGCTTGAGATATTTTCCATAGGGTGTCACCCGATTTAACAGTATATACATTTTCTTGAGCACTAACGGATCCACCAAAAGATGTAAACAATATGCCGGCAGCTGCCGCGACTGTCAGTATGTGTTTTTTCATGGAAGTTCTCCTTCTCTTTAAGATAAATCTATCATAAAGGAGAGAACCAATTGAGTTGTATCACAAAAATTTGGTTGTTATGGAAATATCCCCCAACCCTAGCAATGTAAACCCTTATTTCACATAAGCTTGAAACACCTAAACCCTTTCAAAATAAGGTTTAAAGCTCTATTATTATTTTAATCCTCATTCTAGCTAAAACATATTGGTGGTTTTTGGAAAATAGAATGTAGAAATATTGTAACAAACCTTATGAAATATTGTAACAATCCTTTCATCCACGACGAATAGAGAAACTTATAATTAACCTATAGAAACATTTTTAAAGGTTATAAATAGATAAAAAAATATTATGAAATCTTGGTGATAATAATGCAAGGAATAAGTAAAGGACATCCACAGAAAATGGGACACCCACATGGGATGAGTAAGAGTATCAATTATGATGTGAACCCGTTTATCGTTATATGGGAAGTAACACGTGCTTGTCAATTAAAGTGTGTTCACTGCCGTGCAGATGCTCAATTGACTCCAGATCCTCGTGAGTTAACGCATGAAGAGGGTATTAATTTAATTGATCAAATTTATGAAATGGACAATCCAATGCTCGTGTTCTCAGGCGGAGATTGTATGATGAGGGAAGACCTGTTTGAGCTTGCGGATTACGCAGTTAAAAAGGGAATGCGCGTTAGTATGACTCCTAGTGCCACTCCTAATGTAACAAAAGAAAAAATGCAACGTGCTAAAGAAGTTGGTCTTTCACGCTGGGGCTTGAGTCTTGACGCACCGACAGCAGAAATCCACGATAAATTTCGAGGTGTGCCAGGATCATTCGATCTAACTATTGAAAAAATTAAGTACTTAAATGAATTGGGAATGCCTTTGCAAATTAATACCGTTATTTCACGTTACAATTATGACCATCTTGAGCAAATGGCTAAACTTGTAGAAGAGCTAGGTGCGGTTATGTGGTACATCTTCTTACTGGTTCCCACAGGAAGAGGTCAAATGGATGCATGTATCACACCAGCCGAGCATGAAAAGGTATTCCGCTGGTTATATCAGTTAAGTAAAACAGCTCCTTATGATATTAAGACAACTGCTGCTCAGCATTACCGTCGTGTTGTTTTACAAGAGAAAGCACGTGACCATCTCATTGAAAAAGGTGAAATTCGCTACGAAGATTCAATCACAACGGATTTCGCTTCCATGCACGATGGCTTAAAACGCGCACCAAAAGGTGTTAATGACGGAAATGGCTTTGCTTTCGTTAACCATATTGGCGATGTAATGCCTAGCGGCTTGCTCCCAATCGTTGGCGGTAACATTCGTGATACCCCGTTAGCAGAAATTTACCGCGAAGCAAAAGTTTTTAAGGACCTAAGACAACCAGAAAATTATAAAGGTAAATGCGGTGTCTGTGAATTCAACAAAATTTGCGGCGGTTCCCGTTCAAGAACTTATGCCGTAACCGGTGATTATATGGAAAGTGAACCATTCTGTGTTTATATTCCACAAGCAATGCGAAAAAAATCTGAACTGACAGTCTAGCACCAACCAGGCATTCCAACTAATTGGAATGCCTTTCCCTATTCAACCAATCCCGTATCTTCTATTTGCACGTCCACATTTACTTTAAATGGAATCGGAGGATATACCTTCTTCCACGTTTCCCAATCATTCTTTTCAAAATGTCTCGCACGATAATGCAGTCCAAACATTTTATTCCCCAAAAAGAAAATCCCCTAATAACAGTGGACAATTTTTGAAAAAAGAAACAACTATCGCTATCATTAGGTTATATTATTAAGTTTCCAACATAGAAAACTGAAAAAAGGTGTTTTTATGATTAAAACGATAGCAATTAATCAAGATTATCAATTGATACAAGGTCTGGAAGCCTCTGAGCTAATTAATGGTAATTATTTATGGTTTTGGATTGATTTTCAACAGCCCACACAAAGTGAAATAGAGGTTTTGAGCGATCCCCTACACTTTCACCCACTGGCTATAGAGGATTGTATTTTCACATTACAACGCCCAAAGTTAGACTACTATGAGGATTATACTTTTTTTGTTACACAAGCTTTAAACACACTCACAATTACAAAAGAAGAGATTGATTTTTTCCTTGCAGAGAACTATATCGTTTCCTTTCACTACAACCAATCTCCTGAGATTGAGGAAGTATGGAATAGATTTTTACATTCCACGAAGGTAAAAAGTTGGAGTCCATCGCAAGTGTTATATCATGTCCTAGATAAAATGGTGGACAATTACTTTCCACTTGTCTATCAGGTTGAGGATACCTTAAATGAAATAGATGAGAATTCTAAGGGAAGGTCTATGGAAGCCTTATTAGAGGACCTTTTTGATACACGGCACGACCTCTTGTCTTTGAGACAAACAGTTACACCAATGAGGGATCTGATTTATCGAATCATCAACTCCCAGCGGGTGACGGTTATGAAGATAAAAATTGAATATTTCTCTGATATTCATGATCATCTCTTAAAACTAACCGAAATGGTTGAAGCAAATCGGGAATTAGCAACAGATATCCGTGACAGTTATATTTCTTTAAATTCACATCAAACCAACCATGTGATGAAGGTCCTTACGGTTATTACTACACTTTTCATGCCACTAAGCTTCATCGCGGGCTTATATGGGATGAACTTTCATTACATGCCTGAATTAACATGGAAGTATGGTTACTTTTTCACACTGTTCCTCATGGTTTTAGTAGTACTTGTCATGTCACTATGGTTTAGGAAAAAAGGTTGGTTTAAATAAGTAAGGTGAGCCCATATTCGCTTTAAGCTTGAAAAAGTAAAAAAGACTAGCCCGCTAGTCTTTTTTATTCCCATTTTTCGTAAATGACCTTTCCACCTGTTACATCAATGATGTTTCTGTCTCCCTTATAAAAAGTCCTTCCATCCTTTTCATAAATGTAGTTTTTATAGGTAAATAGCTCTTTTCCATCTGGAAGGTGAATCACCACTTGGGAGCCAACATCTTCTTCCGGTGATTCAATCTTCATCGTACTTTGATAATAGTGGCGAAACACGAAGAAACCTACTGTCAGGATAATACAAGTTAGAATGAAAAAAAATGGCCTCTTCCACGTAAATTGCCTCGATTTCTTTTGATGGTATAGTTCTATTCTGGTCATTTTTCTCCTCCATTAGCAAGTTGTTGAATAATTTTGAATTATCCCTTTTATTCCCAAAACATAAAGCTTTTATGCTTTCCTAAAGGAAAATTCAACACTACCTAAACTATGCAGCAACAATGAAAAAGTTGACGAGTTTTGTTTCGATTGATTTATATGTAAGATGTTATAATAGGAAAGAGTGTTATTTAGAAAGGGGATTTAACTTTGGCTATCAAGAATACTGAGGAAACGATGAAATTACTGGTGGATTTAGTGTCGATTCCGAGTCCATCTGGGAATACAAATGAAGTGATTTCCTACGTTGAAAAATATCTTGCTGATTTAAAAGTTGAAACTAGGAGAAACCGTAAAGGCGGTCTTATTGCAACATTGGATGGAAAAGATTCCAGCCAGCATCGCATGCTTACTGCACATGTAGATACTCTTGGAGCAATGGTTAAGGAAATTAAATCAAACGGCAGACTAAAAATTGATTTAATTGGAGGCTTTAAATTTAACTCCATTGAAGGAGAATACTGTCAGATTGAAACGAGCAGCGGGAAGAAATTTACAGGGACTATCCTAATGCGCCAAACTTCTGTCCATGTTTATAAGGACGCCGGTAAAGCAGAGCGCAATCAGGACAATATGGAAATTAGACTTGATGAAAAGGTACATAATGCAGAGGATATTCGAGCACTTGGCATCGAGGTTGGTGATTTCGTATCCTTTGACCCACGAGTAGAAGTTACACCGAGCGGATTTATTAAATCCCGTCATTTAGATGACAAAGCCAGTGTAGCTATCTTACTTCAATTAATAAAACAACTAAAAAATGAAAACATCCAGTTACCATACACCACCCACTTTCTTATCTCTAATAATGAGGAAATTGGATATGGAGGAAATTCGAATATTACACCTGAAACGGTTGAATATTTAGCAGTTGATATGGGAGCAATGGGTGATGGTCAGTCAACGGATGAATATACCGTATCAATCTGTGTGAAGGATGCAAGTGGACCGTATCATTATGGACTTCGCAAGAATTTAGTACGTCTTGCTGAAGACAACAATATTGAATACAAACTTGATATCTATCCTTTTTATGGCTCGGACGCCTCAGCAGCCATTAGGTCTGGTCACGATATCGTTCACGGCTTAATAGGTCCTGGGATCGACTCCTCCCATGCTTTCGAACGGACACATGAATCATCCATTGAAAATACCGCCAATCTTTTATATTATTACGTTCAATCAAAATTAGTTATCTAAATAGGAGGCTGCTTAATGTTCTCAAACATAGGTGTACCTGGATTAATATTAATACTAGTTCTAGCCTTAATCATCTTTGGACCGAATAAACTGCCTGAAATTGGTCGTGCTGTCGGTAAATCAATACGTGAATTCAAGCGTGCTACGGATGGAATAACCAATGACATAAAAGAAGAATTTAAATATGACCTAAAGGAAGCACAGAAGGAAAAGGTCGATATTAAAAAATAAAAAAAAAATGCAAGCTGAATGGGCAGCTTGCATTTTTTAGTTTCCTTATTTAATTCTAAACGTTATTCTACTACCATTGCCTTCATTTTTTCGTTATGCTGTTTTGTCTGTTCTAACAATTGATTTAGTAATTCCGCTGCCTGCTTATCATTTCTCGTCTCCACGGCGGCTTTTAAATCGTGGAATGACTTCCAATTACCCATCGCTTTTCCACCATGCGCCTTTTGAACAAATTCTTCTTTTGTAATCTTACCCTCGTCTAATTGTTTCTTTAATGCTTGAATTTTCTCCATTTTTTCTTGCTTCCACTTTTCGCGCTTCGTTGCATTTTCAGGACTTAACCACTTATTTCGTAATTCCTTTTTTTCCGATAATACCTTTGTCCATTCTTCTTTTTTATCAGGGGTATACTGATTAACCCATGTTAACAGTTTTTGTTCACGTTCTGCCATTTTTTCCTGCCAGTTTTTGTGCATATGCTCATGTTTTTCATCACAATCGCATTCTTCTGTACCCTTCTCCCCATCTATTTCATGGGAGTTTGGTGCAGAAGGTTTTTGATTTTCATCCGGTACCTGAACATTTGCTGAAGTGAATCCTGGCATGGCTAGAAGCAACCCTAGCATCATTATCATTATTCTTACCTTCATTCGAATCTCCTTCTTTCTTTTTATATTGATTTGAACTTTAACCAGCCTTTATTTGGCACCTAGTTATCATTCCCTGACTGTCAAAAAAAATTTACCAATTCGACATATTTATCACAAAAGGCTACTTGTTATTTAATTTTCTATATTGTATTCTATGAATATTAACGACATGTGAAATATTTCACAAGGTTTAGAGGTAATACAACTTATTTTTTTTGAAGTAATATGTGAAATGCTTCACAATATGAATCATACATAAACATACTTATTGTTAGGAGAGGGATTTTATGAGAAAACCAAAAATTGTGATTTTAGGAGCAGGTTATGGTGGTATTATCACCAGTAAGAAATTAGAAAAGCTACTAAAGTCCGGTGAAGCAGACGTTACGTTAATCAATAAACATGAATACCACTACATTACTACCCAACTACATAAAACCGGTGTTGGTACTGCTGCGGATCGTCAAATTGCAATGAAAATTCCAGAGTTAATTGATCCCCATAAAACAACTTTTAAAAAAGCCAGTGTTACAGCAGTAGATGTTCAAAAACAAGCCGTACACCTTGATGATGGCGAAAGTGTTGAATATGATTACCTTTTAATCGCATTAGGTTTCGATATTGAAACATTTGGAATTCCTGGCATTAAAGAACATGCCTTTGCCATTCGCAGTTTTAGAAGTACCAAAGCCATTTATAACCAAATTATCAGACAATTAAATCTTTATAAAGAAGACAAAGACCCATCCCGCCTTACCTTTGTGGTGGCTGGAGGCGGATTTACGGGGGTGGAAATGTTAGGAGAATTAGCGGAAGGACTTCCAAAGCTTTGTAAGAAGTACGATGTTCCATTTGAAAAGGTTAAAATTGCAGCGGTTGAGGCTGCACCTTCTGTCATTCCATTCTTCCCTAAGGAATCTATCCAATATACAACAGATGTCTTAAAAAAGTTTAATATCGATATGTTTATGTCAACCAAAATATTAGAATGTACACCTGAGAAAGTCGTACTTGAAAACACCCTAGAGATCCCAACACGGACACTTATCTGGTCTTGCGGGGTAAAAGGTAATCCAATTGTACAAAACTGTAGTTTGCCAATCGAAAAAGGCAAACTCCCTGTTGATTCATTCTTACGTGTTAAAGGCAAGAATAACATTTTCAGCATTGGTGACTGTTCCCTATTCATGAAGGATGAAAAAAACGCCTTACCGCCAACAGCGCAGGTTGCCCTTCAGGAAGCGGATGTTTGTGCGAAAAATATCGTGTCCACAATCCGTGGTGGAAGCTTGAAAGCTTTTGAATATCATCATAAAGGGTCTGTCGCATCAATTGGTAACTTTGCTGCGGTTGGTAAGGTTGGTAACTTTAGATTGTCAGGATTGTTTGGCGCCTTTATGAAACAAGTAATTGAAGCACGCTATTTATTGAATCTTGGCGGTCCATCTCTTATTATTAAACAGCACTTTGGTTTCAGCAAAGAACCAGTAAAAGTAACCGCAAATCAGTAAATTTCAACCTTGGTATAAGGACTCCCTCCCCTTTACCTGATTAGAATATCCCTTATCTAGACCAAAGTAATGTCTTAATCCCCCAATTAAGGCAACGAAACCACCTTTTAAGTTAAAGGTGGTTTTTTTCACAATAATATTTTCCAAATTAAGGGCTCATACCCTCCAAATTATTCCCCTTCTGAATAAAATAGTAAAAAGAATTATTAAGGAGGGATATTTATGGTGAAAGTAATAAATGAAAAATTCAGCAAATATTCCCACTTAATAGCAGAGAAAAGTATTTCTCCTTACCTTCCAGAAACAGCTTTATTTAGTGAAAGTAGTTTTTATGAGTTCGTAAAGAAATACTATTCGGTATATGTACGTCCTTGTCATGATTATAAAATAAATATTTTAGTAACTTCCCTCGAAGATCATCACTATAAAATTGAATCGGGTAGTACCAATCATATAGCAAAAGGAACACAAGAAGCCTATCAGTTTATTGTTATGAATCTACTTGAAGGTAAAAGGTTTATCATCCAACAAGCGGTGCCGCGTACAAAATTGAACGGAAAGCACTTTGAGGTAAGGGTCTATGCTGTAAAGCTTTCTTCTAAATGGACTATAACTGAAAAGGTTGCACGAATATCGACAGAGGGATTTTCAGTTACGGATGAAGTAAAGGACATATTCCCTGCCCATGATATTTTACAAAAAATATATCAAGAAACTAGCAACGACTTTTCATTACAACTGGAAGAACTTCCTATCCAAATTGCTAAAAAATTAGAGGAGAAATTTCCTAAATCCAATTTAATTATGATTGATTTTTACCTGGATCAATTAGGGAAACCATGGATTCATGAGATAAGGTATAGATTCTCCGACGGCAAATGGGATTGGTACCAAGTGTTAAGAGGTGAAAAGGAAATCTTTCCCTATTTACCTGTCACCTATTTTTATCACGATAACCTCCTTCTTCAATATCTTGATAAATTTAAAAGCTGCATCATTAAGCCTAATCTAAGCCAATGGGGACGCGGTTTGGCACTGATTTCGCAGTTAGAAAATCAAACATTTGAAATCCATTCAGAGCGAAAAATCATCCCCATTGACCATTCTAATGAACTGTTAAAGGAAATAAGTGAACGGTTTCTCTCAAAAAAGTCCTATCTTTTACAAGAAAAGATCCCTCTTCCAACAATTAAAGGTTGTCCCTTTGATATCAGAGTGATGGTTCAACGGAAAAGTGTCAATTCGGAATGGGTAGTTACAGGCAGAATTACAAGAACCGCAGCGGCTGGATTTATTGTGACAAATGTGGCGAGAGCATTGACTAGCCTAGAGGACGCAATAGAAGCTTCCAACTTAAATCTAAGAAATATCGATTCACTGATTTGGGAATTGGATCGACTTTGTATGTTAGTTGCAAAGCAACTAGAAAAAGTTTACCCAGACGCCCGAATGTGGGGTATGGATATTGGAATTGATTCATTCGGAAAACCTTGGTTTATTGAAGCAAATCTCGTTCCCGACATATCAATCTTTCGCTACCTGGCTGACAAAACGATGTTGACAACGATAAGAGAATATATTCGTGCAGGAAAACAACAGCCAGAGGAAAACTAAGAGCTATCGCTTTCAGAGATAGCCCTTCTCCCGTTCTAATATACATCCTTTTTAGTAAAGACAAAAAAGGAAACGAATAAACCTGCAGCCCACCATACAAGGAGAACCATCATCGAAAAAGATAGGGTCATTCCCTCAATCGGCGGCGGGTTTCCATTCATATAGTTGGTTAATTTTAAATTCACCATAAAAAAATATTTTGCTGACTCCCAAGATGAAACCATATTGCTTAGAATGGCACCTGCTATTAGGGCTGCTAACATGACACCCATGCCTGCAGCCGTACTGCGAATCAGTACAGATAACATAAAGGATAAAGTACCGACAACTAATGCCACAAACCATACGAGTCCAAGATCCATTAATAAAAACAGCCATTGATCCATTAACTTCACACCTGCAGTATTTAATCCAGCATCACTGACGCTAAAACCCGTTAAAACGGGTGCTCCAAAGCCTTTATAGCCAAATACAAACCCGGAGATTAGGTAAGAAAGGATGGCTCCGATTGCAACAATTAACGAGATGGCAAGGGTCAGGGTTATATACTTACTTAAGAGGACTTTCCACCTCTTTACCGGTCTCGTCAAGAGCAGCTTAATCGATCCCTGACTATGCTCAGAAGACACGATATCACTGGCAATCACCATGACCATTAACGGAATAAATAATTCAATCGAGTTTTCAAAAAATATCCTCATAAACGTTGGAGCACCAGGCTCTGATGGGTTTATATCGTGATCTAGATAATATTGATTTTGCTGCATGGCAATTTGCAGTTGTTGTTTCCATTCATCTGAAATTCTCGGACTGCTTATCCGATTTTGCTGATCAATAATAGTTTGTTGGATAATCGTTCGCCAATCATCCGTTCCCAATTTTTCTTTTTGTCTTTCCACTTCTTTATATTGAGCATAAGTGAATAAAGCAACCAGTATGCCGATTATAATCGCAATCACAATGAGGCGCTTTTTGGCAATCAGCTTCATCATTTCATTTTGAATCAGTTTATTCAATCGAATCACCCCCGGTTAGCTCGAGGAACAAATCTTCAAGTACTGGCATTTTTCGATTCATTTCTGTCACGGATACTCCAGATTCAACAAGCATTTTATTCCACGCTGCTGCCTTTATTTCATCGTATTCCGTTAAAATGGAACCATCGTCTCTTTCTTCAATGGCGGTAACAGAACGTAATATCTGTTTTCCCTCTTCGCTTGGATGAAACCGCCATACTACCCGTTCCCTATTAGATAACAAGCTTTGGACGGTATCCGTGCGAATAACGGTTCCCCTTGAAATAATCGCGACTCGATCGCATAGTAATTGAATTTCACTTAATAAATGGCTGGAAACAAGAACACTAAGTCCTTCTTCTTCAGCAAGGAATCTGATAAATTCCCGCATTTCTCTAATCCCTGCAGGATCTAATCCATTTGTGGGTTCATCAAGAATTAATACTTTGGGTTGTCCCAGAAGTGCTTGAGCAATACCTAATCTTTGCCTCATCCCTAAGGAATACGTTTTCACCTTATCATTAATTCTATCTTTAAGGCCCATTAGCTCAGTTACTTCTTGAATTCGTTCTTCGCCAATTCCATCGAGCATCCGTGCAAAATGTAACAGATTGTCATAACCAGATAAATACGGATATAATTCAGGATTTTCAACAATACAACCCAAGTCCCTCATCGCTTCCTCAAAATTGTCTTCAATGTTATTCCCGCCAATCTGAATCTTCCCAGATGTGGGTTTAATTAATCCCACCAGCATGCGGATGGTTGTGGTTTTTCCCGCACCATTGGGTCCTAAGAATCCAAAAACCTCTCCTTCTTTTAAATCAAAGCTAATCCCTTTTATAATTTCTTTTTTACCAATCACTTTTTTTAAATTATGTACAGATAAAGTTATTTTCTTCATTTAGCCAATCTCCTCACCAGGTAAGCAATGAAGCCACTCGTTCAGCAATTAAACGGTACCCTTTTGAATTAGGATGGAACTTGTCAGAATACAGATAATCATTAACCTTCAATTCAAAAAGATCAAAGGTTGGAACAAACACAATATTGGGGAAGGCTGCACTTAGTTCAGCACTTTGATAATTCCAATGCCGGACTACCATAGAAAGCTCTTTCCCCTCCTCTAAATCACTAAAGGGATTATATAAACCAATGAAAAAAACATTCGCTTTAGGATTACTATTACGGATCTGTTGAAAAATAAAATTCATATTTTCAAGAAATTTTTTCTCAACAGCTGTAATGTCTTCCGTTTCAAACTCTAGTAAACCTTGTCCGCCTCTGAATAAATCATTGCCGCCCATCGTAACGACAATCATATCTGCGGTTTGAATTTGTCTTTGAACTTCTGCCTGCTGGACTTGTTGTTTCAATTGGTCTGACCGCTGCCCGGTGATGCCGAGGTTCGTTAACCGAACTTCTTTCTTTGACTTTTCCTTTATTTCATCCATTAAGATACCAACATAGCCTTTACCCGTTTCATCACCGGTTCCTCTTGTTAAGGAATCACCAAGAGCAACAATATGTAAGCCCTTTTTTTCATCCACTTTTTTTTCAACCTTGGTTTTCTCGGGGATATTATCTGGTTTTCCTGCATAATATTCTCCAACTGCCCAGCCTAGTCCAACCAGCCAAAGGAGACAAAAAAACACTGATATAATGGTTACAGACCGTATGAGATTCTTATTCAAGAAGATTCATCCTTTCTGGTTATTTCTACCTTTTATTTAATCACAATTACAGAGTGAATCAAACTTTTAACCCGCAAAAAAAAACCGGTTCCTAAACGGAAACCGGTTCTTTCTTCACACTCTCTTCTAAATTGCCTTTTGGGCCAAAGAATTCAAAGTTAATTCTATCTTCACTTACTCCTAAATTCTTTAGGAAACGATTGATTGCTGACATAAATGGTACTGGACCACAGAAATAAAAGTCTGCGTCTTGGAAAGGTAGATTTTCTGCCATCCACTCCTGGGTTACATACCCTTCCACATCAAACCTTTTGTTTGCCCAGTCATCTTCAGTCGGTGAATCGTAAAAGTAAAATGAATTGACATGTTCAAGCGACGTCAGCTGCTCCACTTCAGCTCTTAATGCATGGACGTTACTATTTGCAGCAGCATGGATGAAAGTGACCTTTCTTTCAGGCTGAACCTCAACCAATGTCTTTAACATGCTCAGCATTGGTGTTAACCCAACCCCGCCGCTTAAGAGCACAACAGGTGTATTTTTTTCAGTATCTAGCACAAAATCCCCTGCTGGAGCACTAACCTTAAGGATATCCCCTTCTTTTACACCTTCATGAAGGTAATTAGATACAACTCCATCTGGATTCGCTGTGCCTGCTTCACGTTTTACGCTAATGCGGTAATAATCTTTGCCTGGAGCATCAGACAAGCTATATTGACGGATATGGGTAAATTCCTCGCCAGCGATTTCAAGCTTAATACTGATATACTGACCTGGCTGGAAATGAGCAATTGACTTATTATCCTCAGGTTTTAAATAGAAGGAAGTAATAACATCACTTTCTTTTACCTTACGGTCCACAACAAAGCTGCGGAAACCTTCCCAACCACCTAGCTGTTTTTCTGCCTCATCATACATTTCTGCCTCTACACCGATAAAAGCATCCGCAATTACTCCATAAGCCTCAGCCCAGGCATTGATAATTTCATCTGTAGCTGCGTCCCCAAGTACATCTTTGATCGCTAATAATAAGTGTTTTCCAACAATCGGATAATGCTCTGCTTTAATACCTAGACTTCTGTGTTTATGAGCAATTTGTTTTACAAGTGGTAGAATTGCTTCAAGATTATCGATATATTGAGCAGCTGCATAGACGGTTCCTGCCAATGCTTTTTGTTGTCTTCCTTGTTTTTGGTTTGCGTGGTTAAAGATATTTAATAATTCAGGATGATTTCCAAACATTAATTGATAAAAACGGGTGGTTATTTTTTCCCCATGTTGTTCTAAAACAGGTACGGTTGATTTAATGATATCGATTGTTTTTTTATCTAACATAACTTTCACTCCTTATGTAGTGTGTTTATCACTGTTTATATAGTGATTATATGAGAAATCACACAAGGAGTAAGTGATGCAAATCACACTTCGTTATTTTCGGATAATTCGAACTATATCCTATCCATTTTTTGTTAGAGAACTCCCTTAGTTTTAGCCTCATTAAGCCATGAAGGAAACTCATTTAGTAAATTATTATACAATTCCTCATCCGAAATTTTTTCGATATCCGTAATGTGGAAGAAATTCGCGTTGTCTATATACCGCCCTTCCATCGTATCCAATTTCTCAAGTACTTCAAAGTTAGAATCACCAATACCAACAAATTGCCAAAAGATTGGCTTATTAGAGGAATCAACAATTTGTTTTTTGATCGTTCTCTTGCAGCCGCCATCATTGATAAACACAATAAAAGTAGGTTCCTGAGCTGGTTGTTCTATTGTGTATTTATTGATTACATCTTCCATTACTGGTGGTTCGTCATTTCTACCGAATTTGTGAATTAAATCGTTATTTAATATGTATTCTTCAACATAATTCACAAAATCTCTTTCCGTTACAGATTTAAGTCGCGAAAATTCATTATCATACACCCATACATCAAGGGACCCATCATCATCAAACTGGCTGGCAACAGCTAATATCCGCTCTACAACCTTTTGAACTGTTCCATTTTTATACAAAGATCTCATCGAACCTGAAATATCTAATATTAATCCAACTCTTGCTACCACATCTGTAAGTTTCTTCTTTTCTAATACAACACTTGCAGTCTTTTTCATTAAATTAATTGTCGTCATAGAATATCCCCTCCCAATTAATCATTTCTTCCATAATTATACTATAGTGGGTAATTTATAGGTAATATTCAATCTATTTCCCATAAACCTATATTTTGGCCACAAAAAAGGAGCCCACTATTTGGACACCTCTACTCTTTTAAAGGGTGTTTCAAAATTATTTAGTTTTTGCAAAGATGCAAGTATCCCTAAGTTCATTACTAGTAACTGAGAGATTATCATTTTTTAATATCCCTTCTAATGTAAAGCCTAATCTTTCAGGAATTGCCCGACTTCTAAGATTTCTTGGGTCACAACGGATTTCCACACGGTTAGCGTTTAATTCGGTAAATGCAAAATTAGTGATTGCCTCTGTGGCTTCGGTAATGTAACCTTTGCCGGAATATCGAGTATCTATCCAATAACCAATCTCAAACTTAGGAACATCCCAATTAATTCTATGCAGACCGGATGAACCGATAAATTCACCGGTTTCTTTATCGAAAATATGTAATCGTAAATCCTCACGTGTGATAAATTTTGCAATACTATCGCGTATATTTGCCTCGACATCCAGTTCAGATTGGTTGGAATGAGCCCATGGCATCCACGGCTTTAGTTCATTCAGTGAGGCTTGGATTGCTTTGTACACTGCTATTCCATCCCCTGGCATGGGCTTACGTATAAACAGTCTCTCTGAAGTAAATTCCTCTGGGAAATTTAGTAATGCAGGTTTCAACTTGATTCCCCCTTTGTTATTTATGGCTTTTTATGAGAACCACTTTTTCAAGTGAACCAATGTTTTGGCCTTCATAAACCGTATATAAAAATAACCCCTTCTTAAAATGAAGGGGCCTGATTTAAATTAGTATGCTTTTGCCCAATAAACCATCTTGTCAGCAGATTTACCGCAACAAACGCATGTATCCGAGACCTGTTCTTGTTCAAATGGGATACATCTTGATGTCGCTGTTGTTTCTTCTTTGATTTTCTCTTCGCAAGCGAGTTCGCCGCACCACATTGCTTTGATAAAGCCTGGTTTTGCTTCAAGCTTTTCCTTTAATTCAGGTAGCGTTACAGCTACGGATGTTCTCTCTTCGCGATGATTCAATGCTTTGTTATATAGGTTGGATTGAATATCATCGAGTAATTCAACAAGCTTTGTTTCTAATTGATCCAAAGGAACGAAAACCTTTTCTAATGTATCCCTTCTTACTAGCACTACTTGCTTGTTCTCAATATCTTTTGGTCCAACTTCCAAACGAACTGGAATCCCCTTCATTTCGTATTCATTGAATTTCCAGCCTGGCTTTTTATCACTTGCGTCGATATCCACGCGGGCAACTTGACCTAAGGACTTTTTCAAATCATAAGCGAAATCAAGAACGCCTTCTTTATGCTGGGCAATTGGCACAATCATAACCTGCGTTGGCGCAGCCTTCGGTGGAATCACAAGCCCGCGGTCATCACCATGAACCATAATTAATGCCCCAATAATTCTTGTAGTAAAGCCCCAAGATGTTTGGTGCACATACTGAAGCTTTCCTTCTTTATCGGTATATTGGATATTAAATGCTTCAGCAAAACCTGTTCCAAAGTGGTGAGAGGTTCCTGACTGAAGAGCTTTACCATCATGCATTAAGCTCTCAATCGTAAAAGTAGCCTTAGCACCTGCAAATTTTTCTTTATCTGTCTTTTGTCCTTTGACAACTGGAATCGCCAGAATTTCTTCACAAATTGCTGCATATACATTCAGCATTTTAATGGTTTCTTCCATTGCCTCTTCATCAGTTGCGTGTGCTGTATGACCTTCCTGCCATAAAAACTCTAATGTCCTTAGGAATGGACGAGTAGTTTTTTCCCAGCGGACCACGTTTGCCCATTGATTATAGAGCTTTGGCAAGTCTCTGTATGAATGAATAATATTGCTATAATGCTCACAGAAAAGAACTTCAGATGTAGGACGAACAACTAAGCGTTCGGCCAATTCTTCAGAACCGCCATGGGTTACCCATGCCACTTCAGGTGCAAAGCCTTCGACATGATCTTTTTCTTTTTGCAATAAGCTTTCAGGAATAAATAATGGCATATAAACATTTTCATGCCCTGTTTCTTTGATACGGCGGTCAAGTTCGTTTTTTATATTATCCCAAAGCGCATATCCATAAGGGCGAATGATCATCGATCCGCGTACACTTGAATAATCAATTAAATCTGCTTTTGTTACTACATCTGTATACCACTGGGCAAAATCCTCGTCCATACTGGTAACATCTTTTACAAATTCCTTTGCCATTTTGACACCTCATTATTTTTTTGAATATAAAAAGGCCCTGGCCCCAAAAAGGGACCAAGACCTGGCGATACCACCCTAAATTCATAAAGCAAATGCTTTATACTCTCGACATGATAACGGATTTTATCCGCATGTATCTTCAACAAAAACGATCCGATACAGAACTCCGAGGCAGGTTCAAATGACTGTCTTAAGAAACCTTCCACCAATGGTTTCCTCTCTTTGTAAGACAACTTACATTTTACTAATCCTCATCAACGTTTTAATAGTATTTTTAAAAAAATTATATATTTACCTTCCCTAAATGTCAAACATTGTTTTTGGAATATAATTCTTACTTTCGTCTTTTTTCCTTATTCTAATCAATCATCCAATCTTTATTCTCCACTTCGAATGGGTTAAAATGAATCAAGAATGAGGTGATTTCATTGAAGAAGGAAGAATCGAATGAAAAAGACTTGGATGAGGAAGAGAAAAAATACTTACTTGACTATATGAAAATGCAAAATGAAGTACTAAAGAGAATCTATAAAAACACAATAGAACCTGAAAAAGAAAAGTAGTCCCCCTATAGACGTTACATACGTCTTTTTTATTTTTGCTAGGTTTTCATTAAACGTTCATAAAAGCAGCAAAAATCCTTTCTATATACATTTATAATTTACTTATGTTGTTTATTAACTTTAGAGGGGATTTTCATATGTATCTATTATCCATTTTTGCAATATCTATTATCAGTTTAATCACAGGATATGTTATCTACCTATTACACCGCCATAAAAATAAACTAGCCAACATTTCTGGAATTGTGGTAGTCATCGTCATTACGATGATGGGCGGGCTATTAACAGGTTATCTTAGCGGCATTCTATCAGGAGAATTATTTCTTCCTGTTGGTTTGGGCACGCTGATTGGATTTTCCCTTGGATTTATCACTGGTCAGCCTGTAGGTATCCTGGCCATCCTAAGTGGTTCCGTTTCTGGAATGGTGAGTGGAATCATGGGTGCCCTCCTTGGAGCAATCCTTCAGTTTGATAATCCAACAATTATGTTAGGTATTTTTCTAGGTTTATATGTGATTGTTCTTGGTCTAGTAATTTTATATATTATTGTAGAGACAAATGGAAAACTTTCCTTAGATACAAAAGCCATTTCACCATTTAATATTTTGTCAGGCGGGCTTGTTTTGATTGCACTATTCCTATTTTTATACAGCAGTGATTTTGTTAAAGTTCCTGGTGAAACACAAGCAGCTCAGGCACAAGAAAAGAATCCTGCACCTCAACAAACAGAACTTGATCTTACCAAGGAAGCAAGTCCTAAAATCGAGATAATGATCACACCTACCGGATATTCTCCAAATGTTATCAAAGTTAGAAAAGGTGTTCCGGTAGAGCTAAATATCACTAATCCTGGTGATAATAGCTGTTTTTCAACCTTTATGATGCCAGATTTTGATTTAGATAATGTTAATTTAAAGGCTGGTACAACAAAGTTAACCTTTACCCCTGATAAAGAAGGTAATTACACCTTTAGTTGTGGAATGAATATGTTTAAAGGCACCGTTATTGTGGAATAGGCAAAAAGCACGCTGGAAAATCAGCGTGCTTCTTTTTTTACATATGAGAAGAATGATTGTTAACTACCGAATCATTACTCCTTTTAAACGGCCACCAATTTGCATTGCCAAAGGTTTTTACCATAACAGGAACAAACAATGGCAGAATCACCAGCGCATAAAGAAAGAGTCCAATTAATAGAATGGCCGCAATCTCAAGCAAAGATAACACACCAGCTGGCATCATCGCAGCGAAAGTACCTCCTAAAATAACCGCGGCAGAGATAATAACTGTTCCCATTTTCTTCATCGCTTCTAGAATCGCTTGTTCTACTGGCATTTGTTTGAACTCGTTAAAACGGTCCATTAAGAAAATACTATAGTCAATTCCAAGGGCAATTAAGATAACAAAAGCAAAGAATGGAACTGCCCAGCTAATACCGGTATAACCTAACCAATTTACGAAGATGGCTTCTGCAAGTGCCATCGAAGTATAATAGGTCAAGATTAATGATCCTATTAAATAAAGAGGCATAATAATCGAACGGAACAAAACGATTAATATAAGGGTAATTCCAATTAGCATGAGGACCACTGTTCTTGAATAATCTGCTTGTGAAATTACATCAAGGTCATGGTGCATACTTGATACTCCGCCTACTGCTACTCTCGCATTTTCTAGCTTTGTATCCTTTACTACACGCTTAACTGTTTCTTTAATTTCAGGAATACGATCCAGTGCTTCATTTGAATATGGATTCGTTGTAAAGACCACATCAATGGTCATGACCTTGCGATCTCTTGACATATACACATCTAAAGCCCGCTCAAAGTCTTTGCTGTCCAGTACATCTTGAGGAATATAAAAACCATTTTTCTCTTGCTTCGCTACACCTGCAAGATACTCTTGTGCAGATTCTAGACCATCAGAGACTTGATTTAGACCGTCCGCACTTTGCGTCAATCCATCTGTCAACTGAGTAATTTGACCGCTCATGTCCTTAAATCCGGTCAGGAGCTGCTGCTGTCCATTGTTTACCCCGTTTAAACCGCTTGTTACCTGTGGGAGACCATTAACGATTTGTCCTTGGCCATTCCCCATCGTATAAAGTCCTGTTTCAATTTCAGTGAGACCCCTTAAGAGATCTTCCATTCCTTTAATAAGGGCTTCCTGTCCAGCTATGGCTTCTGAAAATTTACCATTCGCAAAATCAATACCTTGCTGCGCTCCCGTTAATCCAGTATTTAATTGATTCAGGCTTCCAGCTAATTCTTCTGTTGCAGCTTGAGACCCTTGAATGGTCATTTTAATAGCTTGGTAATTTTCATTTTGCCCAATATCACTATAATCACTTTCTAGATTAGCAAAATATTGATTTGTTGAAGCTAAGGAATTATGTAAATAGCTAACCCCCATAGCAACTTGTTCATAATTTCCAGCAAGAGTTGTTAGTCCCCCAGCTGCTTGTTTATAACCTTCAAGTAACTGTTTACTGCCGGCTAACACTTCAGCAGATTTCGTTTTTATGACTTCAAGCCCTTCTTTTACTTGAGAGGTTCCTGCTGCACCTTGTTTTAATCCGTCTTCAATTTTAGCAAGGTTCTGTTGGATGGTGCCCATTCCAGTCTGTAATTGATTGGTTCCAGTAATCAATTCGCTGATTCCATCGGTTGCTTCATTCATTTTCGGCTGATTGGCAGCGAGTTGGCTCCCGGCCTCTGCAAGACCACTGCTAATCTTCTGAATTCCATCATTCCCCTGACCAAGGCCGTCTTCTAAACTTTTCACTTGCTCTGATATATATAATTCATCGATGGTTTCACCTGTCGGACGTGTAACAGAACGAACCGAATCAACATCACCGATTTTGCTTAGCTCTTGACTGATTTTTTCGGTAAGAGCAATGTATTCTGATGTATTCAACTCATCATCATTCTTAATGACAATCTGCGTTGGCATCGATTCACCAGGACCAAATCCATCCGAAATAATATTGAATCCTTTTATGGAATTGAAATCATCGCCAATTTCTTCGAGTGAGTTAAACGATAAATCTCCATCATAGGTAAATAATGCAGGCACAGAAATAGCTGCAACAATTAGAAGGGCGATTAATGGGCGTACCAATGCAAATTTACCGGCAATTCCCCATATTTTACTATCAACGTGCTCAAGCTTGCCTTTAGACGGCCAGAAAAGTTTTTTCCCGAGCACAGCCATGAAAAATGGAACAACGGTAAACAATGCTAAGAGCAATAACGCTACCCCAATTGCCACGGCTGCTGCCGACTGATAAAGAACAAATGTTGAAAAGCCAATGGAAGCAAATCCAATCATAACCGCTAATCCGCTAAAGAATACCGTTTTTCCTGCATTCTTATACGTAATAACAATTGCTTCTACTACACTATCATTCTTTGACATTTCCTCTTTAAAACGACTAAGCAGCAAAATACAATAGTCTGTTCCGATCCCAAACAAAACTGCGACTAAGAATATTTGTGTAAAGGTTGATAATGGGAAATTCACTTTATCTACTAAAATGGCAACAATCGATTGCGCTGCCAAATAGCTAAATCCTACCGTTACTAATGGAATAATAGGAGCAACTGCAGATCTAAATACAAGAAGTAATACAACCAGGATGAAAACAACGGTGATACCTTCTGTCTTCTTAAGGCCTTCTTGTGAGTTTGTTACAAGATCGTCGGAAATTAGCCAGTTTCCGGTATAATAGTGCTCTAACTCTACATCTTCAAGTACATGATATAATTCCTTCGTTATTTCTTTTCCTTCTCTACCATCTGCCGTTACATTCAAGGAAACCAGGATGGTTTTCCCGTCATCAGATACAAGCTGCTCCTTCAATTCTTCTTGATTAAAATGAGTAAGAATCGAAGTGATACCCAGTTCACTTTTATGATTTTCAAGCTGACTAACAGCTTTTTCTGCTATTGCAAAGTCATCTTCCGTTAACTTTTTATCACTATGAAAAACCAAAGCGGTTTGTAAATCATTTCCGCTATTTTCACTTGACTGGACAGCATTTAAGATTTCTTCTGCTAATGTAGAAGAATATCCATCAGGAACATTTATCTGCCCTTTTTCGCGGACCAAATTTTCCATGTTGGGTGCCGCCATAAAGAGAACAGCAATCAATGCTATCCAGGCAATAAGGATAAACCATTTTCCTTTAACAATGAATCTCACAAATTATTCCCCCACTTCTTCCTTTTTCATGTTGGTTAATATTTGGGCTAACTTTTCATAGGTATTAATAAAATTTGTAATTTCAGATTCATCGAATTGGGTGATAAACGATTCTACCAAAACATGTACTTTTTCCTGTGTTTTTTGATTAAGTTCTTTCCCCTTTTCCGTTAGGGTCAGATATACAACCCTTCTATCATTTTCATCTCGGGTTCTTTCTATAATCCCTCTATCGGCCAAACGGTTGACAATTGCAGTGATTGCACTTTTATTGACCTCAAATACCTCTGCCAATTCAGTAGAGGTGCATTCATGGGACTTTTGAATGTATCCTAAAATATAGTGTTGGTCAATCGTTAAATCTTCTCCTATTTGACATTTAATAAGAGAAGCTGCTTTCTTATTTACTTCAAAAGAAACGGACACGTAGCGGTTGATTAGTTCCTGAATGGTTTTTTTATCCATCGCCCATTTCTCACCTCTCTCTTCAATAATATTAGTTCAACTGTTAAACTATTCACCTGTTTAACTATATTTTATGTTGTTATATATGTCAATAAAAAAAGGTCAGCATCATGCTAACCTTTTTCCGTTATTTTGCTTATTATATCCTTATGACTTTTTAGGATACAGAATTTCATCAATGATTCCATATTCTTTGGCTTCTTCCGCACTCAAAAAGTAATCTCTATCGGTATCTTTCGCAACTTTTTCAATCGACTGACCTGTACGTTCCGCAATGATTTGGTTAATATGTTCTCTTAACTTTAAGATTCGCCTCGCCGATATTTCAATTTCTGTTGCCTGCCCTCTTGCACCCCCTAGAGGCTGGTGTATCATAATTTCACTATTTGGCAGAGCATACCGTTTACCTTTCGTACCTGCAAGAAGCAGCATCGCCCCAAATGAAGCGGCCATCCCCGTACATATAGTCCGTACATCAGGCTTAATGTATTGCATTGTATCAAAGATGGCGAAACCGGCTGAAGTTGAACCGCCCGGACTATTAATATAAAGCGATATTTCTTTATCTGGCGCGTCCGCCGCTAAAAATAATAATTGGGCAACCACACTATTTGCCACATGATCATTAATCTCATCACCAATTATGATGATACGATCTTTTAACAATCGTGAATAGATATCATAGGAACGTTCACCACGATTGGATTGTTCTATTACATAAGGAATTGTACTCATTGATTTGTCCTCCTTGAAAGCAGATATTAGCTACGCAGCCATACAGAGAGTGCTTGAAGGAGTGTGCCTATTAACCGAACGTATTTCCCTTGTAACTATTTGTGGAATGTCACCGACACTTTTTAATAATGGTATGGATTGAATTAGAATTGATGGATTTTGAATCTTTATAGCTTGATAAAAGAGGGATGCTAATAATTCTCGTTCTTCTTCATCCCAAAATAAATCAATAGGAAATGACTTCTCATCTTCTTTTACTTTTTTAAGTCTTTTTTTTGCTCGATATAAATTGGACTTTACAGCTTCTTCTGTCGTCCTGAGGATTTCGGCTATTTCTTTCGATTGATATTGAAAAGCCTCTTTCAACATAAAGGTGATCGCTTGCTTTGGTGTAAAATGCTTCATCAGCAATTCAACGGAATACATTATATCAATAGCTTGATTCTCTTCCTTTTGATTTACTATTTCATCATCTAATTCGATTGTCTCCTTTTTCCTTTTTCGAACCTGATCAATCCAATGATGGTAGGCAATTTTATTTAATAAGGCTGAGGTGAATGTTTGCTTATTACTGTAATATTTCTTTGCTTTCAGATAAACCTCTTGTGCAATATCATCAGCGTCCCATTTATTTTGGGTAAGAAAGTGGCAATATTGATGAAGTTTCGGATAATACTCCAGCCATATAGACTCCTCAGTCTCAGTTTCCTGTTGCACGTCTTCTGTGTTGTATATGCTAAGCTTATTAGACATTTTGTTCACTCCTTTAACACTCTCTACCTAATAAACGTTTTAAGGATGATAAAAAGATACGGGGTAAAAAAAATTTATTTTTATTATAATATACAAAAACTGACTCAGAATGTACCCAAGTCAGTCTAATTTAATGAATTTATTTGAGTCCTAATGAAAAAATCAGAAATATGTTTCCCTATATTCCTAATGGTTTGTTTTGCCATTACTTGATCATTAAGACAGTCCATTAAAACAGCAACATAACCAATTCTTCCCTGACAATCAAATATTGCACAATCGTGTTCAACATCTGACAATTCCCCGGTTTTATTAAAAACGGTAATCTTAACTTCGTCTACCAGTGCCGGGAGCTTTTCTCTAAATTGCTGATGTTTCAACATTTCTTTCGCGATATTTGGTGGTCCATTGATTCCAAAATACTCATTAAATTGATTCACCATTTTAAGGCAATGAACCATCTCTTCCGGAGTTGTCTGGTTGTCCTCCCCTTTGTATATTGCAGCAAAGTCCATCATTTTCCTATTCAGCTTCGTTTGTTTAAGTCCCATTTCTTGAAGTGTTGCGTTAATCGCCTCGATGCCTAATAAATCAATCAATATATTGGTTGCAGTATTATCTGAAACAATAATCATCAAAGTCATTAAATCCTTAACAGATAGTGTTAATCCATTGGATAGCGCTTGTAAAACTCCAGAACCTTCAACTTTATTATCGTTTAATATCGTAAACTGTTGCTGTAAATCAATTTGACCTTTATGATTGGCAAGTAGGATGGATAGTAAAATGGGCATCTTTATAAGACTTGCAGATTGAAAGACAGCCTGGCTATTTAAGTGTATAGGTTTTGAGTCTTCAATCTCTATTGCTAAGCCAATGCGTCCATGAAAACCATTAAGTTCTTCTTGAATCTTCACTTTTAAAATTTCCATATCTACCCAGTAACCGCAACCTGTGAATAATCATGGTCGCCTGTTTTGTTTTTATCATATAAATGACACGCGATGAAATGGCCAGCTTCCACTTCCTGCCAGCTTGGTTTTTCAGAGGAGCAAACTTCCATCGCCATCGGGCAGCGCGTTCGGAAGACGCAACCGCTTGGTGGATTGATTGGGCTTGGCAACTCTCCTTTTAAAATAATCCTTTCACGCTGATCCTCAATGTCAGGATCCGGAATGGGAATCGCAGACAGCAGCGCTTGTGTGTACGGATGAAGAGGTTTTTTATACAACTCACTGCTTTCTGTTAATTCAACTAATTGCCCTAAATACATAACCCCAATTCGATCACTAATTTGTTTTACCATCGAGAGATCATGGGCGATAAATAGATATGTTAACCCTTTTTCTTTCTGAAGTCTTCTTAACAAATTTACAACTTGTGCCTGGACCGACACATCAAGAGCAGAAATTGGTTCATCAGCGATAATAAACTCCGGATCTAATGCTAGAGCACGGGCAATGCCAATCCTTTGACGCTGCCCCCCGCTGAATTCATGCGGATAGCGATTGGCATGATTGCGATTTAACCCAACATCCTCTAGTAATTGATAGACTCGATTTAGCCGCTCTTTTTTATTTGGAAACAAGCCATGGACTTCCATGGGCTCGGATATTATTTCAGCTACTGTTGATCTTGGATTTAATGATGCATAAGGATCTTGAAAGATCATCTGCATTTGCCGGTGAAAGCTATGTCTTTCTTTAGACTTTAAAGTATGAATGTTTTTTCCATTAAAAATAACTTCTCCTTCAGTTTGGTCATAGAGTCCGATAATGGTTCTTCCAGCTGTAGACTTCCCGCAACCTGATTCACCAACAATTCCAAAGGTTTCCCCTTTATTGATATGAAAAGAAACACCATCCACCGCTTTTAAGATTTCATTTTTTCCTAAATGAAAATGTTTCTTCAAATTGTTTACTTGTAAAAATTTCACCATACTATGCCTCCAACTCCACCCAATATCGCCTTGCTACACAAAGTTCTCGTTCATAGATTGTTCCTGCTAATGAAATAATTTCAACTGTTTTTCCTGTATTAGGTGAATGGAGTAATTTTCCGTCACCATAATAGATTCCAACATGATGAATTCTACCCTTCCCTTCTTCGTAAGCAAAAAAGAGGAGATCACCTGGTTTTATTTCTTCTCCACTGACTTCCACCCCTGAATTTGCCTGATCGTGTGCATCGCGGGGGATGATATAACCATTTGCTTTACACATCGAATAGCTGAAACCAGAGCAATCATATCCGTAGCTGCTCATTCCACCCCATAAGTATGGAAGAGTAAGAAATTTTTCTCCATCTTCTACAATATTGTTTCCATTTCCCTTTTTGCGATTGGCTAGCGATTCAGAAATGGTAACATGGTCTAAATTCAGCCAACCTGTCCCATTAGGAGTCTTAACTACAACCTTCCCTTCACCTTCTTTTATTAAAGGTAGAATGGTTTGATAAGAGAGTTCTATATTTGATTCTTCTAAGAATGTTTTAGGATTCGTGACGATAACAATTGGACCTTCTTTAATATTCCAGTCTAATGGACATTTCACCAATTGAGATGACGGGACCCAGCCAGGGTAGCCATTTATATTTTTTGATGTCGGCTGATTCGGGATAGTAACATGGGCCCAATTCCCTTTCTCTTCAATTACGATGACTTCTTCGCCATATAAAAGTTGAGTTTGAACAAGGTTCTGTTCACACAATCCAAGTCTAGTTTCATATGTTAACCCTTCTAACCATCCATTGATGTCGACCGGATTACTGATAGCTGGCTTATCCAATTCCCTCGCAGAGTTATAGGATGTCCAGACAGTAGCTACCGGGACATTTACAAGTCGTTTATCCAATTGTAACTCCTCCTTCTAACGTTACATGCTTAATTCCAAGGCCAGGACAATCCGGAAGTGTAATAAATCTATTATGATATTGGATTCCTCCATCAACAATATCTTTCGCCAGCATAAGTGGCGCGTCAAAATCGAATCGAGTTATATTTCGCTTGCTTGCCGCAAAATGAGCTGCAGCCGTAATCCCAAGTCGTGTTTCAATCATGCTTCCAACCATGCACTCTACTCCACATGTTTCAGCTAGCTGATTGATTATCTGAGCTTGATAGATTCCACCGGATTTCATTAGCTTAATATTAATTAAATCAGCACTTCTAGTCTTTAAAACTTGGAAAGCCTGCTTAGGTGTGAAAACACTTTCATCTGCCATAATCAGTGTCCCAACAGAATCGGTAACCTGCTTTAGCCCCTCAAGATCATCCGCTTTGACAGGCTGTTCTACTAATTCTATTCCTAAATCACTATCTTCCATTTTACGAATCATTCGAATCGCATCTTTTGCGGTCCAGCCTTGATTTGCATCTAATCGTATTTTTATGGTATTTCCCACTCTTTTTCTAATCTCCTTGATTCGCTCTAAATCCTTGGAGATATCATCTTTCCCAACCTTAACCTTTAAGACATTGAAGCCTTTTTGTATATAAGAAACAGCATCGTCACCCATTTCTTCAGGACTATTCACACTTACGGTAAAATCCGTCTCTAGCTCTTTTTTGTGACCGCCAAGGAACTGGTATAGGGGAAGTTTACAAAATTGGGATAAACAATCATATAAAGCCATATCTATGGCTGCTTTTGCACTTGTGTTGCCTACCAAGATCGTTCTTAGTCCTTGAAAAATTAATTCGTAGTTTAGGAGACTTTTATTCTCTAGAAATGGTTTAATTACCTGATTAATCGCTGATTCAATACTTAACAGACTTTCGCCCGTAATGACCACTGTCGGTGGTGCCTCTCCCCAGCCAGAGATTCCATTATCACACGTTACTTTCACGATAATTGCTTCTGCTGTTGTTACTGTTCTTAATGCTGTTTTAAATGGTTTGATGAGTGGCACGGCTGCACGAAATGTTTCAATTTCCTTAATAATCATGATTTTCCTCCTTTATAAAATGCCGCTTTCAACTATTAAACTTTTATCATACGTATTTAAGACAGCCTGCACTCCCAAAGGAATGGATATATGCGGATTACAATGTCCGATCATGAATCCTTTTAAGGAAGGTTTATTTGCCGACAAAACATAGTGGTCTATAACTTCTTCGAGAGTTAAAGTCAGTTCCCTTTTAGGTGTACAATCACAAAAATCTCCAATAACGAAGCCAACTACTTCATCTAGTTTCCCTGCCATTTGGAGTTGATTCAGCATCCGATCGACTGATCTTGGTTCTTCATTCACATCTTCAATAAATAAAATCTTTCCCTTCGTATCTATTTCAAATGGTGTGCCTAGGGTGCTAACTATTAGGGATAAATTTCCGCCAACAAGTTCACCACTTGCAACACCCTCCGCCACTGTCTCTAAAGGAGAAAAACGCTCAGTATAACTTACATCAGTTGGCTCAAATAATTGCTGAAAGCCCTGTTTGGAAAATGCATGCGTGTCCTCCTTTCCGATATCCGAACCCAGCATGGGTCCATGAAAGGTGATCAGACCTGTTTCTTGCCTAATAGAGGTATGTAAAAAAGTAATATCACTATAACCCCAGAAAATTTTGGGGTTTGCTTTAATTATTTCGTAATCAATATTTGATGCCAATCTCGCTGTTCCATAGCCTCCACTTGCACAAAAAATAGCCTTTACTTCAGAATCGAGAAACATTGCATGTAAATCATCTAACCTATCTTGATCGGATCCAGCTAAATAGCCATAGATTTTTTCAACACTCTTGCCAACTTTTACCCGTAATCCTAATCCCTTTAAAAACTCTATTCCGCGTTGGAGATTTATTTGATTTGGCGGGCTAGCCGGAGCAATTACTCCAACGATATCCCCTGGATGCAGGCGGTTTGGTTTTACTTCACTCATCAAAACACCGTCCTCACTTTCTGTCTCTCTAGAATTTTAGAACAAAAGGGATGTTCAACGAACATCCCCTTTCCTTGATTTACTTTTTATCAGCGGACTTTAATTCCAAATATCCAACTGGATGACGGACAATTCCTGTTACACTTTTATTTTGTAAATATACTTGGTTATAGAAGTGAATTGGAATGATGGGTGCTTCTTCAAAGAGAATCTTTTCGGCTTTGTACATCAAGTCGAATCGTTTCTTTTCATCTGATTCATTTTTTGCGTCCTTAACCAATTGGTCATATTCTGCATTGCTCCAGCCTGTACGGTTCATAGAATGACCTGTTTGGAAGTTTTCGACAAAGTTGATTGGATCGGCATAGTCTGCAAGGAATGAGCTGCGGGAAAGCTGGAATTTTAATGCCTTTTGATCTGTTGCAAATACATTCGATTCCATGTTTGCAAGTTTTACGTCAACACCTAAATTTTCTTTAAACATTTGCTGAAGGGCTTCAGCAATTTTCTTATGTGAATCAAGAGTGTTATAAGTCAATGTTACTTCAGGAAGCGACGAATATCCTTCCTCTTCCATTCCCTTTTTTAACAGCTCCTTCGCTTGTTCTACATTCGTTTTAAGTAAGTCACCATTTGTTTCACGGAAGTCTTTACCTGAGGCATCCTGAAAGCCGTATGAAACAAAACCATAAGCAGGCTTTTCTTTATTTTTGGTAACTAATTCTACAATTTGCTTTTGGTCAACTGCCATGGCAAACGCTTTACGGATATTAACATTCTGGAAAGGTTCCATCGTTACATTAAAACGATAGAAATATTCCCCTGCTTGATCCTCTACTTTCACGTCGCCTTCTTTAAACAATGATTCTGCTAAATCTGCTGGAACGTCAGAGGTATCTAATTCACCAGTCTTGAACATCTGATATTCCGTATTGGTATCGTCAACCATGGCCCAATGAATCTTATCCAATTTAACATTTTCTGCATCCCAGTATTGGTCATTTTTTATCATCGTGAAATCGCTATCATGATTCCATTCTGATAATGCAAATGGTCCGTTACCAACGAAAGAATCTGCTTCAGAAAACCATTCTGGATTTGTAGTTGCTGCTTTCTCGTTGATTGGGAAAAACGCTGGATTTGCGATAACACTTAAGAAATATGCCTGCGGACTTGTCAGTGTGACTTCAAAAATTTTCGTATCTACTGCTTTTACTTTCACATCGTCTGCTGTTCCTTTTTCTGTATTAAAGGCTTCTCCACCTTCAATAAAATAGCCTAAAAATGCAGCTCCAGAACCTGTCTTTGGATCTAATAACCGTTTCCAGGCAAATACGAAGTCACCTGCTGTTAAATCATCACCATTGGACCATTTAGCATCTTTACGGATGTGGAAGGTATAGGTTTTTCCATCCTCTGATACATCCCATTTTTCTGCTGACGCTGCTTTTGGCAGGTGATTTTCGTCTAAACGGGTTAATCCTTCCATGATATTGTTTAAAGCATTCCATGATACAGCATCAAAACCGATTGGCGGGTCAAAGGAGGTAGGCTCTTGTCCGTTATTAAGATAGAGGACTTTTTCAGTCTTTTCCTTGGAATCACCATTTCCATCGTCCTTTGACTTGCTTCCAGCATCACTGTTTGCTGTACAAGCGGATAAAGCAAATAACAACATAATAGAAACCAACATCGTAATAAACTTCTTCATTTTCTTCCCCCTAAATAATGTTTAATATTTAAACAAATATTGAAACCAATTTTTTAGCGCGTTCATCCTGCAGCCAGCAATCAACATGGTGGATGTTGCTAAGCGAGGATTGAACCGGGTAGACTCGTTCACACACTTCCATTGAATACTTACAGCGTGCAGCAAAGGCACAGCCTTCAGGAGGTGAAAATAAGTCAGGCGGTGTTCCTGGGATTGGAACCAGCTCGGCCTTTTCAATATCTAAACGTGGTACAGATTGAAGCAGCCCAATTGTGTAAGGATGCTGTGGGCGATAAAAGATTTCCCTCCTGCTCCCTATTTCCACAATCTTACCGGCATACATAACTGCCACTCGATCAGCAACTTGGGCAACTACCCCCAAATCATGAGTGATTAAAATAATCGAAACACCTGTTTTTTTCTGTATATCACGGAACAATTCCAGTATTTGTGCTTGTATCGTTACATCCAGAGCAGTTGTCGGCTCATCGGCAATTAACACATCAGGACTGCACACGAGCGCCATCGCAATCACAATCCGCTGGCGCATCCCGCCGCTAAACTGATGAGGGTACTGTTTTAAACGTGCTTCAGGGCTCGGAATTCCAACAAGCTGGAGCATTTTAATCGCAGCTTTTTTGGCCCCGGTCCTTGATATCTTTTCATGTTCCATGATTCCTTCCATAATTTGCTCACCAATGGTCAGTGTTGGATTTAAAGCCGTCATTGGATCCTGAAAAATCATAGATATATTCGCACCACGAATTTTCCGAAGATCGGGTTCTTTTAACTTGATTAAATCCATATTATTAAAAAGGATTTCTCCACCTACCATTCTCCCTGGCGGTTCAGGAATCAATCTCATGATACTTTGGGAGGTAACACTTTTCCCACAACCGGATTCACCGACAATGGCAAGCGTTTCCCCTTTATGTAAATCAAAACTGACCCCGCGAACGGCCTGAACCTCACCGCCGTACGTGGAAAAGGACACATGAAGGTCTTTAACCTGAAGAATTTTTTCCATGATGTTACCTCCTCAGTTTCGGATCAAGAGCATCCTGCAGCCCATCACCCAAAACATTAAATGCAAACATAGTTAATGAAATAAAAAGGGTTGGGAAAAACAATCGCCACCAATACCCTGATAGAATCGTAGACAGACCATCATTGGCCATAACTCCCCAACTTGCATGCGGTGCTTGGATTCCAAGGCCGATAAAGCTTAAAAAGGCTTCTGCAAATATAGCTGATGGAATTGTAAGAGTCATTTGGACAATGATTGGTCCCATTGTATTGGGTAAAAGATTCTTTCGAATAATCCTTCCTGTTTTCGTTCCAAACGTTTTGGAGGCCAATACAAACTCATAGTTTTTAATTTGCAAGACTTGCCCTCGGACAATTCTCGCCATACCAACCCAACCGGTTATCGACAGTGCTAGGATGATCGTTGTTAAACCTGGTCCAATCACTACCATGACTAAAATAACTACAAGTAAGTAAGGAAGACCATACAATATCTCCACAAACCTCATCATCAGATTATCAGTCTTACCGCCTTTGTAACCAGCAATCCCTCCATAAACAACTCCAATAATAAAGTCAATAAGTGCGGCAACTAAACCAACAAATAGAGAGATACGGGCACCGTATGCCGTTCGTGTAAACACATCTCTTCCTAAATCATCTGTCCCAAACCAATATTCAGTAGAAGGCGGCAGATTTTGAGAGGTTAACTTTTGTGTTTCAACCGAGTGAGGTGAAATAATGGGACCAAAAATGGCGAATATAGCCAGCAATATCAAGAATGCCATTCCAGCCATTGCCAGTTTATTTTTTAAAAGCCGGTACCACGAATCTTTCCAATACGACAAGCTAGGTCTTACGACAGCTTCTGCTTCTGATTGATTTTGTACCTTAGGGACAAACCATTCATCAGGAATATCAGGCGAAATATTCCGTTCTTCCTGTTTACGCATTTCCATTTACTTTGCCTCCTTTTTGTGGAGTTTGATTCTAGGGTCTAATACTCCGTATGCGAGATCGACTAAAAAAAGCATGAGAATCAAAATCGCACTATAAAAAACGGTAGTCCCCATTATGACGGGAAAATCACGGTTATTGATACTATCAACAAAATATTTTCCCATTCCCGGAATCGCAAAGATTTTCTCAATTACAAACGTTCCAGTTAAAATACTTGCTGCTAAAGAACCTAAGACAGTGACAACTGGAAGAAGAGCATTTCTTAACGCATGTTTAAAAACAATTTTAACCGGTGATAATCCTTTGGCTTTTGCAGTCCTTATATAATCTTGTGTTAGAACCTCTAGCATACTTGAACGAGTTAACCTCGCGATAATCGCCATTGGGCCAGTTGCCAAAGCTAGAATTGGCAGTACCATATGTTTAGGGCTTGTCCAGGTTGCAACCGGAAAAATCGGAAAATTAACAGCTAATTGTTCAATTAGAAATGTTGCTATTACAAAGTTTGGAATTGATATCCCTAGGACAGCAATACTCATCGAAAGATAATCGACCACTCCATTATGACGAAGTGCGGCAATAATCCCGAGTGTAATTCCAGAAATGACCGCGAGGATAAGGGTATAAAATCCAAGTTCAAAACTAACTGGAAATCCTCTTCCTAGCATTTCATTGACAGTCTGTGATGATTTTTTGATCGATGGGCCAAGGTCTAGGTGAAGTAGAGCAGATAAGTAGTTCCCATATTGGACTAAGAGTGGTTCGTCTAGATGATAATAAGCTTCGAGGTTTTTTTGGATGGCTTCATTGGTTGTTCTTTCTTCATTGAAAGGTGAGCCAGGTACTGAATGCATTAAGAAGAATGTCCCTGTTATGATGAGCCAAAGAGTTATAATCATGGCTATAAATCGTTTGATAAAATATGTATTCATGCTTTGTCCTTTCTTAACAGAATGTAGTTCTCATCGCTAATTCAGTCATGACAAGCATTGCTTGATACGCTTCCAATATATTTTTAGCTTGGAAACGGACAATTGTTGTTCCAGGTACGATTTCTGTTCCTGGCATTAAGTTGGCCCACTCTGCTTGTCCATAGTTAGCAAATTCGATTCCAAGCATTGGTCGGTCAGGAGGCGTCAGCGGCTTTACAGTATCTTTATTTCTAAATGCAAAAGCTGTCTTTTCGCGGAGAAGTTGTCCAGCCTTAATAGGTGTTAAAGATTTTGCAGCGGACCGTGAGATCGACTCTTTTACAATTGCGGTTGTTACATTGGGAATTAGCTTTTCGGCCTCGTTTGCAGCGCCATCATCACCAGCTACCATTAACACCGGTACATCAAAATATCCGGCAACATAGGCATTAAACCCTAATTCTCCAACAGCGACATCATTAATGTACATATTCCTGACACCAAAAATCATGGAATGAGACATTACTCCTTTTAAAGATGCACGGGCATGATAGCCAACAAAGATGGCCCCGTCAAAAGTTTCATCTAAGCCCTGAACCATCGAAAAAGGCTTCACGTCACCGGTAATAAGTTGTGTTTCAGGGTGCAGCCTTTCAATTAACAGGTTATTCATTTTGGAGTGGCTGTCGTTTACAACTACCTCCTTCCATTTTTGCTCAAAAGCAGTCGCTACAACATGGTTCGTCTCATCTGTCATGATGATTCGGCTCCGTTCATAATTATGCTTGTTGGAATCGACATGGGTGTGGTCAACCAGACCTGTTATTCCTTCCATATCTACGGATACATATAACCTCATTTTATACCTCCTAATTAAAATACTTAATTTTCTTAAAATTATAAATTATTATTCTACTTTTTTCAATTCATTTTTAAAATATTATTTCAAAATGATTCTTATCGAAGAAAAAGATCATAATCTAGGTTTATGTTGTAGGGTTGAAATAAAGAAGGAATGAAATATGATTAATTTGAAACTTTATCATCCCTTACCTCGTAGTGTTATATTAAGTGAAAGAATTGAAAGTAAATTCATTTTTCTACATAATTAGATTTATAAATGAATATAGGAATACTAAACATGTTAAGGAGTGGAACGAATTGGGAGTTACGCTTAGTAAAGGACAGAAAGTTGATTTAACAAAGTCACATCCCGGTCTGAAGAATGTTGTCGTCGGTTTAGGATGGGATATCGGACATCACGGTTCGAATTTTGATTTGGATGCCTCAACCTTTTTATTAGGTCAAAATGGTAAGGTTCAAAGTGATCAGGATTTTATTTTTTACAATAATCCATCAGGCGGAAATGGCTCCATTGTTTACAGTGGTGACAATCGAAATGGTGCAGGAGAACGCGATGACGAACAAATTCGCATTGATTTACAGAGGGTTCCCAGCCATATCCATCGGATTGCCTTTACCATCACCATTCATGACGCACAAATAAAACAACAAAATTTCGGACAAATCTCTAACTCATATGTCCGGATTTTTAATGAACAAACAAATGAGGAGTTACTCCGTTTTAACCTTGGCAGGGATTTTACTGTGGAAACAGCGATTGTCGCGGCAGAATTATACCGCCATAACGGAGAATGGAAATTCAATGCCATTGCCAGTGGTTTTCAAGGTGGACTAGCTGCTTTATGCGGCAATTTTGGTGTCAGTGTGGATGACCCGGCACCAGCGCCAACACCGCCACCGATTCAACAAAATTTATTTACTGCCAATCAGAACCAAAATTCCTTTAATCAAAATCAAAATAATTCGAACTCGTATCAACAAAATCAAACGCAGCGAATTCATTTACAGCCGGAATCTTCCTATTCTCAGCCAGCATTCGGTTATCCAACACAAACCACACCAGTGAACAGTAATCGTACATATGGGGATGATATTTTTTGTCCACGTTGCCATTCATCAAATGTTCGAACTGGGCAAAAGGGGTTTGGGCTTGGGAAAGCAGCGATTGGCGGCTTAATTCTTGGTCCAGTTGGATTGCTTGGCGGATTTATTGGTAAGAACCAACTCAAGTTTACATGTAATAGCTGTGGTAACAATTGGTCACCAAATCAAACCGACATCACGGAATGGGCAAATCAGTCAAAGAGAAAAGCTCAAGAGTTATTTAACCGCTATAAGAGTCAAGATGTACTAGAAGCAGTCGTTGCAGCTTGTGCTTTGGTATCCATGGCGGACGGCTACTTGGATGCGCTGGAACGTCAAAAAATGATTGAATTTGTAAACTCTAGCGAAGAGTTACGCGTATTTGACAGCAATAAAGTCATCCAAAGATTTAATTACTTTGTATCACGGATTGAAGCAGATCGTATGATTGGAAGAGCAGAGGCATTCCGGGCATTAGGAAAAATCCGCTCAAAGCCAGAAATCGCCCGTTTAGTGGCTCGTTATTGTATTGCTATTGGGTATGCAGACGGTAATTTTGATCATAATGAAATGCAAATGGTCAGCGATATTTGCCGTGAGCTTGGATTAAATCCAGGAGAGTTTCTTTCCTAATACAAATACCTCAATCCATTTTGAAGGATTGAGGTATTTTTTATTTTTGCCACACACGTTTATTCTCTACACGTTTTGTTAGACCCTTAGAATCTAATCTTTCTAAAAAAGGAATCATATATTTTCGGGAAAGGTCAAGGATTTCCTTGGCGTCCCCTACTTCAAACTCTGTTCCCGTACCCTTGCGAAGTTTTTCGACCGCTTCTTTAAAGACATCACCGTTATAGGCAAATTGCTCATCCAAATGAACCACTAATTCCTGTTCTTCAAGAAAACGCCTTAAGTCCACCTCTAAATGGTCTGGTATACCAGAATCTGAAAAATAGTCTTTATAATAACGGACCTTAAGTCCATCCTTCTTTAACTCAGTCAGCATGTTTTCAGCTCGCTTTTGCCAGCTTTTCGGTACATGCGGCACAAAACTTGAAAGTGAAACAAATTGTTCTTTTCGATTAAATACACCATTTACGATTCCATTTTCGACTACATATTCAAGCAGCGATTTAGGGAATCTTTTTTGCATGGTTTGCAGAAGCTCTGCCTTATTGAGACCAAGTTTCATGGAATGAGTTTGATGGAATTCTTGTAAACGATCATAAATATCTTCTTCAATCGAGTTAATTAACATCTTAAGTGTGTATTCTTTATTATTGTATAAAACAAAATCACCATCGTTTAAAAACTCATTCAAGGTTTCTTCATCGAGTGCAGTATGTTTAATCAATTCACTTACCGTAAGGCTTTTTGCTTCAAAAATGGCAGCCGTAATTCGTTCCTTTGGCGTACCTTCCTTCTTCTTTTCAAGTTCCTCAATTGTTTGATTGCCAAACCGATATTTATTTCCTCTCGGATCAATTACCCAGCCACCGCCAATCGTCTCCTGCGGACTTGGCCGCCGTAAAATAAAGCGATCTCCGCGTTTCGTAAGAATTTCTTCTTCCAAGCGAAGTTGACAGAGAATTTCACCGTTCTCCTCTTTAAGTTCGTTTCTGTCAAAAAAGACAATACGCCCCATTACTTCAGTGGTTCCGATATGCAGCTTAATCGGCATCCTCTGCTTCACCAAATGTTCAAGGTCCTCAACCACCCGAATGGCCACATCTACAGTCTTTGTAACAATAAAGTGCTCGGAAGAAACCAAAACATCACCGCGTTCAAGGTCTTCTTTCGAAACGCCCGATAGATTGATGGCAGTACGCTGTCCTGCATAAGCCTTTGGCGCTTGCTTATGATGAACCTGAATCTGCCTGGCTTTGACTTCCAATCCTTTAGGCATGATCGTAAGGGTTTGCCCCTCTTCCACAGTTCCTTCATAAACTGTGCCTCGGACAACGGTTCCCTGTCCCTTGACCGTAAACACTTGGTCAATGGGGAGTCGAAATGCCCCTTTTGCATCTCTCATTTCTTGTTCTTTAAGTGTTTGAATCACTAAATCTTTTAATTCATCTATTCCTCTTTTTGAAATGCTGTCAACTAGTACGAATGAAGCACCCTCAAAAACGCTTCCAGTTAGTTCCTCTAAAATATCATCTTTCACAAGTTCAATAAATTCTTCATCGACTCGGTCAATTTTCGTAATCGCAACGAGTCCGGTTTTCACTCCTAAAAATTTCAAGATGTCGAGGTGCTCTCTTGTTTGCGGCATAACACCCTCATCAGCAGCAACAACAAGTACAACGAGGTCAATTCCAGCTACGCCAGCAATCATTTGCCGAATAAAGCGCTCATGACCAGGAACGTCAATAACTGAAATTTGAATGTCCTCATCCTCATATAATGGAGCAAATCCCAATTCTATTGAAATTTGTCGTTCCTTCTCTTCTTTTAACCTGTCTGTATCCACATTGGTCAGAGCTTTTGTCAAAGAAGTTTTACCATGATCAATATGTCCAGCCATACCAATTGTAAAATATCGTTTTTCCAAATTGCCACCTACTTTTTCAATCTTCCTATTCTACTTTATCTTTAAAGAACACATAGTTCAAGGGAACATTCTTAGACAGATAAGTAGGCTCCAATGGCTCCACAATATTCACCCTTTTCTAAAAATACCGTCGTTAAACCTACCATATTCAAATAGAATTCAAGAGCTCGTTTTAATGAAGGATTACCAATCATTGAGGTTCCAATGATAACGACATGGTTAACTTGATGGATGGTGGCTGCTTGTGACGTTAACAAAACAATCGTTTCAGCTATCATGTTAGAAAGTGAGGCCAGGCGATCTGCTTCTGTATGGTTTAATTTTTTCCCTTTAGCGAAGTTCGCAGCCGTTAATTCTCCATTAATGGGACTGTCATTTGAATCATAAATATCCTTAACCAGCATATCCACTTTTTCTTTATTTCCTTCTTCTGCTAAAATTGTAAGCAACTGATAGTCCTGAACTTGTGTTAATAAAGAACCGAGACCTGTAAAGGTTCCTCCGCCCATTCCACTCCCTAGAATTCGCTCCGACTTGTCCCCTTTCACCACATGCCACGAGGTTCCCGTACCAATGTTTACGATTAAGTAGGATTCTTCGATGCTTATATTTTCTTTTGCTAGTAAGAAACGAACACCATCACTTGCAGCCTGAAATTCAGGAATTATTATGCTGTCGTGAAAATACTTTTTTTGTATAGCCGCGGCTTTACCGCCGGCTAATGAAACTCTTAATGATGGTGCAATCGTTTTTAGCCATGAAATAGAAGAATCTTGCTTGTTACTTGGGAATTTTTTGAAATGCATTCTACCATTTTCTTTATAAACAATTTTGATTAACGAGCCCCCTGCATCAATACCTGCTGTTATCTGCTGCATCCCTTCCCACTCCTTTAAACGAATGATTTAATTACCTATTTGACAAAAATCTCCGTTAATCCTGCTTTTCATTTCACGAATCTTCCACAATCCTTCCGTTAAAATACTGGATGAATGTGCTATGGTGTAGAAAAGGATACTACAACAAAAGAGGAAGATTGAGTATGAAGTAATTTATATGGCCTTGTGTTTTAGGACTAGCCTTATTAACGGGCTGTCAAAACACTGAACCCAAAATAAAAGACGAAGGCAAGCAGTCAACGCAACAAAATCAACAGAAGGCAGCAGCCAATACTGACTCTCCCTTCCCTTATCCAACTTTATTGTCTGAAAGTGCACAAACCTTTTCACTTTTAGTCATTGGGGATCAGGATACACACATTGAAGACAACGAAAAAGTAACGGAAAAAGTAAATGATATTTTGAGCCTGCCCGAACTTGGAATGGTTCAGAAAGCATACCCAGCACTTAACATCAAATCAGAACCCGCATATATTCTTTTTGATCAGACAGGGGTAGTGCACCAATCAAAGAAACTCGAGGAGTTGACGAGCTTCCTTGACAAAAATAGCCCAAAATAAAAACCAGAATTATTTTCTGGTTTTTTTTGCAAACATATAAAAAAACTATCGAATTACAAACTCTGTTCGGCTAAAGCCTTCTTTCGTCTTCTTCACTTCTAAAATGGCCGGTATGGCATTTTTTAGTTCTTGAACGTGCGAGATTACACCAATCATTCGGCCAGATTGCTGCAGGTCAATTAAAGTGTCGATCGCTTTATTTAATGATTCTTCATCTAGCGAACCAAAGCCTTCATCAATAAACATGGTATCAATGGACACCCCACCCTGGAAACTCTGAATGACATCGGCCATACCAAGTGCCAAGCATAAGGAAGCATTGAACTTTTCTCCGCCCGACAGGGTTTTGACATCTCGTGTTTGACCAGTATAAGCATCAAACACATCTAAACCAAGACCACTTTGTCTTCCTCGGGCTTCTTGACGTTCACTTCTTTCCAAAATAAATTGACCGTTCGATAAATGTTTTAAGCGCTCATTCGCTGCAATAATAATCTGTTCCAAATACTCAATTTGTAAGTATCGTTCAAATGATATCCGACTTCCATTTTGTCCTCTAACGACATCATATAAATCTGTTATGCTATTCCTTTGCTTTTCCAAAGCCGATACGGTTTCTTCGGCATTTAGTATTTTGTTCTTTAATTCCAGTGCCAATTTCTGAAAACCTTCAGAATCACTTAATCGTTTTAAGGCAAGGTCACGGTTATTTTTCATAAGAGTTAAACGACTAGTAAGCATGTCTAAGTCTGCTCTTTCTTTATCCTTCAATTCCTCTTTAAGATCGGTAATTTGCTGCTTCAACGTATCTAAATTCTTCTTAAAATCGTCAATGGAATCTTTTAATAACTTGCGATCTCTGTCTGACAATTTTGCACGTAAATAGTCATCCTCTGAGAAAAATTGAGCATTTTGCCATTCTGATTGGAATAGATCTTCTGAACGTTCCTTTTTCTCGGTACTCTCCTGCAATTGTGTCTGAGCACTCATATAAAACGCAATTGCCTTTGTTTCTCCATCTTTTGCAATCTGCAGCTGCTTTTGGGCAGTCTCCCAGTCCCGCTCTAGCTTTTCTCGATGATTTTGTTCTTCATTGATTTTATGTTGTAACGCAGCTAGATTTCGAATTTCCTCTGGAATCCGGCTGATTTTTTCATCATAAATGGCTTTTTCTCTGACAAAAAGAGTTTGTTTTTCTTGATGAGCAGAAGAAAGCTGTTCCTTTTTCGCTTCATATTGCTTCAATTCTTGTTCTATCGTCTCCAGCGATTTCTTTAAGGTCTTTACTTCTTCCTTACCTGCTAACAGGGCATCGACCTCTTTCTTAAGCTCTTGTCCCTCTTTAACGATACGATTGTAGAAATGCTCTGCCTCTTCAACCAGAAATCCTCTGTTCGTGACTTCTTTGGCTTTTGTTTCAAGCTGCTCTGTATTCGAATTCAAGCTTGCTTGGGCATCGCGATATAGATTATCTAATTCGTCTAAATCTTTTTTTACAGCTTCTCGCTCTTCCTTGCTGGGTACCACATCTTGACCATCGGCTTTGTTTGGATGGTCACTGCTGCCACATACAGGGCATGGCATTCCATCGTGCAAATGCATTGCAAGAATACTCGCCTGCCCATTTATCCAGGACTCCTCAAGCTTTTCGTATCTCTCTTTCATTTCCAGATAATTTTTATGCTTTATCGTGAAATCCTGGTGTAACTTTCCCTGTTTTTGGTGAGCCTTTAGATATTCTTGGATGACCATAACCTGTTCTCTCAGCTCATGTAATGTCTCCTGCTTAGCAGGCAATTCATCAACTAGCTTGTCCATTCCCTTAATGTTCGCAGTGAGTTTTTCCTTTTCAATATTCTTTGTATCCCTATTTCTAAGGTTTACCTCAAGGTCATTAGCTAGCTTCTGGACTTCTTTATTCAAGCTAGAAAGCTTTGATTTTTTACTATCAATATCTTGAACAGTCGGCAAGAAGTCTTGTAATCGGTCAACGGTTCGGACAATTTCCTCACGCTCTCCTTTCCGCTGCTCTTCGATATCATAAAAATTTTGCGCATTTTCAAGCTGTTTCTTCGCGTTTTTTATTGCTAGATCAGCTTCAACCAGAGCCTTTTGTTTCAACTTTTCATCCGCACGCCATTCGTTCACCTGGTACTCGTAGGCTATAATTTTACTTGCCCGTTCCGCTTTTTCATACTGTTTTTCTTTTTCCATAAAGCTTGGAATCTTCAGGGACCATTCTTTGTGCCTTATCTCTTTCCCTTCAAGGTCTTGAAAACGATCATTTAACGCTTTCGCCTGATGATAGGCACCAAGCATTTCATTGTAGGCTGTATCTGCTTCCTCAGACTGCTTCTTATTTTCTATCATTTCAATTTGATAAAAGTCCGTTTCAATTTCCAAGGCGTCAATGATTTGATGGGTATTATACTGTTCTTGTGAGAACACTTCAGACAGTTTTGAAGTGTCCCTAATAGGGAGGGCGGCTTGAATATCTTTAATGTACCGGTCAATCATTTGTGCTTCTCGTTTATACTCTTCCTCCGCTTCCTTTTTTCGCTCCTTTAGCCGTTCACTAATCCATTTATATGGCTCCGTTTTAAAAATCTTCCTTAAAATCTCTTCTTTATTTTCCGTTTGCGAGGTTAGTAGCTTCCGAAATTCACCTTGCGGCAGCATCACAATTTGGCTAAACTGATCCTGTGTTAATCCAACAATCTCTTCCACCCTTTTATTAATCTCGGAAACGATTTGTCGGTCCACACAAGGTATTTCACCGTCTTTGGCTTTTTCATAGAATTCGTACTGCTCTCCAGTCGCCCCTTTATTCCCCTTTTTCACATGAGGCAGCTGTCTCTTAATCCTATAATGCTTATTATGAAGCTCAAACTCGAGCTCGACCGAAGTATGAACATCATCCTCCGCAAAGTCACTACGCATCATTTTCGAATCACTGCGGTCCTCCCCGCTTGCAGATCCGTAAAGAGCAAAACAAATGGCGTCAAAAATGGTCGTCTTTCCTGATCCTGTGTTACCTGAAACAACAAATAAACGATTATCTTTTAGTTCAGTAAAATCAATCACTTCACGATCTTTGTATGGTCCAAAAGCAGTTATAGTTATTTTAAGTGGTCTCAAATTCTACACTCCCTTCGCTGCTCGATTTGTTGTGACTGCGACCTTTTGAGCTGATTGCTCACTATCCTTTTGTAAAAGCTCTTGAAGAACTTCTAAAAATATCTCTTCTGTTTCCTCCGACAGAGCTGTTCCTTTTACTTCTTGGTAAAAAGCTTTAAAGAGGGATAAATCATCCATTTTTGTTCTCGCAACTTTTTCAGATGCTTCTCCATCTTTCGAGATTGGTGTTTGAATAACACGCTCGACATGCATCGCATTCGGATAAACTGATCGAACCTTTTCCATCGGCATAAGTACAGGTGTTTCATCTAGTAAACGAACAAAAACATAGTCTTCATTTGTGGAATGTTTTAATAACTCGTCCATTTTCGCCTCAACCGTTCTTACATCACGAGCAGGTGTTAACAACCGTTTTTCAAGTGTAACCTTACCTTCCTCGTCCATTTCCACGATGAAGAACCCTTTCTTATGCTTTTCCTCTGAGATGGAATATTTAAGTGGTGAGCCTGCATACTGGATACTTTCATTCGAAACAAAATGTGCTTGGTGCAAATGCCCCAGCGCAGTATAGTGAAATTTATTAAAGTGGATGCTACTGACATGCTCTGCTCCGCCAATCGAAAGTGGCCGTTCCGAATCGCTTGTATTGTCCTCTTTTTCTCCTGTTGGAGTTACAAATGCATGTCCAACAAAAACGTGCCGGGCATTTTTATTCATTTTCGCGGAAATTTCATCGGTAATTTTTTTCATCGCATCATTATGTGACTTAACTTCCTCATCTTCAAACACATAGCGAATAACACTTGGGTCCGCATACGGAATTAAATGAAAATGTACCTCACCATGCTTATCTTTTAGAACAACGGGTTCTAACTGCTTAGAAATCTGACCAACCATATGGTAACCGTTCGACTTCATGATTTTGCTGCCGAAATGAAGCCGGCTCGGACTATCATGATTCCCTGCAATCGCCAATACGGGCGTGTTTAATTTTAAAACGATAGTCTCTAGTACTTCATCTAATAAATTTACCGCCTCTGTAGGGGGCACTCCACGATCATACAAATCCCCGGCAATAATAACTGCATCGGGCTTTTCTTCTTCAATTGCTTTAACAAACTCCCCAAGAACGTGCCGTTGATCTTCCGTCATATACACATTTTGAACCAGCTTTCCTAAATGCCAGTCCGCCGTATGGAAAAATTTCATTTTATTCACCCCATCTTATTAAACTCATACATACTATTATAGCAAAATACCAACTTTTGTGAGATTGGAAAACGAAGAAATAACAGGTAATAGTGGGAGAGTATTATCGTATAAAAAGCAAAAAACAGCCTGACACATTGGTCAGGCTGTTAATAATTAGTTTCATAGATTATTTTTTTGTTACGTTAGCAGCTTGTGGTCCACGAGCACCTTCAACAACTTCAAAAGATACTTCTTGACCTTCTTCTAGAGTTTTGAATCCTTCAGTTTGGATAGCAGAAAAGTGAACAAAAACATCGTTTCCGTCTTCAGCTTCGATGAATCCGAAACCTTTTTCAGAGTTAAACCATTTTACTTTACCGTTTTTCATGAAAAAAATCCTCCTATTGGCTTATAAAAGCCATTGTAATTCACCAAATTACAACGTGATAGCTTTACTTTCACTTTCTCATCCAAACTTCATTTATAACTTTGAACAAGCTTTGTAGCATAAATCTAATCCCGTGCAACGGCTGACTAAAATTTAACATTTTTAAGCGGTTTAGTCAATAAATCACTATAGACAAAAGCCTACAAAATTCGGGCGTTTTCTAGGTGTTTCTGCTGTTATCTGGGGTCTTACTTTTGTCTTTGATGTCCGCTGGTATCAGCAACCATAACCTGATTTCTGTCGATTATTCCTCTTTTACATTTAATGTCTTTTATGACATCTTTAATTAGTAATTCAAGACCAATATAAGTAAGGGATGGAAAGTTCGCAAATAGTTTTTTGACCTCCCATTTTAGTTCATTTTCACCGCAAATACTATGTCGATTAATATGTTCCACTTCGTACTTAATCTTGGAAAGCTCCTCTTGTTTTTTATCTGGCGACAAGGACTCAAGCTCATCGAGTCTGGCAAGGAACTCGACAGACTTTTCTATTTTCAGTTGTACCTCATCGTGTACGTCTTTGGTAATAATTTGATGATTGTATTTAAATTCATTTAATCTTAGTGCTGAATCATAGGTAGCTTGAACAATTTCCTCTCTTGTCATACTGTTCGTTTCATAGCTTAGCATATTTTTCCATGAAGGCTGCCTCATTGCTTCACGAAAGTCCTCTAGTTTGTGACAAAACTTTTTGTAGCCATATTTCTCTGGATTTTCAAAAGCTGGGCTGCCTGGATCTAGGAAAGGAGACAATGGTGCCACAAAATACGAAATGCGAGAATTCCCATCGCATTCTTTGTGAATTATTTCACAAAAATCCACATTCCTCATCGCACTTTCATACGTTTGATTGGGGATACCCGTCATGAAAAACAAATCAATTTTAGCGCAACCATGCTTTAATGCAAATTGAAGCATTTCGATGACTTTGGCATTTGTGCATGGCAGCTTTCCGTTATATTTACGAATATCTTCATCAGCCGATTCTAATGTAAGCTCGATGCTGTATTTAGGCATTGACCTGTTTAATTTTTCAAAAAACTTCTCATCTGCATAATTAAATAACTCAAATACGATTTCATTCTTTATCTTCATTTTTGCTAATCCATCCAAAAACTCATCAACGTACTCTTTTCCCCCTTGCCTGATATCATTTAACAGAAAGATTGGAGCCCGAGTGAAACGTTGAATCAAAGCAATATCCTCAAGCATTCTTTTTGGGGAACGCATAACCAGCTTTTTTCGGTTGCAGTTTAATTCGTAGGCATCTCTAGAACCCCCACAGATTAAACAGTTATAATTACACCCCTTAGAGGTTAAGATCGCTGTGTTAGGATACTGCAGCCATCCATTGTAAGGCAATGCATCTAATAGATTAAAATATTTAAAGACTGAACCGATGATATAACGATACCCTGGTAAGTTAAACTCATCGAGACTGTCTGGTACATAGGTTATTTCGTTATAAAAATATTGATTATTTCGTTTCCAGGTTAAATTTGGAATTTCCGAAAATTCCGTTGCATCTTTGCTCTCTAATTTATTAAGCAGCATTAATATTAATTTTTCTGTTGTATCACCACGGACAACAAAATCAATACAAGGGTATTCAATTAATTCCTTGTGAAAATAAGTACTAGACAGCCCTCCGAACATAACAGGAGTTTCAGGGTGGTATTTCTTAATGATTTTGGCTAATTCTACACTGCCATGTGCATGTGGCAGCCAATGGAGATCAATCCCAAATGCCTTCGTTTTAATTTTCCTGATTTTCTTTTCCACATCAAAGTTTTGATTTAGCAACATTCTATTCGCAATATTAATAATTTTTACTTTTAAACCAAAACGTTCAAGATAATCCCCAATACTAGTTAAACCAATGGGGTACATTTCAAAAACAGGAGATGATGGAACAACATCGCTGATTGGACCGGTAAAAAGCATTTCCTTCCTGAAATCATAAACAGTAGGTGGATGCAGCAATACCAAGTCGTATAACATAAGATCACTTCCTAAGTTCTTATATTTGTTCACATCTTTATAGTAATATAAAAAATAGGCAAATGATGGATTAAATTTTACAAATATAATAACAATATTTTCCTAATTAAAAACGTAAAAATACCGAAGAACGTTAATTCTTCGGTATTGTTTCTACCTCTTCATCTTCATCTTTAAATTTATCTAATATCGTAATAGTATTAACAAGATGATTATTAAATATTTGCCGTGCTACCGCTAATAATTCAATGATCATTGGATCATTTAAAGTATAAATCACCTTATTCCCATCTTTTGTACCCGAAACAATATTTTTAGCTCTTAATATGGTTAACTGCTGCGAAACAGCAGATCCTTCACTGCCCACAAGGGTTTGAATTTCATTCACATTCTTATCCCCTTCTGCTAACAGCTCCAAGATGCGGATTCTTAAAGGATGAGCAAGTGCTTTAAAAAATTCCGCCTTAAATTGCTGCATTTCAAGATTCAATCCATTCACTTCCTTAACCAATTTAGTAAGTAGCTGAAAGCTTCGTTTGGCTTCTTTCCATTACACCTGAGGCCGATAGCTTCTTACATTCTCTAAACGCAAAATGTTTACAGCCTAGACATTTATTACGATCCAGCTCCCCAAGGGCGAACTGAATGGCTTCTCCTGTGTGTTCAAAAAAATGTTCCCGGCCAATTACATCATATAATCCTGTTTTCACCATTACATTTTTAGGCTGTTCATTTATTCCTGATATAATAACTATACCATTTTTGGAAAAGTGATTCACAATACTAGCTAAATTGGCTTCACCTGTGGTATCCATAAAGGGAACCCTGCTCATTCGTAATAAAAGAATCTTTGGATGATAGTTAATGGTGTTCATAATGGATGTTTCAAACGTTTGAGCTGCTCCAAAAAACAATGGACCTTCGACGTTAAAAATACTTACCTGCGGACAATCATGTGAGTCAGATACCATTTGAGTTTCAATTTTTTCATTTTTATGCTGGAGGTTCGGCAATGCTTTTGACGTCTTCATCACATCGCTCATTCTCTTTGTAAAAAGAATTGCTGCGAGCAGTAATCCCACTTCGACTGCTGTGGTTAAATTTACAAAAACGGTCAATAAAAAGGTAACCACCAAGACCAGGGAATCAGTAGATTTTGTTTTTAAAATATGGGCAAATACTTTTCGTTCACTCATATTCCAGGCGACAACCATTAATATCGGTGCCATGCTTGCAAGTGGAATGTAGGAAGCGAATGGAGCAAAAAAAAGTAATACGAGCAATACTACAACTCCATGGATTATACCTGAAAACGGTGACACCGCCCCACTTTTAATATTGGTAGCCGTTCTAGCAATCGCCCCAGTGGCTGGTATCCCTCCAAAAAGCGGAGTAACCATATTGGCAATCCCCTGACCAATCAGTTCTTTGTTGCTGTTATGCTTGCTATTTGTCATACCATCGGCAACCACTGCTGAAAGCAAGGATTCTATTCCGCCAAGCATCGCAATGATAAATGCCGGTTTTAATAGCGTAATGATCATATCAAGGCTCAAATCTGGTATCTTAATCTGTGGCAACGAACTCGGAATTTCCCCATAGGCTGTTCCGATCGTCGCAACGTGGTTTGGAAAAAATAGTGTGGCAATGATCGTTGAAACCATTAATCCAATGAGTGGTCCTGGAACTTTAGGCGCAATCTTTGGGCTTACAATAATAATTGCTAAACAGATAACCGCTGTTAAGATGCTAAAAAAGTTAATGGTATCCAAATGGATGATAATTTCTTGAAGATTATTAATAAATTCTTCATGTTTCTCAATATCCGACAATCCTAGGAAACTAGCAATCTGTCCTGTGAAAATGGTGATAGCAATCCCCGTTGTAAAACCAATTGTTACTGGTCTAGGAATAAATTTTATTAACGATCCGAGTTTAAATATTCCCATTAAGACCAGCATAATCCCGGCTAAAAAACCCGCAATTAATAGGTTTTCATATCCGTAGGTCATAACGATACCAAATAGGATTGGAATAAACGCACCAGTTGGACCGCCAATTTGGTACTTGGATCCTCCAAAAAGCGAGATGAGAATTCCGGCAACAATCGTTGTGTAGATTCCATACTCCGGTTTTACCCCTGAAGCAATCGCGAAGGCCATCCCTAAAGGTATGGCGATGACACCGACAATTAGTCCCGAAAGGACATCTTTTGGCACATTACTTAAGGAATATTGATGGAATCTTTTATCACTAAACATATTCACCCTTCTTATCTTATTAATTTGTATATCTGATTATTTGAATATAGAGGAATTTGAAGTAATAATCAAGTCTTTTGTTTGTATATATTTTTCCAGTTGTAATCTTTTAATCTCTGTGTTATATTAATTGAGCGATGAGCTGAGTTGTGTAAGTCGAGAAACATTCCTTTATGGAGCACACTATGTGGAGTGTGGTTTTTCGCCTCAATACGCAAAGACGTCTGTGTATGCAGACGTCTTTTTTATTTTTATCTACGATAAAAGGAAGGCTCCGAGAGGATGATGAAGACTCTTACACCGTAAAACATCGCTTAAAAGTGTCATCATCACGCTTATGACCCCAATCTGACTTTAACCTCCATCACCGCTGCACCAGAAAGATCTAATATTAGCGGCTTCATCCTGTTCTCTACTTGTTACAACGCACACTACCTATTCCAGAGGTAATTTCTTTAATTCCTGATTTACTTGGACTTTTTTCAAGTTATAGGACTGCCATGGAATGGTATCTAAGTTGACTTCGTTTTTTCGTTCTAGTAAAAGATTCTTTAACCCGGGATGATGACTATTTTTCTCATATAAATCAATTAAACCGATTATTCCGGTGTAAGATAAGCTATTTAAATAGTGGATGTCAATTTTCCCGGTTTCCTCATAGCGTTCAATATTCTTTGTTACAATGATTTTCTCCACATCTATCACATTCATTACAGTATAGTAGAGTAACCCGCTGATAAAATAAAAGTGGAATAATGACAGTTTTTCAATCCATATTTTTAATAATGTATACATAAAAATAACGACTAAAAAAATCATAAACGAATGTGCCATCACTCTGATAAAGGTAAAGCCGTAGGCCTCCTCATACATGCTTAACCGTAAGAAAGCTGAACTTAATAAAACAGCACTGGCCATAACAAGGATTGTCAGGAGCGTTTGCATTACTCTTTTTAAAATACCTTTCGTCTTATCGGCAAAGGTTATTACAAAAACAGTTATCGTTAGATTGATGATGGTCACAAATAATAGTTCAAAAAATCCCTTTCTTGCGTATTCCGCATACGTCAAATTATCTTGCAGTGTCCCGCTAAAAAAGTATTTAAATTGGACAATGGTAAAGAGAACGTACACGGCATTTATTAAAACAAGAACGGTAATGATAATAATGGCGTCCATTCTAAATTTCTCTTTATTGCTGCTCTCAACCATTGCATTTATTTGTTTCTTCATAAGAGCCTGCATGAGAGCAAAGAAGGCAAGGGTATAGAACAAAACAGCAAGGGTTCGAATGACACTTTCTCCATCGAGTAATTGAAACCACTGTGGAATTCCCCCTAACATCCGTTCAAATTGCGAGTCAGCTGACATTAATAACTGCAAAACCACAAAAAGAACCGGAACAGAAATCAACACCCCAACACTTACTTTTTTCCAAATTTGAAACTTATTTTCGTCGACCCCTTGTTTTAGGAATTTCCCCACTAAAGAAGCAAATATAAAATTATACTTTATTACTGCAGCTACTTTTATGAGTAAATAGGTTATAAAGGCTGGGTGGTTCCAACGCATTTTTTTCTGACTCGTAATCAGGACCAAATGAAAAAAAACAAGAGCTGGAATCACGAAAATATTTAATGCATAAAAGAAAAGATTATCGTTCAAAAAATAACTTGCTGCCATTACCCAGATGCAGATTAGCAGTAGATAACCAAATCGCTGGTGGGAGAAGGAAAATCGTCGATAACGATAAAAAAATAAAGCGTAAAAAGCGATTGTAAAAAGGAGATAAGAAATTCCAATTTCAGCGCGAAAAAAGGCTTCCTCTGCTATAATTCCTAATACCAAACACAACAACAAAAAGATCCAATCAGACTTACCAATTTTTACTTCCATGTTTATCCCTCTTTCTATATAGAATATCTATATACATAGTTTTACTAGGTACATAGGTAAAAAAAGCTGCTTATATCGATGCCTTCCTTCCCCATCTATATCCTAGCCAACTAATTGGATATAAGAGCATGGTAAAAATGATACAAGCAAGTATAAATGTTTTTGTTAATAATGGTTCGAACCAAGAATGGGGAATAATTTCAAAAACAGTTAAGACCATTAACAATAAATTTGGTATAAGCGAAAGTAAAAAAGTCTTATTTAGAAGTCTTCTTCCCCCGTGTCCAAAGCCTTTTCCAATTTCGTATCCTAGTAAAGCCCAAAAAAACATATAAATAAAGGCAATCAAGGTAGGGATGGCTGTTATATGAGTCCAAACAATCGAAAGCCATTTCCATTGAAATAAATTATGGAATAGTGTTAATAAGCTTCCTCCCCCAAAGAAGATGATATTGATAAGGATAAAGAGCCATTTCATATTACTTGGTGTTACAGAAAGCTCTTCTCTCCACATTTCTGCTATTTCCTTAGGTGTCCCCAATCTGGAAATAATCAGCTCCATCCTTTCATTCTCATCTTTACAGTCAAAAGACTCAATAAGAATTTCTTCAATATGCGCTTCATATTCCATCAAGATACTAGTCTTATCTTGATGGTTTCCAAGACCTTTTTCCAGCTCTTCTAAAAACTTATTCTTCGGCGGTACCATGCTTTGATCTCCCTATGACCTTGTTCATCACCTTCACAAAATCCTGCCATTCTCGTGTTTTTTCATTCAATAGTTCTTTTCCTGCGTCAGTAATTTTGTAATATTTTCGAGCTGGACCCTTATCCTGCTCCTGCCAATAACATTCAATGTACTCTTGTTTTTCAAGCTTGTGCAGTGCTGGATATAAGGTACCTTCTTTGACACTTAAACCATTATCACTTCGCTGCTCAAGTTCTTTTACCAGTTCATAGCCGTACATATCTCTTTCATTTAGCAATTGAAGCAAAATTAATGATGTACTACCTTTAACCAATTCGCGATTAAACATTTTCTCACCTACCTAGAATTATTAGGTACATAGAAATTCTACACTATGAAAATCATTTTGTAAATTAAAAAAGTGACGATTTATCGATCGCCACTATGTTGATTATTTCTTTATTTTTTTCTGATGTTGGATAAAGTCATTACGTTCCCCACCATCTGATAATTCCTCTGAAAATTCGTGATCAACTTGTTGATCACGGCGTTCAAAAGGTCTGACAATTCTTGGGGGAATATTATTATTAGGAGCTGCTTGTTCATTCCAATCACTCATCGTATCACCTCACTATTAGTTTGGGAATCAAGAGAAAAAACATACACCAATCATTGCTTGCATAAATATTCCATTTTTTCGGCATAATAAGTAAAAATATGGCGAGGTGATAAACATGGGATTAATTAACTCCTTTAACCAATGGCGAGAAACTAGATATCAAAGTCATGTCTCGCACATGAAAACACAGGATAAATGTCCCGATTGCTACGGGAGAGGCTTTACCGTGTATCCGTACAATGAATTTGCTTTTTATAACTCTGTTGAATGTCCTGGTTGTCAAGGCAGCGGAGCCTTTTCCGCTTGGGAGCAACTGAAATAATAAAAAAATTCCTTCATCAGTGAAGGGATTTTTTTTAGTTTGGAACAAAAATTGTGGTAAGGACAGTATAGTTTTGTTATAATTTCAGAATATTCGACTGAGATACGATTGATTGTATAAATAAACATGAACAATACTTAAATTATTTTTACGGAGGTTTTTTTATGTCACATTCACTTTCTACAACAATGAACTACACTTCAAAATTAGAACTACTCCAAACGGAAGTGGCTATAAAACAAACGAAAGACTTTTTCGAAAATTCACTAGCAAAGTCGTTAAATTTAACACGCGTTTCTGCTCCAATTCTTTTAAAATCAGGAAAAGGTTTAAATGATGACTTAAATGGTATAGAAAGAATGGTTTCCTTTGAGGCTTTGGATATTAAAAATTCAAATATTGAAATCGTTCAATCATTAGCAAAATGGAAAAGGATGGCATTAGCAAGGTACGGTTTTGATCTCGGTGCTGGACTTTATACGGACATGAATGCTATTCGAAGAGATGAAGTTTTGGATCATCTGCATTCCATTTATGTCGATCAATGGGATTGGGAAAAAATCATTTCAAAAGAATTGCGGAACTTGGAAACATTAAAAGCAGAAGTGGAAAAAATCTTTCAGGTTTTTAAAAACACAGAATCCTATTTATACGAACTTTATCCTGTTCTGGAGCCAATTTTGCCTGAGAAAATTCATTTCATTACGACGCAAGAGCTTGAGACACTGTATCCAGAACTTTCACCAAAACAAAGAGAAGATGCCATTGCCAAGGAATATGGAGCTGTATTCATTATGCAAATTGGGGGTACCTTGCTCTCTGGTGAAAAGCATGATGGACGTTCACCAGATTATGATGATTGGACATTAAATGGTGATATTATTTTCTATTATCCTCCATTGGAGCAATCGATCGAGGTTTCCTCAATGGGAATTCGGGTAGATGAAGAGGCACTAAAGCAACAATTGGCAATCGCTCAGCTTGAGGATAGATTATCCTTAGAATATCACCAAGCAGTTGTTAATCGTGAGCTTCCATATACAATCGGCGGAGGAATTGGCCAATCAAGAATTTGTATGTTTTTCCTTAAAAAAGTCCATATTGGTGAAGTTCAGGTTTCTGTCTGGAATGATCAAATCATCGAGGACTGTAACAAAGCGAACATTACCCTCCTGTAAGTTTTAAGAATAAATTACACCCTTTGCGGAGATTAATAATGCTATGTATGCTGTAAAATCTCTGGGGGTGCTATCATGTCTGTTTTTGTTTATCAGACGTTTATCATTAAGCAAGATAAATTTAAAGAAGCTATAGACAATTTAAGAGAGATTAAAAAGTTTCGAAATGAAAATTATAACCATCACGTTGAGATCCTTACTCCTATTTCTGGGGAAGACCATACCTTTGCACTGCTTACCACTTACGATGGTTTGGGAGAAATGGAATTAGAAAATAAACGGCTATTTGACGATGAAGAATATATAGAGTTAATCGGTCCTTTTTTCCTAGAAAACATAAAAGAAGGCAGCATGTATACGCAAATATATCGGGGATTAAATGATAAAAAGAGCGATAAAAAGGACGACGAGAAAAAGAAAGAAAAATAATATGGTTAATAACACAGAAAGAGGGTTCCAGTTTGACTGGTACCCTCTTTCTGTGCTTTTTATACGATTTAAATTTAATCAACATTAATTCCTATCCAGTAGTTCTTCTCCTGCAATTCCGGGCTCAGTCATTTCATAGACATTCAAAATAATATCTAATTCCTCTTCTGTTAATACATCATATTGTAAACATAATTCCCTAACAGATTTTCCCGTGATAGTTGCTTCCCTGGCAATCCTTGCTGCCACTTCGTAGCCGAGGTGAGGATTGACTGCGGTAATGATTCCCACACTTTTATCGACATATTCCTTTAAGCGCTCTTCATTCGCTTCAATACCTGCTAAGCAATGGTCCGTAAAGACACGGAAGCCATTGTTCATGATACTAATGGATTGAAGGAGGTTAAAGACTAAAACTGGTTCCATTACATTTAATTCTAGCTGTCCAGCTTCAGATGCAAGACAAATGGTATGGTCGTTACCAATTACTTGAAAGGCAATTTGATTAATTAGCTCTGGCATAACTGGATTTACCTTACCAGGCATAATGGATGAACCTGGCTGACGAGCAGGGAGTCTAATTTCTCCCAGGCCAGCGCGAGGTCCCGATGCCATTAATCGAAGATCATTTGCTATTTTCGACATATTCATCATACAAACTTTCAACGTAGCCGATACCTCTGTGTATGCATCCGTATTTTGAGTGGCATCCACTAGGTGCTCTGCATTAACAAGTGGAAAGCCAGTAATTTCAGAGAGCTGTTTTACTACATCTTTAATATATTTTGGATCAGCGTTTAAACCTGTTCCTACAGCTGTAGCTCCCATATTAACTTCCAATAAGTGCCCCCGAGTATGTTTAATACGATTTATATCACGGGTAAGGACCCGGGAGTATGCCTCAAACTCTTGTCCCAAACGAATAGGAACTGCATCTTGGAGATGGGTGCGTCCCATCTTGATTACCTTCTCAAACTGAACAGCTTTTTGTTTGAATACCCTCTGCATATCGTCCATGGTTATTAATAATTTTTCTAAAAGTGTTAATGTGGCAATATGGATAGCAGTTGGGAAAACATCATTCGTGGATTGCGACATATTCACATGTGTGTTTGGACTTAAATGGAAGTAATCGCCTTTTGCCTTGCCCAGCAGTTCAAGTCCACGGTTGGCAATCACTTCATTCATATTCATGTTCATGGAGGTTCCTGCACCACCTTGAATCGGATCCACGATAAATTGATCATCCCACTTACCATCAATTATCTCATCTGCTGCTTTGATAATGACATTTGCTAAGTCTTTATACAATCTTGTTGTATTCATATTTGCAATGGCAGCCGCTTTTTTCACCATTGCAAGCGCTTTAATAAGAGAATCATGAATTCTATATCCAGTTATCGGAAAGTTCTCCACTGCTCTCATCGTTTGAATACCGTAATATGAATCAAACGGTATTTCTTTCTCCCCTAGGAAATCCTTTTCGATTCTTTTCTTATTCGTCACCATATGAATCCCCTTTTCTGATGTCTTTTATTTCTCCACCTAATGTTATAGCATAAAATATAGAATTGTTGTTCTTCTAAATCATAACATGTCTACAAGCTTTTTACTGTATTGGAATATTAAAATCCTGAAATCTTTAAACCCTTCAACTTAAAAAAATCTCAAGGATTTTATTCCATGAGATTTATTATGATATGAATTAATGGATATCTCTTTTCTTGAAGCGTCCGCCTCGAACTTCGGATATATCCGCGATCGCCAAGAAGGCATTAGGATCTATTTCCTCAACAATGGTGGTCAGTTTCGATTCTTCTAGTCGAGTGATAACGCTAAAAATAACCTTCTTATCTTCACCCGTATAAGCACCTTCTCCATTAAGATAGGTAACACCGCGGCCTAAGCGCGCATTTACTGCATTGCCTATTTCTTCTGCAAGATCACTAATAATCCAAACAGATTTTGATTCCTCAAAGCCATCTACTACCGTATCAATAGCTTTAGCAGCAATCACATAAGCCAATAAGGAGTACATTGCCCGATCCCAGCTAAAAACAAACCCAGCTGCACCTAAAATAAAGATATTGATAAACATAATAATTTGACCAACCGAAAATGGTACCTTTTTGGTGATTACCAGCGAAAGGATTTCTGTTCCATCTAAAGCGCCGCCATTCCGAATAACAACTCCAACTCCAATGCCCAAGATCATCCCGCCAAAAATAGTTGCTAGAAGGATATCATCTGTAAATGCTGGTATAGGATGAAAAAGTGTAGTAAAAACCGATAAAACAATAATTCCATATACCGTTGAAATAGCAAACGTTTTTCCCATTTGTTTATATCCCAAATAAACAAATGGCAGGTTTAAAATAAATAGGAATATACCAAGTTCAAGCCCCGTTAAGTGTGATAGCATAATGGATATACCCGTTACGCCTCCGTCAATTACTTTATTAGGAACTAAAAATATTTCCAGACCGGTAGCCATTAGAATAGCCCCTAGTGTTATGAAAATTGCCCGAATGATTATTTTACTTAGAGGCAGTTTCCTATGCTGTACCTTTACATGTTCATTTACTAACTCTGTCACAAAACCACACCTTATTAAAAGTTTATTAAAAAAGGACTAAAATGTGTACGATAAGGATTTTCAGATTACGTTATTATTACCAGCATAATAAATATTATTAACATTAGCATTATACCATATAATCTATTGAAACATGAACTTAAGTTCATATTTTTTAGTATCTAGATACCATATGTAAACAATTTATCCTCCGCCTATTTTCTATTAGCTCTTTTTGAGCAGATAATAGGGAGGTTTCACTGAATCTTATTTCTGACCCAGGAAGTGCTTGAGCAAGAAACGGTATATCTGTTGAAATCACCGTACCTATTCTAGTATAACCCCCGGTTGTTTGGTGTTCAGCCATTAGGATAATCGGCTGTCCACTGGCAGGTATTTGAATACCGCCTAATGGGATTGGGTCAGAAATGATATCAGCACCACCACAATGTTGAACTTTCGGGCCCATTAGCACGCACCCCATTCGATTTGATTGTGGGGATAGGATATAAGGCTCATTCAGAAATGTCTTGATGCCAAAAGAAGTAAATTTATCTTTATAGGGTCCTAATACAACTCTAACTGATATGTGCTTCTGGTATACAGGTATTAAATGATTGTCCAGGTATCTGTTCCTTCTAATTACTGGATTCCCAAACAAAATATCTCCCACTTTTAGTGCTCTGCCTTTATAACCGCCAAATTTTCCTGTCAAATAAGTAGATTTACTGTTAAGGACGGATGGAACATTGATTCCTCCAGCTATGCAAATATAAGACCTAGATCCTTCTTTGATCTGTCCAAACGAGAGAGTCTGACCCTTTTTAATTACCATACTTTTCCAAAGCGGAATCTCACTCTCATCAATCATGGGTGTAAGATTGCCTCCGCAAATCGCTATCGATACGTCCGTTAATGCCAACAGTGCTGGTCCGATTATCGGTGCTTCAAGCCCTGCTTCACACAATTCGTTTCCAACTAATAAATTTCCCATCTGTAAAGAATAGGAATCCATAGCCCCTGACAGACTGACCCCGAATTCACGGAATCCATTTCTGCCCAGATCCTGAACGGTTGTTTGCATTCCTGGTTTAATAACTCTAAAGATGGGAGTCTTCATTTTTTAGACCAGCTCTTACCGATCACTATATTTTCTTTTGTCAAAGCCGACTTTAATTCCATTATGAATTCCAATGCGGCAGGTTCATCGCCATGAACACAGACTGTATCTGCTGTTATATCAATATCCGTTCCATCTGTTGCAGTTACCTTCCCTTCTTGTACCATCCGAATAATTCTCTTTACCGCAAATTTCACATCATGAATCATCGCGTTAGGATCGGTTCTAGAAGTTAACGTTCCATCTGACTGATAGGTTCGGTCAGCAAAAACTTCAGAAGCTGTCAGTAAACCCTTTTCTTTTCCTGCTTGGATTAGTTCACTTCCCGATAAACCAAAAAGGATCAAACTTGGATTGTAATCGGTTACTGCCTGGGCAATAGCACCTGCGATTGAACGACTTCTTGCTGCCATATTATAAAGTGCACCATGTGGTTTAACATGCACCAACTGTGTTCCGTGTGCTTGAGTGATCGCAGCTAAGGCACCGATTTGATAGAGAGTAAGATGATAGATTTCCTTTGGAGAGATGTTCATTTCCCTCCGGCCAAAACCTAATAAATCTGGTAGTCCTGGGTGTGCACCAATGTAGACGTTATTTGTGTTCGCCATTTTCACTGTTTCGACCATGACATTATGGTCCCCGGCATGATAACCACAAGCAATATTGGCAGATGAAATATGCTTTATGACTTCCTTATCATTCCCTATTTTATATAGCCCGTAACTCTCTCCGATATCCGAATTAAGGTCAACACATTTCATGCATTTACCCTCCCTTTTTGTATGTAACCACTTCATACTTATTAGCGGCTAATTGTTCTTTTATTGAAAGGTACTCTTCGTATTCAATAGGTAAAAAGGAAACATAATTTCCTGAGGATAATAAAGATGGTTTTTTATTATTAATATTAAATAGCAGCAATGGTGTAATGCCAATAATTCTCCAGCCTGAAGGGACCTCTGCAGGATAAATCCCTGTTTGTTGACCGCCGATTCCAACCGATCCCGCTGCAATTTTAGTACGCGGCTTTTCTAAACGAGGAGCTGCAAGTTTTTGCGGAAGTCCGCCAAGGTATGGAAAACCTGGAACAAATCCTATCATATGGATTAAATATTCTCTGTTTGCATGTAAGTCTATTACTTCTTGTTCAGTAGAATGACTATACTCCGCAATAAATGGTAAATCTGGTCCTGTTTCTCCACCATAATACACAGGAATTCTATAGACAATTGCTTCTATTTTAGGAGTTTCCATAGCAGATTGATAAATGGAAAATACCTTTTGCTCTAATTGGCTATATGGTATCAGCATAGGATTATAAAAAATGGCTACAGATGTATAGGCTGGAACAAATTCAATAATCCCAGCGATTTTTGACTTTCTAAAAATATGTAAAAATTGATTGATTTGTTGATGTATATGTTCATGAATCTCATCGCCAAAAGTAATCGTGATCGCAGAATCCCCTAATGGATTGATTTCAACACTTATATCCCTCACCCTTTTCCTACCAAACTTGTTCTATATTTACTTTATTTAATACATCGCTATAATGCAATTAAAAAATACTCTGATCTACATAGACCAGAGCCTCTAATTTTCAAACTGTCTATTCGACTCATCTACTTGTTTCATTCTCTTCCGTTTTTTCTTAACTCGGTAGAAAAATACTAAGCCTACCAGGATGATCGCTATACCGAAGAGAATATTTTTCTCCATATTCCCTTCCATTAATCCTGCAGGTATAAGTGATAACACAAAGAAAAAGATTAGATTTCCAAACATCGTACCCATAATAAAATGTTTAAATGTAATTGAACTTAATCCACTAAGAATATTGATTAAACTTGTAGGAACGAATGGAATAATTCTTGCTTGGAACACAAAAAGTAACCCATTTTGCTCCATCTTCTTTAAAATTTCAGGATTTGCCTTCTTCTGAACCCAATCATTAAAGAGATATCGGCTTCCAAAAAACCAAATACCAGCAGCCATAATACTTGTGAACCAACTCCAAATAAGTCCATTTACAAAACCAAATAATGCAAAATTTACAGTTATAATAATAATAAGAGGAATGATTGTAAATGAATTTTGAATCAACATGATGATAAATGTAAAGAAGAATTTTGAGAATGTGGTATCCTTCAATGAGAGAATAATTGAATCTATATCCCCATTTCTAAGCAGTTGAAATACTTCGGAGTTTTGAACAACTAAAAAAATGACCACGATGATTGCGATGAGAGAAATTAATTTTTTCCAAATGGTAATCACCTATTTTCTTTTAAGGTAATCTCATGAGAGTAATTATATTCCTATCCCAATCATACCATGCAAAAATAATCTGGGATTAAAAAAAAGATGCCACAAGATAGATTTTGTGACATCCTTGAATCATTATAATCTTGAGAACTCCTCAACCAGCTCTCCAAACTTTTTCATAGCATTTTCAATTGGTAATGGTGTGGTCAAATCTACACCCGTCTTCTTTAACAACTCCAATGGGTAATCACAGCTGCCACTTTTTAAAAATTGGAGGTATGTTTGGAGTGTTTCCTTGTCACCTTCAAGAATTTTCGCTGCCAGATGAATAGCGGAGGCAAAACCTGTTGCATATTTATAAACATAAAATGGACGATAAAAATGTGGAATTCTAGACCAGCCAAACTTTACTTCGTCATCAAACACCACTACTTCTCCGTTATATTCCCTAAACAAAGATTCGTAGGTTTGGTTGAATATCTCCACGTTTAATGGTATACCCTTCTCTGCCAGCTCATGGATGATTTTCTCAAATTCTGCAAACATCACTTGGGTGAAAAATGTCCCCTTAAATTGGTCAATAAAATGATTTAATAAATGTTTGCGCACATCTGGATTTTTTTCATGATTAAGCAAGTAGTTAATTAACAGCACTTCGTTAACAGTCGAAGCTACTTCAGCCACAAAAATACTATACCTTGCCGTAATCTGCGGTTGATGCTGTGAGCTTAATTTGCTGTGAACTCCATGGCCACACTCATGGGCGAGGGTAAATAAACTATCTAAATCATCTTGATGATTTAATAAAATAAATGGATGTACCCCGTATATGCCCAAATTATAGGCCCCTGAGCGCTTGCCAGGTGTCTCCCGGACATCAATGTATCTTGCGTCTTTAAACTCCTTTAGAATGGCTGTATATTCCTCTCCTAGAGGTGCTAGAGCTTTTATCATGGTTTCATACGCTTCCTCATAAGGAATAACCTGTTTCACTCCCTGCACCAAAGGAACAGACATATCGTATTGCCTTAGTTCATCTACCTGAAGCTTTTTCTTGCGGATTTCAGAGTAATTGTGAAGTGCTGAGATATTTTCCTTTGTTGTAGTGATTAGGTTTTCATAAACTTCTTTTGGTACCATGTCACCAAATAGAGCTTTCTCCAATGCAGAAGGATATTTGCGAATTTTAGCTAAGGTAACATTATTCTTGATCGCTGCGGAAAGGGTGCTTGCAATCGAATTCTTCCATTCAACATATGGCTTATAATAGGCTTTATAGGCCTCCCTGCGTTTTTCGCGGTCTTCATCCTCGACTAATTTTGCGTACATCCCTCTTGTCAATGGAACCTTTTCACCATTGGCAGTTGTGACTTCACCAAACTTAATATCTGCATTATTCATCATACCAAAGGTTGTGCTGGGTGCAGAAAATGCTTCCCCTAATTGGGATAACACTTCTTCCTGGTCTTTTGTAAGTACATGGGCTTTGTACCGGAATGATTCAAATAAATCCTCCTCAAAGTACTTCAGGCCTGCCTCTTCAGCAATATAGCTGTTTAATGTTTCTTTATCTAATCCCAATAAATAAGGCATAAAAAAAGATGTTGAGGCACTTACCTTCACACTAAGTCCCTTAGCACGGTCTAATAGTGATTGAGAACTTGCATCTCTCGTATCCTCATCAACCCTTAGCATGGCATAGGCGTAGACATGATTGAATTTATAAGATAATTCCTCTCTTTGTTTTAAATAGCGATAAAGACTTTTCCCATCGTGGATTGCACCATCAAATTCCTTCAACTTTCCTGCCATATCCTCAACAAGCTGAAGATCGCTCTCCCATTTGCTAACATTAGAATATATGTCTTCAAGGTTCCATTTTTCATTTTGTGGCACTTCGTTTCTGGAAGTATAGGCAGTCATTGTTACCCCTCCTTAAAAAATAATCATAATTAGAAATTATTCCTAATTTTTAGGTTCTAGACCTTAACTATAGCACAAGATTACAACATAAAAATAGAAAAAGGCTGCTTAGGAATTTGCCTAAACAGCCTTTAATTTATTGCCTATTCTTTAGATTCTCCACTAATTGGAGATAAATTATAGTTGTATTGTGTTCGGTCAATAGGAGTAAAGTTTTCAGGTGTGTAAAAGCGTAATAAGTCTCCATTAACCACTTTATCAGAGAGCATTAATTTATTTTCTACTATGCCCTGAAGATTTATTGCCTCTTCCATCCTATTCTGATCAATTTCTAGTCCTGTTGTAGAGTCGTAGAATTTACCATCTACAGCTGAAATCGTCGGACTCATAAAGCTGCCATCACGGAAAGGAATAAGATCATCATGCTGTTCAGATAATAGGTCGGTACCGAACTGAACATAATCTTTTGTTTCAATCCCTAATAAGTGTAGGACAGTTGGAAGGATATCAATTTGTCCTCCGTATTCATGGTTGACTCCACCCTCAATGCCAGGAACACGGATGAAGAATGGTACTCTCTGTAAACCAGCACTATCAAAATTTGTAATTTCTTTTCCTAGAACTTTTTCCATAGCTTTATTGTGATTTTCTGAAATACCATAATGGTCACCATACATGACAATGACAGAGTTATCATATAAACCTGATTCTTTAAGGTAATCAAAGAATTGTTTTAATGCTTCGTCCGCATAACGTGCTGTTTGGAAGTAAGTATCAACTGACTTATCCCCCGTCGTATGTGGTGCAATCGTCGCTTCTCCTTCAGCAAGCGGATAAGGATAATGATTGGAAACAGTGATAAACTTTGTATAAAAAGGCTGCGGTAATGTTTCCAGCATTGGAATTGATTCCTCAAAAAACGGCTTATCCATTAAACCGTATTCCGCAAGTTCTTCTGGATTCATATTATAATAGCTTTCATCAAAAAAGTGATTATATCCAAATGATTTATAGATTTCATCACGATTCCAGAAACTGCCTGAATTCCCGTGGAATACAGCTGATGAATAACCTTGCTGGCCTAAAATTGCTGGTGCTGCTTGATACGTATTTAGTCCTTTTGTTGTAAAAGCAGAACCCTGCGGTAATCCATATAATGAATTTTCAAGAATAAATTCAGCATCCGCCGTTTTACCTTGCGCTGTTTGATGGAAGAAGTTATCAAAGTAAAGTGTGTTTTGATCCTTTGTTAAGGAATTTAAAAACGGCGTTACTTCTTCTCCATGCAGTTTGTAATCAATTAGGAAGTTTTGCATGGATTCAAGGTGTAAATAAATTACATTCATACCTTTTGCTGCACCAAAGTAAGCTGGATTTGGCTCGGCATAGTTAGCTTTCGTATAGTTAATGACTTCAGTCATATCATCACTATCTGCCATAACTCTTTGCGCTGATGCTTTTGTACTTTTTACTGCGTCATAAATGGTGTAGTTGTACATCCCTAAATATTTCACAATATAATTACGGTCAAATCCTCTTGTTAACAATTGAGGACGATCGGTTTCAGCTAGTCCTAAATTACCACATGAAATCGCTAAGGATAATGAAAATAAAGCAGCTACTTTACGGCGGTTCATATCTTGAAACTCGATCTTAACAACCCGAAAAGCAAGTAAGGCAATTAACAGAACGATGTCCACAAAAAATAGGAAATCAAATGGTCTTAAAAGAGTTAACACACTGCCGCTTACATCACCAAAATTTTGTGTCTGAGTTAATGTCGGTAATGTAATAAAGTCATTAAAGAATCTGTAATACACGACATTGGCAAATAAAAGGAAGGTTAAAAAGAAATCAATCACTATTAAAGCAATATATTTCTTGCGTCCTTTAAATAATGAAGCCAATCCTAAAAAAAGTAATGACGACCCTAATGGGTTAATAAATAATAGTATTTTTTGCAGCGTATTCTCAATACCTAAATCAAATTGCGTTAATTGAGCGATATATGTTTTCATCCAAAGGAAGAATACAGCCAAAAAGAAAAAGCCAATATATTTATTAAAAATACCCTGACTCTTTTGAGTTAAGTTATTCATTTTCTGCACCTGCCTTAAAAAAATAAGTAGTTTTTAGTTTACGTTAATTTTAAATTAGTTTTTAAATCCATTAATCTATTATTTATCATAACAGTTAAGTATGAACAATGTATGAACAATCCATGAACACTCGATAAAAATAAAAACAATGTAACACAAGAATAGTATTATACGGATTTTTTCCAAAATGTCAACTTTGCTCTCTTCTAAAACAAAACGACATGTGGATCTCACATGTCATTGTACGATTATTTATCATTGATTACAGAAACTTTCTATATATTGGTCAATAGCTGCTACCCATTGTGTGGAATTATCAATTTTTTCAGTTGCTATTTTATGTAAATCCGATAACAATTTTGATAGGTCATGATGAGTAAAAGGGGCACCATTATCTCGTATCAAGTAAATTTTATGGATCATCCTCGCATAATTCTTTAATGTTAATGGTATTATCGCTAAGGTTTGACCCTCAAAAATTGGATATTTTACGTTACCGAAAAATGTATTGATTGTATCCCTATGTAAAGATGGGGCCAAAAATAATCCGTAGGTTTGCTTCGCTGCTTGATTTGCTCTGTCTGCCACATGCCGCATAACAGGTTGTCCTTCGTTAATCCATTGATCTCGACCTTGCATCATCGTAACTTCTCCAACAAGTTGGAAGTCAGGATAATCAGCAAATAAATCTTCTACATTCCCCCTAGCTGTCCACAGAGGGAGTCCATCATCACCAACATTATAATTAGGTTTAATCAGATTTGCCGATCCTATCGCAACGAGGCTTTCAGCAAATAGCCATTCCAAGCGAACGGATGGCTTTTGTACTTCAGGGAACTTCCGATAACTTTGCGTTCTTCCGCTCATCTCCTCGATTGCCAGCGAAATATCCTTTAATTTAGTGAATTGGTCTTCCTTGAACATTGTTAATGTTCTTGTTGATTGTCGAATGTGTTGACGTAATGACTGAACTTCATCAGCTAACATATTAATATCTGAAAACTTTTCTATATAGGCAACTTTCGTGACAGCCTTTGGTTTGATTTTGGAAATGGCACACTGTAAGCTATCATACGTTGAAAATAAATTTTTGTATTCACTCTCTAATTGACTATACGTTTCCCATGGAAGTTCCGGGGTTTTTGTGTCACTTAAGTAATCAATATAAGCATCCACGTCTTTAAAGGATTCTGCTTCTGCTGAGAATTCCTCGGCAATGAAATTTGCCTCTCTTGTTCTGCTGGGTGATAGATCAATATACCTGCCCCCGCCGCGTAAATAAAGGATTCCAGTTTCACGAAAATACCTGATTGTGGAATCGGCATAATCACGAAGATTGGATTTTTTCGTTTTGAGGCTTTCTTCACTCTTGGTGTTGAATAACTTTTCAGTAAAGTCTGTAAAGAATTGTTGCTTAAATTCTTCCTGATTCAACCCGCCCATACTTTTTACTTTTAATCGATATTCAATAATATTTTCAATGGTCTGATCAATGTTTTTCGCATTTACTAAAGTAGGGATAAACATTTTCATTTCATCAAAAGAAATTCCCACTTGGCGCAGCCCTAACTCCTCAGCTCTTTTGTTAACCCCTGCTATAACTTTAACTGTAGCTACAAAAGGTTTAATATTGAATCCATTTTTTTCGGTTGGGTTATCAAGCTGCCACTTTAGGAACATCCTTAAAAACATATTTTCAGTATTAATTCCTTTTGAAAATGCCTCACCAAGTGGAGTTAAAGCCACCTTCCCATCCTTGTCTCTGTTTCTTACAAACCCAAAGTTGGTCAACGGCGAAAAAGCAGTTCTTCCACGAAAGGCATATATTTTAAATTGATCATCTTGATAGGATTTATTCTTGTATACTACTGTAGACATTAATTCAATTACTTCATCTTCTGTTAGAATATAACTATTATCTTCATTTGGTAAAAAGTTGTTTACCCGCTTTTTCCATGTAGGATCCTTACTGGTAGGCTGATATAACCCTCTTCGAATGGTTTCAAAAAAGAAATCTTTTTCGAACTCCTCGTTCCTGGTCCTCCCTTGCATAATTCGGACAATTTCGATATAGCCTTGCAGGCGGTCAGGGGACCGCAATGTGGTATTAATACTCCAGACACTTTCCCTAGCCATTCATTTCTCCCCCTTTTACGGCACAATTCTATTTACTTATATCTTTTTCATTTTATTCGAAAAGATGTAAAAAGAAGTGCTAATCAATAATTCGTGATTAGCACTTCTCGCTCTAATATGACTGTCTCCTTTTTCTTTTGATAATTCGAATTACTATAATTCATTTTCAGGTCATGGATATGATAGTTAGCAGCCCATTTTTCTAAGATTGTATTTTTCTTCTCGCTTTTTTCTAATACATTTGATAATGCAAATTTAACTTTGCGTTTATTTAATGTATCTAACAGCTCTAGCAAATTTATTTCATGTTCTTCCGTCCAGCCATTCTGTTCATTATACGTAGCCGTAGTAATTAAATAGGGTGGATCAGCATAAAGGAAATCACCAGGTCCCAACAGTTCTAAATCGATTTCTTGGAAATCCTTGTGTTGAAATTCAATATTTCTGATTTGTAAAGCCTGCATAAACTGAAAAAGATTTTCCCTTACGTTATTATTAAAATCCCTTTTTCCAACGGGAATGTTATATCCTCCCGACTTATTAAAACGAATTTGGTTATTAAAGCCAAAGATAATTAGTGTAAAAAATAATAAATCTAAAGGAAATTTCTTTTCCAGCCGATTATAGTCATTCCTCATTAGGATGTATTTTTCTTTATTAAATGGACCAACGCCATCCGCACTATTTGCTTGATAATACTCATACCCATTTCTCATTGTGTCACTTAACCCATAATATTCGACAATGGCTTCAATAACCGAAGCTACTTGATCATAGGAATGAGCCTTTAAATAGTTAAAAAGAGAGATCAGGCGTTCATTTATGTCAAAAGCATATGTTTTTTGCGAATCAATATTTACGGCTACATTTGCTCCTCCCGTGAACAAATCCACAAAAATTTGGATATTTGCAGGGAACAGATTTGTTAGCTGCGGCAACAGTTTATGTTTTCCTCCGGTATAATTTAATGGCGATTTAATGAAAGTCATATTCTCACCTTATTTCCCAACATGACACACAAAGAGCCGTTCTTGGTAATTTTCAATATCTTTCAGACCTGTAGTAAAATGCTTATAATCTTGTTCATAGCTAATCGTTTTACCGCGTTTTTCTAAAGACGAGATCATTTCCACATCGGATATCTTTGCATTTGAACGGCCATCGCCTTTCTCTGCCATATTACTGTAAGAAACCACAATTAATTTAGCGCGGGCATGTTGAACAAGATCGTCAAATGCTTCTGGTGCTGTCTTCAAACAATATTTACTCTTCCCATATTGACGGACTTCTGAGCTCATTTTCTTCGCAACACCTTCAAGTTCCGGCTTGTCCCACATCGCAAGGTTCTCCAATAGATGATAGGAATCCACATACTGTCTGGAGTTATAGGGTGTATCAATATACAGGATGTCAGTCTTAATTTCTCTCACTAATTCATTGGCGTCACATTGATAGATTTTATTTAATCTATTCGTTTCATTGTCAGCTATAGCCGGCATGAGAAATCGAACTGGATTGTACATGTCAAGTTTCTTACGATACGCTTCATAATGTCCCACCGTATTTGCAGCCTTATCTAGAGCATACAAAAGTGAAGTAAATAGAATCGAGAATTCTCGGTTACTCAGGTATCCTTTTTGTTGTAATTCTTCCATATTTTCTCGTACATACCCAATCTTACGAGCATTCTCTAAAGTGAAATATTTATCCCCATAATTGTTTGAAAAGTAATTATCGTCGTGAACCTTTCTTTCATTATAAGAATGCAATAGATTTATGATTTTATCTCTTTCAAAAGGTTCTGGAGAGAAAAAAGTGTTGTAACTGTGAATATTTGAGTAAAGCAAATCATTTATGATTAATTCTTTGCCTGGTTGATTAAAACGATTCCCAACAACACCAGTCCCTCCAAATAAATCTGTGAAAGAATGCCATTCTTTAATAGAGTCATTGATCACATCTTCGATTAATGGGAGCAGTTTGGTTTTAGCACCTAAATATCTTCGGCTTTGGATGGCAAATTCCTTTATCTCATCATTTTTGGTATGATTATTTTGTGTCTTATCATTTAATATCATGTCGATCTCCTCGTGTTGTGATTCAGACCACCGTCATTTTCTAATCCCTATCTATTCTATCATGACTTTTTCAAGCGTGATAATAAAAAACTTTACGCTTAACCAAAGAGCGCTTGAATCCCCTGATATCCAAAATAAAGACCAAACAAAACTAATGAAGCCCCTGAGATAATCGATATTGCAATTAGACTTTTAATCGTTAAGAGTTTTCGGAAGCCTGTCGTAAGGCCTGCAACGAAGACATCCCAAATGGCTAATCCAAGAAAAATCATACTGCTATAAATGCACAATGATTCCGTCCCATTTGTCTGAGCCGTTTTAGCCAAAACAGAGCCATAAATCCCTAACCAGAAGAGAACCGATAACGGGCTTGTGATTGACATGATAAATCCTGTAAAAAAGCACTTCACTAATGATTCTTTTTCTCTACTGTATGTTAGGGTAATCGTATTTGCATTTTTGATACTTTCTACTCCTGAATAAATTAAAATAAATCCGCCAAATAACCAAAGAAAGATTTGAATAATCGGAATCCCTAGAAATTGAACCATTCCTAAATAAACGAGCAGCATAAAGAAACCATCTGCAACCATTGAGCCTGCCCCCACAACCCATGCATGCCAAAAGCCATTCTTAATTCCTTTATCTAACCGAGCAGAATTTACCGGGCCAATTGGAGCTGCTAGTGTAAAGCCCAATATGATGTAGCTCGCCAATATGCTAATATTCAAAAAAAACACCACTCCACTTCACCAATCTCTTAACTTGTACATTTTATGTTCGTTATACAGTCACATGTCTAAAATTTTTTATAGGGCAAATGAAATAACTAAAAACGATAAAAAAATTAATGAGAAGAGCTCGGAATGGAAACCCTATTGATGTGCTTCAAGAAAGGTGGCACTGTTAATGAATAAACTAGCCTATACACTAAGGAGGGCAACAATGGGAATTTTAAGCGGGAATCCTAAGGAAGAGCCTTTACATTATGGAGAAGTATTTGATTTATGGTCTGCTGCATTGGTAAATAACGGGAAGATTGCAGGATATCATACCATGTTAAACCATGCAGGTGATGAGGATTTAAAGAAGTTATTAGTAGAAGCAAGTGAAATTTGTCAGGGCGAAAACAAGCAATTAGAGGAACTTTTAAAAGAAAACGGCATTGGCTTACCGCCTGCGCAACCAGAGCCTCCTGAAGCATGTTTAGAAGATATTCCAGTGGGTGCTCGAATCATAGACCCTGCCATTGCTGCTGGACTTTCTGCTGATATTGCCGCTGGACTCGTAGCCTGCAGTCAAGCAATAGGTAAATCAATCAGGGAAGACTTAGCTTTGATGTATACGCAATTCCATGCGCAAAAGGTCGCACTTGGAGGAAAAGTCCTCCGTTTAAATAAAGAAAAAGGCTGGCTCATTCCTCCCCCATTACATCTCAATAAACATGGCGATTGTTAATTTGACACCATAAAAAAGGATGAACACGTTTTGTGTCTCATCCTTTTTTACATTATCGATTTAAATCACTAATTCCAGGGCTATGCTCATTCGGCATTTCAGGCATTACTGGAACAGGATAACCTTGCGGCGGTGGTACGACTTGTAATGTTCCAGAATCCCTGCTAGGTGATTCACCTTGGAATATCGTACCAATTAGGGTTTCATCTAATCTAAAATTAAATTGAGCATTATGGAAACCCATTTCTACATATTTTCGGCATTCTGGATACTTATTTATATCATAGTTCGGTACTGGGAAAATCTTACCCCAGTTCACACCCAGCGTTTCCAATGCTTTTGCAAATGCATTTTGGTGCGCATTATCACGGACAATTAAGAACGCTAATGTTTCCCTAAAAGTTTTATTTGAGCTCATTTCATAAATTCGTGTCTTTTGCAGAACCCCTGTAGATTCTAATACGACGTTATCTAATAAATCACTTATCAAGTTTCCATGGCTATATACATAGTTACCACTCCAGGGATTCCCTCCTGCATCGACTGGAAGTGAACTCTGAGCACCCATAATAAAGTGATGAGGGTTTGCGTGTTCTTTAACGGCTTCTTCCAAAGGAGCACCCATCGTTCCCCCTGCCCCAACGGCCTCTTCTCCCGACCCATTCAGGAGTTGATTAATGGTTGTTTGAACGAGTTCTACATGGCTAATTTCCTCTAGGAAAATACCTCTGATTAAATCGCGGTATTGCTTTTGGTTTCCTCTGAAGTTTGAGCTTTGGAAGAAAAACTGCATCATTGTTCGCATTTCACCAAATCTTCCACCCAATGTTTCTTGAAGTACTTTAGCAGCCGCCGGATCCGGTTTATCTGGAACAATCATATTAATTAGGTCTTCTCTATAGAAATACAATTGATTACCTCCTATATAATGTTTGATAAAATATTAGCACCTAAATAGGTTTTCCAAATACGCATCACTTATCCAATAACCTTTTGGGAGGAATCCAACTATTCATTATCAGCAGAATCCTCTTGATAATGCTCATTTAAAATAGCATTTTCAGGTGGAGCGAAATTAGCTGTTAACAAGCTCATTTCCGGATCAATTCCATACATTTCTTTAAATGAACTATATATTTTCTTAGAATTGGTATTTTTTGATTCTTTTTCTTCTTCGTTCATCGGTTTCACCCTCTAATGAATAATTTATTTGATTTACTTTTACTTGCTCAATAGTAATCTGAAAAATATGGTGTTTGCATGTTAATTACTTTTTCAAGTAACTCCACAGACTTTTTATCACCGTTAATTCTCGTGATAGTGGCTAAATACGTTGGTCTTTTGTAACTTAGCAGCATAGTCGTTAATGTCTGGATATCTAAAGAAAAGGTCGGTTGCTCCATACTTTGAACCAACTCTCCCTTACCCTCGGGAGAAACTTGAAGTGTAAATATCCCTTTATTCCACTCTAGCATTGGATCATCCAGCCTAAAGGTAAGATTTATATCTGTTCCTGTAGCTATAAAAGGGTACTGGGCAATAAATTGTTTAGCATCAACAATCCTTGCCATAAAATAAGGAGAGATTTTTTCTTTAATATCTGCATCTTCCAGCCAAAAAGCTAGTGGCTCATTCATAAAAATATTTCCGACAACTTTTGAGACCATAGAAAAATGTGCACCAATGAAATTCCAAAGCCCTACCCGCGCCTCTTGATCGATATATATCATTTCTTTAATATGCAGCACATCTTCAGAAATCCAGTACAACAAATACCCCTGTGGCTCGTGAGCATGATTATAATATACCGCTGCCGTTTGTTCATCTACATCCCATCGCCAATACTCCTCCCAGGCTAATTCATTTCGAATCATGGCCGCATGCATTTTACTTGAAACGAGTTCATAAACCTTTTTAACATCTAGGTGCTCGATATTCATCCTTTCCACATATCCAGGTACTTTTTTTATCTTTGGTAATTGGATGTCTTTAACTTCAAACGTCATCTTGTCCGAAATAATCTCCCAGCCTCTTCGACGGTAATAGGGAATGGAATAGGGAAAAAGATAGGAAATAGATTGTTTTCTTTGACGCATATCTGCTAGTGCCTGACGCATCAATTTATTCATCAGTCCCATATTGGCGTATTCTGGATACGTCCCGACTCCCGTCAACCCGCCCATTTCAAATGTCTGTCCAAAAATATTAACTTGAAAAGGATAAACAGCCAACTGCGAGACAAGTTTCTCTCCATCAAACCAGCCAATCACATCCGCTTGATCCAATACCGGTTTTTTTGCTAAAGCGATTTCTCGTTCTTCCCAGCCTACCAGTTGTAAATCTTTCTTGGTAACTTGAAACACATACCGTAATAACTCATTAAACTGTTGGAAGTGATTTGTTTCCACTTTCCCCATTTTGAGCCTGTCTAGTCGACTCATCCGTATACCTCCAAAAATTAACTTACTTTATCTAATTTCTAGTGTTTACATTAAGGTGGAATAGAATTCCAAAAAAAGAAGCTGCTCATCTTTGTGAGCAACTTGTTTATACATATTTATATGGAATAGTCTTCTGGTATTTTTACTTTTTCATTTTCGAAGAATAAATGAAATATTTGTTCACGAATTTTTAAGAAATCATAACTATTCCTATCGCGTGGTCTCGGTAAATACACCGGAATTGTCTTTTGGATGCGTCCTGGTTTCTTTGACATGACAATGACTCTATCCCCTAATAAAACAGCCTCATCAATATCATGTGTAACCAGGATCATTGTAATATTGGATTGTTCTCTAATTCTAAGGATCTCGTGCTGCATTTGAATTCTTGTCAATGCATCAAGAGCACCAAAGGGTTCATCGAATAAAATGATATCTGGTTTTTTTACTAAAGTACGAGCGATGGCAACACGCTGAGACATACCTCCAGAAAGTTCTCCAGGCTTCGCATTTTCAAAGCCTTTTAATCCGACTAATTCAATATGCTCTTGCACGACTCTCTTACGCTCCCTTGCAGAGAGATGCTCCAGACCAAAACCTATATTTTGCTCAACATTCATCCATGGATACAGCCGATGATCCTGGAATACCATCCCCCGATCTTGACCAATTCCAGAGATGATTTGATCATCAATCGTAATGGAGCCTTCGAATAATAAATCAAGACCGGCTATTAAGCGTAATAGCGTGCTTTTTCCACAACCGCTTGAGCCGACAATGGTCAAAAACTCTCCTTCCTGAACTTCTAAATCAATATTATTTAATACCTCAAGTTTTTTGTCTCTCTGATTATATGTTTTTGATAAATTAGATATTTTGATTTTCGGTTTATAGGTTTCATATTGAACTCTTTCTTGGGTAAGCATCTACGTAACCTCCTAAGATTTAATCCCTGGCTGCCAGGAAAGGACACGCTTTTGAATCAACTTTATGAATGCATCCATTGATACTCCAATCAGTCCTATCATCGCCATTCCAATAACCATGACATCTGGCTGTGAAAGTTCTCTACCTTGAGTGATTCTAAATCCCAATCCCGATTCAGAAGCAATTAATTCAGCCGCTACAACCGCCATCCATGCAGTACCAAGCCCTAATCGTAGACCAACAAATATGGAAGGCAATGCAGCTGGTAAAATCACCTGAAATAACACTTTCCTCTTACTTACTCCCATCAGTTTAGATACCTCTAAATATCCTTTTGGCACCCCTTCTATTCCTTGAATACTGTTTAAAAGAATAGGGAAAAATGCGCCCTTAAAAATAATAATTACTTTAGAAGCCTCACCAATTCCAAACCAAAGGATAATGATTGGAATCCAAGCTAATGGCGGGATTACCCTTATGGCATTAAATACACCTGCAAAAAATTGGTCGATACGAGTGAACAACCCCATAATAATTCCAAATATTAAACCGGTGACCACTGCCAATGAAAAACCTTGCAGCATTCTACTAACACTGGTCCAAGTGTCAGCTAAAAGAGTACCATCTCCCAAAAATTGAATGAATGTATCGATCACCACTAATGGTGATGGAATTAAATAGGCCGCAATAAATTCTTTTTCAGTTAAATAGATCCATACTAAAACAATCAATATCGGTAGAACAATGGGTAAACTATATCTTACGAATGTCTTGTTCACATTAACACCTCTGATCTATAGGCTATCGATAGCTATTATTCTCGTAAAATCCAATTCTCTAATTCAAAGTCTTTTTTGATTAATTTTTGTGCTACCAAAAACTTCTTCGTTCCTTCTAATAACTTGATGCCCTCTTCAGGAAAACTCTCTTCCCTAATGTTATCTAAAGGAATACTTTCCTTCACTACATCTAAATCCTGCTGCGATACATCCGCAACATATTGGTAATATTCTTCACCGTGTTCCTTTAAGTCTTTTACTGCATTTGACCTTATAGCATCCCAGACGGATAAGAATTCTGGATTCCCATCCAAGTATTTTTCAGTCGCCACAATGACAGAAGTCCCTGTTAATTCTGGAGTTGTTTTGCTTGCCTGTAATACGAGCGGAAATCCAAGTTTTACATGTTTTGGACCCATGTAGGTGGGGAATGCATAGGCTTGTATGTCACCATGTTCTAGTGAAGCTAACGCCTCTGGCGGGAATAAGGATACAAATTTGACCTCATCCAGTAACCCCTCTTCTTTTAGTAACCCTTGAATATAGCGAAACATATAAGAACCATTTGCTGTAGCTACTGTTTTCCCTTTTAAATCTTCCAATTTAGAGATTCCGTTTTTCTTATTGGTTACAAGCCAAATATCCTGATAAATACTTGCTAAACCAATTAATCTCGTTTTTTGGCCGGCACCCCTAGCTAATAACGCTGGAGTATCACCAAAAATCCCTAAATCTATTTCTCCAGATGCCATGGCTTCATTTAGGTTTGGCCCATTTGGAAAAGCATAATATTCAATTTCGGTAATACCGATTTTTTTCAGCTCCTCTTGTAAAAATCCCTTTTCAATCGCCCAGCCTTCTGCACCTGATACTGCTGGTTTTCCTTCACTCGTCGAACCTGTGGCGTTTATATAACCTAACCGAAGCGTTTTTCCACCATTTTCTTTGTTCGACTCAGTGCTATTTTCTTTTTTAGCTTCCGCGTTAGTAGCAGCACCATTTGAGTTGCAAGCTGTTAACAGCAGGGTAAATAGCAGTACTACAAAAACCAAGTATTTTATCTTTATCATCTTCTTCAATTCTGTCCACACTCCAATTATTTTAGATAAAATTTATATGCTAAGTCTTGTTTAGCCGTGGATTTTTGCCCCTTCTCCCAGCCAATATTAGAACGATAACTTCCTATTAAATCTGTTTCCTTCAATTCTTGCTCCGTTATACCAATAATATCATCAGCGTTTGGTGCTACATAAAGAGCCTTAACTGGACAATAAAGTTCACACATATAGCAGGTTTGACAATCATCCTGCCGGGCAATTACCGGTGCTGCTCCTTCTCTTCTTTCAAAAACGTTCGTCGGACATACTTTTACACATAAATTACATTCCACACACTGGTCTTCTAGTAAAACTTCAATCAAGTTTTTTCCTCCTTACGTGTTTTGCAGTTTGGTAGTTGGGTTCACTTTTATCTCATCTAATCCACTCGTAATTAATCGATAATGTTGATTTTCATCCAGGACAGGGTAGTCTAATCTTTTGTGCATCCCGCGTGTTTCTTTTCGTTCCAGTGCCGTTGTGTACATCCATCTGGATGTCGCTAACATTGCGGCTGATTCTCGTACCTTTAAAAGATTCCCCTGATTTTCCTGGAGACTATTCTTTGACTCATTCCATAAAGTGTTAAGTCTTAATAATGCAGGTGTTAAAATTTCTTCAGTTCTGAACAGGTTTTTGTCAAAAGGAGTAACTTCTGCTTGCACCCTCTTGGTCACTTCTGACGCATCGAGAAGATCTTTACCAATAGAGTGTTCGTTAATCCCGATAACCTGTTTTCTTGTTAGGACTCTATCACGTTTATCTCGGTTGAAACTAGAGGCATACTTTGCAGCTGCTTCCCCTGACCAGTAACCAGAAGATATCGCCCAAGCTGCGTTATAACTTCCTCCTCCCGTAAATCCGCCGCATATCATTTCCCTGGTTGCTGCGTCACCTGCTGCAAATAGACCTGGCACTGATGTGGCACATGTCTCATCGACAATACGAATCCCTCCCGTTCCACGTACCGTCCCTTCAAGCCGTAACGTCACTTCGAATCGATCCTCAAAGGGATTAATTCCCATTCGATCAAATTGAACAAAGAAGTTCGGCTGCGCAATTCTCATCCATTTTTGTAAGTCGTAATAATCCTTTGCCTTCACTAATTGAGCAAATACTTTTTGACCTCCCTGCAATTTTTTTGCTATTACTGAACGACCTCTTTGGGAGCCTGCACCTTCGATAATCGATCCGTCCTCATAGGTGAAAACTGCCCAATTATAAAAAGCTGTTTTTGTAATCGAAGAGAATTTTGGCGTAATCGCATACGCATTGGAAAACTCCATTCCGGAAAAATCTGCTCCAGCTTCAGAAGCTAGTAAGTAGCCATCTCCTGTTAATACATTGCACCCTAATGCCTTGCTTAGGAATGCGCAACCCCCAGAGGCAATCACAATGGAACTTGCCTGGACAGACCATGTTTGGGTAGTTTGTTCGTTGATACCAGCTGCACCCGCAACACCGTGACTATCGTACAAAAGCTCAAGCGCAGGACTATGGTCAAGGATTGTAATCTTTGCTTTATTCAATTTCCTCCGCATTAATCTCATGTATTCAGGTCCTTGCAGACTTCTTTTATGAGCTACCCCATTTTCATCTATTGGAAAAGGATAACCCCAAGCTTCTAATTGATTCATATTTTCATAGGTTGTATCAAGCACTCGTTTCATCCATTTTCGCTCTGATAAGTACCCGCCTAAAGCTTCACGACTTTTCATGGCCTCTTCTCTTTTTTCTTTGTCAGGCTGTATGTACCAAACACCACTGCCTGAAGGAGCAGTCGCTCCACTTGTTCCACAATAACCTTTATCTACTAAGATTACCGAAGCACCATTTTGTGTTGCAGTTATGGCAGACCAAGAACCAGCGGGTCCCCCGCCAATAACAAGAACATCTGCTTTAAGACTTAGATCATACAATTGATTTGCTAATTTATAAGATTGAGTTAACTCAATCGCCATTTCCATCATCTCCTTAAGATATTGTGTTTTTCTTCTATTTCGTTAATCTTTCTATAAAACCACCTCCTTGAATGAAACAAAAAAGAGACCTCCATAATAAGGAAGTCTCCAGTCGTCTGGTCAACTTAAGTTATTAATTTTTTTAACCCAATGGATGGATTCTATTTCACTATGTGGATGTTGATCCTCTACAAAATTTCTAAATTCATTTTCTAGATCTGTTAGTGATAGCTCCAAAAGATGCTGCTCCTCTTTTTTATAAACACCGAATGCAATTAGTTTGTTAATCAATTCCAATCGTCGTTTTTCTACAGCTTGTCGAAGAATTTTTCCCATTTTCAACTCTCCTTTATCATTAGCGCTAAAAAAGGAATAAAAAAAGCTCCTCTATTTTGCTTATTATGCAAAATTTAGAGGAGCCATTGGTTGACCAATAGGCTTACTATTAATATATTCCTTCTCTTACATTACCTACTTGTTTACTGGGAATTAAAACTATAGTCTAAAATATACTTTGTAACCTAATTCTTGTCAATGACTTTTTTAATTTTTTTGATTTTATTATAAAACCAACTTGACACATCGGAATTATAGGTATATCTTAAAGGTAATAATTCGCCGATTTGACAGCAAAAGGCACCTCACTTTAGACAGGAGGTGTTTTTTTAAATACTTACTTCTATTAATTCATAAAGAAAGGAGTTTTATTAATGATTGAACAATATTCGGTATTACCAGGAGCTGGATCTTTTTTCTTTAAAGGAAATGAAATTGGAATTTTAATTTCACACGGTTTTGTGGGTACCCCACAGAGTGTCAAATATTTAGGAGAATACCTTGCAGCTGAAGGATTCACAGTTTACGGAGTTAGATTAAAAGGACATGGTACCCATTTTGAGGATATGGAAAACTGCAGCTACCAAGATTGGATTCAAAGTTTAGAAGATGGTTATTCATTTCTTCAACAACATTGCAGTGAAATCTTCGTTATCGGTCAATCAATGGGTGGAACCTTGACGTTAAATTTAGCCAACAAGTACAGAGATATCAAAGGTATTATGTTAATTAACGCGGCAATAAATTCCATCCCTCCTATGGAAAGGTTTAAAAATAAACGTTTCCCCCGTTTTGTTCATGAAGGAGCGCCAGATATAAAAGCTAAGAATGTTCATGAAATCACTTATACGAAAGCACCTGTCAGGTCCATAAATCAGTTATTTTTATTGATTAGTGAAACGAGGGATAAACTTCCAGGTATTTCTTGCCCCGTTTTGGCATTTCGATCAGAAGAAGATCACGTCGTCCCACCTGAGAACACGAATTTTATTTTGTCTGCCGTTCAATCTGAAATAAAAGAAGTTGTTCCATTATACAATTCGTATCATGTTGCCTCAATGGACTATGACAAAGAGTTTATAGGTGAACAATGCAGCTTATTCATTAACAAACTAACAAGTAATGTATTTACACCCAGAAGAATAAAAGAACCTCGCCATTAAAAATAGGCGAGGTTCTTTTATTCTTAATTAATTAAGTTTGGTGGATTTCCATCTTTTAGCCCTGTCACTAAGTTTGTTGCTGCTGTCATTGCCATTTTAAATCGAGTCTCATATGTAGCTGATCCAATATGAGGCAGCGTAACAACATTCTTCATGGAAAGCAGCGGGTTATCCTTTTTCACTGGCTCTTGTACAAAAACATCTAGTCCAGCACCATATATTTGTCCGTCTTGAAGCGCCAGAATCAAAGCTTCCTCATCAACTGTTTTCCCTCTCGAAGCATTAATAAAGATTGCTGACTCTTTCATCAGCTCAAATTCTCTTTTTCCAATCAAATTTACGGTTTCAGGAGTTAAGGGTGTCATTAAACATACAAAATCAGAGTTCTTTAATAATTCCTCAATCGAGCAGTAGGTTGCCCCAAACCTTTGTTCCGCATCCTGATTACGTGAACGGTTATGATATAAAATCTCCATATCAAATCCAAAATGTGCCCGTTTAGCCACAGCAGAGCCGATACCACCCATGCCAATAATCCCTAGCACCTTATGATGGACATCGATTCCAAACCATTTTTCTTCAAGGCCAGAATTCCACTGTCCGGTTTTCACCCATTGATCTAATTCTGGCATTCTTCTAGCAGTGGAAAGAATTAATCCCATAATCGTATCCGCTACCGTATCATTTAGAACATCTGGCGTATTGGTCGCCATAATCCCTCTCTCTGCTAACGCAGCTAAATCAAGATTATCGTAACCAACAGCTATATTGCAGACTATTTTCAACTGAGGGGCAAGATCTAATAATTCATGATCTACTTTCAGACCAGAACCTATTAATCCTTCCGTATCTTTCAGTTCTTCAATAAATTCTGGATAGATATTAGAATCAAGTTTTTCAAAATAAACAACTTTGCATGTGTCTTCAATTAATTCTAAAACTTTTTTATCCACTTTCTTATACACAATTACTTTAGGTTTCATTATCCCTGCTCCATTTCGTAAACTATCATAATAAAATTATAAATGAATAAACTTTTTATTTAAACAACTACTGAAGGATATTCACGAATGTTTCATCAAATAAAATTTATAATTTCGTTCGTACGCTCCAAAGTTCTGGAAAGAAGTGCTGATCGAGTACCCTTTTTAAATAGGTTACACCAGATGACCCCCCTGTTCCTTGCTTATGACCAATAATTCTTTCTACTGTACTCATATGATTAAATCGCCATAATTGTTGTTGGTGGCCAATGTCAACTAACTTTTCAGCCAGCTCATATAAGTCCCAGTATTGGTCAACATTTCGGTATACGGTCAGCCATGCTTCTTCAACACTTTCATTAGGTTCATACTCTTTTGACAAATCGCGTTTTAAGACATCTTCATCAACTGGGATGCCGCGAGCAGCCAAAGCATGGATGGCGGCATCATAAATACTCGGCTTATGAAGAGACTCATGCATATTTTTATATAGTTCAGTTTGATGCTGATAGACTGTTAGAGTATGTGCACGTTTGTGACCTAAGGCAAATTCAATCAAACGGTTTTGAAAAGACTGAAATCCGGAAGATTGACCAAGTTTATTCCTAAATTCCAAATACTCAGAAGGAGTTAAGGTGGAAAGAACACTCCATGATTGAATCAATTGCTGTTGTATTCTTGAAACACGCGATAGAACTTTAAAGGAAGGCTCCAAATTATTTTGGAGAATATACTGAATCGCCTCTGTTATTTCATGAATAATTAATTTCATCCATAATTCACTGGTTTGATGGATAATGATAAATAACATTTCATCATGGTGATCAGAAAGCCGGTGTTGACTAGATAAAATTTTATCAAGATGAAGGTAATCTCCGTAGGACATTGCTTTTTGGAAATCGGTTTGAATGTTTTTTTCTAAATCTAGTTTCCTGTTTTCTTCGGGTGATTTCATGATTAGCGCCCCCCATGGTTTAATCCATTCTCCCTCTACGCTACAACATCACGTACATTTTCAAACTTCTCGTATTGCTTTTCCACCATGATTTGCTTTAGAACCTCAACTGCATCCCATACCTCAGAATAAGAGGTATATAGTGCCACCGGCGCAAGACGTATAATATTAGGTGCTCGGAAGTCAGGAATAATTCCATTTGCTTTTAAGGCCTTACAAATACGCGCGGCTTCCTTATGTTCAAGGCTTATATGCCCTCCACGACGTTCATCTTCATAAGGGCTGCCAATACTAAATCCCATATTGGATAATTCTTGGTCCATCAAATCCATCAAGAACCGATTTATTTTTACAGACTTTTCCCTTATTTTTTCAATCCCTGCCTCTGTAAAAATCTCTAAAGCGCCAAGTAAAGGGGCTAAACTCAGCACATGCGGTGTTCCAATTTGATAAGCACCTGCTGATTCTTCAGGTGTAAAGGAATACTCCATATCAAATTGCTTCTCTTTTTTAGAACCAAACCAACCCGTTAAACCAGGAGCAGTTCCAAAGTGTTTTTTATTTATATATAATCCGCCTACACTTCCTGGTCCACCATTTAAATACTTGTAATTACACCAATAAGCAAAATCAACTCCCCATTCACTAAAGGAATGCGGTATGGCACCGATAGAGTGACATCCGTCGAAACCGATTAGGATACCTCTTTTATTCGCCTCCGCTGTTAATCGTTTCATGTCCAAGATTTGACCACTGCGATAAAGTACCGTTGGCAGAATGATGAGTGCAGTTTCATCCGTCATACCTTCGATGATATCCTCTTCCTTTAAGAATCGCCCATCTCGGCTTTTTACCATGATAAGATGTGTATCTGGGTCAAAACCATGTAATCGCAGCTGACTTTGCAGCGCGTAAATATCAGATGGAAAGGTTAATTCATCAGCGAGAATTTTTGACCTCTTTCCTTCAGGCTTATAAAATGTAGCAACAAGCTGATGTAAATTGACCGTAGTTGACCCAGTAACCATCACTTCGTCAGCTTCTGCTCCGACAAGTGGTGCAATCATCTCTCCTAATCTTTCTGACAAAAAAAACCATGGGTGCTTCCCTTTTGTCCAGCCATCAATTCCATGTTCTTTCCAATCATGTAATGATTCTAAGAGGGTGCGTTCTGCTCTTTTTGAAAGAAGTCCCAAAGAATTCCCATCTAAATAAATGGTATTTGGTTTTATGTAGAATTCTTCTCGAAATCTGTATAAGTGGTCTTCTTTATCTAATTTTTTGGCATATTCCGCTGTCAAAAGCATACCTATCCCTCTCTCCATCATTTATCGTCTTTCTAATTCTATTGTACTCGGAGCGAAATTAGAAATAGCCGCTCTATATAGGAAAGCGGCTTTTATTAGTTGATACAATTAACCTATTCAAGAACAAGAACATATTGAATTTGATTTGGTGAAATTGCTGTACTAGCTTGGATACGATATCCGATACTTAGTAGTTGCGATAATGTTTCAGCACAGTTTTCGCGGGGAGGCTCAATTGGTGCGTGGTAGCTTTTATACAAATGAATAAGTTGATTATTCGTTGTACAATGAAGCAGGACCACGTGTCTCCCCGTCCACGCCTGCCCGATCATTGGTTGTACTTGTCTCATCCTTTTCATGACAGACACCCTTATAGTTTTAATACCATAGTCTATGCCTCACTCATCTGTAGGTTCAATATCTGTTATTCATTTTTTGGGTTTAGAAAAGACGAAAAAACGAGAAACTCATATTATCCGTTTCTCGTTTAACCAACCTATAGAATTGTCCTTTTAACAGGTGATGTACCTCTAAACTTGCCTAGCAGGTATCCAAATATCAACCCAATAACTGCAGGTGTCAGCCAGCCGATTCCTTCGATATAGAATGGAAGAATTTCAAATCCCCTACCCCATATGTTATTCAAAAATGTTTTATTAATGGTGTCCAATAAACTAAATATAGCTACAAAGCCTATTACAGTGATATAAATATATGGATTTTTTTTAATCATATCATCAAAGAGCCCTAAGAAGATAAGAACGATGGCGATCGGGTAGATCATACCTAGGATGGGTACAGATATTTGAAGGATTTGCGTTAATCCTAAATTTGCTATGGCAGTACTTAAAACAGCTAAAATGATTACCCACATTTTGTATTTCACTTTTGGGACTGCAGTAGAAAAAAATTGGCTGCATGATGTAATTAAGCCAATGGAAACACAGAAACATGCTAGTGTAAAGACGATTCCTAAAATGAGGTTTCCGCTTTTTCCAAACAGGATCGTCATGATGGTAGACAAAATAATGGCACCATTCTCTGCTTGTCCTAATGAAGAGCTCGCAGCTCCTAAATATCCTAAAATTAGATAGATCACTGCTAATAACACTCCAGCACCCACACCTGCATACATCATATAGCGTGATTTCTCTTTTGAATTATTAACACCTTGCGCCGTCAACGTGTTAGCAATGACAATTCCAAATGCCAGGGCTGCTAAAGCATCCATGGTTAAATACCCTTCTAAAATCCCTTGGAATAAAGGATTGTCTTGATAATTTCCTGTCGGTGATTCAAATGAACCGATAGGATCTAATAAGCTCTTTACAAAAATAATGGCAATGAGAGCTAATAGGATGGGGGTCAATAACTTCCCGAAAAGACTAATCAGTTTTGACGGATACATACTCAACCATGCGGCTAAGCCAAAAAAGACGATAGTATAGATCAATAAAGAGAGCGGACTTTCAACCAAATTCTCTGGCAGGAAAGGGGCGGCACCCATTTCAAATGCAAGGCTCCCTGCACGAGGAATCGCTAGACCTGGACCAATTGCGATGTAAATTAAAAATGGAAAAACGAGTGCAAAACCAGGGTGAACTCTAAGATTTAACGCATTTAGACTACCTGCCTTAGCTACGGCAATGACGCCTAATATCGGCAATCCGACGGCAGATACGATAAAGCCTGCAAGTGCAGTCCATAAATGGTCACCTGCAGATTGACCTAGGTATGGGGGAAAAATTAGATTACCTGCTCCAAAAAACATTGAAAATAACATAAAACTGATAAAAACAACTTGTTTTGCAGAAAAATTCATGATGATGTCTCCTTATGATGTGAAAATATTCATTGATTCAAATTTACTCTTTCTGAATTCTTTTAGTGTTCCTCAAATTGAAGTGATTCCATCCCAAATAGTTATTACTATAACATAATCTTGGGAAAGCAAAGATAGATTATAAAAATAAAAGCATATAATGGTTCCATTTTGCAAAATATAGATTTGTTAGAAGTAAACTGAAAGGAGTTTAACTATGCAAAATAATCAACCACCAATCCCCAACCCGCCAAGGGCTATAACGACTAAGGATGCGCTTTACTTAAAGGATGCCTTATCATGGGAGCTTTTAGCATTTAAAAAATTTCACTTTATGGCTAATCAGATCCAAAACCCTCAATTGAAGGATGCCCTAAATAAAGCAGGTCAAATGCACCAAAATCATTATCAACGCTTAATTACTCATCTGCAGATTGATAACAACGCTGCATTATCTAATCTTCCTAAAACCCAGCAGATGCAGCAGCAGCAGTAACAATTTTTAAGGAACGGAGGAATAGTAATGTCAAATCAACAGAGTCAAAACAGCAACCAAATTGCGAACCCTCAGACAGGAGAATTACCTAAAGTAAAAACTCCCGATATGAACGATCGCGATTTTGTTAATGACGCACTTAGCACATGTAAATATTTAACAGACAGCCTCAATATTGCCGTTAGAGAAGCAAGTCACGAGCAGCTTCATTCTGACTTTTTGCAAATTTTGAATGAAACACATCAAAGCTGCCGGGAACTTTATAACCTCATGTTCCAGCATGGATGGTACAAACTTGAAGCCGAAGAACAACAAAAATTAGACCAAGCCTATCAACAATTTAATAACTATTCATCGCAATTTCCATATTAACATCATCCTTTGGGGGTCATTCGATTTGAAAAAGGTCGAAAGAGTAAAAGTAACAAGGCTTATGAAATCGAATAAAACAAATAGACTTACAGAAAGCCATAATAAAACTGAAAATGACACGATTAAAGACTATGATAGGGCATGGGAAGATGACCGACTCTAATAAATAAATTTAGGGTAAAATTTCGGTAAAATATAAAAACTCTCAAGGATTAGCCCTTGAGAGTTTTCATTTATCCAACTTCGAGTGAGGAACACTCTGGGATATTTTTTGAAACATGATTTGATATCCATAACGAACTGAGGTCCTAACAATGGTTAAACCAATCATGGTGGCTAATAATGGCCATAACAAACCTGTATTTCCACCAAACATGACATCATCGACGATTTTCCTGCAAGATAAGGATTTACCATATTTAGAGCGGATACTGCTAGTGCCAACAGCAAACCCATATATAACCTAATTTTATGATTCCGTATATAACTCCATGCCCATCGTAAGCTCTGCATAAACTTTGCCTCCTACCAAACATAAATCAATCATATTTTTTAACCCTGATAGTTATGAATAGTAGACAAGTTATTTCTTGGTACTAATCTAAGGTAAACGATTGCTTTAATTCAGTGGAAACTGGGCTGTTATGATTTATACAAATTTTCCAATATAAAAAAGAGCAAGCTCTTAAAAGCTTACTCATTAACAGAATGTAAAATTATTTACTAATTTTTACCTCTTGGTTTTCAATAACGACTCTTTCATTCTCCGCCAAGTTTGTAAAGATGACTGGCGTAATAATGGAAGGTACTTTTTCTTTAATAAAATCAAAATCAGCTTCGAGCAGCTTTTGACCTTTTTGGACACGTTGGCCGTCACTTACAAATGAAGTAAATCCTTCCCCATTAAGAGATACTGTTTCAAGACCAACATGAATTAAAATTTCTCTCCCTCCCGTAGATTTTACGCTAACCGCATGTTTGGTCGGAAATACACTGATTACCTCACCATCTACGGGAGATATAACCCTGCCATTTGTTGGTTTTACAGCAAAACCATCACCAATCATTTTTTGAGAAAATACTGGATCGGGAACCTCTTCTAGTGGGACGATTTCCCCTTCTAATGGCTGTAAAATCGTAGGATCGTCTTCTGCCTTTTTACCTTTAAATAAGTTTTTAAACATGTACTATACCGCCTTTTTGAATCGTATTAAATAACTATTCATAAATAAGTTATTTCCTTTTATTATTTTCCCCTAATTTTATTCCTTTATCAAAACATACGCTTAAAACAGATTTTTTAAAATTTTCCTTATTTTTCAATCCCTCCAAAAAAATAATCCCCACAAGGTGATTGTTGGGAATGTTTACGAAGCAATCTTACTGAAACTGCTATATAGGTTCTTTAATGTGTACAATCTAGCCGTAACGATAAATAATTCATTGTAGTTGTTTTTTACATATTCATCAATGATGGTAATTCCTTTCTGAAATTCGTCCACTAAGTAAAGCGTGTATTTTTCATTCCAATCAAACTGATTAATCCTGATTAGTTCATCTGCAATAATTTGAAACTTATATTCTTCAATCAGAAATTTAATTTGTAATAATTTATTATTGTCAATCTTAAAGTTATTTTTTGTTCTTTGATACTGAACAAATTTTATAAAATCATTGATATTTTCTGCCAAAATAATCGCTTTTTGCATTTCGGGCTGCATGTCATCCTCTCCTCAGTCTCTAAGCTCAATTTTATCTCTATAGAAAGTTTATGTTTTGGGATAAAAGGATGACACTTTGATATTGTTTACAAATCACTCGTTAACCCTCGATCTTTTTCTTGCTTTAAACTCTTCATATTTTGATGGCCTGCGATGTGAATGCAAGGCATTAATCGATGCTCTAACACTTGAGCAATAACCACAATTTGTACATTTTCCGTCTTCGAACAATCTTAATTGCCTACACTCTGGGCATTTTACTATTTCCATCGACATCCCCTCCACATCTTCATTACGGCTAATAGTCCTATTTTATGAAGGGGCGAGAGAATATATATTTATCGTTACCGAATAATCAAAAAAATGTCCAAAAAAATATTTCTCTTAAGGATTCCAACATAAATATCCATACTGCAAAGAAGCATCATCTTCTAGCAGGACAAGCATAAAATAGATTATCTGTATTTTTTATTCTGAAAGGATACTTAATCATGACTTTTATTAAATCAAGATTAACAGCATCCATGTTTGCAATGATGTCGATTAGTTTTTGGGGCGTTTCATTTGTATCTACAAAAGCTGTTCTAGGAAAGTTAGACCCCTATTCGTTACTCGTCATTCGTTTTGGAATAGGTGCCATATTTTTACTTTTGCTATTACTGCTGCAAAGACATCGGTTATTTGTTTCTATTAAATATATTCCGCATTTAGTAGTTCTCGGAATAGTTGGAGTATTTGTTCATCAATTGCTTCAAGCAACAGCATTATTGACGATTGATGCCTCTTCTGCTGGATGGCTCATTTCGATTTCCCCCATTTTCACAGTGATCCTTTCAATTCTTTTTTTGCATGAAAAGATAAGTTTTTCAAAGGGAATTGGAATGGTACTGGCAATACTCGGTGTATTGCTGGTCACAACAGCAAGAAATGGACAATCCTTTCAGATCACATTAAATTTAGGCTTCCTTCTAATGATTTTGAGTACATTAAATTGGGCTGTATATTCTGTGTTATTAAAAAGCCTAAAGATTCCATATCCGCCCATTGTCATCACCTTTTACATGAGCTTATGCGGCTTGATACTCACGACCCCTTTTCTTTTCCGTAACAGAGGCTGGGAAGCACTCTCCCTCCTAACGAAATCAGAGTGGGCCCATTTGTTGTTTCTTGGTGTCTTTGTTTCGGGCGTAGCCTATTGGTATTGGGCAAAAGCACTTGAAGTTTTGGAAGCTGTAAAAGTTTCGATGTTTCTATATTTGGAGCCAATCGCAACGTTAATTGCCGCAGTTTTACTTTTACAAGAAAAAATTTTCCTTCTAAGTGTTGCAGGTGGAATCATAATTATAATTGGGGTGATTATTGTTAATGGTCAGCTCGTGCCTATGTTGTTACGTTTCTTCAAGAAAAAACGACTATAGGAGGGTAGTATAATGACTTTGATAAGCAGGATAAAGGATGTTTTAGATCCATTAAAGAACCCATCTAAAGCAGAATTAAAAAAAGCGCTTTTACAACTAAATATAACAGTTAATGATCTAGCCGACTTGCCAGAACCATCTGCAGGAAAACCGTACAATCGAAAGCTTCTATATAAAAATGATGAGGTTGAGCTGCTCGTAATGAATTGGTCACAGTTAGAATGTGCCCCTCATGATCATGGCAATTCCCACGGCTGGATACATGTACTTTCGGGAATTTCCCTTAACTCCGTTTATGAAGTAAAAGGAACAGGGTTACCAACAGAGTTGTTTCATGAGTACCATCTTCAAGGGAATTCTTTTTTTGCACCGAAAAAGGCCATTCATAAAATGGAGGCTTCTAACCATTCAGCTTTGGTCACTCTCCACCTTTATTCCCCGCCTATAACAGGAATGATTGTCTATGACTTAGATAAATGTGCTGCATGTGTAGTATCGGATGATTGCGGGGCATGGTGGCCTGATGAACAATACCAAAAGGTAAAAGAAATAAAAATAAAAAAGAATTAAATTTCAAATACTGTCAGACAGACGAAAGGCAACTGCCATGGAAAATGGTAGTTGCCTTCTTCAAATTTTAAATATAATTCTATTTTACAACAATGGAAATTTTCAGAACTGCCTCCGTTTCTTGAAAAGCTTCTTCCTCATCCGGCCCTTCAACAAACACTTTAATTTGATCTCCCTCACCTGCTCCTAGAGTCATCAGGCTAGTAATAGATTTTAAATTAACTTGTTTTCCCTTATATTCTACTATTACTTCAGACTTAAATTTGCTAACTGTACTTACTAGGATTGCTGCAGGTCGTGCATGGATTCCATCCTTGTCAATAATTGTGAAGGTTTTCTCAATCATAATTACTCTCTCCCCCTATTGATTCTATTTTTCTGTTAAGTGTATAAATCTTATTTTATAATAATTTTCTGATTTATCCTATAAAAACTTTTTCCAATATACTGTAAATAGTAAACCCTTCGTAAATAATCCATTTACGAAGGGTTCAACGTATTTACCAGCCTGTTATTACGGGATAAATTTCTTTGCAATTTTGTTATGGGTAACTTCAATTTTTCCTGGCAGGACAAAAAGATATTCAATAATGTTTTCTAGTAAATCCATTAATAAAGAAGTTGTCTCATAATCCATTTCGGATTCTAGTTCAAGCATTTTATGCAATGATCCGTCGGTAGCAAGAAGCTGTCCAAGGGATTGTATCGGCTTGGTCAAATCCACATGATTAGGCAGGATTTCAAGTTGCTGTGCCAAGGGCTGCCCTTTACTTTTTTCTTTAAGAAAATGTTTTAAAATACTTTCTATTACGCGTTTAGACATGACAGCTGTTGCTGAATTTTCTCTTGATTGATGTACATTTAGTGCAGATCGATAAGCTCTGACTAGATCCTTTGGTATATTAGGAAGACATTCTATTTGATTGATTGGATGCTTTGAAGCTTGGATATCATAAATATATGTATCTGCATGTTCACCCTGTTCATCTAGAACATCCTTGGTCATAATGACAAAAACCGCTGATTTTTTACAAGTAGGACAACTGGACTCAGTTACCAGCCCATTCTTGCTGTTTTGGAAATTCGTATTTACCATAAATTCAGTTGTTTGTCGACATTGTGGGCATTCACTTTGAATACTCTTTGGTATTTTTATATTCCCATATCTAATGTAAGAATTGACGGAACCAGGATTTATTCTTCTCATTTTCTTGCCTCCCGATTATTCCATTTACTAAATATTCATAATATAATTACGATAAGCACTTATAAAAATTAAAACGATTGTTATCTTGCTTCTAGATTAGTTATCCCCTAAAAAGGTAAATAACATGATAGAATTTGGTAATGAAATCGGTGAAAGGAGTAATAATTTGGTTCTACAATTAAAGAATATTTCATTAAAAAGAGGAGAAAAGTGGATTTTAAAGGATCTTAATTGGAAGGTTGAAAAAGGACAGAACTGGGTTTTATTCGGGCTAAATGGCGCTGGGAAAACGTCTCTCTTAAATTTACTTAATGCCTTTTATTTCCCCACAAAGGGAGAAATCAGTGTACTAGGAATGGAATTTGGAAAAACATACCTTGCTGAACGACTTCGGAAGCAAATTGGTTTTGTTTCATCGTCTTTACAGGAAAAATTCCATCGGGATGATAATGCTTTCGAGGTTGTGTTGAGTGGAGCATTTGCTTCTATCGGTCTTTATGAAACACCTTCTGAAACAATAAAGGAAAAGGCAGTTAGCTTACTCGAAAGGCTTGGATGCCTCGATTATGCCAACCGAGAGTATGAAACACTTTCGCAAGGAGAGAAACAACGGGTACAGATTGCTCGTGCTTTAATGGCTGACCCTCCATTGCTTATCCTCGACGAACCTACATATGGATTAGATTTTATCGCACGGGAGAAATTATTAGACTCCATTGAAGAAATCGCAAAAGATCCGAATGCACCTACCATGATTTATGTCACCCACCATGTAGAAGAGATTTTACCTGTATTCAAGAAAACATTATTACTTAAAGACGGACAAGTCTTTGCTTCCGGAGATACAAATGATTTAATTTCAAGTGAGCAGCTCTCCCACTTTTTTGAACTTCCTGTACGTGTAATATGGACCAATAATCGGCCATTGCTATCCAAAGTCCAGATGGTCAAAAATTAATATAAAAAAGCAGCGTATCAACCTTAATTTTAATTAAGTTACACGCTGCTTTTTTATATTTTGTATTTTCAGAAAAAGGATTGACAAAGAGTTAATGAACCTTTTATACTTTATTTGTTAACCAACACATAAAATAAGTTAACTTAAAATTAACTGGGGGGATACCAATGCTTCAATCACACAATCAACTAAAAATGTGGATTACCAGTGCTTTATTTGCTGCCATTATCGGTATTTTAGCACAAGTTACAATCCCATTGCCACTAGTACCGATTACAGGACAAACACTTGCAGTTGGTTTAGCTGCTACCATTTTAGGCTCACGATATGGCACTCTTTCTGTTATTTTTTACGGCTTAATTGGCGCTATCGGAATACCTGTATTCAGTGGAATGTCAGGCGGACTCGGGGTTATCATCGGTCCTACTGGAGGATTTATCATTGGATTCATCCCGGCGGCATTTTTAACAGGGCTTTATTTAGAAAAAACTAGCTTTACTGTTATCAATGCTATGATTGCAAATACAATCGGTATGCTTGTTACTCTTTCATTTGGTACTGTTTGGCTAAAACTTGCAATTGATACGACTTGGGCGGGGGCTTTTGCAGCAGGATTTTTCCCTTTTATAATTGTAGGGTTAATTAAAGCATTTTTAGCTTCATGGATTGGTATAACTGTCTACAAAAGACTGGTTTCAGCAAAGTTGTTATCGTCTCCTCAGCATGTTTCTAATTAAACCAAAAAGGTAGAAACCACATTTTTTAGGGTTTCTACCTTTTTTATTTTGTTTATTAATAACTTATTCAATAATCCGGACAACTTTACCAGCAAAGTTGTTTGCCCAATAACCGCTGGACATATTAGCAACAGCAACACCGGTAGAACTTTGTGAGCCGATGAACTTGCCCCCGCCTAAATAAATTCCAACATGGCCATCCGTTTTATAAGTATTAAAGAATACTAAATCACCGGGGCGCATTTCACTTGTTGAAACTTTACGGCCATCATTTTTTAATGAATCTGTGCTTGCTCCAACACTAATTCCCGCTTGAGCAAAAGCCCAATGAACAAATCCAGAGCAATCAAATCTTCCATTCGCTACATCATAAGCCGTTCTTCCGCCACCAAAGACATAAACAGAGTTTCCGATATATCTATTGCCGACTGTAGTAACGATACTAACTGCTCCTCTTCCTTGAACTGGTGCAGCAGGAATGTAACTTGATGTTGTAGTTGAACTTTTTGTGCTAGTAGGACTGGTTGTACTAGCAGGACTTTTTGTACTAGTAGAACTTCCTGTAGTGGTAGCTACTAGGGGTACTAGATTAGCAGCCAATTGTGCTTCTTGCGATGCAAGGCTACTATCTTGTTGTTGTAGATCGGCTTTAGAAGCAAGCCCTGCTGCTTCTTTCTGCTTAAGCTCTTCTCTTAATAACTCGTTTTGCTGGTGCTGCTCAGTAATCTGAGCACGCATTCCATCTAGCTCCGTTTTCATATTGGTTAATTCAACTAGTTTTGTTTGTATAGAAGCTTGCTTCTCTTCGACAACTTTCTTATCAGCCTCAAACTTGTCCATGAGATCCTTATCAGCATTCATAAAGGTAACAACAGCTCCAACACGATCAACAAAATCACTAAAACTTGTTGAACCAAGTACGACTTCTAGATACTTAACTTCTCCCCCAGTTACTTGGTAGGACCGTGCTCGTTCTTTTAATATCTCATTTCTCTTTGCTATTGCTTCTTTTAAACTAGCAACCTCTTCCTCGAGCTTTTGAATCTCAAGATTAGCTGCAGCGATATCAGACTCAGTTTTAACAATCATGTTTTGATTATCTATTATTGCTTGTTCAGCACGTTTTAATTGTTCATTCAACTTTAAAAGTTCATCCTGAACCAAACGGATTGCTTCATTCGTCTCATTTATATTTGCTTGAATACTAGAACGCTGTGATTGTATGTTAGAAATTGTATCTGCCTTTACGTTTGGAGGTGCAAAAACACTTCCCAGTCCAAGCGTCATTGTAATATTGAGGACTACAAACTTCTTTTTCATTATTGGTTCCTGCTTTCATTTTCGTTCTATGTATCAAAATACATCTATTATTAATCTACTTTTCATAATGAAAGTCGTCATAAGCTTTGAAAACATTTTCATTGTATAATTTGAAGTATAACAGCGAATTTTGTCATTTAGGTAATAAAAATATTACAATTATATTTCAATCACAACAAAATACGACATTTTCACTAATTTTTCACATTTATACTACGTTTTTCGGAATAAAACATTAACTCTAGAAATATTTAAATATGTGCATGGGTATCTTATTGGATGATAGAAAAGCCCCGGAGGTGTCGCCTTTGTCAAAGTTTGAACCTACACTATGGCCAGAAGAACCAATCCCAAAGTGTGTAGAAGACTGCCGAGAATGTGGTCTTTATAAACACGGAACAAGAATGATTTGGGGAGAGGGAAACCCAGAAGCACCGATTATGATTATCCTTGATAACCCAGGTGCCCGCGAAGATTGTGATGGCAACCTGTTTGTTTGTGGAACAAGGCAAACCTTACAGCAAGCAGCTAATGAGGTAGGATTATCAGTTAATGACTTATATATCACCTACATATTAAAAAGAAGGCCCACCCGTGCCTACGAAAAGGAAACGGTTAGAAACATTTGTATGAACCATCTAGAGGACCAGCTTCAAGTTAAGAAACCGAATGTAGTATTTTGCCTTGGAAACGTTGCGATACAATCGTTCTTTCAAAATCCCGATGTAGATGTAAAGTCTTTACGTGGGACCGTCCAAGAGGTGAGAGGTTTTCGAACTTTAGTTGCCTATCATCCATTAGCGGTAAGGCGCCGCCCAAACTTATGGCTACTCTTTATTAATGACTGGACGGAACTTGCCGAACTTTATCGCAGCTATCATCACTTAAGTTAAAATCAATAGGTTTGGGAGATGATCTAATAATGGAGGGCAATTAATGATTGTTTATCATGGTTCTGTAAGAAAATTTGATCAGTTTAATAAAGAAAATGTTGTTCAAAACCTAAGTAACGAAATCAGTACTATTGGATTTTGGTTTACTTCTGATATTGAGTCTGCCAAGCCTTTTGCAATTGGGAGCGAAACGGTTATCGAGAAATCTGAAAATGAGTACTGGGAGGATGGAGAACCAAAGGTAGTGCAATTGGAAAGGCTAGTTCGTGGCTATATCTATAAAGTATATATTGATGAGCCAAATCTTAAGATTTACGAATTTAATTCAGAGGATTCATATGATTTGTTTATGGCAGAACGCGACAAATTTTGTGATTATTTGGGAGCAAAAAAAAGAAACCTTACCTGGAAGGATAATGCTCTTCTATTAAATAAAGAAGAAGCCAATACAGCATTTCGAAGAAGTCTTATTAATCAGGGTTACGAAGGTTTAATGCTACGAAACACTAAACTTCATGGCAGCATTACAGACTTGTATTGCATGTTTTCGGAAGAATCTCTCCAAATTGCAGATGTCTTTTCTTTAGATGTTTTGGACAATAAATCACTAAATGAGCACACCTAATTTGATAAATGATTAATCCATAAGCTTACGGGTAATAATCATCCTTGTTACATGCATCTCCTAAAAAAAACCGACCTTTTCTTATACCAAGGTCGGTTTATCAATAGCCCTTAGATCCAGTGACAGCAAAGCTTCCTCCTCAACGCCAGCTAGATACAAAAAACCGTTATACTCAGCTACACCTGTAACCCCGTGATAGTTAGATAGAGTGTCCTGCAAATCCAAAAGAACATTCCCATTTTCGTCAAACAACATTGCCCAAGTAGTTCTGACACCGGCAGGCTGCCAACGGTCAGGGATTCTCCAAATAAGTTGGCGAATGAAAGTTGGTGCTTTACCAAGTGAGTCTAGCAACTTATTACGTGGAGTAACCATCGCAACCCAAAACTTCCCATCTTGTAAACGAGAGACATTGTCGGGGAAACCAGGTAAGTTACCAGCAATTATCTCTCTCTTTCCTGCATGTGGTCCGCGAATCCAATAACGGTTAAGTCGGTAACCATCCGTTTCGGCAAAGAGGATGGCTGATTGATCACCTGATATAGTAACTCCATTAGCAAAATGCAGCTGGTCAAGGATTACCTCTACACGGCCATCAGGGTCACGTCTAAACAGGCGTCCGGAAGGCCTGTGCTCGTACAGAGCACCCATATACTGCTCAAAATCGTATCTGTTAGTGGATTCGGTAAACCAAATCGTTCCATCACTAGCAGCTGATGCATTTGAGCAAAAACGCAGCGGTAGATGATCAACGTATTGAACCAAAGTCTCAAGTTTACCAGTTTCTATATCTAGACGGAGCAGACCCTTATGAGCGTCGCAGATAAGTAAACGCCCGTCTGGCAGTACTTCAAGACCAAGAGGACGGCCACCCGTATTCCCTACCGTTTCCTCTGAACCGTGCTCGGGATCTATCCTTAGTATACGTCCCCCTTTGACACCACATAATAGGCGGCCTTCGGCATCCACAACCACATCCTCTGGTCCATACCCGCTAATCGGGATTAACCGAGAAGGCGGGAACGGTGTGGTTCCTTTCTTAAGAGAGGCACGCGCGGGTGCAGGTGGGAGTTCACGTTTAACCGGTTCTAAACGAGGCTTCTGCTCTGGTTTTACTTGAGGGAGAGAAGGTCTTCCATCTATTGTAAAAATATATGTCTGGTAAACTGAATGAGCAAGTATCGCCTCACAATGCAGGCTCTGTGCATTCCATGTCGCAGCCAGACCAGGTGATATGATAGACTGTTGTAACTTATTCCTGTCGCAAGCACCTAGAACGAGCAAGGCGTGATAGTTACCTATCGATTTAGTTTCTTCCCTTTCCGGCAGTAATACCTGGTATCGAACTTCAGATAATAATTGTGTCTTTACTAGCGCCGGGACCAAAATATTTTTGATAAAATTTTCGAAGTCACTTATCGCGATATCTGCTTTTCGCCGAATCAGCACGACTGTACGAAAGCCCACCTTATTACTGCTATTAGAATACTGCAGCCAATGGTTGTCTTTATCACTAGCTATGCAATGATAAGTCTCCTTAAAGACATGTGACTCATACGCCTTCATCTGTTTTAGTTTAAAAGGGTAAGCACCTTTCAATAAAAACTCCTCTATCCCATCGATTCTGTAATAGGATTCGTCAATTGTTGTGTTCACACCTTGTAATGTTGGCCATAATCCTTTACTATTCAAATCAAAATGGTGCTGTCGATACTCCTGAATCCCCTTAAGCCGGGCCATCACCTGTGCATGGGAGCCAAGTAAATACTTAAGACCTTGTTCACGCGGATGATTGTCCCGTAACCAAAAGACCATTGAAGAAGCGGATAAACGTTGCACTACTAATCCTTCCCCCTTTCTAGCCCGGTTGATTTTTAATTTCTTTAACTAATTTCATCTTATGCTTCAAATAACCCCAACATTTTATCCTACAACATTTAACAGAAAAAACACCATTATCAAGCTGATTTTTTCGATGAAGGACAAATCTTGATTAATTTTCATAGGTTTTGTCCTTCATAACGCTTAAGAAAGATAAATGTCTAAATTCTTCAAATAATCATGGACTATAGATTAAAAAAGTAATTTCGAGAGATAAACGACAACCGCAACAGTCACACTGCTTAAGATAGTAGTCAGCAGGACAGCTTGTGAAGCATATTCTGGATAATTATTATACTCGAGAGCCAGTAGTGCACTATTTCTTGAAGTAGGAAACGAGCTTGCAATGAATAGTGCCTGTGCCGTTATGCCTGTTAATCCAAGAATATTTATAACCAACAACCCTATAAGAGGAGAAATTATCAGCCTCCCGATTAAAATCCAAACAATTGGTCTAGAAATTCTTGTAATCTTTAAAAATGCTACTTGTGCTCCGAGTGTTACTAGGGCAACTGCCAGAAATGCATTTGAGGAATTTTTAATTGGCCTCCAAATAAATTCAGGAATTTCAATATGGAAGTATTTTAACAATATGGAAAATAATAAAGCATAAATAACCGGAAGGCGCATAATTTTTCGTAAGATATCTCTACCGCTACTCTGGGCAGAGACACTGTTGAAAAAACCATATGTGAACGTAAGGAGATTTTGAAAAATTACCACTATAATCTGGATCGACATACCTGCAGGATTAGCAGCAAAAACTAGTTCACTTACAGGGAGACCATAATTACCAGAATTGCTCAAAACCATGCTATTTTTAAAAGTAGCTGACAATTTACGGTCAAACCTGTTTGCTCTTGCAATTAACATGCTAGTTAGGATAAGGACAATATTAAAAAGCAGTAAAAATAGTAACGTTTGGCTAATTAACCCACTTGACATCTTGCTCTCATATATATTTACAAAGCAAACAGCAGGCAATAAGAAATACACCGTCAATGTTGACAGTGTAGATAAATCAAGTCTAATGAAATGCTGAAGTAAAGCACCTGCCCCTATTAACACCAATATCGGAAAAATAATATCAAGCAATATATGATACAAAATACTCATTCAACTTACCTTCTTTCTATAATGAAAAAAGGGAAAATGCAGTTTATTACTAAATAAATTGCATTTTCCTAATTATTACACTATCTAATCATTAAAATAAATAACCTCTGAAAGAATCTTACAGCCTGTAACCTTTTTAAAAGCCTCTTTAGCTTCTTTTTCAGAATTAAATTCAAACATTGAAATATTGTTTCCCTTTGAATAGACAGTGATTATCCACATAAACATTCATCCCCCATTGATTTTCCTTTGTTTTACATTTAATTAAGAAGGAATAATTGACAATATAATTGCAACAATTATCATAACCAAAGTCGAACCGCAAGCCCATTTAAGGAATGTCCGTTGTAAGTCCCCAAAATCTTCTCCCACCATACCGACTAATAAGTACGTTGAAGGTACAAGAGGGCTTAATAAATGGACAGGCTGCCCCAGCAATGAGGCACGCCCGATAAACTCGGGGTCAATTCCATATACACTTGCTGCTTTAGCAAGCAAAGGTAAAACACCATAGTAAAAGGCATCATTAGACATAAAGAATGTTAAAGGTGCACTAATAATCGCAGTGATAAGTGCAAATTGGGAACCAAGAACATCAGGTATATAGGAAATCATGGAGCTTGCCATGGCATCGACCATTTTCGTACCAGTCAGAATACCTGTAAAGATCCCTGCAGCAAAAACCATAGAAACTACCGATAAAGCATTATCTGCATAATTAACAATTCGTTCTCTTTGGTCACTAATTTTTGGATAATTAATCGTAATAGCCAATGCAAATCCAATCATAAACAAAACAGTTGCTGGAAGAAGCTCATTGACTAGTGCTACCAATAAAATAATCGTTAGAAAATAGTTTACTAGTATTAACTTCGGTCTTTTAAGATAAGCAGCTTCTGAAGTAGCAGCCACCTCAGCATTAATGCTGAAATCAACCTTCAGGATACCAATCCGTTTCCGTTCTTTTCTTCCTAGGCAGTAGGCCATGAACAAAACAAACGCCACTCCACCCAGCATGCTAGGAATAACTGGAATAAAAATATCTGACATCTCAAGATGTAAGGCGGTCATTGCTCTTGCAGTAGGTCCACCCCATGGAAGAAGGTTCATGACACCTGAAGCAGAAACTGCAATTCCAGCTAGTATTAAAGGTTTCATGCCAATCCGTTTATACAATGGCAGCATGGCAGAAATCGTAATCATGTATGTAGTTGTCCCATCTCCGTCAAGAGATATCAAAAGCGCAAGAACTGCGGTTCCAATTGCTATTTTTACCGGATCTCCCTTTACAACCTTTAAAATAGTGGAAATTATCGGATCAAATACTCCTGCATCAATCATAATACCGAAGAAGAGAATAGCGAAAAGGATCATAATACCCGTTGGGGCAACACTTTTTATTCCTTCAAGCGCCATTGGACCCATTTTGTTTCCAAATCCGCCAATTAATGCAAAAATAACCGGAATAACGATAAGTGCAATCATCGCGGGTAGGCGTCTGGTCATAATTAAAATCATAAATGTAAGTATCATCAAAAAACCTAATAATGCTAGCATCATTCTCACCCCTTTTGTTTGTAAATTAAATATAATCGAAATATTCAGTTGTGAAAACGTTGCCAAAATAAAGTTATTATCGTAAATTAAATTGATTTTGTACTTTTTGTTCATGTGAGTATGATTTTCCCAAACTTCAATATAAAAACAAAAAAAAGAGGCAGGCAGTGTTTTGCCATCCTCTATAATGGGTAATACTTCCTTTCCGGTCTTCCAACAATGCCATATACTACTTCTGCTTTAACTTCCTGTTTAGAAGAGAGATATTCCAAATATCTGCGTGCTGTGATTCGGGAAGCCCCAATTTTCTTCCCTACCTCCTCTGCTGAAAGTCCCTCTCTTCTTTCAGTGATTACACCCTTAATTTTTCCTAAGGTGATTTCATCAATACCTTTTGGTAACCCCGTGGTCTTTACTGCTCCTACGCTTTTATCTTTACGAAAAAAGAGGTCAACATAATCTTGATTTACTTCTTTCGTGGTTGAAAGAAGCGAGCGTTTTTTTATATACTCCTGAATGACGTCATCAAACCGTTCCATACTTACAGGTTTGATCAGATAATTCTCCACCCCATAGCTTAAAGATTTTTCTAGAAAAGCTTTATCCGTTGCAGCCGTTATCATAATTATATTAACTTTGGGAAACGTTTCACGAATGATAGGGAGAAGATCCGAACCTAGCATATCCGGCATATACACATCTAGCAGGAGCAAATCGGGAGTTTTCTGCTCCAATAATTGCAGTGTCTCCTCACCTCTTAATGCTTTTCCAACCACCTGTATATCTTTAAACTTATTCAGAAACTTTTCATGTATATCAGCGATTCTAAAATCGTCTTCTGCAATAGCCACTTTTATTCTATTCAATATTCTCAACCCCTTGCACTTTCTTCGGCAGGTAAACAGTAAAAACAGTCCCACCATTCTGGCTGCTTTGTACTTCGATCATACCATTCAATTCCTTTACAGCCTCTTCTGCGTTCGATAAGCCAAACCCCCTTGGTTCATTACTGTTTTTGGAGGAATAACCCCGTTCAAATAGAAGGAATGGTTCTACTTCCCCTATTCCTTTACCGTTATCAGAGACTTCAAAGATGATATCATTTCCGATGTCCGTTACAAAGAAACTAACGGTTGGAGTTTTACCATCATAGACAGCTTCAATGGCATTATCAATTAAGTTTCCAAGGATTACGATTAAGTTAGAGAGTGTAATATGGGGTGGTAGTATGTCTAAAAAGCTATCTGCATTTATTTCAAACTTTATCTTCTTTTCTGATGCTATTCCTATTTTCCCTAATAATATCGCCTGAACTTTAGTATCCTTAATCTGGTTAAAAACGACTGAATGCTGGAATTGTAATGTTTGTGTTTCGCTTTGTATCATATCGACCGCCTCATTATATTCTCCGAGTTGAAGTAAACCCATTAATACATACAACTTATTGGTAAATTCATGTGTTTGGGCACGGAGGTCCTCCGAATATCGTTTTACCTCTGAGATTGTATTTAACATCTGATTAATTTCTGTTTTATCACGGAAAGAAGCGACAACTCCCTTAACACCAGTATTATCATAAATGGGGCTGCTATTTACAATCACTGTTTTATCTTTCCAAACCATTTCTTTATCAATTTGGGATTTTCCTGATTTTAATACTTCATACAAATAGTTTGAAGGAAACAGTCCATCCACTTTCCTATTTCTCACTGTTCCTTTAATATCGAGAAGTCTCTTCGCCTGTTGATTCATTGTCGTAATGTTACCTTTGTTATCAATTGCTAGGATACCTTCTTTTACAGCATGTAGGATAGCGTTTTTCTCCTTATAAAGATTGGCAATTTCATATGGTTCGAGGCCAAGTGTATCCTTACGAATGTTTCTCCCAAGCAAAATGCTTCCTACGAGGGAAATTAACAGAGCAAAGAAAGATACGATAAGTACACGGAAAATTTTATTCATAATTTGCTCATGAACATCTTCAAGAAGAAAACCTACAGAAACAATCCCGATAATTTCCCCTTGTTCATTTAAAATAGGGGATTTTCCTCTGATAGATGGTCCGAGTGAGCCCGCAGCCTTAGAGACATAATATTCTCCTTTTATTAAGGCCCTATCATTATCTCCACCCGTCATTTTCTGCCCAATCATTGCTGGAATTGGATGGGAAAATCTAATCCCATCTTTATTACCAATAACGACAAATTCAGCCCCTGTTTCTGTGCGAATCTTTTCGGAAAGGGGTTGTATAGTTTTAGAAGGATCACTCATTTCAAAAGCATTAATGATATCAGGGATAAAGGATATCGTTTTCGATATTTCTAGTGCTAACCTACCTCTATTTTCCTCGATTTGTTTCCCTTCCATATAACTATAAAAACCTGTCATTAACAGGATCAATAACAAACCTAGTGAAAGAACCAGCCCGAATATTTTTGTCTGCAGCGATACCTTGATAGATTTCAGGCTGAACACCTCCTACATAAAATTCATTATTGTAATATATTTTTTATATACTACTGGTTACCACATAAACCCGCTCTGGCCGTCCTACTGTTCCATACGATAAATCAGCATCAATTTTTTCCATCGAAACTAAATGTTCAAGGTAACGTCTTGCGGTTGTTCTGCTAATCCCAATTTCTTTGGCCACACGTTCAGCTGTCAGACCCATTCCTGTATTACCTAGAACCTCGACGACTTTTTCAAGCGTCAGCGGGTCAATCCCTTTAGGCAGGTAAGATTTTTCACTAACAGCTTCATCTACTTCTCTTCGTAATAGCTTGTCTACCTGCTGCTGGGTAACATGGATATTTTCTACCCCTAGTTTTGATAGTTTAGCATGATAATCCTGATATCTTAGCAATGATTGCTTAAAACGGTCAAAAACGACTGGTTTAATAATATAATCGAAGACACCTATACTGATTGCCTCTTGCACTTTATGTATTTCTTTTGTTGCTGTAATCATAATAACATCCATTTGTTTCGTTTTCTGTTTGGTTTCTTTAAGTAAGTCAAGCCCATTCATATCGGGAAAATAAACATCGAGCAAGAGCAAATCCGGCTTCAATATATCTATTAATGTTTTAGCTTCTATATAACTCGCAGCAATCCCAACCGTTTGGAAGCCTTTTATTTGTTCTATAAACCGTTTTTGAATTTCAGCTATCCTTGAGTCATCCTCAACAATTAACACTTCGATATCGCGGTCCCCCATCCTTTACTTCCCCCTTGATTTTTGGTATTGCTACAGTGAAAATCGTTCCTTCCCCGACATTAGAAGAAACTGTGATCGAACCACCTAAACTATCAATCGCGTTTTGTACGAGACTAAGTCCAATTCCTGCATTAGACTTGGCATTCTTTGTTGAAAATCCCTCTTTAAAGATCTGATCGTGATTTTTTCGATCAATCCCTTTTCCATTATCCTCAACCTCAATAATCAAATCTTTACCTAAATCTGTTAAGAACAACAAAACTCTTTTTACCTCTTTTTCATTTTCCCTCACAGCATCAAAAGCATTATTGATGAGATTTCCAATAATCGTAACCAATACATCTCTACTAATCTCATTCGGAATGTCCTTAAAGCTGCTCTCTCTGTCTATTAAAAAATTTACTTTTAATTCGCTGGCTAAACTAATCTTTCCTAAAATAAATCCAGCTATAATTGGATCTGGAATTTCCTTCATTAAATAGTGGATGAATCCTTGGGCAACATCCACTTCTTTTGAGATAAAGTCAATGGCTTCTTTATAAGACCCCAGTTGAATCAGACCAAGAAGCGTATAAAGGCGATTTGAATATTCGTGAGTTTGTGCACGTAATCCTTCAGCATAGGATCTTACATGGGACAATTCTTGCAATAATTGGGTAAGCTCCGACTTATTACGGAAGCTGGCAACTGCACCAATGACATTGCCTTTTTTATTATTAATAGGGATACGATTTACTAAATATATCTCCCCCAAAATGATCGTTTCCTTATCATACTCTGCCTGTCCCGTTCGAACCACTTTATTTAGATGGGTATTATCAAGTACCTCTTCGATTTTCTTTCCACGCAGCAGTATTTCATTTGGGACGCCCAAAATCTTATGAGCCGTTTCGTTCACTACCGTTATTTGTCCATTGGTATCAATGGCAATAATCCCTTCATGAATAGACTCTAGAATGGCATGTTTCTCCTGATACATCCAGGCTATTTCTTTTGGTTCCAGTCCAAATATTGCTTTTTTTATATTTAAAGAGATAAAAATGGCAGCTAGCAATCCTCCTATTAAAATAAGAAAGGTAGCAGCTAAGATTTGCTTCTGAATCTTTGAAACTTTCTTTTCAATATTGGTCTGAAGATACCCGACTGAAACAACGCCAATTACTTCTCCCTGGCGAAAGATAGGTGCTTTTCCTCTTAATGATGGACCAAGTGTCCCTGTAGATGCTGAGATTACAGATTCACCTTTAAAAACACGAATATTATCTCCCCCAACCATTTTCTGTCCTATCCGATTCGGATTAGGGTGAGTATAGCGGATTTCATTCCTGTTCCCAATCACAATAAATTCCGCCCCTACTTGTTTACGAATGGCTTCTGCAATCGGTTGCAAGACTGATTGTGGTTTGTCCGCTTGAAAAGCCTGTTGTATTTCTGGCATATTCGCAATCGTTTGGGCAACAGATAATGCTTTAGAACCAATTTCTTCTTTAAGGTGGGTTTCCATCATATTTTTAAATGTAATCTCAAAAATCCCGCCAATTGAGATTATTAAAATGGATATTACTAGCATTAATTTTGTATGTAATAGCATGCAAACACCTCTATGCATATTATAATAAAAAAACTCCTTAAAAAAAGGAGTTTTCGAATTATTTAAAATAATTATCCTTCGATATTAATGATTACTACTTTTCCTCGTTTTTTTAGCAAAAGTGGTATGACAAGCCAAAGAAGGGTAATAAGGATAAAAACCAGCGAAATCGGTCGTGTTAAAAATATACTGAAGTCGCCATTAGAAATCGTTAACGCACGTCGTAAGTTATTCTCAACCATCGGCCCTAAAACCAATCCGAGAACTAGCGGGGCAATAGGATAATCATTCTTGGTTAAAAAATAACCAATGATACCGCAACCCAATAAAAGCAAGAGGTCATAAGTGGATACTTGAACTGCATAGACACCAAAAATTGAAATGGCTATGATCATAGGAATCAAAAATTTCTTCGGTGTTTGAATAATTTTTGCAAACACTCTTACAAGTGGAAGATTTAGAATTAATAGCATAATATTACCGATAAACATACTAGCAATCAGTCCCCAAGCTACCTGAGGATGGTCCTCAAATAATAATGGACCTGGCTGGACATTATACATCATTAACGCTCCCATTAATATTGCTGTTGTTCCTGACCCCGGAATCCCTAATGTTAAAAGTGGTATCATCGCACCGCCAGATGCAGCGTTATTGGCCGATTCTGGTGCCGCAACACCTGCAATAGCTCCAGTACCAAATTTCGATGGATCTTTTGATACCTTTTTTTCAAGAATATAGGAGAAAAAAGAAGCAAGAGTTGCTCCGGCACCTGGTAAAATTCCTACGAAAAAACCTAATAATGAGCCACGGACGATGGGAGCTGCAGATTCTTTTAACTCCACTTTTGATGGCAGTAAATTATTAATCTTTGCAATTTCAGCATCTTCCTCATCTTTTTCCAAGATAGTCTTAAACACTTCACCAAGTGCAAACAATCCAACTGCAATGGTTAAAAACTCAATCCCCTGATACAGCCAAGGTACATCAAAGGTAAATCTAGCAATACCTGATACACTGTCAATTCCAATCGTTCCAAGTAATAACCCACAAACCGTCATGATTAATGCTTTCGTTACCGATTTTCCAGCTAGCCCGCTAACTGCTCCGAGCCCTAAAAGCATTAAAGAAAAATATTCGGCTGGTCCAAATTTTATCGCTACAGCTGATAGTGGTTTTGCTAATAGAATTAGCGCTGCAAGTGTAACAATCCCTGCCACGAAAGATCCGATTGCCGCGATCGATAAGGCACTTCCAGCCCTTCCTTTTTTCGCCATCTGGTAACCATCTAAAGTTGTCACAACAGAAGAGGATTCCCCTGGTGTATTTAATAGAATTGAAGTCGTCGAACCCCCATACATCGCCCCATAATAGACTCCGGCAAGTAGGATAATTGCACTCGTTGCTGCTTGTTCCGGAGGAAGTCCGCCTGTAATAGAAGCTGTTACTGGAATTAGCAGGGCTACACCACTCATCGGTCCAATCCCTGGTAACACACCAACAGCGGTTCCAATCAATACCCCAACAAAAGCAAATAAGATATTATACCAAATAAGGGCTGTTCCAAATCCCTGAAGTAAGTAATCGATTGTACTCATGCTTCGATCTCCTTTCTAAAATTCTCTAGTTGCCTACGAAAACCATATTGGCCAGCCTGGAAGCGTACCTTTTAAAATCTCTACGTAAAAGAAATAAACAAATCCTGAAAAGCAGGCAGATATGATAAGGGATTGAACCCACTTTGTACGTTCCATTGTTTGAAAACAAACAAATAAAAATAGAAAGGTAGTGATGACATACCCGATTGTTTCCAACGTCAAAATATAAAACAATGTCGCTATAAAGATGATTAAAAATGGCTTGTACAATAATTTTTCTTTTGAACCCTGTTGATTTTGCTTTTGGAATGTTTCATAAAATAAACGGATACTTAATAATACAAGTATGCTTCCAAGAATTAATGGAAATATATCTGGACCAACAGCACTTCCATAGGACGAGCTTCCAAGCTGCTGGCTACCAATGATAAAAAGAACACCTATCGCGAGAAACAATATGGAGGCAATGCGATCAAATTGAATAATCATTTGAAATCCCCTTTCAAGAAACAATACCGGGAAGGAGAGTTTGTCCCCTTCCCTCACCTTTTACTTCTGCATACCTAATGCTTCTAGTAATTGCTGTACTTGGCTTTCTTGCTCATCTAAGAACTTTGTAAAATCAGCACTATTCTTGTATTCTAATTCCCAGCCTTGTGTCTCTACTTCTTTCTTCCATTCAGGAGAGTTCACGAGCGTTTCAATGGATGTTTCCCAATAAGCTTTTGCCTCTTTTGACATTTTTTCCGGTCCAAAAACTCCGCGCCAAATGGTGAATTCTGCATCCACATCTTGTTCTACTGCCGTTGGCACATCCTTAAAATCGCCAGCTAAACGTTCTTCAGAAGTAATCGCCAGCACACGAATCTTACCCGCCTTTAGAAATTCCTTTACGCTGGAGGCATCAGTACCAATTACATCTGCGTTACCACCAAGAAGTGCTGTAACTGCTTCTCCACCGCCATCATAGGAAACGTATTTCACTTTTGTTGGATCCACTCCATACTTATAAGCTGGAAGAATAGAAATTAAATGGTCCATTGAACCTGGTGCTGAACCTCCAGCAAATGTTAGTTTACTAGGATCCTTTTTTACTTCTTCCAAAACTGACTTTAAGTCTTTAAAAGGGGAATCGGCTTTTACGACTATGGCACCAAAATCTTTTGTCAACTGCGCTAAAGGTGTAGTATTTTTGTAGCCATATGGACTATTTCCTTCTTTTTTCAAATTGTTAATTACAATTGGTGGTGAATTGACAAAGAGCATATCGTTATTTTCAACTTGCTGGGTAGCATATTCAGCCATAAAGACAGCACCGCCGCCACCAGGTTTATTCTCAACCGTTAAAGGCTGTTCTACAATCTTTGTTTCACTTAAAACTTTTGTAAACGAACGGGCGGTTAAATCCCATCCCCCACCTGCTCCAGAAGGTGCTACAACTGTAATTGCTTTTGTAGGATAACCTGTACTTTCTTCCTTCTTGTCTGGGCTTGCTGTTTCTTTGCTGCTGCATGCACCAAGAGTTAGTGCCAATGCCCCAGCACACATAAATGTTGAGATTTTTTTAATAGAAATCATTTGTAATTCCCCCTTGTAAATGTTTTCTTAATTTTATAAAATTTTTGAATATTTTACAGGTTATACATTTAAACAGCATTAAAAACTTAATAATCATTTTGTTCATTTTGTTTACAAGGAAACTCCATAAACTTTTTCTGGAGCAGTAGAAAATAATTTAATAATCTAGCAAAAATAAAAGGATTGAACTGTATGGTACACAGTTCAATCCTCCATTAAATTAATTAACTTCCCATGCCGGGTACACAACAAAAGCCGGCACTTTTTTGCTAGTACCGGACTTTCAAGTTATTACAAATTATTACACACAATGTGCTGTATTTAATTGTTTGACAATGTGAGTACCTTGTTTTTCGTTCATAGCATCTCTTAAACTTTCTGGGTTTGTAATAACTACCCTCTTTCCACCCTTTTCCAAAAAGCTTAGACTGGCTTCAATTTTTGGCAGCATACTTCCTTGTGGAAAGTGGTTTTCAAGAACATATTGTTTTGTCTCTTCTACTGAAATTTTTTCTAGGGCTAATTGATTAGGTTTTCCAAAATTTATACATACTCTAGGAACTCCCGTTGTAATAATTAAAGTCTCAGCATTAACTTGTTCCGCTAACAGACTGGTAGCAAAATCTTTATCAATTACCGCATCAACACCGAAATACTCATTCTCTCTTGTCTTTACAACCGGAATCCCGCCGCCGCCAGCTGCAATCACAACATATCCAGCATTTACTAACGATTTGATTGCTTCTTTTTCAACAATATCAATTGGTTTTGGTGATGGAACCACTCGACGATAACCACGTCCGGAATCTTCTATAAAAATCCATTCAGGATGTTCCATTTTCATTTCTTCAGCTTGTTCTAAAGTAAAGAATGAACCAACCGGTTTAGTTGGATTTTCAAAATTCGGATCATTAATGTCAACTTCAACTTGGGTAATGATTGTTGCAACTTTTTTATTAATACCTCTTTTAGTAAATTCATTTGTTAATGCCTGTTGAATTTGGTATCCAATTCCACCCTGTGTATCTGCTACGCAATTGACAAGTGGCACATCAGGCATACTCGCAATTTCATTTGCAATTTCAGACCTTCTAAGTCCAAATCCAACCTGTGGTCCATTTCCATGTGTTACAACTACATTGTATCCTTCTTGAACCATATCCGCGATGTTAACGGCTGTTTCTTGAACAGCTTCATATTGATCTTGAACAGAGTCGCGACCATTGTCTCGGACTAGAGAGTTCCCACCAATAGCAACAATAACTAATTTCCTCATCGGTTACCCCCCTGTGATTCTAATTGTTTGTTTAACAATTCAAGTGATTGGTTCTTATGCAATTGATATAATGGATTTGTCGGGTCGTTTGCAATCGCATTTTCAATTGCCTCAATCGCTGCTTCATGCTTTCCAAGGGATCTCAAACTGTTTGCCTTATGGAAAGAAAAATCATATCTGTGTGGCTGAAGTGCTAATAGCTTATCCATTTCGGCTACCGCTTCCTCGTGTCTGCCTAGTTCTCTTAGATAATTTGATTTATGGTAACGGTAAAATGTTTCAATAGAATCTAATTCACATGCTTTGTCATATTCAGCTAGTGCTTCTTCAGGTTTTTTCATTAACCTTAAGCAATTTGCGGTATAGAAATAATAATCAAGGTCATTCGGATTAAGGTCTAGCGCTTTTTTATATTCTTCGAGTGCTTCCTCATAACGCTTGAGTTCTTGCAAAGAATAGCCTTTATAGAAATACAAATCTAGATTATTTGGTTCTGTCTCGATAGCTTGATTCATTTCTGAAATTGCTTCTTCATATTTATCATCTAAATATAACGCTTTTGCTTTGTTAATAATTTCATTTTGTTCAACATACTCATTAGTAAGAATCTGTACTACTTTTTCATGCTTCAATTCTTTGGAGTGCTGAAGTGAAGACTTCCCATCTCGATCTGGTAAATTTCCATCAGCTCCTGCTTTTACTAGTAATTCAATGATCATGGAATATAAGCGGCCGCCGTTACCCAAAATTACTGACTCTAAAAGAGCTGACCAGCCTAAATTATTGGCATGATTAACAGGGATACCTGCTTCCAAACATCTTTGTACTGTTTTAAGATAGCCTTTTTCACTAGAAGGTAATAAGGCCGTACCGCCAAATCGGTTTACGCTATTTAAATCTGCGCCATAATGGAGCATTTCGCTTAAAATTTCATGAAAGCCATTGGCACCTGAACAAATAAATGGTGTCAATTGTGTAATATCTCTTGCGTTTACATCACTGCCAGCTATTAATAACAGTTTTACAACTGCAAGCTGATTTTTCTGTGTAGCAGCCATTAAAGCTGTTCGGCCATCTGCGTCTTTTAAAGCAACGTCAGCCCCGTTTTCTAATAATTGTTTTACTGCGTCTATATCTCCACGTTCACTTGCAAAAATTAGCTCCATGTTTTGATTCATCATCATTCTCCCCTTTTAACCATTCATTCGTCATATATAAATTTCACCTTCGAAAGCCTGATGAGTTTTAACTATCGAAGGTGAATTCTAAAGGTTTCATCACGCTACATTTTTTCCGGTTTCAAGTTTTGGCTGGGCCTTACTTCTATCCATCGCATATTTGATGACAAATATGCCTGCAATCATTAGATAGGCAAAGAAAAATTCTACTGAAGAACCTTTAGCAAATGCGACTGTTGGAGAGTGGATAAAACCAACGACGGACAATACAGATGCTATTGTTGCGGCGATAGCACCCCGTATCGGTTTGTCGGTGATAGCAAAAATCGCTATACATCCCCATAACAGACTGGCAATCGGTGCACCATTTCCTAAATGAGACAATCCTTCATAATAAACCCCTTTGCTAGCTAGCTTATCAAGACCAATTGTACCCGCAGCAGTTCCAGCTGCACCTAAAACATTATTAGCAAGTGTGAGAGCCCAGTTTGCAATCCATGGGAATAATGCAATGAAGATAACTGGTACTTCGAGTTTCGGAGTTTCTCGAACAACTTGGTTGGCCGTTACGACTCCAATATATACTAGGATTGGAGCGATGGCATAAACCGGAATGATCGCTAACAAAAATGCTCCAATACCGAAAAGTGAAAGAATTAACATCGATATACCCGTTGCTACAGTATAACCAATACCGGCGCCCATTGATTTCCACCCTGGGTGCCCAACATATACAGTTACTGGATATGGATTTCCAAATGCTGCACCAATACAAGATGCAACTCCATTTGTTAACATGACTTGCCTTGTATTATAATCATCCCCTGCAGTAGAGGCACTTTCAATGTTCTCCAAGTCAAACACATAGTTAGAAAGACCTAGTGGTATTGCTGATGCCAAGTACGGAAGGGCATGTGGCAATCCTTGCATAAAACCATCAATATTTAATGATGGGGGATTGAATCCAAATGATGCCAGTGATTGTGAAATTGCACCAGGCTCCATTAAACCTAAGGCCCAGGCGATGCCTGTCCCTACAGCTAGTAATAAAAACCCTGTTGGTATTTTTGCAAAGACCGGTGATTTACCAAACCAGTTAATAAAAATGATAATTAATACAGCAAAAGCAACCATCGGCGCTTCAAACGCTTGTAACATCGGATTCATAGCTAATAACAACAGTCCAAGACCAGCTAAACATGATAATAAGACTGTTTTAGGAATGACTTTTCTGATGGTATCACCCAATAATGATCCAAAAATTAGGATCATTGCTTCCACGAAACACCAGACTAGTGCAATCCCAATGGCAAATTCATAATCTTTTGTTTGAGTATAAACTGGCAAAATAACTAAAAAAGTTACCGTGAATATTGACGGTGCACTTGGGCCCGAAGGCAATGCAGTTACATCCGTCCTACCCGTTTTTTTAGCTAGTCGATAAGCAAAATATCCATAAGCACAACTTGCGATAAATATCCCCATACCAAAAGCTGGTGCAATTTTTCCATAAACAACTTCTTTCGGAATACCCACGACGAAAATTAATAATGACATCATGGTTAAAAGATTGGTTAAGTTATTGGCAAGTAAGCCGAAATAAGCAGCTAAGTCGCCTTTTTTCCAAAGTTTAATAGATTGATCCATTAAGTTTCACCTCTAATTTCTATTTAATTTGTTGAATGTGAAAGAATTATTTAGGACATTTTTACTTATATTGCCTCCTTTTTACTGCAGAGAATCATTCCTGTCTCCTGAAGACTTGTGTTAAATCAAAGAGTGAAAAAATAACATTTGGTAACCCCTTACATGTTTTATTTTAGTCTGTAAGCCTTTCTGGGTCATTGGCCACCAAAACCAAAAAGAATGGTGTCCATTTAGGCAAGTTATACAATAATGTTTGTACAAAATATGTCCTGAATTATAGATTAAAAACACTAGGATTATTTGTTATTTTGCACAATCCTTTTCATTGCATTATTTAACTATTTTTTTTAGTATTAATTGAAACAATTATTAGACAGGGTGTGTAATAAAAGTGAAAAACACAGTTATTTATAAAGAAGAAGTAAATTTCTCATTGAAGGCAGATTTTTATGAGACAAACCAAGAAAATGCTCCAGTCGTTATCTATATTCATGGCGGTGGATTAATTTGGGGGACAAGAGAAGAAATAAGTGAAGAAATGATCAAACTATACACCAGCAATGGATTCTCACTTTTTTCAATTGATTATAGGCTGGCTCCTTCAACAAAGCTGTCAGAAATTCTTAAAGATATTGAGGATTCAATCCTTTGGATTCAAATAGAAGGACCAAAACAATTTTCAATAGACCCCAAGAAAATTGCCGTTATAGGAAGCTCCGCGGGTGGTTTTTTAGCTCTTACTACAGGTACATTTACTCATAAGCCCCGTGCGATTGTTTCCTTTTACGGATATGGAGATCTTGTTGGGAGCTGGGCTACAAGCCCAAGTAAATATTATTGTCAAAAGGATAATGTTTCAAAGGAAATTGCTTACAAACTTATCACAAATAAAGTACTAACTGAGGCCTCAGTAGAAGAACGGTTTTTGTTTTACGTTTACGCAAGACAGTATGGAGTCTGGATTGAAGAAATTACAGGTGTTAATCCTGTATACAATAAAGAAGCCCTCTACTCATTTTGTCCGAATCGTAATGTTACAAAAGAATATCCACCAACTCTATTATTACACGGCACGAAGGATACGGATGTTCCATACGAACAGTCAGTATTTATGAGGGCTGCCATAATCAAAGAATCAGTTGAAGCAAAACTGATTACAATTCCAAATGGTGAGCACGCATTTGATAAAAACTTCCAAAATCCGATTGTTCAAAATGCACTAAAACAAGTTATTGATTTCTTAAAAACCCACCTGAGTTAAGTAACATCAAAAAGCCCAGCAGAATAATATTCCAAGCTGGGCTTTTTTTATTTAAGTTTGAATATTATTGAATGTTTTCACTTAAAGCTAGCAATGCTTTTTCGAAAGCTTCAACTGGAGGATAAGTAATTCCTGCACCTATCATTCCGATTCCTGCCTCTTTATGAGCGATTGCAGTATTAATGACTGGCATAATACCTGTTTGAGCAACCTTACGGACATCAATTCCTGTTGGGATTCCCATAAAGTCAAGTACTGGAATAGTCACGTTGGGATTCTCAGTTGTGGTAATTTCCTTCATTTTAGTCGTATAACCAATAGCTTCTTCTGGTGTTCCACCAACTAATGCAACAATTGCTGGAGCTGTTGCCATTGCAAATCCACCAAAACCATAAGTTTCTGTGATGGCACTGTCCCCGATATCAAGTCCAGAATCCTCTGGCTTGTAGCCTGCAAACATTGGACCTATAACTTTTTGTGCAGGGCCAGTAAACCATTTGTTTCCAGGCATTCCACTAACACGGATACCGAATTCAACACCATTCCGCGCCATAGTGGTAACAACTGTACTGTTTTCAATGCCGTGAGCAGCATCTAGTGCACATTTCGCCATCGCCATCCAAGTAGGACCAGAGAAGTAATCACTGCTTGCAACAAAATCAAATACTTCTTTCTTCTGTTCGATTGTATAATCTGTCTGTATAATATACGGAGTTAAAGCTTGAATTAATAACGTTGTACCCGCAACATTTCGGTTATGACACTCGTCTCCCATATGAAGTGCTTGAGCAAGCATTAAACGTAAGTCAATTCCATTTGGATTAAGTTTCATGGCGTCACGTAAAATTGGTCCGAAAACATCGCGCATCCAAATCAAACGATCAATAACACTTTGGTCATTTGCTCCCATTCGAAGGATTTTCGCTAATTGTTCACTTAAATTGGTATATGCAATATTTCCATATGTTTTGTTTTCCACTATATGCATAAACATCGACGCAGATGTAACACCAGCCATTGAACCTACACAGTTATGTTCATGACATGGTGAAAAAGTGATTTCACCGGACGCCGCAAGTTCGGCCGCTTCCTCTACATCCTTTGCTAACCCTTCAAATACGATGGCACCAGTAACAGCGCCTTTCATAGGACCATTCATTTTATCCCAAGTAATTGGGGGTCCAGCATGAAGAATCGTGGTTTTTGTCATACCTGGTACGCAATTAATAGCTTGATCATAACCAATTAAAACGGGTTGAGAATTAATAATTCTTTCAACTGCTAAGCTATTAGCTGCTTCGATTTTTTCCAAGAGTTCAGGACTCTCAAACTTGTCAAGTGCATCAATTAATTCCGGGTTTCCTCTGCCTGGCGGTGTCCATTCTAAATGAATAACTTCAGCACCTTGATGTAATAAATCATCTTTAAAGGACTCAATTCCTACATTAATAACATGTGGTTTACTTTTAAATAAATCGCTAATTCTACTCATGCATATTCTCCCTTCACAACAAATTCTCTAGCCAATAAACCGGCATTTTGCATGCTGCTGGCATGTGTTACTCCTGCAGCTAATAATTTATCAATTTGCTCTTGATAATTTTGCGGATCTAGTTCTGTTCCAAGAACATAACCAATAATTTCCAAATGCCTTCCTTCTTGTTCCGCTTGTTGTTTCGCTTCCATGATTGCTGGCAAGAAAGCTCCAACTGGGTCTTCATGAGCTCCATAGCCGATAACAAAGTCCATCACAATAGCACCAACAGATGGATCTTTTGCTTCTTGAATAAATCTTTCAAGACGTGTAGATGGATCAATCATTGGGTGTGGCTTTCCTTGTGTATATTCATCATCACCAAAGTCAATGAAGGTATGTTCCTTGCTGATATAACGGTCTTTTAAACGGTACTCAGGATTTCTTTGAATGTTGCTATAAACATTATCAAATTTCTCTAAAGCAGCATGCATTGCCTCATCTGCAAGCGTTCCGCCGCTGAAAAGTCCGCGAATGTATTTCTGTTCCGGAGTTAACTTTGTGCGAACTTCATCAATAAGCGGAATGTTTAATGCACGTTTGTTTAACTTGCTTTCATCTGCCCCTGCTAATATTACCGCTTTAAGCGCTGCTTCTTTAGACATTTTCGCAAAATAAGCGCCAGTTGCCGTTATTTTTTCTTCGTTCCCGCCAACAAACCAAACGACAACTGGTTTTTTACAGGTTTTAATTTTGTCTAATACTTTTTCTTCCACACATGGTGCAGGTGGCTTGGAAATAACGACAATGACTTTTGTCTCTTCATCGTTTTCAAGAGCTTGAATACCGTCAAGCATCATAATTCCACCAACTTCTTCCTTTAAATCTCTGCCGCCGGTTCCAATTAATTGAGAGATCCCCATGCCAAATTCATGAATGCGGACACTTACCTCTTGGCTGCCAGTTCCTGATGCGCCAACAATACCGATATTCCCTTTTCTTACTGCGTTTGCGAAGCAAAGAGCTGTATTGCCGATAATCGCTGTTCCACAATCAGGACCCATCATCAATAGGCCTTTTTCATGGGCTAATTCCTTTAATTCAATTTCTGTTTCAATGCTAACATTGTCGCTAAACATCATGACATGCAAATCATTTTCAAGAGCCTTTTTCGCCTCTCGAGCTGCATAAGCACCATTCACAGCAATAATGGCCAAATTTGCTTCCGGGTTATTTCCTGCAGCAGAAGAAATAGTAGAATATTTTATATCATTTTTCCCTTTTTTACCTGAATTCTTTTTTGTAAATAAATCATTAATTTTTTCGAAAGCGGTTTCGCATAATTCGTCAGTTGCAGCTTTGACAACAATCATTAAATCACTCGCACCCGCTACCTCTACTTCAGGTGTCATTAATCCGACATTTTTTATCACCTCTTTATTCATATCTGTACCCATTGCAATAATGGTCTGCTCCACTTCTTCAATTTGATTCGCTTTTGTGGAAAGCGACATTAAAGATACTGAATCGAAATATGTGTTTGGCTTAATCAATGCTTGTACTAACATGCTTTTCCTCCTGCTCTAATATTTGCCTCCATTCCGAATACAATGCCTAAAGCGATATCTGTTCCGGATGAAGAACCTATGTTTAATAATTTATTTAAAGAGAGAATTAAGTCTTTATCATCCTCAACAAATAGGGAGTTAAGCAATGAAATAATAGACTCTCTCACTTTACCAATTGCTGCTTTTTTCAAAGTCATGTAACTAATGTCATTCGTTAAGGTTTTTGCTTTCTTTAAAACTCCTTCACAAAATGATCGGTAAGGATAAAAAGGGCTGTTTTTAATATTAAAAATAGAAAATAACCCAGTTAAAAAATCATCCCCAGAAGGAGTTAACCCAGGCCCAAGGCCTAGAAGTGAAACCGCATGTGGCAATGCAGATGAAATCCGATCATTTAGTAATTCGTTGTAAAGTAAAAGAGTTCTTTTCTGAAGCATATTCGAGACTTCTGCTTCAAAAGAATTTTGGGGTATTACGTTTTTTTGTATTCCGCCGCCTACACCATGAATATTAATATGTTCCTTCATTTTCACTAAATTTCGTTTCAGAATTTCCATATTGTTTGGGTATGTTGGTAAAATACTTTCCCATATATTGACTTTATCAATTGAAATAGTCAGCTTATCCCCAATAAACAAGAAATTTTTCACAACACGTACCGGGTCATTTACTGCTATTTTCTTGGACTTCATATTATCAACATTAATGATTAAAGTATTAGGGCCGTTATCAAGTTTTCTGCATGCAATGGTATATAAATTGCCATTTTCGAAACATTTAATATTGAATGTCCGATTGAATGTACTATGCACAAAACCAGTGAATTTTGAGTTATTAATATCTTTTATAAAATCTGAATCACCAGAGATTGCAATAATCATGAGTAACACCCCAAAAAATCAAGAATTATTCAGTCCTATAAACTTTTTTAGCAGATCAAACCTCCTTTTAAAAAGAAATAAGCTATCTGCTTACATTTTTATTTTAGATAATATGCATAACACCGTCATCGTTTAAAAAATCCAAAAAGCTATGCATTCAATTGTGCAAATCGTACAATTGATTGTGTTTAAATTATGTCTAAGGAATGGCTCCAAGTAAGCCATATTTTAATTCCAAATAGTTACACTCCATAAAAAAGGAGATGTTAGAGTCCCTCCTACATCTCCAATCCAATTATTTAGTTAATTTTTCATCATTCAGTTTCTAAATAATTTCACGACGATTCCCACTAATTATGATTTAATTTACAGCTTCAAGAAAGCCTGATGCTAGAACGCCTTTATGCAGAACGGCAGCACGCTTAGGCAGACGGGCGACTGTTTCGGCAGAACAGCTTGCAGGAACTAGTACAGCATTTGCAGGGTCCCCAACCTTCGGCCATATTTGCTTTCCGGACTCATCTAAAGGTGTTATGCCTCCGGTAGCTAGGGAAAGGGCACGGGATAGCGTGTATTCGTGTTTCCATCCATAAAGCTGTGCAGCAAGATGAGCTTTTTGCAAGGTATCTCCAATTCCGAATGGATCCCATTGATCGGTAATACTATCATTACCCAGCAGCACTTTAACCCCTTTCTGCTGGAGAAGCGGAATTGGCATAACCCCCTTTCCAATTGGTACGGATGACGCGATGGATATTCCCTGGTAGGCGAGAAGGTTTGCCATCTCCTCATCCTCTCCAGCTGGTAAAGACGCTAAGGAGAACGCATGACTGACCGTCACTTTGCCCTGTAGACCAGCTTGTTCGGTTAGATCTGCCAATAGTCTAATCGCCTTAATTCCAGTTTCTCCACCTTCATGGAGGTGGATATCAATTCCTGCTTTATAGTCGGCAGCAATTTGGACCATCGTATTCAATGATTTTTCCATATTCCCATCAACCAAGGTTGGATCTAGCCCGCCAACATGGGTAACTCCAAGCTGCATTGCGTCACGGATCAAACCCTCTACATTTGAACGAAGCAATCCATGCTGAGGAAAGGCCACGATTTCATGTGTTATTTTATCGGAGTAGTTCGCTAATGCTTTTTTCAGATTCTCGAGATTCTTTAACCCTACAACCTGATCGATATTGCAATGGCTTCTAACGTATGTTGAACCATAACTGAGAATCAGCTCAATTAATTTCTCTGCACGCTCCTGAGCAGTTGGCAGAAGCTCCAGTAACAGTGTCTGTTCTAATTCAATCATATCAAAAATACCGTTTTTTCTCAGATGGGCTGCTTTCCAAGGACCGCCATAATAGGTTTTATCCAAATGAATATGCATATCTCTAAAAGAAGGAAGTAATAGCATACCTTTGGCATCATAACGATCTAAATTTTTATTGTATGTAGCCTTAGTATCTAGTATCCTGTTAATCTTGCCATTGGTAATTTGGAGGTTGCGTAATACAGTTTCCGTCGCAACAACTAGACCGTTTTCATACTTATAACCACTTTCTAAACGGACATTTAGTAACATATAGTGGCTATTTTTCCCTGGTTTTTTGCTATTAACTCTGACCTCCGCATTCGCGACGTTCTCTTGTGGTAAAAATAAATCCATCGTGCCTGTGACGCCAAGAACAGCGGAGGCGCCTCCAATTTTACCAGCATTACTCAGAAACTTTCTGCGTGAAAAACCTTCAATTTCCTTAACCAACTAAAATTCCTCCTCATGTAAATATAAATTTCTAAATACTTGGGTAACAATTTAAGCCATAAACTATAGAAATTATAATATATAATTATCGCTCCTTAGGATGGGGCGATTATCAGATTGATTCTCAACTGTGAGCTTTGTATTTAACGATTAGCTTTATATGCTGCATAATAAGGGAAGCTGAGTACAACGGAAAGAAAGACAATGATAATTACCGTTACTCTTAAATTAAAAGGAAGATTAGCTTGACTGAAAATGAATAACAATCCTGCTATCAAAAGAGAAAATAGTAACCTGCTTTGTATCGTAATTTGATGTCTTGTTTCACATTTCCTACATACAAGTGGTTTATAATTCCAACGGATAGTTTTTTGTATTTCTTTCCATGTAAATTGACGTTTACAAGCTTCACACTTTTGTATTCCCAATACAAACACCTCTCTTTTTCAGGAAATCTAACAAATGCTTAATTGACCTATCTAATTTCAAAAATGTCAAAGTCTAGCACATTATGGTATAGAGCCGAGAGTAAGTTTTTTAATCTGCTATTCTCTTTCTTCCAAAACCCTTATGATTTTATTTTAGATACTATCTATAATTTTGTCTTCGGGTACAAACAACAAAAAAACTTAATTTTAATTAGGCACCATGTACAATAAAATACGACTAAATTATGTCATTGGTATAAGTACCACAATTAACAAGTGGTACAGTTGGATTCCTGCTACTTCATCTCTTCTTAAAAAAAGCTTATAAGCCATAAAAACTGAAATAGTTTATGAAAAACATGACTCTGTTTTTTAAAATAATTTTACAAACAAAAAATCTTACTCCATTTATTTTAGTTATATTACTTAAAACTAATCATCGTTTATTGAAACCAAAAACCTTCGACTTTAAATTGTGCAAGTTATACAATGACTATATTAATAATATTACGACCAGGGAGTGAACAGATTGCTTACGGTTAAAGAGCTATTTAATATAAAATCGATTGATGGGCTAAAAATCGTTGCTGGGGAAAAAGGAATTAATAATGAAATAACAATTGTAAATATTATTGAAAATCCTGAGGCATTTGACTGGCTTTCTCCAAATGAACTGCTTTTATCTACAGGATATATTTTTAAAGACAATGAAGAGTTACAAAATCGAATCATTAAGGAGCTTTCTGATATTAACTGTGCCGGACTAGTTATCAAAATGAAAAGATACTTTGATAAACTCCCACAGAACATGATTGACCAAGCAAACAAGCTCGGATTACCTTTAATTGAGTTACCATTTGAATATACTTTATCAAAGGTCATCTCAATTATTAATGAAAAAGCGTCAGGGAGATACGATTTATTAAACAGAAAAACCCTGGATATTCATAATTTATTTTTTAGAATTACACTTGAAGGCGGCGGAATTGATAGAATATTATCGATGTTATCTGAGACCATTAATAATCCTGTTATTTTTGTAAATGAAGATTGGAAGTTAGTGGACTTTAATGAACACATAAATAATAAAGTTCCGCTGTCATACTGTCTTGATTTGGTAAAAAATAGATCCGTATTCCCACAAGAATTCATTGACTCTATTCCGAAAAATATTAGTGAAATAAAAAAGACGATTAAACGAAATTATTATTTAGAAGGCATGGAAATAAAATGCAGAATCCTGCCTGTTGCGGCAGCAAGTTCTATTTATGGATATATAATTGTTTGGCAGACAGTTAGTGAACTGACAGAATTTGACTTCATTATTTTAGAGCAGGCTTCTACTAATATTGCACTAGAAAGGATAAAAGCCAAGGAAATCGAGGAAGTGAAATTAAAAATTAGACAGGACTTTTTCGATGATTTGCTATCTGGAAAAATCACTTCTAGCGAAACCATCCATACGCTAAGTGAAATGCATGGACTTCATTCAAATTATATGTATTACTGTATAGTGATTAATATAGAATCAGAGGAGTTCCAGAAGTATGAGGATATGGTGGCTAGAAGGGTTAGCTTGGAGAATAAAGCTAGAAAATGTGTGGAACTCATTTATGATTACTCTAATAAAGCAGACGGAGAAGTAACCTGCTTTCATAGAAACAATCGAATCATTATCTTAATTGGACAGCACGAGAAGCGATCAACAGTTTCTGTTAATGAAGCTAAACAATATACTACTAAACTATATAGTAAACTGAATCAGCAAATAAGCAATACCACCTTCTTAATTGGAATTGGCAGACAGTATGAATCCATTCAGTCTCTTCATAAAAGTTTTTCAGAGGCAAATGAATCGATTAGATTAATGCAAAAATTTGAAGACATTGGCGGAGTATCTCATTTTGAAGATCATACTATCTATCACTTTTTAGATTCCAATATTAAAGACATGGAACTAGAAGAATTTTTTATGAAACGGCTCGGAATGGTTTATAAAAACGATCAGTTACATGGAACAAGCTATATTATTACATTAGAAAATTATTTTCAAAATAACTTAAATCTGAGCGAAACTGCAAAAGCGATGTTCTTACATCGGAACACACTCATCTATAGAATTGAGAAAATCAAAGAAATATTAAATTCTGATTTAAAGAATTCAGAGGAAATGCTTCAAATTCAATTAGCATTAAAGATTTTTAGACTATTAAATAAGAAACTTCATAAAGACTCATAAGCTTAAACAAATCTCCGATAATCAGCAATACCAAGGTGAATCAGGAGCATTTTATAAAAAAGCCATTCCCTCCTTTTTAAATTGGAGAGAATGGCTTTTATACTAACCTTACACTGCTTTAGATAGATGACTGATATCTTCTTGACTGCCTTTTCCTTTTTGTAAACTAATCATTGCTATGAACGAGATACAATAAAGCGCCGCAAGATATCCCATTGCTACCGTTACATTTGCATGTTGCAGGATATATCCAACTAATATAGGAGATAATCCCCCTAAGGCCCTGCCAAAGTTAAAGATTGTGTTTGTTGCTGTACTGCGAATTTCTACTGAGTAATACTTGCTAATTAATGCTCCATAACCGGCAAACATTCCGTTCGAGAAGAATCCTACGATCGCACCGCCGATCAAAAGACCTGCACTGCCAGACGCATAGGAGTATAGAAAGACTGCTACCGCGGAAGCGAGCAAGAAAATTCCATAAGAGCGTTTCATACCTAAACGATCGATAAATTGTCCAAAAGTTAACATCCCAGCAATCATTCCTGCTGCAGTACTAATGGTCCAAAGAGCTGAGCTTGAGACTGATAACCCTTGTGATTGTTGGAGCATAGATGGCAGCCAAATCATTAAACCATTATAACCTGCAATTTGAACTGTTGCCATGATTGCTAAACCAAGCGTTGTTCCAGTTATTCTAGGTGTTGCAAACAGCTGCTTTAACTTTCCTTGTTTCTGTACATGTTGTTTATTCCTTTGTGTTGCTAACCATACCGGTGATTCGTCAAGTTTCTTTCGCACGATAAAGGCGAATATGACCGGAGCCAATCCAATGAAGAACAATCCTCTCCATCCCAATGTAGGAAGGATCATCGCGCTAAGAAGTGCTGCCAGGATTACACCATATTGCGCACCAACACTAACATAAGAAGAAGCTCGTCCTTGTTTATTTTTTGGCCATGCCTCTGCGACAAGTGCCATACCTATCCCGTATTCTCCTCCTGCTCCTAAACCAGCAATAAATCGAAATAGATAAACTTGTTCAATATTTTGTGCCAGCCCGGTTAACGCTGTCCCGACTGCAAATAGCAGGATAGTATAGGTAAATATTCTAACTCTCCCAAATTTATCTGCTAGAATACCGAAAATAACTCCCCCAGCAAGCATTCCTATATTCGTAATAGAAGAAATAAGTCCACCCGCTGCCATATCAATATGAAATTCCGCTATAATCATCGACATCGCAAAGGATATAAACATAATATCCATTCCCTCTAATGTTAAACCTGCTACTGATGCGACTACTGTCTTTTTACGATAATCCAATTGTCATTCTCCTTTCAAGCCTCACAGGACTTATTTAAAAGATGGTTTAAAAAATAAATACCCTTTCATCCAAAGGACAAAAGGGTATTCAGACATAGAAGTTATATGTATGAATTTTACCTTCGCCTTTTTGGACTCTCTGGACCAGATTTAAAGGGAATTTAATTTCAACTAATAGTAACATGTTAATAATCAGATGACAATATAGTAAAAAAATAAATTCCTATGTCAAATTGCCCCATAAGCGGGGTCCGATTGTAGTTTTTTTATAAAAATATTTTTTCCCAATTACACTTTTTTTACCAAAGGCGATCTTTGTCCACTTTTCATATTGGAGAAAAAACTTGGCAATTTTTCTTTAAAAGTTATTATTTAACATCTCATCTACTCGAATATTTCCACTTAGATAAGCCACGATATATCTGTAAGATAATTTTTTTAGGAGTTGACATGACTTGAAAAAAGGCTTGATTACGTTCGTTTTAACCTCAACCCTTATCGGTTTAACTGGTTGTGCAGGAGATAATAATAATGCAGGCAGTGATAACAACGGTGGCCATTTTGGAGTAAACAATGTTAGAAACAACGTTAGAAACAATGATAACAATGGTGTTACGGGAAGAAATGTTTCGAACCAAAATTTAAGAGTTTCAACTCGCGCCGCAAACAATGTAGAACGTATAGGTGAAGTTGACCAAGCCCATGTAATTATCCGTAACAACGATGCATACGTGGCAGTCCGATTAAACAATAACCAAGGTACTACTGGAGACCGCGCCGGCACAGGAACTGGTAATCAGATCAATACTTCGTATAACGGGAATGGAAACGGCAATAATGCTGGATATACCCAATATACCGGTAATACCGGGATTACCGGAAACAAAACAAATGCTGGTACTACAGGTAGAAACATGAATAAAGGGACTGGCTCCATAACCGGAAACAATACGGTTGCTCGGACTGAAGGTTTAAATGGAACTAACACTGGTTTTGGGACTAATGGTATAACTGGAACTAACACAAACACCGGTAATAATGGAATGGGAACAAATACTGGCAATACCAACACTGGTCTGAATGGTAATAATGTAACAGGCGATACCACCTATAAAGAAGTATCCACTCGTCTTGAGCAAAGAATAGCTGATGAGGTTAGAGCCGCTGATAAAAAAATTCACAATGTTTATGTTTCATACGATAACGATTTCTATAACCAAATGAACACCTATACAAATGATATTCAAAATGGACGAAACAGAGATGGTATTTGGAATGATTTTACTGATACTGTTGGAAGGTTTTTCCAGTAATAGTTTAATGGTAAAACTGGCGATCATTACAAATCGTCAGTTTTCCCGTTCCAATTTTAAATTTATTTAAAAAATAAAGTTAGATGTAAAAAAATCAGCCAAGAATTATCTTGGCTGCGGCCTTAACGATCAAGTCCCTTTTTATTCTTTCCAGAATTATCATTTGGTGAATCACCTGTACCGTTCTTGCTTTTGCTATTAGGAGTCCCATAAACCTGATTATCTTTTGTCACTTTAGCTCCTGTAAGGAAATCATCCTTTGTTTTCATTCAATTCATCTCCTTTGTTTAACATTTTTATTATTAATGGAGATGATAATTAATATACAACAATATAATTTATTTAGTTCATTATAAAATAAAAAGTCGCATACGCGGCTTCATTGATTAAATTTTATGCCCCTTTCAGGTTTGCCTCAAACATATCTATAATTTCCAGGAACCTTTCCGCTTCTCTGAATGTATGATCAGCTAAAAGAGGATGAATATTGCTCTTAATACGACAAGCTTCTATTAAATCTCTTGTTGTTTTCTTGAAGTCCCTTAAAGAAGCAACAGAAACCCTATTCTGGTTTAGAAATTGATCTAGAATTGGTTTTGTTTTAGATTGTGGTCGCATATAATCTAAATCTACTGCTTGAAAAAGAAGTTGGTCAAAATCATGACTAAACTCTCTTGCCTGGTCAACTAATTTTCTTTCCGATGGATCTAAAAGGTGTCCAATAAACTTTGCGTGATCAGCCATAATTTTTAAAAAAAATACATTTTCTTCAATGACTTTATCCGGGGTTGGGGCTAATATTCCTTCGTTTAATTCTTTTAGTCGATTTGCAAAATAAGCTGCTTCTCTGCTAATTGATCAACCAACAAAGGAAAATTGTTGTGCCTGATTTGACAGCGAAGTGTTAAATCTAATATCTTCCTTTTTATACCCATAGATTGCTGCAGCTCTTGATAAACCTCGGTATTAAAAGCCTGAACTTGATGAGGGTCCGAATTTACTGAAAATCTAGACAGCTTTTCCTCAATCCTTTCGAATAATCCATAAACTGCCGTGCTTCCTCAATCAATTGCTTCTGCTCATATGTGAAACCTAAACTTAAAAACAAAGAATGTTCTTTCATGATCCTGGACCAAAATGCAATTTCGTCTAATGACCTAGAAACAATCGAATCAGTTGCCATTCTGTCCCCCCTCATTTATAAACACTGCACTCCATCAAATATATTTGAAATGATTGTTAGTCTTAATTACCTATTGGTACCAATAATTTTTATTTATTCTTAAATCGTATTGCGAAAAGGTTATCAGGACAAAACTAGAAATAGCAGACAAAATCAGAGAGAGAATCGATGTCCAATCAGATCGAACGTTTGATTGAGGAAGGGAAAAACTCATTACAGGAGGAAGCTCAATGACCAAGGCAGAAGTAGTAAAACTTTTAGCAATGATTGAATCGGTTTATTCCCACTGCATATTCAAGGACGAAACGATACAGCAATGGTTTGAATTTTGTTCTGAAATGGATTTTGAGAAAGTGATGGCAAAGGTGAAAAATCATATTAGAAAAAGTCCTTTTCCACCTGCTATTACCGATATTGCTGTATTTCCCTTTGAAGAAAACAATTTTCCAGAATCATTACAAGACTGGATGAAGAAGGGACGTGAGAGAATTGAACGTGACCCTAAATCAAATAGGCGGGGACCGACACCTGCCTGGCTCGCCGAATATTCACCAAGAAAATTTATTTAATGCGGAAGGAATCCTTTTACTATTTTCAACTATTCCAAAGGTAAATATTAAAGCCGCAGAAGTAAGCGGCTGATACCATTTATTCGGTTTCATGTTTTTTATTTATGAATAAATGGCAGCACCCACTATACCAGACAATACAATCACTAATGCAGGATGTAAGCGAAGTTTTATTAAAGCAAAAAGAGAAAATAAAAATATCAGCAAAAGACTAAGAGAGTGCCAGCTAAAAGTATCTACTAAATGATTACTAATGGCAAATTTAATCGCTGCGTATCCAATTAACCCGGTAATAATAGGACGTAATCCATAGAAAGCAGATTCAACATATTTATTTTTACTGATTCTACTAAAAAACATTCCAATAATAATGACGAGTAACAAAGATGGAATCACCATTCCTAACCCAGCCGCAATGGCTCCTGTCATACCCTGAACCTGGTAACCTACAAAGATAGCACTATTTGTTGCAATAGGCCCAGGTGACATACCGGCAACTGCAATTACATCTGTAAACTGTTGTGTTGTCATCCATCCATGTTTAAATACCTCTAGTTCAATAATGGGGATCATTGCATAACCGCCACCAAATGAAACAAAACCGATCATTAAGAAAGTCCAGAATAGCTCAATTAGTATCATGTTATATCCCTTCCCCCATATACCATTCTAATTCATTTTGTGACGTGTATTTCTTCTTTTTAAGAGAATCATAACCTAAACGATTTTTGACCTTAACGAGCATGATTCCAAGGAATATCCCAAATAAGATTAGTAACACAGGATGTAAATGGAAAAATAATAAAATGAATATCGCTCCTACGGAAATACATAGAGTGGTTTTATCAATAATAGCGGATTTACCAATCATATACCCTGCATAAACAATTAGAGCAACAATGGATGCACGAATGGCCTGAAATGCTGCCTCAATTTTGGGATTTCCTTGAATCTGAAGAAAAACAATACTAAGAACAACTACGATGAAAAAAGTTGGTAAAAATATGCCTAATAATGCGGCAACTGCTCCTCTAATTCCACCAATTCTATACCCGATAAAGGTTGAAGAATTAATTGCAATGGCGCCTGGAATGGACTCGGCCAGCGCAAAAACATCCGTCACATCCTCGATTTTCAGCCACTTCTTCTTATGTACGACTTCTCTTTCGATGAGCGGAATCATGGCATACCCTCCGCCGAACGTCACCGGCCCAATTTTAAAAAACGTCCAGAAAATCCAAAATAACTTCATCCATCCATCTTTCATTTTTAATTCTCCTTTCGATTTATCTATGTGATTCTTCTGCTAATCGATTAATATAAAACTCTCTGTATACGTTATCCTTAGTTACTACGATAACATGGATAGTAAAGGAGGTATATTGCAACAAATGCATAGGATATAACAAAATGTTATATGGTTGAAATCCAGCCAGGTCCTAAGTTTCCAGAAAAAAGTAAATCATAGGAGCCTGCTTAAAATGATGATGGATTGATTTTGTATTCAAATTTTTGGTGCCTTGATACGAATCTATTATCGGTAACCCAGAACCGCCATGGATAATCCTTGGCTTCACCCGAGTTGTCGATTCCAATTCTTTTCCCGACTGATATACTTTCTGGACAATATCCTTTAGCTATATATAATGGCGGAAGTGTAAGTGAACTGCCATAGTCGTCCATGGTAATGCCCAATGATTTGGTCAGTTTCCCAGGGCCATTGGTAAGATTTTTTAAATCTTCGATACCTCTCCTGATTTTCATAAGCTCAATCCCATACCGGGGTTCTATGGCGCGGACCAATACGGCCTCAGGTTTTTCTTCACTGCCGCTGACTATATTGAAAAGGCAGTGGGTATGCATGAGATACGTATAAGCAATGCCAGAACGATGGAACATGACCTCTGTTCTTGCTGTCCTCTTGTTGTTAAAGCTGTGTGCAGCCCTATCCCCGGGACCTATATATGCCTCTGTTTCTACAATAAATCCTGCAGCCATACCCTGATTTGTATTTTTTACCAGAAGGCACCCAAGCAATGCCTTTGCCAGTTCTAGGGTTGGCTGTTCAAAAAATTCCTTTGGCAGCGGAAATATTTCATTTGGAAATTCACCCATGATAAATAGTCAACCTCCAAAAAATGATTTTCTTATTGTTTTACCCTATTTACTGATAATTAAAAATGGATATACTCGAAAAATGAAAAAAGGCACCTTCCAGGAAGGAAGATACCTCTTAAGTTAACAAGAACCTAATTTTGTGTTTTTATTTTGCGGATAAGCTAAAAAGCTTTTCTAAATGAGTAACAACTTCCGCTTTATCAGCTTCCACAACCTCTAGATACTGTGGCTTATTAAACAATTGATTAATTTGTTCAGGGAATGTCTGTTGGATATTACAACGTTCGATTGATTCATTAAATTTTGCCGGATGAGCAGTGGCTAGTGTGACGCAAACCTCACTTAGTGGACTGCACTTCTCGTATGCAGCAACCCCACATGCAGTGTGTGGGTCTAATAAATAACTTGTTTCAGCATGATACTTACTGATTGTTTCCAAGCATTCTTCCCCTTTTACACCATATGCAGCAAAATCTTCTTTCACCTGTTTAAGCAGTTCTTCACTTACGACAATATTGCCTTCTGAATTGAATTTTTCCATCAAAACCGAAACAGCCTTTGGATTCTCTCCAAGCAAGTAATAGAGATAGCGCTCAAAATTGCTGGCTACTTGGATGTCCATGGAAGGGCTATAGGTGCTGCGGAATTCACCAGGCTTGTACAATCCATCATGGATAAAGCCCTCTAAAATATTATTCTCGTTTGTAGCAACGATGAGTTTCCCCACCGGTAAGCCCATTTTCTTTGCAAGATATCCAGCAAAGATATCTCCAAAATTCCCTGTTGGCACACTAAAGTTAATATTCTCTGCGTTAATCTCTTTTTTCACTTGGAAATAGGCATAGAAATAATAAACCGTTTGTGCCATGATACGAACAAAATTTATAGAATTGATCGCACGCATATGGTATTTGTTTTTAAAATCCACATCCGCGAACAATTCCTTGATGATTCTTTGACCATCATCAAACGTTCCTGTAATCGCTAAGTTCAAAACACTTTCATCATCCACAGTGGTCATTTGTAATTCTTGTACCTTACTTACTTTGCCATGGGGGTGCAATATACAAATGCGAATGCCTTCTTTTCCTCTTACACCTTCAATCGCTGATGCCCCTGTATCCCCTGAAGTAGCGCCAAGAATATGAATAGACTCTCCTGTCTTCTTGGATACATAAGAATATAAATTTCCTAAGAATTGCAGTGCAATATCTTTAAAAGCAAAGGTTGGCCCATGGAAAAGTTCTAGAACATACATGTTATCCTTCAGCTTTTGAACGGGTGTTACCTCTGGGTGTCGAAATGTAGCATAGCTTTTCTCGATTAATACTTTCAACTCATCGCCTGGGATCTCCCCATCAACATAGTAAGAAAAGATTTCGTATGCTAATTCTTGATAAGTTAATGTAGACATTTCTTCTAACTTTTCTGCTGGAATTTGCGGGATTCTCTCAGGTACTAATAATCCTCCATCATTTGCTAATCCCATTAAGACTGTATCAATAAAACCAATTCTACTTACATTTCCGCGTGTACTAACAAAGTTCATAGCTGCCTCCAGTTTATCCTAAAAGTTTTATTTCCCTCGTTGGGAGATTTACCAATATTTTTAATAAAACTAAATATATAAAGTTCATTTTAATACAAAATTGCGTGAATAGTCTATGAATTATTGTTTTTTAACGCACATTTATTTATAAACATTCAACCTTGTAGGAAGGAATGAATCATAGGATGGTGGTATCTACTGCCATGCTTAGTCATATACCTATTTTTCTACAGGCTCCCCAGCTTTTCCCCAATGGGTTTTTGGAATCTCGGTTACGAGGACTCTTATATTCTCCTTCGGTGAATCTAGTGTTTCGGATACGGTGTTCGTAACATTACGAATTAATTCTGCCACTTTTTCTTTTGTTCTTCCTTCCATCATTTGCACATGAATAATAGGCATTCAAACCAACTCCTGACATTTTTTTAAATTCGTATTGGAAAAGGATACTTCACCAAACCATCAAATTTCCCGATTACAATATCCCCAGAGTTTAACTTAACTGCAGCTGTAGTGCCGAAAGTTAGAATTACATTGCCATTACGAACCTTTAAATCCCTGCACTTAATGGTTATATCAAATTCTAACAACTTATTAGCTATTCAAGCAACTCAATTGATTGGAGCCTAATGCAGCCGCACGAAATCCGAAGAATAGAATCCGAAGCCAACTAATGGAATACCATTGAACGATAAACGAACCAAAACCGTAATACTTCTTAAGAATATAAATTTGATGTTCGGAAAACATAATGTTGAGGTGTTCATATGAATCTAGATCGTGCCAAAAAAATCCTTACTTCCGACCAAGAAATAGCAGTACATTATCATGGAATTCCTATTTGGATTGAGAGCATAGATGATATATCAAATAAAGCGATTGTATCCGAACGAGGAATTCATAGTGAGAGACAAATCGTACCGATTAATGATTTGGAAGAAACAGGAGAGTATTATACGTGAATAGGTACCATTTAAAACAACCTTTTAAAAAGGAAACATGTTCTAATCTCCATTATCATCTACTAATTCTGCACATCATGTCCAAAAAAATCCCACCTATAGGTGAGATTTTTTTATGTTTTCACTGGTTCCCCTTTTGCCTCAAATATCGCTTATCATTCATAAATAAACTCCAAAAGTAAATAAAGCCAGGGAAGAGGATTGCAAATCCTACGATATAGGTGATAAACACCGCCCTAAAGGAGTTAGGGTCTGTAAATGCCGACTCAATTGTAACATTTGGATAGATGATATACGGCAAATGGGCCTTTCCATAGACATAGCTTGCTATCAGATACTGAAAGGTAACGGCAACAACAGCGAGTCTTGGCATGCCTCGTTCCCCTTTTTGAAAAGGATTTGGCGCATATAACCCGTATCCAATAATTAAAAAGAAGCCGACCGAGATCAATAGTAACGGAAGATCCTCCATCATTTTATTGTATAACCAACCAGCCTCACTTTTTAAGGTAATCACAATTAGCAATGCCATAATTAATGATATCGGACCAAGAATTTTTCCATCCCGAAGGTACACTCGGTAAGCTTCCATTTCATTTGAAGCCTTTGAATAATCTGCTAATAATAATGAAGAGAGAAAAAGTGTACTCGTGATCGCAAACCCGATGAAGGCATACTCATTGGGGCTCGAAAAGAGCTTACTAAGATTTAAATTCGCATTGCCATCTACAATATCAACATAGTGACCATGTGTAATCGGCAATACACTAATTAACAAGCCGGGAATAATGATTCCTGCAATACCAGAAATGTAGGTTAACGGCTTTTTATATTCCGTCGCAATGTTTGAAAAAACTAAAAATGCACTCCGTAATGCCAGTAATAGAAGGATCAAACTGCCGGGAATCAGTAGTATGGTCCCCAGAATATTGGCCGCACTTGGAAAAAGGCTGTAAACAGCAACCACCAACGCAACAATAAAGGTATTTGTTACTTCCCAAGTAGGTGATAAATAGCGATTGGCAATGTTCGTTGCTTTCGTTTTTTCCCGGTTGATGTAAACCATTGACCAAAAGCCGGCTCCAAAATCCATTGTGGCCATGACAGCGTAGATGAACACGAACCCCCACAGCACGGTAATTGCAATAAGAGCATCAGCCATATGTTTCTCCTCCTATGAATTTGAACTAAATAATGGGATGCTTTTTTTCTCTGCACGCTCGATATCATCTAATTCTGTGTTTTTTCTAAAGAAGTAGAGTAATACAAGCACGACAGAAAGCCCTAAGATTATGTAGACAATAATAAACGATACAAAAAGTGGACCTAAGTTGGTTGCCGTTGTTGCAGACTCTGCCGTCGATAAGATATGGTAGATTACCCATGGCTGACGGCCTGTGCAGGCAAAAATCCATCCACATTCAATGGCGATCACTGCCAGCGGACCGGTTGTTACAAGCCCCCAAAGAATGACCTTCGGGTAATGTGCTTTTTTAAAGACCTTTCTCCAGACGAAAATGAGTAAAGGAACCATAATCAGGGCGGAGCCGATGAACACCATTCCATTAAAAAGAGTATGAATGAATAATGGCGGCCATAGCTCTTCCGGATAATCGTTTAAACCGACAACCACTGTATCAAAACTGTTCCCGGCGAGAAAACTCAGCGCCCAAGGTATCTCGATAGCTCCTTTTATTTCTTTCGTTTTTGGGTCGGTAAAACCACCTATGGCTAAGGGTGCATGGGATTGTGTTTCAAATAACCCTTCGGCTGCTGCTAATTTTTCCGGCTGGTATTTATGCAGGTATTGAGCAGATTCATGTCCATTTAAAGCGGTTAGAAAAGCAAAAATCCCCCCCACTACAAGACTTAGAACCAGTGCTTTTTGATGAAACAGATATACTCTCGATCCGATTTTATTTTTCATCATTTTAAAAGACGCAACAGACGCGACAACAAAAGCTCCTACTACATAGGCAGACAATGCCACATGTCCGGCTGTAACAAAGAAGCTTGGGTTAAAAAAAGCAGCCCAAGGGTCAATATCGAGGAATTTCCCATCTTCATAACGGAACCCAGCTGGTGTACCTTGGAAGGCATGGACATTGGTAATTAAGACGGCAGAGGACAGTGCCCCAATTGCCACCAGAACTAAACTAACGATTCGCATCCAAGGAGCTATTCTTTCTGCTGCATAGACGTAGATCGACATAAACAATGCCTCAATAAAAAAAGCATAGATTTCGATTTGGAAAGGAAGAGGCATTACTCTACCTATCACTTCCATAAAACCAGGCCAAAGTAACGATAATTGCGTACCCGCTATCGTACCGGTGGGAATCCCAACACCAAGTAAAACTGCAAATGCTTTAGTCCAACGTTTCGCCATTACTACATAATCTTGATCTTTTGTTTTTTGATAGAGAAGCTCTGCAGCCAAAATCATGAGCGGCAAACCGACGCCTATCGTGGCAAAAATTATATGAAAGGCCATTGTCGTTCCAAATAAGGAACGGGCAAATAATAAATCACTCAAATTGAATTCTCCCCTTACGTATCATGGTCTTGATAATTATTTCCAAAAGAACCATTAATATGTAGAGTAAGTGATATTTCAATATAAAAATCTCACCTTCAATTTTGACGGTGAGATTTTTATATTTACATATTGTGACCCAAAGTTGGCATGTCAGAAAGGATTATTGGATCAACCATTCCTGCGATATAGCGATTGGGGCATAGATTAGAAGCATAAAAACAAAGAATGCGTGAACCTTTAATTTTTCTTCTTGTGATTTGTTTTTGTAAATAATTATTAACAGTGGAAAGTGCAGGTGTTTTCGCTTTCCACTAAATTTAATTCGTAACAGCCTCGCGTTTGCGCTTTTTCTCCATTTGCTTTTCGTGCGCACGGGAGTGGGCACGGTGGCGGTCTTCTTCCACTTCTTTAGACATTTGAACACCCATTGGTACTGTAGTTGCCGCAATTTCTTTAAGCCCTTGCTGGTCTTTCTCAAAAACAAATGACGCTCTTGTTGAAATATCTGCTCCCTGCTCAGTTACAAATGGGACTACACGGTAATCTGCACGCCATTGTTCAGGAGTGACCCGGCAGCGAACGTAACCGCGGTAATTATTAAAAAATTTGATGTGCGGGTTATCCTCTAAAGATTTAGCCGTATCTGCCCGCCAATCTGAGCCATTTCCACCCGATGTAATCGATGTTCCAACAAATTCTGCTCCAAAAATTGGAGCCTCTAGATTATTGTGATCTGTCGTTAGGTTTGAAGCCCAACTTGCATGGACATCTCCAGTAAGAACGATAACATTGTTTATGTTTTTGCCAGCAACGAAATCCGTAATGCGCTGGCGTGCTGCCGGATAGCCATCCCATGAATCCATACTGAATTTTGGTGCAGTGATGCTTCCAGATTTACGCTGAGCAAAGAAAATCTGCTGGGCAAGGACGTTCCAATGAGATTTAGAGTTTCCTAAATTATCAAGCAGCCATTTTTCTTGCTCTGTCCCAAGAAGAGTGCGTTTTGGATCCAAGGATTCTGGTGTATGAGCTTTTGATCCATCACCATTCGCCTGGTCATCACGGTACTGGCGCGTATCAAGGACATAGAAATTCGCCAAACCACCATATGTAAAATCCCGGTATAATTGCATGCCGCCATCGTGAGGCAATGACGACCTTCGGAGCGGCATATGCTCGTAATAAGCTTGGTAAGCAGCAGCACGGCGTTTGATAAATTCTTCTACAGACTGGTCTTTTTCTGGAATGACATTTGCGTAGTTGTTTTCCACTTCATGGTCATCCCATGTAACCACCCACGGGAATGCAGCGTGAGCAGCTTTGAGGTGTTCATCAGAACGATATTGGGCATGGCGATTGCGATAATCTTCAATCGTGATAATTTCGTCGCCTTTATGGGCACGGACATTGCCCGTTGGTGAAAGATACTCGTTCGTACCGTATTCATATATGTAATCGCCAAGGTGGAATACAAGATCAAGATCCTCTTTCGCCAAATGCTTGTACGCAGTAAAATAGCCGTGTTCATACTGCTGACAGGAAGCGAATGCAAATGTCATGCTTGCTACGCTGGCACCTGCTGCCGGTAAGGTTTTTGTTTTTCCAACAGGACTTATTTCATTACCAGTCTTGAAACGGTAAAAATAAACACTATTAGCCTTCAGGCCGCTCACTTCTACATGGACTGAATGTGCGAGATTAGGAGAAGCATGTTCCGTACCTCGTTTGATTACGTTTCGGAAGTTTTCGTCTGTGGACAGCTCCCAATTAACGGGAACGACATGAGCTGGCATTCCTCCACCGTTTAACGGATCTGGAGCTAACCTTGTCCATAATACGACACTGTCTGACAGCGGATCTCCTGAAGCAACACCAAGAGTGAAAGGATATTCTGTGAAATTAGGAGCCGCCTCTACTTTAAATCCTCCCAATGATTGAGCAATGGTCAGCCCTAGGGACAAACCTGCGATCTTGCCGGCTCCGTGAAGAAAGCCGCGGCGGTCTAAATTTTTCTTAAAGTTTTGTTCGTTAAACTTCCTAATCATATCTTCCAAATTTGTCATAACTTTTCCCCTCTCAGATTACATATTTTTACCACGACTTAGATTATAACTAGGATTTGTTAAAATATTATGAAGATTGTAAATAGAAAAATAGTATGTAGTCCGATAGGTGGTTCATTTATAATAGGCCTTTCAATATAGATAGGAATAAAAATTAAAATTACACCTCATAAGTTTTTCTAGCAAGGCAAATTCATTGACTTTAAATAGTCATTCTCTCCTGTTTTTTTTAATATTATATTCATAAAAAACTTACAAACTATCATTCAGTTTATTATACATAATGCTTCTTAGCTTATATGGGTGGCTCAAGTAAATTAAAAATCCCACTTTCCATACGGAAAAGTGGGATTTTTACGTTAATTCTCATATTACAATTTTGGTTACCTTACCTGAGTAACTTCCTCTCCCTGATAAATCCGAAATGCTGGAACAATCGTGTCGGAGACTATTTCTTTTCCTTTTTCACGAATGAAATCCAATTTATAATAGGCTTCGAATCTTTGGCTGATTTCTGTTTTTACCAGCTCAGGCGGAGTGACGACGATGAATTGGAACTTCAGTTTTTCGGCCACAGCGAAAATCGGGTCAAGGACATGTGCTGAAGCAGCCTGTCCAAATGGATTATCACAGACCAACGGAACCCAGCTTTGATCGGTTTCGCTTTTAACCGATAATAACATCATCATCATGACCATTCGGGCAGACAGTTTTTGACCTCCACTGCCATCCGATTTCGTTTTAGAACCTTGATTAATGGTCTGCCAAGTGGAATAATGCTCTCTTTGCGGCTTTCCGTACATAAAAGCATTATCCGTTCGCATGTTGTAGACCAAAAGCTCAGGATAACGATTTCTTAGTGAGACAAATAATATTTGCTCATCACTAATCAGTTGTTTTATTTCTTCGTCCAATGCCCGATTTTGTTCATCAATTAAATCAAATTGTTTTGTAATTTTGTTAATCGCAGCAACAAAATGCTGTTTTAGCAGTGGTTCGATATCTTCAGGCTTTTTAGGTAAGATATCCTCTCTTAGCTGAACAAGCGGAAATGATCCTCGTTCATTCTTCAGCTTCATCTTTGCCACCATCGAACGAATCGCCTCTGATATGCTCATCACTTTCATGCTGGCACGGCTTGCCCAGAAGTTTTGAGCCTTTTCTGCTCTTTCCTTATCGCGCTCTAATTGTTCCAAACCACTCTGTGAAAAACGCTTCATATTCTTAACAATGCTCTGGATATGTGTATAATGCCTTGTATCCAAATGGTCTAGTGTGGTTAATACTTCATTTTTAAAACGAATCTCCCAATCTTTTCCTTCAATGGTGAGCTTTAAATTGCGCAATGATTGGTCAATTTTCGCATGCTTTTCCTGGCCTTCTTCTTGAATGGCTTGATGTTCTTCACACCAGGATAAGATACATACTTTCCCTTGACTCTTAATTTTTTCAACATCATCATTCGTAAATACAGCAGCTTCCTCTTTAAGGATAACCGATAGAGTTAATAAGTCTCCTTCAAAGCCTGCAATATTCGTTTCTGTTTCTTTTTGAACCTTCTCAGCTTTCTTTACTTCCTCTTTCGTGACCTTCGTTTGGTCTTTTATTTCTATTTCTTTAATATCTAAGTCCAGGTCTTCCCAGGCTTCTGGCTGTTTTTCATGCTTTTCTATCTTTTTTCCTAATTTATCACGCTGTTCGATTGCGTGCTTTAAGCTTGTTTCAGCAACGGTTACTGCAGTGCCTTGTTCCCGTTCTTCTTTTTCTGCTGTCTTCGCTTCCTTTTGAGCATTTTGCAGCATGTTTTCTAATATACTGATTGGTTCTTCAGGTTCAGCCGCATTTTTCCAATCCTCATCATGTGTATGGAGTTTTTTCTCTAATTTCTTTTGCTGCTTTTGCTCCGTTTCCTTTCTTGCTTGAAGAACAAGTAATTCCCTCGCCTGTTCTTCTTTTGATTTTTGCAGCTGTTTTAGCTCTTCGATGCTTCCATTTATCTCTTGTAATAAATGTGGTGATAATCGAGGGACCTCTTCACTTTGGTCACCTTTTTGTTCAGCAGGAAAAACGGCTTCTTCAATAAAGAAAGCAATTACCTTAATATTTTGTTCGGTTGTAAGTTTCCATTCTAGGTATGTTTGATTCCACTGGTTTTGAAGTTCAACTGTATGTTGGTGCTCTTTTCCTATTTCTTGTTGCTTAGAATCTAATGCTTCCTTCTGTTTCTCTTTTTCTAGTTTCACCCGTTTATTTTCTTGGTGCTGCATTTTTTCTAGGTCAAAACCCTCTAAAGTTTTTACATTTCTTGTAAGCTTTTCTATTTTGCCTTGTATCTTTTCCAGCTGTTCTTTTAAAGTAAGCTGGAATTCTCTTTCTTTCTCTTCCTGTGTCTTAATTTCTTGTAGTTTCGTTTTCAGAGAAAGAAGAGCATTTTGTTCCTGAATCATCTCTTTTTCGATATCAATAGAAAGATCACTTGATGAAAAACGATCGATTTCTTTTAAAATACGACGCAAGGATGTTTCTGTTTTTTCAATTTCAAAGAGTGTATCTTTCCTATCTTCTATTTGTTTAGCAATCTTTACTTTCCAACTGGTGAATTGATTTTTATCGGTTAAAAGCTCCTTCTCGTTTCCGTTAAGGATGACAAATGATGGGTGGTGCTGTTCATTGTTCATTTCTTCACGCAAGAAAATTGGAACAGGACTTTTAAACATTCTTCCTGAAAGAACCTGCTGGTTGATTTTTTGCCATTGCTGACCGCTTACGACCAAACCGTATGGAAGGAGTGGATGCGTGATAAGGGTATCCGCTAATTCTCCGGGACTTAATGACTGAAGAAATTGAGTACCATAAAAGACATCAATACCAGTCTTCTCATCAATCCATTCCTTTAACTCTTTCACATCTTTATTAGCAATCCAGAAGGGCTCATCGTTTAAGGAATGATCGAGTTGTGTTTCCCAAAGTTCTTTTTTCATTTGTTCAGCTTGCTGGCGGTTATTGCTCAGTGCTTCTTCTATTTGTAAGCTATACTTCGATAAGAGCGAGTGCGTAAACGGGACTGTCACATCATCTAATAAACCATGAAGCTTATCTAAAAGTTTTGATTCTCTTTCTTTTTGCTTTTCATTTGCGAGGTTTAATTCCTCACATTTTGCTTCTGAAAACTGAATCGATTGGACGAGAGTACCATGTGAATTTGCTAACTTGTTCTGCTTCTCGTTAGATTCCTTATTCTTTAAATGGAGCTCTGCTAATCTTGCTTTTTTCTCGTCAATTTGTTTCAAGAAACTATTGGTTAAGCCCTTTAAGTCATAGGTTAAACGATCACCAAATTCTTGAACGAGTGCAGCTTCCTTAGAATCAAAGCTATGCATTTGTGTATATAGAAAATCAATTTCTGTACCAAGCTGTGCAATGTCTTTTGTCTTTTGTTTATCTTGCTGCGACAGTTCCTTTGCTTTTTTAGTTAAGAACTTTTGATATCCTGCATACTGTTTCATCCCTTCCTGTAACGATAAAAAAGCATCCGCCCACTGAGATTTCGCTAATTGCTTAATTTCGTCCATTCTTTGATTTACTTGCTCTAAACCGCTATTTTGCTCTAACGTCGCAATCTGCTGTGAGAGTGAAACAATACTCTGTTCGTTTTCATACCATTCTTTTAATAAAGCTTGAAAGGCAAGTTGTTCTTTTCTTTCCTGTTTCTCTATGACAATCCCTTGTAAGGTAACATGTTTTTCCTTTTCTAGTACTAACTTCTTTTCCCAATCCATGATCTCTCTGTGAGCTTTTGCAAACTCTAAATTATCCTTTTGATAACGTAAATCAGCCTGCTTAATAATTAGTTTCTCTATGTCTTTCTGTAAAGTAAGCAAACGTTCCTCTTCTGTTTGCTTCAAATGCTCCAGCGCACCAAGAAGCTGCCTTCCTGTCTGTATACTTGCTTGAACAATTTCTTTATGTTCTACCCCACTAGCTAAGTGCTCTTCAAAGGGGACAATGTCTTCTAAAAACTCTTTATGCGCTTGCTCTCTTTTTAAAAGTACTGGCAGATCCTTTGCAATACTTGCCTGACTCTTAAATATCTCCACAAGATCGTTTTTTTGGTGCTCGGTTCGATGTAAGACTTGACTTACAGTAGGGATGATTCGTTTTTGGAACAGTGAATGATCATCCTCAGCTCCCTCGAAATATTTCCCAACGCCGCCTTCATCCTTATTAATGTCCTTCATAATATCCCAGTCTTTACGGTTAATACCATACGTATCAAGGATGCGATAGTGCTTCTTCGTATCTCGGTAAACGTCATATCCATTCCATTTTAAATAGTCTTTTAAGCTTTCAGTTTCAGCAACCTCACCATTTTCATAGAGCGGAATATGTTCTAGCGCTGTCTCTTCCTTCCGTTCAAATTCGCGTGTGTAGAATGTAATATTAGGGAGGATTTTTGCTTCCTGCTCCAATGTGTTACTCTCACTACCACTTTCTTCACTCATGGAGATGCGCTGTTCGGCTGAGAACATTCCTCCCGTTATCAGATGGCGGCGTTCAGCTCCGTCTAATTCCCACTGAATGAGTACATGAAAGGTATAGGGAATAAACTGCTCTTTATTATTAAAGAAGAATTGCTGATAATAACGATTGTTTTGCTTACCCCAAGAGGTTCCTGGTTTAAGAATTTGGAAAATGGTCTGCAGGAAAACACCTTTTCCCCCGCCATTCATCATGGCAATCAGACCATTTGTTGATGTTTCATCGTTATGAAAATTAAACGTCGTATCTTTATATTGTTTTTGCATGCCATCATACTTGAGGCCGACAATTCTAATTCGATGGATTTTCGGCATGCTTCTCCTCCTCTGATGTCATTAACTTTTTAAAAAGTTCATAACGGTCATAATCGTGATACAAGTATTCAATCCGCTCAAAAAGCTCATTTCTAGGAATAACCTTGGCAATATCGTCCCGATCTAAAATGACGATAAGTCCCTCTGTCTCTAATAATCGCATAGCACCCGCAATTAATCCGATTCTCGTCCGTCTATTCCCTTTTTTTAATCCAAAATCGTCCGTATCGACCTCCATGTACTTCCATGTGGTCACCACTTCCTTCATATCGATCCGTTCTTCTTCCCCGAAGGTCGGTTGATTTTTAAGAATGCTTTCCCATTTAATGATTAATTCATTGATTTGTCGTTCTAAAGCGTAGAAGCTAATCCCTTCCCGCTTTGTACGGATTTTTGCCGCCTGGTTGCGATCGATGGCTGCTAAAAAACACATAATGATGATGCTAATTAGATGAAAATGTTTTTTCGTTTCCACTTGCTTGTGTTTATCTTTCAAATGGGTGAAATTCGTAGCAAAGACGGAACCAGTTGGCTGAACAACTAAATGGATACGTTTAGGCGCTTCAATGATATATGTACCGGATTCGTCTGCTAATAAAAGAACAGTCTGTCTCACTTCTGGATCAAAATAAGTCTGGAAATGTTCACTATTCTCGTCGATGACTTTATCTTTTAATAGTGTAAAGTAGACAGCTGACGCTTTTTTGATACTATCCGCGTTCATCTCTTCTCCTCCTCAATACATATTTTAAAAGGGGTTATTTTCATTTGATACCATAAGAAAGGCTCGGCTCGGTGATCAAACATCGTGAAGATTTTAAAGCCTTCAAACATTTCAAATTGTGGATACTCCTTCATTAGTTTATAGAGGAGAATTTCTCTCTCATCACTTAAGGTTTCTTCCTTTCGTTGAAGCACTTGGATTTTTAACGGCTTTTTATCGAACATCATCCACAAATCAATCGTTTCAGATTCTTCAAACCACAAATCCTGTACTTCTAACGGTAGTTGCTTTATATCTGTTAACGAAAACTCACCGTTGGTTTGCAAAAATTGAAAAACATAACTCCATGCTTTTATCACCGAATCCCAGTTCGTCACGCGCGGATGAGTAATACTATCCTCTGTCTCATCCTCAATAATAGTTTCAGATAATGGTTTTTCATTGAATTCCTGCTCCCCCCAAATCCAATCGAGAGGCAAAATAAATTCATTCTTTGGCGAAAATAAAGGAGAAAGGACTTTTTCTAAATCTGTAAAAGCATGAACCCCTTCCTTCAAGAACCAATTTTCATAAAAATGCTCGCGAAATGAAACCAGACTGTTTTCCCAAAACAATGAAGGATTTTCCGCTTTTAATTTCATCTCATAGGAGATATTTTGAATGACCAGTTTGGCAAAACGGTCGTGCAATTGTCTGGTATGGCCAATTTTCTCCTGAAGAAGAATTAATTCATTCTGGATATAATCATCTTCTTCATTTCTACGTTTTGTCTTATCGATCATACTCGATATGGTCCGAAAGTGATTTTTTTCTTCTTCAAATTGCTTTTCTATTTCAACACGATTGTCTGCTCTTTGCCATTCTTCTTCAATCAATAAGATTTTGGGATTGTTGATCATTTCCTTTTGGAAGGAGAATTCATTTGCCATTAAGCGGTTTACCCGTGAAATGAGGTGATCGAGGTTACGAGTAGCTTTTCTAAAATTACCATTCTTAATCAGCTGCATACTATAGAGCTGTTCAATCGTAATGGAGAATTCCTCCGCCATTTCTCTGCTGATAAAAATCATTTCCTGAGCGACATCCGTCAGTTTATAAACAATCGTTCCGCCCATCTCTAAATTTGTGTATAATTCATCCATCGTGACATATCTAAATGTCTGCGTCTCCCAGGATTGTCTTATTTCATCATAATATAGAGCTTCAAACGGTTTACTATATTCTTCTTTACCTTGATACAGGAGCCCGCTGGTAATCCGTTCCACCTGTTTCTCATCTGCTAAAAGCTTCATTTGTTTTATAGAGTCTTCTACCATATACCTGATATCTGCTTTTCGCCGATGATCATCATCATTTAATTCTCGGTAAAAGATAGTAAGAAGCACGTGCATGAGAATGGTTTGTATATGGGGTTTCAATTCCCCTACTTCCATTCCCCTCCCAAGCTCAAACAGTGGATTTAGTCTTTGCACACGCTTGCCGAATCCTTCCCATGATTCGTTCACTGCCATCTCCTCCATGTTTCAATTGTTAAAACTTCTTGCGGGATCCGTTTGTTTTCCTGCCATAATTGCTTTAATACCTTTTGCTCCTCTTCGGTAAACCATTGAAAGAAAGCATCGCGGTAGTTGTGATTTTGTGTTTGGCCTTGTTTTTGATTGTTTCTTTTATCCAGACATTCGAACATTTTACGATAAATTTTCAAGGCAGGCTGAATACAGCAATCCGGGTATTTTCCGATCAGCCTGCTAATGATACCGTATCCGGCAGCATCCAGATCACCTGCATAATAGAAAAGATAGTTGTTCGGCGGAAACATTCGAATGAAAAAGGAAAAGCTTCGTTCAATTTTCGTACCTTCACCATAAATAATCAGTTCAGGTTCATAATCCAGTCGGTTTGCTTCCAATAACTTAATAGAAGTATGAAAGAAAGATAGATTCTCAACAATTAGTACTCTCTGAATATCTTTCATTTCTTTCCCTTGTTTCATCCAAAATACAAAGGGCTCTCCGTAGTTCACCATTTTAAGCTGGTCTTCTGTTACTCCAATCCTTGTTAAAAAACCTTTTCCCTCAGGAAAGCTATCAGCGTCGAGCAAGAATTTTTCATGGCCAAAGAGCTCTAAACTTCTTTCTTCTACTGAGACAACTTCCCGTTCCTGACTCGATTGGAGAAAGGTATAGACATGCTGAATGTGTTTCCATTCCTCTATCGTTTGCCATTCGGGATGCCGTTCATAAAAAGAAAAATCAAACTGGTCACTTAGTTTCATCATCGCGAGGCGATCCCATTTGGCTGACTGATCTTTTATATTCACCCAGTAATATAAGGGGAGCGCTGGATTTCTGCCATTATATTGATTATTTTGTATAGGAATTAGTTGTCCTTCAGCTGTCAAGGTTTCGATGGCACGGTAAAATAATGTATAACCGTCCATATCGAAATAATCATCCGTAAGCTTCCGTAACTGGAATTCTAAATCGTTACTATTAATTTTCTTTTTCTGTTTAGGGTGCTGTATATCAGCTATGAAACCTCTCACCCGTGTTTCAATGATGTCGATTGTACTCACCTGCTTCATTTCATAGAGTCTTAAGAATACTAACCATTTAGGACATCCTTTATTATAAACTAGTTGCGATATGGTTGGTAATTGAAATTTTATTAGAATAGTAACAAACTAAAAACGATCCAATACGCTCCTCACAGAAGTCTGAAATTGCGCTAAAAAAATCCGCACAGTGAAAAATTCACCGTGCGGTAAGACAGTGGACAAAGAACCCTTCTCCTTGTCCAAGAACCTTTATTTACTGCTAACCTTTGCCACCCCTAAGGCAAAATGATTCCATAAAATATTTTCTACTAGTTCAACTTGCCATTCTTCACAGTCAACAATTAAGATAATTTCTGAATATTTACCTTTTAGGAGTCTTTTATTTTTTTTTATGACCTTTTCAATAATAAGTCTAATACCGACACCCACAAAAAAACCAATTATTGCACCAATTAATCCCCAATATATTGGACCCCATGATAGTTTGAACCCGATACTCGCACCAATAACAGAGAAAGCTGTTGCAAGTGCCATCCCTATGTCAATCAATGTGGTGCCATCGGCGCGATGTAGAGTATCAAACAGCTTGAGGTCCTGTGTTCGATTATCAAGGGGAATAGCAAATATTGATTCTTTATTTATTCCTTTTTTCTCAAGTGTGACAATAGCGATTTCCAAATAATTATTACTTTCAAAGGTAGCAAACAACTGCATACATATCACTTCACTTTTCGTCCCTTTAAAATTGAAAAGCTTGGGTGTTGATAGTTTTCCATTAGAAATTTCATTTGTTCCTTCTTAAAAAGTTTATTATTTTCGACTGTATTTATATAAGAATCATATGCCGCAAATCCATAGATGGATGGTAAGAATAGCAGCCATTGAGCATTTAAAACTGAAATAGATTCTTGGATTTTCCCTAAAAACAAAAGAGAAACCGCTTCAAAAAAATGTGAAAAATAACAGAAGACTATACAACAAAATATTAGAAAAAAGGCAGTGATCGTTCTATGCAGATAGAGCTGCCCAAGACCCGGGGCAAATAGTGACCATAATATAGCTAAAAATGGTTTTCTTTTGTCTAAGTAGTTCATTCCAAATGGTCCCATACTGAATGTGTTATAACGATGACCTTCATGATCGGCTAAAATATAAATAGCATTCAAGTCAACTGTCGATCGATAACTATCCCATATTCCAAACAAATAAACTGGGATATACATTAGCAGCCATCTTGTATCTAATATATCCTTAGCTAAATGGATATTTCCCTGGAAGGAGAATACCATTGCCTGGTTAAGATGAGAATTAACATTTACAATAACTTCCCAAATAATCAATATATATCCCCTATGATATTTTGCCAAAAGCAAATGTCCCAAACCAGGAAATGCTACTGACCACCAGGCAATGATATATGGATTCCTTAAATGAATTTGGGATGTACCAAACATGCTAACATCAGCAATATAGCGTCTAGCTGTATTATCATTCGAATAATTATTCATAAATTCACCAATTAACCCCATCTCTTACTGAACTACTTTGTCGCTTTTATACGAGACAACATAACAAGAATCTGATATTTTTACTGGAATATCCAATTTGATTTATTTTTCCCATAAAGGAAAATATTATTAAAAAGTTCATATGAACAACAAAAAGTACACCTCAATTCAGAGATGTACTTGATTAGTCTACTTTATTTGTTTGCTGGAGCAATATTGGATTCTGGTGATGTTACTTTATCATAAAAATTGACGAATTTATCACGGTCCGCGCTATCACGGTAAGCCATGGCAACACGTGGATGTTCATTGAGTACACCGGAAATCATATAAGGAATGATATAGCCCCACTCCCACTTTTGGCGCATTTCTAACATATGCTTTTCAATCATTCCAAGGACTGGCTTAAGTTCATAGCTTGGTTTTTGTATGTAACTAACGAGAAGTTCTGTATTACAGTTACCTGCAGCACGACCCATGCCATATACAGATGAATCAAGGTAGGTAACCCCGTTTTGCATCGCGGTTAATGTATTGGCAAATGCTAACTGCATGTTGTTATGTGTATGGATCCCAAGCTGTTTGTTAGGAATCAATTCTTTAAACTTTTGAACTTGGTGCGCAATATCCGTTGGATCTAAGCTTCCGAAGGAATCGACAATATATACTACATCCACCGGACTTTCCTTCACCATTTCAAATGCTTTTGTAAGCTGTTTTTCAGGTACACTGGATAAAGCCATAATATTAAGGGAAGTTTCATAGCCCAAATCATGAAACATTTGAACAAGTTCTAACCCTTTATCTACTTCGCGGATATAACATGCCACGCGAATCATATCTAAAACACTTTGCTCTCGAGGCAGGATATCATTTGGATCTACACGTCCAATATCTACTAAAGCAGAAAACTTCGTGAATTTTTTCTCAGGGAAAATTTCTTTCAGGAAGTTATCATCTAAAAATCTCCATGGATTTGGTTCTGTGGCATTGAGTAGTTTTGGGGAGTTTTTGTATCCTATCTCCATATATTCAACACCCGCTGCGCTTAAGCTATTATATAAGTCTTGAACAAATTCGACACTGAAATCCCAATTGTTAACTAAGCCTCCGTCTCGAATGGTGCAGTCTAAAATTTTACTACTTTGTTCCATGAAAGTAATTCCTCCTGATTTTCTTATTTTAATATTATTTGTATATTATATACTTTAATGCGCTAAAATTCTTACTGTGTTTATAACACGTTTCGATTGATGTAGTCAATCTATTTTCAAAAAATTCGTTTTTTTTACAAAATAAAAAACCATTCTCTCTTTTTTCTTGTTTTAGAGAACGGCTTTTATTAGGGTAAAACTTCTTATTTCAGGTTATGAGAACGCACTCATATGGCCGGTTTCTTCAAATATTATTAAACTTTCAATCTCTTTCATTACTTGAACACTTCTTGGAAGCAGTACAAGCACTTTATTTACGACCGTAATTTCATATTCAATATCACAGATTGCTGGTACTTGCCCAATAACCTTTTGAGCTACATCAAATGGTACCTCTAGCTGAGCAATACTGTGACCGTTTGAAACACCCTTATCATTCGAAAAAGTTTGTTTCTTATTAAGAATATGTATTTCACCGACTTGAACCAAATTTCCTTCATCGTTCAATACATCATATGTTTTTGCATAAATCACAACTTCCCTGCGTTTCAAGAAAACACCCCGCCTTCATTTTTAATCAACTCATACTAATTATAAGTTCTTAATTAAGAACATTCAAGTAAAACTAAACGCACTAGTAATCAATACTGTGCGGTTTAGTTCAATAATTTATAAATTTAGCAGGTTAAGTTAAAATGAGTTTTTTTCACCCCAGCAAGTATGTGTGAACTTCCCGTGCGACTTCCCTGCCTTCGTTTATTGCCCATACGATGAGGCTTTGACCCCTTCTGGCATCACCGGCAGCAAACACTCCTTCGACATTGGTTTTGAAATCACCATATGCAGCTTTTATCTTATGATCAACAGTTTCGACACCAAATTGGGTTAACAGTGGCTGCTCTGTTCCCTCAAAGCCAATGGCAACAAACACGAACTGAGCGGGCCATACTTTTTCTGTACCAGGAATTTCTTTGAAAAAATAACGCCCTGCCTCATCCTTATGCTTCTCCATTTGGATGGTGTGAAGTTCTTTCACGGTACCATTCTCATCGGCCACAATTTTCTTCGTTTGAATACAATATTGACGAGGGTCTTCCCAGAATATTGCCTCTGCTTCTCTATATGCATAATCCTTGGTAAAAACATTTGGATATGCTGGCCATAAGTTATCAGAAGTACGTCCAGCAGGTAATTGTGGATGCTTCCCAAATTGAACAATACTGCGGCATTTCTGACGAAGAGCCGTTGCCACACAGTCTGCACCTGTATCGCCACCGCCAATCACAATGACATCTTTGCCTTCTACATTAATAAATTGGTCATCCTCAAAATTCGAATCCAATAGACTTTTCGTAGCTAACGTTAAATAATCCATTGCAAGGTGAATCCCTTTCGCTTCACTACCTTCAATCCCTAAATCTCGATGCTTTTGCGCACCTGTACAAAGGATTACAGCATCGAACTGTGCTTGGAGTTCTGTAGGTGTGATATCCTTGCCAACTTCCGTATTCGTTACAAAATTAATGCCTTCCTGCTTCAACAAACGTATCCTGCGTTCAACTACTTCTTTTTCAAGCTTCATATTCGGAATTCCATACATCAGCAAACCGCCAGGACGGTCGGCACGCTCAAAAATGGTTACTGAATGTCCTGCTTGGTTCAGCTGATCAGCAGCCGATAAACCTGCAGGACCGGAACCAATAATGGCCACTTTCTTTCCAGTCACCGTGGCCGGGATCCTCGGTGTGATCCATCCATTTTCAAATCCTTTATCAATAATCGCTTGTTCGATATTTTTAATCGTTACTGCAGGATCCGAAATCGCCAACGTACATGAACCTTCACACGGTGCAGGACAAACCCTTCCTGTAAACTCAGGAAAGTTATTAGTCTTCAGCAGCCTTTCGAGTGCTTCTTTCCACCGACCTCGATAGACGAGGTCATTCCACTCTGGTATCAGATTGTGGATTGGACAGCCTGAAACGGCACCTTGAATCTCCATCCCGGTATGGCAGAAAGGGGTGGCGCAATCCATGCACCGAGCTCCCTGTATGCTTAACTTTTCAGCAGAAAAAGGAGCAGTACACTCTTTCCAATCCTTCAAGCGTGTCAGCGGGTGCCTTTCTCCCACTTTTACACGGGAGTATTCCATAAATCCGGTTGTTTTCCCCATCTTCTCTCTCCCCCACCTAGCGAATTCCTGGTTCCTTCTGTTTTGATAATTCTGGTTTTATGGAGGAATTTTCTAAGAAGGCACGCATAACGGCTTTTTCTTCCGGCAGACCTGCTAGCTTTTGCTCCTCAATCAAAGAAATCATCCGTTTATAATCCTTCGGAATGACTTTGGCAAATTTTCTTACACATTCTTTCCAGTTTTCTAGAACACAGCTTGCCTTCACACTTTGGGTATAACGGAAATGGTTTTCAATTAACCTTTTAAGCTCTTCCTGATCAGCAACAGTTGCTACCGATTCAAATTCAATCAATTCTTGATTACATAAAGCTTTAAATGCATCCTTGTCTTCCGTTAAAACGTAGGCAATACCGCCGGACATTCCGGCTGCAAAGTTTTTGCCAACATCCCCTAATATCACCACACGGCCTCCAGTCATATACTCACAGCCATGGTCGCCAATTCCTTCAACCACCACATTTGCACCGCTGTTACGGACGGCAAAACGTTCCCCTGCACGTCCGTTAATATAAGCTTCGCCGCTTGTTGCCCCGATGAAGGCGACATTTCCAGCAATCACATTTTCTCCTGAAGCAATCTTTGTGTGTTCATCTGCTTTAACGATGATTTTTCCTCCAGACAGACCTTTTCCAACATAATCGTTTGCATCCCCTGTAAGAAATAACGTCTGCCCTTTCGGTATAAAGGCACCAAAGCTTTGCCCGGCAGAACCGGTAAATCTTAGTGTAATGGTATCCTCCGGAAGACCATTTTCACCATAGCGTTTAGTTAGTTCACTGCCAACCATCGTTCCAGTCACGCGATTTACGTTCGTAATCGGGAAGCTGACATCCACGGGTACCCCCTGCTCTAAAGTGTGTTGAACAGCCGGAATGATTCTTTTTATATCAAGCGTTTCATCAATTTTATGATTTTGCGGACGTTTAAAGGTGCGCGTTCCTTCAGGCTTATAAAGCAATCTAGTTAAATCCAGATGCTTAGCTTTCCAATGTGCTCTTCCCCGCTCACTTACCATTAGTACATCGGTACGACCGACCATTTCCTCCACACTTCTAAAACCTAGTTCAGCCATAAGCTCACGTACTTCCTGTGCAACAAAACGCATAAAGTTAACGATAGAATCAGCTTCTCCGGTAAACCTTCTACGCAGCTCTGGGTTTTGAGTAGCGATTCCGACAGGACATGTATCCAAATGACAAACACGCATCATCACACAACCAAGAACAACAAGAGGTGCTGTTGCAAAAGCATATTCCTCTGCCCCCAAGAGGGCTGCCATGACAACATCAAGACCTGTCATTAATTTTCCGTCTGTTTCAAGTACAACCCGGTCTCGTAAACCATTCAGCATAAGCGTTTGGTGCGCCTCTGCTAATCCAAGCTCCCATGGCAATCCAGCATGTTGAATACTCGTTTTCGGGGAGGCACCCGTTCCTCCATCGTAACCGCTGATTACAATCACATCGGCAACAGCTTTAGCCACACCAGCAGCGATGGTTCCAACTCCGCCCTTGGAAACAAGTTTTACGCTGATGCGGGCATCACGGTTTGCATTTTTCAAATCATGGATCAGCTGAGCCAAATCCTCGATGGAGTATATGTCATGGTGCGGCGGAGGAGAAATTAAGCTGACTCCTGGCGTTGCCCCTCGAACGCCGGCTATCCACGGATATACTTTCGTACCCATCAACTGGCCGCCTTCACCTGGTTTTGCTCCTTGTGCCATTTTTATTTGCAGTTCTTTGGCATGAACAAGGTAATGACTTTTTACACCAAATCGACCGGAAGCAACTTGTTTAATGGCACTTCCTCTGTTGTCGCCATTTTCATCTAAATAGGAACGGCTCGAATCTTCACCGCCTTCACCGGAGTTACTTTTTCCACCTAGACGATTCATGGCAATCGCTAATGTTTCATGAGCTTCCTTACTAATAGAGCCAAATGACATCGCACCTGTTTTAAAACGGAGGACGATTGAATCAACGGATTCTACTTCCTCGATTGGGACAGCCGCTCTCGAACCATTAAAAGTGAATAAGTTACGTAGAAAGCCAAGCCTCTCCTCATTGGCAAGTGTCGAATATTTCTTAAATAATTTATAGTCACCATTGCGGCAAGCCCATTGCAGTGTATGGATAGTTCCAGGATTAAAGGCATGGTGTTCGCCATCATGTCTCCATTGCAAATTACTTCCTGATTCTAAAGTGTTGTCGCCCAAATCAGCATAAGCTGCTACGTGGCGAAGCTTCGCCTCCTCAGCTATGACATCTAAACCAATTCCTCCAAGCTGGGAAACTGTACCAGTAAAGCAGCGATCAATCACCTCCGTGCTAATACCAACCGCTTCAAAAATTTGTGCACCGCGGTAACTTTGCATGGTTGAAATCCCCATTTTGGACATGACCTTAACAACACCTTCAGTCATGGCATTTACGTATTTTTCAACTGCTTCTTGATAGGTATACGGGAAAATGCCTTTCTGGTAAGCATCCTGATAAATCGAAAAAGGCAGGTAAGGATTAATGGCATCTACACCATAACCGAGCAATACTGCAAAATGATGAACTTCTCTTGCCTCACCGGTTTCAACCAAAATGCTTGCCTTTGTTCTTATACCTAAGCGAATTAGGTGCTGATGAAGGCTACTCGCTGCTAGTAAGGATGGAATGGCAGCATTACTTTCATTCATATTACGATCAGAAAGGATGATTAAACTCGCCCCTTCATCAATTGCTTCTTCTGCTTGAGTACAAATTTCGTTCAATCTATTATCCAAATATTCCGAAAACAAAATTTCGATTACTTTGCTTTTAAATCGTTCGCTTTTCTTTAATTCTTCAAGCTGGCAGTTGGTAAGAATCGGTGTTTTCAGCTGAATCCGTCGGCAATTTTCTGCAGTTGGATGAAGTAAATTCCCTTCCGCCCCTAAATAGGAAATGGTTGAAGTGACGATTGTCTCACGTATAGAATCAATTGGCGGGTTCGTTACCTGTGCAAATAATTGCTTAAAGTAGTTAAACAAAGGCTGCGGGTGGTCTGATAGTACCGCAAGAGGTATATCTATTCCCATCGCTCCAAGCGGGTCTTTCCCCTCACTCACAACTGGAAGGATATATTTTTGAATATCTTCATACGTATATCCAAAGGCTTTTTGACGGACCAATAAATCTGATGGAATCTCTCCCTCAACCTCTACCTTCACTTCTAAACGGACAAGCTGTTCATTTAGCCATTGCTGATAAGGTTGTTCCTGAGCCAACTGTGATTTGATTTCATCATCGGAAATGATACGTCCTTCTTCTAAATCAAGTAACAGCATTCTTCCCGGGCTCAGCCGCTCTTTGTATAACACCTTTTCTGGCTCTACATCAATGACGCCAACCTCTGAAGAAAAAATGATATAATCATCTTCTGTAACATAATAACGCGCCGGACGAAGCCCGTTTCGATCTAAAATAGCACCTATTTGTTTGCCGTCGGTGAAAGAAATAGCAGAAGGCCCATCCCAAGGCTCCATTAATGAACTGTGATATTCATAAAAAGCTCGCTTCTCACCCGTCATATGAGGGTTTTCAGACCAGGGCTCTGGAACGAGCATCATGGCTGCATGTGCTGGTTTTCGTCCAGCAAGCACCAAAAATTCAAGGGCATTGTCCAATATAGAAGAATCACTTCCGTCCGTACCAAGGATGGGCAGGACTTTTTCCAAATCACTTCCAAACGCCTCGGAAACGAATTGCCTTTCACGCGCCTTCATCCAGTGAATATTTCCCTGAAGGGTATTGATTTCACCATTATGAATTAAGTATCGGTTAGGATGTGCTCTTTCCCAGCTCGGAAACGTGTTCGTACTGAACCGTGAGTGCACAAGAGCAAACGCAGAGATAAAATTCTCATCCTGTAAATCCAAATAGAACTGATCTACTTGTTCAGGTGTTAACAGCCCCTTGTAAACAATGGTCCTGCTAGAAAGACTAGCAAAATAAAAACGATGTTCAGACTCCTTTGCCCAATTTTCAGCTCGTTTCCGAATTACATACAATTTTCGTTCGAATGCTAATGGATCCGTACTTTTTTCGTTGTTAGCAACAAACAACTGGCGAATTACCGGACAGCTTTCCTGCGCCGCCTCCCCGATTGATTCAATATTGACTGGTACTGTTCTCCAGCCTAGTACCGTTTTTCCCTCTTGTTCAACAAAATTATTAATCTTTGATTCAATCACTTCCCGTTCGCTATCATCCTTTGAGAAAAACACCATCCCCACACCGTATTTCCCTTTTTCAGGTAAGTTTATGGATGAACATTCTTTACGGAAAAATAAATCAGGTATCTGAACCATAAGCCCCGCTCCATCTCCCGTAAGCGGGTCACTCCCCTGTCCGCCGCGGTGATCCAATTTGCAAAGCATTTTTAGCCCTTTTGCCACAATATCGTGGGTAGCATTCCCTTTTATGTGAGCATACAAGCCAATTCCACAGGCATCATGTTCAAATTCTGGACGGTAGAGACCTTGTGCTTTTGGTAGTTGATGATACGTCATAACAAATCTCTCCCTTTTGGTTATTTTTGTATAAATTTCTTATATGAATTATTTTAGGTTTTCTAATCAATACAAACAATATATAATTTATATCAAACCAATCTAATTTTTATATAAATAGGAGGTGGAATAGCATTGGAGCTTCGTCAATTACGTTATTTAATCGAAGTTGCAGAGCGGCAGCATGTTACCGAGGCAGCTGATCACCTAAACGTGGCACAATCAGCCGTCAGCTATCAAATTACTAAACTAGAAGAGGAGCTAGGTGTTAAGTTATTAGAAAGAGTCGGCAGAAATATTAAGATTACACCGATTGGGAACATTTTTTTACAATTTGCTGTAAGTGCTTTAAAAACATTAGAAGAGGGGAAAGAAAAAATAGAAGAATACCTCAACCCATTAGGAGGTACGATTAATATTGGATATCCTTCGAGTCTTTCCATCTATTGGCTTCCAACTCTTATTTCGGCTTACAAGGAAGTTGCACCCCATGTGAATTTCCATTTGCGGCATGGCTCCTATGCCTATTTAATCGAAGCGGTAAAAAACGGGGAAATCGATTTAGCCTTTCTAGGTCCTGTCCCCATGAAGGAACCTGATCTCGAGGCTAAGATTTTATTTATGGAAAGTATCGTTGCCTTGCTTCCTGAACATCACCCCTTGGCTGAAAGCAAAAGTCTGTATTTAAGTGACTTGCGGACAGATCCTTTTGTCTTATTTCCAGAAGGATATGTCCTGCGAAAAATTGCTGTAGATGCCTGTCATGAGGCTGGCTTTGAACCGAACATTGCGTCCGAAGGAGAGGATATGGATGCGTTAAAAGGACTTGTTTCTGCGGGGATCGGCGTTAGTCTTTTACCCGAGAGCACTTTTTATGATTCTGTTCCACGATTCACAGTCAAAGTACCGATTGAAACACCAAAGGCCATGCGTACAGTTGGGGTGATTACTCCGAAACATAGAGACATTGCACCATCCGAAAAGAATTTCTATCAATTCCTTATCCAATATTTCAACAGGTTGGATCAGTTTAAATAATGAGTGTTATGAACGCAGTAATTGTAAATTACTGAAGAAGTAATTTTGCCTCAAATGAAACCAAGAAACTACTAGGTTGTTCCTTGGTTTCATCATGTATGCATAAAAACCAAAAAAAGCCACAGACATATAAATGCCCATGGCCTCTTTATCCTTCTTGCAATTCTTGGTATAGCTTTAACATTCTTTCAACCGTATGCTGCCAGGTAAAATTGTTTCTTACCCGTAAAACACTTTCTATGCCCATTTCCTGTATTTTTACCGGATTTGACAACAAGCAAAGAATGTATTTAGTTAATTCTTCACGAACATTAGAAGGGTCTATTAAAAATCCGGTTTTTCCGTGTTCAATAATTTCAGGCATACCACCGGATTTTGTAGCAATGACAGGGGTACCGGTTGACATCCCTTCTACATTTACAAGTCCAAAAGCTTCATTTTCTGCAGAAGGAACTACTAGTATATCTGATATTTGAAACAATTCATGAATCTTATCATGTGGTATAAAAGAAGTAAAAACAACGTAATCTTCTATTTCCTTCGTCTGTTTAATTAAACGGGCAGCATATTCCGTATGTTTAGAAGAAAATTCAAGTGCGCTTCCTGCAATTATTAGCCGAATAGTAGGGTCAGCTTTAATTAGCTCTGACATAGCTTCTAAAATATGGTGCACCCCTTTAATTTCAATTAATCTACCTACATATAAGAGAATTTTATAATTGGGTACACCTAGTTGTTTTTTTAAAATCTCTAATGAGGCCCTACTATCAAGCTCCCATTTTGATTTAAATTGTTCAGTGTTTACACCCAAATGATTAACAATAATTTTTTCTGAATTACAATTGGTGTGGTTTACTACATAATTTTTTAAAAAATGGCTATTAACCATAATTGCATTCGTCAGATTTAAATAACTAATTAGTTTTTGCTCGTTCATGTATGGTGGGGAGATAAATTTTACGGAATGAAGGTTAAGGATTATCTTAGCATTTGGAAATGCACGACGAATGGCTTTAACCATTCTGGGGCGATTCTCTATTTGAATAATATCGGGCAAATCCTGTTGTAGTTGATCTACTACTTGTTGAATATAAGTCTTAGTTTTAAAGGAATAACGATAAAAAGTTATGTTGCCGCTTCTTTCAATGAATAATTGGTTTTTAGTTTTCATTCCAAAAATGATTACATCTACATCTTTTTGAAAAAGATTGGATGTATGTTGGACAACCAACTCAACAGAACTTGATTTATGGCCAGGTATAGGATAAGCCCCTGGCGTAATGATAGCTACCTTAAGCCTTGTCACCTCATTTCAACTCCTTTCTGAGATGCTTTATATTATACTAGCTTACTCACTAAGGAATTGAAGGGTGTGGACAGGCTGCCAAATTTTTGAAAAACAATTATATTATTGACCCTTTTATATCTCAGATACATAAGATGGTAAAAACATATTTTTAAACAGAAGGAGCGAAGATTGATTTGAATGGAAGAATTAAAGAACGGTAGATATGTTTATTTTCCTGAGCACATAGGCGAGGGGCGAACAAGCCAGGTCTTTAAAGGATTCGATACAGCAACCAATCGGGAAATTGCGATTAAGCGCATGATGAAAAGTGAAGAGGCAAATAAAGAATCGGATATCATGAAGAGAATCCCTAAACATCCCTTTCTCTGTGAATATATAGACTTTTTTGAAGATCAGCTGCATTCCTATATTGTAATGGGATTTAAAGACGGAGAAAGACTTGGTTACTACAGATATGGTAAAATTTATCCCCCTAACAAGGCAATAGAAATAACCATGAACATACTAGAAGGGATCGAGCCTTTTCATAAAGCAGGTCTGCTGCACTGTGATCTTTCACCTCACAATATACTACTCTCTAAAGATCAAAAAACCATTCAAATTATAGATTTCGGATGTACAGTTGTGAAAGACAAGAATGGGGAATTCAATGGCATGCATATGGTGGGCACGAAAGGTTTTTACCCGCGCGAGCAAAAAATGAAGGGTCTATCGCATCTTAACGATAGTACTGATCTATATAGCATTGCTTGTATCCTTTTATATTTAATAAATGGAAAAGCCCCTTTCTTTATTGTCAAGACTTGCAATCAAATAGATGACCCCGCTCTACAAAGTGTAGTAAGAAAGGCGACAAGCTATAAAAAAAGCGATCGTTATCAATCCGCAAATGAAATGAAAATGGCTATTTCCTCTCTCAGAAAAAGCTTGTAATCATTAATAGACCCCGCTCTACAGAGTGGACCTAGAAAGGAGTAAACCATGCAAAGTAAGTCAATTGGCATCATGATCACCACCGTTAATGTGAGGAAACAAGTCTTAATTGAGAACCTAGAACGCCTAGTTACCTTTATCCCATCGCCCTTTACAATCTATATATACAATGATTCAGGGCCCAAGCTGTATGATGATATTAAGACGGTTATTCCTATAACGAAAAACAAGGAAATCACACTTCATTGCTTCAATGATCTTGGAGAAATTAATAAGGATCCGATTGGTTGTGGTGGCGGCCGTCATTTTTTATTCGAACAAATGAAAGAAAAATTTGATATTATTATTTCTCTCGATGATGATATGCTTATTAAAGAAGGCTGGTTTGATGCTATCATGAAAGGCATTGAAGACTTCCCAGAGCATTCTATCTATACGGGGGTTGTCACAGATTCATTTGGAAGAGTTCAAATTGCAGGTTCAAGGATGAAATTTACTAGGAACTCCTTGAAAAGGAGAGAAAATCGTACGGTTTCAGGACTGTATACCGTAACGGACTGGGGACCTTTAGGTTGTTTAATCCTTTGTCGCCATGCCCTAAAAAAGGAAGTAACCATCCCTAATCTATTTGTCCGAGAAGATTCAGCCTTTTTCCTTATCTGCAAGAATTTGGGCATTAATGAAACCATCGTATGCAAAAACGCAGTTGCCGTTCATAAGGCGCAAGCTGTTCCAAGCTCAAATCTTCGCCAGCCTGAGAAACTGCAGGAAGCGAAAGAATATTATAAAAAGCATTATGGACTGGATATGTGACAAATACAAAACACCTCCATTTGATTTTGATGGAGGTGTATTTTTATATACAGTATTAGAATTAACTAATTTTCTTTTGAAAGAATAACTTTCTCAATCATACCCTTATTCTCAATAAATTGCGGTTTGTAATGTCCCCCCCATTCCTCAAGCACTTTCTCTATGATATCTTTTAATTGCTGCTGACATTCTATTTGTTTTATTAAAGTAAGGTTATTCACTAGCCGGCGCTGATTATAAAGCGTTTTGTCAATCCAATAAAACGAATAGTGCTCTGCCAGTTTTAACATAATCTCAAAATCCTCAGCTATGCTTGTTGGCCAACCCCCAATGTGATCGATTGCACTTTTTAGATATAAACGAGGACAGTGTGTTTTCAATTCTGTTAATACTTCGTATTTATTTTTATAATTCATTCCCTTGTGAACAGGACCTGGTATAGGCTTGTATCTCTTTTGAAACCATATCTTTCTATTCCCATAGCATAGACCGACATCGCCCGATTGTTGGGACATTTCACTTACCATTGTTTCAAGCGTATCATGTTCTAACCAATCATCACCATCAAGCTCCAATATATACTCACCTAACGCAAATGGTAAGCCTTGATTTAATGCACTTCCCTTTCCGCTATTTTCAATTTTAAGTGGAATGATCCTTGGATCCTTATATTGAAGAATCTCTTGCCACGGATTATCTGTAGAACCATCATCAATTAATATCAATTGAAAATCTTCAAATGTTTGATTTAATACACTTTCAATCGCTTGTCGAATATATTTTCGCTGATTATAAAAGCTAGTCATTACTGTAACTTTAGGAGTCTTTCCTTGCTTCATGTAATGATAATTACTGGCCGCTACAGTTTTTATCCTAATATCATCAGGGGGTGTGATTGTCGTATAAGCATGTTCCCCTTTTAATCTGTATTCCAACAAAAAATGAGGAATAAATTTAATTTCACCAATTCCTAGAAGTCGAATCCAAAACTCATAATCTTCAACTTTTTCAAATCTAGTATCATATCCTCCCGCTTTAACAAAAGCGGATTGTTTAAATAAAAAGGAGGCCCCGATAAAATTTTGGTGAAGAATGTCTGCTTTATTCCGAGACATAAATTTTAGCTGAGTTTCTCGATGAATCACATCATTCCTCATATTTCTTCCATTTTGATCAATAAGTTTAAAAAGGGAATACACTAAAACAGTTTCCTCAGGTGCATTAACGAATTGTTCATAAAGTGTTTGTAAAAATTTAGGATCATGTCGATTATCACTAGAAACCCATGTTAAAAATCGACAATCATTTAAGTGTGAGAATCCTTGATTTAAAGAATATGCAATACCTTTATTTTCATTTCGAAAAATAATCTCGTAAGGAATGGTTAACATGTTAGATGCTTCTTTTACAGCTTGGACGGTTTCTTGATTAGCACCATCAATGACAATTACTAATTGAAACTCACGAAATTTTTGGGATTCTAAGGATTGAATACATTCATCAATATATTGTGGTTTCTGATTGTAAACTGGAAGAACTACTCCAACCTCCATTTTCTTCCCCCCTATATAAGATTGAGATAATTATCATGATAGTTTAATAACGTTGCTTTTAAAGTCATCTGTATATGCAATAACTTCTCCGTGTTCAATTAGTCTTTTATCACTAATTTTCCAAGTATGTTCATTTACATTTTTTCCTCTGATCGCAGCGAAATTATACCTACTAGTTGAATAGATTCTATAACCAAACTTAATACATTTTTTTTGAAATTCAGTATCCTCTCCTAAAGTGAGGTTGGGAAACTTAATTTTATTTATGATTGATCTTTCAAAAACCAGGGTTGCCCCACTAACATTCTTAACATATTTGTTATTAAGCCCTTGACCACGCAATAAGAGTGCATTCATACTTTTTAAAAAAACAAAATATTCAAGTTTACCTACGATATTAGCTTTTGTTGTTTTAAGTGCATTCATTGCCTCTGTTAAATACTCCGGACCATAATAATCGTCATCGTCAAACTTTGCGATTACATCATATTTTGCTTTTTCTATACCATAATTCAAACATTCTCCAAGGGTATAAGCCTGGGGAAGTTGATGAATTGTCACACCCTTAATACTTCCCATTTTGCCCTTAATGAGGTTTATATCCATCGCATCATTATTTAAAATAATGATAAGCTCCTTATCCTGAAATAATTGATTCGTGTAGTTATCAATGATATTACTTATTAAATGTTCCCTTACTGTACTAGTAATGATTGAAATCAAGTCTATTCACTCCCCCCATCCTTATATATTTATATGTAAGATTTTGGGGACAGGTTCTGGACAGCTAAATGGATATCGCAAATAATTCCATTCTAAGGGCTAGCACACAAACCAAAATAGTAAATTTTAATATGATAATATTGCATTCTTTTAGACTTTAAAATGAAAACGAAAAATAACAGAATGGGCAGTGAATGATTGATGAAGGTATTAATTACAGGGGGAGCAGGTTTTATTGGTCTCCATTTTGTTGAAAAATTATTAAAAGAAAAAATAGATGTAGTTATTGTAGATAATTTATCAAGCGGAATCAAAGAACGTATTCCAAAATCTGCAGCATTTTACGAGGTCGACATTGAGGATTTATCAATTGAAAACATATTTGCTAGTGAGAAGCCTGATTACGTCGTTCATCTTGCTGCACAGGTATCCGTACAAGTTTCTATGAAAAACCCGTTAGGAGATTGTCTAGCAAATATTGCTGGAACCATTAATCTCCTTCAAAATTGTGTGAAATATAATGTTAAAAAATTTATTTTTGCATCATCAGCCGCAGTATATGGTGAACCAACCTATCTCCCAATTGATGAAGATCACCCACAACACCCCATCTCATTTTATTCCCTATCAAAACAGACTTCGGAACAATATATCAGGTTATTTGCTGAACATTTTGGCTTGAATTACAGTATTTTAAGATTTGCTAATGTATATGGTCCGGGGCAAAACGCCCATGGTGAAGCAGGTGTAATTTCCATCTTCTTAAATTCTATTTTGGAACAGGCCCCTCCAATTATTTATGGTGGTGAGCAGACAAGAGATTTTATATATGTAAAGGATGTAGCAGCTGGTATCTATAGCGCCCTTCATAATGGAAGGAATCGCACATTTAATATCAGTACCAATACAGAATCAAAGATAAATGAATTACTAACTTTAATGTTGGAAAAGCTAAACACCCATTTGCCTCCAGTCATTAAACCTCATCGAGAGGGTGATATCGGACAAAGCAGGCTGGATAATACGAAAGCCTTAACGGAACTACACTGGGTCCCTAGGTATTCACTGGATAGAGGGTTACAAGAAACCATTGATATTATCAACAAGAACTCATAGAAGTAAGACCGAAAAAACAATGGAGATGGTTGAATTGATCACGAGAGAAAAGAATTTAGTCAGTATCATTATCACTAGTTTTAACAGGGAGAAATATATAAAAGAGTGTTTGGAAAGTATATTGGCACAAACTTATAGAGATATAGAGATTATTTTAGTAGATGATTGTTCCACCGATAAAACATTAGAGATTTTTTATGAGTTTCAAAGAGAAGCTGTAGAAAAAAGACCAGAAATGAAAGATCGAATCATCGCGATATCACTGCCGAGGAACGTTGGATATGCAGGTCCTTTAACTATGGGAATGTTCCTTAGTAAGGGTGAATTTATCGCCATTCAGGATTCAGATGATCTTTCACATTTAGAGAGGATTGAAAAACAGGTCAGTTATTTAAACGCTAACCCGCAATATGAGCTTGTAGGAACTTTATTTTCGTCATTCTTCAATTACAAAAATGGGAAATTTATTGGCTTACGTCGTCCTGTAAGGTGGATTAAATTCGATGAAGAAATTTATAAAGTTTATAAAAATGGAGGACATTGCATTTGCCATGGGACAACTCTTTTTCGGGGATCTGTTTTTGACCGACTTGGCGGCTTTACTAGAAGATTAGGTAAAGAAGCAGATTTTGAATTCCTTCAAAAATGTATAACAAATGGTGTGAAGGCAAACAACCTCCCAGAAGTGCTTTATTACTATAGAAGACATCCTGAACAAATGTCAAAACAAAAATGATCAATAGTATGCTAAAAGGCACCCTCCTGTCCGAAAGGTGCCTCACTTTTTTATAATTGAAAATATTATACTTCTAATCCAACCTTAAATGTTGCTTCCAACTAAACCGGATATACTGAATGCTTTCGTTCAGAGAAAATCACATATTTTGAGGAATATGCTTCGAATCTATTCACAAGCTCGTTACGTAAAGAATTTGCAGGAATAATACCGTCAATCACCATTTCAGAAGCTAATCGGTAAATATCAATATCTTCTTTATATTCATCGCGTTTTTCCTCGATAAAAGCAGAACGCTCTTCTTCCGGCAATTCGGCAATTTTCTTTGCATACACTGCATTTACTGCGGCCTCTGGGCCCATTACAGCAATTTGAGCAGAAGGCAAGGCAAGACAAGCATCTGGTTCAAATGCCGGGCCAGCCATCGCATATAACCCTGCACCATACGCCTTACGAACAATAACTGAGATTTTTGGAACAGTCGCTTCGGACATGGCGGAAATCATTTTCGCACCGTGGCGGATAATCCCTGCCCGCTCTACCTTTGTACCAATCATAAATCCTGGGACATCCACTAAGAACAAGAGCGGAATATGGAAGGCATCACAAAGATTAATAAATTTAGCTGCTTTATCTGCTGTGTCATGGAACAAGACCCCGCCTTTTACACGCGGCTGATTGGCAATGATTCCAACAGGCTTTCCGTTTAGGCGTGCAAGACCTGTGATAAGTTCAGCTGCAAATAGCTTTTTGATTTCAAAGAAAGAACCTTCATCGATAATTCCATTAATGAGATCGTGCATATTAAAAGGTGAATTTTGATTGGCTGGAATCAGTTCTTCTAACGTTTTCTTCAATTGTTTAGGAGCCACAGCCTCAAGGACAGGCGGCTTTTCAGAGAAATTAGCTGGGAAGTAAGAAAGATAATCACGAGCAGTCGCAATCGCTTCCTCCTCATTTTTCGCCAAAACGTCTCCACAACCGGATACTGAACAGTGCATCCTGGCGCCACCCATTTCTTCCAGTGTAACTTTTTCTCCGATTACCATTTCGGCCATCCGTGGTGAACCCAGATACATGGAGGCGTTTTTATCTACCATAATCACGATATCGCAAAATGCCGGGATATAAGCTCCGCCTGCAGCAGATGGACCAAACAAGATACAAATTTGTGGAATTTTCCCGGAAAGCTTCACTTGATTGTAAAAAATTCGGCCTGCTCCGCGTCTGCCTGGGAACATCTCAACCTGATCGGTAATGCGGGCACCGGCTGAATCCACAAGGTATAGCAATGGTACACGCATTTTCTCAGCTGTTTCTTGGATCCGAATGATTTTCTCAACCGTCCGTGCACCCCAGGAACCCGCTTTAATCGTGGAATCATTGGCCATTACACATACAATTTGACCATTGATTTTTCCAATTCCAGTATATACACCATCTGCTGGGAGATCCCCTGCAAGACAGTTCGCAAAAAGCGCATCCTCTAATTCAAAACCAGAATCGAATAATAGTTTTAAGCGATCCCTGACAAATAGTTTTCCTTGTTCCTGATTTTTCTCATGATATTTTGGGGGCCCGCCCTTTTTAATTTGTTCTACCCGTTCTTCAAGTGTTTGTTGAAGGTTATTTATTTCAACTGACATATGCTTTCCTCCTTCAGTTTTCTCTTATTCTCCCATATAAACCGGAGGTCTTTTTTCCTTAAAGGCCTGCAGTCCTTCTAAACGGTCCTTCGTCGGAATCGTTACTTCATAGGCATTTTGTTCGATGGCAAGACCGGTGTTAAGATCGACATCATTGCCTTTATCGATAGCAAACTTTGCTTGTGCTATAGCAATTGGACCATTTTTTACGATTTGGCTTGCAATTTCTAATGCTTTTTCAATTAATTGACCACTAGGAACCATATACTCTACTAATCCAATCTCTAAGGCCTCTCTGGCATCGATTCTTCTCGCAGTGAAAATAAGTTCTTTTGCACGTCCCTTACCTACTAATCTCGGTAAACGCTGGGTACCTCCAGCACCTGGAATAATTCCCAAAGAAGTTTCTGTAAGACCAAACTTCGCTGTTTCAGAGGCAATCCGAATATCACAAGCGAGCGCAAGTTCAGTTCCCCCGCCAAGCGCAACACCGTTCACAGCTGCGATCACTGGCTGTGGCAAAGCTTCTAACTCATTATTATTTCCACGGATCAAGGAAACCGTCTTCCGTACCTTAATAGGGTCCATTCCTGCCCGTTCTTTTAAATCTGCGCCCGCACAGAAAGCTTTCTCCCCGGCTCCAGTTATCACGATACAGCGGACTGTCCGATCAAATTTACAGGTAAGAATCGCATCCTGAAGTTCTTCTAACATTTGTACAGATAAAGCATTGGCTGCTTCTGGACGGTTTAATGTAATCAATGTAATTCCGTTTTCCAGCCGGTTCACTACTACTTTTTTATCCATTTGGTCACCTTCCTCATATCTTGCAGCCTGATTGGGCGCTTTGTGCTTGGAAGCTTTTGCTCGGTAATGGTTTTCCAATCTTCCCTTGAATGTACGTGGAAGCAGCTAAAATCTTTTTCGGATCCACACCGGTATGAATTCCCATTCCACCAAGCATATAAAGTAAATCATCTGTTGCTACATTCCCCGCTGCACCTGGTGCATACGGGCAGCCGCCTAATCCTCCAATAGAAGAATCAAATGTGGTAATACCCATCTCCAGCGATACTAAGATATTGGCAAGTGCCGTTCCGCGGGTATCGTGGAAGTGCATCGCTAATTTATCTGCTGGAAACCTTTTAAGTAACACTTCTAAAACCTCTTGGACCTGCTTTGGATTTGCTACCCCGATCGTATCCCCAAGTGACAGCTCACCAATTCCCATCTCAAATAAAGTTTCGGATACCCTTATTACCGCGTCTAAATCAACATCCCCTTCATAGGGACAACCGAACACCGTAGACACATAGCCTCTGCTTAATTTCCCTGCGGCCAGAGTTTTTTGGACCAAATCTCTTATGATGGGGAACGTATCACCAATAGATTTATTAATATTTTTTAGATTATGAGTTTCGCTGGCAGACATAAACACAGCTGCTTCATCGATGTCTGCTTTTAATGCCCGCTCTAAACCCTGCTGGTTTGGAACAAGTGCTGTATAGGTTACACCAGGCTGTCTGGTAATATAGGTGGAAACGGCAACCGCGTCCGAAAGTGCTGGAATCCATTTCGGGTTCACAAAAGAGGTAATTTCAATATGTTTCAGGCCGCTGGTTGATAATTGATTAATCCAGGTAATTTTGTCTTCTGTTGAAATAAAAACCTTCTCATTTTGCAAACCATCTCGCGGTCCAACCTCTTTAATGGTTATATTTGCAGGCCACTTCATTGTTTCATCTCCTTCTCCTATTACGCAGGATTTATTCAACTTCTACAATGACGTCTCCTTCATTCACAAAATCGCCTTCGTTCACCTTCACTTCTTTAACGGTTCCATCAAACTCAGCCGCGATTGGAATTTCCATTTTCATCGATTCTAAAATCGCCACATCCTGACCTTCCTCTACTTGATCCCCAGCCTTAACCAGCACCTTCCATACATTTCCTGCCATACTTGCTACTACTTCTTTACTCATGATGTAATTCCTCCTCTATTATTTTTTTAGTGGTTTTAAATATTTTTCAACAAAGTTGGTTGTTGTATCACCTGAATGGAATGCCGGGTGGGATATGACTTCTTTAAGCATAGGAATATTTGTTTTAATTCCTACTATTTGATAATTTTCTAAAGCAGCTTGCAAACGTTGGATCGCTTCGCCGCGGTTACTGCCTTTTACAACCAATTTTGCAATCATAGGATCATAAAAAGGCGTAACAACAGATTGTCCATGAATCGCCAGCTCATGTCGCACACCTATGCCATCTGGGAGCTCTAATTTTGTTATTTTTCCTGGAGACGGGAAGAAGGTTTTCGGATCCTCCGCGTAGACTCTTACTTCAATGGCATGACCATCACGTTTTACCTCTTCTTGCGTAAAAGTTAGTGCTTCACCCGCTGCAATTTGCAATTGCTGTTCAACCAAGTCTAAACCCGTTATTTCTTCTGTCACTGGGTGCTCCACTTGGAGACGTGTATTCATTTCAAGGAAATAGAAATTTTGCTTTTCATCCACGAGGAATTCAATGGTTCCTGCGTTTTTATAACCAATCGATTTTGCTGCCTTTACGGCTGCCTCTCCCATTTTTTTACGTGTTACTTCCGTAATAAAAGAAGATGGAGCTTCCTCAACGACTTTTTGGTGCCTGCGTTGAATCGAACATTCACGTTCCCATAGGTAAACCGTATTTCCAAAACCATCTGCTAAGATTTGGATCTCGATATGCCTCGGACTTTCAACGTATTTTTCAACGTACATGGCCCCGTCGCCAAAGAAATCTGTCGCTCGTTTTTGGTTGCCGGCAAAAGCCTTCCGGATTTCATCACCGTTACGGACTACCTGCATCCCAATTCCGCCTCCGCCAGCGGATGCTTTTAACATCACTGGATATCCGATTCTGTCCGCTACTTCTACTGCCTCCTCGGCATCAGCGAGCGGGTAGGTGATTCCTGGAACAACTGGAACCCCAGCCTCCTCCATTGCTTTACGAGATTCAATCTTGCTTCCCATTTTAGAAATAACCGCAGGAGTTGGTCCGATGAACGTAACTCCTGCTTCCTCACATCTCTTGGCAAATTCAGCATTCTCAGAGAGCAATCCATACCCAGGATGGATGGCATCTGCTTTTGTAACTCGTGCGACTTCTAAGATTTTATCGATATTCAAATAACTTTCTGCCACACGAGGACTTCCAATTAGATGGGCTTCATCCGCTATTTTTACATGTGGGGCCTCACCATCGGCTTCGGAGTAAACGCCAATCGTATGAATCCCTAAAGCCTTACATGTCCGCATGACTCGAACAGCAATTTCACCACGATTAGCGACCAATACCTTTTTGAACATACTTTCCACCCTTTCTGTCTTTTATAAAGGCTCTTTTCTATACACCAACAGCCTTTATTGAAAATAATTGGTGGAACCAGTCATGCAGATTAATGATATGAGCGTATGACTGGCTCAATGATACATTATTTAACTGTTTTATTTTCAAAAACCTTCTCTTTAATCTGGACCACAGTTGACGGATCTTCCAGACCGGTTATATCACCGGCAACACTACCTGTTACAACGATTTCTTTTAACAAACGGCGCATAATTTTGCCGCTGACTGTTTTCGGCAGCATATCTGCAAAGATTATCGTTTTTGGCTGAGCAATCTTACCAATTTGTTGTACGATATTCGTATTTATTTTCTCTTCTAACTCTGGAGTTCCTTCATACCCATCAGCCAGGCGGACAAACACCAACGGTACTTCTCCTTTTATTTCATCAGGAATCCCAATAATGGCACATTCAGATACTCCCGCAACTTCAAGGACTGCACTTTCCATCTCCATGGTACTTAACCGATGTCCCGCAACATTAAAGGCATCATCAGAACGTCCAACTACCCATAAGAATCCATCTTCATCGAATAGTGCAAGATCACTGGCATAATAACTGCCTGCCACTTGGCTATAATAGGAGGCGTAATATCGCTCCGGTTCTTTCCAAAGCGTTCGGCACAGCATAGGAAACGGTTTATTAATAACTAAATTCCCTAACTGAAGAGGTTTCACTGCATTCCCCTCCGCATCCACAACACTAAAAACAGCACCTAAAAATGGATTACCGGCAGAACCCGGTTTCATTGGTGTAAGCCATGCTGCTCCAGCTATAGGAGAACCCGCTGTTTCCGTCTGACCCCATGTATTATTGATATAGACGTTTTTATTCCCTAATACTTCATATGTCCAATGCCATGTTTCCGGATCGAAAGGCTCTCCGACAAGTGAAATGACATCTAGGCAAGATAGATCATATTGTTTAAGTGGTTTATCTCCCATACTTTTTAACATTCGTAAGGCAGTCGGGGCCGTGAATAACTTATTCACGCGGTATTTTTCAATGATTTGATAAAAACGGTCTTTTGTTGGATAATCAATGGCTCCTTCAAACACAACCGTTGTTACACCATTCGCCAGGGCACCGGCAATCCCCCAAATATGCATAGTTAACCAGCCGATATCTGCTGTACACCAGAAAACATCATCATCACGGTGATCCATATGGTACTTAGCATAGATGTAATTTTGAATGACAAAAGCCATTCCGGAATGCACTACGCCTTTCGGTTTTCCGGTTGTACCACTCGTATAAAAGACAATCCCACTCTCATTTGCTTCCAGTCTTTCAGGTTCACAAATGATACTTGCCTTCTTTGTCAGCTCATGCCACCAGTAGTCGCGGCCTTCTGTCATTTCTACCTCTATACCTAAACGGTTAACAACAATGACAGCTTCTACTGAAGGAATCGTTGGTGCTACATGATTAACTTTTTCTTTTAAATGAATGACCTTCCCTCTGCGAATGGTAGCATCCGCTGTTACCACAACTTTTGGTTCAAAGTTAATGAGACGGTCTGTTAATGATTTTTCGGAATAACCGGAGAAAATAGTGTTGTAAACAGCACCAACACGAAAACAAGCTAAAACCGCAATAAATGCTTCGGCAAGGTTTGGAAGAAAGATCGCGACACCATCACCCTTTTTCACTCCAAATGACCTAAGAACATTCGCAAATCGATTCACTTCTGCCAAAAGCATATTGTATGTGTAAAATTTCGAATCGCCGTTTTCACCCTCCCAAATGAGAGCTGTCCGGTTTCCTGCCCCATTCTCTACGTGACGGTCAAGCAAATTGACGCTTGGGTTACTAATGCCCCCGGTAAAAAAACGAAAATCAGGGAGCTCTCCACTAAGGGTTTTATTCCACGGTTCATACCATTTAAGTTCTTGGGCTGTATTTGCCCAAAAGGATGCTGGATCTTCCTGGGATTGTTTCAAAAGTTGTTGAAATGCTTCCGTACTGCCTATAGAGGTAGAGCGTACTTTTTCTTCACTTGGATAAACGAGTTTGCTATCAGAAACGACTTTTAAAATTCCACTTAAATCCATGTTACAGCTCCTTTTACGTTTTTTATCTATTCTAGTAAACTAGTTAACAACCAAGTTGTTTCGCAATGACCATTCGTTGAACTTCAGATGTTCCTTCGCCAATTTCCAAAAGCTTAGCATCACGGAAAAATCTTTCTACTTGGTATTCCTTCATGTATCCATATCCGCCGTGAATTTGAACGGCTTGGTCACATGTCCGCATACACATTTCAGAAGCAAATAATTTTGCGTATGCTGCTTCTTTTTTAAATGGACGGCCTTGGTCCTTTAACCAGGCAGCTTTGTAAACCATATTTCGTGCTAGTTCAATATTCATAGCCATATCAGCTAACTTAAATTGGATTGCCTGGAAGTTTGACAAGCTTTTTCCAAACTGCTTTCTTTCCTTTGCATACTGAAGGGATTTTTCGAATGCACCTTGTGCAATCCCAACAGCCATTGCTCCAATTCCAATTCTTCCTCCATCAAGAGTAGCTAGAAATTGCTTGTAGCCATTTCCCTCTGTACCAAGTAGATTTTCTTTGGGAACCCTTACATTTTCTAAGATTAATTCAGTTGTATTGGAGGCATGAAGACCCATCTTTTCATAGTTGCTAATAACCGTAAATCCAGGTGCATCCGTTGGAACAATAAATGCACTGATTCCATTTATTCCTTTTGTGCGGTCCGTTATGGCTGTAACCGCTACGTGTTTGGCGTAACTTGCATTTGTAATAAAGCATTTTGATCCATTTAGGACCCATACATCCCCATCTAGAACAGCTGTTGTTTGAGTACCGCCTGCATCGGATCCTGCATTTGGCTCAGTTAAACCAAATGCCCCAAATGACTCTCCCGTACAAATTGGAGTTAAGTATTTTTCCTTTTGTTCATCAGTACCAAACAAATGAAGTGGTGCCCCGCCTAATGAGATATGAGCAGAATAGGTAATCCCTGAAGATGCGCAAACACGGCTTAGCTCTTCAACGACGATAGCAAAACTGGTCGTATCGGCATCAGACCCGCCATATTGTTCAGGAAATGGAAGCCCCATAATCCCTAACTCTGATAGTTTCGAAAAAGCTTCCAAAGGGAATTCCCCTGTACGATCTCTCTCATCTGCTCCAGGAGCAACCTCTGCTTCAGCAAATTCCCGAATTAACTTACGGATCATCTCTTGTTCTTTCGTTAAATCAAAATTCATTGTCTCCACCTTCCCTTTTCTTAATATTCCGACATTTACTTACAAAAAACTTCATCTGCCTGCAACTCTGTCTTAAATCGACATATTTAAAAATATTGAAGAATGATAGTAAAACAAGTACGAAATACCCCTTTCAATATTTTCCCAACTTTCTTATAATTATAACTATTAGAATATATAATTCTATGTTCATTTCTCCGAAATTATTTAAGGGAAATTTGTGTGTTTTACACAAATTTACATAGAAATGGAAGCGGTTACGACTAAAAGTGAGGATGATGAATGATGGAAGATACATTAACACATCGACAATTAAGGTCATTAATTCATGTTTCAAACGTCATTAATTCTTCTTTAGATATTGATACCATTTTTGATTCAATCCTAGATGAGGCAGTTTCTGCCGTAGATGCTTGCGGTGGAGGGTCCATTTGGGTATTTGACAAAAAGCAAAACCGATTAATTGCGCAATCAGCCCAAGGGCTATTTTATCCACATATATTTAAATCCATTAAACTACTTCCCGGTGAGTCCATGACCGGTATGACATTTGCGCAAAAAAAATGTCTTGTTTTTAGGAACGAAGTAGAAATAAAACAAGCCTTAACTACATTAACACCCATAAATAGAGATTTATTGGATCGATCGATACGAAACAACATTCATTTTACTTCTGTCATTTCTTCGCCAATTTTACTTAAGGGTGAATGTATTGGAGTCATTACTTTAGATTCTTTTGAACAATCTTTACATTTCCAGCAAGAGGATATTCATTTATTAGAAGCCATCGGCCATCAAGCTGCCATTGCCCTTGAAAAATCCAGCCTTTACCGTGAAAAGGAAAAAACGGTGCGCAAGCTTTCCCGGTCCATTGAAACACATAGAAACTTAGCCGACCTCGTTGTAAATGGAGAAGGAATTCAATCGATTATGTATTATATTCATCAGAAGATTGGGCAGCATATTTTTCTCTTCGATGATATAGGAGAACTAATGGGCTCAGCCTGCCACTCGTCCTTTACAGAGGATATGACTGATTATTTTAAGCAATACGCGAAGCAAATTATTCCTTCACTCGAAAATTCACGAACGGTTTCAGAAATAACCTTAGAAAACGAAAATTTTCAATTAGTCGTATTACTCCTTGGCTCTAAACTGAAGTCTCTAGGAGTTTTGATGATCCTATCGAAACAACAAATGAGTGAATTGGACATCTCTGCTCTTGAACATGCCTGTACGATTATCTCCCTGGAGCTTGTTAAGGAACAGGCCATTATCGAAACACAGCAACGATTGAGAGGAGAATTCGTCACCAAACTCTTTACTGGACAGATGGACGAAGCATTAATTTTAAAGGCCAAAAATTTAAATTTCGATCCCAACCGAAACTATGTTGCTTTTATTATTAATTTTGATGATCGAGCAAAAGTGAAAAAGATTCCTGATAGCGCTCTCATAAATATACTCCATATGACCAATAAGTTATTCATAGAAAGAAATTTACAAGGTATGGCGGTAATGAATGAAAATCAAATTGTCGCGCTGCTTTCCTATCACTCAAAATTACCTTCATCCAGCATCGCTACCGAAATTAAAAAACTGGCAAAGGTTTTACAAGATTGGATTCAAATTAAATATGGAGAGTTTGATTTGTCCATTGGCATTGGAAGAATGAAGCCCGGACTGCTTTCTGCTCATGAGTCATTTAAGGAAGCGATAAAATGTATAAAGTTTCTTAAAAACTATCATTTCGAACACCATATCCTTTGTTATACAGATCTTGGTGTTCATAGATTTATTTTGAAAAATTCAGAGGAAGAATTAATTGATTTTATCGAAGAAGTATTAGGCCCCCTTATTCAATACGAGCAATCCCGAAAAGGCGACCTAGTAAGCACGCTTACAGCATATTTTGAACAGAATCAAAATATCAAGAAAACAGCAGATTCTTTGCATATTCATATCAACACCTTAAACTACCGCCTAAAGCGAATCGAGGAAATTCTCTTGATCGACTTTACCGATAACCAACAATTATTCAATATCCAGTTAGCAAGTAATATCTATCAATATATAAAGAAGAAGGAAATATTGGACTAGGCGGGGCCATGGGGACGGTTCTGTCGGTTTTTTTTTGTTTTAACTAATGAATTAAAAAGACCATAAGAACCGTCCCTACGGTACCTAAAAAGTATTGTACTAAATCGAAATGTTTCTACTCGGGTTTGGTTTTCTAAAATACCAAAGTGTACTAAAAAGAAGATACAATCCCATGAAAGAAGCAATCACTATCAGGGTGAATTCTGACATATTTTCCATTGCGTCCACCCAGCCGATTTTTTTCATGCCGAACAGACTGGTGTTAAACACAATTCCAATCAGGATAACGGACCATATGGATGAAGTGCGTACATAGATGGAGCCATAAACGAATCCTAGTGCCAACCCAAGAAGTTGCATCCCAATACCGCCTGCCGACTGTAACACCGCAATAATCAAGGAGATGACGAGAATTGGCCAGAAAACGGGGACATTTTTTCTTGCTTCGTTAAACATAATACCGATAAATACAATCAGTTCGAGTGCCGTGGTAATAACGGAAGAAACCATTAAGTAAGCAAACGAAACAGACTGAAAATAACTTTCCGTAAAATCATTTAACGTAGTGATGTTGTAGGATAGTAACAGCTTCATAACAGCAGCATTTAAGAAAGTGAACGCGAGGCCGATTGTGACCATGTGAACGGCACAGCTTAGGCTAATCTTCGAAAAGCCGCTAAGTTTCCAAAAACTTTTCGGTGTCTGTTTCAATATCCGGTATTTAATATTATAAACAATCGCCGAAAGACCGATTGTCGCAGCAAGTACCATGAACAACTGAATGGAAATGTTCTTTCCTTCTCCAAATTGCCCCCAGCCTAAGACTGGATTAATGAAAGAATTATAGAGAAAGATAACTAAAATGATAACCGCTAAATAAAGTAAGTAATTTCCCAGCATCGACAAATATCTTCTCAAGTATAATCTTCCCCTTTCACTCTAGACAAATTATCTTTTCACCTTTAAACTAACCCCCTACTGTTCACTCACGCCAACCACTTCATAAATTTCTGCTCCTTGCAAGCGGAAGAGATCCTCCATTCCCACGATAGAAAAGATCTTTGCCAACTTGACTGCCATTTTTTCAAATATCGGTCCTTGTTCGACTGTGTTCAAGTATTTTAACTTGAGATTCCAATTCCTTAATGTTATGGGGTCTACCACTTCAGCAACAATATTGGGAATCTCTTGAAAATTGGTGCTTGCTTTCATAAAAGTCTGAACAGGTAAAGCAATATGTCGTTCATCTACATAGCATACCTGAGATAAAGAAGTATTGGTTGGAATCCCATCCTTTGAAACAACCATAATGTAGCTGGGAAAAACGTCTTCTAGGGCCAGTTTTATTTGTTTTGAAAGGACCTTGTTCATCTCAAACACCACCCTCTTGATATCGTTATCTTACTGTCAATGCGCATTGGCTTTTCTTCAATCAACTATAATCAACAAACACTCTCACAAGCAATATCATTCCACTCTCAAAGAAGGGTATGTGAGATTACATATAGAATATGTAAGTATTTGTAAGGGGGTATACGAATGCAAATCCAGTCAAAACTTTATAATACAGAACGAAACTTTTTTGTAGGACGGGAAAAGGAACTAGAATTAGTGCAAGAACATGCTGCTGGACATTCAGACTGCCAGTGGTTGCATATTTATGGACAAAGCGGTATTGGAAAATCAACACTTCTTCAGCAATTTATGGCTGAATTAGAGGATGGCGGTTTTTACTTTTTAGATGGCAGTAAAACCATAAGGACGAAAGAAGATGTTCTAGTTCAATTGGCCATTCAGCTCAGGAATGCGGGCGAAATAGACATGATTGAACATGATCAAGGGGAGATTGTGAACAGAATGATTCGCAAATCGAATCATACAGGGTGTCATATTGTCCTAATACTTGATACTTTTGAAAATTGGCGCTCCGTTGAGGAATGGCTTCCTCACTGGCTGGGTCAGTTTGACGAAACCGTACGAATTATTACTGCTGGAAGGCACCCGCTCACCGGCGGCTGGCTGCGTTCGGGGTGGGCAAGCTTCATTCATACCTTGTCACTGGCCTCTTTGACACCAACGGATGTGGACCAATATGCTCGAAAACGAGGTATTGCAAGCAGCGAGACCAAATCACAGTTATTCCATTTTTCTCGGGGCATTCCTCTAGCCATGACCCTTGTGGCCGAAATGATGTTGAAAGGAAATCAATATAAACCTCTCGCTCGCGTGGAACAGAACCAGCTTATTTCAGTACTAATGGAAGAACTGGTCGATGGACTGGAGGCTCCCGTTCGGCGATTACTCGAGGCAGCATCGGTGTTTTGGAGATTTAATGAAGAGAGGCTTGCTGCGATATTGAATGACGAAATAGACCATGAATCCTTTAGAAGTCTTATTAAAATGCCTTTTATTATTTTGAAAGAAGACGGATGGATGCTTCATGATGCGGTAAGATCATGGGCACTTGAAGATATGATGCTTCGGAAACCTCAAACCTATGAGCAAATGAGAAGAAAAGCGCTAAAACAAATTCGGTTGGAGGAACGCACTAATCCGCTTATAAGGCAGAAACTGCACTTAGATAAAATGAGCTTACATGAAAATCCTCTTGTTCGGAATATTTGTTTCACCGCTCATTTAGACAATGTTGAAGTGCGTGGATGCCAAGAAATTGATCTTCCCAAAATTGAATCCTTGTACCTGGGCTACCATCATTTCGTATTACCCGAAGCTTCTGGGGATATTCTTATGGTGCGTTTAATTCGACCGATTTGGGAGGTTGATCCTTCCTCTTTTATTACGATTTGGCAAGAAGATGAACTCGTTGCTTTTTTTGGAAAGATTCCGCTCCATGCCGATATGCTGAAAGTGTTAGAAACTGACCCAGTCCTTCACCCCTTTTTGAATGGATGGAAACCGGTTCCTAATGCTTATTTGATATGTTTTGTTGGTCTTGAGCCTGAGCTTGCGGCAAAAACACAAACCTATATTATTAATACTCTCATCAATCATTTTTCATTTTCAGAATGGCTTTTTGATTTTACTTGTTTAAAAGAGTGGTTTCCTGTTTTAGAGTTATGCGGATTCGAAGCTGCTCCATGGTCTCAAAGCAAAACACAATCCGGAACAGAATTCCGCGGATTTATCCTAGATCTTACGAAGGAAGACTACCTAACAAAACTAGATAGACTTCTATCAAGTAATTCTATTGGCGAAACGTTGACCGAGGCTCCTTCAACCTTTGATATAAATGAACTTAAAACGCTAATGAAAGGATTTTCAAAATTCCCTGTGAATCCTGAACTGTGCGAGCACTATATTCGTTTGTTTCCCCGTCGTGTCACGTTGGATTTATCCACTGATAACTTAGGGGAATATATTCAAAAAGATATAATTGATGGCGTTAACCAGCTAATCGGTGGTGACGATATGGATGCTACCTTTGGGAAAATATTAAAATATGCTTTTATTCAAGGAATTCGTCCCCATGAACTGGTTGCCAAGAAAATTAATCTATCCCTATCAACCTACTACCGATATTTGAATAAAGCACTAGAGCGTATATACCAAGTTTTAGCGCAAAATTAATATATTATTACGATTTCCCGTTAAATAAAGAAGGTTAATTCAAATTGGGCTTGGGAATAATAAGCAGTGTTCGTGAATTTTACACTAGAAAGGAGTTAATAACATGCCACAAGGAGCTACTGAAACAAGCACCTTAAAAGTTGGTGATCCGGCACCGGATTTCACTGTGGATGCACATGGCGGACGCAGAGTTACGTTGAGCGAATTCCGCGGATCCAAAAATGTATTTCTTTGTTTTTACCCTTTAGATTGGACCCCAGTTTGAGGCGCGCAAATGCCTTCATACGAGGATGATCTTCCTCGTTTTGAAGATTTTGATACCCAGGTCCTGGGTATTTCAGTAGACAGCGTACACAGTCATGATGCATGGGCTAAATCTATTGGCGGAATATCCTATCCGCTTTGTTCTGATTTCTATCCGCATGGAGAAGTTTCAGAGAAATATGGCGTTCTTCGCACAAACAAAGGCGAACCGGCATATGGAGCCTCAGAGCGTGCTCTCTTTATCATTGATAAAGAAGGAATTGTTCAGTGGATTGATGTTCATCCACTTGATAAGCAGCCTGATAACGAAGAGTTATTTGATGTTTTACGAAAACTATAAAGTCGAATATTGTTAGTAGAATATAAGGAGATTGTGTATGGAACTCTCAAGAAAAGCTATCCCATATACACCTAGCACCAAACCATTACATGAAATGACGATCATGATTGTTTCTACTTCTGGTGTTCATCTAAAGGATCAGGAAGCATTTCACACCGATCCTTCCGTAGGAGATACTACCTTCCGAATTATTCCAGGAGATGTTGATTCAAAGAATTTAACGGTAACCCACGCAGCCCCGAAGGAGCATTATAATACGGATGCTCCGAAAGAAGATATTAACTGCGTCTTCCCTATCGACCGCCTGCGGGAAATGGTAGAGGATGGGGATCTTGGCGGGGTGGCTGAGAAACATATGACCATGATGGGTTATTCCATGCGATTAAATATTATTAATAAAGAAACAATCCCTGCGCTGGTAAAAGAAGTGGTTCGTTCCAAAGCAGACGCTGTTCTTTTAACTGCCGGCTGACCTCTCTGTCATCGCACTGTAGTTACAGTGCAGCGCGGCATTGAATCACAGGGAATTCCAACAGTATTAATTACGTTGGATGTTGAACAATCAAGCTTGATGAGGCCGCCACGGGCTATCCATCCTGTGGGATTCGAATTCGGACATTCGCTAGGAAAGCCTCATGATAAAACAACACAAATGAAAGTATTAATGGCAGCACTGGCAGAACTAAGTGAAAGACAAGAGCCAGGAAACATCCATGATGCTCATTTTCCATCTTATTAAGGAATTAAAAGGGACGGCTTGATGGCCGTCCCTTTTTTATGTCGAAATTTCTTGGATTGAGGACTAATCATATGTTGCGCAAGATGGATTTGTTCTTTATCCAGGTGATTGAGTCTAATCCACATGAGTTGCGAGCTGGTTTTGTCCTTAATCCGGGGGATTAAGGACTAATCTTCACGGGCCACTAGATGATTTTGTCCTTAATCCGGGGGATTAAGGACTAATCTTCACGAGCCACTAGATGATTTTGTCCTTAATCCGGGGGATTGAGGACTAATCTTCACGAGCCACTAGATGGTTTTGTCCTCAATACAGGAGATTGAGGACTAATCTTCACGAGCCACTAGATGGTTTTGTCCTTAATCCTGGGGAGTGAGGACTAATCTTCACGAGCCACTAGATGGTTTTGTCCTTAATCCTGGGGAGTGAGGACTAATCTTCACGAGCCATTAGATGGTTTTGTCCTCAATCCAAGGGAGTGAGGACTAATCTTCACGGGCCACTAGATGGTTTTGTCCTTAATCCGGGGGATTGAGGACTAATCGTAAGAGCCACCTACATAAAAAACGCTCTGTTAAGTTATAAAAAATAAAGGCTGTCGAGACTTTCTCGACAGCCTGAGAAGGGATGGCTTGGTCACCATCCCTTTTTGTATGTTACTTTTCAGGAATTTCACAGCCATCGTCATCGCAGATAACTCCGTCTTGGCTGTTTAGTACAGTGATTTTATTTTCTGCAATGACCTTATTCAACGCCTGAACAAACGTCTCCGTTGGCTGGGCACCGGTAAGGGCATATTTTTTATTAATCAAGAAGAATGGCACACCTGTAACCCCATATTGTTTTGCCGTCTGTTCATCGGAACGAACCGCATCTGCCATTCCCCCGCTTGCAAGCATGTTAGCTACATCTTCCCTGTTCAATCCTACTTCTACTGCAAGATCCGTTAAGGTTTCGTGATCGCCAATATGTTTGGATTCGGTAAAATAGGCACGGAGAATTCGCTCTGTCATCTCTTTCATTTTTCCCTGAGTTTTTGCATACAACGTTAAACGGTGTGCATCAAAGGTGTTCGTTTGGATGAGAGTATCCATGTGATAATCCAATCCAACTTCCTTCGCCATTTGTACTACTCTGTCAGTATTTGCCTTCGCCTGCGCAATACTCATGCCATATTTCTTGGCTAGCATTTCGTACATCGTTTCTTTTACATCCCGTCCCATTGTCGGATCCAATTCATAGCTTCGATACGTCACTTCAATGGGGTGGTCAATCTGTTTAAGAGCGTCCTCCAGACGCTTCTTGCCAATATAGCAAAATGGTCAAGCAAAATCCGTCCACATTTCAATTTGCATAATCTTTCCCTCCTAATCCAATGTTCTCGTTTAGTATAGGGGAAATGCGGAAATTTTACACGTTATTGGACTTATACCAATAAAAAACAGTTATTGAATTGAACCTTTAGGTTCTAATGAAAAAATTATAGGTAGCCTTTTGAACACCTCAAAATCTAGATTATTTCTTAACCCCTCCCAAAGCATTTCAGGAGCAGCTACTCCTGCATACTGACAACAATCGAAAAATTTCTTTTTAACTTCATCAACAGGTGTTTCAGGAAGAATCCGTTCTATCAGTCGTTTAGTTTCATGGGCGGTTACGACGGTAATATCACCTAAAGGAATTCCTGGTGTATTTGATTGGGTTTTCTCTATTTTTATACGATTAGCAAGTTCTAGAACCTGAGTATCCGCAAGGGCTACCTCCGTCAGATTATTCAAGTGAACGCTCCCGTGAACAAAGGCAAAGGCAACCATAAAAGGAATACTAAATTTAGCATCTTGTAATGTTTTAGGATGACAACGTTCCACGAGTGGCTGACATAACATACCTGCTGTATCATTAACACCTATCACAATTTGGTCAATTTCATTAAGCCCAAAATGGTTTCGAAGAACAAAGGCTGATTTAATAAATGAATGTGAGTAACGGCAACTAGGAAAAAGTTTAATAGATGTATCGGAAAAAGCCCATGTTTCAGTGTCTAATAAGACACTTCGTTGTTTTTCGTTTAAATTTATTCCAAAATAATTGAGAAAAAGACCTGTTTTACCATCCAAACAACTTGCAGGAGCAGTAACCCCTTCTCGCGCTAAAAAAGCTGCTTGAACACCACCCATGGATGAAAAGGCTGGATAAATGGATCTTGCTTGGGAACCAGTTCCCACTCCCGGCTCTTTACCGCCAGCAGCTTGCATATAGGCCAGCCCTAGCGCATGTTCTAACTCCTTATCATTTAACCCCAGTACAAGTCCTGTTGTGATTGCGGCACCTAAATAACCAAATAGTTGACTTAAAAACCATTTGGAATCCGCACCCGTGCCCTTGGGCTCAATTGCATAACCTAGCCGGCACAATAACTCGTTTCCTAGTCCAACAGCTGTAATAAGGTCCGTACTCCTTGTATCACAAGCGTCAGCAGCTGCTAATGCGGCCGCTAATGTAACAGGAGTTGGATGAATTCTAGCCCAATCATTGATATCATCATAGTCTAAGGCATGTGCTAGAGCTGTGTTCGCGAATGCTGCATAAGCGGGAGGTAATCGCCGCTCACTTCCTATTACTCGGCCTGTCCCACCTTTTACACCTATAGATAGACCCGCGATAGATTGTAAAGCGATCGGTGCTCCTTTATAAGCAGCTAAGGAAATGCCAATCGTATCACAAATATGGAGAATCACCTTTCCACGAATTTCCTCTGGTAATCCTCGTTTCTGTCTTAGACGGATAGCTTGGACAATCTCATGGCTTAATGACAAAAGAGCTCCCCTCCTAGAGTTAAATTAGAATTTATAATATTCAAAAAAATATATGTATACTTATTCATACTCTTTTACTAGAATCCGTTATTAGCATTTTATTGGTATACATTTTTTGATTAGTTATATTTTATCATAAAAACTAGGACTAAAAATCGCTAACATCCTAGTTTAGAACTCTTAATGCATGCTGTCCGAACATCCCATTTGACAAGTCTAGTGGACGTCGCCTTTTTTCCAAATCCCCTTAATGAAAACGATACAGAGTTGTGTTAACCTTTAGATATTAAAGGAGAGGAGTGTTAGTTTATGGAAATTAGTATTCCAGAGATTACCTTAAATGATGGATTAACTTTGCCCGTGATTGGTTTTGGTACATACCCCCTTAAAGGAAAGGATGGAGTAAATGCCATCGTAAGTGCGATCAATAATGGCTATCGCCTTATTGACTCAGCTTATAATTACGAAAACGAAGGAACGGTTGGGGAAGCTGTTCGCCGCAGTTCTGTACCAAGACATGAATTACTCATTACCTCCAAACTTCCAGGTCGCTATCAGGAATACGACAAAGCGGTAGCAACCATTCAAGAATCTCTATACCGAGCTAACCAAGATTACTATGATTTATACCTCATACACTGGCCGAACCCTAACCAGGATAAATATGTAGAAGCTTGGCAGGCTTTAATTGACGCTAAAAAATGGGGACTCATTCGTTCAATCGGGGTTTGTAATTTCTTACCTGAACACCTGGATCGTTTGGAAAAAGAAACCGGCGTCAAACCAAGCATAAATCAAATTGAGTTACATCCATTCTTTAACCAGGCTGAACAAAGAAAATATCATGAAGAGAAAAATATTACGACAGAATCTTGGAGCCCTTTCACTCGCGGATTCAAAGACTTAGAAATTGATACACTACAAACAATTGCTGTCCATCATAACAAAACGATTCCACAAATCGTTTTACGTTGGCACTATCAGCTTGGAGCGATTTCAATTCCTAAATCAGCATCACCAGTCCGCCAATTAGAGAACATTTCCATTTTTGACTTCTCACTGAATGAAGCAGAAATGGCTATGATTTCAGCCTTAAGCACCCCTGATGGAAGGATTGCTAATCAGGATCCTGCGGTTTATGAGGAATTTTAATTAGGTTCGCTGAGTTCACTCTCATCTCATTCATCTTACATTGAGTCAATCACGCAATTAATATAATTGTAACCTGGTATTTACAGTAATACTCAGGTTGCGTCACTCCAGCACCTATGAAAAAATTTAACCTCCTAGCCATCATTGACTAGGAGGTATTTTATGATATAAAACATCAACCCTACAAATTTTCTTGATTGCATGGGAATTGAATTCATAAACCTGAAAAAAGATTGACTTTTGACAGCTAGTAAACAGCCACACTCTTAAATTCTTCTATTAATAATGGAATCACTTCATATAAGTCTCCAACGATTCCATAATCAGCAATGCTGAAAATATTTGCTTCAGGATCCTTGTTAATCGCAACAATCACCTTTGAATTGGACATCCCGGCTACATGCTGGATTGCCCCTGATATACCACAGGCAATGTATAAATCTGGTGTAACAACTTTACCTGTTTGACCGATTTGAATGGAGTAATCACAGTATTCAGCGTCACAAGCACCGCGTGAGGCACCCAAGGCCCCACCCAACAAGTCTGCGAGCTCTTGTAGTGGCTTAAAACCATCTTTACTCTTAACCCCACGGCCTCCAGCAACAACAATTTTTGCTTCTGAAAGATCAACCCCAGTTGTCGCTTTACGGACAACATCCTTAACAATAGTTCGTAAATCCTTTATATCAACATCCATGGTGATCACTTCACCAGAACGTGTTTCATTCTTTTGCAGGGATGAAATATTATTTGGCCGAATGGTGGCCATTATCAATCCATCCGTAATCATTTTCTTTTCAAAAGCTTTCCCGGAATAGATGGGACGAGTAAAAACAACCTGTTCTCCAATCATTTCAAAACTTGTAGTGTCTGAAATAAGTCCAGATTTTAGTTTCGCGGCAATTCGTGGTGAAATATCTTTACCTATTGATGTATGGCCTAATATAATTCCCTTCGGATTTTCATTCTCAATCACTTGCATAACCGCCTGTGAGTAAGCATCAGATGTGTAGGATTCTAAATTGCTGTGGTGTGCGATTATGACACGGTCTGCACCATAATGAATCATGGAGTCGGCAAGGCTTTGTGATACATTGCCAAGCAATAATCCCACCACTTCTCCTCCATCTGAAATTTGCTTGGCCGCTGCAATGGCTTCAAAAGAAACATTTCTAAGTTCACCTTGACGAACTTCACCTAATACCAACACTTTTTTTCCCACGTTGTTCAGCCCCCTTTAAATGACCTTTGCTTCAGATTTTAATAGAGAAATAAGTTCTTTTGCTTGCCGTTCGATGTCGCCTTCAAGAATTTTCCCAGCCCCTTTAACCGGCGGTAGAAATATATCAATTGTCTTTAATTTTGCCTCAACTTCCTCCTCATCTATATCTAAATCATCCAATTCCAAGATCTCCAGTGGCTTTTTCTTAGCTTTCATGATTCCAGGTAAGGAAGGATAACGAGGCTCGTTTAGTCCTTGCTGACACGTGACAACCAAAGGAAGTTTTGCTTCAATCACTTCCAAATCACCTTCTGCATCCCGTTCAATTGTTGCATTCTCACCATCAACGACAAGCTTAGTAATGGCAGTAACTACATCCATGCCTAGTTCTTCTGCAAGTCTTGGGCCGACCTGACCGGTACTGCCATCAACGGTTACATTTCCTGCCAAGACGATATCAGGATCTTTTTCTTTTAAAAATGCTGCTAATATAGTGGCTGTAGTGAATGGATCTCCCGCTACTACATCTTCATTATTAATGAGAACAGCTTTATCTGCCCCCATAGCAAGTGCCGTTCGCAGTTGTTTTTCAGCCTCGTCCTCACCGATTGTCACAACGGTTACTTCACCACCATGCTCTTCACGCAATTTAATGGCTTCTTCAATCGCATATTCATCATAAGGATTAATAATGAATTCTGCCCCATCCTCACTTACCTTGCCATCTTTTATCACAATTTTTTCTTCGGTATCAAACGTTCTTTTCATAACCACAAAAATATTCAAGAAATATTCCTCCTGTCTCTTTTAATATGGAAGGAAGCAAAGGAATCTGTCCCTTGCTTCCTAGCAATCTACTTTATTTCGCTTGGTACGACTGTATTTAATCGGTCAACTGCTTCAATAAATTCTTCCAGCATTTCTTCAATAACACGCTTCACGGTTTTCTCTTTTGTCATCATTCCGACAACCTGTCCAACGATTGGTGTCATCAGTTCCTTCGCTTTTGCCCGCTCGATTCGAATGTTTGGTTCTCTCCAAAGCATCATCTGCCTTGGTGCCCCAAGCGTTTTTGGCGCGTCAGGATCTGCCCAGGCATCGGTAATACTATTACGAATCATACGAACTGGCTTTCCTGACATATGTTTGGATTGGACAGTGTCACTTGCACTTGCTCGAAACATAATTTCCTTCTCCTCTGGTGTCGCTTCACTTTCCCTCGTTCCCAGCCAAATTGATCCACACCATACACCGGCAGCCCCCATTGCAAGTGCAGCTGCCATTTGATTCCCACGCCCAACCCCACCTGCTGCCAATACCGGGATATCTAGTGCTTCAGCTAGTTCTGGCCATAAAACCATGGAAGTTATTTGGCCGGTATGTCCTCCTGCTTCATAGCCTTGAGCAACGATCATATCCACTCCTGCTTCTCTACTTTTTAAGGCATGTTTGAGACTTCCCGCCAACGCCCCCACTTTAATTCCAAGCGAATGTGCACGCTCGATGTGATGCTTTGCAGGTGCTCCTAATGCACTTACAATCAACTTTACTTGTGGGTGACGATAGGTGACTTCCAATAATTCTGCGATAACTTCCGGTTCCATCTGTACCATACCAAGAATTCTTTGTCGAACTTCACCTTTTACATCATCTGGAAGTTCTGGTATATTTGCTTGTTCAAGAAGCTTATTAGCAAAGTCAACTTGCTCTTTTGGCAGTATATCTTCCAGTTTAATGTCCTTTCTAATAACATTCTTTTCATATGTGGCAGGCATAAGAAGGTCTACACCGTACGGCTTTCCACCAGTATGTTCATCAATCCACCTTAATTCTTGTTCCAACAATTCTGGTGAAAAACCAGTTCCACCAAGTACACCAAAGCCCCCTGCTTTTGAAACTTCCGCAACAACATCGCGGCAATGACTGAATGCAAAAATCGGTAATTCCATTCCTAGCATTTCTGTAGCTTTTGTTCTCATAAGATTCTCCTTTCAATTGTTAAATCTTCAACCTTATTCTGATTAAACTAACATAATAACGGAATAAGGTAGACACATAACTGTGTTTTAATATGAAAATAGCAGTTGACAATTGTAAACGCTTAACTATTTTCTTGATATTATCTTATTGAATTTTCAGATAACCTTCAATCATCACTTTTTCTACTAAAGTTTATTAATAGACAACTTGAATTAGAAAGTATATGAAAAGAAAGGATATAATAACAAAAAGGAGTATGATGATTACAGCCAATAAAATGTACCACCTCTGCCATGTTTTTCCGGCAATTGCCATGAAATGGACCGCTTGCTGCCAACGCGTTTACCAATAGGATAAATTCAATACAGTTTGTGCCTTCATACTGTCCCAGTATGGACTTGAGTCTGGTTTGCTACCCGGTCGCCTGGCTTAAAGTCTTTTACGGCGCTGCAGACTTCCTGTACGATTCCCACTGCTTCATGACCGATGAAGTTTCCAAACATGCTCTGAAAGCTGCCGTGTTCGACTAGATGCACGCCAGAAGTACAGGGAGCAACTGCTGTTACCTTGATGATTGCATCGGTTGGGTTCATAATAATGGGATCTGGCTTTTCAATGATTCCCGTTTGGCCTTTTCCAAGCATTGCAAATCCACGCATAATAATAACTCCTTTTTAAATTGATTTATTCGAACGTTTAAAGCAAAAGGAAGTGCTTTCCTCTATAACAACACTAGTGCCTTGAATTCAATTTATAAAAAGAAATTATGAGATGCGGTACAATTTGTAGATCTAACCATTTACAACAAAAAGAAAGCAGTCGACCTGTGGCCGGCTGCACTCCTGACTTAAAATTCATTTACTTGCAAACACCGGTGTTTTTTGTTTTGAAAGACCTTAGAATAAATAGTAACAAGCAAAGGGAAATTAATAACGTACTTAATATTACTTTAAGATAGTATTCTCAGATTCACGCTTTACATTAATGCCCTTGTTATTCAAAAAATGCATAACGAAAAAGAAAATCCCATTCATTATCGTAATTAATGCCATCAAAAAGAAAAGATTGCTATATACATTCCCAGATACGCTACTTTGTGCAAAAGGGTTAAATAAAATCTCAGCATGTTGATAGTCTAAAAATTTACCGATAATGGAGCCACTAAAAGCACCCGCAATAAAATTAGTAAGATTATAGATTCCCATGCCGGTCCCCAAGTGCTCTCCTTGAATTTCATTAGATATGATACTTGTCATTGAAGTTTGAATAAACGGAAAAGCAATCAAGCAAAAGATAAAAACACTACTTATTACAATGGGTGACAATCCAATAAATGAGGACAAAAACATGGTGCCTACGATAATCAATGATAAACCAATAAAGGTAATACGTTTCGGGCCAAAGTGATCTGTAGACCTGCCAGCGAGTCCCCCAATTAATGCACTTGCCATTGCACCAGGAAATAAAACGACACCAATTTGAATCGTATCTAAATGATTAACATCTCGAAGCATTTGCGGGAGAGCGAACATATTCCCGAACATAATAAACGAACATAGGAAACCTGAAATAATAGCTGCCGTGAACTGCCTGTTTTTAAACATGGCGGGATTAATGAATGGTGCTGTCCTTCTCTTTATCCACCAAACAAACAATACAATAAAGACAAGACTAATCATTAGGAGATTCCAATTAAACGAGGTGTTAAACAAGATAAATGCAACGATTGATACAGCTAAAATAATAGCCCCAATAAAATCAACACGTCCAGCTTTCTTTTTTTCTTTAGGAAGCAGAAATACCAATAGTGGAAGTGTACATGCTGCAAACGAAGAAAATAAAAAGATAAATTGCCAATTTAAAAACCCTGCAATTACGCCGCCCAAAACGGGACCTAACCCAGACCCGAATGCCAGTGTAGAAGAGAATAAACCTAACATTCTCCCTTTTTCCTTAGGAAATAAGCGCGCAGGAATGGTAAAAACAATGGCCGGAAATGAAGATGCTCCACAGGCTTGAATGATTCTTGCCAGCACAATCAAATAGAATTCTGACGCAAAAAAACCTAGCAGTGAACCTATTACAAACAAACTATTACCTATAATTAATAAAGTTCGTATTGAGTAAATATCACTTAAATTTCCATACAACATGGACCCAATTGCATAAAATATTATATAAGACGTTACCACCCAACTAACTTTAGATGGCCGGATTCCGAAGGATTCTGAAATATCAGGAATAGATACCATAAACATCGTAGCATTCATTACAGAAAACAATAATAAAATGCATAAAATAAGGACTAGCCGTTTTTTTTCAGAAATAGAAATATCATAACGATAGCCCTCCGTTGTACCTTCCACCAGATTATCCTCCTTTTTCGGCTTGCTTTCCATTAAAAAAAGTAAACATAAGAACCGTCCCCCTGTTTCTTGTAAATAGAAGGAAGCAAGGGAATCGGCCCCTAGCTTCCCGGCAAACTACTTTATTTCGCTGGGTACTACTGTATTTAAACGTTCGACCGCCTCAATGAACTCTTCCAACATTTCTTCGATTACACGTTTCACCGTTTTCTCTTTCTTCATCATTCCGACAACCTGTCCGACAATTGGTGTCAATAGTTCCTTCGCTTTTGCCCTTTCAATCCGAATTTGAGGTTCTCTCCAGAGGAGCACTTGTCGTGGAGCCCCAATTGTCTTTGGTGCATCTGGTGCTGCCCAGGCATCTGTAACACTGTTCCGAATCATCCGAACTGGTTTTCCTGTCATATGTTTTGACTGAACAGTATCCGCTGAACTTGCTTTGAACATAATCTCCTTCTCCTCTGGTGTTGTTTCACTTTCCCTAGTTCCCAGCCAAATCGAGCCACACCACACTCCTGCAGCCCCCATCGCGAGTGCCGCAGCCATTTGATTTCCACGGCCAACCCCTCCTGCAGCCAATACTGGGACATCTAGAGCTTCCGCGAGTTCTGGCCATAAAATCATAGAGGTAATTTGTCCGGTATGCCCCCCAGCTTCATAGCCCTGGGCAACAATTAGATCCACTCCTGCTTCTCTACTTTTCAAGGCATGTTTGAGACTACCTGCCAACGCCCCCACTTTAATGCCAAGAGAATGTGCACGCTCGACATGGTGTTTAGCAGGTGCCCCAAGAGCACTAACGATTAACTTTACTTGAGGGTGACTATATGTTACTTCTAATAATTGTTCGATTACTGCTGGTTCCATACTCATCATACCAAGAATTTCTTTTCGAACTTCTTCTCTTACATCCTCTGGCAATTCAGGGATATTTGCTTGATCAAGTAGCTTATTTGCAAAACCTACCTGCTCTTTTGGCAAAATATCTTCCAGTTTAATATCCTTTTTAAACACATTCTTTTCATATGTTGTAGGCATAACAAGATCTACGCCGTAAGGTCTTCCACCAGAATGTTCATCAATCCATCTTAACTCTTGTTCCAACTGTTCTGGTGTGAAGCTAGATCCACCAAGGACACCAAAGCCGCCAGCTTTTGAAACCTCCGCAACAACATCTCTGCAATGACTAAACGCAAAAATCGGTAGTTCCATTCCCAACATCTCTGTAGCCTTCGTTTTCATAACATTCCCCTTCCTTTGTTCAATTCGGAACCTTATTTCGCTTATAGTCCGCATCAAATAAGGCTACAAATGAAATAAATTTAGTTTGAAAATAGCAGCCAGGACTTGTAAGCGCTTAACTATCTTCTTGATTTAATAGTATTGAATATTCAGACAGCTATCAATCATCACTTTTTCTCCTAAAGTTGATTAATAAACAAGGTGGAATAGAATGTATTAGAAAAGAATGGATGTTATAACAAAAAGGTAAAGAATGATACAAATCATCGAACCCATTGTAAACGCTATCAATATGTGTTATATTATTAATTGTTATAATTTTTGAAATTTTCATTCTAAATAATAGGAGTTGCATTTAATGTCTAAAGAAATGTTAAAATCTCAAATTGACCTAATGAATGCACTTTTAAAAATCATGGCACAAACAGAATATCCCTCAATCACTGTATCACAAATATGTCATGTCGCTGGATATAATCGAGGAACTTTTTATCAAAATTATTCCAGTAAAGATGAGCTATTGCATGATACAATCGATACAAAACTCCAAGATATGTTTAAAATACTCAAAAAACCTACATATTCAATAAGTAAACAAGGTCTTAATAACACATATGAGCACTTATCACTCTATAACTTACTGATTTATGTGAAGGAAAATTATACATTTTTTAAAACGGTAATCGAAGACAAGCATATTATCGGTTTTCGTGCCAAAATATTTTTAAACTATCAAAATTATTTACAAGAAATGTTACTTAATCCCATTGAAAATCCTAATAAGGACTCCGACCTTGATAAAATTTATTATGTTTATTCAGCTGCTGCATCTATGGGCATTATTACATTTTGGATTAATCAAGGTTTGAAACAATCACCTGAATATTTAATTAGCCAGTTTTTAGCCATTGTTTATCAAAGACCACATGATTTAATTATCGGGAACTTTCCATTTAAACATATAAAAACAAAAGGTCGAAAAGAAAAAGACCCTAGAATTCTCCGCACACAAAAATCTCTTTCGAATTCACTTATCCAATTAATGGATGACTATAAATATAGTGAAATAAAAGTAAACGGGATCTTGGAGCATGCACATTATAACCGGTCCACCTTTTATTCTCATTACAAAAGTAAAGATGATCTATTTTTGGAAACGGTAATGGATTTCGTTGAAGAAATGATTAAATCGATTCGTAAGGTAAACGATGACCAATCCATCGGTTACAACAGCCCTTTAATCAATTTTTTTACATATATATATGAAAACTCAAAACTACTAGAAGTAATCGGTAAAAATAATCAAGTCCCTGGATTTTATCATAAAATCTATCAGGGATTAGTAGATTTTTTATGCGAGGAATTGAATGGCCGATTTGACTATGATATCGAAATTTATTCCAACTATCTTGCATCCACGTTATTAGGCGTCATCAGTTTGTGGGTTTACGAAGATTTGAAATATTCTCCCCGATTTATGGCAAAAGTATTTAAGCTTTACTTAAGTAAACTTCCAAAGGAATCGGACGTAAATCTTAGCATGATAAAGGCTTACACCAAAGTGTAAGCCTTTATTAGTCATTTCTATTTTAATTATTTGAAAGGATATCTCTACTTATTGGCGTTATCCTAAACAGCACGATAATAAATCTTCCCATCATGAACCTCTTTTATTAATTGGCCAATTGTCTCTAAATAAATTAATCTCGTAATGATCGCCATAAACTGTTCAAATAGGAAACCTTTGTTGCGATTTTCATACATATGCTCAAAAATCTGAGCCGCTGACATGCTCTCTTTTGTCAAAATATCCAAGATTTGGCCGAGTCGACGTTGGTGCCTTGATTTAATATCATCGATTCTAGTTGGTAAATTAGTAATTAATTGGCCATGTCCTGTTAAGGCTAGTTTTACCGGATAGATATTCATCTTGTCAAGGGAGGTAAAATAGTCTTTTAACGGATTTTCTCCTTCTTCTCCTCTAAGCTCAATCATTGGTGTGACAGCAGCCAAAACATGATCACTCACAATCATAATTTGTAGCTCACGATTATAGAAACAGAATTGATCTCGCGAATGTCCTGGCGTCCAGATTGCTTCAAACCAGGAATTTCCCAGCTTGATCTTTTCACCATCTTCATAAAAGTCACTTGGTATGAAATCATATGGAGAAGAGTGAATATCAATACTTTTGGGTAATTTTGGTCCACTATGTTGGTTTAGAATCGATTGAAGTGGACTATCTTCTATATATCTATGCTTCATACGGTTTAACTCTTCAAAACTATGGTTAGAAACCGTGATTGGAACATTGCACTTTCCCTGAAACCAACCGGCCAGTCCACAATGATCAGGATGCGTATGAGTCAACACTACCTTTTCGATAGCCGCACCTGATTGTAGAAACTTCTCCCATACATAGATGGATTCTTTCGTATCTCCTGTATCAATAACAGTAAAGCCCTTCTCCCCTTGAATTAGATAGGAATTGACAGATTTTAAGCTATAAGGTAAGGGGAGGACCATCTGAAAAATTCCATCAGCCACTTCATTTAACATTTTCTACAGGCCTAAATAATGGAATCCTTTTCCCTTCTTGCTCTTTATAAAAAACTTCTACCTCTTGACCAATAAAAACATCTTGAGGATTTTCTATTTCTATTCTTGTATTCATTAGCGGCCCTTCCGCTAGTTCGACGATAGCGGCCACATATGGTACCAGGTCTTTGAATCTCGGCATCCCATCCATCATGACAACAGAATAAGTCAATATTTTTGCCTTGCCAGATGCGTTTACAAATGATAGATTCCCTAAATCTTTCGGACAGAACGCTCTTGGATAAAATACATACTCCCCACAGCTATCACATTTTTGAATAAGCAATTCAGATCGTTCGAGACCCTCATAAAATTCCTTTGTTTCTTTGTTGATATATTTCATACTCACGCTTATCCCCTCCTTAAGACGAGTGTACATTCATTGGAAAATAGTCCGCCATTTGTATTGGTCACTCCAAATTCCAAATCTTGAACCTGCCGAACTCCTGCTTTCCCCATTAACTGACGAACCACTTCAACAACATTCACCATTCCCCCGGCATCTCCAGGCTGTCCGGCTGATAACTGTCCACCGCTTGTGTTAACAGGAAAATTCCCTTTAAAAGTTAAATCATGCTCCTCGACAAAACGGGCACCTTCGCCTTTTTTACAAAAGCCCATATCTTCAATGGTTAAAAGGACAGCAATGGTGTAACAATCATAAAACCCGCATATACCAATGTTGTCAGTTGACACGCCGGCCATTTCAAAGGCAATGGATGAAGCTTTCTTAATTGGTGTCACTACGCCATTCTTTAACAAATCTGCATCTGATAATAAGAAGTGGGTACTATAAAACCCTGCACCATCTATATAGACGGGTGTGTTTGTAATCGATTTTGCCTCTTCCCCTCTGCTGACAATGAAAGCAATGGCACCATCACAAGGTGAAACAATTTCAAATAGACGTAGAGGCGAACTAATAACTGGAGATTGAAGAACTCCCTCAATGGTCAATTCTTTGTGCCCAAATAATGCATTATCAGTGTGGTTTGCATTATATCGTTGTTGAACCGCAATTTTTGCCCGTTGCCATTGGGTATCCCCATATAAATGTTCATATAAATTTGTGACCATGGCATAATTTGACGTTGCCCCGCCTCCATAAAATAGAGCATTATAATTTTCCATTAAATCATGAGGTTCTGTCGAAAAATGCTTCAAAAAGTTCTGATCTGCGCCAACGACAAGAACATTTCTAGCTGCACCGCTTGCCACCGCTTCAGCAGCTTGTTTTAAAGCATATCCTCCTGAAGCACCGTATACAGAAACTTCATCACTATATGTCGGTTTTATTCCTAAATAATTTGCTAAAGTATTATTTAAACGGGCGGCTGTTGATAATGGGCTTAATGTAATAATTCCATCAATATCGGAAATGGACAGATTGGCATCTTTTATTGCTGAAATAGAAGCCTCACTAGCCAACTCAAAAATGGTTTTCCCGCTATCTTTCAAAAATTCTGTTTCCCCAAATCCAACAATTGCCGATTTTCCGCGGATACTCATGTCGTTCCCCCTCCTACAACTTTCGTTAAAAGACTATGAATCTTTTAACGCCCTACCCATTGAGGCTTTCTCTTCTCTGCAAATGCTCTAGGACCTTCTTTACTGTCTTCAGATTCCATAAGTCTCTTTGTGTATTCATTATTAATTTCCCAGGCTTTTGACGGATGGTCCAGTGGTACATCTAACCCGCGATAGATAACGTCTTTACTGACACTTACAGCCACCGGAGCATTGGCAATAATTTCATCAGCAAGTTCAATCGCCTTATCTAATAGCTGTTCATGAGGAACCACCCGGTTCACCAATCCCCACTCCTTTGCTTCTTCCGGGGACATTGGTCTGCCTGTTAAGATCACTTCTGTTGCTACTTTTAAAGGTAACTGCCTTGGTAAACGAAGCAGCCCTCCCGCTCCGGCTACGATCCCTCTTTTTACTTCAGGGAGCCCAAATGTTGCTTTTTCTGAAGCAACAATTAAGTCACATGACAAAGCAATTTCTGTTCCGCCCCCTAATGCAAAACCGTTTACTGCGGCAATAATCGGTTTATTGATATAATGTTGGGCGATACCGGCAAATCCCCATCTTTCTGCGTCTTTCGGAAATATACTTTCCCCTCTAGCGACCGCTTTCAAATCCGCACCTGCACAAAAAGCCCGATCCCCTGCACCTGTAATAATGGCACACCATAGATTTGTATCTTCCGCATAGTCATCTAATGCCGTTCCGATTCCTTGCCAGACGTCAGCATTCACTGCGTTCATCGCTTCTGGACGGTTAATCGTAATAATGGCAATTCTTCCTCTTTTTTCATATAAAACTGCTTCATTACTCATATTTGTCATCTACCTTTCTTGTTATCGATTATTTTTAAAGAGGCTGTCTAATAAGGAGGCTGCACTACAATTTGGCACTTTCGATTTAGACAGCCCCTTAAGCAATTTATTGCTCGACTATGGCTTTTTCTCTTTCTGCAAGTGTGATTAATCCATCAAGAGCGACAACGCCTTTTCCTTCTTCCCGAACAATTAACGGATTAATTTCAATTTCCGACCAGCCTTCACCAAGACTGAATGCCAGATTAGAAATATCGGCTAATACTTTCGCAAGTGCAGGAACATCATATGTTGCACCGTTTCGGAAACCATCAAAGAGCGGATAGCTTTTCAATTCCTTTACCATTTCCAATGCATCTTTTTCAGTAATTGGCAATAACCGTTGGGAGACATCCTTTAATAACTCTACATACACCCCGCCTAAGCCGCACATGATAATCGGACCAAAAACAAGATCACGATTGACACCAACGATGGTTTCAAGAAATGGTCCTTCAACAAGTTCTTCCACTAAAATTCCTTCGATTTTTGCATTTGGCACATGTTTGCTTACATTTTCTGTAATGGATTGATAAGCTTGGATCAATTCCTCTTCGTTTTTAATCGGCAACACAACCCCACCCACATCACTTTTATGAGTGATCTCCGGAGATACAATTTTAGCAACTAACGGATAATGTAATCCAGCTGTCTTATTTAATAAATCTTCTATATTCTTCCCGACTATCCCAACAGGTACTGGAATATTTGAGTCCTTTAATATTTGCTTCACTTCAGGCTCAGTTACAGTTGCTTCATTTGGAAGATAAAACTTCAACTCATTTTCATCTGCTGAAACGGTGTTAATTCGATCTCGTTCTGCACAGATTTTTTCATAGCTTAAGAGATAATCTAATGCTTTTGTAGCACTCACTACATTACTGAATGCCGGAACTTTATTTTCATTTAAATACTCCCTAACTGGGCTTATTTCCTCTTCAGAGCCAGTTGTTAAAACAATAATTGGTTTATCTGTTGTTTTAGCAACATCCAAAACGTCTTTGGCAAAATTTAACCCTCCGTTTGATTTTCCTAATGGTAAATGGATAATCAGGGAGTCCACTTCTTCCGCTTCTGCTAAAGTTTGAATACAATGCTTATAAATTGCCGGATTCATCATTAAAGTACTGGCAATATCAACCGGATTATCAACAGGAAGATAGTCAGCCACAACTTCTCTTAATCTATTTTTTGTTTGGTCTGTTAATGGAACTAAATCTTGATTATATTGGGCTAAATTATCAGCAATCATGATCCCGGTTGCTCCGGAAATGACAACGGTAGCTACCCGATTTCCTTTCGGATATTTTTTTCCATTGAAGGCTTTTAAGGCATCGATGATTTCTTCGATAGTATCCACTGAAACCAATCCATATTTATTTGCAACGAGTTCAAATGATTTACTTGAACCTGTTAATGATGCAGTATGTGACAGAGCCGCTTTCTGACCTGCTTCAGATCGTCCTGATTTATATACGACAATTGGTTTCCGATTTAGTAATGCCTTGGCCCCAATATCTTTTAATTGTCCCCCGCTCGGAACCGCTTCCATATAGGCGGCGATTACGTCCGTTTTTTCATCCTCAAGCAAAAACTCCATCACATCAAGTGTGGTTGTGTTTAGTTGATTTCCAGTGGTAATCATATAGGCAAAGCCTAATTTTTCGTCTTCCCCTTTATTGAGAATGGTATGACCTGTAGCTCCGCTTTGTGATACTAAGCCAATACTTCCATCTAACCACTTCAAGGCACCTTTATTGGTAAAGGACAGGTTAATCTTGTCGATTACATTTGTAATGCCCATTGTATTCGGTCCAATGACCCGGATGTCATGATCCTTACAAATCTTTTTAATCTCCTCTTGTTTTTGCTTACCTTCATCTCCCATCTCAGCAAACCCGGCACTAAAGATAACCACATAGGAAACTTTCTTTTCCGCGCATTCTCTAATGGCATTCTCTACAAAAGCTACAGGAACGGCAATAATGGCTACATCAATTTCACCAGGAACTTCAACTACAGATGGAAAACATGGAAAACCTTCTATCTCTTGATATCGGGGATTTACACAATAAACATTCCCTTTAAAATCCAAATCAATAAAATTTCGTACAGCACTATTTCCAATCGCCCCCCTTTTTTGTGATGCCCCCACAATCACAACAGACCTCGGTCTTAATAAATACTCCATTTTATTTTCTCCCATATTCCCATCCTCTTCCTAATAGTAGTTAAATAGAATATGTCACATCCATATTCGTTTTTTGTTTCATTACATCATTAGAGCCAATGAATCTTATTAATTGATTTAAATGAAAATCTCTCGTTCCAAAGGATAGTTCAGCTGCCTTAGCACGGTTTGACCACAAGAATAAATCCGATTCAGTCGCATAGCCCATCCCTCCCCATAATTGGTGAGCCATGACAGTAATCGTTTTATAGGATTCACTTGCATATGCCTTTGCGATGGAAACTTCACGTTCCGCATCAAAACCTTCAGCCAAATTGGATATGGCTTGATAGGCAGCTAACTCCGATCCATCCCGATAAGTAGCTAAATTTGCCAAGTGATGTTGGACAGCTTGGAAACTTCCAATTGGCACGCCAAACTGTTTCCGCTGGGAAACATAATCAACGGTCATTTGAACGACTTTTTTCATTCCCCCGACCATTTCGAGTGTTTGTAAAGCTGTCGCCTTTTTGATGGCTAACTCCAGTCCTTCTCTCGCCTGTTGTGGTTCTCCTAATATATGTTCTTGTCCCAATTCGACTTCTGAAAAAGTGACTAGACTTTGTCTGTCTTTTCCAAAAGTATGATGTTGTTTTATATTTACCCCTGACTGGCCAGGCTCGACTAAAAAGGCTGTTAACCCCTTATTTGCCTGTGCATCTTCTGTCCGTGCGATAACGATCATCAAATGGGCAAGATGTGCGTTTTGAACAAAGCTTTTCGTACCCGTTAAGTAATAACGATTCTTATATTTACGAGCCATCGTCTGATAGCAATCTGGATTATGGATTGCCTGTGGTTCCATATAAGCGATTGTAGAAATGATATTACCATTGGCAATATCTGATAAATACTTGGCTTTCTGTGCCTCCGTACCGATTGCTTCTATTAAAAATGAGGCAAATAATGTGCTATAAAAGGTGGTTGGCAATAGGACTTTTCCCGATTCTTCATAGACAATTCCCAAGTCTAAAAGCGTCCCGCCAGCCCCATTATATTTTTCAGGGATGGCTATTGATAACCATCCAGCACGTCCCATTTTCCTCCATAATTCTTCTGAATGGCCAGTCGAATCAAGAGTTTGTAATTTTCTTATTAGTTCAGTCGTAACTTCCTTTTCAAAAAACTTCCGAACAGAACTTTGCAACATTTCCTGCTCTTCTGTATGTGTCATTCTCATAAGCAACACCCCCATTATTATTTTCTTGGCAATCCAAGCCCGCGTACCGCAATAATATTTCTTTGTACCTCATTCGTTCCTCCACCAAAGCGATGGAATGGTGCCAGTCGATACAAATGCTCTAAAGCCCCTACAAGTGGTGCCGCTTCATCTTCCTTGTTTAATTGACCGTACATATTCACAATCTGCATGCCATAATCAGCGACTTTTGTGTACAACTCAGTAGCAAATACCTTCATCATGGATGCTTCCGAGGAAATCTCTCTACCAGAATCTAGTAAACTCGCCCCACGATAGCCAAATAGTTTCGCAATCTCCAATTCCACATGAAGCTCTGCTAATTTATTTTTTACGTCAGGACGGTTAATGAGCAGTTCTCCATCAATGATTGTATGTTTACAAAATTCCACTAAATCATCATAAACTCTGTGAAGTTCAGCAGAGCCTCCCATCAGCACCCTTTCACTATCAAGGGCACCCGTTAAGATTCTCCAACCCTGATTGACCTCTCCAATAAGATTGTTTTTTGGAACTCTTACATTTTCAAAGAACACATCATTCGTTGTATGGTTTCCCCATGTTCTTTGTTTCACTAGTGTGACTCCCGGCGCATTATTCGGGATAATGATGACGGAAATCCCTTTATGTTTTGGCAGAGTAGGATCTGTCCGTACGGCAGTCCATTGATGAGTTACCTGGTGTCCAAGTGTATTCCAGGTCTTTTGTCCATTAATGACCCATTCTTCACCATCCAAGACGGCTATCGTCGTAAGGCCTGCTAAATCCGTACCAGCATTCGGTTCAGAGTAGCCAAGAGCAAAACTCGCTTCACCTGCCATGATTTTAGGAAGCCATTCCTTTTTATTCTCCTCTGTGCCAAACATAAAAATTGCCGGTGCTACAATGGAGAATGCAGCTCCTGATGGATGAGGCGCATTCATATAGGAAAATTCTTCATTGAAGATAAACTTTTCCATATTTGTGAGGCCTAATCCGCCCATTTCCTTTGGCCAGTTTATGGCTGCCCATCCTTTTTCAATAAGTTTTCTACGATACTCTCTTTCTAAAGGACCTATGGTTTTATCTTCGTTTTCTTCTGCTTCATGAAGTAACTCTGGTGTGACTGTTTCTTGTAGGAATTCCCTGACTTCCTGCTGCCACTCTAGTTGTTTCTCTGTTAATTGGAACTTCATCCATTTCCCTCCTCATCCCTGTAAGCGTTTTCTATATCAATTCTATTTTTAATAATCAAAATACTCAATAAACAAAAAAAGCATTATTAATGTTTAATAAACAAATACTACAAAATTATTAAACTATCTTATAGATAATCAACCAGAGGGACGGTTCTGTCGGCTCTTTTTGTGTAAATTTAAAAATGAAAAAGGCCATGAGAACCGTCCCTGTGGTACATATTAACAAAATCCTTGATTTATATAGAATAATCAAGAAATCCCAACAAATCGTCATGTCTTGTTTATAAAACAACTTCTAAATTCGTTTTGTTTATTGAATATTCGGATAATTGAAATTACACTTTTATAAGCAGCTCACTTCTTTAAAGAAATAGGATTTAATCGCTCTGGTATCAGATTTCTAGAGTTGCGAAATTACTTTTTATACTGGTAATCCTGAATTTTTAATAAAAACTTCAGAGACTATTAAAAGAAAAGGAATGGAGGTGATCGAAGATGTAAAATGATAGCAAACAAAAGCAATGTATGAAAGCGCTTTCCACATCTCTCAACTTTTCATCTGGTGCTTTTGAAATGGTAGTCCCAAGTAGAAACCAAAAAGAAAAACCACACGCATTTTTCACCATCAAATCCACATGGTCGATAGGAGGAAAAGAAATGAATAAGGAAATGACGAAACAAAGATCACCTTGGGTACCTTTTCTTTCATTGCTGTTTGCCGCATTTGTTGTTGTTGAGGCAATGGCCTTTCAAATGCCTGTATTACCCGTTATCACTAGAGAATTTGGCATTCCTGTTGCTTTATCAGGTTTAATCGCCTTATGTTATTATTTAGCCCATACAGTATTTGGACCAGTTTTTGGACATATTGCCGATCAGATTGGTCGTAAAAAAATCGTTTTAATTGGGTTTTCCATCTTTGCTTTTGCTGAGTTTATGGCAGCGCTGTCCCCAAATTTCGGCTTTTTCTTATTCGCCCGATTTATTCAAGGTGTTGGGGCAGCATGTATCATACCTGCTGCACTCTCTTATGCATCCTATCTTTTCCCTGCTCAAAAACGAGGTACAGCATTTGGAGTTTATTCTGGTATTAGCGCACTAGGTGCAGCAGCTGGTGGGATATTTGGTGGTATGCTTGTTGGCAATTTGGGATGGCATAGTGTCTACTACTTTACAGGAACTATATCCATTATTGGGCTCATTTTAGTTTGGGCTACCCTTCCTGAAACAGAATCCAAAGAAAGGACTCCATTTGATTTCATTGGTTCATTATTATTATTAACTTCTATAGGGTCGTTGTTATCAGTTACCTTGCTTATAGCAAATGTTGGTCTAACTTCTCCATTGACCATCGGAGTATTTGCTCTAGGTATACTGCTAGCGATATTGTTTTGGTTTTATGAATCCAAGACTAAACACCCGTTTTTAGATGTATCATTCCTCAAAAATCGAAAATTCATTGTCCCTTTGTTGATAGTGTTTATGTTGTCTATTTACTTTCAAGGGATTATTTACTCTACGGTATTCTTCACCACCCTAAAACCGGGAGGTGGACCAGAAATAACAGGAATGTTAACCAGCTTTATCTATCTTTCTTCCACACTTGCAGGATTTATAGGTGGCAAAATCATTGATACCTTTAGGATAAAACGTGTAATCGTAACTTGTGTCATTGGTTATATTTTTGGCTTAATTATGTTCTCTCAATTTAGTATTAATACAGCCTTTTGGTATATTACCTTAACCATTTCAATAATGGCGCTAACAAACGGGATTATCGTTGTTGCCGCAATGAAAATGGCCATGACAACGGTTCCAGAAGAAAAGTTAGGTTCTGGTTCCGGGACGTTTATTATGATTCGTGATATAGGGACTCCTACAGGACAAACAGCGGGCTTATCTCTTTTTGGGGCGATATCTGCTTCTTCTTTATCTTTGGCTATTGCTGATCAATCAAAGAATGCAGGGATAGATGAACGGTTCCTTCCAGCTATACAAGATGCTGCAGTAACATCTGGCAAGACGGTGGACCCTTCTTTAACAGAACATTTAAATCAGCTTGGAATAAAATTTATGGATATATTTAATTCAGCACAACTGGATGGAATGATCTTAGCATTAAATAAAATGGGAATCATCGTGTTAGTTTTAGCAGCCATTCCTCTGATCCTAACGTTCTTCCTTCCAAACCTGCCTAATGAAAAAGCCAACAAAACTAAAGAGGAGATCATCCCGCAAGATATGTCTGGAAGCCCATTAAATACATCGAAATAACATTATTAAGAAATACCGGGCAAAAACCAGTAACGGATTCGGTTTCCTGTCACAAAAATTAAAAATGTATATTAAAATGCCATCGAATTGTAATAGAATTTGATGGTCTTTTTTGTTGGTATTAAACGGTTTTTTGCAATATTTGGATTGAATATGTTATGTAAATTGCTCACTAAAACTTTTTATCATAAATTCCTCGATCCGATTGATTCAAATTGTTGTTTGACAAAAATAACGGACAATATAGCGAAGTTGCTCTTTTATTAAACCGAATGAGTATCATTGTACTAATTGTTTCAATTGGTATGGTAGTGTTAGCAATAGTTCTACCTAATCCGCCTAATGAGAGATCAGCTAAAAAGGACAAGAAAAGTAAAAATATTACGATCGAAGAAGTTATAGAACAGTAGTATTACAATTTTAGCAAGAAAAGTTTTGAGGTATCTCCATAATAATGGGGATACCTCAGTTTGACTTCCCTGCCAGTAAAAATTTCTATTTGCTATTAAACAAAAAAAAGCTGCCAAAAATTATCGCAACTTTATACATGGTACAAAATTTCTTTATTTATATTTCATTAAGCGATTGGTCTAATTGATTTTTTGTTAAATCCCTTTTTAGTTTTGTCAGAATGGCTGCTACCTGTACCATTTTTTCAAAAGTGCTTTTAGATTGTATTTCACCAAGCTTTTGTTTTGCTTCATTAATCGAATTCATAATACCACACCCGCTCATTCAAATATTTTACCTTTCCTTCCTCCTCAGCCTTTTTCCACCGTTTTATACATAATTCATCTAATATCTTTGCCTCATCTTTGTCTCGAGGTCGTGTTCTTAATAATCTTTCAGAAGATTTAGTTCGTAAAATGGTACGCTCAACTTCGCTTTTTTTTTCAAAAATTTGTTTATTAAGCTCTGAGAAATCCACTTTTCTCATACTAACAGCCCTTCCAATTCATTTTACACCGAGTATATCACGCAATTCATATCAATGTATCCAAGTATTTACATTAATTTCTTTAATAAAAACTTTAAATTAAATATTTTCAATCAAACTTTACTCGTTTGGCTTCACTTCTTTTGATCATCTGCTATCCCATTTTCCAGCAGTTTTAACACTTCTCTCAATGCAAAGCTATGATAGGTATCCTTTTTGGTGATAATACCAAGTCGCCAATACAAGGTTGGCTCCGTTATTGGAACGATTCGAAGATTACTGTTGTTTTGTTTTTGGTAAATAGACCTTGGCAGTAACGCAATACCGAATTCTGAAGAAACAAGTTCTGTGATGAGATCCCACTGTGAACTTTGATAGGAGACCTCAGGAATAAATCCTGCATTTATACAAACATCTTTAATATATTCATGAAGTCTAAACTCTTCAGAAAAAAGGATAAACTTTTCCTTTTTTAACTCACGAATCGTAACCGAACTCTGCCTAGCAAGTGGATGGTCTTTATGTACATAAAGAACAAATTCATCCGTGATAAATGGACGAATCGTAAATTTTTCATCGTCTACCGGAAGTACCACTACGCCGAAGTCAACCTGGCCATTTTCAACAAGCTGGCCAATTAATTTTGCTCCACGTTCAATTAACTGCAGGGAAACGTTCGGGTATTTTTCCTGGATTTGCTTTGCTAAAATGGGGAAAAACAAAGTGCCAATTAGCGGCGGTATCCCAATTTTGATTTCACCAAATACCACGTTCCTTAAATCGTCCAACAGATTGCTGATCTCAGAAAGTGCAGCCAATGATTTTTGCGCTTGTTCATAAACAATTTGTCCGGCATCGGTCAATTGTAACTGGCGGGTGGTGCGATTGAACAATTCTACATTCAGTTCTACTTCTAGCTTTTTCACGGCTTTACTGAAAGATGGCTGTGAAAGGTAGGAATGAGCGGCAGCTTTTGTAAAGCTTTGATGATTAACGACTTCAATAAAAGATTTTAAATCCCGAAGTTCCATGTTGGTCCCTCCATTTATTCCATATATGCATAGAATTTATTCTATTTATGTATTTTACTTATAAGTCAACAGGATGTAAACTATTTTATATAGAATATTCTGACTTAGGGGTGGAAAAAGAAATGAAAAATAGTAAAATACTAACTTCATTTTCGGAAGCGGTTTCAGATATCCAGGATGGTGCAACGATAATTGTCGGTGGATTTGGTTTATCCGGCATTCCGGAGAAAGCGATTCAAGCCTTGAAAGAACAAGGTACAAAAAATTTAACAGTGGTAAGTAACAATTGCGGCGTGGATGACTGGGGATTAGGTCTCCTACTCGCAAATAAGCAAATTAAAAAAATGATTTCTTCCTATGTGGGAGAAAATAAAATTTTTGAACAACAATTTCTTAGCGGAGAACTAGAAGTTGAATTGACTCCACAAGGAACCCTTGCAGAACGCATTCGTGCTGGCGGTGCAGGTATTCCTGGTTTTTATACAGCTACAGGCATAGGAACACCGATTGCAGAAGGAAAAGAAGTAAAAGAATTTGACGGAAAAACCTATCTACTTGAACGCGGGATTGTTGGAGACTTCGCACTCGTAAAAGCTTGGAAAGCCGATACTCTTGGTAACCTTGTCTTCCGTAAAACAGCGAGAAATTTCAATCCTTTGGCAGCAATGGCTGGTAAAATCACGATTGCTGAAGTAGAGGAAATTGTTGAGGCGGGCGAGCTTGATCCAGATGAAATCCATACACCAAGTATTTATGTCCAGAGGATCCTGTTAGGAACCAACTATCAAAAACGCATTGAGCGACGCACTGTTGTCCAAGCGTAATTAATAAAAGGAGCTGATCAATATGAAAGACATACGTTTATCAATCGTAAAAAGAGCAGTACAAGAAATTGAAGATGGGATGAATGTTAACCTTGGCATCGGCTTGCCAACGTTGGTAGCGAATGAAATTCCAAATGATATAAATGTATTATTACAATCAGAAAATGGTCTCCTAGGCATTGGACCCTACCCGTTCGATGGTGAGGAAGATCCAGATTTAATAAATGCAGGAAAAGAAACAATCACCACCGTGCCTGGTGCTTCGATTTTTGACAGCGCTGAATCATTCGCCATGATTCGTGGCGGACATATTGACGTAGCCATCCTCGGCGGCATGGAAGTTTCCGAAAATGGTGACCTTGCGAATTGGATGATTCCAGGTAAGATGGTCAAAGGAATGGGTGGCGCCATGGACCTCGTTAACGGTGCCAAACGGGTTGTCGTGATTATGGAACATGTAAATAAGTATGGTGAGTCCAAGATAAAGAAAGAGTGTACGCTGCCGTTAACCGGAAAGAGTGTTGTCCACCGTTTAATCACAGATTTAGCTGTATTTGATTTTACACCATCAGGCATGGTACTCATTGAAACAGCAAGCGGTGTGACGGTTACAGAGGTACAAGAAAAAACAGAAGCCTCATTTACAGTTTCTCCAGAGCTTTTGGAAGTTTAAGTTTATTGGGGCTTTTGTTCTGTTTGCAGTAACTACAAGCTTTACTCAAAAAAAGTTGTAGCCAGGTACAATGCCTGGCTACAACTTTTTTTATGGCACTTTTTCACTAACCCCTTTAAATCTTCTGCTTAAATTCTAACCACCATTCTAATCAAAATGGGACGCTTGTGGACATCCCTTTCCGAATTATTAAAAAATTCGAAATATGTTCATTATTATCCATAAAATGGAGAAAGATTGGGCGTATAATATAGAAAAGGGATTTTGATCATTTCTAAACCCCTTATCCTATTTGGAAGGAGGTCCTGAATCATGTCATTCGCTGATTTTGAAGATATTTACCAGATTTGTACAAATTACAACGAAGATGGACATTCAGTAAATATCGGTAGACTAGGAATCGATATGACACCAGGCACACCGGGTTCCGATATTCCTTTAACTAGTTCCGAACGATGGTGGGAGCTTGCAGAGAAGGAAATTCAACATGACAAGAGTGAAAATGTACTTGTATAACGTTTCTTTTGAAAATTCGTTTATTAATTAATTCTAATACCTAATTCTTAAATTTTTGGCATCCCTTGTTTATTCATAACAGAGTAATCAAGGGATGTTTATTTTGCTACATTATTCGAACTAAAAAATAATGGAGGAAGAAAAAATTTGAAAAGTGATGCATTTAAATTAGAAGTTAATCCTAAAGATAATTCTCAGGATTTTTTTCATAAATATAGAAAATTCTATGATTCTGAATGTTTTTTGGAGGCATTAGAGATTCTGAAACATTTACTAAATAAAGGATTACCCAATGCGGAGTTTGAAATGGGTCAGCACTACTATTACGGAAATGAAAAGTTAGAGGTTCCACAAGATTACTTTAAGGCTTTTCGCTGCTTTTCTTTAGCCGCAGAAAGTGGACATGCGGACGCTCTCTATTTCCAAGGTCAAATGCTTCTATATGGTATTGGTGTTGTTTTAGACATTAATCAAGGATTAGCTTCACTAAATATTGCCGCAAATGAAGGAGAAAACAAAGCTTTAGATATATTGGGTAAAATTTATCACTTCGGATATTCTGATATTTTACCAGATTATAAAAAGGCGGAAGGCTACTATCGGATGGAGGTTAACAAGGGATACCCCTCTTCGATGTTCAACCTTTCATTATTACTGGAAAATCAATTTAGGTTTCAAGAAGCTTATGAATTAATGATCCAATCAGCAAAATACGGCTTTTTGGATGCTATTTATTACAGTATGACTACATATAAATAATTTTCGCAGAACCGCGTGGGAATCGACCCCCACCAAGTCTTGGCACGCATGGCCCAGGGAGTTTTCTAGACTAGATGTCCTTTTTTGGGCAAGCCAGCACTAGTAAAAAGTACAACTCTTGATATCGAACGTAATAACCTACCATTTAATCAAAAAAATTGACTTTTAAACTCCTATTTATTTAAATTAAACTAGCATATGTCAACGTTTACAAATCGTCATTAAATCAGCATGGGGAGTAGATAAACATGAAATATCGGCATCTTGGAAACAGTGGATTACGTGTTTCCGCACTGGGACTTGGGGGGAACTCATTTGGCTCACGTGCCGACCAGTCCACATCGAATCGCATCATCCATCAAGCGCTTGATCAGGGTATCAATTTTATTGATACGGCCAATGTCTATTCAGGTACGAAGTCTGAGCAAATCATCGGTGAAGCATTGGCTGACCGCAGACATGATGTGATCATTGCAACAAAAGGAGGATCGCCTATCGGTGAAGGTCCAAATGATAAAGGCGCTTCCAGGCTGCATATTCAACGTGAAGTTGAGAATAGCCTAAAACGCCTCCGTACCGACTATATCGATCTTTACCAGATTCATAGATTTGACCCGAATACACCATTAGAGGAAACACTAAGAACGCTTGATGATCTTGTACGAGCTGGTAAGATCCGCTATATTGGGGCTTCTAACTATGCAGCATGGGAATTAATGAAGGCGCTTGGTATTAGTGAACGGCAAGGGCTTTCTCGATTTATATCCATTCAAAACTCCTACTCCCTAGCGGACCGTACACCCGAACAAGAATTGGTTCCATGCTGTCTGGATCAAGGGGTTGGCATTATTCCATTTTTCCCGCTCGCAGGCGGCCTTTTAACCGGAAAGTATGGCGATGGGACTCAAATTCCTGCAGGTTCCAGGTTAGATAAAGATCCCAACTCGATTATCGGCCAACGGCTGGATGCCAAACATCTGCAGCTTGTGAAACAAGTTTCAGCGTTGGCAAATGCACACGACACATCACCTGCAGGATTATCGCTGGCATGGTTATTGAGCCGTCCGATGGTTTCTACCATTATTGTCGGAGCAACACGAGAAGATCAGGTTATTGAAAATTTAAAATGTCTGTCACTAAACTTAGAACCATCAACAACCGAGGCACTTGATTGTGCAAGCATGCCTTTCCTTAATGGGGAACCTTTTGCCTCATATCGTTTCGAAAAAAAACGCCAATAAAAAAATGCCTGTCACCACCAGATTTCCGTTGAATTAGAATCTACAAAATCTGAGTAGTGACAGGCACTGTAATATTCCCATGAGAGAAGCAATTTTACCAACCCAATAAATGCCTATTTACTAAAACCTCGCTTGACCATGGATCATATGGCATAATTCCATTGTAATTTATATCTGCCCGGTAAAAATATTTACATTTTTCATTAAGCATGCTCGCTGTGAACGAAAAAGTACTATTAGAAATTGCCAGGACATCACTCTTTGATAATATAAAAAAATCTGGGTAAAACATGGCAGGCAGAAAATCATCAAATAAATCCCTTGACGTAACTGGATTAAACTCTTTGAAATCCGGCAATACACTGTCAAGGTCATCACTAGCAATATACAATATAGGATTATCCAATGTTGACCATATATCTTCCAGCCATTTTTTATACCATGTAGTTCATTTTGTCCAAATAAATACTGCCCAATCCATTTTGGTGTTAGAACCTCTAAATTATATACTTTTGCATAAATCTTTAGAAAACCATATTGCAATAATTGATTACCAAATCGCCCATTTACGCCAAGTGTGCTCATGGTAATAATGGGCTGTTCATTTACCATAAGTGTTTTCTCCTCTTACATTTTTTCTAATAATTACCTTTCATAGAGTAAAAAGGAAAACATTTTTTGATACTCGGGCTCTTTGAACGCTTATTTTTTTAATTTCTCTAAATCAGCATCCACCATCATTTGAATTAATTCTTTAAAACTCACCTCTGTTTTCCAAGCTAACTTTTCTTTTGCTTTTGTACAATCCCCTAACAGAAGGTCTACTTCAGCAGGACGAATAAGATTCCTATCAATGATTACGTAGTTTCTCCAATCTAATCCTACATACGAAAACGCAATATTAACTAATTCTTCCACAGAATGGGTTTCTCCAGTAGAAATTATATAATCATCTGGAGTATTTTGTTGGAGCATTAGCCACATCGCTTTTACATAGTCACCGGCAAATCCCCAATCGCGCCTTGCATCCAAGTTACCCAGGCGCAGCTCGTCCACTAAACCTAATTTAATCTTTGCTACTGTATTTGTTACTTTTCTGGTAACAAACTCTAATCCGCGGCGAGGTGACTCATGATTAAACAAAATCCCAGAACAAGCAAACATATTGAAACTTTCGCGATAATTAACCGTAATCCAATGTCCGTACACTTTTGAAACTCCATATGGGCTTCGGGGATAGAAGGGCGTTTTCTCATTTTGAGGTGTTTCTACTACTTTACCAAACATTTCTGAACTCGAAGCTTGATAGAAACGTGCATCTGGTTTTACAATACGAACCGCTTCTAACATATTCGTTACCCCTAGAGCTGTAATTTGGCCGGTTGATATGGGCTGTGGCCAAGAAGTTGCAACAAAAGACTGAGCTGCAAGGTTATAAACCTCATCAGGTTGTGCAATTTGGACTGCTGTTATAAGAGAGGCAAGGTCAGTTAGGTCCCCATCAATCCACTGTAATTTGTCTTTGATATTCTCTACATTTTCGTAGTTTTGTGTACTAGTTCTTCGACGAAGAGCAAATACTTTATATCCCTTTTCTAATAATAGTTCTGCCAAGTATGATCCGTCTTGTCCTGTGACGCCAGTAATAAGCGCTCTTTTCATTTTATCCACCCATATTCTAAAAACCAGCTGTACAATTTTTGTAAGCCTTCTTCTAAAGAAGTAGTTGCTTTCCATCCTAAAGAATGAATACGGGAAACATCTACTAACTTACGGGGTGTTCCATCAGGTTTAGTGGAATCAAAACGAATTTCACCTTTAAACCCTACAATGTGCTTTATTTTTTCAGTTAGCTCTCCAATTGTTAAATCCTCACCTACACCAATATTGACAATTTCATTACTTTCATAGGTATTCATTAAGAATAAGCATGCATCTGCTAAATCATCTGAATATAAGAACTCGCGTTTAGGTATTCCAGTTCCCCATACTTCAACATACTTTAAATTATTTTTATGGGCCTCATGGAATTTGCGGATAAGCGCGGGGATTACGTGAGAAGATTGTAAATTGAAGTTATCATTTTCACCGTATAAGTTTGTGGGCATTACACAAATGTACTTTGTGCCATATTGACGGTTATAGGCTTGGCACAATTTAATACCGGCAATTTTTGCTATTGCATATGGTTCGTTCGTTGGTTCAAGCTCTCCAGTAAGGAGGTACTCTTCTTTCAACGGCTGAGGGGCCATTTTAGGATATACACAAGTGCTTCCCAAAAAAAGAAGCTTTTTCACTCCATACCGATATGAAGCATCAATTACGTTTGTTTGAATCATTAAATTATCTCGGATAAAATCAGCAGGACATTCATTATTTGCAACGATTCCGCCTACTTTTGCAGCAGCAAGAAAAACATACTCAATCATTTCATCCTTAAAGAAAGTCTCTACTAGTTGTTGATTACGTAAATCTAATTCTTTACTAGTCTTATATACAAGATTCGTATACCCTTGTTTTTGTAAATTTCTTAAAATTGCAGACCCCACTAATCCGCTATGACCCGCAACATAAATTTTGGAGTCCTTTTTCATCTACATCTCCCTCTTAATTGGACAAATTTTGTTCGATTTCTTCCCAGGTCATAAAAATTCGTACAATATCTTCTTCGATTAAATTACTCCCAAGTTGTACCTCAATAAATTCCAAATCTGTAATTGCCTTTATTGCATGTTTACTTGCAAATGGGATCATAAGATTATCACCTGGTCCTACATGGACGAAATTTCCATCTAACACAAAAATTCCTTCTCCTGCAGTTATTGACCATATTTCTTTTCTTTGTTGATGGAATTGGTAACTTAGATTTTTTCCGGATAAAACCTTAATTTTTTTGGTTAAAACTTCTTCCTTGTTTTCATTAACTGTGTAATCTAATACCTTATAGCTCCCCCAACGACGTTCCTCATACATTGGTCTTTGTTTAATATTTTTCATTACATCTTTTAGTTTCGAACTCATCGCTTTCTCACTAATTAAAATACCATCTGGGCTGCACGCTACAACTATATCTAATAAACCTAAGGCAATAACTGGAATATCCAATTCATTGATTATGTGTGTATTTATCGAATTACTGATAATACCCCTGCCTAATAAATGTAAATCCATCTCCTCGGTTAAGGTATTCCAAGTACCCAGATCCTTCCAGGAACTATTATAACTAAGGACGACAGCACGATTTACGTTTTCTACCACTTCATAGTCGAAACTTATCATAGGTAGTTTATCATACTGCTTTACTAATTCTTCATATTGAATTGGCATGCCCTTTTCTTTTAGGATCGAAGTCATATAGCCCAGCGTAAATGCAAAGACTCCACAATTCCACAGTGCATTTTCTTGAATCAGTTGTTTCGCCAGTTCTTCGTCTGGCTTCTCAACAAACCTCTTGACTGTCCTAAATAGATTATTCGTTTCTCCTTCTTTATTTTCATTTGGAATAATATATCCATACTTTTCAGATGGATAGCTTGGAGGTGTCCCTATTAATGCTAAATCTGCGCCTGATTGGGAAAGAGAGGTTTCCATTTCTTTTATTCTCAGGAAAAATGAATCTTCTACAAAAGAGTCTACTGGAAGTACACAGATCATCTCATTTAACGGGACCTTCATCTTTGAATTTAAATAAACAGCAGCTAAAGCAATAGCCGGAAATGTATCACGCCTAACTGGTTCTACGATAAGCGGTATATTGGAACCTATTTGACTCTGTAATATATCTACTTGTGTGCTAGAAGTGGATATAAATGTGTCATCTGCTAAACCTGACGATTTTATTTGGCTCCATATTCTTTGAACCATAGATTCTACCTGCTTGTCTTTATTTCTTAACACTTTTAAAAATTGCTTTGATCTTGAACTATTAGATAAGGGCCACAACCTGTTTCCAGACCCTCCAGACAATAGAATTAATTTCATCCTGTACCTCCTTTCTAAGAAATTGTTATGTGTCATTTTTTAATTATTTTTAGTTTCCATAAATGAGACAAGCTCTTTTTAAATAGTATGTTGCTGGATTTCATTATGTTAATAAAATGATAAATAAGCGGAGTATTAACTTGGTAAAAGTGAACAAAGGTTACTGAGGCAACACTTATTACGAAAAAACATTACTCTTGGTTCCAACATAAAAAGAGCAAACAGTATTTCGCATTGTTTGCCCTTAAATAAATATTTTTCTAAAATAAACAAAGATAAGAGATGGTCTAGAAATTTCTAAATAACGCGAATTTTTCCAACTCTTCTATTTCGATTGCGATCCTTTATATTTAGTTCTCTTCGAGATTGAGGAATACCTTGAAATGATATGAGGCCAGCCTTAAACAAAACATACCCGATAAAGGCAGCAAAGATCGAACTTCCAATCAGAAACAAGATGAATCTTCTGACGAGATAACGTAACATTTTTTCACCTCTTTATCCTCTCATTGCTGATAAATATGATGATATCATCTTATTTATGTCGTCTTATTCAACTTCGCAATCCATCCCTTCCAAGAATTCTAAAGTTATGACGTTAATCTCTTGGTAATATATTTACTTAGGATTGCTTGTGAATCAATACACTATGTTAACCGTTATGAATACCTGCTCTTGTTTTCCAATATCGCTAAACGAATTAGTTTCAGTTTTATTTCTTTGCTTAATGAAAGCCATTCCGGTTTAAAGATTTTCATTTTCCATTCCCCCATTAGAGTATTGTTTGGTCTCAATAGTTTAGAAACAACTTATTCTGCAACAATATTCAACTGAGATGTATTTGATTTTTACATTCCCGTTCCCTCAAACTCTATAACATTTTTCGTTTTCCATATTTATTCAATTTTCAACATTTTTTTCGCGATTAGAAGATGCTTGAGACCTTTCACGCTAAACAGTTTGTTAACTTATTTCAAAGAATTATTAAACAAGAATTGAAGAATATATCAATTTTTATAATAACAAGGGTATAAAGCAAAAATTGGCAAGCATGAGCCCAGTTCAATACCGGGTCTATACTAGCCAATTAGCTGCTTAACATAAAAATCAAACTCTTGGGGGTCACATCAATTAGAGTTCCTAGCACTTTTAATTTTCATTATTAATGGATCAATCTGATATCGTTATTTCCCTACATAATAAGTTTCAGTCGGTCCCAGATAGCTATTTGCAGGTTTCCCCCCTTCCGGACTAATGACAAGCTTTTCTAAAACAAATCCTGGGCTCACTGCATAAATCCTAAGGGTATTGAATCCTTCCTTACAATTTATGGTGCTAATATGCCTGCGGATGTTATCAAGCACTCCTGCTGCCCAATTAGAGTCATCAACGCGGTATCCTTCCGGAAGTGTATTTTCAATGTTAATATCATCCTCATTCGCCTGTATTCCACAAAATAACGTATAATCGGTTGTGACCGTATTCGATGGTTGCATATATAATTCTAACTCATACACTCCAGCTTCCTGTACGACGAATTGATATTCCAGATAAGGTGCGTCTTTACCTGCAGTAAAATATTCGTTTGTAGGAAACGCCTTCATAGCAGATAAAGTCTTGCCGTATCCCTGAAGCACTTCAAATCTATTAACCTCACCATACTGATTACTTACTTCCTTTTTAAGAGAATAATGTTCTGCTTCTATGGAAATATATCCATTCGTTTTGACAAAAGTCATTTCAGGAAATTCACTGTAATCAGTCTTCGATGCGTTTACAATGATTGTACAGGTACCACATGGCATTTCGACTACGATACTGCCTTCTGTCTCATCATTCATCAGACTACGATCAATCTTTACCTTGATTACTTCCATGGTTTTTTCTATGCCATCTAAGCTGCCGCTGAGCATTGAACATGTCAGCCACTGATTTTCGCAGGTAATCTTAAAATCCGCAGCCACATCACTTAAACTGAAAATCGTAAAGGAAGCTTCCTCGCTATCCGGTTGCAGGAAGTTATTCAAATAGACTTTATTATTATGCCATGCTGGACCTTCATTATGTTGTTCCGTCCCATCCACAGTTACCATGAGTCTTGGCTTACTAGTAGGTAATACATTCATTAGAATGGGATACTTGCAACCTTCTTCATTCCAGTTGATAAAACCGATATGCTCAGAAAGCCCCATTCCGTACCACTTACCATCATCAATCGTATGATACTGCTCCACCAGCTCTCTATCTCTTTTCAAGCATTCTCTTATCTGATCCGCCAGTTTGTTTGCTTCCAGTAAACCCAACTTAGCGTAATAATGATTTTTCCCAGTAAGCAGCCACATCTTCTGCAAATTCAGATTTCCTACAGCAGGGTAATAAACGAGTGAAAAATAAGCTGAATAGTTCTCAATATCGACATTCCAATATAGATTCTCAGCAATATCCAAAATGGTATCGATTTGCTGTAATAAATTTTCCGTTTCCTTGTAATTCACCGGATGATATACATCTGCATGCATGTGCTCAGGTCTGCGATTATGAGCAATCTTTGTGTAACCAGTGAGCAGCTCAAACACTTTTTTCCTATCATCCCTAGAGAATACACCCTTGAACTGTTTTTCAATCCATTGCATGGTATAAAGATCCGTCTTATTAATCGCATGAGTTCCCCATTTTTCAAAATCATATGCCAAATCCATGAAATAAGTTAACGGGAATTCCTGTGTAGCAATATCGCCTACATTCACAATCCACAAATCCCGAATGCCAAAGTCATAAGCCATACTCATCTGTTCCCATATCTTCGGAAGGTAAGAACTATTAATCCACTCATACGATATCGGCCCGCCATGATAATCGAAATGATAATACATACCATAACCGCCTTTATGGTTACGCATTTCTTCTGTTGGCAATGTCCGCAGGTTGCCATGATTATCATCACAGAGCATTAGAATGACATCTTCAAGCTCCTCTGAATTCATTAATCCTGGTGTATCCTTATCTCCATAGAAGAAGGGTTCCACTTCTTTATATAAGGCCAGCATTCTTGGTACTTCAGAAAGATTAGGATTGATATTTTCACGAATCAGCTGGTTTTGTGTCTGTAGTACATCTCGTAACAAATTGATATTGTCAGCTAGTGTGGCTTCTTTGCCCATGATTGAAGTATCGGCCTCTCCACGCATACCGACAGTAACGACACTTTCAAATTTGCCGCTGCGCTTCAAACCATCTTCCCAGAACTTGGTAATCCCTTCTCTATTCGTAATAAAATTCCAAGCATCTCCATAAATGGATTCCTTTCCACGCAAATATTTATATTCCTCACCATTACGCAAACAAGGCTCATGATGAGATGCCCCCATAACAATTCCATACTCGTCTGCTAGTTCAGCATTTGCTAAGCCTGGTCCGTCTACACTAAAACGAGCGGACCACATGGCTGGCCAAAGATAATTTCCTTTCAATCTTAGCAGCAGTTCAAATACGTGATCGTACATTTCTGCATTAAAGCCGCCAAAATTCTTCATCGTCCAGTTACCATAGGCAGGCCATTCATCATTGATAAAGAAGCCACGGTAACGAACAGAGGGCTCTTTAGAAATATATTTCAAGTCTCCGCTCAAGGAAATGGACTCTTGTCGCTGCGGCTTCACACCACTCCAATCTACCAACGGAGAAACACCAAGCAGTTCTGATAGATGAAAAAGGCCGTAAATCGTACCGCGTTTATCACTTCCAGCAATGACCAATGCCTTTTCAACGTCCTCAAATGGATGATCAATCACTTGAAATAAATAGACTTCTCTTTTTCCGTTTATTTCTGACAGGTCAATTTTCTTTTTCTCTTCAAGCTCATGAAGCATGGGGCTGTTATCTACCGTTCCATATAAAACAACATTCTTTCCAAGCCTTTTTCTGTCCGTGGTTGCTTGCGGGGCATATCCGAAAACCATCTCCACATCATGCATAACCTTTTTGGCGATTTTATTGACACCGCTATATGCCTCTTTTTCCTGATAAAATAATGAAATATAACCTTTTAACGTTTCTTGGTTGATTACAAATTCCATAAACAAATCCTTTCTTTATAGCCCAGATTTTTTATTTACTTTGCAGTAAAGTAGGCAAATTCACAAGGTATATCCGAATCCCAAAATCGTAAAACATTTATCTTCATGATTGGAAGCCATTTTGATTTCTACCTGGTGTTCCCGGCAGACATTCTCTTGATACACGATTACTGCATTGCAGTGAGTCCAGTTTACTTCATGCGGGTCAGCAGTTATTTTAAGTTTGCCATCCACATAAATCTCTGCAGTTCCAAACTCACTACTTCCTGAATCCTTAAAAACAAGAATGAGACTTTTGCTGTTTATCGTCATTTTGAAACTTTCATTTCCCGATACAGCTGTATGCATCCAGTTATTCGGGAATTGTGGGGTAACAAAAGGGTTCGCATCCATCTCTACCATCTGCAAATCGACATCTGTTTCTCTAAAACTGCCGATATTTATCCTTGCATTAATGGTGTTATCTTTCCTATCAAGTAACTGAACATCCTTAAAACCATTACCTATAACCGGTGTTTTATCGATTTCGATGTCAACCCGATCTTTACTAGATTTCTTTGTTTCCGAAAATAAATAGGCAAGGCAATCACCCATTACGGTATGACCGTCATTTGTTGGATGATAAATATCGTAAAAAAATTGCCTCTTGGTAATGATGTTTCCTTCTTCCCTAGTAAGCCTAAACTGCTCTACCACTGCTTCCTTTACACTTACCATTGGAAGTTCATAGTGAGCACCAACGGGAGAAAGCCTATCCTGGAGATTCCAGTCATTTTCAAACACGCTGAATAATAAAATAACAGCTGGTTTGTTTTCCGATGAAAGTATTTTTAAACATAAGCTCTCATAACAAATTCCCTCTGTTTCGTCACCTGCATCATTTACAGCAAACTCAACAATTACTATATCCGGCGCTACTTCTCCATCCCTTAAAATATCCCGTTCATATCGGATCATGCCGAGTTCAGATGGTGTACCACCTACCCCGGCCTTTATAAAATGAACATTCTTCCCATTATCTTTTCCAAACATTTCTCTGAATCTCAAATAAGATTGATTGGCATAGCTATGAGTATGGATTGGTTTTGCTCCAGCACCCTGAGTAATGGAGCCCCCAATATAAGCGATGGTAACATCTTCGCCTCTTTCTGCTTTTTCAATGGCTGCTTTTAATCGGTGATTGTTTCCTTTGCTTAAAAGGGATTTTCTAATCATCGCCTGGTAACCTTCTGAGCCAAATGGAACCGGTGGGTCCAACGTAATCTCAGGTACCTTATAGTCATCATGCAGATAGAATTTAACAGTTGCAGTTGCTAGTCCTCCAGGTTGGTCGAATTCAAAGGCAAATTTACCTGGAACATCATCATCTTGGGACCATTCAAAATCCTCAAGTTCTACCTGCATCTCTGTTCCATCTGTTGGACAGGGTATTCTTAATAGTGTTCCAGTTTCATATTTACTTCGTTTTCCATAATTGTGTACTACAAAATTGATCCACCCGGTATTTTCATTGCCTGTTTTTATAACGAGTCCTATACTGTGAACGAGCTTGCGAAATCCCTTACAATCGTCAAGGAGAGTCAAAATTTCCTCATCACTCACGCCACCGACAAGTCTTGCAATACTTTTTAATCGTTCTCCATCTAAATAGACTTCCTGTGAAGGCTTACCTTCATTACGTGGAGATGCCTCAATCACTTTCTCTAACATTACGAAAAAGCTATCTCGTTTTACCACTGGGTCTTTTGGTGCCTTGAAATCAACTTTGGTATCGCCATTTTCTATTAATCTGCTTTTTCCAGTCATTTTTAGCTTTCTCTCCTTTGAATGATCAATATTTTTTTGACACTTCCTAGTGAATCTACATAATTGACACCTGTGGCCAATCCAATGGAGCTTCTTGGTTGATTTAGAGGTAATAACCACCTTGAGTATCCTTGATTCTAGATTCACAAAGTTTATTCAATCAACAAACAAAGTATATATGTATTCATTTTATTATTTTTTTCAGAAAGGTCAATGCATTTTTGAAATCGCTTTATATTATTTTAAATTAGGATGCCCGGCAGTTTTACCCTTAAGTACTGATAAATCAAGATTTATTCTTTACTAATGTTTTCTTGTGATTTGAATATCAAAAAAAGTGGCACCAAGCATGGCACCACTTAGACCTTAATATATAACTTGAAATCCGCAATTTAAATTAATTTTACTCCATGGCGCTCAAATGCCGCCGCTTCTAGTATAGACATACCCTGTTCCTCGGCAGCCTTAGCCACTTTATCCGAAACTTGTGGTGCAAGATTCGCAGGAGCAGCATAGGACATTTCTCTTGCACGAGCAGTGTTTCTGCGTTGGAACGGTCCCCAAATAGCAAAAGTTTGACCCGGTTCTTGAATATTGACAAACAGCGTGTTTCCATCAGGCGAGAAGGTTGGTCCCGCCAATTCAGATCCACTTTGACGGTTGGCTGCAAAAGGATAGACTTTACCTTCTGGGGTAATTCCCATAAGTCGGTCTTGGCCTGAACCGTCTTCTGCATACCAAAGGTCCCCCCATGGAGTCATGCAGATATTATCTGGATATTCCATTTCTCGTGCATCATTTCCCTCATAGAATAGCTCCAATGTATTCGTGTGAGGAATATAACGGTATAGACGTCCAAGTTTTTTCTCACCGGCAGAGGTGTCATCAAACCAGAAAACTCCCTCTTGGAAGAATGCTCCTTCTAATCTGCTGAACTCAATACAGTTTTGTGCCTTGGCATCTTCGCGGCACAAATGAGGATCTACTTCCTTCCAAACGATCTCAAATTTTTGTCCTGTTTTAAAGGTGCTAGCTGCTGGACGTTGTACCGCTTCAATAGCCGCCGCATATAGCTTTCCGCCTTTATGTAATGCACCTGGCTCCTGGCTGGTGTCAGTTGGGATAAAACGGTAAAGGTAACTTGGGCTTGCATCCTCAGTTAAGTATACATATCCTGTCGCTGGGTCAATCGCACAGGCTTCGTGTGCAAAGCGGCCCATTTCCTTGATTGGAGTTCTGGACATCTCGTTCTCCGGCTGTGACGGATCTACTTCGAATACATAACCGTGTGTTTCGGAACGTGTTTCTTCACAAGTTAACCAAGTACCCCATGGTGTCGCTCCACCGGCACAATTTCGGATTGTACCTGAAGAGGTTACATATTCTTTGATAACTTCTTGATTTGGTCCTACAACTAGAGCCGTTGTACCACCCTTAGCTGCCGCATCAAAAGGATTGCTTCCAAATGCTGCGCCTGCACCTAATTCATGGTTACGAACAAGAATGGTCGTATTGTTAGGTCCCTCAAAAGCTGCCATCCCATCAAAGGCTCCCGGGATTTTTGCCCCGTTTGACATCAGATCTCCCTCTTTGGAGATAATTTTGTAATGGAACCCCTGTGGAAGATCGAGAATTCCATTTGGATCCGGAACCAAAGGACCATAGCCGCCAAAACCGCTGGCAGGATTATTAGCCGTATCGGCAAATGCTTTCGAACCGAGTGCTAACACACCAGTTGAGCCAAGAGTAAGAGCAAGTGTACTCATTCCTCCAGCTTTTAAAAAGTCTCTTCTGTTAAAGCCATTTTTAGAAATTTCATTACTCATAGACTATCTCTCCTCAATATGTATATTTTGAATCTAGTAATAGATTAAATGAGAAGTTTTAAGAGAAGGTAGGGTTTATGTAAATATTCAGTAAACTATTGATAAAGGATTGTAAATAGTAGAAAAATACCCTGAATGCGTATGATTCAGGGTACTTTTTTTGTCACAAATTTCTTATTAAATTGGCATTGGGCTTCCTTTATGATCGATAAAAACATATTTACTTTCTATCCGACGTTTATTCTCAATAAGTTCTAGTATTCCATTTGCTGTATCATTAGGATCTCCTGGGGCACTTTCCCCACCCATATCTGTCTTTATCCAGCCAGGATGGACAGCATAAACTTGAATATTATTTCCATTAACGTATTTACTCAATTGCTGGGAAAACATGTTTAGGGCCGTTTTAGATCCAGCATAAGCATAATCGCCGCCATAAGCGTTATCAAAGCTGCCTGCTTCAGAAGAAATATTAATAATCGTGGTACTATCACCCATTAATAATAATGGAAGAAAATACTTAACAACTCTCATTGGACCAAAAAGATTTACATCAAATGATACCTGTACCTGATCTAAATTCAATTCCTCAATTGTTTTATCACGTTCTAATAGAATTCCTGCATTATTAACAATCGCGTCAATCGAACCAAATTGCTCCTTTACAAAATTCGCAGCCCGTATGACAGATTCCTCATTTGTTACATCTAACGGAACGATAGAAACAGACTTTGAGAATTCAAAATCAGATAATTTATTCTCTCCTTGCCGAACATCGCGAACCCCAGCAACAATATGATGTCCTCTTTCTGCCCCCGTTTGGGCAAGTGCTAGTCCTAAACCTCTATTTGCTCCTGTAACTAAAATCCTCATATCCCTTTCACCTACTTAGACAACTCAATTTTATTAATAGAAGAGGAATGAACGACTATATTATTTTTCATTTTCCAGCAACCTCTACCCAATGTTAAACCTTTGACAAAATATTTGCAGGAATGGATATACCACAATTATCGGTAAGCTTGGCACCATCGTTATAGTGGCATACTTTGTGTCCTTGTTAATTATTTATGATAAATAAATCTTTCACCAGGAACCATCATATGGAATTTCTGGTTAGGATAACGCTGAAATAGGTAATCGACAAAATAAGCTGGATTCTCGCGGTTATTCGGAAACATATCATAATGAATCGGAACTATGAGGTCAACCCCGACCGCTGCAGAAAAGTCTGCCGCTTCTCTGGAATTCATGTTTCCGATAATACCTCGTGAAGTGCGGAAATAGTCCGATCCATTTATTGGCAAAAAAGCAACATGAGGTCTGAACTTTTTTACTTTATTAATCAGTTCAGGTGTAACGATTGTATCCCCGCTGTGAAATAGACGAATGCCGTTTACCTCTATTAAATAGCCTAAAAAAACATGATTGCCTAAAGAATCTGTTTCATAATCCGTATGAGCAGCAGGAATAGGTGTAATCTTAAATCCCTTGATAAAAAACGATTCGCCATCTTTGGCTGAATGTATATTTTTATTATCCACGTGTTCTTGTACTATCGGGACAAGTGATGCTGGGATTCCAAACATAGAGTCAGAGACTCTTGAAACCTCTTTAATACTTGATAAATCTAAATGATCATCGTGTCCGTGTGTAACCAATACACCGTCTAAGTCTCGGAGCATTCCCGGGTCAATAACCGGTGGAAAAGCTCTTATAAATTCAGTCTCAGGGTTCTTTTCCTCAATACTTCGGGTTAAATAAGGATCAATGCAAAGTAGCCCATCCTCTTCTGTTCCTTTTAAGAGGACGCCCGCTTGTCCTAAATTCCAAAACGAAACAGCCTCTCTTAAAATTCTTGTCTGTCTTACCTCATTCATTAATTCTTTCCCACTTTTATAAATAGTCCCCATTGATTCCACCTGTTTCTTTTAATTGAATTATATCATTGGCTTTTGTACCTTCTAACCAGAAAAGCCAAACTAAGAAAAAACCCGCACGAGTGAAGGAATCACAGTGCGGTTATGGGGATAAGAGACCAACCATCGATCCTCTAGGTTTTATCATTTATTGGTTTTGGAAATCAGTTCACATGCTTCAAAAAGCAGAAGATCTGACCATCAAATCATTTAACTCGGTTAGATAAGATAACCGTCCCCATTCTTTATTTTCAAAGCTTCTTCTCCTGCTTTTAATACCTCAATGATGCGGTCGACGTCGTAGATGCTGCCGCTCCATGTACCGCCGCTGACAGCTTGCAACGCTGCCCATAATCTTGTATCATCGGGAAGTTGTGGCGATGGCTTTACATCTGGATTAACTGGTCTCTTGGCAAGGATTACACTTCCTTCTTCAGGTGTAACCTCGTTGTAAGGTGTTCCAAGAAAGTGAAGATGGCCTTCCAATTCTTTCGTATTAATATAAACCTCGATTAAATCACCGGTTCTTAACTTTCCGATTGGTCCATTAGCAAGACCTTCAGGACCGATATGTCCGATACAAGCGCCGGTTGAAACACCTGAAAAACGGGCGTCGGTTAACAATGTTACATGTTTTCCATACGATAAATGCTTTAAAGCAGAGGTCAGTTGATACGTTTCCTCCATACCCGTTCCAAGCGGACCGCATCCAGTGACAACCATGATATCCCCTGCAAAAACTTCGCCATTTTTTATCGCTTTCATTGCTTCGCGTTCACTTGTATACACTTTCGCAGTATTTCTATGATAGAACACGCCATTTTCGTCTATTTTTTCAGGATCGATCGAAGCTGATTTAATAATAGAGCCTTCTGGTGCAATATTTCCAGTTGGGAAAGTCAAGGTAGAGTGCATGCCACGTTCAAGGGCAGCACTTGGGGACATGATAACGTCACTTGCATCAACATTGTCCTGTTCTTTAAGAATTTGTTTCATTCTTTCCCGCCGCTCAGAATTTTCCCACCAATCGAGATTTTCCCGCAGTGTCCTTCCTGTTACCGTCATTACATCCTCATCCAATAAACCCAAGGAACGTAAATGCAGCATCACTTCAGGAACTCCTCCGGCTAAAAAGGCACGGATGGTTGGATGATGGACCGGTCCATTTGGCAGCACACTGACAAGTCGAGGAGTTGTTTTGTTTATTTCAATCCAGTCCTCAACAGTTGGAATATTACATCCCGCTGCATAGGCAATGGCTGGGATATGTAAAAGCAGATTGGTTGATCCACCAAATGCGGCATGTACTACCATAGCATTTCGAATCGCTGCGTTTGTCACGATGTCTTTTGTCGTAATTCCTTGTTCTTCAAGATGAATGACCGCACGGGCTGATTGTCTTGCCATTTCTCTCCAAATATTCTGACCAGACGGAGCCAGGGCTGAGTGTGGTACAGATAGTCCTAATGCTTCACTAACAACCTGGGCTGTGGCCGCTGTACCCAAGAATTGACAGCCTCCACCAGGTGTAGCGCAAGCCCGGCAGCCAAGGTCAGCGGCCTCTAAAAGGCTTAATTCATTATTGGAATACCGTGCACTAATGGTCTGGACTTTTCCAGCGTCCTCCCCATAGACAGGGGGAAGTGTAACCCCCCCTGGAATGACAACCGTTGGCAATTCTTGCATGGATGCCATTGCAATCATCATCGCAGGAAGCCCTTTATCACAAGTAGCGATCCCAATCGCTGCCTGCCTTGTTGGCAGAGAGCGAATTAACCGGCGAAAAACGATGGCCGCGTCGTTTCGGTATGCCAGGGAGTCAAACATTCCGGTCGTTCCCTGGGATCTTCCATCACAAGGATCACTAACATATCCTGCAAATGGAATTCCTCCATGTTCACTTACTTCACGTGCAGCTTCCTTCATTAATAAATCAACTTCCCAGTGACCTGTGTGATAGCCGAGAGCAATTGGATCACCGTTTATATCTTTCATTCCGCCTTGCGTACTCAGGAGGAGGACTTGTTTGCCGTTTAATTTAGTTGGCTTCCATCCCATTCCAACATTTTGCGTCATCCCAAATAAATTACCACTCGGCTCTTCGCGCAACATTTGATCTGTTAGCGGAAGCTTACCTTGTGGACCAAGTGCTTTCGTTTTGATGGAATAAATGTCAGGGTTATTTGAATTCATTAGCTCATTAACTGAGTTAGCCAATAATAGGACCCCTTTCTAATAACGTATATATTCTATTACACTCAAACTCTTAGCCATTTTGGAATTTCATTCTCCATGATTCGCACGAAACAGATAAATACCTAATTGGTTGATTTGGAGGGAAGAACACTTTCCCGTGTCTCCCTTAGCCTTTGATAAAAACTGTTTTGGTAGTTGTAAAGAATTCTTTGGCTGCTTCGCCTTGTTCGCGGGAATGCGAGCTGGATGCTTTCATTCCGCCGAATGGAGCTTGCAGTTCTACTCCGGCTGTTTCGTAGTTGACACGAACAAGACCTGCTTCAATATCATCAATGAAAGTAAGGATTTTGCCGATATCTTTTGTAAAAATAGAAGCGCTCAGACCAAATTCGGTATCATTAGCCACTTCAATCGCTTCTTCAATCGTTTCTACTTTCATCAGAGCCAGGACAGGACCAAAAATTTCCTCTTTGGCAATCGTCATGCTGGACGTTACATTTTCAAATACCGTTGGATTCACATAAAATCCCTGTTCCAACTCGGGAAATTCTGGAGCTTCGCCACCAATTAAAAGTTGCGCACCTTCTTCGATACCCTTTTGTATGTAATATCTAACTGTTTTGTACTGTTCTTCAGAAGCACAAGGTCCCATCCATGTCTCTGGGTCCAAACCATTCCCGACTTTAATCCTTTTCACTTCGGCAACCAATTTATCTTTAAATTGATTATAAACACCGCTTTGAATAATGACACGGCTGCTGCAGGTACATTTTTGACCAGTAGATTTAAGTCCCCCGCTTAAAACCGCAGCTACAGCCTGATCCAAATCAGCATCATTTGCTATGATAATTGGATTCTTCCCGCCCATTTCAAGCTGATATTTTGCTCCGCGTGCAGAAGCTGTTTGACCAATTTGTTTTCCAACTGAGTTTGAACCTGTAAATGTTACTGCTGCAACGTCTGGATGTTCAGCAAGTCCTTGACCAACAACCGAACCTTTGCCTGTAATTAGGTTAATAACACCTTTCGGGAAACCTGCCTGTTCGAAGCACTCAATCATTTTAGCAGCCGTTACCGCTGCTTCCGTTGCCGGTTTCAGAACCACTGTATTTCCGTAAATTAGAGCAGGGGCTGCTTTCCAAATTGGAATCGCAACAGGGAAATTCCATGGTGTAATCGCACCAACGACACCCAATGGAACACGTTTGCTAAACTGAAGAGCTTCACTATCTGATGCTGGAATAATATCCCCCATTTTTCTTGCACCTTCACCAGCATAAAATCGTAAAATAGCGACACCTCTGGCGGTTTCTCCCTTTGCTTCAGGCAAAGTTTTTCCCATTTCCTTAGTCATTGTTTCGGCCACTTCATCCAGATTTTTTTCAAGAATATCAGCCGCTTTATACAAGAGATTTCCTCTCTCAATTCCAGATAACTTTTTCCAAGCTTTTTGTGCTTGATTCGCAGCTAGAACCGCTTCATTTAAGTCTTCTCTAGTTGAGCTTTGGACATAACCTACCACTTCCCGGTTGGCTGGATTAATACTTGCCAATGTTTCATTGGAAGAACCAACCTGCCAATGACCATTGATATAGTTTAAAAATGTTTTAGTTTGAGATAAAGTTGCCATGTTCATACTCCTCCTAGTTTGCTATTTTTACACTTTTATTAACTTGAACAGGGTTTCGTAAAACACCAATTCCACTAATCTCAATCTCAATGACATCACCCTCTGCCAGGGTGAAGTCCTCGTCAGGGACAATGCAGGTACCGGTTAACAATACTGTTCCATTAAACACCACATTATCACGGCACAAAAAAGAAACTAATTCATCATATTTTCTTTTTAACTGTGATGTATTTGCACTTTCTTCAAAAATTAATTCACTGTTACGATGAATTCTGCATGTAATTAAGAGATTATAAGGATCATCGACCGTCTCAGCTAATCGAATACTAGGGCCAATCGAACATGAGTTTTTCCAAACTTTTGCCTGTGGCAGATATAATGGATTTTCACCCTCAATATCACGACTGCTCATGTCATTTCCTATCGTATATCCAACAATTTCACCCTTACTGCTCAGCACCAGGCCAAGTTCTGGTTCCGGGATCTGCCAATTCGAATCAGTCCTTATATAAACAGGCGTATCCGGTCCTATTGTTCTATTTAAAGTTGATTTCAAAAATAATTCCGGTCTTTCAGCTTCATAAACTTTGTCATAGATTGATTGATTCGTTGCCGCTTTTGATTCCAAGTTTCTTGCTTCCCGGCTTTTTAAATAAGTAACTCCAGAAGCCCAAACTTCTTCCGGGCGGATTGGTAACGTCAATTGTAGTTCTTCTAGTTTTTCGTCGATTGGAAGTGAATTCTGAATAACCTGTTGAACTAAAGATAAACATCTCTGATTTTTAGTTTCTGCTTCCTCCATAAGATGTTGGAAACTATTATAAGGTATGACATAAATTTGACCGCTGTCCGTTAGGGCAGCCAGTTGGTCTGATTTTTGTTCAGACTTATAACATATAATTCTCATAAAACATTTCCCCTTCAATTTAAAATATGAAACTATTTTGAAATTACTCTAAATGAATATTACCTAAAATAAGGTCACACCAATGGAAAATACTCTCAGTAATCCAATTAGAACTTCTCCGTTTCATGTCATGCTTAGTAATATAATTTTTCTATTAAGCGTTTTCAAAAATGGAATCATGAAAGAATTTAAACCGTTTTACAAAGCAATTCACATGTTTTAATTTTTCAAAAAATAAAAGTATTGCAAATAAATTATAACATCGAAATCTTAGTTTGTACATTAAATAAACTAAGAACTGTTCATCTAGTATATATTTTCATTTGATATTATCATTTATGGAAAAATAAAACCTGTCGCAGATTAGCCTCATTAGAGAACCTTTTGCGTCAACCCCTCTTACACCAATATTTTCAGTACATATGTATTGATTAGATTACCAACCGTACTGATTCAGCATCTTTATCTAAAATGAAGCTTACTTTTTTATCTCCACAAACCAAATCATATTCACCAAGGAATCCTTCAAATGAAACCATTCCGTTGTCATCTGTCTTACATGTTACATTTGTATACCAGTCACCTTTGATCAGTTTCTTTAAAACTTCATAAGCAGGTTTTGGACTATTATCTTTTCTGATAAATCCAGCAGGAGCACCAAGCCATGCACCATCATCGCTCAAGGACCAGGATGTAATGGCTTCTACCTGAGGATGTTTAAACAGAATCGAATACATTTCTTCTACTTCATTTGCCTGACGTTCTTCGAATTCTGGTGTAGATGGCCATTCTGGAATTTGATAATCATTCAGATCTTCAATTTCAGTTGGCATAAGATGTCCAGATGTCAATGTGTTTTCTGTAAAGTGAATGGGAAGACCAAAGTGTGAGAAACGGTCTAATACTTCTTCTAATTTCTCACGTCCCCAATATCCCTGATGCTGATGTGATTGAATACCAATAGCATCAATTGGAATACCAGCATTTAAACATCCATCAATTAAGATTTCATAATTAATAGATGTATTAAAGTCATTTAATAATAGGGTCGCACCAGGATTAAATTCACGTGTTTTTGCAAACATTTCTTTAATGATTCCAACTCGGCCAAGGTCTTTACTAATCCTTGTAACCCCATTGTCATACTTATCAAAGATTGGCATAATGACAACTTCATTGATCACATCCCACATATCTATTAATCCTTTAAAGTCTGATACTTCACGCTCGATTCTAGCAAACTGTGCTTTCAGGATTTCTTCATTACTCATATCCAAAAGCCATGGTGCAGTTACTGTGTGCCAGCAAAGAGGATGTCCTTTCACAGCTACGTTTCTTTCTTTTAACCACTGTGCAGCAGCCTTTAATTCTTTTGTCTTTGGTTTTCCTTTTTCAGGCTCGAATGTTCCCCAATAGAAGGGCAAGGTTGCAAAGTTAAATACATCTAAGAACTTAACCAGTTTCTGTTCCAAAAATGGAAGTCTGTCAGCTGATACACTTTTGTTTGCAACTTGGACTGCATCAAATATGCCGCTACCAAATAGGAACTTATGGTTTGTCTGTTTAAGTTCCACTTCCTTTCTTCCAACAGGATAACCTGATGAATCCACAAGTTTGATTGTCTTGCTCGCCATACGGTGTGCAAATTCATTTGTCTGCCCCATTATGATACCTCCATTTTCATTTTGAGTTTCGCACAGCTCTATTAAAGAAAACGTTTTCCTATCTTCAATTAAATTATACTAAACTTACTTTGTTCAGAAAACAAACCAAGTAATTTTTTCAATAAAATGGGTTGATATTTCTATCATTCCACTTGGTTAATGTTTTTGTGACAGCAATATAATGTAACTTACTCATTTCCTTACATAATAAGTTTCCGTCGGTCCTAGATTTGGAGAATTCTGACTCGCCTATGCGGCCTGCAAAGGTTACGACTAGTAATTCTTTGGCTTCTTCAAAGGTGTGGGCAATTGGCTTCTCAAAAAAAAAACGTCCAAATTGGATGCCAAGGCATCAAGAGCCCGGAAGGATATCGTGTTGATGATCCAAATTGGGCAGCAGGGGTACTTATTAAAATTCGCAGGCACTGAAGCAGCATAAATTGTAAAAAAGGATTAAATACCATTGGTTATATGCAGTGGTGCCCAGGATTTGTTTTAGAAAAGCTTCTAATCAGTCCGGAAGGGAAGAAACCTGCAAATAGCTGCCAATTTTTTATGCGTTTGGGGAGGAGTGATGATGACGGCAATGTCCGCTTCTACCTTTGAAAAGGCTTCCAAATGATTAGTAAAAAACTCCACTGAATTATTATTTTTTATAATTCCTTTGGCATTTTCAAGATTTATAGGATCTATATCCACTCCTGCGACCAGCTCGAGTTCATGAAATTGATCTAAGATTTCCAGCCATAATGCGCCAAATCCACCTTTTCCTACTTGAATCGCTTTTAATTTACTCAAGTAGGTTTTTCACCTTTTCACCTATTCATCCCATTCTTATCTACCTCGCATCTGTCCCGGTTATTTAGCTATTCCTTTGTAGTTACCACCTAATTCGCCCGATGCATTGAGTCCTTGAATTGGAAAAGTTGGCGTACCCGTTCAGCTTGATGTGAAAATTCCGGTCTGTCCGACATCTGTACAGGGATATTTTTAGATGTAATATTCCAACGGTTTCTTTTGTGTGCTACCGAAGACACAGAACAATCGTATATTTCTGCAATCATTCGATCTGACCACCCCTGAATCCAGAACAGCTCCATGAGCTGCTTATGGGAAATCTTTTGGAATTCGAATACTTCTCCATCTTGTTTTCGTTTTTTTAATTCATTATAAAACCATAAAGACCTCATGATCATCACCTTTTTAAAATGCTAAGCAAGGAACGCTCAAATTGTGCCTTAATTGGAAATATTTTATTATATTTCTTCCCTTGTATTATACTCATTTTTAATCAATCAGACCTTCCTGCCAGTCACTTTGATAGGCAGGAATCAATTTATACTCCGTTGTAAATGAAATATAAATTTCATTGTTAATAAATACTTTTAGGTGGGTTAAACAAAGATTATGCCTGATAAAAATTCCGGATCCACCTATGAGCTTTCAGCTTCTCAATCATTTCTTGAAAAAGCCCTTTTCCGTCCCCAACCTTACAGTTTCTTTCGACATTTTTGATGGAACGCATCCCGGGAATAACGGTAGAAACTGCTGTCTGGCTTAAAATATATCTTAATGAAGTTTCTGCCATATCCTCGATAGAAATGTTAAGATCTGTTACGATTTTTTGTACCCGGTTGTAGACTTCAAATTTTCTTTCCGCTCTAAAATAATGGTTTCTAAAATCTCCCTCATTGAACGTACTTTCAGGGGTGACTTTGCCGGTTAGGCCCCCTTCATCCAAAGGTACACGAGCAATTACACCGACATTATGTTTTTCACAAGCTGGGAAAAGCTTATCTTCCGGGCTTTGCTCAAAAATATTGTAGATGACTTGAACGGTATCAACCAGGCCTGTCTCAATCAGTTTGATGGCATTTTCTGTCTGGTGATCATTAATGGAAACACCAAAATATTTAATTTTCCCCTGATTTTTCAGTTTTTCAATCGCTTCAAGCCAGTCCCCCTGATTTACCCAGTCGTCAGACCAAACGTGAAACTGTTGGACATCGATTGTATCGACACCAAGATTGCGCAAGCTATCTTCCGTGCAGGATATAATATGATCGGCCGGGAAGGTTTCTTCCACTGGAATACCAGATGGAGCAGGCCATTTTAAATTTTTCGGAGGAATCTTGGTTGATACATAGATTGTTTCCGGACGTTCTCTTAATACTTGTCCAATCAAGTGCTCACTGTGACCATTTCCATACCCTAAGGCCGTATCAATAAAATTCAGGCCAAGATCAATTGCTTTGTTTAGTGCCTTTATGGATTCTTCATCATTTGCTCCCCGCCATCCGGTATTCCCTATGCCCCAGGCACCATACCCAATCTCGGAAACTTTTAAACCTGTTTTTCCAAGTAATCTGTAATTCATTTTGTACCCTCCAGTTCTTTAATATTATTTTTACACTTCAATAAATGCATTTTCCAATGAGCTATAACCTTAACAAAATATATGAAAATGATTTAAAACAATTTACGTTTTGCTAGGCGGATTACATTCCAGGATAATTTCGGCAATACAGCTGAAACCAAACCATCTTTAATCATTGCATTACCTTTTGAATGCGGAGCTACAGGTGTGCCTTTAGCTGAATTGGTTTGTTTTAAGTCATCGTTTTCAAGCACGATATGTTCCACAACCTCATATCCATCAAAATTACGAATATCGCACTCTAGTTCCAAGCCTTCCTTTAAATGGCGGTTTACCGCAAAAATCGTTAACTGTTCATTTTCTTCATTATACACAGCTGCTGATTCTAAATAAGGCACATCTGTAAAATCCTTACTATCATATTTTGGACTTGAAACAATTGGATTCAGAGACACCCCGCGTCCAAAAACGGATGCGTGCATATATGGATAGAAAATTGTCTGCTTCCAAGCTGGTCCATTTTCTTCCGTCATAATTGGTGCAATAACATTTATTAATTGGGCAAGACAAGCAATTTTTATGCGGTCAGCATGCTTTAATAACGTTATCAGCATACATCCAACCAATAGGGCATCCTCAAAATTATAATGATCTTCCAGTTGTGGAGGTGCAATGCTCCAAGGTTCAATTTTCTTATCTGCTTCATTACTGTGGTACCAAACATTCCATTCATCAAAAGAAAGATTGATATTCTTTTTTCCTCGTTTTTTCGCTTTTATATAGTCAGCTATGGATATGACTGAAGTTATAAAGTCATCCATTTCAAGAGACATAGCCAAGTAGTTAGAAATGTCATTATCACGATTACCGTAATATTGATGAAGCGAAATAAACTCAACATGATCATAGGTGTGATCCAAAACAGTTGCTTCCCATTCTGCAAAGGTCGGCATGCCCCGGCCGGAGCTTCCGCATGCAACAAGTTCAATAGTTGGGTCAACCCACTTCATGACTTTGGCCGCTTCCGAAGCAATCCTTCCGTATTCTTCAGCCGTTTTATGACCGATTTGCCAAGGACCATCCATTTCATTTCCCAAACACCAGGTTTTAATTTTATGAGGCTCTTTATAACCATGGGAAACACGTAAATCACTATAATAAGAACCTCCTGGATGATTGCAATATTCTACCAGACTTCTTGCAGCATCAATCCCGCGTGTTCCTAAGTTAACGGCCATGTTTACATCCGCATTTACCAACTTTGCCCATTTCATGAACTCATTTGTACCAATTTCATTGGTTTCTGTCGTGCGCCATGCTAAATCAAGCCTGCGTGGACGATTTTCAATCGGTCCTACGCCATCCTCCCAGTTGTAACCAGAAACAAAGTTTCCACCTGGATATCGAATGATAGGAACCTGAATCTCTTTTACCATTTCCATCACATCCTGACGGAAACCATTTTCATCTGCTTGCGGATGACCAGGATCATAAATCCCGCCGTAGACGGCTCGTCCTAGATGTTCAATAAAAGAACCGTATATACGATTATCAATCTCTGAAATTTTATAATCCTTTTCAAGAACCATTTTTGCCTTATTGCCCATATTTCTCATCCTCTCAATTGTTGTTTTTTGTGACTGCTTTTTCGATAATGCTCCAATTTCTTCAGGTAATAGCAAGCAGCATAAAATCATCACCGGGGCTATTTAATATTCGTCATTCAAAAAGATTATTCCACACTATTCATTTTGCTAACTGCCCAGCATCTAATATAAATCCATAACTAGTTTTATGCAGAGTGCATCAATGGATATATTTGCAAACTCCTAATTCAAGTCATTATCCTCTGTCAAATCAAGTTCTAGATCCCCAATGATATCAAACTATTTTGAAAACTAGAGGTAAATTTAAGCGTAATAAATATATAAGTTCTGACAATTGTAAAAAAACTGCTAGATAATAAGTTATTAATGTTATATTCTAAGATTGAAATGTAAAATTTGACTTCTTATATGAGACTCTTAGAACTATTTGTCCCATGTGAATTTGAAGCAACATGATGATTAGGAGAATAACTATGACAAATATTTACTATGTAGAAACTGATGCTACACACACAAATAGTTTTGTTTTTGATATTCCCGAAGGTCATGACTGCTGGCTTCTTGTCATCACACAAACTCCAGCTCTTTTCTTGGTCAATGGTGAAATCAAGGAATATCCTGCCCACAGTGCCATTTTTTATCAACCACACCAGAAAATTTACTACAGGGCTTGTGGTGAGAAATACATAAATGACTGGCTACGCTTTGACTCAAATGAACCTTTTGTTACAGAAACAATGATTCCACGTGGCATCCCTTTTTCAATTGCAGAACCGGAATATTGCCACAACTTATTTCAATTGCTTGTAACAGAGCACTCTTTTAATAAAGGCTATAGCGATTCATCAATAGACTATTTGTTAAGAATTCTATTTAACAAACTTCTGGAATCTTACTTCCAGACTGAGATTTCCCCACATTATTATAACCTTATAAAACTTCGTACGGAAATTTACACCAACCCTAGTTATAATTGGAATGTTTCTAAAATGTCAGAATATATCCACCTTAGCCCCGGCTATCTTCAGACACTTTATAAAAACACCTTTGGTATCTCCTGTATTGATGACGTTATCATAAGCAGAATCCGGCTAGCAAAAGAATATCTGATGCATGGTACCTATACAATTGCTGAAATAGCATTTCGCTGTGGATACAACAATGTAGAACACTTTTGCCGGCAATTTAAACAAAAGACAGGATTAACTCCTGGTAGGTTTCGTAACCGTCTTGCCAGCCCTATCTATGAACTACAAACCACCAGCCAATAATTTTACAATTAATCTATCAATCTGAATTATTGATTAATCAATTGTAAAACTGTAAAAATCAATGAATTTATAGCATTTTACTTTTCACTTATCAACCCTTGAATAATCAAGGGTTGAGTTTAAAATAAAGAGAGATAAAGTCTTTGATCAAATCTGCAGAAAACATTTTTGATTAGAACTACTTTTAACTTTATTTCCAAAAATGAGATTCATCGGATAAATTTATACTTTATTGTCTTGTTTAATACTAATCATTATCTCCACCATATTTTATCCAGTCAAAAATAGCCTCTCATTTACACAGTACATGCCAAAGAAAATATCTGTAAAAGTCATTGTATGAGTTCCCTCGATTCCGACTTTCACTTCTACAAATGCGTTGGAACAGTAATAACCGTTCCGTGATCATAAAAAAATAACGATGTGTTTATCCCTCCCTGATCCACCCATACAGGTTCTGACCTAGGTCCCCTTGGATCTTAATAAAATTACCATCATGGGATATGTTAGTTGTTGTCATATAGTACATTCCAATATAGTATCGTATGGTGGTGCATAGATTCCTTCAGATTTACCCGCATTTATTAGTTCATCCTGTGATCTTCTCGTTAGTCACTATCCAATAAGATTCCAATTTACTAAATTTCTACTATGATATATCGGGACACCTGGAAAGGATTCAAAACTTGAATTTACAATATAATAATCATTTTCCACACTGCAAATGCTTGGATCCGCATTAGAGCCTGGTAGTATAGGGTTTTTTGTCTCTCTCTATTACCTTTTTATTAGTAACTATATATAAATAGATCATCCCTTAAGACCAGACATAGTAATCCCTTGAACAAAATATTTTTGCCCTATGAAGAAAAGTATGAGTAAGGGAATTACCGTTATTAGGGAAACTGCCATAAGCATCTGAACTTGAGAGGAACCATATGAATTCTTAAAAAACTGCAAACCAAGAGCGAGCGTAAAATTTTGGTCACTATTTAAATAAATCAATGGTGTCATAAAGTCATTCCAATGGAAAGCAACTGACATAACTGCAACCGCCATCAAAGCTGGTTTTATTATCGGTAACAAAATTTTATAATAGATTTGGAATGAATTAGCACCATCAATTTTAGCAGCTTGATCTAACTCTATTGGTATTGTCTTAAAAAATTGTCTCAGAAGAAAAATATTAAAAGCCCCACCGCCAAAATATGAGGGGATTATTAGAGGCTTTAATGTATCTAGCCAACCTAGTTTTGAAAATAAAATATAAGTTGGAATTAGAAGAACCTGATTAGGAAGCATCATTGTTCCAAGCACGATTGTAAACAATAAGTTATTGTAGCGTGATTTAAACCTTGCAAATCCATATGCAACAAAGGATGCTGAAAAAACAGCTCCAATGGTTGTTAAAACAGTCACTAAAATAGTATTCCATGTGTAAATTGTAAAATCTGCATACTGCCATCCCTGAATAAAATTATCCAATGTGAATGTTTCTGGTAACAATTTCGGAGGCATTATGTATGCCTCAGAGGGTAATTTAAAGGCAGTTGAAATCATCCATAAAAATGGAAAAACAAACACTAATGCCAATATAATCAATATAATATAACTTATAGTAAGATTAACTGTTTCAACTTTTCTTTTATTCTTATAATTTATTGTTGGTTCATTCATTACCACATCTGCCTTCATTTTTCCACCTCCAAAATTAATTATCGTAATGTACCCAATACTTGGAAGTACGGTTCACAATTAAAGTTATAATCATGATTACAAGGAATAAGATCCATGCTAATGTTGATGCATAACCCATCTCACCATATTTGAATGCGTTGTTATATATATGCATCATATATGTATATGTAGCATAATTTGGACCACCCTCAGTTAAAACAAAAGGTTGCATGAATACTTGAAAACCACCTATTATTCCCATTACTAAATTAAAAAATAATGTTGGTGTTGCCAATGGGAGGGTAATTTTTGTTATCATTGTAAGTCGGCTTGCACCATCTATTGCAGCACTTTCATATAATTGTTCCGGTATATCCTGCAATCCAGCAAGTGTAATAATAATGGAGTTACCAATCGTCCATAACCCCATAATAATAATCGCAGGCATCGCCCATTTAACATCACTTAGCCAATTCGGTCCCGTGATTCCAAAAAAGGAAAGAACATAGTTTATGAGCCCATATTGTGCGTTAAAAATCCATCCCCATAATAAAGTAACAGCAACACCTGCAGTTATATAGGGGATATAAAAAGTGGTTCTAAATATACCCATTCCTTTTATTTTTTTGTTATTTAGCAACAGTGCAACTATAAACGAGAGGATTAAACTTAATGGGACAGAAACTACAACAAAATATATTGTATTCTTTAGAGATTTATAGAAAAGAGGATCTTGAGTAAAAGCCTTTTTAATATTGTCCAAGCCAATAAATTCACCGATTCCAGTCATATCAGCATTTGTAAAGATTAAAACAATTGAATATATTACTGGATATAATGTAAAAATTAAAAAACCCAAAATAAACGGAGATGTATATAAATAAAATTGCCGAGCTTCCCTTTTTTCACTACTAATATACTTCTTATTCATTTTTTCACCCCTCAAGAAACAATTTATAAAAAGGGAGGATCTTTCCTTTTAGAATCCTCCCATTTATTTCTATTACACAAACTAATTATTTTTTTTGATGAATTTCGTCAAGTGCAGCTTGTATTTGTGGAATAAATTTTTCTATAGCATCTTTAGCCGAACTTCCTTGAGTTGTAATTTGTTGCCATATTTGTTCATATAAGTCTCCAGCTTTATTAATGGATCCACCCCAAGGAAACGTAGTTGCATCTGCCAACCCATTGAGATAGTCAGTCTGTTTTATATCTGTATTCGGAATATTCAGTTCACTAAAAGTAGTGTCAGCTGATTCCTTTAATGCAGGAATTCCTACTTTGGCATAGATATCATTTACTTCTTTATTCATAGATATCGTCTTTATGTACGCCCAGGCAGCCTCCTTATTCTTCGATGCCTTATTCATAGCAAACCCTGTTTGAAATTTAATATTTGTATGTTTCCCACTCGGATCTTTTGGAGGCAAAACAACACCCCATTTAAAGTTATTCCCAATTTTTTTTGCTACTTCTCCAGCTTCAAACAATCCAAGTGGGTATATGGCAGCTTTTCCGGATACAAACATCTGATCCATAGGGATACTTTTAGCAGCAGCGTCATCAGGCAACGATTTTGATTTTACCAGATCTGCAAACAACTCCAACGCCTTTATTGCTTTTGGATCATCTATTGTCTGTTTGGTCCAATCACTGTTATATGGACTTCCACCATATGGTAAATATGCAAAACTTTGAAGAATCCAATGTGAAACAATAGCATAGGTCCTATCAGCTCCAGAACCTGAAGAAACTTTCTCTGCAATATTCTTAAAATCATCCCATGTCCAATCATTTGTAGGATATGGAATTCCTGCTTTGTCGAAGATTTCTTTATTGTAAGCAAACATAAAATCTGATTGAGTTGTAGGCATTCCTTCCCGTTTTCCATCCGGATCTACATACCCATCATCAGCCCCAGGAGTAATATCAACAACATTGATATTATCCTTTTCTAAATAAGGATTTAAATCTTCAAACCATTTAGAACGAAGACCTTTCCAGTCAGGAGACATCATGATAACATCAGCGGCATTCCCTGCTGCCAGTGCTGCATCAAGCTTCTGATCGACACTATCTGCCGGAAGCCATATTTCATGAACTTTAACTTTAGGATACAACTTTTGGAATACCTTTGTAGCTTCCTTCCGGGCTTTCAGTTCATCTCCACCGCCCCACCCCATAATAGTGAGTTCGCCAGAAATCTCTTTACCATCACCTTGGCTGCTAACCTGACTACTTTCGTTTGAACAAGCTGTGATATACAGTGTTAGTACCCCAGCTAACAATAGAGCTAAAAGTTTTTTCATAAAATTACCCTCCCTTTTTATTTGATTATCCTTAAATAATTTAAATCTCAAATTTTCTCCTATGCTCCCCCTTTCATAATTTATTTCATTTAAGCGTTTTCAACTTTGAGTATAATAATAAGATATTTACTCTTTCCTCGCATTGACATTTTCCTATATGTTATTGATATATTCTAAGGTTCTAGTGTAAAAGAAAAATTAAAGGGAATTTACTTATCTATCTCTTGCCTTTTTATTACATTGATAAAAACCCATACGACATTGGCATCAGAAAATAAATTGAATAAACATAAAATTACCACGTACCATTTTAAAAGTTCTTAATCTACCAAAAAAACCTCCCCAAAGAAGGAATCTTTGGGGAGGTTTTTAAATTCGTTGCTAATTTATGCACTATACTTCTTTTGTTTATTTTCAATGCGCTGAAAAGCAATTGTTGCACCAAATACGACCACGACGGAGATTACACTTACCGAAAAAAATGGAATAAATCCTGGAAAAGCATACAATGGAAATCTTAATAAAAAAAGAACTGCTACCATAAAAATAGTAATGTGCATATTAAGAGTCCCAATATAAAATGCATTTTTAAAATACTGGATTAACTTTAAATCAAAATGGACATAAACAGGAAAAAGATATAACAGAGTGATTATATACAAACCAATAATAATCAATAAAGGGACTAACAGAATATATTGAACGGTTCCCCCTAATGTCATTATGAGCCTATAATCAAAAAGTAGGAAAAAACCGATTGCTCCCATTATTAAACCCAGAAAATTAGCACGTAAGAACTCCTTTTTATAGGTTTGAAAAAAGATTCGAAAAATAGGGATTTCCGTTTCTTTCATGATCCACTTTCTAACCACTGTAAATAATGCAACAGTTGAGGGCATTACACCAAAGACTATGAATCCGGTTAATGTAAAGAGAATCCATAAGATATTTGCCAAAGCAAGCTTCCAAATCCAGTCACATAAAATATAAACTCTTCCCATTACTCCGCCCATTTGCATAGCTACCACCCTCTTTCAATTATTTAAGAACACAATTGATTACCTGATTCATAAAACTTCTTGACCCTTTGCTAAAACTGGTATGGCAGCAACAGCCAAGGTAAGCGACTTCGCTCCTAAAAACCGTAATGGTATTTCTGTCGGTTAATAAAGGTAATTCCTTATACCAAAGTAAAAGAAGCAAGACTCGCGTTACCGATTCCTTTGTAAGTAAAATATAATGCCTGAATGCCGTCCGGAATGGTAATTTCAGAGGAATATTCTGTCCATATGTTCGTAAACTTAACCGGTATTTTTCCGAGGGTCGGTCCGTTCCATGATGTTTTGACTTCAAAAGTCCCTTGGGCATACCCACGCACCTTGATTTTAACTTTTCGTATACCGTCGCATTGGAAATATTTAAAACCGGCTGTAGCAGAATCTCTCATATTCGCAATGTATCCGATTTCTTCATCCCCATCTTTTCCGTCCTGTGTAATCTTCGGAAATCGACCGTCCATCCATGCCCCGAGAGAACCCGAATACAATTCCTCATCGGTGCAGAATAAATTGCATGCCACATATGCTGGATATTCACCGCGTCCCACAAGTGCTCCTCCATTGGGCCCGCACGATGTCATTTCTACTTGGGGAATTGTGCCATTCTCCCGAAATTCAATCGGTTCAACACAGCCTTGTCGGCTGAAAACTGTTCCGTTGGTATGCCTATGATAAAAGATATACCATTTCCCATTAATTTCAACAAGGCTGCCATGGTTATTGTGCCCATAATACATAGGTTTGTCCGCTGGTTTGTATGTATCGACATGAAGATCGACATTGCTTATGATGACTCCCTGGTAGACAAAGCCTTCTGTCGGATGTTGGCTAGTTGCATAGCAAAGCTCATGCATGACGATAGAGGAGAAGATAAAATAATATGTATCACCTTTTTTCCTTATGGAAGGCGCTTCAAAAAACTCATGTCCTTCGTACCCGCTACCCTTGCCGTAGGGCTCACTTGGTGCAATTAAAACAGGCTCTTCCATAATTGTTAGCATATCGGGACCAATTACCGTGGCCATGGCACCTTTTCTTGATCTGTCACCTACTGCACAAAAACCTGTGTACAAATAAGTTTTCTCGCCTTCAGTCATGACCCCTGGGTCGAATTGAGGCTGGTCGCCCTCTCTTTCCCCCAAATGTGTTCCATCTGGATAATGCACATAACCGTAAAATTCGTATTTGCCTGCCGGCGAATCACAGACGGCTACGGACACAATGGAGACTTTGTCAAGCACATAATAGAGATAGTACCGACCATCTGGACCTACTGTGACGTCCGGTGCATAAAGACACATTCTGCCATCAGGATTGAGTGGATCATTTGTTTTTTTGTAAATGACGCCTTCGTACTGCCAATCACCTAAATTATCCACATGTGCCGACCAGCACACATAATCGTTTAAACAAAAGACATGCCCGTTAAAACGATCATGTGAGCCATAAACATACACTCTATCGTTAAAAACATATGGTTCTCCATCAGGAATATATTCCCACGATGGAAGAAACGGATTGAATCCTTGCTTCATCTTAACTCCACTCCTTAAATCGTAATAAAAGGTTCCTCTAACCAAAATTGGTTTTTTACTTGGAGACCTGCCCCAAAACTTAAGATTTTGTTTTATTGAGAAGGCTAACTCTTGTTCTCAGACTTATTGTCCATTTAATCTACTCTAGTAATTTTTTTCCGGTTGTCCTAAATTTACAATTTCAACCGTCACGACGTCATTGACCTTTTCCTATATGTTATTGATATATTCTAAGGTTCTGGAACAAAAATCTTATCCTTGATAATTAGATGTAGGTCCCCATGATATCTTCCCAAATAAAAAATAAGCGCACTTTCACGATACGCATGACAATTAGAGTTTTAGGATTAAGAACTTCCTTGATATATTAATAGAATCTTGTTGCAAATTACAATGAATAGTTAAATGGAAGTATCATCTACTTTTATATAAGTGATGCTTCATACGGAGGGGAAGCTGTTTGAAATCATTTGAAAAACTCCATCAATTACAAAAAGCTTTGTCGACTAAGGTCCATCTGTGTTCCTGTTCCCTTACCTATCAAGGGAAAAAAGTATTTGACGATTACATTGATGGAGATTTTTCAAGATTCCCGAGAAAAAACATACTAAGATTAG
>NZ_JBALNB010000010.1:0-277134 GCF_036962345.1 Neobacillus vireti
TATCGGCACTATCCTGGGCTAATTGTTACGATAATTTGAGGAGACCGAGTTTATCGGCACTATCTATTTTAGCTGAACACGGCAAAAAAGACCGTTTGGATCAGAGATCCATACGGTCTTTCATTTGCTGCAGTATCTTTTTTTCGAGTCTTGAAACCTGAACTTGAGAAATTCCTAGCCTCACTGCTACTTCGGATTGAGTTTGATCCTTATAGTATCGTAAATAAACGATGAGCCTCTCACGTTCATCCAATTCTCGAATCGCTTCTTTTAAGGCAATTTTATCAAACCATTTTCCTTCATTTCCGTCATCAATTTGGTCTAATAACGTAATAGGGTCTCCATCATTTTCATAGACCGTTTCATGAATAGAAGAAGGTGTTCTACTTGCTTCCTGAGCAAGAATGACATCTTCAGGCGATAGCTGTAAATGCTCTGAAATTTCATTAACAGTTGGAATTCTTCCAAGTATTTTTGATAATTCATCCTTCGCCTTTCTAATTTTGTTTCCCATTTCCTTTAATGAACGGCTTACCTTTACCGTTCCATCATCACGAATAAACCTTTGGATTTCACCGATAATCATCGGAACTGCATAGGTAGAAAATTTCACATCATAGGAAAGATCAAACTTATCTACTGATTTCAATAATCCGATACAGCCGATTTGGAAAAGATCATCTGGATCATATCCCCTATTTAAAAACCGCTGAACAACGGACCAGACGAGACGCATATTTTTTTCAGCAATTAGATCTCTCGCTGCTTGGTCTCCGTCCTGACTTTTTTTAATAAGTTCTTTAACCTCATTGTCCTTTAAATACGTTTGCGCCTTATCTTTTTTGACCTCCACATCCATTGGCAAGTCTCCTTAATTGCATAGCATTTTGCTTGTGTGTAAATGCTTTTTTAGTCTTACTTCGGTTCCTTTACCTGGCTGTGTGAGAACCTCAACCTCGTCCATGAAATTTTCCATGATAGTGAATCCCATGCCAGATCTCTCTAAATCCGGCTTCGTTGTAAATAATGGCTGTCGAGCTTCTTCCACATCTACAATCCCTAATCCTGCATCTTTGATCGAAATATTGACGATATTATCTTCAATCGTAACCTGGATATAAACAATTCCATTTGGGTCATTTTCATAACCATGAATAATGGAGTTGGTAACTGCTTCAGAAACAACTGTTTTAATTTCAGTCAATTCGTCCATTGTAGGGTCGAGCTGCGCAATAAAAGCTGCAACAGTGACACGTGCAAATGATTCATTTTGACTTAAGGCACTAAATTGAAGATTCATCTGATTCTTCATCTCATGCCACCCCCAATCTTTGCAATGCAAACTCTTCTGTCGGTTCCAGCTTAATGATTTTAAACATCCCCGACATATCGAATAATCGTTGTATTGCAGGGGAAATCGCACAAACCACCATTTCACCATGCACTTGCTTTATTTGCTTGTAACGCCCTAAGATGACACCTAATCCAGAGCTATCCATAAAAGAAAGCTGTTCCAAATTTAGTACTATATGCCGAATATCATTTTTTTCTATTGCATTAGCAGCTTGTTCACGTAATTCGTCCGCTGTATGATGATCTAGTTCACCACTTAAACGCAAACATAAAACATCATGTTTTATTTCCATTTCAATGTTAAGACTCACTATCCCTAGCCTCCTTCATCTGGTATAGTGAGTCAATTCGTTACCGTTAGAGCATTCTCCTTCTATCAAGACAAAACTAGTTGATATTTGCTAAAAAAAGTTGGAATTCGACACGAAAAGTGGAAGCGCCTTCGGAACAATCGTAGCTTGTTCCTTCGAAGATTATTCCAAGGTGCTTTCTTAGTATTCAGGGCTTATGCCCCCGAGCCCTAGGCGCTGGAACTGGACATTTAAAGAATGTTTATTTCCCAGCCTTGGTGAACATACCAAATGATCGCTTATAAAGCGTCCACCAGCCTGCCTCTTTCACATCATTTTTCGCAACTATCTCACTTTCAAGGACTACCTTTCCATCTTTCACGAGTTTTATGGTTCCTACTTTATCTCCTTTTTTAATAGGAGCATCAAGATTTTTATCAAGAGTAACTTGACGTTTTACATCCTCGGTTTTTTCACCTTTTTTAGTGAGTAAGGATAGAGGTTCGCTTGTAACAGCCTCTACTTTCTTGTCTTTTCCTTTATTCACATGAGCATTGCCAATCACTTGATTTCGTTTGAACATAGGATGTGTTTGATATTGGGCAAACGCAAAGTTAAGCATCTTTGTTACTTGGGCATTTCTTTCTTTGGAGGTTGGTGCTCCAAAAACGACTGCAATGACACGCATGCCATCCTTTTGAGCAGTTGCTGTCAAACAATATTTTGCCTCAGCTGTGAAACCTGTTTTAAGACCATCTACCCCCGGATAGAAGCGAACTAATTTATTGGTATTAACAAGCCAGAATTTTTTGTCTGTATTCTCTCGAAGATATGCCTCATACATACCAGTAAACTTTGTGATGTCTTCATATTTTAGTAGTTCCTTGGCCATTATAGCCATATCATGGGCGGAACTATAGTGACCGCTTCCAGGTAAGCCTGTTGTATTTTTAAAAACAGTATTCTTTAATCCAAGGTCTTTTACTTTGTCATTCATCATGTCAACAAATGCTTCTTCTGATCCGGCAATTTTTTCTGCCATCGCTACAGAAGCGTCATTTCCTGAACCAATCGCAATACCTTGGAGCATTTGTTTTACAGTCATTTCTTCCCCAGGTTCAAGGAAAATTTGTGAGCCTCCCATTGACGCAGCATACTCACTTGTTCGAACACTTTCATCCCATTTGAGTTTTCCTTGATCTATTGCTTCCATAATAAGCAGCATGGTCATAATTTTAGTCATACTTGCAGGTGGAAGCTCTTCATTACTATTTTTCTCATAAAGAATTTGACCTGTATCACGCTCAATTAAAATCGCTGATCTTACATTGTCTGTGATGTCACTACTCTGTTTTTCTTCTGCAGTTACGGGTGATATCCATACACTTGTTAATAACAAGGCTATTACTAGTAAAGAGATATATCGTTTCATTGGCATAACCCTCCATTCTTTATATAGATTCCATTTTTTCCAATTCCAACAACTTTATACAGTATTTTCCTGTTAATAAAATAAAAAAGTCCAGGAAAATATTCCTGGACTTTCTGCTTTCCTTATACTATTCTGTTATTTCCCCATGAATGAGGAGTGGTGCTTCCACTTTGTTAGTAGAAAGAAGAATGTTTTCATATAATTTTTCTTTAACTTGTTTAACATCTTCAAAATTACTATATATCGTCACTAACGATTCGCCTTTCTTCACTTGATCGCCGATTTTCTTTCTAAGAACTAGCCCTACAGCTAAATCAATAACAGAATCCTTTGTAGCTCTTCCTGCCCCTAAAATCATTGCAGCTGTTCCTACTTCATCCGCAACAATTTCAGAAACGTACCCATCTTCCTTTGCTTCTAATTCGAATGTAAACTGTGCCTGCGGCATTTTAGAAGGATCATCAACGATTGAATCGTCTCCACCTTGTGAGCGTAAGAAAACCTTTAATTTTTCCAGTGCAGATCCATCTTTAATCACGTTTTCTAACAATGTGCGCGCTTCAGCTAATGAGCTTGCCTTTTCAGCTAAGTAAACCATATGACTGCCAAGCGTTAAACATAGTTCTGTTAAGTCCTCAGGACCTTCCCCTTTTAAGGTATCAATCGCTTCCTTCACCTCAAGAGCATTCCCAATTGCATATCCCAGCGGTTGACTCATATCAGAAATAACCGCCATCGTTCTTCTTCCAACCTTGTTTCCGATACCTACCATTGCTTTTGCTAATTCTTTTGAATCATCCAGTGTTTTCATAAATGCACCAGCACCTGTTTTCACATCTAAGACAATAGCGTCAGCTCCAGCAGCAATTTTTTTGCTCATGATGGAGCTTGCAATTAATGGAATACTATTTACTGTGGCTGTAACGTCTCTTAACGCATATAGTTTTTTATCAGCAGGGGTTAAGTTTCCGCTTTGACCAATTACTGCAATTTTATTTTTGTTTACCAGTTCAATAAATTCCTCGTTCTCTATTTCAACGTGGAAACCATTCACGGCTTCTAATTTATCGATCGTTCCGCCAGTGTGTCCTAAACCACGACCTGACATCTTTGCTACAGGAACCTCCAATGCTGCAACGAGCGGTCCAAGTACAAGTGTTGTTGTATCCCCAACCCCTCCAGTAGAATGTTTATCCACCTTAATTCCTGCAATTTGTGAAAGATCAATTTGATCGCCTGATTCGACCATTGCCATGGTTAAATCTGCTCTTTCTTTTTCAGTCATTCCTTTAAAAAAGATAGCCATCATTAAGGCACTGACTTGGTAATCTGGAATCGATCCGTCTGTATATCCGTTAATAATAAATTTTATTTCTTCTGCAGTTAGTTCATGTCCATCTCGTTTCTTTTCAATCAAGTCCACCATTCTCATCTATATCACCACTTATTTAGATTTATATTTCAGGTTATTATCCGATTGTTTTAACAATTTCTTTGATATACGAAAGGAAATTTGCTTTCACTCTTTCTGTCGTTTCGATTACTTCCTCATGTGATAAAGGTTGATCAAGAATACCTGCAGCCATATTCGTAATACAAGAAATTCCTAAAACCTTCAAACCACTATGCCGAGCTACAATTACTTCAGGGACTGTTGACATTCCCACAGCGTCTCCGCCGAGAGATCTAACCATTCTAATTTCCGCAGGCGTTTCATAAACTGGTCCTGAAAACCCAAAATAGACGCCTTCTTTTACATTGATATTTAAACGGCCTGCTATTTCTTTAGCAGCAATCCTTAATTCTTTGGTATAAGCCTCAGACATATCTGGGAACCGTGGACCAAATTTCGAATCATTCGGGCCAATCAGCGGATTTGTTCCTGTAAAATTAATATGATCATTAATTATCATGAGATCTCCTGCTTCAAAGCTCTCATTCACCCCTCCTGCAGCATTGGTGACGATTAACATTTCGACTCCTAATTCCTTCATAACACGAACAGGGAAGGTTACTTTATCCATTCCATATCCTTCATAAAAATGGAAACGACCTTGCATCGCTACCACTTCTACACCCTCCAAAATTCCAAAAACCAATTGACCGGCATGGCCTTCAACCGTTGAAATTGGGAATTCAGGTATTTCATTGTATGGAATTTTGACTGGATTTTCAATTTCATCTGCTAGAACACCTAGGCCTGAGCCTAAAATAAGGCCGATTTTGGGTGTATTGGTATATTTCATTTTTAAAAATTCAGTTGCATTTTGGGTTTTTTCGATTGTCATTTTCATCCCTCTTTTATATCAATTCATTTAAAAAACTTTTTCCGAAGTTTGGCATTTTTACATTAAAATTCTCTGCAATAGTTGCACCAATGTCAGCAAATGTTTCTCTAATCGGTAATTCTTTTCCTGCAGTCATATTCAATGAGTAAATAAGCAATGGCACATATTCTCGTGTATGGTCTGTTCCAGGTGCAACTGGATCATTTCCATGATCAGCGGTAATGACTAACAAATCGTCTTCTTTCATCTTTGCAAATACTTCTGGAAGGCGGGCATCATATTCTTCAAGTGCTTTTCCATACCCTTTAGGGTCGCGGCGGTGTCCATACAGAGCATCAAAATCAACCAAATTTAAGAAGCTCATTCCTGTGAATTCCATATCAAGGGTTTGGACTAGCTTATCCATACCATCCATATTGGAAATAGTCCTAAGTGACTGAGTGACTCCTTCCCCATCATAAATATCAGAAATTTTTCCTATAGCAATAACATCTAACCCAGCATCTTTCATTTCATTCATTACTGTTCTATCAAAAGGTTTTAATGCATAGTCATGACGATTAGCCGTTCTTTTAAAATTACCTGGTTCTCCCAAGAATGGACGAGCAATGACACGGCCTACCATATATTTTTCATCAAGTGTTAACTCTCGAGCAATTTTACAAATTTTATATTGTTCTTCGAGTGGAATAATGTCTTCATGAGCTGCTATTTGAAGCACTGAATCTGCTGACGTATAGACAATCAATGCCCCCGTTTTCATATGCTCTTCCCCTAGCTCATCAAGTATTTCTGTTCCACTAGCTGGTTTATTTCCAATAATCTTTCTGCCGGTGCGTTTCTCTAATTCAGAAAGGAGTTCATCTGGAAAACCATCCGGGAATACACGAAATGGCGTCTGAATATTCAAACCCATAATTTCCCAATGACCTGTCATCGTGTCCTTACCATTTGATGCCTCCATCATTTTTGTATAGTAAGCCAATGGTTTTTCGGCTTTTTCAATCCCCTTAATTTCACGGATATTGCTCAAACCTAATTTCCCCATATTTGGCATATTTAGACCATTCATTGCTTCTGCAATATGACCCAATGTGTCCGCACCTTTATCACCAAATTTATCTGCATCCGGTGATTCTCCAATTCCTACGGAGTCCATTACGATAACAAAAATTCGTTTATATGTAGGTAAAGTCATACGAGTCTTCCTCCTTTTTCTATGGTGAATGTTTCTCTAATCATTAATAATAGATTGCCCTTATAAAAATGGGATTATGATTATCTTAATAAATTTAATGTCAGAAGTCTGACTTCTATATTTTACTAAACTCTTGTATAAATACAAGAAAAAGCTGCCATTTATTTTGGCAGCTTTTCGACATTTTTTAATTTCTTTAAACTATCATCCTATTAAGCTCTTGGATGAAATTTACAATAGACATCCTTTAATCTTGTCTTCGTGAGATGAGTATAAATTTGCGTCGTTGAGATATCAGCATGTCCGAGCATTTCTTGAACTGCTCTTAAATCAGCTCCATTTTCCAAAAGGTGTGTCGCAAATGAATGACGTAGTGTGTGTGGAGTAAGTTCACTGTCGATTCCAGCTTCTTTAGCCAGTTTTTTTAAAATTTTCCAAAAACCTTGTCGTGTTAGTCGCTTTCCATGATGGTTTAAAAATAAAGCTGAATCTATAGGCAGATTTTTTGAAACGAAATTTTGCCTGCCATGTTCTATGTAACGTTTTAGGGCATCTGCTGCTGTTTTTCCTATTGGAATGATTCGCTCTTTATTGGTATTACTTGTAACATGAATAAATCCCATTGTTACATTTACATGTTCTACGTCAATTTCAATTAACTCAGAAACACGAATACCCGTTGCATAAAGGAGCTCGAGCATTGCCTTGTCCCTTAAACCAAAATGTCCTTGTCCATTTGGTAAGTCTAAAAGTTTTTCTACTTCTTCTAAGCTCAAAACCTTTGGCATTGCCCTCTCTGACTTAGGAGGTTCGATTAGCACAGACGGGTCCTGATAGACCGCCTGCTCACGTAATAAAAATTGATGGAATGCACGAATAGAAGCTACGTGCCTTGCGATTGTTTTCGCTGACTTCCCTTGTTCCTTTAAAAAGGACAAGAAATGGACAATATGTGCCCGCTGCACATGATTTAATGAATCAACTGCTTCGACATGTTTAATATACTGAAGATAGCTTTTCAAATCTCGTTCATAGGAAAGCAACGTATTCTTCGCCATCCTTCTTTCAACAAGCATGAACTGCATAAACTTTTTTAAATAATCATCCATAACGATTACTCCCCGTTTAAGTAAAACAAAATCAGCCGATCCAGCCAAGATGGATTTTGCTCATGATTCAAAGTGGATACCTTTAATGCTGAGCCTTCTGGTGAATCATAGCGATGATAATTTTGATACTCTTCATTTACCCACATAATACCATAATAAAAGAGAACCGTGCACCCAGTAAATATAATAAAAACCTTTAAGGTTTGTAGTACTACTTTAATAAAAGAGAACATTTACCTTCCCCCAAACTGTTTAGCCTAGTAAAAGATATGCCAATTTGTCCAACTTTTATACCTAATCAAGTTATTTTGGGGGAATAAATTTTTAATGATGAAAAGAATCATAGAAATAATAAAAGTCCTTTTTACTCAAAAAGGACTTTCAATTATTATTCGTTTTTTTCTTCTGCTTTTCCTTTATCTTGGCAACGATAACAGATGCCATGGAAGGTAAGCCGGTGATCTTTTATGATGAAATTCCACCTGCGTTCAACTGTAGCCTCAACATCTTCAAGAAGATCCTCTTGAATTTCATCAACTGCTCCACATTCAATACAAACGAGATGATGATGAAAATGAGCGGCCCCTTCTTGGCGAAGGTCATATCGAGAAACTCCATCACCAAAGTTAATTTTATCAACAATTTTCAATTCAGTTAGTAATTCAAGTGTACGATAGACAGTTGCCAATCCGATTTCAGGCGATTTTTCTTTAACAAGGAGGTATACATCTTCTGCACTTAAATGATCCTCTTCATGCTCTAACAATACCCGAACGGTTGATTCACGTTGAGGTGTTAGCTTATAGCTAGATGAATGCAACTGCTTTTTTATTCTCTCAATTCTAGTCTCCATCCGAAGTCCCTCCCTCGCCGCTGCTATTCTCATTATAACAGATGAGAAAGAGGAGTCAAAATAAAATTATTATAAACAAGATATTATAACTAATATTATATAATATTAATTATAAATTAAGTGAACCCATCATCGTTTTCATTAACCAAGGAGATACATATGCCTCGACCCCCGAAGCAGCAGAAATAAGAACTACAGCGACAACAAAGCTTACTATATAGTTCTTAAAAAATGGCAGGATTGGCTGACCATATTTCTTGAAGAATTGTTTTTTTATCATTCTCAATGAGAATATGACTGAAAATGCAGCCATCATAATGAAAACGGGAATGATAATCAAATTTTGTGGCAAAATGGACACAAATGCAAGTAAAAATCCTTTTATGCCCAATTGACTTACTAAGAAACCAACCGTAAAACCAACCACCAAGCCTTTAATAAATAAGACAATGAGGATTACTGGAAGCCCAATAATCGATATTCCCAAAATCCAGATCAACCCAATAAACTTGCTGTTATGAAGAAAGCTTTGTGCAAATAAATCATTATTTTCTGCTACCTTACCATTTTGAATTTGACCAAAGAATTGTGATAGATAATAAAACAAGTCTTCTTTTTGAGTGATACTCATGCTATTTACGACAATCGCTCCAAAAATGACTCCCATTAAAAATAAAATGACAATAAATAAAAAAATTGAGGAATGCTCACGGAAATAACTGGCGGCATCGGTCTGGTACAATCGTTTCTTCATCTGCGGTTCCTCCTATTTCTCTCGGGTTAAGTTATTACATTTTATGCGCTTCTAGTAATTCTATGACGATAAATTAGTAGATTTAATTTTTAGAAGAGGGAGAGTGGGGCATCGCAGATATATTTTGATTTATCGCAGATATAATTGCATTTACGCAGACATATTTGGTTTATCGCAGATAAACTCCATTTAACGCAGATATATTAATTTTTCCAATCTATTACGACTAAAAACCCGGCAGATTTTAGTTACTCTGCCAGGTTTTTAAATATAAATATGAAATTAATCTGCTATTTTTCCGTATTTTCCGCCGCCGCCTGCAGCTAAATTTACTTTTCCTTCTCTAGCTTTCATGATGAGGCCGGCTATTTTAGCTGGAACCACTTCGGTTAATGCTTCAAAAGGAACTTCGTGTAAAATTGCCATTTCGGATCCAAAATGATTAACTAGCTTTTCAAGTAATTTTGAACCTAATCCAGGGATAAATTCAAGTGGAACTTGATGGACATAGATGGGACGGCCTTCTGGGCTCTGTTCAACTGTCTTCAATTCAAGGATTCGGTCCGCTACACCTTTAATAATCTTATTACTACCGCATTGATTACAGATTTGATCTTCCTCGCCAGCGGGATGCAAGCATTTTGCACAGACGGTTTTGTGATATTTTCCAAGGAGCGGATCTAAACCATAGTTCGCTATGATTTGCCTGCCGTCTTCCTTTTTTAATGCCTTCCCTAATTCTTTAAAAGAAGGTTCGTTCATCGATATAACCTGATATTCACGGGCAATTTTCGCTAATGAGTGAGCATCTGAATTGGTTACAAAGGTATAGTTGTGTAATTCTTTAATTTGGTCTGCCATGCTTGTATCAGAACTTAATCCCAGCTCAATCCCATCTATAAGGTTGGGATCGAAAACTTCTGTTAATGATTTATTGACACCTTTACCGTATAGACTTTTAAAAGGTGTAAACACATGGGCAGGAATAAATAAACCGCCTAGTTCTTTTACCTTTCTTTGTAATTCCAGACCTGACGCATATATTCGCTGCGAACTTAATTGAACATTTTTCAAATGACCCGATAGCCAATTGGAAAACTCTCTCATGATCACGATAGTAGGAAAATAACAAAGTACATGAATCGGTCCATTACATTGTTCATCATAGATTTCTAACTCGGAACCAGGAATAATCGTTAAATCACCAAATGCCAAACCGCCATCTGGATGTTCCACAATGTCACCGCCAGAAACCAGGCTTTCCATTTCTAGAATTACTTCTGGTGAATGACTATCAATAATTCCAACCATATTCAGTCCTTTTTCGTGCCGCGCATGCTCAATGATGTTTGTAAATGTTAATGATTTGGCACCTGTTATTTTTACAGGCTTTCCGGTCCATGTTCTTCCGATATGAATATGTAAATCTACATAATATCTTTTCATTTTCTTGCCAGCACCTCTTGTAGCTGCAGATATTGAACAGCATAGGCAGTTTTAGCGTCATAGATTTTTTGGTCCTTCACGTATTGAACTGCTTCATCCAAAGTTATCTCTTCGAGGTTTACAAATTCATCTTCATCCAGTGGTGCTGCATTTTCTTTCTTCGTTAATCCTTTAGCAATAAACAGATGAACGATTTCATCAGCGAAACCAGGTGATGTATAAAACGAAACGAGAAGCTCCAGACTTTCGCATTCATATCCTGTCTCTTCCTCTAATTCTCTGCGCGCACAAAGTGCAGGCTCTTCACCTTTTTCTAGCTTGCCTGCTGGGATTTCAACAATCGTTCGTTCCAGTGCTTTACGAAATTGCTCTACCATCACAATTTTATTATGATCCGTAAGCGCTAAAATAGCGACTGCACCTGGATGTTTGACGATTTCCCTTTTGGACTGATTTCCATTTGGAAGTTCAACATCCTGAAGATGAAGACTAATTACTTTACCTGAAAAAATCTCCTCACTATGTATCGTTTTTTCAGTAAGGTTACTCATCTAGATCAACTCCTGTTCTAATTCGGGATATGCACTTCATACATTTTACCATACTTGATTTGGAGGGGTATGGATGAAGGTATACGTGCATGACAAAGGGATTATTCTTGTAGGGAAAGGATGGGAGATTATCCAAAAGCTAAAAGAATACAATAAGAATTATTCGACAGTTGCCGAATGGGTTGAAAATTTCTCAGCTAAATAACCTTTACATTTGTAGTCTACCCCGTTCTTTACTAAAATTAGGACGGGGTGATCATTTTGAAAAAAAGAAAACTTGGAAACTCTGACTTATGGGTAACAGAGCTGGGCTTAGGCTGTATGTCGATTGGAACAGAGGAAAAAGCTGCTAGAAAGATTATAGAGACCGCGTTAGATGAGGGAATAAATTATTTTGATACGGCAGATTTATATGATTTTGGTGAAAATGAAAAAATTGTCGGTGCTGCTTTAAAAGAAGTACGTGAAAAGGTAATTCTTGCGACAAAGGCTGGTAATCGCTGGAGACCTGATAAGTCAGGGTGGTCGTGGGATCCATCAAAATCGTACATAAAGGAAGCAGTCAAACAAAGTTTGACACGACTTGGTACAGATTATATTGATATGTATCAGCTACATGGCGGAACCATTGAGGATCGAATGGATGAAACTATTGAGGCATTTGATGAATTAAAGTCTGAAGGCTATATCCGCTATTATGGAATTTCATCGATTCGGCCTAATGTCATTCGTGAGTATGTGAGGAAATCTCATATGATTTCTGTTATGATGCAATACAGTATTTTAGACCGGCGCCCAGAAGAAGAAGTATTGCCTCTTTTGCAGGAACATGGGATTAGCGTGGTGACCCGCGGTCCGCTCGCAAAAGGGCTCTTAAGTGATAAAATGCTAGAGAAGGTGTCACCAAAAGGATATCAAGACTATAGTGAAAAAGAGCTGCTTGAAGTGCTGCCGATACTGAAAGACAAGCTGGCATCGGACCGCTCATTTACAGAAATTGCACTTCAATATAATTTGGCACATCCTGCGGTTGCCTCTGTTGTGACTGGAGCCAGCAGTGCGGAACAAGTTAGAAGCAATGCCCGCAGTACAAAAAGCCAGCCGCTGACACAAGATGAACTTGCTTTAATCAAAAAACTATCCAAGGCAAATGTTTATAAAGATCATCGTTAAGAAAGGAGAGCAGACGCTCTCCTTTTTACTATTATTTAAACTCCTTCCAGTTCATCCCGCTTTCGTTGAGCAGCTCCTCAAATGATTTATTCTTTTCTTTTAAGCGGCGTTCTTCACGTTTACGCTGTTCTTCTTCTTTTCTTTTACGCTCCTCTGTCTCTTTAAGCTGATCCTGCTGTTCTTTAAGCTGTTTAATTAATTCCGGGTTAATCATATCTTTCAGCGTTACCGCTGCTTCTTCTTTTTTTGGTTTAGATTGATTTTTTTGTTTCGATTTCTTTTTCATCCTAAACTCCCCCATAAACATCTTTTTATATGTATTATAGCAAAAAGCAGGCTGTTCAATGAACAGCCTGCTTTATATTTTTAATAAGCTTCTAGCACCACGTTTTCGTCCACTGCTAGCGATGCCTCTGTTGAATTGATTACATCCTCGACAGAATATCCTTTAGCAACTTCAACAAGTTTTAACCCTGCTTCGGTTACATCCATTACCGCTCGTTCAGTAATAATTCGATCAACGACACCTTTTCCTGTTAACGGAAGTGTACATCGTTTCAAAATTTTGGATTCACCGTGCTTGTTCACATGCTCCATAATGACAATGATTTTTTGGGCTCCATGGACGAGGTCCATTGCTCCGCCCATCCCTTTTATCATTTTCCCTGGAATCATCCAGTTTGCGAGATCTCCTGTTTCAGAAACCTCCATACCTCCAAGGATGGCTATATTTATATGTCCACCGCGAATCATCGCAAAAGATTCAGCACTATCAAAATAGGCCGCACCGCTAATCGCAGTTACCGTTTCTTTCCCTGCATTGATTAAATCGGGGTCAACTTCTTCCTCGGTAGGATAGGGACCAATCCCAAGCAGACCATTTTCCGATTGAAGGACAACCTGTTTATTTCCAGAAATAAAATTAGCAACCAGCGTCGGCATGCCGATTCCTAGGTTTACATAGAAACCGTCTTTAATTTCTTTCTCTGCCCTTATCGCAATTCTCTCTCTAACAGAGACCATTGGCAAGCTCTCCTTCCCCAAGTTATTTTCTAACTGTCATTCTCTCAATCCGTTTTTCCTGCTTACCTTCTATAATCATCTGAACGTAAACGCTCGGAGTATGGATAAAATTCGGATCGAGTTCCCCGATTTCACAGAGTGTCTCCACTTCAGCAATCGTTACTTTACCAGCCGCAGCGATCATCGGGTTAAAGTTCCGTGCAGTTTTGTGGTAGACGAGATTCCCCATCTTGTCACCTTTCCAGGCCCTGACAATACTAAAATCAGCAGTCAATGCTTCTTCTAGCAGATACTCTCTGCCATTAAACACCTTGGTTTCCTTGCCATCCGCAATCGGTGTTCCCACCCCTGCTGGAGTATAAAAGGCTGGAATCCCTGCACCACCTGCTCTTATTTTTTCCGCTAAAGTACCTTGTGGTGTCAATTCTACTTCAAGTTCCCCTGCTAAAACTTGTCTCTCAAACTCTTTATTTTCACCCACATAGGAACCTATCATTTTTTTAATCTGTTTATTTTTCAAAAGCGGTCCAAGACCCCAATCATCGATTCCACAGTTATTCGAAATAACGGTTAAATCCTTTACCCCTTTATCAACCAGGGCTGAAATTAGATTTTCAGGAATGCCGCACAAACCGAAACCGCCGACCATCAATGTCGCTCCATCTTGAATATCAGCGACAGCCTCTTGAAAGGATGTACTAATTTTCTTCATCGTGATCGTTCTCCCCTCTTTGTAAGAGTTTATGCTAGCTCAACGATCGTTGCTACCCCTTGACCGCCGCCAATACAAAGAGTTGCTAATCCTTTTTGGGCGTTTCTGCGTTTCATCTCATGAATCAGTGTAACAAGAATTCTTGCACCACTAGCGCCGATTGGGTGACCGAGTGCAATCGCTCCGCCATTAACATTTAGGATATCTTTATTAAATTGAAGTTCACGGTCAACTGCTAATGCTTGCGCTGCAAATGCCTCATTTGCTTCAATTAAATCAAGTTCTTCGATAGAAATAGTTGCTTTTTCGAGCACTTTCTTTACAGCAGGTACCGGACCTATTCCCATAATGCTTGGATCAACACCTGCACTTGCATTCCCTTTAATCGTTACTAATGGCTTTAATCCTAATTCATCCGCTTTTTTCCTGCTCATTACAACTAATGCAGCTGCTCCATCATTGATTCCGGAGGCATTACCAGCTGTTACGCTGCCATCTTTTTTGAATGCTGGACGTAATCCTGCAAGTTTTTCAGCTGTTGTTCCTTTTTTCGGATATTCATCGGTATCAAAAACAATTGGGTCACCTTTACGCTGTGGAATGACAACAGGGACAATCTCATCTTTAAACTTACCTTCCTCAATTGCCTTAACAGCCTTCTCCTGACTCCATGCTGAAAATTGGTCCTGCTCTTCTCTCGTAATGGAATATTTATCTGCCAAGTTTTCAGCTGTAATTCCCATATGATACTGATTAAAAACACATGTCAATCCGTCACTAGTCATAGTATCTATTAATTTTTGATCACCCATTTTAAAACCATCACGGGCATTTTTTAATATGTAAGGAGCTTGGTTCATGTTCTCCATTCCACCAGCAACAACAATCTCTGCGTCACCTGCTAGAATTGCCTGAGTTGCCAAGTGAACAGCCTTTAATCCTGAACCGCAGACTTTATTGATTGTCATTGAGGAAACACTTTCAGGAATTCCTGCAGCGATAGCAGCTTGTCTTGCAGGGTTTTGACCAAGACCCGCCTGCAGTACGTTTCCTAAAATAACTTCATCCACTTGTTCTGGTTTTACGCCTGCTTGTTCAAGTGCTCCTTTGATAGCTGTTGCCCCTAATTCTGGTGCTGATACATTTTTCAAGCTTCCGTTAAAACTACCTAATGCTGTACGTACGGCACTCACAATTACTACTTCTGTTTGGCTCATTTTCTATCGCTCCTCTTCAATATGTATTACCTTTACTTAATTCTACAAAATTCCTGAAAACCCTCTTATTTTGTCAAAATTTCTATAATTCTTGTTTTTTTGAATTGAGCCGTTCTTCATTAAACATTTTCAGATGAATAATCAGTCTCCTATATATGCACCTTATTAAATGAAACTACTTCTCGAAGGGAGTCTGAAGAATATGAGCCAAAAACGCGATAAAGGATACAGCCAAAAAGGTAAGGATTACGCAGAAACAGCAGGTGGAGGCAAGCGGATGATTGCTGCCGAGGAACTAGAAAAAGCACTACATCCAACCAAGAGACAGAATGCAGAGCAATAAGAAATGCGGAAGCGCCTTGCACAGGGGCGACAGGCATAAGACGAGCCGGTGTGAAGGTTGCTCTTTAACCTTCTCGACGGATTGGCTTATGACCCGAGCCCCTAGGCGCTGGAGCTAGACAGTTCTCAAAGTTCAAATAGCTATTATTTTTATTTTAATTAAGCCGCTAAATGGAGTTAGCGGCTTTTCCTATGTTAAAATAATGCTAACATTACCAAATAATTACTATTGGCGAACCTTCTGGAGGTGTACTTGTGAGAAAAGCGTTACGAGCTCTTCTAATTTCATTCCTGTTTACATTTTCTTTAGGTTTTTATTTTACAAATCGACTCATGTATTTTAAAAAGAAGGATGAGCAATTTATTGTACAGCGTGAAAAGGAAGCGGGAAGATTTAATCCCGAACAGTTCGATTCTCTTCCTAAGCGGGAAGTTACAATTGAATCTCCCTTTGGCTATCCCATTAAAGCTCTGCTTGTAGAGCCACACGTTTCCAATCGCTATGTCATTATTTCTCATGGTGTGACCGAAACAAAAATTAATTCCATTAAATATATGAATCTATTCCTAGAAAACGGATTTAATGCCGTTATCTATGACCATCGCCGCCATGGGGAGTCTGGGGGAAAGACTACCAGCTTTGGCCACTATGAAAAGTTCGATTTAAAAGCTGTAATTGATTGGTTAAAAAAAGAGAAGGGATCTACACTTACGCTTGGGATCCATGGTGAATCGATGGGCGCGGCTACAATGCTCCTGTATGCCGGTATGCTTGAGGATGGTGCTGATTTTTATATTGCGGACTGTCCGTTTTCTGACTTAAAAGAGCAGCTTTCTTATCAGCTTAAAAAAGAATACAAAATGATACCGTCACTCTTAATTCCCATCGCTGATTTTATTTTGCGCTTGCGTGAAAAATATTCAATTAGACACGTTTCGCCAATTTCTGTTATTGAAAATATCAGGAATCCTATTTTATTTATTCACAGTGAGAACGATGATTTTATTCTTCCAGCTATGACAAAAGAATTATACGAGAAAAAACAAGGCCCAAAAATGCTTTATCTCGCTGTAAACGGTCGCCATGCCCAGTCTTTTAATGAAAATCCAGAGGATTATCGCCGAGTCTTAGATGAATTTTTAAAAACATACGTTGTCAATGGCGAGTTCTATGGGTAAGATTCACTATATCTGCGATAAATGCATTATATCTGCGTTAATGGAAATATATCTACTTTCCTAAAAAAACAGACTGCCCGGAGTGGGTCAGTCTGTTTTTCCTTTCAAAACTAAACTCATATATCCATTTAAGATTTGCTGTGGACTTTTTAATTGAAAGCTATTACTTGCACTGGAAAAATCAATTTTCATCTTTTCATCAAAGAAGACAGTTTTCGACTTTTCCATATATATAGTGCGTTCGTTCGTCTCAATTGTCATATCGTCAGAATCAAGTTCAGGTACATACCACAGGGCGAACACCCCGCTTACTGCACATCCGCAGCCATCTATATCATACTTCAACTTTAGATAGCCTTCGGTACCATTAATTCGCTCATTAAGTTTCTCAGCAGCTGCCGATGTTATCATAATCTCCATGTTTTAAATCTCCCCCCTGCTAGCATGCACTAATTGTAACACAATCTTTTGTCATTCTTAGTGTTTTTGCTATAAGAGGCCTCAGCTACTTAGTACTGGTATTTATTGAATCTTTTTCAAATGACGTACAATTTGCCCGTAATGTCCAGTCACGTGCTTTACGATTAAGTGGTCGACTAAAAAAGATAGCGGTTTTCCGTCAAATTTTGGATTATAGCTTGGGGCTGTTTTTACCAGATCCTCTTCTGTCACTTTTACAAGCACTGCTTCTACCTTCGGAACTAAGTTTTGAAGTTCCGTTATGGCCTTCTCTTTCTTAATACGTGATACAACCTTTTCATCTACTGCAGCTAAACGGCGTACATGTTCGTGATTACGTCCCCATTTAGCACCTGGAACAGTTAGCAGCGCTTCCAAATCTGCAACCCAAAATTCTACAGCTTCTATTATATGGGAAACAATTTGCATGGCGGACCATTCTGATTCAGAAGGTTTAACATAAAGGGCTGCCTCTTCCGTATTATTCAATACCGCTACAATCTCCTCGATACTCTTTTTAAAAATTTCTACTTTTTCATTCAGAACTGTTGTTGTCATTGAATGTCCTCCTTCATATTCACTTACTATATTAATTTTAAAAAAGCGCTAGAGTTAACTCTAACGCATTTTTATTTTGCAATAAGTTATAAACTAGCAATTAACACGTTGGTAGTTTTTCTTGAAATAGCCATATAGGAAGTCAACTACATGGTAATCAGTTGGTTTGTGATGTTCGAAAATAAAGTCGCGAAGCGCAAGTGCAGTTGGATCCTCTGCGTGAATAATTTCGCCCCATCTGCGTGCTGATCCTTGTACCATTGAAGAACGTGGGATACGAACTTCTTGATATGCCTTAAATGCTTCTTCGTAAGAGTTATGTTTCTTTAATTCCTCACCTAATACAAACGCATCTTCAAGGGCTTGAACTCCGCCTTGAGCTAAATATTGAAGCATTGCATGACCAGAATCTCCTAATAGCGTAATGTTGCCATTTGTCCAATTGTCGATTGGTTCACGGTCATACATTTGCCAGCGGAATTGACGGTTAATGTAAGTTAAAGCGTTCTCAACTTTTGGATGACAATGTTCAAAACGACGTGCCATTTCTTCAGGGGTTCCCCAGTCTTCTACAGTCGCATCATATGATTTAAATACCACTACTTGGTTGTAAAGCTCTCCGCGGCGAACTGGGTATTGTACCATGTGCAGGTTGGGTCCAATCCACATAATTACATCGTCTAAGTCTAAGTTTGCGGTAGAAGCCACTTCTTCGATTGGAATCGTTCCACGGTAAGCAACATACGCAGAGTTTACTGGTTTATCATCAACTAGCTGCTTACGCATGTTTGATTTTACCCCATCGGCACCAATAACTGCTTCTGCAGTAAACGTTTCACCATTTTGGTTAACAATAGTTACAGTATCACCATTTTGTTCTGCCGTTTGAATACATTGGTTGGTAAAGAATTTAATATTACTGTTTTTTTGACATGCTTCATAAAGAACTCTGTGTAAGTCGGAGCGATGTAATACGATGTATGGCTGGCCGAATTCTTTTTGGAAACCTTCTCCTAAATCCAGAACGGCTAATTCTTTTGCAGTATAAACATCTTTTAGGACAAGACGTTTTGGTACTACTGCATGTTTTAAAATTTCTTCTTTTACACCTAAACGGTCTAAAACTTCTAACGCATTTGGTGCTAACTGAATTCCTGCACCTACTTCTCCAAACTCAGGTGCCTGCTCAAAAACCGCTACAGACTTACCACTTTCTTGAACTGATAGTGCTGCTGCTAAACCACCGATTCCTCCGCCTACTACAATAATATCGCTTACATTTGTCATTGACTATTCCCCTCCAACTGAGTTATTATCTTCCACAAATAGAGAACTTAGTTACCTGATAAGAAAACTTTAAATCATTTTTCACTGTTTCGTCAACAAAAAACTTTTAAAATTTAGAAATTTCTATTAATCGTTTTTCTGGTATTATCCAAAATTAATCGAAAAAGGAGGTGAATATGATGACAACTGAAACGAAAACGGTCGGTATTCAGTCCTTGCAAATTGGGTTAAACATATTAGAGATCTTAGCAAGGGAAAAAGAACCTCTAAAGTTTACTGATATCCAAAACCTAACTGCAATGACAAAAAGCAATTTATATAAATATTTGTCTACACTGTCCCAATTTGGATTAGTCTATCGTAATCCTTATACAAACGCGTATACGCTTGGACATAAATTAGTTCAGTTAGGAAATGCGGCTTTAGGTCAATCTTCTTTAATAGAAGTGGTTATTCCCTATATTAAAAAGATCACTGATAAAACGAACCTAACCGTACTGCTGGCCGTTCCTTCAAAAAATGGTCCACTGATTTCATATATTCAAAGTGCAGATGATTATGGAATAAATATTGGTGCTCAAATAGGGACACACTTACCACTCTCCTCTTCTACTGGCGTTGTTTTTTCAGCCTTTGAAAAAGACGTTCGTTTGAAAGAATGGGAAGAAGCTGAACTTTCAAGGTTCAATGAAAGTGAATTGCAGCAATTTCAAGCTGAAAAAGAAAAAACAAGAGGAATGTTCTTTGCTTCAAAAACCGAACCTCTAATAAAGCATGTCTCATCTTTTTGTGTCCCTCTATTAAATTTTAACAATGAACTAATTGGTGCAATTACCATCGTTGGTATTACTGAGACTGTACCAAAATCAGCAAATCATCCGACTGGACAATATGTTCTCAGTATCGCAAAAGAAATTTCAGAGTATTTCGGTTTTAAAAAATAAATTTCTGAAAACAAATAATATTGACAATTATCTCGTATTCTTTTACTATTTTTATAAATAGTGAACTAATTTCATAATTAGTGAAAAACAAGGAGGAGCAACAATGAAACTTATTAATTATACTGTCGCTGGACATACACGTGCAGGTGCAATCGTTGACAACCAAGTAATCGACTTAAACTATGCCTACCAAGCACAATTAAAAGCAGAAGGAAAATACCGATTCGAAGCAATCGCAAAAGCATATGTGCCAGAAAATACAGACGAGTTATACCAGGGTGGTAAAGAATCCCTTCAACTTGCGCAAAATGCAATCGATTTCATTTTGGCTAATCCTGAAAGCTTTGATAAAAAAGTCATTTATAACATCGAGGAAGTAAAGGTAGAGGCACCCGTTCAAAAACCAGGAAAAATTATCTGTGTTGGTCATAACTACCGCGAACATATTTTAGAAATGGGTCGTGAAATTCCATCAAACCCAGTTATTTTTGCGAAATTCGCAAATACAATCTTAGGTCCAGAGGACGATATTCCGTTCTATCCAATTTCTGACCAGCTTGACTATGAAGCAGAGTTTACTTTTGTTGTTGGCAAACAAGCCCGCAATGTTTCCGAAGAAGATGCATTAGACTATGTAGCTGGTTATACCATTACAAATGATGTAACCTATCGTGATATTCAACGACGCACGCTTCAATGGCTCCAAGGAAAAACAGTAGATGGCAGTGCACCAATGGGACCATATTTAGTAACATCCGATGAATTGCAAAATCCATCCGGCTTAGATGTTGTCCTAAAAGTAAATGGTGAAGTACGTCAAAAAACCAATACTGCTAATCTAGTATTCTCTGTTCAAAAATTAGTAGCTTTCTTATCGAATTTAATGACGTTAGAGCCAGGTGATGTTGTATTAACTGGAACTCCTGGTGGAGTTGGAGTTGCAATGAATCCTCCGCAATTCTTAAAAGATGGAGACGTTGTTCGTATCGAAATCGACAAAATTGGTGCACTTGAAAATAAAGTAAAGACAACAGAAGTCTTAGCTACTGTTTAAGGGGATTTTCAAGGGGTCAAGCAGCATTCGCTGCTCCCCTTTTCTCTATAAAATTTTAAATAATAAAGGAGAATGAGAAATGGCTGAAGTAAATCCAGAAGTTCAAGAGTTTATGAAAAGCTCAGTTGTAACCGATTACACAAGAGATATACAACAATACAACTTAGGACCTCTTTGGGAAGCAATTCCTACAATTATGCACAAAACGCCAAAGCCTCAAGCACAAGCTTATCTTTGGAGCGATGAATTAATCAAAAAGAAAATGGCAGAAGCGGCTCAAATCTTCACACCAGAACGGGGCGGGGAACGCCGGGCGATTTATTTTCAAAACCCTGGATTAACGTATCGTGAACCTTGGGGATGGGGATCTACTACCCAAACGATTTATGCAGCTGTTCAAATGTTATTACCTGGTGAAAAAGCACCATCCCACCGTCACTCACAAAGTGCATTGCGCTTTATTTCTGAAGGTTCTGGTGCATATACGATCGTGCAGGGTGAGCGTATTTTCATGGAGGAAGGTGACTTTTTAATTACTCCAAAGAATTTATGGCATGGGCACGCCCACTTAGGAACAGAGCCTATGTATTGGATGGATGCTTTAGATATTCCTACCATTTATGCAATCGGCGGTACATTCTTTGAACCTTATGAAGATGGTTTACAACAGCCAGATATTCCAGATAATTTCTCAGAGAGACGTTATCGCGGCGGCATGGTTCGTCCTGTTGGTGATGATAAATATACAGTTGCTCCACTTGCAAATTATAAATGGGATCGCACGGTAGAAGGAATTAAAGGGTTAATGGAATTCGATCCAGATCCACACCATGGATACGCAGTAGAGTACATCAACCCATCTACAGGTAAATCAGCAAACCCTACGCTTGGCACTAGAATGCAGCATTTACCACATGGCTTCCAAACAAAGGCATTACGCCATACGCACTCAACTGTTTACCAAGTACACAAAGGTTCGGGTCACACAGTTATCAATGGCATCCGTTTCGATTGGAAAAAAGGTGATTACTTCGTTGTTCCGAACTGGGCATGGTATGAACATACTGCCTCCGAAGACTCTTACCTATTCTCAGTAAACGACTTGCCAATTATGAACCTTTTCGACTTGGAACAAGAGCAATTGTTTGAAGAGTATAATGGCCACCAAAAAATTACTGGTGAATTTAAAGCGGATTTCCGTTAATACAATAATCCAAACAAGAGCGGATCCCGAAATGGGCCGCTCTTGTTGCATGTTTACACACCCGTTATTCTGATATCCGCTATTGCAGTAATCGGAATGCGGTGTATTTCTTCGAAGTGATCAACGATATGAAGCCTCCCAGTCATTTCGTCCCAATAATGAATTTTTCCAATAACAAGTTCATAATTACTCTTTCGATAATGGGTAATGGTAACAAATTGGTCAAATTCGATGGCTTCAGATAAGGTCTCATTCATGAGTTCGAGCTGCTGTTCATCTATTATTTTTTGCTCTTCATACTGATCTTCCTTTACCCAATCCCTGAGCAATTTGATGTGCTCAGGAAGCATCATCGAAACCCATTTGATCCTTCCGCGGTCACGAATCATCACATTCCCCCCTCTCTTATCTTTTGTGCCCGCCAACCAATGTAGCCCGGTGTCTTGCCGTTCCGGCAGCAGTATAGGAAACAGCTCGTAATAAGGCACCCGATCCAAATCGTCTTCGAACAGAATCAACCACGTAACCAAGTTCTCGCCGCTTTACCGCACCCATATCAAAAAGATCGAGCTGAAACTCGTGGTCATCGACGATATTTCCGATGCTAATCGCAATTTGCCTTACTGTCTTTCCTGTATAATGTTCGTAAAATAATTCGAGACAGACACGGTACAGGTCCATCGTTACATTTGTTGGCTGCATGATTGTTCTTGAACGATGAAAACCGCCGCCAAGTTCATCTTGGCTATAACCGATACTGAGGCTGACCGTCCTCCCAGCTTTGCGGCGGGAGCGCGCTCTTCGGGCTACCTCTTCACAGATTTCTAAAATCACATGCTTTATTTCTTCTTCGTCTTTATAATCTCTTAAAAGAATTTGGCTTTTGCCAAAGCTGATTTGCCCCTCAATAAGAGGTGCTCCCAGGTCGGAAAGGTCAACTCCCCAGGCGTGATGATAAAGCTGGTTACCCATGATTCCAAATTTCTTTTCCAGCGCTTGTAAATCATAGCGAGCCAGCTGACCAACTGTGAAAATGCCCATCCCATTTAATGTTTTTTCAACACGCCTGCCAATCCCCCACATTTCTCTGAGTGGTGAAACCTTCCATAGCTTTGTTTGGACGTCCTCATACTTCCATTCAGCAATTCCATGCTTCTTTGCTTCAAGATCTAGGCAAAGCTTCGATAATAACATATTAGGGCCAATTCCGACCGCACAGGGGAGCTGGAATTCACGTTCAATATCATCCTTAATTTTTGCTGCAATGGTAAAGGCATCCCCCCACATATGAAGTACTCCATCCACCTTAATAAAACTTTCATCAACGCTGTACGTGTGAATGGCTTCCTTTGGAACATACCGATTAAACAGACGGGTAATTTCAGTAGAAATACGCAAATAGGTTGCCATTTTTGGCTCAACAACTTGAATCCGGGGATCATCAGGAATCTCAAATAGCCTCGAACCTGTTTTAATTCCAAATTCTTTCTTTAAACGCGGTGATGCAGCAAGCACAACACTTCCATTTCGTTCTTTGTTACCGGCCACAGCTAGATAGCAAGTCAAGGGATCAAGACCAAGCATGACAGCAGCACAGCTTGCATAAAAACTCTTCATGTCTACGCATAAAATCTGATTGTGTGGTAACGTGCTGTAATCAACCATGACTTTTCCTCCCAATTTGAAAAGCGCAGGGCTCTCGCCCAAAGCTAGACTCTAAAATTATCGAACATTTGTTCTTTATATTATATACATATCTTACGCGAATATGCGTTCGTATTCAATGGAAATTTTTTGAGGGATTTCATGGTTATGGTTATTTTTCGCAAATAGCTATTGTAGGAAAAAGCGGTATAATTGTGATGAGGTGCAGGTAAATGGAGAAAAAACTGATCATAAAAATGATAAAGAATTGCTTTAAACAATATTATGCTGAAGTGGATTCCCTCCCACTGAGCAGTGGAGATTTAGAGGAGCTTGCTGTTAAGATTATTAAAATAAAAGAAGAACAACCAGCTATAGAATTATACGAGGCGATAAATGATACGGTATATGAATTTTTAACAGGGTAATCTTTTCAAATCAAAAAAACCGCGATTGCGGTTTTACTTTTTGTTAAATGCCTTTTTTCCAATTCGTTCAAAAAGTCGCGGGAAGAGAACATATACGACACTGCCCATATTCATCCACCGGGGCAGGTTAATTTCCCTCGTTTTTGTCAGCATACTCTCAACAACTTTCCTTGCTACATATTCTGGCTGCAGCATGAATCTTTGAACATTTTTAACATACGTGCCTTTTTCGTCGGCAATGTTAAAGAAATTCGTTGCAATCGGTCCGGGATTCACAGATGTGACCAACACATTGTAATCACTAAGCTCCATCCTAAGGGAATTGGTGTAACCTAGAACAGCATGCTTAGTGGCAGAGTAAACACTTGATTTTGGCGTAGCGATTTTCCCTGCCTGAGAGGCAATGTTAATAATATGCCCAAAGCGGCGTTCGCGCATTTTTGGCAGAACCATGCTGGTACACGCCATAAGCCCAACCACATTGACATCGAACATCCCTTTGATTTCAGTTATCGTTGCTTCATGGGCTGCACGGAAAACACCGAATCCTGCATTGTTTACAAGAATATCAATATGATCAATTTTCTCGAGAATCTCGTAAAAAACTTCCTTTACTTTATCCGTATCCGAGACATCCAATTGGTAGACGTCTACCTTTACGTGATGCTTCTGCTCCAATTCTTTTTGCAGCTGATTGAGCTTTTCAATGCTGCGTGCTATAAGGACAAGATTAGCACCACTCGCTCCACAAAGCTTGGCAATTTCAGCACCGATTCCCCCGGATGCACCGGTAATAACAATATTTTTTCCCTTAAGTTGTTCTCTCGCCATATATTACACCTCATCTAGCCTGATAAAGGACAGGTTGTTGATCCTTATTACTAATAATCTCGCCGATTGAGGCTAAATAGTCAAGCTGACCCACTGTTTCCGATAGTGTCAGCATTAATTCACGCTTATAAGCGGAAGGAAAAAGACGTTTGCAAAGTTCAAATACCGTTTGCTGTTCTTCTTTAAGCCAATCATTGACCTTCATCGCCCTTTCATGTTGATGAATCAGCCTTTTTTCGATTAACTCTTTTAGTTGAAACACTTCAGCACCGTGACCCGTATAGACAAACTGAATGGGATAAGACAATAGTTTCTTCATCGAGTGATTATGTTGCAGCTGTGGCTTCGGTCTTTCTTTTTCACCAGGCGCCGGCGTTTCAAGGAATGGGTTGGGTGAAATATGTGCAAGAATTAAATCCCCTCCGATCAGTACGCCATCTTTTTCACGAAAAAGAGCAATATGGCTCTGGGCATGTCCAGGGGTCTCCAATACCGTCCACTCCGTAAGTCCAGGCGGGCTCATTCCTTCAACCAGCTCTCCAGTTAAGGAGCGATTACAGGAGTACTTCAGGGTATCCATTAACATGGAACGAGATGGAAGAAGTTCTTGTGGTAAACCATAGTCAAGAAATTCTGCACCAAAAAATTTCTCTTGTTCTTCAAAAAAAGCATCGGTTGGATGAATCCATCTTTCATTAAGCGGGTGACCATATACCTCAATCTTATCGGATAAAAAATCCAGCATTCCAACATGATCCGGATGATGATGGGTAATAATGACTTGTTCAATATCATCAGGGGTTAAATGTAATTCAGTCAGCTGCTGCTTAAATGCCGCCCATGACGCTTTTGTTTTGACCCCACAATCGACAAGTGTCAAACGCTCTCCTTTAATTAAAAATACATTAACATCGCCGACCGCAAAAGGAGTCGGCAAAATAATTTTCGCAATTCCGTCTTTCCATTGAGTCATTCAAAAAGCTCCTATCGATGTAAACATTTTTTGACAATTTATATTTAAGATAAAGTGTAACGATTTTCTTCTGCATTGTCATTTTTTCTGCATGGTTTATTTAAATAGTTGAAAAATTATGTAACTTTATTTCTTGACAGATAAGGGTTTATCAAGCATAATCACTGAAAAATCTTTAGGGGGCTTAACGTTGAAAAAACTAGCGTTTATCGGTGCAGGCTCAATGGCAGAAGCACTAATTTCAGGGATTCTTGAAAAAAGTTTAATGGATAGCAAGAATATTTGGGTAACGAACAATTCCAATTCAGAAAGGTTGAAAAAGCTAAGTGATACTTATGGTATCAGTGGAAGCTATGATTTAAACGAATTGCTCACAGGTGCAGACATGGTCATATTATCGATGAAACCAAAGGATGTTGCACCAGCGATACAATCTATTCGGGAATATTTAACCGAAGAAATGCTCGTCGTCTCAGTCTTAGCAGGAGTGTCCATTAACACCATTGAAGCATTAGCAGGATTGCCAATCGCCATTGTTAGGGCAATGCCCAATACATCGGCGGCGGTTGGAAAATCTGCCACCGCCGTTGCGGTAAATGACCGTGTTACTTCCCAACAAATTGAGGCAATGAAAAATTTGTTTGGAACCGTTGGCTTGACAACTTTTGTTGAGGAGGAACAGCTGGACGCCGTAACAGGACTTTCTGGAAGCGGTCCTGCTTATATTTATTACCTTATTGAGGCAATGGAAAAAAGTGCTGTAGAGGTTGGACTCGACAAGGAAATGGCGAGTGAATTAATCGTGCAAACCTTAATTGGGGCTGCTGAAATGGTGAAAAATTCAACAAAGTCATCTGAGCAGCTGCGCAGAGATGTTACAAGTCCTGGAGGAACCACAGAGGCTGGTGTCAAAGTACTTGAAGATCATCAAGTCCAACAAGCATTTATTTCTTGTATTAAGGCTGCAACTGCCCAATCAAAAAAAATGGGGGCGGCCTTACGTGAACAGCTGGAAGTGACCGAACCAACTACTTAATTTGGATGTTTGGTTCTATTCATTTAAACTAGCATTAAAAGGTTTTGGGAAGTGTACGCGATGTTAACCATTCTATTTGCTTTAGGAATTTTTGTCTGGATTGTTTTTCTCCTAGACGGTTTAATAGGTTTACGAAAAATAGACGCTTTAGAAATTGAACAAAGCTTGGAAAACGGACCACTGTTATCGGTCATTGTTGCGGCCCGTAATGAGGAAAAGCAAATACAACCCAGTGTTCTCAGTCAGTTAAATCAAACTTATCAAAACGTTGAATGGATTCTCGTCAACGATCGGTCAACGGATGATACTGGGCTTATGATGGAGGAGTTGCGGCTAAAAGACCGGCGGATTTCAGTTCTTCATATAGATGAATTACCAGAAGGCTGGCTTGGAAAAAATAACGCCTTATATAGAGGATTCCTTGGAGCTTCTGGGAACTGGATTTTATTTACGGATGCGGATGTAAGATTTGAAAGAGAGGCATTTGCAAAGGCACTTCATTATTTTGAAAGAAATGAGCTGGACCATTTAACAGCTTCCCCAAACTTGAGCGCAAAAAACTTTTGGCTTAAATCATTTGTTGCCTTTTTTCTATTTGGTTTTTCCTATTTTAAAAGACCTTGGGCAGCTAATAATCCAAAGTCAAAAATCGGGACTGGGATTGGGGCTTTTAATCTTGTTTCAAGAAAAGCATATGAAAGCTTTGGAACGCATGAAATGGTGAAAATGCGACCGGACGACGATCTACAGCTAGGAATGAGAATGAAACGATCTGGATATCGTCAAAGAATTGTCACCGCGTTGAAGCTCATTGAGGTTGAATGGTATGGAAGTTTGCAGGAAGCATTTGTCGGACTCGAAAAAAATACATTTGCCGGATTACATTACCGGGTAAGTATGGTATTTTTTGCGATATTCGGGGTTTTTATTACGAATGTTCTGCCCTTCATAACAATATTTTCTTCTAATAAAATAGTCGCACTATTAAGCTTAGGAATTATTGTGTTAAGCGGGATTCACTACATAATGGTCATCAAAAAAATGACCATCTTCTCTCCTGCAATGTTTCTCGTATTGCCTGTGACTGCTCTCTTGTTTATCTATTCAATCATCCGTGCCAGCTGGCTAACCTATAGACGCGGCGGCATTATGTGGAGAGGAACACTGTACAAGTTAAGCGAGTTACAGGAAAAGGATAGGGAGCATTAAGCAGGAATGGTTTTATGAACAGTTACGGTCACTATAGAGATGGCAAATAGTGACCATAACTGACGGGCATCGCGGATATAATTCAATTAACGCTGATATATCCGTTTTATCGCAGATATATTTCATTTAACCCTAATATCACTATTTACTCGGTATGTTGATTTCTTTAAAGTCTTCGGCAATGTCTGTATTCGTAAAGATTTCCTGTGCTTCCATTACGAGTTCACGCCATGCCTGACGGTCGTAACGTGAGCTGATATGGGTTAAACAGAGCTGCTTGCTGCCAGAGCGTCTAGCCGCTTCTGCGGCCTGGTGAGTGGTCGAGTGAAAATAATCAAAGGCCAACTGCTCTTCCCCTTTTGAAAAAGTAGCTTCATGTATTAACAAATCAGCATCCCTTGCCAATGAAATAGCATTATCGCAATATCTTGTATCGCCAAGAATAGTCACAATCCGTCCCTTTTGATTTGGCCCTAGGTAATCTTCAGGGATGATGACTCTGCCATTTTCAAGCGTCACACTTTCACCTTCTTTTATTTTTCGGAAAATAGGACCGGGCTGTACTCCGTCTTCAACAAGCTTATCGGCCAAAAGAGTCCCAGGTTTGTCTTTTTCGACAATGCGATACCCATATGAGGGAATGCCGTGCTCAAGCAGCCGTGCTTCTACACGAAACTGTTCATCTTCAAAAATAATTCCCTCATCAATTTCTATAATCTTTAACGGGTATTTTAAGTAGGTTTGACTGACAGAAAGACTTATCGTTATAAATTCCTTTATACCTTTGGGACCGTAGACGATTACTTCTGATTCACCGCCTTGAAAAGAACGACTCGCTAATAAACCGGGAATACCATAGATATGATCGCCATGAAGATGGGTAACGAAAACTTTCTCGATTCTGCGAGGTTTTATGGATGTATGTAAGATTTGATGCTGGGTTGCTTCACCGGCATCAAATAACCAAATCGCGCCTCGCTCTTCGAGTAATTTTAAGGCAATTGAAGTAACATTGCGAAGCTTTGCCGGAACACCAGCACCCGTTCCTAAAAAAAGGATATCCAACCCAACTCCTCCTTTTCGATATAATGTTACAAATAATATAGCATATCACTTGCACAAATGCCCTATATCCGTGGTATTCTCTTTTAAAGGGATTTAGATTTCATACATGCTTCAATCAATTTTGGCTAAATCTAAATTGAATACATATTAAGGAGAGGTAATGACAGTGGAACAATCAAGAAATATGACATCATTAATCATGATTTTCGGTGCAACAGGAGATTTAGCTATTCGAAAGCTCTTTCCCTCCCTTTACCGCTTGTTTCAAAAAGGAAAGTTAGATAAATTTGCGGTCGTTGGCGTGGCCAGGAGACCATTATCAACCGAAGATTTTCAAAATTCTGTGAAGGACTCCGTTTTAAACGCTCTAGGTAAGAAAGATAAAATCGATGAGTTTGTGTCTCATTTCTACTATCAGTCACATGATGTAGCGGATTCCAGCTCTTATTTAGCTCTAAAAGATTTGGCAGAGCAGATTGATGAGCAATATGAGTTAGAAGGAAATCGAATTTTTTATCTTGCTATGGCACCTGAATTCTTCGGTCCAATTGCCCTCCATTTAAAATCCGATGGATTGACCGATGTAAAAGGCTACAAACGCCTGGTCATTGAAAAACCATTCGGGCATAATTTAGAATCGGCAAAAGAGTTGAATAAGCAAATTCGAACTGCTTTTTCAGAGGAAGAAGTTTACCGAATTGATCACTATTTAGGGAAAGAAATGGTTCGGAATATTGAAGTTATTCGTTTTGCCAATGCGATATTTGAACCATTATGGAATAACCGTTATATCTCCAATATTCAAATTACGTCCAGTGAGGTACTCGGAGTAGAAGAACGCGGCCGTTATTATGAAACAAGCGGTGCACTCCGGGATATGGTGCAAAACCATATGATGCAGATGGTAGCATTGCTTGCAATGGAACCGCCAATTAAGTTAACAACCGATGAGGTCCGCTCTGAAAAGGTTAGGGTGTTTCGTTCACTACGTATGATAAAGGGAGATAAGGTAGATAAGTATTTTGTCCGCGGACAATATGGTGCAGGATTAGTCGAGGATGAACAGGTGCCTGAGTACCGCGCCGAGCCAATGGTGGACAAAGAATCAAATACAGAAACCTTCGTGGCTGGAAAGATTATGATTGATAATTTCCGCTGGGCAGGTGTCCCATTCTATATCCGTACAGGAAAAAGAATGGCAACAAAATCAACGAAAATCGTTGTTCAATTTAAAGACATTCCGATGAACCTTTATTATCAGCCGGAAAAACTGTTAAATCCAAACCTTCTTGTCATTCATATCCAGCCAGAGGAAGGCATTACACTTCATCTTAATGCTAAAAAAGCTGGCGGCCATCTTGATGCCCAAGAAGTTAAACTAAGTTTTGCCAATACTGGAATTCATGCGATGAATACCCCTGAAGGATATGAAAAGCTCCTTTATGACTGTATGCGAGGGGACGCGACGAACTTTACACACTGGGATGAAGTTGCCTACTCTTGGGCGTTTGTAGATAATATTTCTGAAGTATGGGAAAATAACAAAGCGGATTACTATCCAAACTATCCTTCAGGATCAATGGGACCGGAAGCAGCAGACAAACTATTAGAAAAAGACGGTTTCTTCTGGTGGCCAGTTAATATATTAGACGTTGATATTTGTAAATAAAATCAGAAAAGCGGAAGCGCCCTAGTTCAGCGGCGTATGGCCTCCTCGTAAAAGCTAACGCTTTTCCTTCGTGCGAAGCCTACGCTGTCGAAGTGTTCCTTGTGGAGCGCTCCAACTGAGATAAAGGAAACACGAAGAGCCGGAGGCGATTTGATGTTGACTTATCGTAGGTAGGTAAAAATCCTGAAGGGATTTTTACTCGCGGAGCGCGAAGGACACTAGCCGCTAGGGCGCTCCTCAGAAAAGCTAACGCTTTTCTTTCGTGCGAGGCAACGCTCCCGAAGCTTACTCTTGTGGGGCTGGACAATAATCTAAGTTCAAAAAACTTATACTTTCTTTCAAAAAAAGGCTCCGCTTTTGTCATTAAACAAGAGCGGGGCCTTTAATCATCTTCTTCTTTATTTTTTTGAGGGAAGGTTCGTAGAAAATCTTTATTAAAACTGGTTCCAGTTCCCACATTATCAGCATGTTTGATTTTTTTTGTGCCGGCATTTTCAATAATATGTTTCCCGTATTTATCACGTAGAGTAGAAAGTGTTTTGAGTAACGGCTCTTTTTTTGCATCTTTTTCAAAAGAAAACAAATCAAGCTGCTTAAAAGCCAAATCTTGCTCTACTAAATCATATCCAGTTATGCCTAACAAACGGACAGGATCTCCATTCCAAGCTTTCAGAAAAATATACTTTGCAAGGGTTGCGATGTCCTCTTTATGTTGAATGGGATTTGAAAGCTTTTTACTTCGTGTAATCGTTTTGCGGTCTTTAAAACGGATTGTGATCCCCACTGTGGCTGTTAGGACATTTTTACGTTTAAGCCTTATTGAAACAGTTTCAGCCAAAGATTCCAGTACCCTATTCAGCTCTTGTTGATTGCTAGTATCCTTCGGCAAGGTGGTTGAATTCCCAATACTCTTAAACTCCGAAACCGCATCAGGGTCAACAGGCCGAGGATCAATTCCATTTGCCCTTTCCTTTATTCGAATACCATTAATACCGAGCAGTGATTTTAGTTGTATCTCATTTCCAGCAGCTAACTCTCCAATCGTGTGAATACCAATGGTCGTTAACTTCTCTGCTGTTTTTTTACCAACTCCATGCATTTCATTCGTATTTAATGGCCACAACACAGAGGGGATATCCCGCTTGCGAAGGATTGTTATTCCCATTGGTTTTTTCATATCTGAAGCTGTTTTAGCTAAAAATTTATTGGGTGCGATTCCAATACTGCATGGCAAATCCAGTTGTTCAAGGACCCTTGTTTGAATACTTTGGGCGATTTCGATTGGACTGCCGAGCTCATAGGAATCGGTTATATCTAAATACCCTTCATCAATTGATACCGGTTCCACCAGTTCGGAATAATTTCTTAGAATTTCAAACATAGCAATCGACGCAGTTCGGTATCGTTCAAAATTGGGCTTCCTTACAATTAACTGCGGACAGAGCTTCTTTGCTTCCCATAGTGGCATCGTCGTCTTGACCCCAAATTTTCTCGCTTCGTAGCTGCAAGTAATAATGATTCCACGTCGCTCCTCAACGTTTCCCGCTACGGCAAGCGGCTTACCCTTAAGCTCCGGGTCATACGCCATCTCCACGGAGGCATAAAAGCTATTCATATCCACATGCAGTATCACTCTTCCCTTTTTCGGATACATTTCCTTCACGCAGAATCGACTCCTAATCAAATGGGTATGTATTATAGTATAACAAAAAGGAGAACCAGATGGCTCTCCTCTATTCTATCCTTATTGGTTTGCAACTTCTTCAATAATCGCGATTGTCATTTCTGCTAACTTGTTTAATTCTTCAATTGACATGCGCTCGTTCGTTGTATGAATGTCTTCATAACCAACAGCCAGGTTTACGGTTGGAATGTTAAATCCAGCAATAACGTTTGCATCGCTTCCACCGCCGCTATGCTGTAATTCACAGCTGCGGCCGATTTTCGCTGCTGCTTTACGAGCGATTTCTACGACTTGGTCACCTTCACCAAATTTAAAGCCTGGGTACATAACCACAATTTCAACTTCTGCTCTTCCACCCATGTCAGCCGCTGTTGTTTCAAAAGCTTCTTTCATTTTGGCCGCTTGTGCTTCCATCTTTCCAGCAATTAGTGAACGCGCTTCTGCTAAAATATCAACACGATCACATACAATATTTGTAGCTGAACCGCCTTCAAACCTGCCAATGTTCGCAGTAGTCTCGGAATCAATTCTGCCTAATGACATTTTTGCAATCGATTTTGCAGCAATCGTAATAGCAGAGACTCCTTTTTCTGGTGCTACACCTGCATGAGCTGTTTTTCCATAGATAACAGCTTTTATCTTAGCCTGTGTTGGAGCTGCAACGACGATATTTCCTACTAAACCATCACTGTCTAACGCATAACCATATTTTGCTTTTAATAAGGAAGAGTCAAGTGCTTTCGCCCCAACAAGTCCAGATTCTTCTCCAACCGTGATAACAAATTGAATCATCCCGTGTGGAATATTCTGTTCTTTTAGAACACGGATGGTTTCAAGCATAACCGATAAACCGGTTTTATCATCTGCGCCTAAAATCGTTGTACCATCGGAAACTACATAGCCATCTTTTATCGACGGCTTTACACCTTTTGCTGGAACGACTGTATCCATATGTGATGTAAAGTAGATAGGATCAACGCCCTCTTTTGTTGCGGCCAAGGTACAAATTAAATTTCCGGCACCATGCCCTGTAATAGCTGTTGTGTCATCTTCAATTACATCCAGACCTAAGTCGGTAAACTTTTGTTTTAATACTTTTGCAATTTTAGTTTCGTATTTTGTTTCCGAATCAATTTGGACAAGCTCCAAGAATTCATTCAAAAGACGTTCATGATTAATCATTAGAATAACCCTCCGTTTTATATACTCACTGTATAAGTATACCCCTTCGGATACTTGTCATCAAATGATTGCTTAGAGTGGGATATTCCCGTGTTTTTTGAATGGTCTTGATTCTTTTTTGTTTCGCAGCATTTCTAAAGCTTGAATAATTTTTATTCTCGTTTCACGCGGATCAATCACATCATCCACCATCCCACGGCTTGCCGCTACATATGGATTTGCAAATTTTTCACGATATTCTTCAATTTTTTGCTGCCTTACCTGTTCCGGATTATTGCTATTTTGAATTTCCCTCGCAAAAATGATATTGGCTGCACCCTGTGGACCCATTACGGCTATCTCAGCATTGGGCCACGCAAAGACTAAATCAGCACCAATAGACTTGCTATTGAGTGCAACATAGGCACCCCCATAAGCTTTTCTTAAAATAACCGTCAGCTTGGGTACAGTTGCCTCTGAATAAGCATATAGTATCTTCGCTCCATGGCGAATAATCCCCCCATGCTCCTGTTTAACACCCGGAAAGAAACCTGTTACATCTTCTAGTGTAATAATTGGGATATTAAAGGAATCACAGGTACGAATGAATCTTGCGGCTTTGTCAGATGAATTAATGTCAAGTCCACCCGCCATTACCTTTGGCTGATTGCAAACAAATCCGACACTTTCACCTTTAATTCGTGCAAAGCCAACAACAATGTTTTTTGCAAAGCTTTTTTGAATTTCCATAAAAGAATCCGCATCGGCTAATTGTTCAATAACCAACCGGACATCATAAGGACGAACGGCGTCAAATGGAATAACATCCGTTAAATCCGGACGATAATCATTTTCTTCTTCAACTGGAAGTCTTGGAGGCTTTTCTTCATTATTTTGAGGAAGATAACTTAGAAGTTTTCGAACCTCTTCTAAAACTTCCTGCTCGGAAGGAGCTTCAAAATGTGCATTTCCGCTAATGCTATTATGAACATGAGCTCCACCAAGATCCTCAGCTGAAATCTTTTCACCTGTTACGGTTTCAATTACTTTTGGACCTGTAATAAACATTTGACTTGTTTTCTCAACCATAAAAACGAAATCTGTAATGGCTGGTGAATAAACGGCACCACCGGCGCAAGGTCCCATGATAACGGATATCTGTGGAATCACTCCCGAATATATTGCATTTCGATAAAAAATATGACCGTAACCATCTAGCGAAACAACACCTTCTTGGATTCGAGCCCCGCCCGAATCATTTAAGCCAACAAATGGCGTTCCATTTTTAGCCGCTAAATCCATGACATTGGCAATTTTTTGGGCATGCATTTCCCCAAGCGCTCCGCCAAATACCGTAAAATCTTGTGAAAATAAGTAAATCGGTCTGCCGTTTACTTTGCCATAACCAGTAACAACACCGTCACCAGGTCCCTTCTGCTCATCAAGACCAAAGTCGTTTGTTCTGTGCTCGATAAATGGACTTAATTCTATGAATGTCCCTTTATCGACTAAAAGTTCTATTCTTTCTCTAGCCGTTAATTTTCCTTTTTCATGCTGTTTTTCAATTCTTTCGTCTCCGCCCCCAAGTTCAACTTCCCGGCGCTTATCATATAATTCATTAATTTTTTCATAAATGTCAATCATTACCCCTCATCCCTTCTTTTCGCATAGTTCCAAAAGAACACCTGATGCTGACTTTGGATGCATAAAGGCAATGTGAGCCCCTCCGGCACCAATTCTTGGTTCTTTATCTATCATTGTGATTCCTTTTGTATTCATTTCATGAATTCTTTCTTCAATAGAATCAACCGCCAGTGCAACATGGTGTATCCCCTCACCACGTTTCTCGATATATTTTGCAATTGTACTTTCCTCCGACGTTGGCTCTAGAAGTTCAAGCTTCGTTTCCCCAGCTTTCAGAAACGCAACCCTTACCTTTTGACTTTCCACCACTTCAATCCCCACTAAAGGAAGATTCAACACTTCAGTATAAAAGGGAAGTGTCGTTTCAAGTGATCGAACGGCGATACCGATGTGGTCTACTTTTTTAATCATCTTTACCCCTCTGTTTCCAAAATTTTAATAGTTTCGACAATTACCATATTCGCTAAAAAATTCATAATTCCTTCCCAAATTGAAAGGTTGTTCCATTGTTCAATTAGGTTTTTCCCTGTAGAATAGAGATAAAGCATATTATTAAAAGGGGGAACCCACTATGTCTAAGAAAAAAACGAGAAAATTAATCGTATATTTGATGCTATTTGCAATGTTAGCTTCAACTCTCTTAATCGGGATTGCACAATTTATTTAATAAAAAATAGACAAAAGGGACTGTTCCGAGAACAGTCCCTTTTGATGTTTAATTCATTGCTCCATATTCTTTTGCAAGGATGTCAAATGGTTTTTTAACAGAGGTAACTAGTATTTTTGTACCCAATGGAATCAAAGGATATAAAGAAGAAATTACTTCGTTCTGTGCCCGAATACAGCCTTGTGATACGTATTTTCCAATTGAAGCTGGTTGATTGGTTCCATGAATTCCAAAAATCCTTCCATCCGTTTCCTCCGCGTCAAAGCCAATCCATCTCGAACCAAGAGGGTTGTTTGGGTCGCCGCCAGGAATATCCTTCTTGCGATAATATGGGTCTTTTGCCTTTACGGTAATCGTAAAAAGCCCCTCAGGAGTTAAGTCTTTGGTTTTCCCTGTCCCAACACTCACTACGGTTTGGACCTTATTATCGTCAATCAAAGCCAATTCATTCGTTGTTTTATTTACAATTACAAAAGTGTCACCTGGAAGAGGATTTGCCCCTAATGGCCAAAGAGGGGAAATAAAAAAAGCAAACAAGATTGGCGTTAGCATTTTAATCATAAAATCCACCTGCCATTTTTACATTAGTTTGCTTCGATCTTCCTCCGCTTATTCCATTTTGATAATTTAAAGGAACTTTTAATAATTAGATATTCATTCATCTCTTTCACTAATTGCAGCAGTGCAGCACGGACTTCAAATTCCTCCCTCGTTTTTGGGAGTTCCATATCTACAAAATCCTTTTTCATTTCTTTTAATTTTCCAAGATAAATATTCGCTGTGTTTCCTGGGCGAATATTTTCAGATAATTCCTCAAGAAAATCGGCAATCATTTTTCCTTGAGGAAGTGTCACTGTAAGTGAAGTCACAATCGGTAATACCCTCTCGATAATTTCAAATTGCTTTTCTCTCATTTTAAAATAATGAAAAAAGTCATTTTCTTCTCTTAAAAAATTATTTTCTACATCTCGATAAGCGAAAGACCTTGCTTCTTCAAGTAAATTTGCCGTTTCGGTAATTTCTCTTCCAGTCCAGTTACTTTCGCCCGTTCGAAGAAAAGTAACCATTTCAGAGAAAATAACTTTAAAATTTCCCTCGATTCTCAATTGATAGTGTTTTAATTTATCATCTGCACTAGGCATATATAAATTAATCAGAAGCGCAACGCCAATTCCGATAATAATAACCCCTAGTTCATTAAGAAAAAGAGCTGGCGATAATTTGTTTGCCATATAAATATGTAAGATAATGACACTGCTCGTAACGATTCCATCGTTCGCTTTAAACAATACAACAGTTGGGATAAAAAATAATAGCATAACCCCGATGACAATTGGATGATAGCCGAAGACTTCAAAAAATAAACTTGAAAATGGCATAGCCAAAGAGCAGGCTAAAAATCGATCCCAAGACGCTCTTAAAGACTTTCTTTTCGTTACTTTGATACACAAAATTGTAAGTATCCCTGCCGATGCAAAGTTTTCTAATCCAAATTGTTGAGCAATTAAGATGGAAATGGCGGTTCCAAGCGCAGTTTTTATCGTTCGATACCCAATTTTAAATTTCATACTATTCTCCTCAAAAAAAAGGCTGTATTTGTAAGATTGTTGTTAAAATCTTAAAGCCGATTTTAACGTGGAAATAGCTATTTTCCCGCTTTAGAATTAGTTGGGATGCTCTTTTCTTATTGGATTATTCTGTTTTCAGCGGAAACTTAACATAATCATTAAATTTTGTTCCATGTAACAAAGTTTAAGAAAAGAGCCATAAAAAAAAGATGATCATGACTGATCATCTTTAGCTTATCCTGATTAGAGGACTTTTTGCAAGAAATCTTGTGCCCGCTGACTTTTTGGATTCGTGAAAAATTCTTGTGGATTAGCGTCCTCTACAAGAACACCGCCATCAAGAAAAAGAACGCGGTCTGCTACTTCTCGTGCAAAGCCCATTTCATGTGTCACAATCGCCATCGTCATTCCAGTGTCGGCTAATGACTTCATTACTTCTAATACTTCCTTTACCATCTCTGGGTCAAGTGCTGAGGTTGGTTCATCAAACAGCATAACCTTTGGTTCCATTGCCAGTGCCCTTGCAATGGCAACCCGCTGCTTTTGCCCGCCAGATAATCTTGTTGGATACTCATTTGCTTTTTCTGCTAATCCAACTCTTTCTAACAAGTCCAAAGCAATCTTTTCCGCTTCAGCCTTTGACAATCCTTTTACCTTTATAGGTGCATAGGTAAGATTTTGTAAAACGGTTTTATGCGGAAATAGATTAAAGTGCTGAAAAACCATCCCGACGTTCTGCCTTACCTTCATAATATTCGTTTTTTTATCGGTAACATCCTGGCCCGCCACTAGAATTCGACCGCTGCTCGGGTTTTCAAGAAGGTTCATACAGCGTAAAAAGGTAGACTTCCCGGAACCAGACGGACCAATAATTGCAACCACTTCTCCTGCTTCGATTGTTGTGGAAATCCCTTTTAATACTTCAAGCTTACCAAAATTTTTGTGTAAATTTTCTACCTTAATCACTGCGTTTCATTCTCCTTTCAACCGCTTTTCCTAGGAAGGTTAAGGTTATGACCATTACGTAATAAATCATCCCGGCAATTAAGAGCGGTTCAAAAAACGAGTAATTTTCAGCTCCAACTTGGTAGGAACGACGCATAATATCCATTACCCCAATGGTTGTGACAATTGCAGATTCTTTCGTTAATGTAATAAATTCATTCATTAATGCGGGCAGGATATTTTTAAGCGCTTGTGGAAGGATAATGTCCCACATCATTTTTGTGTAAGGCACACCAAGAGCCATTGCGGCTTCCTGCTGACCTTTATCAATTGCCTGAATTCCTGCCCTGATAATTTCTGATATGTAAGCAGCAGAATTAAGTGCAAAGGATAAAATAGCAGCTGCGTAAGGTTCAATTTGATATCCAAGCAACTGGGGTGAACCATAATAAATTAACATCAGCTGTAACACTAATGGAGTACCGCGAAAAATCGAGGTATATGCATCCGCAAACCAACCGAGAAATTTGAATTTGCTAATTTTAAACAAGGAAAGGATTATTCCTAAAATAAAACCTATTATACCTGCTAGAATAACAATTCTAAGTGTAACGAGTATTCCCTCTAATATGTAGGGCATTGAAGGAATAAATTGTGTGAAATCTAAGTTCATTCAACTGCCGTCCTCTCTAATTTAATAAAATGAGTAAGACGTCCAGAAGACTTCTGAACGTCTTAGTAGTAGAATTAGTTTTCCCCACCAAACCACTTAACAATCAATTCTTGTAGTTCGCCGTTTTCTTTCATTTTTTGAAGCTCTGTGTTAAATTTCTCAGTTAACTCGCTATCCTTTGGAAATGCAATCGCAGATCCTGCTTCTTCAGGGTCATCGCTCATTGTGAAGTTCGTTAAATCCGCTTCTTTCTCAAGATATCCCTTCGCTACTGTGTCTTCAATAATGATAGCGTCAAAACGGCCGGCTTTCAATTCTTGAATAAGCTCTGGGATACGGTTACGATTTTCTACTTTTATTGCTACAGTTTTATTAATTTCTTCTGCTTTACCTTCTTGAATAGAACCTAACTGAACACCAACTGTTTTACCTTCTAAATCTTCTATAGTTGCAATATTGCTGTCTTTTTTAGAGATAATCATGTGCTGCGCTGTATAGTAGATATCACTGAAATCTACGTTTTTCTTTCTTTTTTCCGTTGGAGTCATTCCTGCTAATACGAAGTCAGCTTGTCCAGATTTAAGTGACTGAATTAGACCGCCAAAATCCATATCTTTTATTTCAATCTCATAGCCAAGTTTTCCAGCAAGTGCCTTAGCTAAATCAACATCAAAACCAATAATTTCATCACTCTTATCCGATTCAATATATTCAAACGGCGCATAATCAGCTGAGGTTGCCATAACGAGTGTCTTTTTATCTCCTGCGTTATCACTTTCACTTTTACCACAGCCTGCAAGTACTGATGCAAGTACTAAAGTAGTTATGAATAATATAATTGCTTTTTTCATTTTTGTTTTCCTCCTATAATTTTCTGAATATTAATTAAGTTTTTATAAAGTTGTTTACTAACTTTATAGAATTAAATTTTAATATTTATGCAACGTAATGAATTTTAACACAGGTTAAAATCATTATGCAAGTATATTTATAAAAATTATTACTTTTTCAATATAAAAAAAAGCCAATCTCCAAAAAGGAGATTAGCTCTTTAGACAACGCACAATTTTTTAAAGTTCTTCGCAGTTTTCTTCGAATTCTTTTTGTAGTCTTGCTACGACTGCAGCTGGATCGTGGCCTTCAATTTGGTGTCTTTCAACCATTGATACAATCTTTCCATCTTTTAGCAAAGCAAAAGACGGAGAGGATGGCGGATAACCGGTAAAATAGCTGCGAGCCTTTTCTGTTGCTTCTTTATCCTGTCCAGCAAAAACGGTAACCAGTTGGTCAGGACGCTTATCATAATGAAGGGCATGAGAGGCTGCTGGACGTGCAATACCACCCGCACAACCACATACAGAGTTTATCATTACTAAAGTTGTACCTTTTTGTCCTAACGCTTCTTCTACATCCTCAGGTGTTCTTAGTTCTTTATAACCAGCAGCTGTGATTTCTTTACGCGCTTGTGTCACAACGTCATTCATGAAAAAATTGAAATCCATGCTCATTCTATCACTCCTAATTTATGTCGATATAACTACATGATAACAATAAAATTGTATTTATTTCAATAAATCATTACTCTTTATTAGAGACGAACGTGTTAAAAAGGATTTCTACTGCAGTGGCAGCTGTTTTTTTTCCTGCCATTACTTCATTTTCCAATTGTGGCAGTTTAAGCTTTACCTCTGGATGGTGGAAAAAGCTGTAATGGAGCTGATCCGTAATTAACGAATAAATCCAATCGCGCTGTTGTCCTTTTCGTCTATCAGCAAACACTCCAGAGGATTTTCCTTTACACTCAAAATCCTTAATAACTTCCCAAACTTCTCTAATCCCTTCCCCTGTTAAAGACGAGCAGGTATAGGCCTTGGAGGACCACCCTTTCGTTGCCGGCTGTAAAAAGTGAAGGATACGGCTATACTCTTTTCTCGTCTGTTCTGCTTTTATTTTATTATCCCCATCAGCTTTATGGACAAGGACTGCATCTGCTAACTCCATAATCCCCTTTTTCATCCCCTGTAATTCATCACCCGCACCAGTTAGAACGAGCAGCATGAAAAAGTCGACCATATCCCTGATAATAACTTCACTTTGTCCCACTCCGACCGTTTCGATTAAAATTACATCAAAACCCGCTGCTTCACAAATTAACATTGCTTCCCTTGTTTTCCGGTGTACACCGCCAAGCTTTCCTGCTGTTGGCGAAGGACGGATAAAGGCCCTAGGATTCCGCGATAATTGCTCCATCCGGGTTTTATCACCTAGGATACTTCCACCCGAGAGACTAGAGCTCGGATCAATTGCCAGTACCGCGACCTGCAGACCGAAGTTACAAAGGTACGTGCCAAACGCTTCAATAAAAGTACTTTTCCCGGCACCAGGAACACCCGTTATCCCGATCCGGATTGCATTACCGCTATGTGACAGTAGCTTTTGCAGAAGCTCCTGTGCCTTAACGAAATGTTGTTCTGCGTTACTTTCCACTAGAGTAATAGCTCGGGCAAGCTGCCCTCTGTTTCCTGATAATACTCCAGCAACTAATTCTTCAACGGCCGGCTCCTTAGAGGACCGCTTTTTAAAAATGATATTTTTTTCAGTAGAAGCGGGCTGCCCTTTAAGCTCTTGTCCCTTTCTAATAACGCTCGAGAATTTTTCCGGCTCGTTCGGGTCGCTCCATTCCGGTTTCATATTCTCCGTCATCTACCTCTCCACTTCCTCATAGCCAAGCTGTTTATAAATTTCCTTAACAACCTTTTGAGCAGCAACTGGGATAATCGTCCCTGGGCCAAAGATGGCACAAGCACCATTGTCATATAAAAATTGATAATCCTGTGCTGGGATAACGCCGCCGATAACAATTAATATATCTTCTCGGCCAAGCTTTTTTAACTCAGATGCAAGCTGTGGCAATAACGTTTTGTGACCTGCAGCCAGCGAACTCATTCCAATGACATGCACATCATTTTCTACCGCCTGTATCGCGGTTTCTTCAGGTGTTTGGAATAATGGACCAATATCGACGTCAAACCCGAGGTCTGCAAACGCTGTGGCAATAACCTTTGCACCACGATCATGCCCGTCCTGCCCCATTTTGGCAATTAGAATTCGCGGTCTTCTTCCCTCGTTCTCAAGAAAATCATCGGTCATCTTTTTCACTTCAGAAATTTCCTCTTCATTTGAAAAAGCCGTACTGTACACTCCGCTAATAGAACGAATAACTGCTTTATGTCTATTGGCAACCTTCTCAATTGCATCCGAAATTTCACCTAGAGTGGCCCTAACCCTTGCCGCTTGAACGGCCAGTTCCAACAGGTTGCTATCCCCTGTTTCTGCTCCCTTTGTTAAGGCTGCTAAAGCTTCGCTTACCCTTTCCTCATCACGGCTAGCTTTTAAGCTGGATAATTTTTCAATTTGCTTTAAACGAACGGCTGTATTATCGATATCCAAAATATCAATGGCTTCCTCTTTCTCTAGACGATATTTGTTTACACCAATGATTGTTTCTTTTCCGGAGTCGATTTGCGCTTGCCTTCTTGCGGATGCCTCTTCGATTCTCATTTTAGGAAGACCCGTTTCAATCGCTTTTGCCATTCCTCCAAGCTTTTCGATTTCTTCTATGTGAGTCCATGCTCTTTCTACCAATTCATGTGTTAGCTTTTCTACATAAAAAGATCCAGCCCAAGGATCGATTACGTTGGTGATTCCTGTTTCTTCTTGTAAAAATAATTGCGTATTTCGGGCAATACGAGCGGAGAAGTCAGTTGGAAGGGCAATCGCTTCATCCAAAGCATTGGTGTGCAGTGACTGTGTATGCCCCATAGCCGCAGCATGTGCCTCAAGCATAGTCCGAATGACATTATTAAATGGATCTTGTTCCGTTAAACTCCATCCCGAAGTTTGAGAATGGGTTCTAAGTGCCATTGATTTCTCGTTTTTCGGCTTAAATGATTTCATCATTTTTGCCCAGATTAAGCGGGCAGCACGCATTTTAGCAACTTCCATAAAATAATTCATCCCGACTGCCCAAAAAAAGGACAATCGCGGTGCGAATTTATCAATATCAATTCCAGCTTTAAGTCCTGTCTTTACATACTCTAATCCGTCTGCAAGTGTATATGCCAATTCCAAATCAGCCGGAGCCCCTGCTTCCTGCATATGATAGCCAGAAATACTGATACTATTAAACTTTGGCATATATTTGGAAGTATACTCAAAGATATCGGCAATGATTTTCATTGACATCTCAGGTGGATAGATATAAGTGTTACGTACCATGTACTCTTTTAAAATATCATTTTGAATCGTTCCGGCCAGTTTTTCCTGGGTAACTCCTTGTTCTTCTGCCGTAACGATAAAAAAGGCTAGGATCGGTAAAACTGCGCCGTTCATCGTCATAGAAACGGACATCTGGTCTAGTGGAATTCCATCAAAAAGTGTTTTCATGTCCAAAACAGAATCAATTGCAACCCCGGCTTTACCGACGTCACCCACAACGCGGGGATGGTCAGAATCATACCCTCTATGTGTGGCCAAATCAAAGGCTACTGATAACCCTTTTTGCCCCATCGCTAGATTACGACGATAGAATGCATTACTCTCCTCAGCTGTCGAAAATCCTGCATATTGTCTTACAGTCCATGGACGATTTACATACATAGTTGGATAGGGACCTCGGGTATAAGGAGCAATGCCGGGCAGGTCTTCTAAATGCTCTATTCCTACACGGTCCTCCGATGTATAAAGTGGTTTGAGTTTAATTTGTTCATTGGTTTCATATAATAAATCATCAATGGAGGTGTTTAGTTGTTTTTCGACTTGTTCCTGCCATTTCTCTTTTGTAATGAAGTCCTGGTCATTGAACAATGGTATAGATTGAAAATCAGGCTTTTGTGTACTCATCAAGTGCCGCCTCCATTTCTATTAAAATTGCAGAGAGCGTTTCGTAACAGTTGCTTTTTAGATGAATAAATTGTTTAATTCCCTCATTCAGCCATTTAGGCTGCTGCTCTTTTTCTGGTGAACCAGCTAGAAAAAAGATTGTGTCTGAAAATTCCTGATTTAAGCCAGTAAGAACTTCATGTCCTAACACTTCGTATTGGTCATTGCTGCTGCATAGGCAGTAGTACTTTGTATTCTGATTTAAAATAAATTGTTTTGCCTTTTCCAAAGAAGTAATTGACTCACTTTCGACTGCTTTCAAACCTCCAGCAGCTAGGAATCCTTTCATGAAATCCATTCGAGGTTTGTATTGTTTAAGCTCACCAAGACAAATCAATCCAACCTCAGGTTTAGAACCAATAATCCCTTCAATTCGTTCGCTAATGTTTCGAAGTTCCTCGAAAGGCTCGGATAATCTCCTATTTGGAATCGACTTTATCTCAATTTTTGAAAAAGCATTTTCGAAATAGCCCCCCGTGATTTTTTCTTTCACAGGAGCAGCTGCCTCTATGAGATTGGCATATACATTTGTCGCGACAATACTTCGTTTTCTCGAAAAAACATCCTGTTTCCGTTTTGTATGAACATTTTCTATTTCGCCCTGTAACCAGCCAGATTTTAATACTTCCAGCATGCCGCCGTTTGCTTCAATTTGCTGAAAATATTGCCATGCTTTTTCTGCAAGCTCTGTTGTCAATGCTTCTATATACCAGGAGCCGCCCGCAGGATCTACCACATTTTTTAAATGGGCTTCTTCTCTTAAAATATTTTGTGTGTTTAGTGCAATTCGTTCAGATAGGCTGGAACTGCCCGAAATATCATCAAAAGTTGTTACGTGTAAATATTGCACTCCCCCGACAACGGCCGCAAATGCCTCATTACCGGCTCGAAGAATATTAACATGAGGGTCATATAACGTTTTGGTAAAAGAGGAAGTTTCTGCTGCAATCTGCATTCCTCTGTCTTCGACTTCTGCTCCGTATACTTTGGTAATTTTATCCCAAAGAATCCGGGCAGCTCTCAATTTTGCCAGTTCCATAAAGAAATTGCTGCCGATTGAGAATTGAAAAATCATTTTCGATAAGGCTTCCTTAAGCTTCATACCACTATCAAGTAACTGTTGAAGATAGAAAGCACCGGTTGCAGCTGCAATTCCAAGCTCCTGAACCGCATTTGCTCCCCCATTTTGATAAGTAGTGGTATCGATCAACACTGTCCGTACATTTGGGAGTTTCTCGTTAGCAAGTATTATTTCTTCAATCCAACCATGAAGATACTCTTCTACAAGTAATCCTTCCTCTGCAAACATAGAAATAGGATCACTGCCAATATATCCAGTAATTTTATCCTTACCTTCTTGCAGTTCTGCTAACTCCGCTAGTATAGCTGAAGATAAGCCTCTGCTATTAATTGCAAAGGGAATTGTTGCGGAAAAATCCCCCAGTACATCATTTAAGGTACCGTTTGTTTCAAAAAGGTTCTTTGATACTTCAAAGGATAAAGCAGTCTGTCCTTTTTCAACAGCTTGATGGAGCTTGGCTTTTAACTCTCCTGCTGTTTTGTACGATATTCGCTGTGCGGACCTCCAGCCATTGGTAACATAACCTAATGGATATACCCCTCTGCGAAAATCAGAGCTTCCAGGGTAATTAGGTACATTTATTTCATCCAGTTGGGAATAAAGCGGTTTCAAATCAATGTTCTCATATGTACTACTAGTAAGTGATTCAATACTTTTGCCTTTTAAGGTTTCTTCTGCTTTCCTTTTCCAATCATCTAGTTTCTTTAAAGGAAAAGATTGATCTCGCAAATTATCTAAACTCATATGCTTCCCCCTAACGTTTAAGTACATAATATTCTTTAAATTCTATTTTAGAGTACGAAGCCCATACAAGCAACGAAAAAAACCGCCGCCAATCAGGCAGCGGTTTTTATTTAATAAATGGATGTGGTGGATTTAGATGTATTTTCAAGGATTTCTTTTACTCGTTGCAGGAATCGTCCGCAGATGAGTCCGTCTAATACTCTGTGGTCGAGTGACATACAAAGGTTTACCATATCACGAATGGCGATCATGTTGTTGTTCATGACAACTGGGCGCTTGATGATGGATTCAACCTGGAGAATAGCAGCTTGCGGATAGTTAATGATTCCTTGTGATTGTACCGAGCCAAACGATCCAGTATTGTTCACTGTAAAGGTTCCACCCTGCATATCTTCAGCACGAAGTTTACCACTTCTTACTTTTACAGCAAGCTCCGAGATTTCACGGGCAATCCCTTTAATGGTTTTCTCATCCGCCTGCTTAATAACGGGAACAAACAATGCATCATCTGTTGCAACAGCAATTGAAATATTGATATCTTTCTTCTGGATTATTTTATCTCCAGCCCACATGGAATTAATCTGCGGGAATTCCTTTAGGGCAAGCGCAACAGCTTTTACAAAAAATGCAAAGAATGTTAAATTAAAACCTTCTTTTTTCTTAAATTCATCCTTTAAAGAATTCCGGTATTCCACAAGGTTTGTTGCATCGACTTCGATCATCGTCCAGGCATGCGGTGCCTCATGCTTACTGCGAAGCATATTGGCCGCAATAGCTTTACGAATTCCTGTAACAGGAATTTCAATATCTCCAACTTCAACAGGGATATTTACATCAGCTGCGGCTTGTTTATTAACAGGGGCTGCAGATTGAGTGGAAGCTGCTGGTACTGTTTCTTGGACAGCTGTTAGTCGTACCTCAGGCTGTTTTGGTACTTCTTTACGTGAATGCTCAATCGGGATATTCCCGGATTCAATCAATTTCAATAAATCTTTTCTTGTGATGCGGCCGCCAGCCCCAGTGCCTGCCACCTGTGTTAAATCAATCCCATGTTCTTGAGAAATCTTTAATACAGCAGGGGAATACCGGGCTTTGTTTCCTTGCTCTGCTGGCGTAATTGCCACTGTTTCAGCTGCTTCAGTCTTTGTTTCACTAACTGCCGCTGCTTCTGCATTCCCGCCTTCAACTTCAATCGTACATATGATTTCTCCGACTGCAAGTGTATCACCATCTTCAGCAATTAATTCTTTAATCGTACCTGCAAAGGAAGATGGAATTTCTGCATTTACCTTATCTGTCATTACTTCAGCTAATGGATCGTACTTGTTTACTTTATCTCCGACAGAAACTAGCCACTTTGAGATGGTTCCTTCGGTTACGCTTTCCCCCAACTGAGGCATCTTAATTTGTTCAATTACCAAAATCCCAACCTCCTACTGTCTAGCTGCGGCGCCTAGACCCTTGAAGGAAAAAGACAACCACTTTTTCCTCGGTCATCTGCCAATCCATCAAGAAGGTTAAAGAGCAACCTTCATGCCGGCTCGTCTTATGCTTGTCGGGTCTGCCCAAGGCACCTTCGCTTTTCGTTTTAATACTCTGCTAGCTCACGCATTGCTTTTTCGACTTTCTCAGGGTTTACCATGAAGAATTTTTCCATTGTCGGAGCATATGGCATGGCTGGTACATCTGGTCCAGCTAAGCGCATAATTGGAGCGTCTAATTCGAATAAACAATTTTCAGCTATAATCGCTGATACTTCACTGATAATGCTTCCTTCTTTATTAGCCTCTGTAACGAGTAAGACTTTCCCCGTCTTTTTAACCGCTTCGATAATGGCGTCTTTATCTAATGGATAAACTGTTCGCAAATCAAGAATATGTGCTGAGATACCATCCTTAGCTAATTTTTCTGCTGCCTGAAGGGCAAAATGAACACATAGTCCATAGGTGATAACTGTAATGTCATCTCCTTCACGCTTCACATCTGCTTTTCCAATTGGCAATGTATAATCATCAGTGGGTACTTCTCCTTTGATTAAACGGTACGCCCGCTTATGTTCAAAGAATAATACTGGGTCGTTATCTCGAATAGCTGCTTTTAAAAGCCCTTTTACATCATAAGGGGTAGATGGCATTACAATTTTCAAACCGGGTGTATTTGCAAATATTGCCTCAACAGATTGAGAATGATAAAGTGCGCCGTGCACACCACCGCCATATGGTGCACGAATAACCATCGGACAGCTCCAATCGTTATTGGAGCGATAACGAATTTTGGCGGCTTCTGAAATAATTTGGTTCACAGCAGGCATAATAAAATCAGCAAACTGCATTTCAGCAATTGGTCTCATTCCATACATCGCTGCACCAATTCCTACACCGGCAATCGCAGATTCAGCCAGCGGTGTATCAATCACACGCTCCTCACCAAATTGTTCATATAAACCTTGCGTTGCCTTAAAAACTCCGCCCTTTACCCCAACATCTTCACCAAGAACAAAAACCTTTGAGTCTCTTTCCATCTCTTCACGGATGGCCATTGTGACCGCGTCAATATAAGATATTACTGGCATATTTTATCCCCCCTACTTATCACCATAAACATATTTCAGCGCGTGTTCAGGTGCTGCATACGGTGCATTTTCAGCATATTCAGTGGCTTCATTCACTTGCTTCATCACACGGTCGTTGATTTCTTTTTCTAACTCATCGCTCATTACACCAGTTTCTTTTAAATAGGCACCGAATGTAATAATTGGATCCTTTGTTTTTGCTTTAGCCACTTCATCCGGAGCACGATACGAACGGTCATCATCATCAGATGAATGTGGTGTCAGTCTGTAAGAGATTGTTTCTATTAATGAAGGTCCTTCTCCTCGACGTCCACGGTCAGCAGCTTCTTTTACTACTTGATATACTTCTAATGGATCATTCCCATCAACCGTAAATCCCGGCATACCATATCCAATTGCACGATCTGAGACTTTTTCGCATCCCAATTGTTTTTCAATTGGAACCGAGATCGCATACTTATTATTCTCACACATGAAAATAACCGGTAATTTATGAACTCCCGCAAAGTTAGCTCCTTCATGGAAATCCCCTTGGTTAGAGGAACCTTCACCAAAGGTTACAAAGGTGACAAGGTCTTTTCTTTCCATTTTTCCTGCTAACGCAACACCAACAGCATGTGGAACCTGAGTTGTCACTGGGGATGACCCAGTAACAATGCGATTTCTTTTTTGCCCAAAGTGTCCTGGCATTTGGCGTCCACCTGAGTTTGGATCCTCAGCCTTTGCAAATCCTGATAACATTAATTCCTTTGGCGTCATGCCGAAAGTCAACACCACTCCCATATCACGGTAATAAGGAAGGACATAATCCTTATCCTTATCGAGTGCAAATGCAGCCCCTACTTGTGCGGCCTCCTGCCCTTGACACGAAATAACAAATGGTATTTTACCCGCACGATTCAATAACCACATCCGTTCATCAATCCGGCGGGCTAAAAGCATAGTTTCATACATTTCCAAAACCTTTTCATCACTTAACCCTAATGCATGATGACGATTTTCAGCCATTTTTATACCTCCCGTTTGTTCATAGAAAAGCGGAAGCGCCTTCGGAACAAGCACTGCTTGTTCCTGCGAGGATTACTCTTAGGAGCTTTCCTTAGCGGTCAGGGGCGACCGGCATAAGACAAGCACTGACAGAAGGCTTTTGCCTTCCGAAGTGATTGGTCTATGACCCGAGCCCCTAGGCGCTGAAGCTAGACATATACAAATATTCTTATGAATGGATTGCCCTGCCATCTACTGCAAGTGCAGCTTCTCCAATCGCTTCAGAAAGTGTTGGATGAGGATGAATCGTATGAGCAATTTCCCACGGAGTAGCATCCAATACCATTGCCAAACCTGCTTCTGTGATCATGTCAGTGACATGCGGACCAATCATATGCACACCTAGAATATCATTGGTTTCTTCGTCAGCAACAATTTTGACAAAACCATCGGATTCTCCAAATACAAGTGCTTTGCCGATTGCCCGGAATGAAAACTTCCCCACTTTTACTTTATGACCCTTTTCACTTGCCTGTTCTTCAGTAATCCCAACACTTGAAACCTCTGGATTGCTATAAATACATCTAGAAACCAGATTGTAATCTAGAACAGATGGATCTTTTCCTGCAATATGCTCCACTGCAATAATGCCTTCATGAGAAGCAACGTGTGCAAGCTGTAAGCCGCCGTTCACATCACCAATAGCATAAATATGAGATTCTTTTGTTTGGTAAAATTCATTAGCTGCGATAAATCCCTTTTCAACCTGGATTTCTGTGTTCTCCAAGCCAATACCCTCGACATTTGCTTGACGTCCTACAGATACAAGAATCTTCTCTGCCTTAAATTCTTTCAATCCTGTTTTTACTTCTGCAGAAATCGTAACACCTTCACCTTTTACTAAGGTTTCAGGCAGCACCTTTGCACCGGTTACAAGCTTTATCCCCTTTTTCTTCATGAGACGCTGCATTTCCTTAGATATTTCCTTGTCCTCAGTTGGAATAATCCGATCTGCATACTCAATGACGGTAACTTCAACACCGAAATCAGAAAGCATAGATGCCCACTCTATCCCGATGACACCACCGCCAACGATAATGATTGAAGCAGGTAATGATTCAAGCTCCAATGCCTCATCAGAGGTAACGACAAACTCGCCATCAATTTCAAGTCCGGGAAGGGTTCTTGGTCTTGAACCTGTCGCAATGACAACATTTTTAGGAATAAGCATTTCATTTTCTTCACCATTATTCATTTCAACTGAAATCGTCCCTGGCATTGGTGAGAAAATCGACGGACCTAAAATCCTGCCCAGCCCCTCATATACATCAATTTTCCCTTGCTTCATGAGATGCTGTACACCTTTATGCAGAGAATCAATTATCTTATTTTTTCTTTCTTGTACTTTGCCAAAGTTATAGGATACTTCGCTTGTCGTAACACCAAAATCTTCACTGCGCTTAGTTGTTGCATAAACTTCTGCACTTCTGAGAAGTGCCTTACTAGGAATACACCCTTTATGAAGGCATGTTCCACCAAGTTTTCCTTTTTCTACGATTGCTGTTTTTAAACCAAGCTGAGAGGCACGAATGGCAGCCACATAACCACCGGTACCACCGCCAAGAATGACTAAATCATATTCTTGTGACACAGTATTCCCTCCCCAAAATGTTAGATTTTTGCTGTTTTGAACGTACCCGGATATTCTTTAACCATTTCGTCTCCACGCAAGACCCTTAGTGCCCCTTCAGCTAATGCTTGAAGTTCATTCTCACCCGGATGGACAATGGTGTCTGCTATCCAATTAATTCTATCAGTGATGGATTTCACAAAACTCTTTCCGTAGGCAAGACCGCCTGTCAACACGATCGCATCTACCTTTCCTGATAAAACTGTACTGGCGGCTCCAATTTCCTTTGCAACCTGATAGGCCATTGCTTCAAAAACAAGGGCTGCCTGTTCATCACCAGCTTTAATTCTCCTTTCAACTTCCACAGCATCGTTGGTTCCTAAATAGCCGACAAGTCCACCTTGACCAACAAGCTTTTTCATGACTTCATCCCGGTAATATTGACCTGAATAGCAAAGTGCCACTAAATCCCCAACAGGAACCGTTCCTGCACGTTCCGGGCTAAAAGGACCATCACCATGGAGGCCATTGTTTACATCAATGACTCTGCCTTCTTTATGTACCCCAACAGTAATTCCGCCGCCCATATGTGTAACAATAAGGTTTAACTCGGTATATTTTTTACCAAGTTCTTTTGCAACTCTTCGAGCTACTGCTTTTTGATTTAAAGCATGGAAAATACTCACTCTTTCAATTAAGGAAAAACCGGAGATTCTTGCAATCGGTTCAAGTTCATCAACAACAACAGGATCAACAATAAAGGATGGGATATTTAATCCTGAAGCAATTTCATAAGCAATAATTCCACCCAGATTTGAAGCGTGCTGCCCGGCAAAACCAGTCCGAAGATCATCGAGCATGGTTTCATTGACTGCATAGGTTCCACCTTCAATAGGCCGAAGCAGTCCTCCCCGGCCACAAACAGCACTCAGCTTGGAAAGATTGATTCCTTCAAGATCCAGTATTTCCAAAATGGTACTCTTTCTAAATTCATATTGATCAATAATATTGGTAAATGAATTAATAACTTCTGAATCATGCCGGATTGTTTTTTCTAAAATGGAAATTTCATTATCGAAGACTCCAATCTTAGTGGAAGTAGAACCTGGGTTGATGGCGAGAATTCGATATTTATTTTCAGGCAAGGTTTTTTACCTCCATTTTTACATTTCGTATATATTAAAGGGAAAGACGCTGAATTTCCCATTCAGCGCTCACCCCTTACTACTTTTATCATCTATTTTCCTAGCGGCGGCTTAAAATATGGTGGCCATTCTGCAGGAATTGGCTGCGGGAATTGCGCATTTTCTCAATTCTCTCTTCAGCCATTCGGTCTGCTGCAACATACGTTGGGATACCATCACGTTTTGAGATAGCAATTACCTTTTCGATACTTGCATAAATTTGATCTACCTTTTTCATTGCACGGTCGTGGTTGTAACCATAAAGTTCATCTGCAACATTGATTACCCCGCCAGCGTTAATTACGTAATCAGGAGCATAAACAATCCCCATTTCATGGATAATATCACCATGACGGGTATCTTTTAACTGATTGTTTGCGGAGCCTGCAATCACTTTTGCCTTAAGTTGTGGAATTGTATCATCATTAATCGTCGCGCCAAGAGCACATGGAGCATAGATGTCACATTCAACGCCATAAATTTCATTTGGATCCACTGCACGAGCCCCGAAATCATCTACTGCACGCTGAACTGCTTCTTTATTAATATCTGTAACAATTAATTGCGCTCCTTCTTCGTGCAAGTACTTACAAAGCGTATACGCAACATTCCCTACCCCTTGAATCGCAACCACTTTACCTTCTAAAGAATCCGTACCAAAAGCTTCTTTTGCAGCTGCCTTCATTCCCACATACACACCATAAGCTGTAACAGGTGAAGGATTACCAGAGGAGCCGAATGCTGGTGAAATGCCTGTAACATAATCCGTTTCTTCATGAATGATGTCCATATCTGCAACTGTAGTTCCAACATCCTCAGCAGTAATGTATCTGCCATTTAATCCTTGGATATAACGGCCGAATGCACGGAACATTTCTTCACTCTTATCTTTACGAGGGTCACCAATGATAACTGTTTTCCCACCGCCAAGGTTCAAACCTGCTGCAGCGTTTTTATAAGTCATTCCTTTTGCTAAACGTAAGGCATCGATGATGGCTGCTTCCTCAGATTCATATGTCCACATACGGGTACCGCCTAATGCAGGACCCAATGTTGTGTCATGAATGGCAATAATCGCTTTTAGTCCAGATTGTTTATCTTGGCAAAATACAACTTGCTCGTAATCATATTGTTCTAAGTACTTAAAAATTTCCATTGAAAAAATCCTCCTTTAATTATGAAAGCAAAAATATGTGATCTATTCGGCTGCAGAGCAGATGGCAAGTGCAAGTGAGTATAGCTTGCTTTCAGCAGAATCCGCTCTAGAAGTTAAGACGATAGGAGCTCTCGCACCAGTAATAATAGCTCCTACTTTTGCTTTTGCAAAATAAATTAATGACTTATATAAGACGTTTCCCACCTCGATAGTAGGAACTACTAAAATATCAGCTCTTCCAGCAACTTCACTTTGAATTCCTTTATGTTCAGCAGCTAAAACAGAAACAGCATTATCTAATGCTAATGGTCCATCTATAATACATCCAGAGATTTGCCCCCGCTTATTCATTACCGTTAATGCAGCAGCGTCAACAGTCGCCTGCATTGACAGATTCACAACTTCAACAGCAGCTAATGGTGCTACCTTGGGATATTCTATTCCAATTGCCTTTGCCAGTGCCGTGGCATTTCGAATGATTTGAGCCTTTTCCTCTAAATCCGGAGATATGTTCATACCAGCATCAGTTACGATCGTAAACCGCTCAAAACCTGGGATAGCAAAGACCGCTGCGTGTGAAAGAATATTTCCTGTCCGTAGACCATATTCCTTATTTAAAACTGCTTTTAACAGGACATTCGTGGGGATATTCCCTTTCATTAACACGGTGGCTTCTTTATTGGATACAGCCCTTACTGCTTGTTCTGCAGCCAGCGCATTTGAATCAGCATGAACCACGGTAAGGTTTTTGTCGCTTGTAATTGGATATTGAATGTTTTGATTCAATATCGTATTAATTTTTTCTTTATTACCAAATAAAATAAAATTGGCGATATTACGATTTATTGCTTCAATAACAGCTTCAATGACTTCTTCATCTTCTGCCACTGCCACTGCTACAGTGTTACCTTCAAGTTGGGTTGCTTTGTCTATCAGCGATTCAAGCAACAAGTTTTCATCAACCCTTTCTCTCTTCTGCTGCAAATTCCATCGTTTTAATATGCAATATCCGTGCCAAGTTCACATTCGCTGTAAGCGCTTCAAAAGTAATAATTTTAATCTGCAATAATTTTCATACCGTGAAGATTATTGCATGCCGTTATTTTCAAGCTTATATTTTTCTAATTTATAATAAAGATTTCTTACCGATAACCCAAGAGTTTTAGCAGTTGCGGTTTTATTCCCATTCAAGCGGTGAAGTGTTTGTGAGATTATTTCTGCTTCATACTCTTCCACCATGGACGTTAAGGTACGATCCTGCTGAATGGATTCATATTTATTATCTAAAGAAGGTTCGTTGCCTGGATTTTTAGGCCTCAATTCCGGCAAGTGATGTACATTAATCAATGTTTCATAATAATTCATAAAAATCATAGCCCTGCCAAGTATATTCTCTAGTTCCCTTACATTTCCCGGCCAATCATAATTCATTAACTTAAGCAGTGCAGTTTGAGTGACACCCTCGACATTCCTGCCGTAATCACGATTTATTTTTTGAATAAGCATCTCACATAATACAGGAATCTCTTCTTTACGATTTCTTAATGGTGGTATATGTATTGGCATGCGGTTTAAACGATAGTATAAGTCTTCCCTAAAAGAGCCTTTTGCAATTCCTTTTTCAAGATTCACATGGGTTGCTGCAATGATTCTCACATTTATCGGAATAGGCTTAGTCCCGCCAACTCGGATAATTTCATTCTCTTGTAATACCCTGAGTAATTTCGCCTGAGTATTGGCTGAAAGTTCTCCTATTTCATCTAGAAAGATACTTCCGTTATGCGCCTCCTCAAAAAAGCCTCTTTTTCCTCCTCGTTTTGCCCCAGAAAATGCACCTTCTTCATAACCAAATAATTCACTTTCTAGAAGTGACTCAGAGATAGCGGCGCAATTAACCCGAATAAACTTGTTGTATTTTCGGTCACTTGCATTATGTATAGCGTGTGCGAACAGTTCCTTTCCAGTCCCAGATTCTCCGCGTAAAAGGACGGTTGCAGGCGTTTTTGCACCAAGCTTTGCCTGCTCAATCGCTAGCTTCATTTCTTCTGAACTTCCAATGATATCCTCAAAAGTATATTTCGCTTCTAGTGTACGAATGATTTGTCTAGCACGGCTCAATTCCCGATTAAGCGTCATTATTTCTGACATATCATGAATAACACCGACACTGCCTTTTAATTTCCCATCTACAATAATCGGGGCTACGTTGACAATTACTTCTCGTTTATTGGCCCCTACCCGCATTGGTACTCCTCGGACTGCTCTTCGCGTTTGAAGCACCTTCATATGCATGCTGTCACCTTCAGATATATCGGCTGTGGCTGGGTGCCCAATTACTTGTTCCTGGGTAAGCCCGGTAAGACGGGTATATGCTGGATTTATAAGAATTCCCCTGCCGTTTTCATCCACTACTGAAATCGCATCATCACTAGAATGGATGATTGCCTGAAGCATCGTTTGAATTTCTTTTAAATTTGTAATTTCTTCTGCAAGGTTCACTACTTCTGTAATATCTTTAAAAACTGCAAATGCCCCAATTAACGTTCCATTCTCTTCAATTATAGGAATACGGGTGGTAATAATTTTTCTGCCGTTTCCTAAAATCATTTCTTGGTTGGTTTCAACTTTTCTCGTTGCAAGGATTAGCGGGAGTCTGCTTTGAGGTATCACTTCAACAACATATTTCCCAATGGCTTGATCACGTGGTACACCTGTCATTTCTTCAGCAGTGCTATTAAATAAGATTACATAACCCTTTGCGTCAATCACAAGCATTCCATCGTTTGTAGCATTAAAGATCAGTTCCTGTTGATAGGAAGCATTCTGATGCTTAACAATTAACTCTTCTTTTTCTTCAAGGAGCTTTGCAAGTAGAAATGCTACACTGCCAGGTATTAATACCGTTTTCTTGTTTTTGGTGTTCCTTAATTCTTGAAATACATGTTCATCCCCAGTTACCTCAATAATTATATCAATATTTTCATTTAAAAAGGGCTTCCAATGGGTCCCTGTCTGGATACCCTCCCGGTGTGCCACTATAATGCCCGGCGCGTCCAAATTTCTGTCAATTACAACTTGAACGTTTAGAACTTCTGTTTCGTTGAGTAAATTAAGGATAGCTGTTCCGCCCTTTCCGGCCCCAACAATCATAACGTTTTGCATTTTTTCGCCCCTTAATTATATTTGAAGAGAAATTATTTTCATTCTAACATAATCGAAAACATGCAATATTTTTCATTACTAATTCTATATTTTTTTCGTTATCTTGACAAATTTTATCTTTGTACTAATATTTCTTGTAGGAAGTAACTTGGGTGGATGGACTAAATATTTGGAAGGATTTAATTATGAAGCGGATTATTGCTCTACTTATCTTAGTAATTCCTGGTTTTTTAGCAGGTTATGGGATAAAACTCATGCGGGATATGACATTTGGCATTCTACAAAGCCCTATCCCATTTTTATGGCTGCAATTTCTTATTGGACTAATACTTTTCCTTGGCGGCCTCGGTTTTGTTGCTGGTTTCATATTTCATCGAGACCGAAAGAGAAACAAAGTACAAACGAGGTTTACAAAAAAATAAACGAGACCATTAAGGTCTCGTTTCATATTCCTTCTTAATCTTTATGGCTTTTACTGGATCATCTGTAATAATCGAAGTACAATTTATTTTAAAAAGCCTATGCATGTCAGTATCTTTATTAACTGTATAAGGTCTAACTGCAACTCCATTTTCGATTGCATCTTTGATAATTTTATCTGTTATCGAAGCTAGCTTCGGATGGATTCCTTTCGCCCGGATTGATTGGGCGTAAACCCAAGGCATATAAATCTGCTCATTAAATAAGGGTGCTGTTTCGATTTCTGGGGCCATCCGATAGCTTAATACGATACTATAATGATTAAAAGATGAAATAATTATTCTATCGCTCAAATTATATTTACGGATAAGGTGAATCACTTTTTCTTCCATACCCTCGTATGGAAATATTCCGTTTTTCAGCTCTATATTACAAATTAATTGGTTGGTTTGCATCCATTCTAGAACCTCAATTAAAGACGGTATTGGCTCCTTTTTTGAACCTTTTTTATTGGCATTCAACTTTCGAACTTCATTAAATGTCAAATTTTTCACATAGCCCTTACCGCTTGTTGTCCGGTCTACCTTCTCGTCATGAATGACAACCACTTCACCATCTTTTGTTAACTGGACATCAAGTTCTAAACCATCTGCACCTGACTTCTCCGCTGCAACAAAAGCACTCATGGTATTTTCAGCAAATGCCGCAGAATAACCCCGGTGTGCAAAAATTTGTGTCATTTCTTCACATCCTAACTAAAAAAATATGGAGGTATAAATTTATAGTGAAGCCCTTACAATTATCGCCTGAAACTGCCATTAAGCTTGCCGAAAAATTAAATGTTCCATTAGAACAGCTTATGCATATGCCTCAGCATATACTTATTCAAAAATTAATGGAACTAGAAAAAGATAAATAAATTAATACATAAAAAAACCTTCATTTGAAATGAAGGGTTTTTTGCTATTATTGATCCTTTCAAGATGCCTTATGCTCTAATCGCAGCTTATCTGCTACCATAGCGATAAACTCTGAGTTCGTTGGCTTCGCCTTGGACATGCTTACGGTATATCCAAATAGAGAGGATATGGAATCAATGTTTCCACGACTCCAAGCAACTTCAATCGCATGGCGAATTGCACGTTCAACACGACTCGCTGTAGTGTTATATTTCTTCGCGATATCAGGGTATAACACCTTGGTAATTGAGCCAAGCAATTCAATATCGTTGTAAACCATTGAAATGGCTTCGCGCAAATATAAATACCCCTTTATATGTGCCGGAACACCAATTTCATGGATAATGCTTGTAATGCTTGCATCCAAGTTTCTTGGTTTATTTTCAGTATGCTGACGATAATTCCCTGTTGGAGCCTTGCGGCTGACCTGACTGCTCTTCCCGCTTACTTGACGGATATGGCTTCCTAAATTCTCCATATCAAAAGGCTTCAAAATAAAATATGAAGCACCAAGCTCAACAGCCTTTTTCGTTACGTCTTCTTGACCAAATGCAGTCAGCATAATAACATTAGGAATCGCGCCTTTTTTCAGTTCTCTTAAACGTTCTAGGACAGCCAAACCATCAAGATGAGGCATAATAATATCTAAGACGAGTACGTCGGTATCTGTTGATTCAAGAAGCTCTAAACAATCCTGACCATTATGTGCAATACCTGCAATTTCCATGTCATCTTGGGAAGAAATATAGTCCTCTAATAACCCCACTAACTCCCGATTGTCATCTACTACACATACTTTAATCTTTTTCACCTTTATTTCCTCCTCAAGTCCAAATGGTCATATCTATTTTACATTCAGTTATATTCTCTTAATTCTATTCTAAATTAGAAATTCGACAATGCAACTAAAATTCCTCTAGTTTTTTTTATATTTCTTAAAATAGTGATATAATCTTATCTTTTCTTTGTTTTCCTTTAAAATTCGACTAAATTCGCATATATTCCTTATTATCCCATTCTTTTGTCGAATAATCTTATGTAAAACAAAATAGGCGAAATCGCCTATTTTGTTTAAAATCAATTTTTAGCTTGCCTTTTCCTGCGGTTTTTCATATATGTTAATTCCTGCTTCATTTAACATCCACTCAATGTGTACTCCGTAACCGGAGGTTGGGTCATTGACAAAGACATGTGTTACAGCACCAATTAACTTTCCATCTTGGATGATTGGGCTTCCGCTCATCCCCTGAACGATTCCTCCCGTTTTTTCCAAGAGTCTTGGATCTGTAACTTTTATTACCATGCCTTTTGTTGCTGGAAATTTCTGCGGGATTGTGCTGACAATTTCAATTTCAAATTCTTCCACCTTGTCATCATTAACGACTGTTAAGATTTTTGCCTTCCCTTCCTTTACTTGGTGAGATAAGGCAATTGGCAGCGGTTTATCCATAATTCCATTCTTTAAATCTTTATTCAACACCCCAAAGATTCCAAAAGGGCTATTTTTCTGTATGTTACCAACAATTTCACGGTCCGATGAGAAACGTGCAAGCTTTTCACCAGGATCACCGTTACTTCCTTTTTCAATTGATGTTACTGTTGAGCGGACGATTTGACCATCCTCAACGACTATTGGCTTTTTGGTATCCATATCAGATATTACATGACCTAAGGCACCATACTTTTTTGATTGAGGATCAAAAAATGTCATGGTTCCAATTCCTGCTGCTGAATCACGAATATATAATCCAAGCTTATAGGAGTTTTCTCCCTTGTCTTTCAGTGGAGTTAATTTTGTGTTAAATTTACCACTTTCTCTGCTAATAACCAAATCAAGTGCTTTCCCGCTTTGTCCTGCACTTTGTACAAAAGGTGCTACATCTGTCATTTTTTCTATCTTACTTCCATTGATTTCCGTAATGATATCACCGATTTTTATTCCTGCAATTTCTCCAGGTGATTTTTTGCCATCCTCGGTATTAACTAAGTGGTGGCCTACGACCAATACGCCAACCGTATTTAATTTAACACCAATGGATTGTCCACCTGGCTGGACTTTGAAATCCTTTAAAACATTTACATCGACCTTTTTTACGGGTATTCCTGCAAATTCTAATAACATTTCTTCTCTTCCGTTTTTCTTTGCATTAAAGGAAACGTCATTTTTATCTTGTTCAAGTGTGATAGTTGAATTGTGAGATACTAAAGAGGCTGAAACCGGTACAGCCTTTTGGAACGTATAATCCTGTCCTTCAAAGACTGTAATGGTCTTTGGTATATCAAGGTACTGTTGAAATGGCTGAAAAAAAAGCACGCTGATTAATGAAACAAGGAGAATTCCACCAATGATCTTTCTGATTATTTCTAACTTCAAAATCTTCACTCTCCTCGCTTCTGTTTCACTTCACTCTATATCGAAATGGCTACATCTTTAATTTTGCCTGCATCTGCGGCATTTATAACCGGTTACAACATAAAAAAGCTCCCCTATTTGGGAAGCTTTTCAATTTTTTTATTTTCAGAAGCTAAAAACAACAATTCTTCAGCATGTTTTTTAGTTAAGTCAGTAATTTCAGCACCAGAAATCATTCGGCCAATTTCTTTTATTTTTTCTTTCTTACTAAGAGGGTTTACAGAGGTTCTTGTACGGCCGCCTTCCGTCAGTTTCGAGATAAACAAATGAGTATCTGCCATCGCGGCCACTTGTGGTAAGTGAGATATACATAATACTTGGGAATCTACAGCCACTTTATAAATTTTTTCAGCAATCGCTTGTGCAACTCTTCCGCTAACGCCAGTGTCCACCTCATCAAATATAATTGATGTAATACCTTGGTGTTTGGAAAAAATACTCTTTAGTGCTAACATAATCCTTGATAACTCCCCGCCGGAGGCGATCTTCGATAGCGGCTTTAAAGGTTCGCCCGGATTGGTTGAAATAAAGAACTCGACATGATCAACGCCATTTTTTGAAAAGTGCGGCAATATGGATTCAAAGCGAATTTCAAAAACTGTTTTGGCCATATATAGCCCTTTTAACTCATTATGTATTAATTTTGTTAGTTTCTTTGCCCATTGTTTTCGTAGCTCTGTTAGCTGTTTGGCCTCCAGACTTAAATCCTTTCTAATGGAAGCTAGCTGCTTCTCAAGTTGATCTATATGGGTTTCCTTATTTTGCAAGGTTTCAATTTCTTCCTCAATTTTTGCAGCATATTCTAAAATCTCTTCGATTGATTTTCCATATTTACGTTTTAATTGATTAATTTCATTTAATCTTTCTTCGATTTGATTTAAACGTTGCGGATCGTATTCCAAACCATCAAGTTCATTTCTTAGAGCGCGCGAAGCATCTTCTAATTGATAAAAGCAATTCATAACGGTTTCATATACATCTTTAAAAGAAGAATCTAAAGCTGCGGCTTCTTCAAGCTGACCCATCACCATACTAATCCAATCAAGACCCTTTTGTTCTCCTGATAAGGCATTATAACTAGATTGAACGGCCTCAAACACTCGTTCAAAATTTGCAAGCTTTCTTTTTTCTTCAAAAAGCTCCTCATCTTCATTCAGCTTTAATTGGGCATTTTGAATCTCATCGAATTGAAATTGAATCAAATCTAAGCGATGTGCGGTTTTTTGTTCATTCTCCGTTAAAGATTTAAGTTTTTGAAGTGTTTGTTCATAACGATGAAATACTTCGTGATATTCCGCATGGGAAAGAGAAATTTCTTCTGACCCAAATTGATCAAGCAGATGTAAATGCCGGGTTTCATCCATTAAATCTTGGTGTTCATGCTGACTATGTATATCAACTAGAGCCGAACCAACCTCCCTCAGTGTTGAAATCGTCACTAGCTTTCCATTGATCCGGCACACACTTTTGCCAGTCCGTGAAATATCTCTTCGTAATATAATCATGCCTTCTTCGATGTCAATTCCAAACTCAAAAGCTTTTGAAAACACAGGATGATGCTCATCTATTTGGAAAAGACCTTCAATTTCAGCCTTTTCCTCCCCATGTCTGACAAATTCGGCTGAGCCCCTTCCTCCCACAAGCAGATGGATCGCATCGATAATAATCGATTTCCCTGCTCCGGTTTCTCCAGTTAACACCGTCAAACCTTTGTCAAACGATACGGAAAGAGCCTCAATAATGGCAAAATTTTTAATTGATAGTTCTGATAACAACGTACACTCCCCCCTTAAAGCATATCAAGGAACCGGTTTGTGATGGTCTCTGTATCTTCAGGTGTACGACAGATGATTAAGATGGTATCGTCACCACAGATGGTTCCTAAGATTTCTTCCCAATCAAGATTATCTAAGAGTGCCCCTATCGCCATAGCATTCCCAGGCAGACATTTCATCACAAGCAAATGACCAGCAGAGTCTATTCGAACAAATGCATCGATTAATGACCTTTTTAATTTTTGCAAAGGATTAAAGCGTTGATCTGCTGGAAGGCTATATTTGTATCTCCCATCCAATAAAGGTACTTTAACTAAGTGTAATTCTTTAATATCTCTTGAAACAGTTGCTTGGGTCACATTAAAACCTGCACTTTTTAACTCATCAACTAGTTCATCCTGTGTTTCGATATCATTACTAGCGATAATTTCTCTTATTTTTATATGGCGCTGCCCTTTATTCAAACTATTCACCCCGTAATCATAAAAAACATCTTCGTATTTTGTACAAAAATGTCGCTTCTAACCATATGTTAGCCCATTTTACCGAGGATGTACAATTATTATTTTGGAAAAAAATACTCATAACAAAATGAAGGATAAGCACATAGGCTTATCCTTCCACATCTTGTTTAGATTTAAATTCTTGGTGTGAGTCCTTTACAATTTGAGAAGGCTCGATTGGTAGTAAATTTTGACCTTGTTCCTGCTCTCCTGTCCATTTAAGATGGAGGAGAAACTCAATATTCCCATCTCCGCCAGTTATAGGGGAAAAAGATAAATTAACCGCGTTATATCCTTGTTCAACGGAAAAATTGACAATTTTATTAACAACCTGTAAATGTACCTTCTCATCCCTAACGATTCCCTTTTTCCCAACTTGCTCACGACCAGCTTCAAACTGCGGCTTAATAAGTGCAACAATATCACTGTCAGGTACAAGAAGTGTCTTTAAGACAGGTAAAATTAACTTTAAAGAAATAAAAGATACATCGATAGTTGCAAAATTAGGCATTTCTCCTGTTAAATCTGTGGGTGTTACATATCGAAAGTTCGTTCTTTCCATTACCACTACGCGTTCATCTTGACGGAGCTTCCACGCTAACTGATTATAGCCAACATCCAGAGCGTAAGACATTTTAGCACCATTTTGCAGGGCACAGTCCGTAAATCCACCTGTAGAAGCACCGATATCAAGCATAGTCTTATCCTTAACCGACACATCAAAAACTTTTAAAGCCTTTTCCAGCTTAAGACCACCGCGGCTGACATAAGGAAGTGCATTTCCTTTAATCATAAGTGGTATATCTATTTTTACTTTCTCTCCAGGTTTATCTAAACGCTCTTCGTTTGAATAAACGAGTCCAGCCATAATCGACCGTTTTGCTTTTTCCCTGGTTTCGGCTAATCCTCTTTCTACTAATAACACATCTAATCGTTCTTTGTTCTTCATAGGTTGGTTATGCCCTTTTTTGTTTTTTTCGTGCAAGTATGGTTATCCTATTAACAACCTCAGAAGTAGTCATCCCAATCTCTTCAAGAAGTGAATTCACATCTCCATGTTCAATAAATTGGTCAGGGATTCCCATTCTGTCAATTGCTTGATGATAATACCCCTGGTCATGTGCGTATTCAAGGACAGAACTTCCAAAGCCCCCCTGTAGTACAGCTTCCTCAATGGTCAGGACAGGGATATTTTTTAAGAATATTTGGTTAAGCATATTTTCATCCAAAGGCTTAATAAAGCGAGCATTCACAACTTTTACAGAAATCCCTTGTTTCTCAAGAATTTCTGACGCTTCAAGAGCCATTGGTATTGTTGTACCAAAAGTTAAAATAGCGGCATCCTCGCCTTCTTTTAAGACCTCCCATGTACCAATTGGAATACTCATAAGCTTCTCATCCATTGGAACCCCTAAACCATTTCCACGCGGATATCTCATCGCAATAGGACCGTTATCATATTGAATGGCAGTGTTCACCATATGTTGTCCTTCATTTTCATCTTTAGGCATCATTAAAACAAGATTAGGTACATGTCTTAAAAAGGCAATATCAAACACGCCTTGATGTGTTTCACCGTCTGCTCCCACTAATCCGGCACGATCGATACCAATAAAAACATTTAGATTTTGACGGCAAATATCATGAACAACCTGATCATAAGCCCTTTGTAAGAATGTTGAGTAAATCGCTAAAAACGGCTTCATATCTTGAGTCGCCAATCCAGCAGCAACCGTAGCAGCGTGCTGTTCAGCGATCCCAACATCATACATTCTCTCCGGAAACTCGCTTGCAAATCCCTCTAACTTTGACCCAACTGGCATAGCAGGTGTAATTGCCACAATCCGCTCATCCTGTCGAGCAAGTTTGCGAACCGTTTCACTTACTAAGCTGCTCCAAGCTGGCGGCATTTTCTTTGCCGGTTTAACAAAATCGCCAGTATCCATTTTATAAGGACCAGTTCCATGCCAAGTGCCTGTTGTATCAGTCTCAGCAGGGCGGAAACCTTTCCCCTTTTTCGTGATAACATGAAGAAGGACTGGACCTTCCGTTTTTTTGGCATAACGGAAGTTTTCAAATAACGCTTCATAATCGTGTCCATCAACGGGACCTAAGTAAGTAAAGCCCATTTCCTCAAAGAACATGCCGGAAACAAATAAATATTTCAAACTGTCTTTTATACGTTCGGCCGTTGCTGCAAGTTTACCTCCAACAGCAGGTACCTTTTTCAAGAGCAGTTCTAATTCATCTTTCACCCATTGATATTTTCCAGCTGTTCTTAATTGACCGAGTATATTATTGATTGCACCAACATTTGGGGCAATCGACATTTCATTATCATTAAGAATCACAATCATGTTCTTCTTTTCATGACCAATATGGTTTAATGCTTCTAAGGCCATTCCACCTGTTAACGCACCATCACCAATGATTGGTATAACAAAGGAATTTTCCTTTTTCAGATCTCTTGCGATTGCCATCCCCATTGCTGCTGAAAGTGAAGTAGAGCTATGACCAGTCTCCCAAACATCATGTTCACTTTCGTTTCTCTTCGGGAAGCCGCACAATCCTTTGAATTGACGCAATGTATCAAATTCACAAGCCCTGCCTGTTAGTATTTTATGAACATATGACTGATGCCCTACATCCCAAATCAGTTTATCTTTGGGGCTGTCAAAACATTTGTGTAAGGCAATTGTTAATTCGACGACACCTAAGTTCGGTCCAATATGGCCTCCAGTTACAGACAGCTTTTCAATCAAGAATTGGCGTACTTCTTGACTTAAAACCTCCAATTCTTGATTTGACATCCCTTTTAAAAAGGAAGGGTCTTTTATTGATAACAGATCCATGTTTGGACCACTCACTTTCTTTCGGTTTTCACAAAGTAACGCTCTTTTCTCAAATGTATTTGTTTTTTGAGGTAAAATCAGTTGAATGAGAATTAATTTCAGAATAGCGATAATTTATGAGAAAAGAGCATGAAACTTAGTTCATAAGCTCAAAATAACTTTTTATAAGTTAAAATCGGCTTTAAGATTTTAACAACAATCTTAACAAAACAATCTATAGTAAAAAATAGCCGCTAACACAAGAAGTGGTAACGGCATTGACAACGTTCTTTACATTGACAACAATTATAACACAATTACGTTGTTGTTCAAATACCAGTTATTCTAGTGGTCTCTCGAAGCGACTAAATCTGCAATTTCATGGAGCAGATTAGTTGTAAGGCCTGTTTTTTCTAAGTATTGCTTAGCCAGTTCTAATTGTTTTTGTAAAGCCTGCTTGGCACCCTCTAGTGATAAAAGCTGAGGGTAGGTGCTTTTATAATTAGTGGTATCACTTCCAACTGGTTTACCCAGTAATTCTGGATTTCCTTCTATATCAAGGATATCATCCTGGATTTGAAAAGCCAGACCAAGATGATGGGCAAAAGCAGATAGATTTTCAAGTTGGGATTGATTTGCCTCTGCTAACAATGCACCTGCAATGACGCTGTATTTTAAAAGCGCTCCTGTTTTATGGATATGGATGTACTCAAGCTCATCTAAAGTAAGATTTTTTCCCTCGCCTTCCATATCTGCCACCTGCCCGCCAACCATTCCTTCACTGCCAGCTGCTTTGGCCATCTCCATTACTAATTTTAGTTTGGTTTCATTCGAAGCAATTTCATTGGGAATTGTTCCAATTACCTCGAAGCTAAAAGTTAATAATGCATCACCTGCTAAAATAGCGACTGCTTCACCAAACACTTTGTGATTCGTGGGCTTACCTCTTCTAAGGTCATCATTATCCATGCTTGGTAAATCATCATGAATTAATGAATAGGTGTGAATCATTTCTATTGCTGAGGCAGCCTTAAGTCCGATCTTAGGATCTTTCCCAAAGGCGGCAAGGGTAGCAAACACCAATAAGGGCCTGATTCTCTTCCCGCCTGCGTCAAGAGAATAATGCATGGCTTTTTTAATATTAGGAGGTGCTTTCAGCTTTTCCACCAAGGTTTGAAGCTCTGATTCAAGCAGTTGTTTATGTTCTTGTGTAAAAGCATTGAGAACGTTCGTATTCAAAGCCTATGCCTCCTCCTCGATCGTAAAGTTTTGTTTACGGCCATCCTCCGTAATAATCTGTGTTAATTGTTCCTCAACATTTTTTAACTTATCATGACAAAGCTTGGACAGCTCCATCCCTTCTTTATAAAAGGCTATGGCCTTTTCTAATGGGACATCTCCTTCTTCAAGCTTATCCACAATTTGCTCTAGCTTATTCATTGCTTCCTCAAAGGAAACCTTTTGTTCATTCGTCACGGTTTTCGCTCTCCTTTATGTTCTGTACATTACAGAGAAGGCTGCCATCTGTTAATTGAATTTGAATTGGTTCGTTCTCATTAACTTGTTTAATACTTTTAATTAGCACATTCTCTTGTGAATAAACGAGACTGTATCCACGTTCCATTATTTTCAATGGACTTAGAGCGGAAAGAGTTGATATGACTCTTTTAAATTCGGTACTTTTCTTTAAAAGAATTTGTTCCATTGCACGCTGCAAATCTCTTTGCGAGCGGCTCAAACTGCTCTCTGCTTCTCTTAGTGCTACTCTAGGATGGTTTCGAATTAGACGATTATGAACAGTTTCATGTTGTGATTTCTTTACATCTGTCAATCTTGAAGCACCTCGAACAAGCATTTCCGTTAATTTATCTACCTGTTCAAGCTTTTGTTCATAAAGACGGTGCGGATACCGAAAAGCATAGGATCGGCGTACACGGTCTAATCGCTGCTTTTCAAAGCGAACTCTTCCATTCATAGACTGAAGTAATCGAGTTTTCCGTTGCATGAGTCTTTCCATCAATTCATCAATATGTGGAACGGCCAGCTCCGCCGCAGCAGTAGGTGTCGGTGCCCGCATATCGGCCACAAAATCTGCAATTGTAAAATCTGTTTCATGCCCAACAGCTGAAATGATTGGAAGTGCAGATTGATGAATCGCTCTGGCAACTAGTTCTTCATTGAATGCCCATAGCTCTTCAATCGAGCCGCCTCCACGCCCAACTATAAGAGTATCTAGCTCACTCGTCTTATTTGCTTTTTCTATCGCACGTGCAATCGAAGCTGCTGCATTTTCGCCTTGCACAAGTGCTGGAAAAACAAGAATATTAGCAATGGGATAGCGTCTTTTAATTGTCGTGATAATATCACGTATGGCTGCTCCTGTTGGTGAAGTAATCACCCCAACAGTTTTAGGGTAACTAGGAATGGGCTTTTTTTGTTCTATCGCAAATAAACCTTCTGCTTCAAGTCTTTTTCTTAACTGCTCATAGGCTAAGAATAATTCTCCGATTCCATCTGGCTGCATTTCTTTTATATAGATTTGGTATTGACCACTTGGTTCATAGACAGAAATATCCCCTTTAACAACCACTTTCATGCCATTTTCCGGCAAAAATTTCATCATCCGTGATTGGCTCGAGAACATAACAGCAAGAATGCGCGCTTTTTCATCCTTTAATGTAAAATACATATGGCCGCTCGAATGCTGTTTAAAGTTTGAAATTTCGCCTCGAACATGGACATCCTGTAAATGAGGGTCAGCATCAAATTTTCTTTTTATGTATTTCGTTAATGCCAGCACAGTTAAATACTTTTTTTCCTGCATTACAAACTCCTTATTAGAACCGCAGCGTATTTTTTGCTGATTTAAGCGTGTTATACATAAGCATCGTAATGGTCATTGGACCTACTCCCTTTGGAACAGGGGTAATAAATCCCGCTTTCTCCTTTACTTCATCGAAAGCCACATCGCCGCAAAGCTTACCTGCTTCATTTCGGTTAATTCCTACATCAATTACGACTGCACCTTCTTTTACATGGTCCGCTTTAATAAAGTTGGCTATACCTACCGCTGCAACAACGATATCGGCTTGTGATGTATGGTATTGCAAATCCTTTGTCCTTGAATGACAATACGTTACGGTTGCATGCTGGTTAAGGAATAATTGACCTACTGGCTTGCCAACAATATTACTTCTTCCCACTACTACTACATGTTTACCTGCCACAGATATTCCAGTTTCTTCTAGCAGGACCATAATTCCATAGGGTGTACATGGTAAGAAAGCATCTTGACCTGTTATCATTCTCCCGATATTTATAGGATGGAACCCGTCTACATCCTTGTGTGGTGAAATTGATTCAATTACTTTTATCTCATCGATATGCTTTGGAAGAGGGAGCTGAACAAGAATACCGTGAATGGCTGAATCTCCGTTTAGTTCCTCTATTTTAGAAAGTAATTCTTCCTGTGAAGCCTCTTCTGGCAATTCAATTAGCACTGAGTGCATGCCGAGGTCTCGACAGGTTTTTTCTTTATTTGTTACATAGGTTCTAGAGGCATGATTATTTCCAACAAGCACAACAGCTAGCCCTGGAGTAACCCCTGCTTCCTTTAACTTTTGGACTTCCTGTGCAATTTCTTTCTTTTTCTTTGAAGCAATTTCCTTACCATCAATAATCGTAGCGGTCATTTTGTTTCCCCCTATTCAAATTAAAGCAATTAAAGTTTTTCTTTCACTTTCGAAAGTACACCATTAATAAATCGGCTTGATTGTTCATCACCGTATATTTTAGCAATTTCAATTGCTTCATCTAAAATGACATTTGTAGGAATTTCATTTTGGGAATATTTTAATTCATACACAGCGATTCTTAATAAATTCCTGTCTACCGTTGCTAAACGATCAAGTGTCCATTTTTCAAGATGTTCTATAATTAACGGATCTATTTCATTTTTTTGTTCGACAACTCCCAGAACAAGATTCGCTAAATAGTCGTCCCCTTGTTCCCCTTCCAAAACATGTTCAATTGCAGATTTTGGATCTGTGTTACTTACATCGATTTGAAAAAGGGCTTGCAACGCTTTTTCCCTTGCTGTTCTTCTTTTCATTATACCGTTAACTCCTTTAGAGGTAGTAATTAATTTTTGTCAAATTTTATACAACCATGTCATATTACTGTTTTGTACATAAAAAGATAATAGCATAACTCAAAACGATTCGCACTGTAAGAACTTATTTTTACCTAGATGAAGTATACTAAAACCCTAAAATTAAAAGAAGAGCCTAAAATTTTCGGAATTTGATAACATTTTCATACTCTTTTTATTCTAATTTTTCGATATGATGGGGGGTGAAAGGAGGTGTGATGTGGAAAATGCATATAAAGCGAGAGTTGAACCAGTGGTATTAAAGAAATTACGAATTTTGAACAAACGGATAAAATTAACTGAAGATGAGCATAGGTATTATTTAAACCAAGAGAAAGGGTTTCAAGGGGAAGTGCAGTTTGATGTATTAACAGAGAAACTCCAACGTGACTGTCATATTTTGAATGATCTGCAGCTTGAGAGCAACAAATCCCGTTTCCAACTTGATTCATCTCTAATTTTTCAAGAGACCTATTCCCTTTTCGATATTAAAAATTTTGAAGGAGAATACGTTTATGACTCTGAATATTTTAAAACACTCTCAGGAAAGGAATTCCAGAATCCGCTAGACCAACTAAAACGCAGTAAGTTATTGCTGAGCCAGCTTCTTCAATCTCTCGGAAGTAAAATTACTGTTGAGGCGTATGTTATTTTCATTAATCCCCAGTTTACATTGTTCCAAACTCCACCTAATCTGCCTTTTATACTTCCTACCCAGCTTGACCAGTTTATGAAAAAATTAGATCAGAAGTCATCTCGGCTTAATCAGTCACATAAAAACCTGGCGGACAAGCTCATTTCATTGCACCAATTAGATCCGCCAAAATTCCAGCTGCCCGCCTATAAGTTTGAGACGATGAAAAAAGGGATGACCTGCTGCAAATGTGACTCATTTTCAGTGACGATAGTTGGACATAAATTAATCTGTGATAGATGTGGATGCCAAGAGCTAGTAACGGTTGCCGTTATGCGCCATGTAGAGGAATTCAAGCTTCTGTTTCCGGAGCAGAAAATCACGACAAATGTTATTCGTGATTGGTGTGGCATAGTGGATTCTAGGAAAAGAATAAGCAGGATATTGGGGAAGAATTTAAAAATTACAGGTGTACACCAGTGGACATATTACGAATGAGCAAAATTTGTGCGATTTTTACTTCATACCGGGGATGAAGGACATTTCTTTCGGTTTCTTGATCGGTTTTGTCCTTCATTAGCTGGATGTAGGACATTTCGATTGGTTTCTTAATCAGTTTTGTTCTGCATTGCTGGTATGAAGGACATTTCGACCGGTTCCTTAATCAGTTTTGTCCTTCATGGCTAGGATGAAGGACATTTCGATCGCACCATTAACCAGTATTGTCCTTCATGCCTAGGATGAAGGACATTCCGACCGGTTCCTTTATCAGTTTTGTCCTTCATTACCCCGATGAAGGACATTTCGATCGCACCCTTAACCAGTTTCGTCCTTCATTACCCGGATGAAGGACATTTCGATCGCACCCTTTATCAGTTTTGTCCTTCATTACCCGGATGAAGGACATTTCGATCGCACCCTTTATCAGTTTTGTCCTTCATGCCCAGGATGAAGGACATTTCAATCGCACCCTTAACCAGTTTTGTCCTTCATGCCGAGGATGAAGGACATTTCGATCTCACCCTTAACCAGTTTTGTCCTTCACAAATAAAAAAAACCAAAGGATCAGCTCCTTTGGTCTAATTTTTAAATTTCTTCTTCCACTTCTGGCTCTGGTTTTTGGTGTTCAAACGTGATACCGACAACGTGTATGTTCACTGCCTCAGCCTCTAATGCTGTCATATTTAGTAAGGCTTGGCGAATGTTATCCTGTATTTTTCCCGCTACTGTAGGGATTGAAACGCCGAATTTCATTAAGCAGTATACGTCTACTTTAATTCCTTCTTCCGACAATTCAACCTTAACACCTTTACCGTGGTTTTTCTTTCCTAACCGTTCAACCACACCAGTCGCGAAATTCCCGCGCATTTGTGCTACCCCTTCAACTTCGGAAGCAGCGATACCAGCAATTACTTCTATTACTTCAGGTGCAATTTCCACTTTTCCATGACCATTGTTTTCTTGATTCATTTCCAATACATTATACTCGCTCATAAAGTACACCTCCTGATTTTAGCTAGACTTCATCACATCATGTAATTCAAGAAACTTTGTATTGAATTGTCCCTCAACGAAATTCTCGTGCTCAAGTAATTTTAAATGGAACGGGATGGTCGTATGAACACCCTCGATCACAAATTCACCAAGTGCCCGTTTCATCCGTGAGATTGCCTCTTCCCTGCTATTCCCATATGTGATGACCTTCGCAATCATGGAATCATAATAAGGAGGAATCGTATAACCAGGATATGCAGCTGAATCAATTCGAACACCAAAGCCGCCTGGAGGTAAATACATTTGAATCTTCCCAGCTGAAGGCATGAAATTCTTTTCCGGATTTTCTGCATTGATTCGGCACTCCATTGCCCAGCCCGTAAACGTAACGTCCTGTTGATTTACCGATAGTTTCTCACCTGAGGCAACTTTGATTTGCTCTTTTATAAGATCAATTCCTGTGACCATTTCAGTTACAGGGTGCTCCACCTGTATCCTTGTGTTCATTTCCATAAAATAATATTTACGATTGCGGTAGTCATATATAAATTCTACAGTTCCTGCACCTGAATAATCAACTGCTTTTGCAGCTTTTACAGCAGCATTTCCCATTTCCGCACGAATTTCTCCATCTAATGCAGGTGACGGTGTCTCCTCCAGTAGCTTTTGAAGTCTTCGTTGAATAGAACAGTCTCTTTCTCCTAAATGGATCGTATTTCCATAGGTATCAGCTACAACTTGTATTTCAACATGACGGAAATCCTCAATATACTTTTCTATGTACACCCCAGGATTACCAAATGCAGTTAAAGCCTCCTGCTGTGTAATCGAAATACCCTTGATGAGTTCCTGTTCATTTTTCGCTACACGGATACCCTTACCGCCTCCGCCAGCTGTAGCTTTAATGATTACAGGGTATTGGATCTCTTTCACAAGTTCAAGAGCCTCGTCGATATCATGAATGATACCTGTTGAACCGGGTACAATCGGAACACCTGCTTGGCGCATGGTTTCCCTTGCAATATCCTTTGTTCCCATTTTTGTAATTGCTTCTGGACTTGGTCCTACGAAGATAATATTACATTCACGGCAAAGTTCAGCAAAGTCTGCATTTTCAGCTAGAAACCCATAACCAGGGTGCACAGCATCACAGCCTGTTAGTTTTGCTACACTAATGATATTGGTTACATTTAGGTAACTTTCTTTTGATAATGTTGGCCCAATGCAATATGCCTCGTCTGCAAGTTGTACATGGAGCGCTTCACGGTCTGCTTCGGAGAATACAGCAACAGATTCTATTCCCATTTCCCGACAGGCACGAATAATTCTTACCGCGATTTCTCCTCTATTGGCAATTAACAGTTTCTTTATCATCAAGTTATCGCTCCTTATTCCGGCTTCACTAAAAATAAAGGCTGTCCGTATTCTACTAATTGACCATTCTTAACAAGAACTTCAACAATTTCACCATTTACTTCAGCTTCAATTTCATTGAAAAGTTTCATTGCTTCAACAATACATACAATGGAATCTTTTGTTACCACGGAACCAGTCTTTACATACACATCATCCTCTGGTGTTGGTGAAGCATAAAAAGTACCAACCATTGGGGAAGTTATTTTGTGTAAATTCGATGTATCGACTTGAACAGCTGCAGCATTATCTGCCGGTGCCTGCACTGCTTCTTGGACAGGTGCAGCAGCAGGTGCTGCTGGTGCAGCCGGCTGGATTACTGGTACCGCTTGAGCCGCCGATTGCGAAACGGGTTGTATGGCAGCAACCGTCGTCCCAGCATTTTTTTTCATTTTAATTTTTGAACCTTCATTTTCATATACGAATTCATCAATGCTGGATTGGTCAACTAATTTTATTAATTCGCGAATTTCTTGTACTTTTAACAATCTAAACACTCCTTGTGTCGCAAGATTAAGACTAACTACTAATACTATACGCTAATACCTTATTAAAGTTCAATATTCTTCTCGTAGTTCAGTAAAAAAAGGAAAGCCAGCCGGCTCTCCTTTTTTAAAACTTATTTAGTAGGCTGGAATTCAACCGCTACATAATTCGTTTCACCAATTTCCTTCTTTACCATTTGAATAATCGCATTTGCCTCTGATTTAGAAGATTCCTTTTTAGACTTTACAATAATTTTAACAGTCGATCCATCAGCTCTAACGAGGACATCTTCATAATCCCTTGCTTTAATTAGTGTTTCAAGCATTTGTTCCTTTTGGGCAATTTCATTTAATTTTTTCATTTGGTCAACTGCTTCGCTTCTTTCATCAGCTGGCAGGTCCGTAGAAGCAACAACAGTATTTAATTGTTCCTTTAATTCACTGCGCTCATCTTGAAGCTTCAAACGAAGTGCCTCAAATTCTTCATCACCAGCAACCTGAGAAATAACAGTATCCCCATCCTTGGCTTCAGTACCTGTTTTTGTATCTGTTTTTGTATCTGTTTTCGCACCTGCTTTCGTGTCTGTTTTCGTTTCCTTTTGATCAGCTTTTTCTTCTTGTTTCACTGCTGCAAGTTCATTGCTTTTTTGTTCAGGAGAGGTAATGTAATAAACGGATAATACGACCACCAAACTTAACATTGTTAATAACCAAACTGTTTGTTTTTTCAATAGCATTTGTAAATCCTCCTTTTATTTTTTAGGCATAACAGCAACACGATGACTCGGGACATCAAGCGATCTTGTTACAGCTTCAATAATTGATTTTTTGACATGAATGTTTTCTGCACCTTTGGCTACTACTAGTACTCCGCGAATTTCTGGTTTAATCTCTCCAACTATAATCGGAACTTCTTTTTCCCCATCACGAATGATTACGACTTGTTGATCTGTTGAGGTATCTTGAACCTTTCTCTCCCCACCCTCGTTGTCTTTTTCTTCTGTTGTCTGTGATTTTGTAACTGTATTTTTCTCAAGCACCTTCTTGTCCGTAGAATCAATGTTCACCACTACGGTTACATCGTCTACACCCAGCATTTCTTCCAGTGCTGTCGTCAGCTCCTTCTCGAATGATTCTTCATAACCAGCGATAGTCTTATTTTTTGAATCCTTTTTTAGACCGAATGTTTCCACATCTTCCGTTTGAGCTTGGCTGCTGACCTCCTGACTTTCAATAGGAGTTGTTTTGTCAGAAAACAATACATTTCCGACAATCATGAAAGCAGCACCGATACAAAGAACGAGAATCATATATTGATATTTTCCTGCTTTTTTATCTGTATTCTCTCCTTTTGAAACTATGTTTTTAAGCCAAGAAAATGGTCCTTTGTTGTTATTTTCCATTCTGTTTATTTATCCCCCCTTCAACCGAGACTTCAATTGCATTTTCGGTTACATTCCATTGCTGCGAAAGAAATGCGGCGATTTTTTCTGATTCCTCTGTTGGATCGTTAGATGGAAGAGGTGTTCCTGTATTAATACTTACTGGTTGTATTGCTTCGACTGTCGAAACGACTGTTTCCGGCTGCTGAAGGCGGACGGTAACCATTTCAAGATTTTCAGGGAATGATTCTTGACTTTCATCCTTGGTTGTTAGTTTTATTTGTGCAATTTCCAAACCAAATTGTTCCATCAACTCCTCTTCTACTCCCTTTTCAAGCTGGACAGCCATCGTTTCTAAAATATATGCATGATTGGAGGCTTGTATTTCTTTTTTCTGCAATTCTATTAAATTTTCCATATTTTTTTTTCCTATACCTTCAAAGCTGGGGATCTGAGCCATCGCTGTTTCAAAATCTTTTGAGATTAACTTAAAAATTGGTGTTAATATAATGGCAATTAGCAGAAGCCCTGTAACCATTTTTGTATATTTCTGCATACTTGTATTTGGAAGCAACATATCTATAACGGTTGCCAGAAGAATAAAAAGAATAATATTGGTAACCCATTCTATTAAAAACTCCATCACTTTCTCTCCTATCTCATCATCATCGTGAGGTTCCCGGCTGCGACAATTACTGTGATACTTAAAAAGAACATGAGAGAGACAATACCCAATGCAGCAAAAACATAAATGACACTTTTGCTAATAATATCTAAACATTTAATTACCGGACCACCGCCTAATGGCTGTAAAATAGCCGCAGCAAATTTATAAATAAACGCAATCATTAAGATTTTAATAGCAGGGAAAGCGACAATTATCAGCAAAATCGCTACACCCGCAATTCCAACAGAATTTTTCAACAATCCAGAGGCACTGACAACAGTGTCTGCGGCATCCGTAAATATCCGTCCAATGACAGGGATAAAGTTACCCGTAACAAATTTCGCTGTTCGTATTGCTACCCCGTCTGTTATCGCAGTAGAAGCACCCTGCACAGAAATAACCCCAAGGAAAACGGTTAAAAAGAGGCCCATTAACCCTATGCTCCAAGTTCTAATCAGCTGTGCCAGCTGAGTCACTTTATACTGCTCTGACATTGTACTCACAATGCTCAATAGAGTTGCTAGAAAGAGCAGAGGGAGAATAACATATTGCATGAATGTTCCACTAATATTCATTAAAAACAAAATAACTGGATGGAAGAAAGCAGCTGAAATGATTCCACCAGAAGAAGCAATTAAAGCTAATAAGAGAGGAATTAGGGCGAGAACGAAGGAAATCATACTTCCAATTGCCTCATTGGTATACTTGATAACGATATGAAAACTATTAAGTGCAAGTATTACGAGAACCATATAGACTATTGAATAAGCAACTTTACTAATCGTGCTGCTTTCGAATGCATTTTGCATCGATTGTAAAAACATACTGAATATAGTTAGGAGGATTAATGATCCAAGCAATTTTCCATTGGCAACAAATTCATGAAACAAGAACTTTAGGACTCCTTGTGTCCATTCCTTAAAGGAAAACTTCTTATCTCCACTTACAAAATCATACAAACTCCCTTTTTGGCTTTCTGGGAGGAAGCCGCCATATTTCGTTTGGACATCCTCCCAATACTGTTTTAGCTCTGTTAAATCCATATTTTTAAGCTGTGCGTCTACTAATTCCTGAGGTGAAAGAGGTGTCGAGCCAACATCCTCTCCTTCGTTAGCTTGTACACTTGTCGAAGTAAATAATAAAAATAATAGAATCATAATGGGAATAATCTGCAGCCTTTGCTTCATCATTTTTCACCTCATGTTTTGACCTTTCTAGCTTGGAATTAGCTTAATAATCGTTTCGATCATAACGGTTAAAATCGGAATAGCCATCGCAAGAATTAATACTTTACCTGCAAGTTCAATTTTGGAAGCCACCGCACCCTGACCTGCGTCCTTCGTTATTTGTGAAGCAAACTCCGCAATATAAGCAATTCCAATAATCTTTAGTATGGTTTCAACGTAAACCAAGTTCACATTTGCATTGACAGCAAGCTTTTCAAGCATATGAATAATTTCATAAATTTTATCGACCAAAAAAAGAAAAATGCTGCAGCCTACAAAAACGATTAACAAAAAGGCGAAATTAGGTTTTTGCTCTTTTATAATTAAAGCAAGGAAGGTTGCGACAAGAGCTACTCCAACTATTTTAATAATTTCAATGGCCGATCCCTCCCTTCTATTGAAACAAGAAGACAGATTTTATTTTCTGGAAGAGGTCATCTACAATCGATGCGACTTGAAACAAAATATAGATAAAACCGAATAAAGTAACCCACTGGGCATATTCCTTTTTCCCAACTTGATCCAGCACTGTATGCAAAAACGCAACGACAATTCCCACTCCGGCAATTTTAAAAATAATATCTACCTCTAAGCCCATTGCTTTTCCCCCTAAATTAATAAGATAATCAATAATAATCCCGAAAAGAAACCTAAACTCTTTACCATTTTTTCGTATTTTGCTTGGCTTTCTATCGCATCCGCTTCTTCTCTTTCGAGATGGGAAAGAGTTAGCATAATATGTTTTTGCTGGGAAAAGCGATCGTGCCGACCCAGGGTTTCACCAAATTGCTTCATAATTTCAAATTCACCTTGTTTAAGGGCTGTCTGCTTCCAAACCTCCTTTAAACTGTCTTCCCAGGCTTCCTTTACAGTTGTTTCAGTGTCTGTCAGCTTTTTTGCAAAGCCCTCAAAAAATGAGGATAATGGTTTTGATAATTGTGCCGCCAATCTTCTTGCTGCTTCATGCAGGGGGGTATGCCCGTACATAATTTCGGCTTCAAGCGATTGAAGTGCCGATTTTAATTGCCTGAGCTGTTTTGGACGCTCACTTAAATGTTTTGCTGCCTCAAATCCTGTCCATGTAGTAGCCAGAATAATAAAAATGGCCCCAAGTAATTTAACCATTTACGTCACACTCACTTTTTGGCTCAATGCTTTTCCAGTACCATCCAAAATTTGTGTAATGGTTCCGGGACCGTGTGACCTGCTCAGGATAATAAATCGTTGGAAAATCTTTTGATCTATAATGTTCATCAATGAAGGTCTGTTCCTAACCTCTCCCAAACTAGACCCATGAGTTGTCATAATTAGCTTAATACCAGCATGGACTGCTTCTTGAATCGCTTCCGCGTCCTCAATTCGACCAATTTCATCAACCACTAACACATCTGGACTCATTGAACGGATCATCATCATCATCCCCTCGGCTTTTGGGCATGCATCCAGCACGTCTATTCGGTGGCCGAACGACATTTGAGGAATCCCATTTACACATCCTGCTATTTCGGAACGTTCATCAACAATGCCTACCTTATATGCCTGTATGCCTTTTTCATGACTTCCAGTTGAAATAATTCTGGCAATATCCCGTAATAATGTTGTTTTACCTGTTTGTGGCGGACCAACAATCATTGTATGCATCCATGAACCATTGTAAATATAGGGTATAATCTTTTCTCCTATTCCGATCTTTTCTTTTGCAATTCGGATGTTAAAAGAAGAAATATCCCTTATTGCTTTTACCCTTCCTTGTTCAAGAATTACCTTCCCTGCAAGTCCAATTCGATGACCTCCTGAAACAGTGATATATCCCCGTTTCAATTCTTCCTCAAGTGTATAGATGGAGAATTGGCTAATCCTATTCATTAAATGGAAAGCATCGTCCTGTCGTATAATATACGATAGAAACTTAGGGGCCCCTTTCAGCATAATTTCGATGGGACGGTCGATACGAATTCGGATTTCTTCCAATTCATCTTTTTGATTAGGAGGGATTTTACTGATCATGTCTGCAATGTTTTTTGGTAAGAATTTTAGGATCGTTTCCACATTCGTTCCTCCTTGTTGCTTGTCTCATTATTTAAAATGTATGCCTTTCGAAACGCATTATGACTTTGAAAATTTCAATTCTTTTAAAATTCTCTTCTATTCTATTTTTATAAGAGAGTTAGTAGAATAAAATAATCATTATAATGAAGGAGGAAAGATCATGTACATGCCGAACGCTGGGGACCGTAATAACCTGCGGAAAAGGAATAATATAATAAAAGTGAATGGCGAAGGGGAAATTGCTGTTCAGCCTGACACAGCAACCGTTAATCTTGGAGTTGTGACGCATAGTAAAGAACTTATGGAGGCACAGCAGCAGAATTCGATCATTGCGACTCAGGTAATTCATTCCCTTATTGCCTTAGGGATTGATAAAAATCAGATAAAGACAGTTGATTTTCGAATTGAACCTGAATATGATTTTTCTTCTGGCAAACAAATTTTTCAAGGCTATAAAATAACACATATTCTGCAGGTGAAAATAGATGATTTATCCCTTATTGGAAAGGTAGTCGATACGGCAATAGATAACGGAGCCAACCATGCTGCAAATGTTCATTTCACCTCTAGATATAAGGATGCTTTTTACCAACAAGCACTTGCCATGGCATTAAACAATGCAAGTAACAAGGCGAAAACCATTGCCGATACTTTAGGAGTGACATTAAATCCTGTGCCTATTCTCGTCGTGGAAGGCGGAGATAGTATCCAGCCTTTTGAGAGCCAGCACGTTGCGTTTGCTAAAGGAGCTGGCTCAACACCGATTCAACCGGGTCAGCTGCTAATCCGAGCAAGTATTTCAACTGAGTATCGATATCATTCAATAAATGGATAAAAAAAAGGATTGAACCATGATACGTGGATTCAATCCTTTTTAAATATTATTGATTATATTTTTTAACCATTGCATAAAGTTGTGCGGATGTTAGTGGTCCATTGTAGTGTTCTCTTATTACACCTTGTCTATCGATGACAAATGTTTCAGGCTGTCCGGTTACATTATATTTTTTTGCAACTTTAGAATTATAATCAAATACATATACCGCTGGCGTATTATATTTTTTAAGGAATTTCTTGACCCGCTCCTTTGTTTCGCCCTTGTTAATCATAATTAATCTGTACTGATCACCGTAATCTTTTGCAAATGCCTCTAGCTCTGGAGCTTCATCCACACATGGTTTACACCAAGAGGCAAAGTAATTCAAAATGATAATCTCGCCTTTGTAATCGGAGAGCTTCGTATTGGTCCCATCTAAGTTAGGCAGCTCAAAATTATAGGCTTGGTCTCCAACATCCGTATTGTCACCTTTACTCGCTAAACTATATCCAAAAAAACCAAACATACCAATCAATAGAAACAATACGAGTAAGTTAATGACTCGTCTGCTCATTCCGTTTCCTCCTGACAACCCCTTATTTATCCAGTTGTTTTAAAAACTCGATATCCTTTTTTAGGCTGTTATGACGTTTACCGATTATAAGCATATAACCAAAAATAATTACCCACACGACTGAATATGCACCAAACATGAATCCCATAATAAATTCCTCCTAGTTATAGTTATCTATTCTTTCACGTAATTTTTCTTTGTAGTGGCCAACTTTAATTTTCATATTTTCTAAGGATACGCCCTTATGAAGAAGATAGGCATAGAGGAAGGTAAATGCTGCAATCGTTACTAACAATGCAACAAGCATACTTGGTGCAATTCCTCCTCCTTGCTGCGATGGACCATCTCCAAAAACAATCGGATGGAACTTTGATTGCCACCAGCGAATGGCAAAGAATACGATCGGTACATCGGCAAATCCAATAATCCCGAAGACAGCTGCGAGTCTTGCTTTTTTGTCCCAAACTCCATCCATCTGGCGAACCATTAGGTAAGCCATATAGAGGAAGAATAGAATTAAAGTCGTGGTTAAGCGTGGTTCCCATGCCCACCAAGTATTCCAAGAAGATTTTGCCCAAATCGGTCCTGTTGTTAAGACAATAGCTGTAAATACTACCCCGATTTCTGCAGATACATAGGCATAGGTGTCATAAATCCGTTTACGCTTTACTAAATATAAAATACTAAAGACAAATGTTACAAAGAATGCTAGAAAAGCAACCCAAGCTGATGGAACATGCATATAAAATATCTTTTGAACAACACCCATTGTCTTTTCAATCTCTGCATACATAAAAATAAAGTAGAATGCTGCTAGCATGGATACTACCATTCCAGCGTATAAAACTTTGGTAAGCATTGAAGTTTTGATCTCGGCCACTTCTTCAATTGGAAGGGCCGCTCTTTCTCTTTCGAGATTCATACTCATCTTTTAAACCTCCAGGACATACTCAATTAGTAAAAAGCATAGAACAAAGAAGATTACGTCATAGGCTGCAACCAATTGCAGCCATGCAATGGCACTCGGTAATTTTTCCATATTCGTTAAGATAATTTTCGTCGCTTGCGTTACACCAATTAAGACTGGACTTGTCATTGGGAAAAGCAATAGTGGTAATAACATTTCACTGCTTTTAGAATTGGAAGCAAGTGCTGCCAAAAAGGTCCCAATTGCAATGAATCCGAAACTGCCAACAAACAGCACTAAGAAGAAATATAAAATGCTGCCATTCATTTTAAAATCAAATAACAGAAATAGAAAAGGTATCGAAACAATTTCAACGATTAGAATCATCGAGAAGTTAGCCATGAACTTGCCTAAATAAATGCTAGTGGCTTCCATCGGTGCAACGAGTAAACCATGCATCGTATCATTTCGTTGTTCTGAAACCAAAGAACGATTTAGTCCTAATATTCCTGAGAAAACAATGATAATCCAAACAGCACCGGGAATAACTGCTTTTGTCGTATTGTTTGCAGGGTCAAACGCAAAGCTCAGAACGAGAATGACTAAACCAGCAAAAATAATCATTGTCCCTAAAACTTGCTTTGTTCTTAATTCTGAATAAATATCTTTTTTGGCAATTGTGAGGGCTGCTTTAAACATCACGAAACTCCCTCCACTAAGACCTGATATTTTTCAATAACTGTTTCCAATGATTTATTGATGATTTTAAAATCATCGGCTACCTTTCCGTTTTTCACAATAATAATTCGATCACATATTTCTGCTGCTTGTTTAAAATCATGCGTGACCATTAATGTTGTACATCCTTTCGCTTTCATTGAAAGGACAACATTATTTAGGATATTGATTGCACCTTGGTCTAAACCAGTATGCGGCTCGTCTAGCATCATAATTTTCGGTTCGTGAATAATTGCTCTTGCAATCGCAATTCTCTGAATCATCCCGCGTGAGAAATTCTTTACAGGTTCATTGATAAAAAATGATAAGCCAACCTCTTTAACTAGTTTTCTTGCTTTATTTTCAACATCATTGACTCCGTATAAATTCCCAAAGAAAACCAGGTTCTCAAATGGGGTGTAGTGGTCGTAAAGCAAGCTGGAATGGGGCAGGTAACCGAACATTTTTTTAATTTCAATATGATTCTTTTTCAAGTCCAATCCGTTAATCTTTACAAGACCTGATGTCGGCTTAATTAATGTCGCTAGCACTTTTAGCAATGTACTCTTTCCTGCACCATTTGGTCCAAGGATGGCGACGGTTTCACCTTGTTTGATTGAAAGGTCTACACCTCTAAGAATTAACTTATTGTCGGCTTGCTTTGTAAGCTTTTTTATTTCAATCATCGACTATCCCTCGCATTCCGACTGTTACTCTATGAATTGGCGTAAATTCATTTTTACCTGCACTAAATGCTGTTTATACGCAGCCAATTTAGCTTGATAATCATCTTCTGATAAATTTCCATCACCGAAGTTTTCTTCTAGCTCGAGTATTTTATCCATAATTGCCTTTTGCTTCGCCATTAGATTTTTAAAGGCACTTTCTTCCTTATCCGCGCCTAGTCTTCTTTCTTCCGCCCTAGCCTTCATCCTAAAATAAGTAAAATAAGATAGTGCAGCAATTATAATGGCCGCCATGACGATTAAGAAAACATGAGGATCAAAGGTTCGAAGCGGAGATTGTGCCCACATCCGAAGGTGACCAGGGTTATGAAAAGCTGGCGCCGTTTTTGTTACATTCGTACCCGTTTTCCCTGCTCCTTGTTCTATAGAACTTTGGGCTTCATTAGCTGAGGGTTGTTTATCTTTGTCATAAATCATGGTAAACGATTGTTTGGCCTCTACACCTTCAACGCTGTATCCCTGATAATTTTGATCATCCATTTTAAAAAGACCTTGATTGGTAGCAGTAACATTCTTAAACTCAATGCTTCCCATTCCCTCTGGAACAAGAATTTGCATCATTTGAACAGCATAGTCAAAGTTTAAAGTAATTTCCTCACCCTTACCGATTCTATAGCTATATGGTAAAACCACTGTCTGATTAGCAGGAATAGAATCCGTTGTGATAAATCCTGTATCTACCTGTTGCTGAGCAATTTTGTTATCTAAAAAAGTAAACCCTGTTGCTCCTGTCGGTATAGTGACATTCAGAACTGCCTCACCCGTGCCATCGCCTATAAATTCCTCTGCGCTAGTATTGGTATAGTTCACCATATTCATCATATTGGTGGAACCGTCTTCTGCTGGGCTAACGACTAGGTAATGCATATCAACTGATATCGGTGATTCAGCCGCCGCCATTCCATTTAATGGGATGAGCAGCAGCAGCACTAGGAGGAAAACGGTGATTTTCTTGATCACTTTCCTTCCCCCTTTTTATTTTTATAATTCTTCATCGTTGCTTCAATTTCACTTTCTATTTCAGCCATTAAATCCGAATCAACTTTCTGTCCTGTCAATTGTTCTTCTTCATCCTTCATGATACTAACCACTTGTGCTTCATATTGTTTTTTTAGATTTTTGTAATCAGCATGGGAGATTTTGTCCATCTTATATTCAAATTCTAATTCGTTAAGAGTGGATAAAAGCACTTCCTTGTTTGTCGAAGAATCTTGCCCCTTACTTACAAAGCTTAAATATGAATCAAAAGAAAAGAATGGTGCCAGAACGAGAAACAAAGAAATTAGCACAAGAGCGGCTGTAAAAATCATTGAAATGATCGAGATTTCTTGCATTATGTTCACATCCTAAAGGTACTTTTTGCGTTCTTCTTCAATCATGGACGAGAGGATTTCCTCTTCTACTTCATCCTGAATGATGTCGTTTTCTGGGGTAACTTCATCCGGTCCTTTTTTCTTCACCCATTTACGAATGATGAAGAACAACGCCACCCCTGCAATTCCTAAAGCTGCAAAAGGCAATACCCAAGCAACCAAACTGAACCCGCTTTTTTCAGGAGCAGTTAAAATTTCTTCACCATAAATATTGACATAGTATTCACGAATTTTGTCCTTATCCCAGCCCTTGTTCATCATTTCAACAATGTCTTCCTTAAAGCCAATAGTTAGATTACAAGTCTTAGGGTCACACTCAAAATGGTCCTGTCCACAGCCGCATGTACACATGAATTGAGAGGCTGCCGCTTCGAATTCCTTTGATTTATAGTCAAACTCTTTCGCTTGCACCTGGAAGATAGAAGCTTGAAAAATAAAAGCAATCACAAGGAGTCCAATAGATATTTTACTTTTCACATTAAGACACCTCTTTGCGTACTCCTGTGTATCGTGGAGTAATATTTTGATATTTTCCGTTCCAAACTGCAAATAGTGATCCGATTATAATCATGAAAGAGCCAATCCATAGCCATGCAATCATCGGGTTAACTTTGACAATAAAAGTTGCTTTTCCATCATTTTCCCAATCACTTAATACAATGTATAAATCTTCTTTTAAGGAAGAGATTAAACCTACTTCAGATGATGGTTGATCCCAGTTGCCGTAGAAGACCTTTTCAGGCTGAATCGTTCCAATTCGCTTACCATTCTTGAAAACTGTCAATTCTGCATAAACTATGTCATTTATTCCTTCTCGTTTTTGATCCAGACGTTCGTAGTTTATACGATAATCCTTCACTTCAATTGAATCTCCTAATTTCATCGTTTTCATCGTTTGTACGTCATAGTTCTGTGAACCGATAATACCCATTGCGATAAAAGCAATCCCAATATGGACGATATAACCACCATAGCGGCGGCGATTTTTAACCATCAATCGATAAAGGGAAAGATAGACCTTTTCTTTCGTCATTTTTCTACGAGCTTTTACACCACGGTAAAACTCTAAGAAGTGTGTAATAAACAGGAGAACTATAACTCCAAATCCAATTACCGCCCAGGCTTTTTGTATACCGAGAACAACCATTAAAGCCATTGCAACAACCGCAAGGATTGCTGGTATTAAAAAGTTTTTCTTTAAATTTTTAATCGAAGATCTTTGCCAAGCGAGCAGTGGACAAACCGCCATTACAAACATCATAGACAACAAAATTGGTGCCTGAACGGTATTAAAGAATGGCATACCTACTGTTACTTTTGTACCGCGTACTGCTTCAGATACTAGCGGGAAAACTGTTCCCCAGAATACACCAAAAGCTGATCCTACCAACAATAGGTTATTAATTAAGAAGCTGCTTTCTTTTGAAATGTATGAATTGAATTCTCCTGCACTGCGTTTAAGCAGATTATAACGGCTCATTAGTACGTATAGGGCACCAATTACCATTACACCCATAAAGATTAGGAAATATAATCCTAGATTTGAATTTGCAAATGCGTGAACGGAAGTAAGAACTCCGCTTCGAACAAGGAATGTTCCAAATAAAGTTAACGCATAAGACGTTATGATTAAGCTAATGTTCCAAACCTTCAACATGTTTTTCCGTTCTTGAATCATCACTGAGTGCAAGAACGCTGTTGCTGTTAACCAAGGCATGAAGGAAGCATTTTCAACAGGATCCCATGCCCAGTAGCCGCCCCAACCTAACTCTACATATGCCCATTGGCCGCCGAAAATGTTACCAAGGCTTAAAAACAACCAAGCAATAATCGTCCAGCGTCTAGTCATTTTAATCCAGAAATCATCCATGTTTTTCAATAAAAGTGCAGCCATTGCATACGCAAATGGTATTGCAAGACCTACATAACCAAGGTATAGAGTAACTGGATGAATAATCATCCCTGGATTTTGCAGCATTGGGTTTAAACCACGACCTTCAATTGGAACTTGATCCATGAGGATAAATGGTTTAGCAACGAACCCAAGGATTAGGAAGAAGAATACGATATTTCCTAATAGAATAGCAGAAATGTAAGGAACCATTGGATTCCCTCTCATTTTTCTGGAGAAGGCCACCATTAACGTGTAAAGAACTAAGAAGAAAGTCCATAATAACAATGACCCCGAATTCCCAGCCCATAATGCTGTAAGCTTATAAATAACTGGCAGTTCACTGCTCGTATAATCATTTACGTATTCATATTGAAATTGAGATGTTGCTAGTAAGTAGAATAAGGAAAGCATGGCCATCGAAGCACATACTAGGATAGCAATTAAGCCGCCTTTCCCACTATTGACTAATTTTTGATTCTTCGTGCTAATCCCCAATGTAATGATGAGGAGTGAGTAAATCGCAAGCGCTAAGCCTACATAGATTGTTGCGTTAGCAAATAAGTACATATCGTCACCTTCTTATTATTTTGCCTCATCAGTTTCTGTTGGTGGCTGATCTAATAACTTTTTATGTGCTTCAGGATCATAGTTTTCTACGTCTTCACCCTCGTATTTGGAAGGACATCTTGTTTTAACGGTTTCAGCAACAAATGTATCTTTCTTTGTAGGTGCGCCTTGAAGGATAACAATAACACCTTCAGAGAAGTTGTCTGGTCTTGTTCCATTATGAATAACATGCATCAGGTTACCATCGTTATCTTTTAAATCAAATTTCAACTCAATTTTATCTGGGTTCCATTTAATCGATTCCTCGATTAGCAAGCCTTCAACTGTTACAAAATCATCCTTATGTTTCTCTTGATTCGACAAAAGTTCTTTCATGGTTAATTCAATACCGCTTGACCCTGGTGTAGCAGCCATAAGCAAGAAAACAATTGCCCCCGCAATAATGAAACCACCTAACATTACAATCGTGTTCTTTTTCATCCCATTCACCCCATTAAATTAATTTTTTCATTTCCTCATCGTATGTTTCTTGGTCAATCTTTCCTGTTAAAAGTTTCTTACGTAATTCCTTTTTCTCATCGACACTAATTGATTTATTTTCTTTTTTAATTTGTTGCTTTTTAGGGTGATGGTTTACTGTTTTAGAAGTTGCAGTTTTAGGTGCAGACTGTGATTTCCCCTTTAATCCTAAATAAACAAAAACACCAGCAAGGATGATTGCGATACCAATGACGATTGCACCGCCAATTCCAATTAGAGGTCGATCGCCTCCTGAACCGCTAGTTCCACCTGAGCCACTTGCCCCCCCAGTAATTTGATCGGTTGCAGTTCCATTAACACCTTCATGGTTTTCATCATTCGGTGGCTGTTTGTCATTAATAGCGTCTAAAGTTGATTTAAAACCATCCTTTTGATAGGAAAAAGAATATGTATAGTTTTCTCCTACTTTTACATCTTTGTATTGATAGTAGAACAGCTCTTCTCCATACTCACTCTTTGTATTGTTTGGTGCCTTTGGCTCTAGTGTTATTTCTTTTGCATCCATTGGCGCATAGAAGATTACATCTAATGTTCCAATTTCAGTTGGGTTAGTAAATTCGTAAGTAAAACTTCTATTATCTTTAACTTCAACCGAACTGGTATAATACTCAACTACGAATCTATAAGATTCATTATTCTTGATCGGTTTAGAAGGTTTCCAGGTAATAACTTCCTTATCCTTGTCTATATCAAAAGGACGTTGTACTTCAGGTTTATTGTCTTCAGGAAATTCTGCAACTAAGTAGGCTTGGAATCCTTTTTCATTTGCAGGTACTGCAATTTCTATTTTTCCATTAAAATCCTGCCCGCTTTTATTTGTAAAAGTACCATACTGTCCTATAAGTAATGATGGTGTATCTTTCGGCCAGTTCTCAGGGTAGTCAAACTCAGGCATCACCTGGATTTGCATATCCGTATACGGAAACTTTTCTGGTTGAAAAGTTGTTTCTGCATATGCATTTGGAACAATAAAACCCATTAGAAACAATGTGATAACAAATAAAGCCAACAACTTTTTTTTAAGCATAATGATCCTCCTTGAGCCCCTATAAAAATACTATTTTTTACTATAGCCCTCTTTGAAATAAATATAATATTAATCATCTATGTATAGTTGATTCACTTTTGAACATTTTGTAAAAGGAGGAGAAACGTTACGTTTTCGTCAATAATTCACCACAAATTGTTCACATTTGCCTATCTACCATTCATAAACACCCTGTTTTTTTATTTCCCATCTAGTACTATAAACCCTATTCTATTTTCCTAGATGACGTGAAAATGAACGTTTTGTTAATTTCATCCCATTTGACAAATTTTGTGGTAAAGTACCGGTATTACCACTTAAAATTTTTTAAGACTATTACGTTAAAATTAATTTTGAAATTGAGGTATAACACATGAGGAAATTATTTACTTTGTTAGTAGTTTTTCTGCTTACTGGATGTAGTGGTTCAACTTTTGAAAATGTTACAACTGAGAAGGCAAAAGAATTAATTGATGAGGAAAAAGTGATCGTTCTGGATGTTCGAACTCCCGAAGAATATAACAGTGGACATATAGCAGACTCTGAACTTGTACCATTACAGGTGTTTGAAGGGATGAGCGAAGATCTTGAAAAAGACAAAAATTACTTATTAGTTTGCCGCAGCGGGAATCGTTCACAACAGGCAGCTGAAATCCTAACCTCAAAAGGGTTTAAAAACGTTTATAATATGACTGGCGGTATGAACAGTTGGACATATGAGATTGAACAGTAACGACCACTAAAACCCTGAATCAGAGATTTAGGGTTTTACTTTTGTTGGAAAACTCTTTGATTAGAGGCTCTAAATAAAGAACCTTGAAACCAATTTAATGGTCTCAAGGTTCAAGATAGTCATTTTGAGTTTTTTCATTTGGTTTAATGGAACGTATATAACTAACAATATCCGAAATTTCTTCTTCTTTAAGCTGCCTTACACCTTCTAAGCCCTTTAAAGACGAACCCATAGAAGTATTTTCACGTCCGTAAGCCGCACTAATCCATATTTGCTTATCACTAGTATATTTAAGATACTCTGGATTAGAAAGCGCAGGTCCCATTTTTAATCTACCTGCTCCTGCTTCACCGTGACAATTTAGACATTTTAAATTGTAAAGTTTTTCCCCTGCAGTAGGATCTCCAGCAATTACTTCTGGAACATCAAACTTGATTTCTTCAGTCTGCCAATCTCTAATAAATACCACTAGATTATTTAAATCTTTTTCTGATATTCGTTCTTCATAAGCTGGCATACCTGTACCACTTCTACCATATTTAATACTATTATAAATATCCTTATTTGATACAGTATTTAGAAAGTTTTGATTGTTAATGGCTGTTCCTGCATTAGGTCCTTCACCTTTTCCAGTTTCACCATGACAAATCAAACATTGTTTTTTATAGATTTTTTCTCCTGCAAAAATAGCTTCGGATTCCTTTTTATTAAAAATATCACTATTAATCAGGCAAACGATAATTCCAATAATAATAAGAATATAGAGGCCATATAATATTTTTTTCATAGGCTGTCCGTTATTTAGGTTCAGGAGTTGGTGTTGCCTCTCCATAATCTTCATATTTCTTATAAATTAAGTCATTGATTTTCTTAAGGCTTTTACCGTCTTGGTGCATTTCTACTGAATCCTGTGCGATATCTATACAAACATCACATGTTACACCGTGATCGGACCACTCTGTAACCGCATTTTCATCTCCAAATTGACCTACGAAGCAATCAAGATTACTTTTATGTCCAATCATTCCACAACTGCAAAAACAAGGAACACTAGCTAAAACCTCGGGATAGGTTGCTGCCATTGTATAGGTCTCTTCAATTATTTCAGATGTGTTCAAAACATAATCAGGTAATGGACTATGTTTCTTATCAAGAGTTAATTTTTCTTTGTTCGAGCTGCAACCAACTGAAATTATGACTAATAGGATACTAAAGAACATTAATGTATAGACTTTTTTCACTTATATGTCACCCCTTCGTTTGTAATGTAATTTCATATTTATTTTAGCAAACTAAGTTCTGACCTGAATCGACTAATTATTACTATTTAGTGAAGTTTTCACAATATGGAAAATAAAAAAAACTAAGGTCGAAAAAATTCGACCTTAGTTTTTTGAATGTTTTATGCACGAGAAACGTAAGAAGCTTCTGTTGTGTTAATAATTAATTTATCGCCTTGATTGACGAAGAATGGAACTTGAACATGAAGTCCTGTTTCCAGTGTAGCAGACTTAGTGCCCCCTGAAGAAGTATCGCCTTTTATTCCGGGCTCGGTTTCTGTCACTTCTAATACAACAGTATTTGGCAGCTCTACACCTAGCGTTTCATGACCGAACATCATGATATGAACTTCCATGTTTTCTTTTAAAAACTTCAATTCATATTCAATATTGCTTGCAGGAAGCTCTACTTGTTCGTAAGATTCCATATCCATGAACACATGCTGGTCACCGCTGGCATAAAGATATTGCATTTTACGATTATCAATCTGTGCTTTTTCTACTTTTTCACCAGCGCGGAAAGTTTTCTCCTGGATCGCTCCATTACGAAGATTACGAAGCTTGGAACGAACAAATGCCGCACCTTTTCCTGGTTTTACATGTTGGAAATCAAGAACGCGCCATAGGCCGCCGTCCACTTCGATGGTTAGCCCAGTTTTAAAATCATTAACAGAAATACTCATGTTTTATCCTCCTAAGTCCATTACAAAATAATAAGTTCTTTTGTTGAATGAGTCAAAGCTTCGTTCAGATCCTTCGTTACGAGCGTATCATCCTCAATTCGTACCCCGCCAAGACCCGGTATGTAAATACCTGGTTCAACCGTAACGATCATACCTGGTTCAAGTACGATATCAGAACGGAAAGAAAGTGTCGGCCCTTCATGGACTTCAAGACCAATTCCATGACCGGTTGAATGTCCAAAGTAATTACCATAACCTTTTTCCGTTATGTAATCACGCGTCAGAGCGTCTGCTTCTTTCCCAGTCATCCCAGGTTTAATTCCTGCCATGCCTCTAGCTTGTGCTTCAAGGACGATTTCGTAAATTTCTTTCAACTTTGCTTCAGGTTCACCCACTGCAACGGTTCTTGTAATATCTGATACATAGCCGTTGTAATAAGCACCGAAGTCGAGTGTAACAAAATCTCCGGTTTCAATCACTTTATCACTTGCCACTCCATGTGGGAGAGCTGATCGATGACCTGAAGCAACAATAATATCAAAAGAAGAAGAAGTTGCTCCTGCCTTACGCATAAAGAACTCAAGTTCATTGGATATATCTAGTTCCGTTACTCCCGGACGAATAAAATCCAATATATGTTTAAACGCAGCGTCAGCAATATCCGCTGCTACCTTTAATATCTTAATCTCTGATTCCGTCTTAATCAAGCGTAACTTTTCAATAACTCCTGAAATCGGAATAAGTTCTGCTTCAACTTCTTTTTCATATGCTTTATAGGTGGAAAAAGTTAAATGATCTTCTTCAAAACCCAGCTTTTTTATGCCTAGTTTTTTTGCTTGTCTTGCCACTTCTTCAACAAGCGTTCCTGTCATTTTTACAATTTCATATCCTTCGCATTGATTAGAAGCTTGTTCTACATATCTGAAATCTGTAATGAATTGTGCCTTGTCAGCACTTATCAAAACCACTCCAGCAGAGCCAGTAAAGTTTGTCATATATCGACGGTTAAATTGGCTTGTAATTAAAAAACCGTCCAAACCATATGTAGAAAAACTTGATCGTAACTTTTCTATCCTTCCCATTTCTCCCACTCCTCACTATGTCATCCCACGACAGAATATTTCTGCCATTTTCAGTAATATATCAACAATATTTTACCATATAATATTCATTAAAGACTAATATCGATTAAGTAGCTGACTCATTTTCTGCCATATGATTAATTTCATATTCATAGTTAATGGAATATCCAATAAATAATCCATAAACCATATATAAACAGATCGTTGTTATCAATGTGTCGCGGCCTAAGGATAAGAAAGGCTTTATTCCAGGAAATATTGGATTTAGGATTAGGTATACGATTAAGAACAGTCCAATCCCATAAGCTAATCCCAGCCATACTCCGTTAAATTTTTTTAATGCCAGGGAATAAACAAATGCTGCTCCAACTGAAAAAAGACCTAACAAGATAATTGAAATTACCGTTCCCAACCATTCATTTTTCCATTTTCCTAACGCCCACGGTTCTAGGATAACATTTGGACGAATCTCAGTAAAATTAAAGTAATAGGCAATAAAACCGAGAGTCCCCCAAAAAAGACCTCCAAATAATCCCGTCCAGAAAACAATAGCAGTAAAAGACATTGGTTTAGGGTAATTTGATTTATTTGGCTCGTTAGCCATAATTATTGACCTCCTATAAGGGTGTTTTTGTGCTCTAAAATATTACAATCCATTAGATTCCACTATATTATGCCCTTACCTTGGGCTTCACTTGCATTTAATAAAACTTTTAATTGGAAATATGAGGTCATCCTAGAGGTTTTTTCTTACTTGAAGTAGAATAAAGTTAAGTACATACATTTTTACTATGTATTTCGATTTACGTCTTATGAACCGGTCTTCCCACCTTGGGAGGGACCTTTAAATAGCAGCTATCGCTGAAGAAATTGTTTAAAACATTATTGTTTATGTGTTTAAAAAATTAAGATAATGATTATGATGCTCTTAGGGAGGTGGCGTTCTTGAAAAATCGAGTTTCCGTTCCTTTGGTTGGTAGTGTTATTGTTCTAGGTATCATTGGCCTTATTGGAGCATTTACTAGCGATCCTATTGGTTTTCTTCAGAGTGTAGCAGTCTTTGCATTAGTCGGCTTAGCCATATTCTTTGTTTTCCGTCTAATTGTGAGAGCAAATCCTCAGAAAAAAGAGCAGCAAAGGTTTATTAAAGCAGCTAAGAAATCAAAAAAGAGATTACAATCGAAAACAGGGGAACTACAGACAAAAAGTTCTTCTTTTGGCTCGCTAGCTTCTTTAAAGAAAAGCAAGAAGATAAAAAAGAAATCTCCAGTTCATTTAACTGTCATCGATGGTAAAAAAGGCAAAAAGAAAAATCGAGCGTCCTTATAAACGCTCGACTTTTTTTTTGCCTCCTTAATAACACCAAGACTTAAAGAACTTTTTGGCAGCTTCTCTTCCTAATTCAAACAATTCCTGTTTCTTTTCATCTGTCAGATGGAACTCTATTGACAATGCCCCCTCAGAGGGAATAAAAATGATGTTTTGGGCATGTTTTCTAGATACATAACGTGAATCATGTGCGTCCTTCATCGTTTCAAACAGGGCTCCGAACAATTGAATTGCATTTTTTATTTTATGTTTTTCGTGCTCATATTCATCTGCACTTAACTTAATTCCGATTACTGGCCTCACCTTTTGTATATTTTCCCGGTCAAAAAGCCACATTGGAAAATTACTTAATACTCCACCATCAACAATCACATTTATTCCATCCATCGATTTTAATTTTACAGGTTCAAAAAAATACGGAATACTGCAGCTCATTCTTACCGCTTTTGCAACAGAAAATGATCCAGGTGATAAACCATAATTCACCAAATCATCCGGCAGTACCATCAACCTTCCATTTGAGAGGTCGGAAGCGATAATTCTTAGGCTTTGCGGCGGCAAATCCGAAAATGTTCTAACTCCTTTAGCAGCTAGTTTTTGTTCAATCCACTTTTCTAACTCATTTCCTTTATACAATCCTAGTCTCCAATAAACAAACAGCCATTTAGCCAATGGAAATGGAATGATCATTTTCCGGGCGTCAAGAAACTTAGTTAAATCAAGCTCATCCAGTTGCTGTTCAATCTCACCACTGCCATAGCCAGCCGCGATTAAAGCCGCAACAATTGATCCAGCACTCGTTCCTGCAACACGTTCAAATTGAAAACCTCTTTTTTCAATCTCTTGAATAGCCCCGATAAGGGCAAAACCTTTAATTCCTCCTCCAGAAAAAACACCGTCTATTCTCATGGCAGCCACTCCTAAAGGTGAACTCATTGTTACACTTTAAGCTGCGGCTGAAAGAAATAGTACGGTGTACAAGTAAAAAAATAATTTTTTTAAGTAAAATATTCAACAGTGGCATTTGGAAAATATTCTGCTATATAATTGCGAATCGTGGATTCTAATTCATTTGCCTCTTCTGTCGGATAAACATATTTACCAATTCCATAACGACCCCATTTGTATTTTCGCTTTTCCTCATCCATTTCTAGTTTTGTTTTTGGATACCGCTTGGCAATCACATTTTTTGCAGGTTTTGTAAACCGGTGTTGAATGAGCTCAAACGTTAAATCAGGTATATCAATTCCCGCAAGCTCACCGCTTAAGCGTTCGAATAGTTCACGGTACCCTGCTTTCCAATCTTCATGCAAATAAATGGGAGCGACAATAAAACCCAAAGGATAGTTTGCCTTGGCGACCTTCCTAGCAGCAGATAATCGATCTTCAAAGGAAGAAGTTCCTGGCTCAAAGTTTTTAATTACATAGCGTGAATTTACACTAAACCTGAACCTTGTTTTCCCATTATGATTGGCATCTAAGAGATGGTCGACATGATGGAATTTCGTAACAAATCGGAGCCTTCCAAACTCTGACTGTCCAATAAATTCAATTGTCTTCTTTAGCGAGTGTGTTAAATGATCCAAACCAACAATATCTGAGGTACATGCAGCTTCAAACCTTGTTATTTCTGGCTGACGCTCATCCATGTACTTTTGGGCTTGGTCAAAAATATCGTCTAAGTTTACGTAGGTGCGAATGTATGGTTTACTGCCAAGTGTCGTTTGCAGGTAGCAATAATGGCAATGTCCCATACAGCCAGTAGCCAAAGGTATGGCATATTCTGCTGATGGCTTTGAAGTATCGAATTTAAGTGTCTTTCTAATTCCAACTACCAAGGTTGATTTTGCATTTCGGTATTTCTGATTTTCATTTTCTCCTGGTAAATCTCGAATCTGGTTATGGGAGGTAGTCTCTCTTATCTCTAGATTTAACTTTTCAAATTTCTCTTTCAGTTCTCTTCCAAGCGGGTATTCTAATGCTTTGGGTTCAAAGTATACTAATTGAGGCATGAACGGTTCCAAATTGTTTTCCTCTTTTCAATCAATTTTATAGGGTAATCAATTTTTTTATTAACATGGTTCATCATTTGTTTATATTTTGTCTACAAATTGTTCACCTTACTACTCTTTTTCTTCATATCATCAACACAAAAATTTCCTATACTTTACCTATCATTTAGTCAGTTAATCAAACAAGTAAAGGCAGGGAACTTTTTATGAGCATGACTAGGGAAAGTATAAAGGTATATGAAATGACCTGTACCTCCTGTGAGAAGCGGGTTGAACGAACAGTTAAAAAATTAGAAGGAGTAGTGAATGTAAATGCAAGTTTTAGCGGTCAATTTGCGGATATTGAATATGATGACAAACTATGCGATGTAAAAAAAATTAAAGCAGCCATTCAAAGTGTTGGATATAGTACTGAAAAGTCTAATGACATTAAATTTATCGGCATTTTAATCGCTGTAGCAGCCGTAGTGCTGCTTGGAATTAATACTGGGAACTACGATATGGAATCACAACTTAATAATGCCTCTTATGCTGTATTATTTGTTGTAGGGGTCATTACCTCTATTCATTGTGTAGGGATGTGCGGCGGGATTATGCTTTCACAAAGCATTGGAAAAGAGAGCAAGAATAAATTTGAAGCGATAAAACCAGCTCTCTTATATAACGCTGGGAGAGTTGTTGCTTATTCCATTCTTGGCGGCGTCATTGGTGCAATTGGTTCTGTTTTTGCTCTATCTCTTAATGCTAAAGCCGGATTACAGTTATTTGCTGGTATTTTCATGATTATGATGGGCTTTAATATGTCAGGGTTCAAGGCTTTTAGGAAATTCCAAATTAAGTTACCTAATGTTGCCTGCAAAGCAATGAGTAAACCAAAGGCCCCATTTTTTGTCGGTCTTCTAAACGGGTTAATGCCATGTGGTCCGTTACAAACGATGCAAATATTTGCTCTGGGAACAGGCAGTGCAGCAGCTGGTGCACTATCGATGTTTATGTTTTCAATCGGTACTGTCCCTCTAATGCTGACATTTGGAGCTTTGTCTGGATTATTAAGTAAAGGGTATACAAAGAAAATACTGAAATTTAGTGGTGTATTAATTATTATGCTTGGCCTTATTATGAGTAATAGAGGGCTTGCTCTTGCAGGTATGAATGTTAGCCCAATGGCAATTATGGCTAATATTGGTGCCTTCGGTGACGCAAGTGCCTCTTCAGACCCATCGAATGCCACTAAAGCAACCATTCAAGATGGTGTTCAGGTTTTGAATATGACTGCTAATGTTTATGGCTACACTCCAAAAACCCTTTATGTCCAAAAAGGAATGCCGGTTAAATGGGTGGTAGAAGGTGAAGAAATTACTGGCTGTAATAATACGATTGTAGTGCCTGATATGAATATTCAACAGAAACTGCAAAGCGGAAATAATCTAATTGAATTTACACCTGGGGATGAAGATCTTAATTTTAGCTGTTGGATGGGAATGAAACGTGGGGTCATTAAGGTGGTAGATGATCTTGAAGCGATCACGGCTTCAAGCAGTGACGGTGAGGGTGTTGATTCAGCAGTTACTGCACCTCCTGCGGAACCTGTAAAGCCTAGTATCTACGGAAATGACTTTAGTAAGGTAGCGACGGATCGTTTAGTTAAGATAGCTGATGTGGCTGTTACCGTGCAGAGTATTACCATTAAAGGAACTGGATATGAGTTTGAGCCATTAATCATGGTAGTGAATAAGGGGATACAGACAAAAATGGCATTAGATTTAACTGCCTTTGATAGTGCAGATGGCTATTTTATGATATTGAATTCGACAACAAAGCAAATCGTAACTGATTTTACAGGCAGCAATGGGATAAATAATATTGAATTCTCTATTAGTGACGTAGGATCATATGGTATCTTCTTAAATGAACAAGAATTGCTTGGAATCATTGAGGTTGTTGAAGATATAAATACAGTGGACGTTGAAAAGGTTAGAGCGAAGTATATTCAGTAACAACAAAGAGCTTTATAATCAATTGATTACAAAGCTCTTTCTATTAATTTGCTGAAGTAAAATAGACTTTCACTTTGGTTCCTATTCCTTCTCTACTGTTGACCTCAATCTTTGCATTATGAAGCTCTAGGATATTCTTAACAATCGTTAACCCGATACCATTTCCTTCAATTTGACTTCTGCTCTTATCCCCTCTGTAAAGCCTTTCAAAGATAAAAGGTAAATCTTCTTGCTTAATACCAATGCCGTTATCAATCACTTCTATTACGATCTGATTCATTTCTTTATATAGTTTAATCGTAATTTCCCCATTATTTTCAGTAAATTTAATAGCATTTGATAGTAAGTTAATAATTACTTGTTTTATCTTATCTATATCTCCAATAATTAGATATTTTTCATTAGGCAGTATTTCATACACAATAGGGATACCCTTTTTTTCCACACCAACAAAGAAATCTTTACTCATTTCTATTATTAAATCATCCAAGTGGATGGGTTCATAATTTGGCTTGATACTTTCCGATTCAAACTCCTTTAATACGTTTAGGCCATTTATTAATTTGCCAAATCGAATGATTTCCTCATTTAAATATATTAATCCCTCATTTGTTACCGGGAACACTCCGTCAATCATGGCTTCAAGATTATTTTGCAGCACATTCAGAGGGGTTCTAATCTCATGTGTTATATCCGATACTAATCTCTTTCTTAGCGTGTCCTGATGTTTTAATTTATCGGCGAGGATATTCACACTATTTCTTAAATTCTCAAGCTCTTCAATATTACTTTTACTATTTGATTTTGCTTCAAAATTCCCTTGGGATAAGCTAACTGACAGATTTGCTACCTCCCGAATTGGGGTAGAGAATTGTTTTGAAAAATAAAGACTTACTATACTGATAATCACTAGTGTAATAACTCCACTGGCAACAATACTTTTATTGATAGAATTCTTAAAGTTTACATCCTCTTCTGATAACAGTACAGACGAGTATTGGCCTATATCTACATAGCCCACAATTTTTCCACCAACTGTTATTCCAAACGTCTTAGTTGTGTAAATACCATTGTTTTGGACTGACATATCACCAATATGGATTTGAGTTAATAAATCATTCGGGTCCATTCCCCAGACAGGCTGTTTATTACTATCCATTAGTGTCAAACAATAATTTCCCATATACGCCTCGTGCATTAGTTCAATGCCCGTATCTTTGCTCCATTTCCCTTCTCTCTTATAAGCCTCTACAAAATAGGAAACGATTCTCTCATACCTTTTGTTTTGTATATCAATCATGTACTGGTTAAATTTATTGGAGACGGTAAGATTAACGAATAGTGTAACAAGCAGAATAGCTGAAATCGCACATAACACAAATAAGATGCTTAACTTTTTGCTGATTGATTGCACTTATCTCTCACCGCCAAATTTATATCCTGCCTTCATTACCGTTACAATATATTTAGGATTCTTGGTATCTGTTTCTATTTTTTTTCGAATATTTTTTATGTGCACATCAATTGTTCGATCATAGCCGCTAAAATCTGCACCAAAGATTTTATCTATTAACTGTTCTCTTGATAAAACATTCCCTTTTACGCTTACAAGTCCACATAATATATCAAACTCATTTGGCGTAAATGGAATTTCTTGTTTGTTCACTTTTACAGCTCTTTTATCACAATCAATCAGTAAATAACCATCATCAAAAATTACCTTTGATGACGGAAATTTCGCGCTTAATCTTCTAAACAAAGCATTCACTCTTGCAGTTAGCTCCCTTGGACTGAACGGTTTAATCAAATACTCATCGGCACCAATATTGAAACCTTCAATTTTATCATTTAAAGATCCTTTAGCCGTTAGCATAAAAATATGAACATCAGAGGATTGGCGGATAATTTTGCAGACCTCTTCACCACTTATATCTGGAAGCATTAAATCTAAGATAATTAGTTTAAAATCTACTGTTTTAAAAAGGTCTAGCCCATTTAATCCGGTGGCAGTTCGATGAACTTTATAACCTTCTTTTTCTAAATAACCTTTAATAACAGTTGATACACTTTCCTCATCTTCAATTAGTAAAATATGATTCATAACGATTCACCCTGCTCACTATTATTTCAACCCTATATAAACTAAGTATACTAGCTGAGGATAGTGATAAATGTGAAAAAGGCTGACAATTATGTGTCAGCCTTTGGATAAGAACTTTATAGTTTAACTTTTTGTAATCGTAATGCATTCAGGACAACTGAAACGGAACTAAATGCCATGGCAGCGCCGGCAAGCCAAGGGGCTAAGAAACCAAGTGCAGCTACTGGGATACCAAGCGAATTATAGGCGAGTGCCCAGAAAAGATTTTGCTTTATGTTCGTAATCGTCTTCTTACTCATGAAGATTGCGTCAGCAATACTATTTAAATCCCCGCGAATAAGCGTAATATCGGCTGCTTCCATCGCTACATCTGTTCCTGTTCCTATAGCCATACCAATGTCTGCAACCGCAAGAGCAGGCGCATCGTTGATTCCATCTCCAACCATGGCTACTTTCTTGCCTTGAGCCTGCAGTTTCTTAATTTCATCTGCCTTACCTTCTGGAAGAACCTCAGCAATTACCTGGTCAATACCTGCTTGCTTTGCAATCGCTAATGCAGTTTGGTGATTATCGCCCGTGATCATAATGACATCAAGCCCCATGTTTTTGAGGCGGCTAATCGCCATTTTTGAGGTTTCCTTAATCGTATCTGCAACAGCAACAGTACCTGCATATTGACCATTAATAGCTGCTAGCATTGCTGTTTTCCCTACTTTTTCTAATTCATCCATTTGTGCAAGTACACCATCAACCTGCACATTGTACTTATTCATTAATTTTCTAGTACCAACTAATAATTCTTTACCATCGACCATTGCTTTGATTCCGAATCCAGGAATAGCTTCGAATTCAGTCACATTCTTCAAAGGAATTCCTTTCTCATTTATTCCTTCAACGATTGCCTGTGCAAGAGGATGCTCAGATTGTTTTTCAGCTGAAGCAACTAAGGATAAAAATTCATTTTCATCAAAGAATTGATTGGTGAAAACATCAGTTAAAACAGGGGTTCCATTTGTAACTGTCCCGGTTTTATCCAATACAACTGTAGAAATTCGGTGGGTCATTTCCAAATGTTCTCCACCTTTAAACAGAATGCCATATTCAGCTGCTCTTCCTGAACCAGCCATGATGGAGGTTGGTGTTGCTAAACCTAATGCACATGGGCAGGCAATCACGAGGATCGCAATCATTTTTTCTAAAGCTTCTGCAAAATCACCAGGTGCAACCCACACATACCAAATAATAAAAGCAATAACAGCAATACCTACAACGATTGGAACAAATATGCCAGATATTTTATCAGCTAGGCGCTGAATAGGAGCCTTCGAACCTTGTGCCTCTTCGACCACCTTAATGATTTGTGCCAGCGCAGTGTCCCTTCCAACCTTCTTTGCCTCAACCTTTATAAAGCCATTTTTGTTAAGAGTTGCACCGATCACTTCATCACCGATACTCTTATCAACAGGGACACTTTCTCCTGTAAGCATGGATTCATCAATGGCTGAATTTCCTTCGATAATTTTTCCGTCCACCGGTATTTTTTCTCCAGGCTTGATATAAAGGATATCACCCACGATAACTTCTTCAAGCGGAATTTCTTGTTCTAGCCCATTTCTTTCAACCGATGCCGTCTTAGCTTGAAGCCCCATTAATTTCTTAATCGCTTCTGACGAACGACCTTTTGCTTTTGCTTCAAAAAGCTTACCAAGGATAATTAATGTAATAAGGACTGCACTGGTTTCATAATAAAGTTCAATGGTGTGAGTACCCATGGAAATCGACATAATCGATAAATATAAACTGTAAAAGTAAGCTGCGGATGTACCTAAAGCAACAAGAACATCCATATTGGCACTTTTATTTTTCAACGCCTTATAGGCTCCGATATAGAACTGGGCACCGATTATAAATTGAACGGGTGTTGCCAATGCAAGCTGAACCCACGGATTCATAAAGGCTTCAGGAACCCAGATAAAGGATGTAAATGAAAAATGGCCAACCATAGCCCATAATAGTGGGAGAGATAGAATCGCCGAAAATATAAACTTTTTTGTTTGTTTATTAATTTCTTTTTGACGATAATCGCTTGTTTCTTTTGCGTCCTCTTTTATATGGGCTCCATATCCAAGGTTTTCAACTTTCTTAATAATGTCAGTCGGTGATATAGCCGTACCGTTATACTCAACCGTCGCTTTTTCAAGGGCTAGGTTCACATTTGCCTTCATAACACCCTCTAGTTTATTTAAACCTTTTTCAATTCTGGTTGAGCAAGCTGCACAGGTCATCCCGGTTATATCAAACTCAGCTTTTTCGGTAACTACGTCATACCCAAGATCTCTGATTTTTTTCTCAATGTCTTCAACCTTTAATTTTTCTGGATCGTATTTAACAGCGGATTTTTCTAGAGCTAAATTGACGTTTGCTGTTACTACACCTTCTAATTTATTTATTCCCTTTTCAATTCTTGTTGCACAAGCAGCACAGGTCATTCCAGAGATTTGCAAATTGGTTTCTTTTAAACTTTGAGCCATAAAATCCACCCCTTTATACCCCTTTAGGGTATAATAAATTGTAAAAAGAACGTGCTATTCTTATATAGCACGTGTCTTTCAATTTTTTTTACTTTACATCATAACCTTGATCATCAATCGTTTCTTTGATTTTATCGAGGGTTACCTCTTGATTGTTAAATTCAACATCTACTGTATTAGCTTTTAAATTAACTGTTACAGAGCTGACACCGTTAAGTTCACCGACACTGCCTTCAACAGCTTTTACGCAATGATTGCATGACATACCTTGAACGTTTAATGTTACTTTTTCCATATTTTATACTCCCTTTCCTAATTAGCCATTTTATTAACCTTGTATTAAGGTAAAGTTCTTATCTTTATTTAACCATACCCCCCTACCCTATGTAAAGTGCTTTTTATCTATTTATTTTATTATTTACCAACTTTCACATTTTGTTCATACTTCTGTTTTTTAACCTTTAAAGTGACCAATAAGTAATGGAGTCCATTATACCGAGCAGTAACATAATGAATCCTGATATCCTTTGGATGATGACACCGAATTTTCTTCCTTTTTTCATTAATACACCACCACCGCCTAGGTACCAAATAATAAAAATAAATAGGAGCAGCGGCAGAGCAGTTCCAAATGCAAATATAGACGGCAGAATAAACCCATATGAGTTGGACAAAACAACTGGCATAAGGGTAACAAAGAATAAGATAAACATGGTCGGACAGAATGCAAGGGAAAAACTAAATCCTAACATAAATGAACCAAATGGGGTTTCCTGTTTGTACACTTTGGTGCTTTTAAATAAATTAATTGTCCCCTTGATTTTTATTATTCCTAACATGTATATCCCAACAATGATTAGTAGCGGCCCCATTATTTTGCGAATCCAAGGAAAATAGGTTATGAGATTATCTTGAATTTCCCTTCCTAAAATCCAAACAAGGGCACCCAACAACGAGAAAGCTGCGATTTTCCCTAAAGTGAAAAAGATAACATCTTTCCAGACGATTTTTTCCTGGAAGGAACGGTTACCGTATAGTGTTAATGCACTGATGTTTCCAGTTAGTTGACATGGTGCCAGTGCACCCACTAGTCCCAAAATTAAAGCAAAAACAATCGGCCATGATTCCAAGTTATTCGCAATGATAAAAAACGGTTTGCTGACAAACGCACTAAACTGGCTTAATACGTTATACATAGGATCACCTGTATTCTAGTAAAAACTGTTTTTGTTAATTACTACTATATCAATAGTACTCAGATTATATGAAGATGGTATGTAGAGATTTTGACAATTTTGCAACACCTTAGGAAATATAACGTTAATAAAGCTTTACAAACAATTAACATAAAACTTTCATCGAACCATTTAAAATAGGAGTAAATACAATCTAGCACAAAAATAGGGGGATCTATGAAACAAAAAAAGTTATCATTACTATTCGAAATCCTTATCGTTTCAACCAAGCTAGGTCTTACATCATTTGGAGGTCCAATCGCTCATTTAGGGTATTTTCATGAAGAGTATGTTCGCAGGAGAAAATGGCTTAACGAACAGGGTTATGCTAGTTTAGTAGCTCTTTGTCAATTTTTGCCCGGTCCAGCTAGCAGTCAGGTTGGGATTGGAGTTGGGGTATTACGGGGAGGATTATTAGGCGGGATTTTTGCATTTCTTGGTTTTACGTTTCCTTCCGTCATTGCTCTTATCCTTTTTGCCCTGATACTCCAAGGAATGGATGTTGGAAATGCCGGTTGGATTCATGGGTTAAAAATTGTCGCAGTTGCAGTCGTTGCTCATGCCATTTTAGGTATGTCACAAAAGTTAACTCCTGATCTTACTCGAAAGTCGATTGCTTTGTTTGCTTTAATAGGTACACTTCTATGGCAAACTGCTTTTTCACAGGTTGGTGTGATTGTGGTTGCTGCTGTGATGGGACTGTTCATTTATAAAGGGCAGAAGGAAGATTCTTCCACGTCTATACAGTTTCCACTTTCTCGTATGGTAGCCGTCGTTTGTTTAGGTTTGTTTTTTGGGTTATTGATCATTCTGCCAGTTTTAAGAGAGTTGACAGCTTCTAGCTGGGTGGCGATGTTTGATAGCTTTTATCGATCTGGTTCTTTGGTTTTCGGGGGCGGGCATGTGGTTTTACCATTATTGGAACGCGAATTTGTTCCTAGCGGCTTGCTCAGTAAAGAAGCATTCCTAGCTGGATATGGAGCAGCCCAGGCAGTACCTGGACCATTGTTTACCTTCGCTGCCTATATTGGTGCCGTCGTGGATGGCTGGGCTGGAGGTTTACTTGCCACCTTTGCAATCTTTCTCCCTGCGTTTTTGCTGGTATTAGGTACATTACCATTTTGGACCAGCTTAAGCGGTAATCCAAAAATAAAAGGAGCAGTAATGGGGGTAAATGCAGCTGTTGTTGGAATATTAATTTCGGCATTTTATGATCCAATTTGGACTAGCTCGATTTTAGTACCAATGGATTTTGCGTTCGCTGCGCTATTGTTCTGTATGCTTGCCTGTTGGAAGCTGCCTCCTTGGGTAGTTGTGATTACCGGGAGCGTTGGTGGGTATTTGATAAGTCTAGTTTGATATATGAAAAAAACGAGGATGTCCTATTATTTAAAGGACTCCTCGTTTTTCATTTTTATAAACCACACTTAAGCTGTGTACCACAGTTGGAACATGTATTACATCCGCCGATTTCTTTTACTTTTCCTTTTCGACAGACTGGGCATGTGTTTCCAACTTCTGAACCGATTGTAACATCAGTTGAACGAAGGTCACTAATGGTATCAACAAGTACCACATGTTGTTTAGTCTTTTCTTTGAATGTTGGAATCTCGTTTTCTTCTGCTTTAAGGGTAAGGACTTGTGAATCACGTGATCCATCCACATAGACTGTACCACCCTTAGCTCCACCTTTGTAAAGACGCTCATACACTTTTTCCACTTGTTCAACACTATATCCTTGTGGAGCATTTACAGTTTTACTGATTGAGCTGTCAATCCAGCGCTGAATCACACATTGAACATCCGCATGCGCTTCAGGTGCAAGTTCCATTGCTGCCACGAACCAGCTTGGAAGATTATCTGAATCAGCTTCGGGGTGTTTATCAAGGTATTCTTGAACGATATCAGCTTTTACTTCGATAAATTTACCTAAACGTCCACTTCGGAAATAAGAGAAGGAGAAATAAGGTTCAAGGCCTGTGGAAACCCCAACCATGGTACCAGTGGATCCAGTAGGAGCAACAGTTAGCAAATGGGAATTCCTTATTCCATTTTCTAATATAGATTGACGAACGTCCTCAGGCATTTTTTTCATATATCCTGTATCAATAAATGCTTGACGTAAACGATTTGTTTCTTCGCGTGTTTCACCGTTTAAGAATGGGAAGCTTCCCTTTTCTTTGGCTAATTCCACTGATGTTTTATACGCTGTGGTTGCAATTACTTCAAAAACTTGATCAACAAGTTTATTTCCTTCTTCTGAGCCATATACCGTTTCACAATAGATTAGCATATCATGCAAACCCATAACGCCAAGACCTACACGGCGCTCTCCAAGAGCTTGCTTTTTATTTTCCTCAAGGAAGTATGGCGTAGCATTAATAACGTTATCCTGCATCCTAACGCCAATTGCTACTGTTTTCTTTAACTTTTCAAAATCTACTGTTTTCGTTTCCTTATCAGCCATTTCTGCAAGATTAACAGCTGCAAGGTTACATACAGAAAATGGTGCGAGAGGTTGTTCCAGTTTGTTATCCTAAAGGCTTTTTATCCTCTAGTTCTAACGGTTGATTTTCCCGTTAGTTCAGCATATCTTTTCATTACACACCTTTTTCATAAAATTAATAAGCTCTTTTCTTCCACAATCCTCACCAAAGACTGCTTTTGAAATTACTCTTAAATCTTTAACTCCAAATTGTTTCTCAATTTCTATTGTTAATGAATTAATTGAAGTTTTAATTTTATTCATTGGAGTTAATTGAACTAAATCAACATTTGCCAATGACCATTGGATAATAAAATCTCTTATTTCACTATGAACATTGTTTCTTTGTTTAACATATTCTTCAGTCGCATGTTTAATCGCAATAGCCCCTGAACACTGTAAGCTACAATATTTTTTTGGAGAAGTTATTAATGATTGGAATTCTTTCCCGCACTTTAAACAATACCTAATCACTCTTTGAGTTTTTATTTTGCCTTTTTGAGCTAAACCAGAGTTTCTTAAACCTTCTAGCATTTTTTGTTTAGCTAGGCTATTTGAACTCCATAATTTTTTTGTATGTTCTCCAATATTCTTTTTGGTAGCATTCGAATGTTTTATGTTAAAGTGGCCATTTAAGGATCCATGCAACGATTTATTTATAGTGTTTTTTTCATCATTTATCCACTCTGATATTGTAGAGTTTAATGTATATGGTAAATCACTATAAATACGTAGAAGTTCTTCATAAGAAATCAGTTCACAAGGAATATTAAATCTCGATTGTATTATTTCCAATGATTTAAGAGCTGTTTCTTTAGCAATTTTATTTCTAGATTTAATTTCAACTATTTTTTCCAATTTGTTGGTGGAATTGTAGATAAAAAAATCAGGCTTATAAATTTTATATCCTATATCAAAAGTTTGCTCTTCATATCCCCAAGAAAAAGAATTATAGTCAAGGAATTTCGCGTATGCATACTCATAGGAACTTCTTAGAAAGAACCCTTTATAAAAGCCTGCATACCCTCTATTCATCTTATTAACTCCTTCTATTCGGTATGAAATGAGTGTAATGTTGCGGCCTCGTGCGAAGATTATAGTCTGCAGTCGCAGGATCACTTCGTATGCGTTGCCCCTGACTGAAGTTTTACCTTCAGCCTTCGGTTCGGATTCCCATCTCAGGGTTCCCGCTTAATTCCGCAATTTTTAACGTGAGGCAAACTTAAGCCACCTTACCACACGGATTTGTTGCAACGACTTGCTGCCCATAGGCTTTTGCATTGGTCATGTCGTTAGCATTATCGATGAAGAAAATTCCTGGTTCAGCAGAGTAAGTAGCACAAATGTTTATAAGATTCCAAAGCTCTTTTGCTTGAATTTTCTTATATACCCGTACTTTATGACCGAGTCTCTCCCATTCGCGTACGTCTCCAACATTATGCCATTCTTCATTGTAAATCTTCATTTCCTCTTTACTATAATGTTCAACATATGGGAATCGAAGCTCGTACTCACTATCATTTTCAACAGCTTCCATGAATTCTTTCGTCAAACAAATAGAAATATTAGCACCGGTTAGGAAATCTGGATTGTGAACTGTATAGTTACCGCCAGTTTGAAGCTTCTCTTCAGCCTCAGCGATGACTTCCTCACCGAAACCACCTAATCCAGGAATGTGTTTGTAATTGACGATTCCCTGGTACATTGCCTTCTCTTGACCTGTTAAGGGAGTAAATTTAAGTTTATCTTTGGCATGTTTCTTTATAGTTTCATCGTTTGTATTATCAATTAAGAATCGTAGAATTCTTGGATTTTGCATTTTTGAGATAATAAATTCAATTACGTCTGGGTGCCAGTCCGAAAGCATGATCATCTGAGCACCCCTGCGCGACCCACCTTGTTCAACTAAATGCGTCAATTTCGCAATATCATCTAACCACGAAACCGAACCAGATGATTTTCCATTAACGCCTCTTGCTAAAGTGTTTCTTGGGCGTAATGTTGAACCATTTGTTCCTACACCGCCGCCGCGGCTCATGATTTCCATTACCTGCTTACGATGATCGGAAATTCCTTCACGTGAGTCTGGAACAAAAGGCATTACGTAGCAGTTAAAGAATGTTACATCCGTTTCTGCTCCTGCTCCATAAAGGACACGACCCGCTGGAATGAAGTTCATCGATACAAGCTCATTGTAAAACTTCTCAAACCACTTAATTCGTTTCTCTTCCGTCTCTTCAACTGAGGCAAGTCCAGTTGCATTTCGCTTGGCAATTTGCTCATAAAACAATTCAAGAGGTTTCTCAATCACATCCAGTGAACGCCATATTAATCCTGTTGTGCTTTCTTCAGGGTCATCAAGGACACCTCTAAATTCCTCTTCTACTAAAACCTTTGCTTTTTTACGCTCCCAATCTATTTCCATAATGTATCCAAGACCACGTGCAGGGAATTTTGGATCTTCTTTAATAGTAAGAACAACAAAGTCGCCATTTGTTAGGGTTATTTTTGCAGTATCTTTGAAGGTGTAGCGGTCCAACATGACCAAACGTGAAACACCCTTATGAGTTATTTTCATATCTGGGGTTACTGGGTGCACCTGAGGGAATAAGTGGATATCCTCATTCAACCTTTCAAAATCAATATTCATTTTTTGTCTAAAAACTATAGACATGAGAACAACTCCTTCAAAATAATTCTATATATTGTGTAAGATTCTAGTATGAAAACTATATCTTGTATTCACTTGTTGACTTAATATAAATAAATTAACACAGATAGGAGGAACAAATCAATATATAGTACCGAAAATATTTTCGACAATACTACATATTGTGTTCAGGCAGAAAAACACAAGTTTGTCAAACTCAAAATAAACTAGAAACAGGAGAATAAATAAGATATCTATTAAATTTCGGCAAAAAACAGGGTAATTTAACAAATTTCGCAGGTTGCGATTTCTACTTATAGGAAAATTCCCGATATAAGAGGAGATAAATTGATTACCAAGAATATTAAAAAAGGTATACTTTAGGAAAGTGAAATATTAAGGAGGAAAAAATAGATGATAGCACGAATTGAAAAAGTGGAAAACGGCTATTCTGCAATATATAAACGCCATCTTAAACATTCAGTTGCAGAGGTATGGTCTTATTTAACCGATAACGAAAAACTTCCAAAATGGTTTTCAGAATTACGTGTAGACGAACTTCGCGAAGGCGGAGTAATTAAATTTGATATGGGGGATGGAACGTTTGAGGAACTAACAATCCTAGAATTAAAATTACATTCTGTTTTAGAATTTACTTGGTGGCCAGACACTGTTCGGTTCGAATTGTCTGAGGAACCAGATGGCTGTTCATTAGTCTTGATTGAAAAAATAAATAATTTAACCGATCATACCCCAAGAGACCTTGCAGGCTGGCATGTATGTTTAGACGTAATTTCTGCATTGCTAGATGGCAGGACAATCGAACGGAAAGATGAATGGGAAATCTGGTATGAAAAATATGTGAAAGAAATCGAGAAAGTGACTCTACAATAACAGCTTAGGCGGACCCAATACTATTGTGTCCGCCTCCTTTTTGTTTGCTATAAATTTAATCAAAAGTAGTTCATGATGCCTTGTATCTCTCTTACTCTTATTTTCGGGCTTCATGAACCCTTTATGAGGCCCGTTTTCTCTCATTACTCTTCTTTCGGGCTTCATGAACCCTTCATGTGGCCCGTTTCTCTCATTACTCTTCTTTCGGGCTTCATGAACCCTTCATGTGGCCCGTTCTCTCTCCATTACTCTTCTTTTTGGACCTCATGAATGGAATTACCTTTTATAATTCCACTCATCATTTTCGTAACGCTCTTTTGCGATTTTATTAACATATGCAAGTTCTTCTTCAGTTAATTGATAGGTTTCCAATTCGATATTAAGTCCCTCTGCAAAGCCTTTATAAAAAGCTTCTTTTGCCTCGTCTAATGTGATTCTTCTAGAACTAATTTCATTAATCGCCACAGCTTTATTTTTAAATGCTGATTTCATCCGTTCCTTTACTCTCTCATTTGGATATTTAAATAAGCGAAACAACTTGTCTTCATCAATATCTAATAAGATTGAGCCGTGTTGTAGAATGACTCCTTTTTGTCTTGTTTGTGCACTCCCAGCAACCTTTCGCCCTTCAACCACAAGCTCATACCAGCTCGGTGCATCGAAACAAACAGCAGACCGAGGATTTTTTAAAGCACTTCGTTCTTCATCCGTTCTAGGTACTGCAAAATAAGCTTCTAGTCCTAGTTGATGAAACCCTTTAAGTATTCCTTCAGAAATCACACGGTAAGCCTCTGTGACAGTCTTGGGCATTTCTGGGTGCTCTTCTGAAACAATGACACTATAAGTAAGTTCATGCTCATGAAGTACTCCTCGTCCGCCAGTCGGACGTCTAACAAAACCTAATCCTAGGTCTTTTACAGCTTCTAAGTCAATTTCCTTTTCGACCTTTTGAAAATAACCAATCGATAGTGTTGCAGGGTCCCAACCATAGAAACGAATCACAGGAGGTATTTTTCCCTCGCTGTGCCAATCAAGTAATGCCTCATCTAATGCCATATTAAAAGAGGGAGAACAATTCCCAGAGTCTATAAAACGCCAAACTTCTTTCTTCATATAAAAACCTCATCTTTATGTAGTTTACCCGAGTTTAAGTCTACCAAATTCTGTTTTGAATTCAAACCGAGATGTTCTGATATAATTTATTATGAAGTTTTTTGTCGTTTATTCTTTATCTTTATTGGTTTGACTTATATAATAAAACATAGTGTACCATGCTTGAAAGGAGCAATAGAAATTGAATTCACTTTATGTCCTACTTGTTATCATTATTGCAGTTGCGGCTTATTCCGTTTTCACCTATTTTTATCAAAAAAGGATTGTTAAAACGGTAACGGAAGAGGAGTTTCGTGCCGGTTATAGAAAGGCACAGTTAATCGATGTTCGTGAAGCAAACGAATTCGATGCAGGTCACATTTTGGGAGCTCGTAATATTCCAATGTCTCAGTTAAGAATGAGAATGAAGGAACTTCGTCCTGACCTGCCTGTATATCTATATGACCAAAATGGTTTGCGCAGTGCTCGAGCAGCCCAAATGTTATATCGAAAAGGTTATAAAGACCTTACCCAGCTGCAAGGCGGCTTTAAAAAATGGGGCGGTAAAATAAAAGCAAAGAAATAGATCGAAGAGGACTTCCTATATACGGAAGTCCTTTTATTACCTTAGATTGTTACCTAACTCTCTTGACTTAGTGATTTACGGGCAATATCCCCCTCTGATTCTTCCCCTATTTTTCGTCGACGTGTTTAATGGGCACAATTCCCATACCCCGAAAAGCAAAAAGGTCAGATTCAGCACCCTGAACCTGACCAAAATAATATTATGCTTTTTGATACCTTAAAATAGGCTTACGAGCCGCTGTTGCTTCGTCCATACGACCGACTACGGTTGTATGCGGTGCTTCTTGGACAATTTCTGGATTCTCTTCAACCTCTTTGGCAATTTGAATCATGATGTCAACGAACGAATCTAACGTCTCTTTTGATTCTGTTTCCGTTGGTTCAATCATGATACATTCTTCCACATTTAATGGGAAGTAGATGGTTGGTGGATGATAGCCGAAATCAAGCAGGCGTTTTGCGATATCCAAGGTACGAACCCCTAATTTCTTCTGACGTCGTCCGCTCAATACGAATTCATGTTTGCAATGCTTATCAAATGGAAGATCATAATACTCAGCAAGTCTTCTCATCATATAATTTGCATTTAACACAGCATATTCAGTTACCGCTTTTAAGCCATCAGGACCCATTGAACGGATGTAAGTATATGCACGAACATTGATACCAAAGTTACCATAGAAAGGCTTCACACGGCCGATGGACTGTGGACGGTCGTAATCAAATACATACTCCTCGCCGCGTTTTGTAATAATTGGCTTCGGCAAATACGGAATCAAGTCAGCTTTGACACCCACAGGACCGGAACCAGGACCTCCGCCGCCATGTGGACCTGTAAAGGTTTTATGAAGATTTAAGTGAACCACGTCAAATCCCATATCTCCAGGTCTAGCTTTTGATAGTACGGCATTTAAGTTTGCACCATCATAATAAAGCTTTCCGCCTGCAGCATGAACGATTTCAGCCATTTCGACGATATTTTCTTCAAAAAGGCCAAGAGTATTTGGATTTGTTAACATTAAAGCAGCTGTATCTTCACCGACCACTCTTCTCAAATCATCAAGGTCCACTAGACCAAATTCATTTGATTTTACTGTAATCGTTTCAAGACCTGCAACAGTGGCAGAAGCTGGGTTTGTTCCATGAGCAGAGTCTGGAACAATAACCTTTGTTCGTTTCAAATCTCCATTGGCTTCATGGAAGGCACGAATCATCATCAATCCAGTCCATTCCCCATGAGCGCCAGCAGCCGGTTGTAAAGTAACTTCATCCATCCCTGTAATTTCAATCAAATGCTGCTGCAGATCATACAACAACTCTAGAGCACCTTGAACGGAGCTTTCATCCTGCAATGGATGAACATGAGCAAACCCATTAAATCGTGCTACATTTTCATTAATTTTCGGATTGTATTTCATCGTACATGAGCCTAATGGATAGAAACCAGAATCTACGCCATGATTTCTTCTTGATAGAGCAGTATAATGACGCATAATATCAAGCTCTGAAACCTCAGGAAGCTCCGGCTCCTCGCTGCGCAGGTATCCTGCAGGCAGAAGGCTACTAAGGTCTAATTCAGGAACATCCATTTCCGGGAGGCTGTATCCAATTCTTCCTGGTGTACTAGATTCAAAAATGAGTGCCTGGTCTTGGTTATGCATTCAAATCCCCCACTTCTTTTACAAGAGTTTCGATTTCATCCTTTGATCTTTGCTCTGTTACAGCAACCAGCATATGGTTTGCAAGCTCAGGATAATCACGTCCTAAATCGTAACCGCCAATGATACCCTTTTGTAACAACTCTTGATTGATTTCTTTTACTGGTTTATTTAATTTTACGACAAATTCATTAAAGGAGTGTCCTTCGTAGACAACTTCAAAACCTGCTTCTTTAAAAGCATTTTTTGCATAGTGTGCCTTCTGCAAGTTTGCTGCTGCCATTTCACGTACACCTTTTTTCCCAAGAGCTGTCATGGCAACTGACGCAGCCAAAGCATTTAATGCTTGGTTTGAACAAATATTAGAAGTCGCTTTATCACGACGGATATGCTGTTCACGAGCCTGCAGAGTTAATACAAATCCACGGCGTCCCTGGTCATCCGTAGTCTGACCGACAAGACGTCCAGGTACCTTACGCATTAATTTATTCGTTACGGCAAAATAACCGCAATGTGGTCCGCCAAATGCAGTTGGGATTCCAAACGGCTGGGCATCACCGATTACAATGTCTGCTCCAAATTTACCTGGAGGTGTTAGTACTCCAAGAGAAAGCGGGTTTGAGGAAACTACAAACAATGACTTGTTGGCGTGAATGATTTCTTCTAACTCTTTTAATGGCTCAATTCGTCCAAAGAAGTTCGGATACTGAACAATAACTGCTGCAATCTCTTCATTCGCCAAACCTTTTAACGCTTCAATATCTGTAATCCCATTGTTAACTGGTACTTCAATTACTTCGATATATTGACCTTTTGCATAGGTTTTAAGAACTTCCTTTGATTCAGGGTGAACTGCACTCGAAACAAGAATTTTCTTCCGTTTTGTATGCCCTGCACTTAACATGGCAGCTTCAGCAAGTGCTGTACCGCCATCGTACATTGAGGAGTTCGCAACATCCATTCCTGTTAACTCACAAATCATGGTCTGGAATTCAAAGATGGCTTGAAGCTCACCTTGTGAGATTTCAGGCTGATATGGTGTATAGGCAGTATAAAATTCAGAGCGAGAAATTACATGGTCAACAATGATCGGCATGTAATGGTCATATACTCCTGCACCTAAAAAAGATACATTTTGTTTTAAATCGGCGTTCCGAGAAGCCATTTTAAATAATTCCTTCATCAAAGCAGTCTCAGATTTTGCTGGTTTAATGTTATATTCACCTTTAAATCTTACTTTTTCTGGAATATCGCTGAATAAATCATCAACGGAGCTAACGCCAATGGTTTCAAGCATTGCCTTTTTATCTTCTTCAGTCATAGGTAAATAACGATGTTTCATAAACCTAATCTCCCTTCGTGTCTACTTTTCTCGTTTATAAAAAGGTGTTGGTACGACTTTCGCCTTGAGGCGTTTTCCGCGAATTTCAATTTCAACTTCAGACTCGAGTCCTGCATATTCACTCTTAATGAGAACTAAACCAATATTCTTTTTTAAGGAAGGTGATTGAGTTCCTGATGTTACTTCACCAATTAATTCCTCGCCTTTATAGACTGGATACCCATGACGTGGTATACCGCGGTCAATCATTTCAATACCTACTGACTTTCTAGCAGCACCTGCTTCTTTTTGCTTCTTAAGTGCTTCTTTTCCAATAAAATCTGCTTCTTTATTTAACTTAACAGCAAAGCCAATACCTGCTTCAAGTGGAGAGATTTCAGGTGATAACTCTTGACCATAAAGAGCCAATGTCGCTTCAAACCGCAGTGTATCCCTTGCGCCTAAGCCACATGGTACAACACCTTCCTCTTCTCCCGCTGAAAGAATGGCCTTCCAAAGTTCAACTGCGTCTGATGAATCACAATAAATTTCAAAACCATCTTCTCCGGTATAACCAGTTCGAGACACAAGTGCATTTTTACCGTTTACTGTCACTTCTTGTTGAAACTTAAAGAAGCCTATTTCGTTTATATTGATATCATCAACAAGCTTTTGAAGCACTTTATCTGCTAAGGGGCCTTGAAGAGCCAATAGCGCCATCTTTTCGGATAGGTTATCTATCAATACATCCCCTTCCAAATGCTCTTCTAGCCATTTATAATCCTTATCAATATTTGAGGCGTTAACAACCAATAGGTAGTGATCATCCTCTATTTTATAGACAAGAAGATCATCTACAGTACCGCCATTTTCATAGCACATAGCATTGTACTGTGCTCCGCCATTTTTTATTTTAGAAATATCGTTTGTTAACATTTTTTGTAAGTAATTCAGGCTATCTGATCCCTTTACCTCTACTTCTCCCATATGAGAAACATCGAATAAACCAGCCTTAGTACGGACAGCTTCATGTTCTTCCTTAATGCTTGAGAATTGAACAGGCAGTTCCCAGCCGCCAAAATCAATCGTCTTTCCACCATATTCCTTATAGACTTCATATAGCGGTGTGCGTTTTAATTCAGTCATCAATAATCCCCCTTAAACTAGTTACGATTTCAGCGCAAAAAACAACAAAAAAGGACAGAAAGCCCCCTTTATCAAAAAGAGGGTCTCTGTCCTTGCACCTGAAAGTTTACCTTAGCCGGCTTTCCCCTTTGGTGGCTGCCCTATTAGTCAGCACTCTCCAGAGCTGCGTCAAATAAGAGTACTTTTGCCTGAGAGATTCACACATTGTGCTTGCTCCTTCGGCGCTACATTTGTAGTCTCTCCCCTTATCATCATCCGCATTATAATAATTTTACAATCGGGTCATACTAAAAAATATACTTATTAAAAAAATTATTTTATTACAATATTTAAAACTTTCAAAGCTATTTCCATCCTACCATTAAAGCATAATGTTGAGCAATAAATATTTGTGCAAAAAAGGAGCTGAAATCATCATGAATGTTCAAATCGAATTTGATTCCTCTTGGCAGGATGAATTTTTACATAGGATTGAAAATGATGGACCATGGGGAAATAAGGAACTTTTTAAGCTGGCGGTTGGAGTCGAAAAAAATCTGATTATCCCTGAATTTGAAGGATTACAGGCACCCAAGCATTTACCTAATCTAACGCCTCTTCCACACCAGCTTGAAACCGCTAAGCAAGTAATTGAGAATATGAACGGAAAAGCTATTCTTGCAGATGAAGTTGGGCTTGGGAAAACGATAGAAGCCGGGCTTATTTTAAAAGAATACATGATTCGCGGACTTGTAAAAAAAGTCCTAATTCTTGTACCTGCTTCCTTAGTAACCCAGTGGTCTTATGAATTGAATAGTAAATTTTTTATTCCTGCTGTCTCCCAACGGAAAAGCTATGTATGGGAGCAATGCGATGTCGTCGTCTCGTCGATCGATACAGCAAAGCGCGAGCCACACCGTGAGATCATCTATAAGCAGGATTACGATCTAATTATTATTGATGAAGCTCACAAGTTAAAAAACAATAAAACAAAAAACTATGAATTTGTTCAAAATTTAAAGAAGAAGTTTTGTCTGTTGCTTACGGCAACTCCAATTCAAAATCGAATAGAAGAAATTTTTAACCTTGTTTCCCTATTAAAGCCTGGACATTTAGGCAGTGAGACTGCATTTTATGAGAAATACAAACGTGACGCCCGCTCATTAAATGACAATGAGCACCTAAAAGAGCTAGTGAACAAGGTAATGATTCGTAACCGTCGCGCTGATACTGGTATTGAATGGACCAAAAGACATGTTGAAACGATTGCAATTGAGTTTACCCCTGAAGAGAGAAATTTGTACGATGCCATCACCGACCTAAAAAGTGAAGGCGATTGGGTTCAAACCAGCGCATTCTCGGTAATGACATTACAGCGGGAAGCCTGCAGCAGCAGGGAGTCCGTCTTTTATACTCTTAAAAATATGCTGCAAAAAAAAGAAAATCCTACTCAAGCATTTGAAGATCAAATCCAGTCGTTAATTAAGAAGGTAGAAACCGTTCAAACAAACTCAAAGGCAGAAAAAACATTGGAGTTAATCCAAAAAATTAATGATAAAGTGATTATTTTTACTGAATATAGAGCAACCCAAATGTACCTTCAATGGTTTTTAAAGCAAAATGGAATTTCATCTGTTCCCTTCCGCGGCGGCTTTAAACGCGGCAAAAAAGACTGGATGCGCGAACTTTTTCAAAAGCATGCTCAGGTACTAATTGCGACTGAAGCTGGCGGAGAAGGGATTAACCTTCAATTTTGTAATCATATTATTAATTTTGATTTACCTTGGAACCCAATGAGACTTGAGCAAAGAATTGGAAGGATTCATCGTCTTGGACAGGAAAAAGATGTGATGATTTATAATTTTGCCATCAAAAACACGGTTGAAGAACATATTCTTAAGCTATTATATGAAAAAATTGAACTATTTGAAAAAGTAATCGGGGATTTAGACGACATTCTTACGAAGCTGGACTTTGGTAATATTGAAGACCATTTAATTGATATATTTGGACAATCCTGCTCTGAGGGTGAAATGAGAATTAAGATGGAAAACTTAACATCGATGATTGATTTAGCAAAAGATATGCAAAAGGGGGATTCACATGCAGCAGCTGGAAATTCATAACTTTCTCATTCGCTATTTTCAAGCGAATGAATGTGAAATAACAGAAAATGGTCCCGGATACTTAACCGTACAGTTAACGATTGAACTCGATAAGGAATTAATGAATCGGCCCTTTTATTGGCATTACTTAGAAAAAACCGGTGGGATAGCAAATCCGATGAAGCTTACTTTTATTACGAACCCACAGATTGTTCCTGAACATATTAAGGGGGAAACCATCCATTTTGGTTCTCCGCGCCTGCACCAAATATTCCAATCAACCAAAAAGCTTTCAAGCTATATTCGACTTTATGAGAATCATCAAAATAGCAGTCAACAAACTCCGCTTATGCCATGGCTGTGCATGAATGTTAAAATATCGTACCAATGCGACCGGAAACGGGATATTTATAAGTCAATCGGCTTGCAGCTCATAAATGGACAAATGGTCGAAGATTTTGACGATCGCCTGCAAACTGTGCAGCTAACACCGAAAATACCAGACTATTCCTTTACCTTATCACCGCTTGTTAAACCCAAAAGTGGTTTATCAAGGATTGAAAACTATCTGAAAGCAATCATTGAAGGCGAGGATCATTCCTGGGCAGAAGATGCCCGGAAGCGTTGGGAGAAGGATTTACAGCTTCTTGACCATTTTTACGAGGATGTAGAAGAAGAAAATGAAAGTTACGAAACCGAGAAAAAGGCATTACAGGATCAATATGAACCAAAAATAAATATCTCATTTATTAATGGTGGTTTGTTTTATTTAACCGATAAGGCAGTTTAATACGAAAAGCGGAAGTGCCTTGACCAGGGAAAAATGCAGTTCAATTTTTCCTAGGGGCGACAGGCCTAAGACGAACCCTGCAAGAAGGCGCTTTTTGCCTTCTTCAGGGGACGGCTTATGACTCGAGTCCCAATGAGCAGCAACTAGACAAGCTTATGACCCAAGCCACTAGGCACTGGAGCTAGACAAAAAAATAAAGAAGCAGACAAAATCTGCTTCTTTACCTTTTTCTTCTATTCTTCAATTCAATATAAAAAATATAAGGAAGTATTCCAAACCAGCGATACCAAAAGGATGCTTTTGCTTGCTTTCGCTCTTCACGCAGTCGTTTTCGCTCATCTTTTGGCTGGTCCGCATATTTAACAAGAGTCTGAGTCATATATTTTACATAATCATTCGTTTTCATGGGCACACCTGCTTTGATTTCTTCACTAAAAGTATATCCATGTTTATAAATTTCAAACGAGGGTCAATCCTAATTTATTTCAGTCCATTTAATCATCCTTTTTAATGTAATATCGAAAAACCCGCGTCCCCCCACGATTTCACCTGTATGCAGTTTAAGAGTAAAGTTAATTTTTTGTACAGTTCCAATTGGACTGTCCGCTTGAAACTCCATTCTTCCTTTTGCATAAGGAAATGAGCCTTTGGCTGGAACTGCACCTCCCGATTGCATTAGTTTTTCTATTTTTTTGAATGAAGAATGAAAATAATACTCCTCCTGAAGAATTGCAGCTGTTTCACGAAACAACATTCTTTCAATTAAAAGCTGATCGACACGAAAGGAAAAGAAAGACAGAAATAGGATGAGCACCACTAAAGTCAATGGGTATGTAAATCCTTTTTCGTTTTTCCTCATATTGCGGCAACCCATTTAATATAGGAATGCACCGCAACACTGTATTCCTTTCCCCAAATATCAACAACATTAATTTCCACTGTGTTTTTAATTTTAGTAAAAGTGACCACAGCTACATTTTGCAGTAATGTCTCATGGCCAGTTGAATTTACACGTCTTCTTATCGTACTGCCATATTTCTCGTAATAAATGGTTTCATTATTATTTGTTAGTACCAACCTGCCTGATAGTACCTCCGCTTTAGAGCCGATACGGATTTCCTTTTTTGCCTGGCTGCAAAATACTTCCCATTCCATTTCCTGTAGTCTCTCATTCGAATCTTTTGTGTCTGCAATAATTGGCAATAATGGAATGATAAAAAATACAATCGTGGTAAAAATTGAAAATGCGAACAGTACTTCAAGGAGTGTAAAAGCTTTTTCATTCGGGTTTAGCACAGATTTCATTTCCTGGAAGAAATGTTTGTTCAACAACTTTTACACACACCTCCTCTTGACCATCCAACGGGGATGGCAGCCAGTAAATCTTATACTCTGTTCCATTATGAAATTTTGAGTAGCTAGCACCAGTCCTGTCTTCAATTAAATTGGCCTGAAGTTCCTCAAACAAAAGTTGTTTGGCCTTTTTATTACGGAGCAGCTGATGAGATTGATTGTTTAGATCTAGTAATAAAGGGATAAAAAACGTGCACAACATAAACAAAGCAGACAATGATAATAAGAGTTCTAGTAAAATAAATCCATCATTCTTCGATAACATAAAACCGTCCCTTTCCAATCAAAACGGTTAATCGGTAACTTTTTATCGGTGTGGTAATAAACATTGTACCGAATCTGTCTACATTCCCATTTGGAGTAAACTTAAAATATAAGGGGATGGTGCCTTGAATCACAGTAATCTTTGGTGAATAATCCCTCTCCAGGATTCTAGCTGTGCCAGCAACAAGGGCATATAGATGATCATTTTCATAGAAGATGACTTTAACGTCCATTTGATGTGATATCGCGTATTGCTGACCGTAATATAAATCTGCTTTAAATTGGGAAATAAAGGCCTTGTCATTTGCAGAAGTGAACTGCGGCTTAAAGCTAAAGGCAGTGATTGAGGAGATTAACATAAAGATTGAGAGTACAATCAGAGATTCAATTAAAGTAAATCCTTTTTGATTGTGGGGCATTAGGGTGTAGTTTTGGCTACGGCGGTTACTTTTCCTTCAGAATCAATCGATACAACCTTAGTTCCATTTGGACAGCCGGTATTTTCAACTAGATATTCTGCAGAAATAAGTTCAGCCATTGTCGGTACCTTATTCTTGTCCATGATATACGACTGAACCTGTGCCTGTACCATTTTCACATAAGCTTCGCAGCCCTTGGTGTTAATATTCGTATTATGTTTTGCTACATTTGGAATGGTAATTATTAATAAAACCGAAATAACTAACATAACAATCATCATCTCAACAAGTGTAAATCCTTTTTCATTTTTCATTTTATATTCCTCCAAGTTTTTTTATTTTGCTTCCGTTTCTTTAAATGCCATCTAATAGATTAAACATTGGCAATAGTATGGCTAAGTACATTGAAACAACTAATAATCCAATAAAAAGATACAGTACAGGCTGAATCATTTTTAAGCTTTTCTCAATTTTTTCTTCCATATTTACTACACAGTGCTGGCTAAAAAATAGTAATTCTTGCTCCAACTTTCCATTTTCTTGTCCATGTTTAATAATCATTGGAAATTCTTTTTCGAAAAAAGGAAAACTAGCTAAAATAAACTCAAGTTTTTCACCAGTTAACAGTTTTTTCTTTATTTCCATTCCTAACTGACTATAAAAAGGCTGCCTGAGATTCTTCTCGAATAATTGGAGAGCTTCAAAAACGGATATTCCACTAGCTAAAAGGAAACTTAATTGAACAGAAAAATATTGGGTAAACAATAATTTGAGGAGGCTTCCTACAATTGGAATTCTTACGAGTTGTGACCTTTGATGTAAGATGGAAACTTTGCGGAATACAAAAGCATAATAGAGGACAGCAATTGCTGTGATTAACACGAATGTACCACCAATAATAGGAAAATAAGTGTCAAAAGAATAAAGTAATTTCATAAAGAAATTTGCTTCTAGTCCCATAGATTGAAAGAGGCTAGTAAATTTGGGCAGTAAGGATTTTTGTACAAAAACAAATAATAATCCAGTAATAAAGATAAGCAAAGCAGGATACTGTAATAGTTTAATAAGTTTTCTTCGATCATTCTCCTTCACTAATGCAAGACTGCTGCCTTCCAAGATCGCTTCAGCAAAGCTTCCATGCTGCTCCGCAAAATAAACATAACCAATTAGATCTTTATGAAAGCCTAAATTACCTAATACATCATGGAATGAACCTCCATTTTTTAAATCAACCAAACATTTATACAACTCCTCCTTTCGATTCTTAGGTAAATGTAAAGAAATCGATTCAATCGCTTCGGCAATGGGGTACCCTCTTGCCAGTAATTCTCCAATTCGTTTTAAAAACTTAGCCTGCTCATCGACCGTCCATTTATGGCGCTTCATGGTCATACACCAAGCGATCGTATTCAGACTCTTTAATATAACCTAGAACAATCCCTTTTTTTATTACTTCCTTTATTGTCCGGTAATCAGATTTAATATTTTCCCCTTTGGCTTCCCTCATCGCAGCATTTAAATTTCTCCCTGATAACAGTTCAAAGACACTTGCCCTTTTCCAGCTTCCATATGAATAGCAATAAGGAGTACATTCCCCTTCACAATATGGACATGTAAGTTCAACTAATCGCTGAGCGGTTACTGCAATCAAGGTTTGTTCCACCTCTAACCAATTTACCCCAAACTCGCGAAGGCGATAAACAGCTCCCTTTGCATCTCTTGTATGCATCGTAGAAAGTACTAAATGCCCTGTCAGCGCAGCTCGTACTGCTATCTTCGCGGTTTCCGCATCACGAATTTCTCCAACCATAATAATGTCTGGATCATGGCGAAGAATCGCCTTTAAACCGGCAGCATAAGTCACACCCGCTTTTTCATTTACTTGAATTTGTAAAACTGAGTCGTAGTTTTTTTCGATGGGGTCTTCAAGGGTAATAACATTTCGATGAAAAAGATGGGCAGTTTCATTTAAAAGGGAATATAAAGTGGTTGTCTTTCCTGATCCAGTCGGACCTGTAAAAATAATAAGTCCATGTGCATGTTTCAGGAGAGCAAGTAATTTTCTGGTCATACCTGGGAAAAGTGAGAGTTGGTGAAAAGGAATCTGTTCTTGTTGAGGCAGTAGTCTAATAACAAGACTTTCACGGTTGTTGGATGGAAGGGTTGATAGCCTAAGACCCATTAACTTTCCGTCCACTTCACAAAAAATTGCTCCGCTTTGAGGGCGTCTTCGTTCTCCGATATCCATATTAGCAGTAAACTTAAAATGAGAAATTAATTTGTCACATTCATCTTTGGGAAGTGATAATCGGGGAATTAATTTGTTTGTTAAGCGAATTTGAATCAGTGTGTCTTTCTTCCGTGGAACAATGTGAATATCTGTTGCTTGGTTCCTGGCAGCATCTGTGATAATCCGATTTGCGAGTATTTCGATTGCACTTACAATGAGTAACACCACCTTTTTATTTTATCTTTGTAGTAATTCGACATCTTTCAAGCTTTTCCTTCAAGATTCTTCTTTTATTTAAAAAATTTTTTTTATTTTCTTTACTTGTGTTATCTCCGAAAATAACTATTGACATACAGTTCGTTCACCTTTTGTATAACATTTGTATAACGTAACCTCTCAGTCTATTCTTTAATTGTGAACAATTTCTAAACATATAGTGTTAACATTGTTAACCTCATTCCCATGTGTAAATTGCTATATTATAATGGGATTAAATTATGGGGGTCCGAGGTGAACAGAGATGGAACAAACATTAAAGATAACAAATGTTTTATCAGATCCAACAAGGTACTACATCTATCAATACATTACGAAACGCCACCAAGAAGTTACGGTACAAGAAGTGGCGGAAAGTTTTAATATCCATCCCAATGTCGCAAGATTACATTTATCTAAGTTAGAAGATGTTAACATGCTAGCATCAGAAACAAAGAAGACAGGTAAAGGCGGCAGGCCAAGTAGATTGTATCGTCTATCAGACGATGTCATCCAATTGCACTTCCCTTTCCGTGATTACATGCTTCTTTCCAAGGTAGCGATTTCTACAATGATTACATTGGGTGAAGCAGGTAAACAAGCACTTTACCTAACTGGAAAGCGATTTGGTGCAGAAATAATCGAACAGGAAATGGCTGGAAGATCCTTTGGTGAAGAAATTGATTTTGAACAGAAATTATCTATACTAAAAAGTGCTGCAACATTGGCAGGATTTTATCCGGAATTTGAAGCAAATGGAGATCAAACCAAAATTTTCTTCCAGATTTATAATTGTCCATTTAAAGAAGTTGCAGAGGAACACGAAAGTGTTTGTGCCATGCATCATGAGTTCTTAATAGGAATGTTTGAAGCATTATTTGATTCCGTAGAATTAATTGAAAAAGAAAATATCATCTCAGGCTGTGAAACCTGCTCATATCAGGCCTTAATTACAAACTAATTTGAAAGCTTATTTACTTTTGAACTCCTTTTCTTTATAATATTGCATGATGGTACCGTAGGGGAAAAGGAGGGATACATATGGATCGTATGTTCAGAGTAATGGGTTTCTGGACAGGTATTTTTACTGTAATGTTCTATCTTGGTGATATGGATAAAACTGCAATGCTTTTCTTAGCCCAAACTGGATTCTTCGTTTTGTTGAGCTATCTAAAACTTTCCGAACGTATGTATATGTATGTTTTCGGAGCATATTTAACCGTATTCTTCGCAGGCTTCACTTATTGGACAACATTTATGATGCCGCTTGGTGGAGGACATTAAGAAGATTTGAACTTACATAAAAAACACCGGAGTTTTCCTCCGGTGTTTTTTATGCTTCAAAAAGACTACAATCATTTAATCCTTTTTGCTGAATAACCAAATGAAAAAACGAACTAATACCAGCAGGCATAATTAGACTTCTTATAGCACGATTACGTTTGCTAACCTCTGAAAATGGATTTGGATCATAATGGTTTTCTAATTCTTTTAAAATACCCGCTTTTAATAAAAACTCATCCTGTCTGAGTTTCGACTCAAACATTAAGCCGGTTTGTTCACCTTTTTTGATGAGCCAATCAAAATGTATATGTGATGTTATGTCCATTTCTCCGGGATTCTCCAGGACATTCTCCACCATTTTATGTTGATAATATCCTCTTAAGCTTCCCTTTCTTCTAGAAGGATGCTTCCAATCTTCTTTGGTGTAACCATAATCTGCGGTGACCACAATACCCTTTTTTAATACCCGCGAGATATCCTCAACCATTCCCGCCATTAACAAAGGTACTTCTAAGCGCTGCTCGTTGGTTAGTTCAAATCCAGTTTCTTCTATAAAGGAGAGAATAGCAGGATGTGTTAATGGCATATTGACCTCATACAAAGTATCATTTTTCATTCCTATCATAACCTCATATAATTGACCCTTTTGTTTCTCGATTACATGAACAGGCAAGGCGTCAAACAGTTCATTTGAAAACACCATCCCATTAAAGGACTGAAGATCATCTAGTTTATTTACTTGTATGATAGGATAATGTGGTTCAAGTAATTCGCTTTGTAACCTCAAATGATAGGGACTGCTTTCTACGATCATGTATTTGATCGGAGTTTGAAAAGAAGTCTCCCATTCCTGTAAAAATGCATAGGCAAAGCGTCCATTACCAGCACCAATCTCGCAAAAATTTGGTTCTAGATTATTCTTTTTACAAATGGCAGCGAACCATTTCGCAACCATTCGACCGTAAATATCAGAAATATTGCTAGTAGTAATAAAATCACCTTTGCCGCCAATTTTCTGTTTATTTTTCATATAATAACCTAAATCTGGATGATACAAAACTGCGTTGATATAATCAGCATAAGAAATTAAACCTGTTGGTGAGTTTGTAATGAAACTCCTTAAATACGAAATCATACTTAAAACCCATTTAAAAACGGATTACTATCCATCTCTTCACCGATGGTCGTTATTGGTCCATGACCTGATAAAACTGCTGTTTCTTCAGGTAAAAATAATAACTTCTCATGAATGCTTTTTATTAGTTGTTTATGATTTCCCCCGGGAAGATCTGTTCGGCCAATACTGTTTTGAAATAGAGCATCACCAGAAATAACAAAACCATCTGTCTCAAAATAATACGACACACTTCCAGGTGAATGCCCCGGTGTTTCAAAGATCGAGAAGGTGAAATTTTCTACCGTTATCGATTCTTCTTTTTTAATAAGGTAGTCTGCTTGTCTTGATTTAATTAACTCTTGCATGGCAAAAAACTTAGATCCATTTAACGCCGGGTTTACTAGCCAGTCTTCTTCCTCTTCATGGATGTAAACCGGGATTTTGTAATAATCTCTCACCTCATCAACGGCACCAATATGGTCAAAATGTGCGTGAGTTAAAAAAATGGCAATTGGGTTGAGTTCTCTTTTTGTTAACCACTTTATTAGCTTTTTCCCTTCACTGCCAGGGTCAAATATCAAGCAGGATTTATCAGGGCTTTCAACGATGTAACAATTTGTTTGCAGAACCCCTAGGGGTATTTGAGACCACTTCATTTAGTACATACCTCCAACTATTTTTACATTAATTTCATTGTACACTATGGAAGCTGCAATGCTAACTTTTTTAGCCCTCGACAAATGAATAAAAAGAATATAAAATAAGAATCGAATGTATATAATATTCTTACATAACTATCTTAGAAATGTGTTGGGCTAAGCTCAAGTATTATCTAATAAAGGGGGCTTTATTAATGGGACTAGTTATTATTTTCGCTTTAGTATCTTTACTTGCTGCATATGGTGCATTCACCGCCCTAAAGAATAAAAATGTATTAGGAGCGTTTTTTGCAGTAGCAACATTGGCTGTGTTTGGCTGGTTTACAGTCATGACCCTAATTGAAAGTGGTTTCCCAACTGGAACACACTAAATAAGAAAAGCGCAAGCGCCCTGTTCAGCGGCGTATGGCCTGGAGCGCTCCAACTGAGATAAAGGAAACACGAAGAGCCGGAGGCGATTCGATGTTGACTTATCGTAGGTAGGTAAAAATCCTGAAGGGATTTTTACTCGCGGAGAGCGAAGGACACTAGCCGCTAGGGCGCTGGAGCTGGACAGTAATCTAAGTTCAAAACTTATACCTTATAATACTTAAAATCAAAAGACTGCCTCAACGGCAGTCTTTTATTTTTTTACTAGTTCATATATTTCTTTTGTAGGGAGATGAATGATTTTCTCATATCGATTTCCATACAAGACGGAATCACCCGAAGGGGATTGAAGTATAGGTTCATTTTTAAGACCTTTTAAAATCAGGCTGCTGCTGCCTTCATGAATATCATAGCTTACAAGCTCGAACCCTTCGGTATAAGAATCTGCCTCAGTACTTTTGAGTGGCTTAAGAGTAATAAACGTCCCTTTACTTTCATTAAAATCATAATAAGGAACTAACCAACTCGAAAACATGGTTAAATGAGGGATTGAAAAAGCAGAAAGCTGTTTTTGGTCTTGGTTATAAAAGGTATACGTTGCCTGTACCTTTTCCTCATCGTTAACGGTAACTGTCATGAGCATGTTATGGTAGCTTGAATAATGAAGAACCTCCGGAAAAACAGTTTCCTCCACTTTCGTTCCTAAATTCTTTCTTATTAATGGAGCAAAAAGAGCAGGACTGCTATCATCCCAGTTCAAGAAAGCAATTTCTTCTTCTCCCAGCCATTTTACAAATGGTTGAGGAATCGATAGTTCAGTTGTGTTACTTTTTTCGATATCTAAGAGCAACATTTGAAAAGTCCAATCCTCATCGAATGCAGAGATTAAAATTTGCGACTCATTATATGGGTTCCATTCAAAGTCTAATTCATACGAAGGGATTGATTGTTTAAAGAGTTCAGAACCTTGAGACGTTACAATCGTAACCTGTCCTTCATAAGTAGATGGTGATGATTGTATAAGAATATATTGTTTGGCAGGGCTAATTTGGATGGTGACAATCGGTACGTCACTTGTATAAAGTAATTCACTATTACCAGTTAGTAGATCATAGAGGTATATGGAAGATGATTGTCCCAGATTTGTTATGTATAGTAATTGGTTGTCGGAAAGCCAGCCGCCAATTTTATAAAAATCACCCTCAGTAATATTAATTGGGATTTTCCATTCTTCTTTTACCTGTGTTGACGGGTCATTTTTCTTGTCGTCGTCTTTCGAAGGGCTGGGCTTGGCATCTTGTAGATGTGTGCAAGCACTAATGATAGAGGAAAAAACGAGCAAAAGCGAAATATGAAAAATAAATTTTATTACCTTTTTAAACTGCATTTTCCCCCTCCCTCCTTTTTCTATTCATAGATTAGTACGTTTCCTTTACAAAAATGTTTCAATTTTAACAGAATTATTCCAAAAATAAGAAAAAAGTCGCATACACGACTTTTTCCTATCTATAAATAACCAACACAATAGTTAATTTTAATGTCATTGGTTTCATTTTACAAGTCATCAATCTAACTATTTATAAATAAAGTGAAGCTAAAAAAATCCCCTCGACTTTTTTAAGAATGTCATCAAATTGAGATAAGGGTAATGGATTTATTCCCCTTCCAAGTTCTATCGTGAAACCAGGTCGTTTATACTCTTGAATATACCAATCCTTAAATCCCGCATGACTATCAATATTTCGAATGGACTTGTATCCACTGACTCGCTCGAATTCTTTTGCCAGTATTTCAGATTCGGGTGGTTCAAATCCTTCATATCCCCAATAAAATTCCTCCCCTTGCGTATGCAAGGCTAGAATGCGGTCAAATGGATTACCTTTGATCATATCAGCCATAGCTATTGCCTCTGGTTCAGATAGAGGCGACTTTCCTGGGTAATCCCTAGGTGCAGGTGACTTGGGCTCCTTTCTAGCTTGCTCAATCTCCCAATTTGCTGGAAACTGATTGTTTAGGTCCACCCCTCTAATATTTGCTTTCCAATGGACAAATTCATTACTTCCTTCATTTATGTTCATCACATCATCATGACGGCTTGCAGGCGGACCATTTAATACCAGGTCTACACCATCTGGGTTAACCATTGGGACCAGTGATAATTCTGTTTCATTATATAAATTTATCGTATTTATTCCTCTAATTGCACTTCGATTCGTTAATGAAATGAGGTAATGATTGACGAGGTTCATTAATACCATTGTAGTAATCCATTCATTCGCATGAAAAGAGGCATTCATATGAACTTTTTTTAACCCCTTTCCAATTCTAATTTCTTGAATCGGATTGCCTAAAACACTTTTACCTATTGTTTGCACATTTATAAATGGGTAAAACCTTTTAAGAGTAGTAATTTGCTTCATTAGAATCTTTGAACTAAATGGTAATTTTGAACGAACATGCTGCTGTGTAATACGTTCTGGTAAATAAAGAATTTCTCCGGGTACTAATTTATTGGGATTTTTCATTTGATTAAGGACCATTATGGAATCCATAACTAAATTTTTTGCATTAGCTATTTTCCATAACGTATCTTCTTCTTTTACGGTATATGGAATGGACACATACCCTGGAATCATTATTTTCATACCCGGTTTTAAACTCGATGGATCTATATTCTCGTTCGAATCGACAATAAGTTCAAGTGGAATCATAAATAATCGGCCAAAATACGATAACGAGTCTCCTTCACGGACCCGAACCTCCATATTTTTCTCCCCCCTTCCATCATAAGAATCATATGATGTGAAATGGAGGAAAATGAACAAAACAAAACCTGCTTGTGAAGGCAGGTTTTGTTAAATGCTATTTTATTTAGCTAGCTTATTTTTTATTAGCCAGGCCGCACCAATTGCTCCTGCATCATTCCCAAGTGTGGCAAGCGCTAGATTTGTAGACTCTCTTACAGAAGTAAAAGCATACTGTGAAAAGTTTTCCTTAACTTTGTTTAATAAAATATCTCCAGCACGAGAGACTCCTCCGCCAAGAACAATTAATTCCGGGTTCAAAGTATTTGCAATATTAGCTAGAGCAAACCCTAAATGCAAAGCGACTTCATCCAGTATCTTTGTCGCCAATTCGTCTTGAACCCGCGCACAATCAAAAACATCCTTAGCCGTAACTTTCCCGTTATCTTGATGAATCTTAGCCAGCTGTCCCTTTGCCCCAGCATTTGAAAGTTCAATTTCAGCTAATCGAACAATTCCAGTGGCAGAAGCAATTGTTTCAAGACAGCCTGTTTTGCCACAGTTACAAGGTGCTCCTCCAACAGGAATGGATGTGATATGACCAATTTCACCAGCTGCGCCACTAATCCCTCTCACAATATTACCATTAGCAATAACTCCACCGCCTACACCCGTTCCCAGGGTCACACATACTAGGTCACTTGTACCCTTACCTGCACCATTCCACATTTCACCTAATGCTGCACAGTTCGCGTCATTTTCGATTGCCACTGGCAGTTCTGTTAGTGTTTGCAGGCTTTCCTGTAATGGAAAGTTATCCTTCCAACCTAAGTTTACAACGTTTCTAATAATACCAGTATTATAATCTACTGGACCAGGTGCTCCCATACCAAGTCCAACTAATTTTGATTTTTGCTCTTTTAACTGTTCTAGTTTTTGATTGATCGTATTTGCAATATTCCTGGTAATATTTTGTCCCTCATTAGAGTTATCAGTAGGAATTTCCCACTTATGAAGGATTTCGCCGTTCATATTAATAAATGCTAATTTAATTGTTGTCCCGCCAAGGTCAACGCCAACAATCCATTTTTCCGTCATTGTCATCACCTATCTTTTTTTTCCTTTTCTTTTAAAAATCTTATTTCGTGTCTTAATATTAACAGTGCTGTCGAGTAATCCTTCGGATCTATCAGCTGAGCTTGATATAGCTCTTTTACTTCTGACTCCATTAATTCTAAGTCAGCAATTCGATCACCAATATAAATAATCGTTCCATATTGTTTCAAAAATTGCTGAATATCATAAATTGATTTCATTTTATTTAGACCTCTTATATAAAGAATGAAAAACATTAATAAAAGTATACCCTTTTGTTTTAACTCCCTCAAGCTGTTCTTTCAGTGATTACAAGTCAGCTGTCAATACCTCTAATGACCTTCTGCAGGGAGTAATCGATTAAGCTCCTGCACCAATTCTGTGTATTCTCTTTGGCTTGGTTTTAATTCTGCGGCTTTTTCAGCATTTTCCTTGGAACTAGTTAGGTCATTTTCCTCTAAATAAATTAATGAAAGATTGTAATAGGCTTCAGGTAAATCAGGATCTAATTTTATAACCTGGTGTAGATGTAGTTTAGCCTCATCAAGCCTATCCAACTTAATTTCAATAAAAGATAATGCGAAATATACCTCAGGTGATATATTACTAGCGTTATCCACATATTTTGTTATAACCTCGTATGCCTGTTGATAATTTTCCTGCTTAATATATTCTTGGGCTAACATAATGGTCGATCTTTCGTTGCCACCCGATTCAGAATTCTGAAACCCATAGAATAAAGAGCCATAAATAATCGCTGCCGAAACAAGGGTAAACAACAATTGTAAGAATGGTTTTTTCTTATTCGGGAAATGCATGATACCAGCAGCAAGAAAACCACCAGCTAACCCACCAAGATGTCCAGCATTATCTACGATTGAAACCGTGAATCCAAATATTAAATTAAAAATCAAAATGGTTATAACACTCGGACCCATTGTCCGGAAAAAAAGCTTCGGGTAAATGAGTGCAAAATAAAGCAATGCTCCAAAACAACCAAATATAGCCCCACTTGCTCCCGCAGAAATATTAGGGCTAAAGATAAAACTGGCAATAACCCCTGATATACCTGCGAATAGATAAATAAATAAAAATCTAGTACTCCCAAATATCCTTTCAACTGCTGGTCCTAAGAAATACAAAGCTAAGGAATTCATTGCCAAATGTAAAAACCCTATATGTAAGAAAATTGGCGTAATAAATCTCCACCACTCTCCCGCGAAGATTAAAGGATTAAATTTTGCCCCATACTTAATCAATGTCGATGTATTGGTACTTCCTCCTTGAATCTCTAACAATAAAAAAACCGCAACCTGTATAACCAGAAAGAAGTATGTATAAAACGGCCTGCCATTCGTAAAAATTTCTTTTTCTTCTTTTACCACTTGGAGCGCAGAATCTAACGCAGCTTTCTTTTGAAGGTCCACCTCATGCTCCGAATACTCATTAGGGACTGAAAAGGTGACTGCTGTTCCTATTCTTTCAGATAGAACTTCAAGCCCCGCCTCGTATTGTTCACGCGTCAACAAGACAGAGTTTACAATCGTTTTTTTTCCCTGAGGAAAGATAAATGGATGTTGCAGCCGAAACTCGTAATCATCTACAGGAGGAAATTGACTGATATAAATATTCACAACTGAAAGTTCACTCCGGCCAATCTGTTTTCGAACCTTTTCACCATTCGAGGCTGTAAATTCTATATCTCGCTGCATGGAATTGCTCCAGTCTAAATCCTGTCGTAACAAACGAATGATTGGGGCTTTTTTATTCTCGAGTTTTTCCAGCCATAATTCTTTTTGATTTTCAAATAATTGAATAATTCGGTAGCCTTGCCCCGAAATAAAGAAATGAGCTAATTTCCAAAATAAATAATCCTCTTTAACGTTCAATTCCGCCACTACTTTCTTTTAAACTGCTAGTCAATATTCTCACTAGTTTATTACATTATAAACGATAATCAATCCTAATAAAGGATAACATGTTACGAACAAGCGCATATTTCCAATAAAAAAAGACCATCTGAGGCTTTCACCATTCAGATGGTCTTTCTGCAGGTCTTCCAAATACCGTCTGCATCATTTTACCTTTTACACCCGGAAAACTCATGACCGAACTTACTGCAAGGCGGCGCATCCAGCCAGACCTGAGTAAAAGATTAATAATCCGATATCTGAAACGGTAGGCAAAATATCCAATTGACCCTATCATAAATATGGATGTCAACATACGAGACATTATCATCCCTCCTATCCATATTCTGTGAATAGGAGTCATTTTTTATCCCTACTTTTTTAGTACTTGCTTAACACAGGGTCCATTATTTCTTTCAGTACATTGACTGAGTGAGTGAATTTTTCCTTTTCTTTTTTGTTCAAATCAAGTTCAACTACTTCTCTGATACCACTGCGATTGACCACTGCAGGTACACCTATATAAACATCCTTATGACCATATTCTCCATCTAAATAGGCTGAAACGGTTAAAACTGAATTTTCATTTCGTAAAATTGCTTTTGTTAAACGAACGAGACCCATTGCAATTCCATAATACGTGGCACCTTTTCGCTCGATAATATGATAAGCTGCATCTCGTACATTAATAAATATTTGGTCTAAATCTTCTTGGTTTGTTTCATGTTTATTGGTCCATTCGGATATTTTCATTCCAGCAATGTCAGCATGGCTCCAAACTGGAAGTTCCGTGTCACCGTGTTCCCCAATAATATAGGCATGAACATTCCGGGTGTCGACATCATAATATTGCCCAAGTAAAAAGCGGAAACGGGCCGTATCTAAAATGGTCCCTGAACCAATTACCCTCTCTTTTGGCAACCCTGAAAATTTCCAGACTGCATAAGTTAAAATATCAACTGGATTTGTTGCGACTAGGAATATCCCATCAAATCCACTAGCCATGATTTGTTCAACGATACCCTTAAATATAACGGTGTTCTTTTCAACTAGGTCGAGACGTGTTTCCCCTGGTTTTTGGTTTGCACCTGCCGTAATGACAACAAGATCAGCTTGGTCACAATCTGCATAGCTGCCATACCAAATCTTTGTTCTAGAAGGAGCAAAAGGCAGGCCGTGATTTAAATCCATCGCATCTCCTTCAGCTTTTGATTCGTTTAAATCCACTAATACCAGTTCTTCTGTTATTCCCTGATTTAATAATGCAAAGGCGTAACTTGAGCCTACAAAACCTGTTCCAACAAGGACAACTCTATTCACTTTTACCATGATAATGCCTCCTCAGAAAGAGTAGTGTTTTTACTATCTAATAAAGGTTAACCTGATTACAATTTAATTGTACATTACTTCACAAGCTTTTATCAGTATATAATTCCCAGTGAAATCGTTATCTTACATCTATTTTGTTACTAAATAAATAACTATCATTGCGAACAGAGCAGCGATTAATCCAGATACTAAATTTACCATATCATTATCCACTAATTGATAGCCTTTTATTCTTTTTGCAGGTATACCACAATGGATCCTCTTCTCTGTTTCGATTCCACAATTCCTGCAACTATATACTTGTTGATAAAAGGCTCCAAATATCGTATCAATGATATTACCAAAGAAACCAAACAGGAAAATAAGAAGGAAATGGAAAAACTCCAAATGAAACAGCAGTGTGCCTGTCAAAGCTATTAGCATTGACCCTAGTATCGCCGCCGTAGTGCCCAGCCAGCTGACTGCACCAGAGGTTCCTTTTTCAATTCTTTTTAATGTACGTATGTAAATAGGCTTACTTTTACTAAGGGTGCCAATTTCCGAGGCCCATGTATCTGAATTAGAACTAGCTAGACAAACAAGAAATCCAATCAGCCAAATTATGTCTTGCTGGAAGTAGTAAAAAACACTTAACAATGCAGCACCACCGCCATTGGCCATAACCTGGCGCCAATCTCGTGTCGACCCTTTTGCTAATTTTTCTTCAATTTCTTTTTTTGCGGAACTTTTATATTTTGACCAAAAGCTAGATGTGGCAAAGAAAACTCCCAGAATGAAAAGTCCTTTTATACCAAATCCAAAATAGACTGCTATTCCAACCATAACAGCAGCAATAGCACCATTACCACTTAATGACCTTTCTTTATAACCTGCAAAACCACCTAAAACAATGATTGCGACAAGAATAATCGTTTGAGTCATTTTATATGAATTACCTCATTATTTGTGATAATTTTTGAGACTGGTATATCATGCTTTTCGGTTGGAATTTGCGGAATAACTTGAAAATGAAAAGCGAGAGAAATTGTTTTCCCATCATATCGGGTTAAAAACCGATCATAGTAACCACCGCCAAAACCCAGCCGAAATCCTTCTCTGGTATACGCTAAGCCAGGCACGAATAGAAGATCGATATCCTCAGGTTTCACTTCTATCGTCTGTTCTATTTTGGGTTCAAATAGCCCATAAAAAACAGATTCTAGTTGCGAAAATTCCGTTATTTTATGGAAGGATAATCCCTTTTCCTTAGGATCACACTTCGGAGCAACAACCTCTTTGCCTGTCTCCCAAGCTCTTCGGATAATTTGATAGGTATCGACTTCTGGTTCCTTCGAAACCGTAATCCCAATTACTTTGGCCTCGGTCCAGTCTTCATGTTTAAATAGAGTTTTGGCAATTTCATACGAATAATGTTCATAAAATGGTTTTGAAAGTGAGGAAAGTTTATCCTTCATTTCTTTTCGGATCCTATTTTTTTCATTCATAATAATCGTATTCTCCCTATTTTTTTACAACAAAAAAAGCAGCAGGAAGCCCTACTGCTTATTTTGTTTCGCGATGTGCTGTTGTACGCTTTTCTCTTGGGCAATATTTCTTAAGCTCAAGACGGTCAGGATTGTTTCTTTTATTTTTTGTTGAAATATAGTTACGATCTCCACACTCAGTGCAAGCTAACGTAATATTTACACGCATGTCAATTTCCCTCCAAACGATTAAGCTAGTTCGTTCATACGACTTTTCTATAATATCACTTTTCAAAGGGAAATGCTAGTGTGTTTTTAAAGAAAAGCAAAAGTGCCTTGAACAGGGGCGACAGGCATAAGCCGAGCCGGCGAGAAGGTTGCTCTTTAACCTTCTTGACGGATTGTCTGAAATGTGGAGGCGACTGTCCTGGGACGAAGGCATAAGACGAACCCTGCAAGAAGGCGCTCTTTGCCTTCTTCAGGGGGTGGCTTATGACTCGAGTCCCAAGGAGCCGTAACTAGACAAGCTTATGGCCCGAGACCCTAGGCGCTGGAGCTAGACATTAAAAGTACAGTTATAGATTATTTAATACTTGCATAAATCTTATTTTCTTGTCGTTTCATTCAAATTTGCCCGCTTATTTATAAGAGTGTCTTCCATCACGGTAACGGTTTGCGAAGCAATTCGTTTCCAGCCATATAAACTTTTAACAATTTGTTTACCTTTTACACCAATCTCTTTTGCATTTTCTGGATTTTGCAGCAAAAAGTCAATATTTGTTAGGAGGCTGTCCGCATTTCCTGGAATCATAAGCAAACCAGACTTTGAATGCTTAACAATTCCTTTTAGCCCGCCAGTTTCTGAAACAATCGTGGGTATACCTAGAATCATTGCTTCTAGAGCCACAATTCCAAAGGGCTCATACAAGCTTGGAAAGACGGCAATTTCACTGTTAACTAGCAAAGCATTTCTTTGTTCGTCGGAAACATAGCCAATAAAAGCAACGTAATGATCTAATTGTTTTTCAGAAACCATCTTACGATATCTTTCAAGCATCGGTCCCTTACCTGCTATAACAAAATAGATTTCTTTCCCGCTGTCCTTTGCCACTTGTGCAGCCTCAATAATCGTCTCAAATCCCTTTTCCTGTACAATTCTGCCAACAGAAAAAATATATTTCCTGCCTTTCAGGGATGGAAAAATCGCATCGGGAACAACCTTTACATCCTCTTGTTCAATACCATTTGGAACGATGGTCATTTTTTTATCGGATAAATGAAAATGATTTACTAGTTCTTCTCTCATATAATGACTGCAAACAATAATTTGATCGGATTCCTTAATTAGTCTCAGTTCCTTTTCATGAATAAAACGCTGCATTTCTGTGTGAATTCCATTATTTCTGCCCTGCTCCGTGGCATGAATTGTCGTTAGTAATGGAATTGATAGAACTTCTTTCAATGTAATGGCAGCTGTTCCTACTAACCAATCATGGGCATGAATGATATCAAACTTCATCTTTTCTGCCATTTTTTCACCTTGAAAACTCATGGCTAAATTCAAGCCAGCAATCCAAGCGAGAAAATCATCGTCTTGGTTGTTTAGTGGTGTAACACGATGGACATAAACCCCCTTCATACGTTCATAAACAGGGAGACCGCCATTCCCAGCAGTAATTACGTGAACCTCATAACCAAGTTGGGATAAATGTACAGAGAGACCATTTACATGCCTAGAGAGACCGCCAACTTCATTCGGTGGGTATTCCCAAGTTAGAATTAGTATTTTTAATTTCCGGTCAAAGGAATGTTTTAGGTTCATTTCATTATCCATTTTTTTGTTCCAACTTTTTTGATTCCTCGTAATAGCTGTAGGTACTTACATGATCAATCCATTTTGGCGAATAATGTTCAAGATGTTGATTGAGGACTAATTGATTGTAGACCTCAGTCCCTCCCATATTCGCTGTTTGAATTGCACTTGATCGAAGGATAGGGAAGAATTCTTTATCATTCATTCTAACACCTAATTCTGCAACATAGCTCCTGCTGGCAGTTAATCCTTTAACAAACCAATACCCCTTCTCATAAGGAACCACAATATCATAGTAATGATGTGCATTATTACCAGTGAAATTAATGTCTGTTACATCATATAATCTAACAATATGGACGAGCTCCTCAAATTGTTGATTAAAAAATAATGTAAAGACTTTTTCAGGTATTTTTGAGGCCTCCCAATATACGATTACTTTTCTTGGTGAAACTAGTTTAATCGATAGTTCACCTTTTAATGGCCCTTCTTCGATTGTTTCCTGTTTTGATACACTGCTTTCTTTTTGCTCCTCACTTGCTGCCGCTAAATCTTCTATTTCATCTTCCTGAGCAGTAATATATTTATTCCATCTATATTGGACTTTTCCGACTGTCGTATTTAATTGCGAGGCGATTTTTCGGAAAGATAAACCATCCTCTCTTAATTTGATAATTTCTTCTATCATTGTGATCCTCCATTCTGCAAACTCATATTTTATGCAAGGCTCTTTTCTTAAACTTTGTTGCTTTTTGAACAAAAAATTAATGATTGTACTGTGCTATTATAGAAAACAGCAAAACTTTAATAAGAAAAGAGGTTGCAAACTAAATTCAAAGGAGCAAAATAACTATTGTCACGTTAAAATCGGCTTTAAGATTTTAACAACATCGTTACGAAAACAGCCTTATGCAAAAATAATCTAAATATTCCTTCATAGATAACATTAATGGTAACATCAGTAGCCAAACTGTCAATAAACGCATTTTGTCGTATTTTGCTTTTGTTTTTTCGACATTATTCTTCAAACGCAAAAAGATGAGACATTTTACAATAGTCTCATCTTTTTGGTGTATTATTTTTTATTCATTTAAGTTAAATCGTTTTCCCGTTACTAAATAGATTACATTTTCTGAAATATTGGTTGAATGATCGGCAATTCTTTCAATAAAGCGGCAAACAAATGATAGTTGAATAATCTGGTTCGTAGCGTTCGGATTGTCTGGAACCATTCCAATAAGTTCATGAACCAAACTGCCAAACATTTTATCCACATCATCATCTTTTTCTGCACATTTCTGTGCTAGCATCACATCTTCATCAATATATGCCTTTACTGCCATAGATACCATTTCAAGTGCACGGTCCATCATTTTCGGAATATCCAGGATTTCTTTAAAGTGCTTTTCATTACCAATATGGATAGCAGCTTTTGCTATATTCACTGCCATATCTGCCATTCTCTCAACTTCAGATGAAACCTTTAAGGCTACATTCAGTGTTCGTAAATCTTTGGCAACAGGTGATTCCCGGGCTATCAGCATCAAAGCTTTATCATGAATTTCATCTTCTAATGCATCAATTTTATCATCACCGGCAATTACCTGATTAGCCATTTCAATATCATGATTAATAAGGGCACTGAGTGAATTGCGAACTGCTGTTTCAGCTAAATTTTCCATTTCTAAAAGCTTTTCTTTTAAATCAACTAATTTACTATCAAATTTTGATCTTGTACTCATTCCATCACCTCATTATCCAAATCTTCCTGTAATATAGTCTTCGGTCCTCTTATCTTTTGGAGTGGAGAAGATTTTACTGGTTTCTGAAAATTCTATCACTTCTCCACTTAAAAAGAAAGCAGTTTTCTTTGATATACGTGCAGCTTGCTGCATGTTATGGGTAACGATTATAATACTAAATTCCCTTTTTAATTCCTGAACAAGCTCCTCAACTTTTAATGTCGAGATAGGATCTAATGCGGAGGTAGGCTCATCCATTAAAATTACATCTGGCTCAATGGCCAGGCAGCGAGCAATACATAGGCGCTGTTGCTGACCTCCTGATAATCCATAAGCATTTTGATTAAGACGGTCTTTTACCTCATCCCAAATAGCGGCACCTCTTAAGCTTTTTTCAACAATCTGATCTAAAATTTTCTTGTCACGAATACCGTGGATTTTAGGGCCATATGCAACATTTTCATAAATAGATTTTGGGAATGGATTTGGCTTTTGAAATACCATGCCTACTTTTGTCCGCAATTCTTCTACCTGATAAGATTTATCAAGGATATTTTTTCCTCTATAAAGAATTTCACCGTCTGTTCTTACACCGGGAACTAATTCAATCATTCGATTCAAGGTCTTAATATAAGTTGATTTTCCACATCCTGATGGTCCAATAATTGCCGTAACTTCATTCTCCATAATATCTAGATTTATTTTCTTTAGGGCTTGATTATCACCGTACCATAAATCTAAGTCTTTTGTTCTATAAACAACTTGTTTTTCCACTGGATTGACAATTTTTGCACTAGCTGTAGTTTCCATCATTGTTTGCCTCCCTAATCATATCCATTTAATATCTCTTTTGAAATTTATTTCGAATCAATACAGCAATTGAGTTCATAACGATTAACATAAACAGTAATACGATAATACCTGCAGCCGCTAATGCATGAAACTCTACTTGAGGACGACTGGTCCAATTGTAAATTTGCAATGGCAACACGGTCATGCTATCTAATACTGTTCTTGGTAAAAACGCAAGGAATAATGGCATACCGAGGACAACAAGTGGTGCTGTTTCTCCGATTGCACGTGAAAGTGCCAGAATCGCCCCAGTAAGTATTCCTGGAATAGCGGCTGGTAGAACAATACGAACAATGGTCTGCCATTTAGTAGCTCCTAACCCAAATGACGCCTCTCTTAATTGACTAGGTACTGCGCGAATTGCCTCCTGCGATGCCACAATAATGACAGGCAAAATAAGTAAGCTCATAGTTAGACCTGCAGCTAAAACGCTTGTCCCTAATGCTAATGCACGTACAAATACAGTTAATCCAAGTAATCCAAATACGATGGAAGGGACTCCTGCTAAATTAGAAATATTAACTTTAATGAAATTTGTAATTAGGTTATCTTTAGCATACTCTTCGAGATAAATGGCAGTCCCCACCCCTAGCAATATTGAAACAGGTGCAACAACAGCCATAAGCCACAGGGTCCCGATTAATGCAGCATAAACACCTGCTCTCTCAGGCTTCCTTGAAGGAAGACTTTGTAAAAATTGCAAATCTAAATAGCCAAGTCCTTGAGAGAATATCCGATATAATAGTATTCCTAATATTAATAAAACAAACATGGTTAATGCAAAAAATATCCATTTTGAAAATGTATTTTTAGATAATCTTGGTTTCATCCGCTTTACAACGGAATCATGATTAATTAAATTCATTAATATTCCTCCCTAAAACGACGGGTGATGTATTGAGCTAATAAATTCATCACTAACGTAAATACGAAAAGTGTCATACCAACTGCGTAAATGCTATAGTAGATTGTCGTACCATAACCTACATCACCTTGACTAACTTGGACAATATAAGCAGTCATCGTTTGAATGGAGCCTGTCAAATTCCATTCCAGATTTGGAGTAGAACCACCCGCAACAGCCACAATCATTGTCTCACCAATCGCCCGTGATATAGCCAATACAATGGAGGCAACTATCCCTGAAACAGCAGCAGGTAATACAACTTTAATGGCTACTTCAAACTTAGTTGACCCCAGTGCAAGGGCACCTTCACGCATTGCATTAGGAACCGAAGTCATCGCATCCTCTGAGAGAGAAGCAATCATCGGTGTGATCATGATTCCAATTACAATTCCAGGGCTTAATGCATTAAAAATTTCAAGGGATGGTATAATCTCACGTAAAATGGGAGTAACAAAGGTTAATGCAAAAAAACCATAAACAATCGTTGGGATTCCCGCTAATACTTCTAATATCGGTTTAATAATTCTGCGAATTCGATCTGTTGCATATTCACTCAAATAAATGGCTGCTGCTAATCCGATTGGAACAGCAACAATTGCTGCAATAAGTGATACCTTTAGCGTACCCATCACTAACGGTAGAATTCCGAATGAACCATTGGTTTCGGAAAACGGATACCATTTTTTGCCAGTCAGAAAATCTTTAATCGATACAACATCAAAAAATAAGAACGTTTCAAAAATGAGTGTAAGAACAATACCAATTGTTGTTAATACAGATACCGCCGCCGTAAGGAACAAAATATAAGGCATAATTTTTTCGGTAATTCCTCCGGCGCTCTTTCTTTTTTTCTTCTCTTGAATCATTTTCTGAACAGAGAATGTTTTTGTATTTTGAGTACTCAAAATGAAAACCCCTTTCATTCCAATGACAAGATGAGAAGCACATTTTTCGCGCTTCTCATCTATAGAATTATTCTAATTCTTATTTAAGAGCTTCTAGTTTTTCTAAATCTTTTTTGTACTCTTCTTCAGGTAATTTCACGTAACCAACATCCTCTGATAATGTTCCTGAATTTTCAATAGCAAATTTAACAAAATCATATACTGCTTCGTTATCCTTAACAGCTGCGTTATTTACATATGTGAATAACGGACGTGAAAGGGGTGCATATTCGCCTGATTCGATTGTTTTATTGTTAGGCTCAACAGGACCTTCACCTCCATCGATTTTAACAACTTTCAATGAATCTTTATTCTCTGCATAATAAGCATATCCGAAGTAACCGATTGCGTTCTTGTCGCCTTTAACACCTTGGACTAATACATTATCATCTTCTGAAAGTGTAGCTTTTTGAACGATTGGAGCTTCTTCAAGAATTACTTCATCGAAATAATCAAACGTACCTGAGTCTGCACCAGGAGAGTATAATTTAATCTCTTCATCCGGCCACTCTGGGTTAACGTCAGACCATTTTTTTACTGTTCCATCTTCGATCCAAATTTTCTTTAAATCATCAATTGTTAAGCTTTCAACCCAGTCATTGTCTTTATTTACTACTACTGAAAGTCCATCATAAGCTAATTTAAATTCAGTAACATCAATTCCTTTTTCAGTAAGTGCAGATTGCTCTTCATCTTTAATTGGACGAGAAGCATTAGCAAGGTCCGTTTCACCTGCGATCATAGCCTTAAATCCGCCACCAGTTCCAGATGAACCAACAGGAACTTTTACACCTGGCTGTACTGCACCATATTCTTCAACAATAGCTTCCATAATTGGGAAAACTGTAGATGAACCGTCTATTTTAATCTCACCTTGAAGTTGCTTTACATCTTCGCCAGCTTGTTCTTGTTGTTCTTTGTTGCCTTCAGTTCCTTGTGCTCCACAAGCTGCAGTTACAGCTAACGCTCCAGTCATCATTGCTGTTAATGCTAATTTTTTAAAGCTTTTCATTGCTTTATTCCCCCTAAGAGTTTGGTTTGTCGAATTGTGTTCGTTTTGCTTACAAGACTAATAATATACCCCTTCTGTAAAGCTTGTTTTAATGAATTGTAAAGGTTTTGTAAAAGCATGTATGTCTTTTGTAAATTACAAAGAATTTTGCTTACAGTTATATTGTGCACTTTTATAAAAAAAAAAACCTGACTCAATTGAGCCAAGCTGTAAATAATCTTTTATTCATTTGTTTCTTGTGTGTTCGTGCTTTCATTGTTAACTTCGTTAGTTTGTACCTCTTGATTGGTTTCTGTTTGACCCTGTTTTTTTAGATTAAAATAAGTGTCCATTACTCTCTTACCAATAATATTTGCTGTAGCCGGACCGCTGTTTCCTTGGTATGCCCATGGAACCATAACAGCCATAGCAACCTCTGGATTATTAGATGGTGCATAGTTTACTAGACTCAGATTCATTACTTTAGGCGGTTCTTTTCCAAACTTCTTTCGCTCTGGACCATCATAGTAAGCTTGGGCAGTCCCTGTTTTACCTGCAGGACTGTACTCCGCACCCTTAAAGGTACTAACACCAGTACCATCCCCTACCTGCATAACCATTCTAAAGCCTTCCTGTACACGGTCTATCCATTCGTCCTTGCCATCAATTCGATTTAATATATTTGGTTCGATCTCTTGTACTATCGGACCCAATTCATTATTCTCGAGAACAGGTTCACGAATTTCCTTTACGATATGCGGCTGGACACGATACCCGCCATTTGCAATCGTTGATATATATTGTGCTAATTGCATAACAGTATAGGTATCATATTGACCAATTGCTAAGTCAAGAAGTAAACCCGACTGTTTCGTCGGTCCAGTATAACCGGTACTCTCATTTGGAAGGTCAATTCCTGTTTTTGTTCCAAGACCAAATTGACTAAACGATTGACGCATTGTGTCAAAAGCAGTTAAGTCTAATGGCAGCGGCCTATTCGGTGAATATTGTCCATTGGCCATTTCAATCACTGTCTTCCACATATATACGTTTGATGATACTTGTAATGCTCTTAAATCATTGATCATCCCAAAGTTCTTCCAAGAAGACTTTGGTTGTGTATTTTTTATCAATAAAGGTGAATCATAGTGAGTTGAGCCTGGTCTAATGGCACCTGTATTATAACCTGTTAAGATCGTCGCCCCTTTGACAACAGAGCCAACTTCATAAGAGGTAGTTATATTTCCAAGAGCAAAATCACGCATTTCTTGTTTGTTTGTCTCAGAATTTTTTGCAATTTGCTTTCCAGCCATGGTTAATATTTCACCCGTATGCGGGTCCATTAGGACAACAAATGCACGGTCTAAAAGAGAAGACTTAGAATTTTGCTTTGCATTCCAAAGTTCCTCTTCTATAATTTTTTCAATCTCAAGCTGAAGATTCATATCAATGGTTAAGACAAGATCTTTTCCACGCTGACCTTCTGAAATCACTTCAGTGGATAAAATTTTACCGGCTTTATCCGTTATATTTTTCACTTTGCCTTTTTGTCCATGCAGTACATCCTCATATTGCAGTTCAATATAGCTTTTACCGACCCGATCATTCCGGTTATAGTCACGAGCAAGATATTCGTCTAGTTTATCCTTTGGCAGCCCTTCATCTGATGACGAAACATTTCCAAGGACGGTCTTTAATGTGCTGCCAAATGCATAATACCGTTCCCAATCCGTTGTTGTATCCACACCAGGTAAAGACTCTAGATTTTCACTGACAACTGCAAATTCTTCGGGAGTGACATTTTCATTTTTAACAATTTGTTGCGTTAAAGCATAACCACTGTTAAATTCTCTAAATATCGCCAGGGTTTCTAAATCTTGGTTGGATAAACTAGCTAGGTCCTCAGGTGTAATTCGTTTTAACTGGAGATTATAAATTTCTTTATCATCTAATTCTTTCTGATCGTATAAGTCCCATTCTTTTTCAGTAATTTTTTCTTTTGCTTTCTCGGGATTTTTTAATATCCAGAAATCCTGTTTATCACGTTCACGAACTTTTGAAATATCTTTATCAATCATTTTTGCCAAGACTTCGGCCGTTTCAATCATTTCCTCTTGACTTGTGTCTTGAAACTTTGTATACGTAATGGCATTTAAAGGAGTATTATCCACAATAATTTTGCCGTTACGGTCAAACATTTTTCCTCTTGGTACTGGGTTATTAACAGTTATATCTTCTGTCCGCTCAATTTCACGTTTAAAATCCTCACCATAGACGATTTGGACTAGACCTAAGCGAAGAATAAGAACAGAAAACAACAAAAAGACAACCAAAAATACAATATTTAAACGAAAGGTAACATGTTCCTTCTTTTTCTTCTTAGTATTCAAGCTTTTCACATCCTTGCCATTTAGACATAATACATTTTATTTTAATAGAAAATCACACTTCTTTCTAGGAAAAACACTTACCAATTGACAAGGTCCGACAAAAACACCAGAAGACCTTCTAAATAAAAAAAAGCAATGAGTAATATGAATTACTCATCGCATTATGCTGTAGGTATTTGAACCCTTCTGACAAAAAAGTATATGATTGAATGTCCTGCACCCAAAAATAAAAGCAGGATGGGGATACTCTCCTTTTCATTAAACCATGTTACAGCTGCCAGGAATGACAAAATCGAAATAATTCTTCCTAAATTAATAAATATTTCTCGGACAACAATATACTCTATTCTCATTTCTGCTGCTTTCCAAGACGTACCTATTACATCATATGTCGTTGACACATATGGCACGAGCAAGATTGGATAGGCCACTGCAATCATCGCTGCGTAAATAAGAAGTTTTACATAATTAACATCCCAGACGATTAATAAAACAGCTAAATAAAGGATAATGCCACCAATAAGGATGGCCTTTTTTCGCTTGTTTTTCTTAATTAATCGGGATGCAGCAAAATAGGCTATAAAGGAAATGCCTGAATTAATTAGTCCAAATGTTCCTAAAGCCAGTTCACTTTCAGTTGAGATGTAGACAAATACTGAAATAATAAATAAAAACGTACCTTCTCTAAGACCTTGAAAAAAATGGGCATTGGTGATCAGACGCCAGTTCTCATTATGTTTTCGTTCTTCTAAGATTCGTCTAAAACAATACTTCCCATTAGCAGGACGCGGCTTCAATGAAAAGCTCAAGAAAACAGCAAGTGCAAACAGTGACAAAGAAATCCCAAATACAATTGAATATCCTGTGAATTTCTCAAAACGTGTAATTATGATACCTGCAGCAATGGGTCCAATCATCCCGCCTGTTGAGGACAAAATTCCTAAAAAGCCATTAAAAAAATCCCTTGTTTCTGGTTCAGTTATTTCAAACGTCAATACATTATAGGCAAGCCAATAAAATCCATATCCAATACCGAGAAGGCTCCCTAATAGGAGTAAATAGGTGGAGGCATTTTTGCCGGTGATTAAAACCATCAAGTAAAATACAGCTAATGCAATGACTCCAATCCTTAACACTTTTACCCGATCTACTTTTTTTGCCCATCTCCCCGCTAAAATAAAGGTTAAAGGCTGTAAAATGACAATCGAAAGGTTATATAGTGCAAGATCAGAGAATTCTCCCGTTTGTTTCCATAAGTAAATATTCACAAACGTATTGGATAGTGCAACACTTAAAGAATATAACCCGCCAATAAACAATAACAACGTTAAATCTTTTGTTAATTCGACTTCACCTAAGAACTTAAACTTTTTCGCCATAGTAACTCCCCTTTGTGATAAGGGTTAGTCTTTAACAATCAGAAGGCGATTATACGAAAAAATAAAAAGACAGCTGAATTCAGCTGCCTTTTTAACGAATGATATTATTTTGCTGCAGTATATCTTTTTGAAACTTCATCCCAGTTTACAACGTTCCAGAAAGAAGCAATGTAATCAGGACGACGGTTTTGATAATTTAAGTAATAAGCATGCTCCCAAACATCAAGGCCAAGAATAGGTGTTTTACCTTCCATTAATGGAGAGTCTTGGTTAGGTGTGCTTGAAACTTCTAATTCACCATTATTTACAGAAAGCCATGCCCAGCCTGATCCAAAGCGAGTAGTTGCTGCTTTCGCAAACTCTTCTTTGAAGCTTTCAAAGCTGCCAAACTTGCTGTTGATAGCGTCAGCTAATTCACCAGATGGAGCACCGCCGCCATTTGGAGCTAGAATTTGCCAGAATAAAGAGTGGTTAGCATGACCGCCGCCGTTATTACGAACAGCTGTACGAGCCGCTTCTGGAACTGCGTCTAAATTAGCAATAACTTCTTCAACAGATTTAGATAATAATTCTTCATTGCCTTGTAATGCATTATTTAAGTTTGTCACATATGTGTTGTGATGTTTTGTGTGATGAATATTCATTGTTTCTTTGTCAATGTGTGGTTCAAGCGCATCATAAGCGTAAGGTAATTGTGGTAATTCAAATGCCATTATAATTTCCTCCTATGTAATAAAAAATTTTTCAGCCTTAGTTTTGTTAAAATTCAAAACTTTTTTTGAATATTCCTAAAGCTTCGTAGCTTAAGATTAACAAAGATAACCAGTTGTTTCAAATAAAATGCTTTCATTTACCTAACAAATTTACAATTTCCTTCTTGCTGGTATTTTATACATTTTCTGATTTGAGGAAAAACATTTCTTAATGTTTTCAATAAATTGTCATGTTTCACTTGTTAAAATGATGTTAATTAATGATTAAATCAAATTAAGGGATAAAAGGAGTGGGGATATATGCATAGAACCAGTTTTTCTATTTATAGTTTATTGAATCAATTTTTCCAAAAGACTGAACCTATCCAAAGGCTCAAAGCGGGAACGGTTTTATTTCAAGAGAAGGATTCAGTTGAATATGTATACCTATTGCTCACTGGAACAGTTACTCTAGGGAGAGTTCACATGCGGGGAAAAGATTTTATTTTAAAAATTCTAAACAGCGGTGAATTAATCGTTGAATATCAACTATTTAAACATAATCCCCATTATCAGTCGTATGCGAAGGTGCTAGCTGATAGTGATATTCTTGCTATAAAAAAAGATCAATTTGAAACATTCATCATGAATGACCCTGATGCCATGAATGCTTTTGTTTCTTGGTTGAGCACCAGTTACCTTAAAGCGCAAATGAAATGCCAGGACCTCATTATGAATGGCAAAAAAGGCGGCTTATACTCAATACTAATCCGACTTTGCAATACGTATGGTGTAATGACAGAGGATGGTATTCTTATCGATTTACCATTAACCCACCAGGAACTCGCTAACTTAACGTTTGGTACGAGAGAAGTTATTCAACGTGCTCTAAAAGAATTACGGGAAAAAGATGTCCTAACCTACAATCAGCAAAAATTCACCGTAAAAAAAATAAGATACTTAAAAGAAGAAGTTGATTGCCAAAATTGTGCCCATGAGATATGCGGAGTAAATTAACAAAAAGACCTCCTCACAATTAATGTGAAGAGGTCTTTTCATTTATTACAGCACTACTGATAGGAAGTAGGCAATCATCAGTATTTGAATAATCGTTTTTGTTATAACGCTGCTAACAAATCCGACAACAGATCCAAATCCAATTTTTATACTCTCTTTAAAGTTTCTTTTATTTACTAAAAGCTCCGCACCGACTGCTCCGATAAAGGGTCCGATGAGAATCCCTAAAAACGGGATGACAAACGGCCCCACCAATAGACCAATCGTACTTCCCCATACCCCTGCTTTCGACCCGCCATATTTTTGAATCCCGATCATATTTGCAATATAATCCGCAACAAACAAAAGAATGATAAAGAAACCTTGCACAGTCCAAAAGAACCATCCAAAAGCTTCAAAGGAAAAAAAGACACCATATAATAAATACCCAGCTAATAGGAACAACACACTTGGAATAATTGGATAAACGAGACCAATAAACCCGATGATAAAGAGTATTGATATGATTGACCAATAAACGATCTCCATGATTTTTCCATCCTTTAGAAAATTTATTTTGTACTCTATACGTATAAGTTCCCTAAATAGTTTCAGGAATCAACATTCTTGTTAATAATAACTCCTCAAGCTACAATAGAATGGTGAATCTTTATTAGGGTGGTAATCATGAATATTTTCAAACAATTTTATAAAAGTACACATTCTCCAAGTAACATAGCTTCATTTCGATTTCAGGGCATCGGAAAAACGATTTTATTTGTATTTTTCCTCACGTTCATATCCATTTTGCCTACCATCTATTACTTAAGCACATTGCTTACTGCTGGAATCGAAAGTACAAAATCAGTTATTACGGAAGATATCCCCTCCTTTACGATTGATAATGGGGTCATGTCTGCAGACAGTGATGTACCTATTACCATCGATAAAGGCGATTTTACCATTATTGTCGATCCAACCGGGGTTATTACAAACGAAGAGGTAGAAGACGAAGGTAATGCCATAGCATTGCTTAAGAATGAATTTGCAGTGTCTTCAGGAGGACGAATCGATACTTATCCCTATTCCATGCTGGAAGGCTTAACTCTGACAAAAGATGACTTTAAAGAAATGGTCAATACTGTTGATGGAATGAAGGGAATTATAATTCCTATTATGTCGGCCTTTATCTTCCTTTTTTCAAGTGCAATAAGCTTTATAGAAGTTTCGATTTTAGCTTTGATTGGTTTGGCCTTAAAAAATCTCGCAAGCAGAAGTATCAGTTACCGTCATTTATGGCGAATGGCTGCCTACAGTGTAACGCTGCCAACGGTATTCTTTACCATTATGGCTGCCCTTAATACAACCGTACCAAATAGCTTTATCATCAATTGGTTTGTAGAAATCATCATTTTATTTTTAGCGATAAAAGAAATTCCAAGTAAAAAAACAACAATCGAGAACTAACGCATCCACTGGATGCGTTTTTTTGTTCTTTTTAGATGTGGACAAGCATAGGAATGTACAAACATTCCATTTTGGAGGTGTGTGACACATGAAAAGAATTTTCCTTTTTTTATTTGGACTTCTTACAATTTATGTTATATATATCGATTTAACAGCAGGTACTCTGCCTATGGACAAAACCCAAACAGCAATAAAAACAGCGGTAACCGTGTCTAGTTTTGAAAGTACAATAGAAGCATTCAAAGCCGAGGTAGAACCTGGTGATACGTTAATTTCTATTGTCGAAAACCATATTAAAAAACCTTTACCCGTCTCAATCGACCAGCTGGTTGAGGATTTCCAAAACTTAAACCCAGGGCTGGCTCCAGAAAAGATTCAAATTGGCTCCTCTTACCAGTTTCCTGATTACTCAAAATAGATGGACAAAAACATCTTCCTTGTCAAGATTCATAAAGGACTGATAAAATAAAAGGTGCGAGTTTAAACTAACTAGTATTCGAATCCAATTTGAAGGAGCGAATTTCCTTGAGTGAAATTACACATCGTACCAAAACACGTCCCGTTAAAGTTGGTAATTTAACCATTGGCGGGAGTAACGAATTATTTATACAAAGTATGACAACGACAAAAACACATGACGTTGAGGCAACTGTTGCTGAAATCAAACGCCTTGAAGAAGCAGGCTGCCAAATTGTCCGTGTTGCATGTCCAGACGAACGGGCAGCAAATGCAATTCCTGAAATCAAGAAAAGAATTAACATACCATTAGTAGTTGATATCCATTTTGATTATAAATTAGCGCTTAAGGCAATTGAAGGCGGCGCTGATAAAATCCGAATTAATCCAGGAAATATCGGGAAAAGAGAAAAGGTAGAGGCAGTCGTGAATGCAGCTAAAGAGCGTGGTATTCCAATTCGTATTGGGGTAAATGCCGGCTCACTTGAAAAACGAATCCTCGAGAAATATGGCTATCCAACAGCCGATGGAATGGTGGAAAGTGCTCTCCATCATATCAAGATCCTTGAAGATTTGGATTTTCACGATATTATCGTTTCCATGAAGGCATCAGATGTAAACCTTGCAATTGAAGCATATGAAAAAGCCGCAAAAGCATTTGATTATCCTTTGCATTTGGGTATAACGGAATCAGGAACCCTTTTTGCAGGTACCGTTAAAAGTGCTGCCGGTCTAGGAGCGATTATAAGTAAAGGCATCGGAAATACACTACGTGTTTCTTTAAGCGCCGATCCAGTTGAAGAAGTTAAGGTAGCTAGAGAACTCCTAAAGGATTTTGGACTGTCGTCAAATGCAGCAACATTAATTTCATGTCCAACCTGCGGAAGGATTGAGATTGATTTAATCAGCATTGCAAATGATGTGGAAGAATACATTTCCAAAATAAAAGCTCCTATTAAAGTAGCTGTCCTGGGCTGTGCCGTTAACGGTCCTGGTGAAGCGAGAGAAGCTGATATTGGAATTGCTGGCGCTCGTGGTGAAGGGTTACTATTCCGCAAGGGTGAAATCGTTCGTAAAGTACCAGAAGATCAATTAGTCGATGAATTAAAAAAGGAAATCGATCTGCTTGCTGAGGAATATTTCCAGAAGAAAGCAGCGGAAGAAGCTGAAGTTACAAACTAAAACATCAAGAAACCCGGCAATAGTGCCGGGTTTCTTTTTTCGCCCCTATATTCGCAAGCTGCTGTTAAAAGAACGGGAGGATAAAAATACCGACAACAATCGATAATACACCAATCCCGATTGCCCACGCCCCTAGACCCTCGGCCCCACGGCGTCTGGCAACGAACCCTAACACAATACCTGCTGCACCAAAAAGAATCGGCATGACAAACAGTGATAAAATAGATAGGACTAAAGCTGCCCATCCCATTCCTGTACCTGCATTTGTTCCTGTGCCAGTTCCGGTGTTATCTTTTGACCTTTCCTGGAAAACTGGTCGAGTAATAGAAACAGGTGCGGCTATTTCAGCAGCTGTTTCTTCTCTGTATTCTGAAGTGGTACTTTTTACTTCAGTGTTTGGACTTGGGAGATACCCAGCCACTTTCGTGTCTTTTTTATCTTCCATCAGAATCCCTCACTTTCAGTAATAGGAGCATTTATTATTGTTTGTAACTTTCAGCTTTTTAGTATGGTAAAATAAAGTTAAAAAACTGGATGTTGAAGGTGACTACATATGAAGAAGAGATTTGGAATTGATATTGATGGAACTGTAACCTGTCCATCCGCACTTATACCCTTTATTAATGAAGGATTTGGATTAAATATCACTTTGGCGGACGTGAAAGAATATGACTTAACGAAAGTCGTTAACGTACCAGAGGAAAAATTTTCAAAGTGGTTTATTGAAAAAGAACCGATTATTTACGAGGCATCTCCCCTTGCTGAAGGTGCAGAAAAGATTCTACCCATATGGCAAAAGAAACATGAATTATTTTTTATCAGTGCCCGTGGTTCACACCTTTTAGAGAATACGAAGGAGTGGTTTAAGAAAAAAGGTTTATCCTACGACCATATCGAATTAATTGGATCTCATGATAAAGTTTCAACAGCAAAGCTTCATGGAGTTGATATATTTCTGGAAGATAAACACGACAATGCTGTCATGATTCACGAAGAGTGCGACATTCCTGTCCTACTGTTTAATACCCCCTATAATCAGGATCCTATCCCTAAAGGTGTTGTTCGTGTAAATAATTGGCATGAAGCCAACCATTGGGTTAAAAATTGGCTTGAGTAAAAGAAAAAACAGCATGGGTTTTTATAACCCATGCTGTTTTCCTATTAATAGCACTCTAATTGCATTCCGGGCATCGTCCGTAAATTTCAAATTTGTGCCCTGAGACATCGTATCCTTTTAAATCTTCACTTAAACTGTTCATTGGGCAGGTTTCAATTTCTTTCGTTTTTCCACAATCCAAACAAATGAAGTGATGATGGTGTTGATGACGTGAACAGGAAAAGCGAAAATGTTTTTCACCTGAGAGTTCCGTCATTTCAAGAATCCCCATTTTGACAAAAAGGGAAAGATTCCGATAGATAGTATCAAAACTTAACCCTGGATAGTCTTCTTTTAGCTCATCTAAAACATCCTTTGCTGTTAAGTATTTATCACTATCCGCAAACAATTGAAGCATATCTTCTCTTTTTCCCGTTTGTTTAAATCCATTTTCCTTTAAGAATTGAATGGCTTCATTTACATTCATCCTGCTGCCCCCCCTTTTGAGACCTGTCTTTTAATCAATAATTTTTTGTAAACAATGGTAAAAACCAGAATAGCTACAGCAATCATAACAATCGTACCACCGGGAGCAAGGTCTATATAATAAGAGGTGAATAACCCGCCCAGGACGGCTATTTCTCCAAAAAGAATCGACAAAAAGATGGTTTGTTTAAATCCTTTGGCAATGCGAATACTTGCAGCAACTGGTAACGTTATGAGTGAGGAAACAAGCAGGATTCCAACAATTCTCATCGACGCTGCAATCACAAGTGCAACCATGACAATAAAGATAAAATGAATGCTTTTGGCAGCAATTCCAGAAGCCTTGGCATGTTCCTCGTCAAATGATAATAAAAACAATTCTTTATATAACAAAATAACCGTTAGGACAACCATGATACTAATAACGAAAATCACCAATAAATCGGTACGGCTTACAGCAGCTACACTACCAAACAAATAGCTATATAAATCGGTGTTAAAACCGTCAGCAAGAGAAATAAAGATGACCCCAAGGCCAATACCGCCGGATAATATAATGGGGATAGCCAGCTCTTGATAATGCTTATAAACTCCTCTAAGCTTTTCAATGAATAACGAGCCGCCGACTGAAAAAACCATTCCCATATACAATGGATTTAGTCCACTAAGGGCTAGAACATATTTCTCAAGAAGAAGACTGGCAGCAATTCCAGCAAGGGTAACATGACTTAGGGCATCAGCAATTAATGAAAGTCTTCTAACAACGATGAAGACACCTAGTAAAGGTGCAAGAAAACCTATTAGGATTCCTGTTAGAAAGGCATTTTGTAAAAATTCATATTGAAATATTGCTTGAATCATTCAAATGCTCCTCCGTGGTCATGATGATGAGCTAGAAGATGGACATCTGTTCCATATAATTCAGACATTCCCTCTATTTGATGCTTTTCAAATTCACTCGTATCCCCATGAAAATGTAATCGTTTATTTAAACAAGCCACATGTGTTACTTTATCTGAAATGGTTCCGATATCATGTGTCACCAAAAGAAGCGTAATTCCCCGTTTTTGATTTAAATCTGCAAGCATATGATAAAAAGCATTCACATTTTCCACATCGACACCGACGGTTGGCTCATCTAATATCAATAACTTTGGCTCACTCACAAGTGCCCTGGCAATGAAAACTCTTTGCTGCTGTCCTCCAGAAAGCTCACCAATATTTCGATTGCTATACTTCCCCATACCTACAGACTCCAATGCATCGTGTACTTTTTGGTTATGTACTTTCTTAAAAAAGTGAAACAAACCAATTTTCTTCGTTAATCCACTAGAAACCACTTCAAACACGGTGGCTGGAAACCCAGTATTAAAGGAGTTAGCCTTTTGTGAAACATACCCGATTTGCTGCCAGTCAGAAAATTTATTAATATCTTGTTCAAACAAGCGAATTTCACCTTTTTGAGGTTTCAGAAGTCCCAAAATTAATTTTAACAACGTCGATTTTCCAGAACCGTTGGGACCGACAATGGCTAAAAATGAACCATTAGGAACGGTCAAATTTATATTTTCAAGTACTGTATCCTTTTCATATCGATAAAATAGTTTTTTAATTTCAATAATAGACTGCGATACCATATACCATCACACCTTTAATTATAAGAATGATTCCGATTTAACTTTTGTAGTATACAATATGAAATTCTTAATGTAAAGCTTTTACCTTTACAGTATTTCAGGTTTCGTGTGTAACATTCTATATTTCCCCTTCATACATTAGATGAAGGAGTGATGAGTGTGAAGATTTTTGAGAGCGTAATTAATCATAAAATGAATACCATTACTGGTGACGAACTATTTAAATACGCAGAACAATTTAATATTAAGGTAAATCGGCAGCAAGCTTATAAAGTAGCTCAGTACTTAAGAGGAAAAAATGTAAATATTTTTGATGACCGCGAAAGAGCGGCATTAATTAAAGAAATTGCAAAAATTGCAGGACCTGAAACGGCCAGAGAAGTGAATAAACTGTTTGTAAAATTTACGAAGTAATTAGAAAAGCGCTGGAGCTGGAAAGTAAACAAAAAGCTGCGCCTCGCAGGCACAGCTTTTTGTTAATTTTGTAGAATTTTATCAAGCAGATTTTCATTGAACTCCTGCTCCCGAAGCATTCCGATTTCAAATAAATATGGTGGTTTCTTATTCTTCTTATCTTCTCCAACAAATGGTGTCTCGAGAATCTTTGGGACATCCGTTAACTGCGGATGGTGCACAATATAATTTAATGCTTTGAACCCAATATGACCAAATCCGATATTTTCGTGCCGGTCTTTTCTCGCGCCTGAAGCATTTTTACTATCGTTAATATGAAGAACTTTTAATTTATCGATGCCAACAATTTTATCAAATTCATTCAATACACCATCAAAATCTTCAACAATGTTGTATCCGGCATCGTGAGTATGACAGGTATCAAAACAAACTGAAAGCTTATCACTAAAGTGTACACCTTCAATAATCATCGCCAATTCTTCAAATGATTTGCCACATTCAGAGCCCTTTCCTGCCATTGTTTCTAAAGCAATTTGGACCTGTTCTTTTCCGGTTAGCACTTCATTTAAGCCTTCAATAATTTTTTTGATCCCCTCTTCTGTACCAGCACCAACATGCGCACCAGGGTGTAAAACAATTTGCTTTGCACCAAGTGCTTCTGTTCTTTCGATTTCTGTGCGAAGAAATCTAACACCCAATTCAAATGTATCTGGATTGGTGGTGTTACCAATATTGATGATATAGGGAGCGTGGACTACGATATCAGAAATACCGTTCTCTTCCATGTGTCTCCTGCCTTCTTCAATATTCAGATCTTCTATTTTTTTTCGTCTTGTATTTTGTGGTGCCCCTGTATAAATCATAAACGTATTTGCACCATATGAAACTGCTTCCTCACTCGCAGCCAGCAGCATTTTCGCACCGCTCATTGAAACATGTGAACCAATTTTCAACAAACCTTCTCTCTCCCTTCGAATATTACTTCTTTTTTAATCTTCGCTGCCTCTTTTTTATTTTATCCATTTCCCACTGCATTTTCTTTTTATAGCCCGGCTTTACTTTTTGAGGTTTCTTAACCATTGATTTTGCAGTCTTTTCTGCCTCGTCTTCTTTCTTTACACGTGTCTTTCTTCTATTACGATCCTCTAAGTCAACAAACTCTTCTTTCTTTAGGTCCACGTACTTAAATTGAATTCCCATTTTTTCAAGACGATTTAACGCATCTTCATCAGAAATGTCATAAACTGTGAGAGCAATTCCAGTATTTCCAGCTCTTGCAGTACGTCCGACTCTGTGAACATAAAAATCTAAGTCTGTAGGTAATTCATAATTTATCACATGACTGATTCCTTCAATATCAATTCCTCTTGAAGCAAGGTCTGTCGCAACAATATATTGGAATTCCAAATCTTGTATTTGTTTCATCATTTTTTTACGTTCACGAGGATTAAGATCACCATGTACACGAGCAACCTTCAACCCTTTCGCAATTAAGAAGTTAGCAACTTCTTCTGCCATTTTCTTAGTATTCGTAAAAACGATGGCTAAATAAGGATTGTACTGAATGAGAGCATCGTGAACTAGCTGCTTTTTATTTCGGTGCCTAGACGGTAATAGATAATGGGTCAAATTTTCTGCTGTTTTTCTTTTTGCATCAATATGAATGGTTTTTGGATTCTCCATATACTTTTTAAGAAACGGCTTAAGCTTTTCTGGAATCGTGGCAGAGAATACGAGCATTTGTAATTTCTCTGGCATTTTTGCTGCAACTTGATCCAAATCCTCTATAAAGCCCATATCAAGCATCATATCGGCTTCATCGACTACAAGTACGCCTGAAGTATGAACGAAAAGTGCTTGTTCTACCATTAGGTCTTTAATTCTGCCAGGTGTACCTACAACAATGTGCGGCTGTACTTTTAATTTATCAATCGTTCTTTGCTTGTCTGTTCCACCAATGTAGCATCGAGTCATAATAGCTTGGTCAGGACTGCAGTGCTCTGTTACTTTTAATATTTGATGATAAATCTGCGAAGCAAGTTCTCTCGTTGGAGCAGTGATAACTGCTTGTACCTCTTGACGCTCAGGATTAATTCTTTCAAGAATAGGTAAGACAAACGCAAGTGTTTTCCCTGTCCCAGTTTGAGATTGACCAATCGCACTTTCATTTTTTAAAACCAAGGGTATCATCCGTTCCTGAATTTCAGTCGGCGTATAAAAACCTTGGTCCTTCATAGCTTCTATAATAAACGGTTGAAAATTAAAACGTTCAAAACGATTTTGATTCATGTAATTGCTCCTTATATATTAATGTTTACCGATCATGGATTTATTTTTTACTCTAAGAAGAGCTCCCACTTTTAATTCCATCATGTAATTATAGTCAAAATTCATCTAAATAACCAGTTATTATCATCTTTTACCTTAGAAGTACTTTTAATCAAAAAAAAATCGTTTATCCTGCAGTTTAAACCTAAACCAAATTTAATTATGAGCATACCTTAAATTATAAGGCTTATTTTGAGAGGAGGGCTAACGTATGTATTCTAGGCAGAGATATCCCCAGCATGGGCATATGGGAGCTAATATGATGGGTCAAGGGCACTTTGGAGGCCGCCAGCAAATGATGCCTCCCTTTGGTCACAGTGGATCGATGATGGGTTTTCATCCTCAGCGTCAGCTTAATAGCGCAAGACCCATGATGGGACAACCGATGGGAAGAGGGCAAGGAAGAAGAAATGGCGGCGGTTTACTTTCCAAAATTCTTGGCGGGAATAAACAAGGCAAACAAGCTGCAGGTCTACGGGGTATAGCAGGAGCTGGCCGGGCTGTTCAAGGTGGTTCTGGTGGTTCTGGTGGAATTGGATCAATCCTGCAAACCCTAAGTAATCCAGACGGTCTAACAGGGTTTCTCAACAATACCCAACAAGTTTTAAAATCTGTTCAATCGTTTGGGCCAATGATTCAACAATATGGACCTATGGTCAAGAATCTCCCAATGATGTGGAGATTATATAAGGGGTTTAAAGACTTGCCTTCCGAGGATAAATCAGATAAAAAGACCACAGAAGCTCCAATTTTGGCGGAAGAGGCTGATACAACAAAATTGGACCGCGTTAAAAGAAGCAAAAAAAATCATACTGAATCAGTTGAGGTAGTAAAGAAGCAAACCGGTACCTCAATGCCAAAACTATACATTTAAAGAAAAGATGCTGAAAAAGGCATCTTTTTGTTTTTTTGATAAGGAAATTTTAACAAAAATTTAAAAGGAAAAATGTATCTTTGTATTATTTCTATTAGTTTTATATAATAATTACATAGATTCAAAGTCAAATGTTCCCTAGGAGGACTTAATCATATGCAAATTATAAAGATTTCACCACGCGGGTACTGTTATGGCGTTGTTGACGCCATGGTCATAGCAAGAAATGCTGCTTTAGATAAATCATTACCGCGACCTATCTACATTTTAGGAATGATTGTTCACAATAAACACGTTACTGATGCCTTTGCTGAGGAAGGGATTATTACCCTTGATGGTAAAGACCGTAAGGACATTCTAGATAAAGTAGATACCGGTACAGTCATTTTTACAGCCCACGGTATCTCACCAGAGGTAAGGGAGCTTGCCAAGCAGAAAGGACTCGTAACAATTGACGCGACTTGTCCAGATGTAACGAGAACCCATGATTTAATTGAAGAGAAAACAAAGCAGGGATATCAAGTCATTTATATAGGGAAAAAAGGACATCCTGAGCCTGAGGGAGCTATTGGGGTAGCTCCTGGTGCAGTACATCTTGTAGAGACACCAAGCGATGTAGAAGTTTTAAGCATTAATAGTGGAAAATTGATTGTTACCAATCAAACCACTATGAGTCAATGGGACGTGGCTGATACCATGAAAAAGGTTCATGAGAAATATCCACATGCTGAGGCTTATAATGAAATATGCAACGCCACACAAGTGCGGCAGGAAGCAGTTGCTGGGCAAGCTACTGAGGCGGATGTAACCATTGTGGTTGGAGATCCAATGAGTAATAACTCTAATCGCCTCGCACAGGTCTCAGAACAAATTGCCGGCACCAGGGCTTATCGGATTGCAGATATTTCAGAGTTAGAAATTGATTGGATTAAAGACGCTAAGAATGTTGCCGTTACATCAGGGGCTTCCACTCCAACACCGATTACCAAGGAAGTTATTTCATTCTTAGAGCAATTTGATCCAAATAATGAAGCAACATGGGAACGCCACAAAAAGGTACCGTTAAATCGAATACTGCCAAAAGTAAAAAGATAACCGGTCATTTCGACCGGTTTTTTTAAATATACTGAAACGGATCTGTATTCACTTCAGAAGGGAATATTTCTACTTCATACCCTGATTCCTTGCACATTTTTGTAAGGGTTTTGGTTACGCCCTTTTTCATGATTTTTTCAACATTATGACCTGGATCAATGATATTTAATCCCTCCATCATAGCATCATGTGCTGTATGATAATAAATATCTCCAGTAACATAAACATCAGCACCTCTAAATTTAGCATGCTTGAAATATTTATTCCCATCCCCGCCTAATACAGCAACCTTTTTTACCTTTGAAGTCAAATCGCCAACCACGCGGACCTTATCAACTTCCAGAGCCATTTTTACTTTCTCAACAAACTCACCTAAAGTCATTTCATCCACAGTTCCAATTTTACCAAGTCCAAGAACCTCGCCTTTATTTTCAATAGGGTAAACATCATAGGCAACTTCTTCGTATGGATGTGCCTTAATCATGGCAGAAACAACCTTTTTTATAAGGTGCTCTGGTACGATTGTTTCAATTCTGACCTCATCCACCGATTCTAGTTGTCCTTGCTCTCCGATATATGGGTTTGTCCCTGCCTCTGGTAAAAACCTTCCCGTTCCTTCGGCAGAAAAAGTACAATGGCTATAATTGCCGATGAAGCCTGCACCAGACTTGCCCAGAGCCTGTCTAATGGCTTCTGCGTGACTTTCTGGTGTATAGATGACTACCTTCTTCAGGTTTGTTTCAAATGTAGGCACCAGTACTTCTGGATTCGCTAATTCTAATGCCTCAGCTAAGAGGTCATTCACTCCACCTGCTGCCACATCAAGGTTAGTATGTGCTGCATAAACCGCTATATCATGCTTTATCAGTTTCTCAATCATTCTCCCCTGCACAGTATCTGTCAGGACATTTTTTAGTGGGCGAAAGATTGGAGGATGGTGGGCAATTATTAACTGTACTTGCTTTTCAATCGCTTCATCTATGACCTCTTCCAAAACATCTAAAGCAATCATAACTTTTTCAATCTTCTTATTCAGCCTTCCAATTTGTAAGCCTATTTTATCGCCTTCCATTGCAAGACCTTTTGGTGAAAACTGTTCGAATAGCTGGATGATCTCATGTCCATTGGCTGTCTTCATTTACCAATACCCCCTCGATAAGAGTAATTTTCTGCAACAGCTCCTGTTTTTTCTCCTCCGTTTCAGCTGACGGAGCCGCACTTTCAAGCTGCTTATAAATCCGATTCCAATTTTTCTTTTCTAAACTCCATTTCTTGTTAAATGCCTCTTCTTTTCTGTGAAGAAGGAAAGGTCCAACCAGAAGACCAGTTTCGAATCGTATGTCACGATAAGGTTTTAAAGGATCTCCCTTTTCTGCCACTAAAATTTCATAAATCTTGTTATCTTCTTCAATGATTTCCTCTGCAATCAGTTCCCAATTATGTTCGACTAACCAACTGCGAATCGCAATTGCGTTAATATTGGGCTGTAACACAAGACGTTTTACCGAACCTAGCTTTTCATTTCCACTTTCTAATATACTGGCAATAAGACTCCCACCCATTCCAGCAATAGTAATACAGTCCACTTCGCCAGGCTGAATTACTTCCAGGCCATCTCCCATTCGTACTGATATCCTTCCTGTTAGACCTTCTGCCTGTACATTTTTTTCAGCAGACTGGAAGGGACCTTTTGCAACTTCTCCAGCGATTCCAAAGGAGATTTGTCCGTTTTTTACTAGATAACTTGGTAAATATGCATGATCGGAGCCTATGTCCGCAAGTCTAGATTCTTTAGGGACATATTTTGCTACCGTTTGTAACCGAACTGATAATTTATCCGTATTCACATCTTTCACCACTTTTTTATTTTGGTTGGTATGTAATGTTTATTGTTAAAATCCTAAAGCCGATTTTAACGTGGAAATAGTTATTTTGCACGTTAAAATTTAGTTTGCTGCTCTTTTCTAATAAAATTATCTCTTTCCTGCATAAGCTGGCATAATTATTAAATTTTGTTTCCAAATAGCAACAAAGTTTAAGAAAAGAGCCTATATAATTACATCCAGTATAAAAAAAGTCCTTTACAGAAGCAAAGGACCTTTTCAGAAAAAAATTATTTAATATTTGCTAACCATTCAGCCATGGCTTCTGATTCTTCAGGTTTAACCATGCCGCCTGGCATAGCTCCTCTGCCCTTTGTAACGACTTCAATGATTTCATCTTTGGATAACCTATCTCCAACACCTTTTAGAGCAGGACCCATTCCACCTTGATATGCGTCACCGTGGCAGCTTACACATGACTTGTAAATATCTTCAGGTGCCCTTACAACCTGTTCTGTCTCTGTACCGCCTTCTTTTTCCTTGGCAAGCTCATCCATATCCCCGAGGCCTTTAAAAGACAATAAGAACATTAGTCCGATACCAAATACAAAGATTAGGATGTACCCCATTACCGGATTTCGATTCATGATTTAACCTCCCTTATGTACGTACAACTGTAAATGAAATAGTCTTCTACAAACAATTACTATTTTACTTTAAAAACGTAAGAAGGAAAAGCCCTAAACTTATTTTGTCGCGATAATATTTAGAAAAATGCCTAAAAAGACTAAATCATATAAGGAGTCAGCCTTTGTATTCTTCCCTAATCATCCCTTTACAACCAATTTAACTGGCAAAAACCTTTCTGTGATTTCAAGGGACATTCTCAAAAATTCCGAAAGCATAAAAAAGCACATCTTTCAACAAGCTTCCTTCATAAAAATACTTAAAAATATTTTTAGTTATTTTTGAATACAAATTTCCTGCTGCCACATATGAAAGATTGTGGATTTCCAAAGAAATAACGCTTTATTCCCAAAATAATTTGTGATAAAAAACAAAAAGAATACTTTTACCTATTTGCAAACTGTAAAACAATTCAGTAAAATAAATACAAATACCGAAAGTGCTTACATTTCCAGTTGGAGTACAAGGTGCTCATCCGGGGCTAGACAAAAAAATAGTTTACCTCTCGTAAGAAGTAAACCATCTTTCGTTTTTTATTCTAAGAAGTCTTTTAGGCGTTTGCTGCGACTTGGATGGCGTAATTTACGCAGTGCCTTTGCTTCAATTTGTCTGATACGTTCACGGGTAACACCAAATACTTTTCCAACCTCTTCTAGAGTACGGGTACGTCCGTCATCCAATCCAAAGCGTAAGCGAAGAACGTTTTCTTCACGGTCTGTTAGGGTATCTAGGACATCTTCCAACTGCTCTTTTAATAATTCATAGGCAGCATGCTCAGAAGGCGAGGTTGCGTCTTGGTCCTCGATAAAATCACCAAGGTGTGAATCATCTTCTTCTCCTATAGGAGTTTCAAGAGAGACAGGCTCTTGCGCGATTTTTAGAATTTCTCTAACCTTATCTGGTGTTAAATCCATATCTTCGCCAATTTCTTCTGGTGTAGGTTCGCGGCCTAGGTCCTGAAGTAATTGTCTCTGTACACGGATAAGTTTATTAATGGTTTCGACCATATGCACTGGGATACGAATGGTTCTAGCTTGGTCAGCAATAGCTCTAGTGATAGCTTGACGTATCCACCAAGTAGCATACGTACTAAATTTAAAGCCTTTACGATAATCAAATTTTTCAACAGCTTTGATGAGTCCCATATTACCTTCTTGAATGAGATCAAGAAATAACATACCGCGGCCAACATATCGTTTGGCAATACTAACTACAAGCCTGAGGTTTGCTTCAGCAAGACGTCGTTTTGCTTCTTCATCGCCTTCCTCAATTCGGTTAGCCAGTTTTATTTCTTCTTCAGCAGAAAGTAAATCTACACGCCCAATTTCTTTTAAATACATACGAACAGGATCGTTTATCTTAACTCCAGGAGGAACGCTAAGATCGTTTAAATCAAACTCATCGTCATCGCCTTTTGCTAATTGCTTAGGATTTGGATCTTCCTCGTCACTTTCTCCTACTAATTCAATTCCTTGATCACCAAGAAATTCATAAAATTCATCCATTTGGTCGGATTCTAAATCAAAATTTGCCATTCTTTCCGCAATATCATCGTAGGCAAGGACTCCGGTTTTTTTACCCAGTACCGTTAACTGTTCTTTTACTTGTTCAAAGGTCAATTCGTTCTCGGCCTCTTTTGAACGGGCTGATTTTTCAGCCATATGTCCCCCTCCTTCCAGAATCAAAGACATTAAAATGGAATCTATAGCGATTTACGCAATTGATTGATTTCAGTAGCAATTGCAGCTGCTTTGCTATAATCACTTTGCCGCTCTGCTTCTTTCAGTTCCACTTCTTTTTCTTTTATCTTTAACATTTTTTGATAATTCAACACCTGTTTGATATAATCATTTAATTCTTGATTGCTCAATTCGTCATTTACTGACATCATTTCAATATCAGCGACTATTCTTCTAAGATTGCTATCTTGAATGTAGGTTAAAAATGCACTAGTATCAGGATTCATATGCTCTTCGTAAAAACCAATTAGATATGTTATTATTGCCTGATGTTCATCAGTGTTAAACATGTTCCCCTGTAATAAGTCCTGAACCTTATAAGCTGTATCCCTATCTTTTAGCATATGGGCAATTAAACACCGTTCAGCTGTAAAATGTGCCTTTGGTAATCTTTTCTCCGGTTTTACAATCATACTTGGCTGTTTGACCGGCTGTGTTTGACCACTTGATTTTCTTTTTTCTGTAAAGAAAATTTGTTTTAGCTGTTGCTGTAATGCTTCTAAAGAAATAGAAAACTCTGAGGCAAGCTGACGCAAATAATGATCTTTTTCTACAGCTTTTGTCAATTTACTTATTTCTCTAAGTATAGTTTCGATATAGGCAAGCCGATCTCCTTCAATTTGAAGATTTTTTCCTCTACGAAAATAAAGAAATTTGAATGCCATCCAGGTAAGACTTGCACTTATAACTTCATTACGAAACTTTTCTGGGCCATTTTTTTTTATATATTCGTCTGGATCAAGTCCATCTGACATCATGGCAACTTTAATGGTACATCCAGCTTCCATTAGCATATTACCAGCTCTATAAGCGGCTTCTATTCCCGCCTTGTCTGAATCAAAACAGATTGTTATGGACTGGGTATTTTGCCGGATTAAGGTTATATGCTCTTCTGTCAAGGAAGTACCCATTGTAGCAATCCCATTTTCCACACCAGATCGATCAGCAGCAATAACATCAGCAAAACCTTCAAAAAGAACAGCTTGCTGCAATTTTCGAATATTCGGTTTGGCCAAATGAAAATTATATAAAATTTTACTTTTATTAAAGATAACCGTTTCAGGACTATTTAAATATTTGGGCTCATCTGCCCCTAGCGCTCTCCCTGAAAAAGCAATCGTTTTTCCATTTCGGTCAAAAATTGGGAACATAATTCGATCTCGAAATCGATCAAAATAAGTTCCATCCCTTTCTCGTTTGATAATTAGGCCCGCTTGTTCCATCAATTCTGGAGAAAAGTCTCTCTTGGTAAGAAATTTGTATACAAAATCCCATGAATTTAATGAATAACCAATCTGAAATTTATCAATCGATTCTCGGGTAAATCCTCTGTTCAGCAAATACTCTAGGGCATGTTGGCCATCTTTTGTGTTTACTAATAAGTGATGGTAAAATTTCTGTAAGAGCTCATGCGCGTCAAGCATAGACTGTATTTCTGGAGAAACACTCTTCCCCTTCCCATTACTTGAGAAGTTTACTTGTAAATCAATATTAGCCTTTTCAGCTAATTTAACGGCAGCTTCTAGAAAGGAAATTCCTTCTAGCTCCATTAAAAATGAGAAAACATTTCCTCCCGCTCCACAGCCAAAGCAATGGTAAATTTGCTTATCGATAGAGACGGAAAAAGATGGGGAGTTTTCTCCATGGAAAGGACACAATCCGAAGTAATTTCGTCCTTGCTTTTTTAGTTGAACATATTCACTAATTAATTCAACTATATCAACAGACTGACGAATTTGATTGATTTTTTCTTCGGCAATCCGTTCTGCCATGAAAACATCTCCAATTGTACTTATTCTTCAAAGAAATCTAAATTCCTGCATTTTTCGACAAAAATTTTGTTGATTTCCTCACTAATTTTCTTTGATCATCAGAAAGCAAGTCCAATATTCTGTGTAACAGTAATATCCCCCTTTGTAGTATGGTTCATGATGAATAAGTCCAAAGCTTCTTTTCTGGAATCAACATTTTTCCATGTTGCATTCGCATATGTAGTTTTATTGTTTCCATGGGGATCACAAGAAGCGATAAAAAGAACTTTCAAGGAAAATGTAGTAGGAAATTCGACATTTTCCTCTTTAACTGGTATGAAACACCATCGACAAAAATAGTTGGAATGCCTTTTGTATAGTAATAATTCTACATCACTCCGCATATTCCTTCTTTAAAGTGATAACTTTTCAAAGTAAAGGTAATTGTCGAATTTTTTTCTGAAGGTTCCCTTGACATCTAACAATAAATAGTTTATTCGTATACATGCAAGTCTAAACCTAAAAGATTCATTTTTATCACAATTTTTTATTATAGTACATTCTTTTAGACATTTCCATACTTTTTTCATTCATTAGAAAACACATAATCTAAGATTATGTGCTAAGCTCTTCTTTTATGAACGTAATTTAAGATAACATTGGCTGTTTCTTCTACTGCCTTATTGGTTACATCTATAACCGGACAATGAATTTTATTTACTATTTTTTCAAAGAAGGTTAACTCATCACGAATTCTTTCTATATTTGCATAGCTGGCCTGATCATTTAACCCTAAGGAAATCAACCGTTCTCTTCTTATGTTATTTAGTTTTTGAGGGCTGATTTTTAGTCCAAAGCATTTTTCTGCAGGAACTTTGTATAATTCCTCAGGTGGATCCACTTCTGGTACAAGAGGTACATTGGCAACTTTTAAACGTTTTAAAGCTAGGTATTGTGACAAAGGAGTTTTTGAGGTTCTAGATACTCCAATTAGGACAATATCCGCTTTTAATATTCCTCTGGGGTCACGACCATCATCATATTTAACTGCAAACTCAATGGCCTCTACTTTTTTAAAATAATCCTCATCTAGTTTTCTTACCAATCCGGGTTCGCACAAAGGGGTTTTCCCGCTGAAGATTTGAATTTGATCCATAATTGGACCGATTAAATCAACTGCATATATTCCTGCTTCATCTGCTTTTTCCTTCATGTAAACACGCATATCTGGTTTTACTAATGTAAAAGCAATCATCGCATGGTCCATCGTAACGAGCGAAATAACTTCATCAATGTGTTCTTTATCCTCCACATAAGGAAATCTTTTCAACGTCATCCCTGACCCATTAAACTGGCTGATTGCCGCTTTTGTAACTAATTCAGCTGTTTCCCCCACTGAATCAGATACCACATATATGACAGGCGTAATCATTCTTCCTCAACAGCTCCTCTGGAAAATACTTTTATTAATGTCTACGTCGGAGTCCTTGGGATGTTGTCCTATCACTCATTCCCCAAGGCAACAAATGCTTTTGTGATATTTGTTTTAGTTATTCTGCCAATTACTTCATATCCATTTTCTGATTGTCTTACAACTGGTAAGGCATCGATTTGTTTTTCAATTAATAATTTTGCAACATCAATTAATGAGTCATCCATTTCACACATTGTTATATTCGGCATTCTCGTCATAATAATGTTGATTGGCAGTGCAGTTAGTTCTTGTTTTCCAATGCTCGCTCGGAGCAAATCCTTTCGTGATAACACACCAACCAAAAGTGAGTTTTGGTCTACAACAAATAATGTTCCCACATCCTCAAGGAACATTGTACAAATTGCGTCATATACCGAAACATTTTCCTTCACAATGATAGGAATGGAATTATAATCTCTCACAAGTATCTTCTGAAGGCTTTCAGTTAAAAGCGCAGTCCCTGATTTCCCAGTATAAAAATACCCGACCCGAGGCCTTGCATCTAAAAATCCAGCCATTGTTAAGATCGATAAATCCGGTCTCAAAGTAGCTCTAGTTAGGTTAAGTTGTTCAGCAATACTCTCCCCAGTAATTGGTCCATGCTCCTTCACAATCTCAATGATATGTTCTTGGCGTTTGGTCAGTTCTATTTTTCTCACCACCATATTTAAACATTTGTTAGAGATGCGGTTCGATCCGCCGCACCTCTGATTTTAAACTTTAAAACATGATCTTTTCTTGAATAAAGGAAACTAATTGGGCGATTGGAACTCGAGTTTGTTCCATGGTGTCACGGTCTCTAATTGTTACCATTTTATCTTCTTTAGAATCAAAATCAAAGGTAATACAGAATGGTGTCCCGATTTCATCATGCCTGCGGTAACGTTTTCCGATTGATCCTGCTTCATCATAGTCTACAGAAAAATGCTTTGCCAATGTTTCATAAACTTCTCTAGCTTCTTCAGAAAGTTTTTTCGATAATGGCAGAATTGCTGCTTTAAATGGTGCCAGTGCAGGATGGAAGTGCATAACGGTTCTAGAAGTTCCATCTTCAAGTTGTTCTTCGTCATATGCATCAATTAAAAATGCCAATGTTACCCGGTCAGCACCAAGTGAAGGCTCGATACAGTAAGGTATATATCTTTCATTTGTCTCTGGGTCGATGTAGTTGAAATCTTCTCCAGAGAATTGCATATGCTGCTTCAAATCATAGTCTGTCCGTGAAGCTACTCCCCAAAGTTCTCCCCATCCAAATGGGAATTTATATTCAAAGTCAGTAGTTGCATTACTATAATGAGAAAGTTCATCTTCTGAATGATCGCGTAATCTTAAATTCTCCTTATTTAACCCTAATGAATGAAGCCATTTCTCAGCAAAGTTCTTCCAGTAATCAAACCATGTAAGCTCTTCGCCCGGCTTACAGAAAAACTCAAGCTCCATTTGTTCAAATTCACGGGTACGGAAAGTGAAATTTCCAGGAGTGATTTCATTACGGAAACTTTTTCCGATTTGCGCAATACCAAAAGGTAATTTCTTTCTCATTGTACGTTGCACATTTTTAAAGTTTACAAAAATACCTTGTGCTGTTTCAGGGCGCAGGAAAATTTCATTGGCACTAGACTCCGTTACTCCTTGGAACGTTTTGAACATTAAATTGAACTGACGAATGCCGGTAAAATCATGACTGCCACAGTCAGGACAGGCAATATTATGTTCTTTTACCAGCTCTTCCATCTTATCAAATGGAAGCCCATCAACAATCATCTCTACTCCCTTTTCATCTAAAGCATTTTCGATCAGCTTATCGGCACGATGTCTAGCTTTACAGTTTTTACAATCCATCATTGGATCATTGAAGTTACCGATATGTCCGGATGCTTCCCATGTCCTTGGATTCATTAAGATACTTGCATCTAGTCCAACATTGTATGGTGACTCTTGCACAAACTTCTTCCACCAAGCTTGCTTTATGTTGTTTTTAAATTCGACTCCTAAAGGGCCGTAGTCCCATGTATTAGCCAGACCACCGTAGATTTCTGATCCTGGAAATATAAAACCTCTGTGTTTTGCATGAGAAACTATTTGCTCCATTGATACTTTCATTTCTGTTACTCCTCCTTAATAAAATAAAAAACTCCCATCCCTATGCTTAAATTAAGCATAGGGACGAGAGTTACCCGCGGTTCCACCCTATTTGCCGCTCTAAAAGCAGCCTCTTTTATGTGTTAAACACATTAATTTGCTCAAGAACGCCTTCCTTAGTGCCCTATACCCTAGCTTACACCATCCTAGGTTCGCTTTTATAGTAACTTGCTAAGTACTCTTTTCCATCATAGCAACTATATTATTACATCACATATTATCGAAATCTAAAATAAAAGTCAATAAACTCCTAAAATTGATTTCGAAATTTTTCCATTGACTGAAGAAATTTTTTAGATTTTAAATAAAGTCCTGAATATTCTTCATAGTAAGCAGAAATGATGGTTTTTAATTCATCCTTGGTTTCCTGTTTTACGGAGATATTACCTAATCTCGACAGATCAAAATAATAAAATAAACGTAATAATTTTACAGATGATGGCGATAATTTATAATGGTATGGATCTTTGCCCAAACACCGTTGACATATAAACCCACCTTCACGGATGGAAAAAGAAAAAAGTCCGTCTGTGCTGCCGCAAACGGAACATTGGTTTAATGTGGGATACAATCCCAGCACATTTAGCATTTTCATTTCATAAATATTAGTTAGGATATCTGGATCATATCCTTCATTCATATAATTAAGAGTTTGAAAAAGCAGTTCGAAATGAAATGGGTTTGGTTTTTTATCGTCAGTAGATTTATCTGTTAATTCAACGATATAACTAGCATAGGCAGTTAAAAATATATCTTCACCTATTGCCCGAAAGCTGGTAATCATTTCTCCCTGTTGAACACTGCCTAGTCCACTGCTTCTTTGGACTAAAAAATACCCGTGAGTAAAAAGCTGGGTAATGGAGGAAAGACGGCTGGTTGGCTTTTTAGCCCCTCTTGCCATAACGCCGATCTTTCCCCACTCTCTTGTATAAAGAGTAATAATTTTATTGGTTTCACCATAATCTGTAGTCCTAATGACGATGCCTTCGCATTTTTGAAGCATAGCTGTCACCATCCCGATACATTAGACAAACTTATGAAACGGGAAAATCCATTTGCGCTAGATCTTCATTCTGATTTCCGGGTATTTCTTGGTTTTCCTTCTCGAGCTCTTTAAAGAGAAGATAAGTGTCAATATTGCCTGTCTGTAGGAATACTTTCCACGTAAAATCCATCATCGAAAACCCCACCTTTCATGATTTAGACTAGCCATTTTAAGAATCCCAAACCTTACAATTATCATAGCCTGCCTAAGCAAAAATCATAAGACGAAAATATTGTTAATGTTGTCCATGCATAATTTCACAAGAAAGTTAATAGGTTATTTAGGGTGTATATAGAAAAGCGGAAGCGCCTTCGGAACAAGCAAAAAGCAGCTTGTTCCTGCGATGATTATCCTAAGGAGCTTTCCTTAGTGTACAGCCTCGACAAGCATAAGACGAGCCGGCAGGAAGGTTGCTTTTTAACCTTCATGACGGATTGGCTTATGACCATAGAGGGGCTAGGCGCTGTAGCTAGACAGCACGTATTAGTATTCATCTTCGTTAAAGCCAAAATCGCGCAGTTGGGACATTTTATTTCGCCAATCCTTTTGAACTTTAACCCAAAGTTCTAAGAAAACTTTTGATCCTAGAAGATTCTCAATATCCACTCGGGCGCGCTTCCCGATTTCTTTGAGCATACTTCCTTGTTTTCCAATAATGATGCCTTTTTGAGAGTCTCTCTCCACAATAACTGTAGCCATAACATGGATGATATCCTTTCCCTTTTGCCGTTCCATTTTATCAAGTACTACGGCAAGCGAGTGAGGAATTTCTTCACGTGTTAAGTGCAGCGCTTTTTCTCGAATTAACTCGGTGATAATAAATCTTTCTGGGTGATCGGTTACCTGATCTGCCGGATAATACTGGGGTCCCTCCGGTAAATAGACTTTAATTTGTTCAAGTAATCTCTCAACATTATTCCCCTCAAGTGCGGATATAGGAACAATTTCTTTAAAGTGATATTTATCTTTATAAGATTCAATAAGCGGTAATAATTCATCTGGGTGTATTTGGTCAATTTTATTTATAACAAGAAAGATTGGTGTGTTAACGGTTTGAAATTTTTCCAGAATAAATTCTTCTCCACGCCCAAAGCCTTCCTCAGCATTTACCATAAATAGGATTAAATCAACTTCTTTTAATGTGTTTTGGGCAACCTTCATCATAAAATCGCCAAGTTTATGCTTCGGCTTATGAATCCCTGGTGTATCTATAAAAACCATTTGGGTATCGTTTAATGTTAATACACCCTGAATTTTATTACGAGTTGTCTGAGGTTTATCGCTCATAATAGCAATTTTCTGACCAATAACTCGGTTTAGAAATGTTGACTTTCCTACATTTGGGCGTCCTATAATTGAAATAAAACCAGATTTAAATCCTTTATTTTCATTACTCAGCATGTAAATCCTCCATAGTAAAGGCACCTGGAAGTAACTCAGCAACAGTAGTTTCTAATGTTTCACCTTTTAAGTTGGTTAGAACGACCTTCATGTCCCCAGGACACAGTTCCGAGATTACCTGACGGCATGCTCCACATGGTGAGCAGGGACGATCGGTATCAGCGACAACGGCAAGCATTTTAAAATCTCGATCACCTTGAGAATACGCACTAAATATTGCAGTACGTTCCGCGCAATTGCACATGCTATAAGCGGCATTTTCTATATTACATCCATGATATACTTTTCCATCTGTTGTTAATAAAGCTGCTCCTACCCCAAATTTAGAATATGGAATATATGCTTTTTCTCTTGCTTTCTTTGATTCTTCGATTAATTTCTCGATGTTCAAAAGTTCAATCTTCCCTTCCAGCAATTATTCTGCCGCTTTCTTTATTTTACCCTAAAAATGTCACAAAATCATCACTTGTAGCGAAAAAGTAATAAATAAATTTGAATTTTCTCAAAAGTCAACTAATTTACCTTTTTCAGCTACTAGTTGATAAATTATTGTACCGGATTTACAATTCCATTTCAAATTGCAATAAAATAAACTGTTAATACCCATCTTAGAATATGAGGTACAAAGATGATTACCCCAATGATTACTGCAGTGAGCGCGTAAATAAAAACAGCACCGGCAGCTAAATCTTTTGCTTGTTTAGCAAGGGGATGATACTCTTCTGTAATCAAATCCACTACTCGCTCGATTGCTGTATTTAGTAATTCTAAAGAAAAAATTCCGCCAATTGCAACAATGACAAATAACCATTCTAGTTTACTTATTGAAAAAAAATACGAGCAGCAAATTACACCTATCGAAACCAATAAATGGATACGCATATTTCTTTCTGTCCAAAGGGCAGTCTTTATGCCTGTCAGAGCATAAGAAAAAGATTTCAATAATGAAACTGCTTTATCGTGTGAGTCCATATTCATCTAAAATTTCCTTCTGTCGCGAAAACATTTTTTCTTCCTCCGCTTTTTCCATATGGTCATATCCTAAAAGATGGAGGAAACCATGCACACACAAAAAGCCCAGCTCTCGATTAAATGAATGTCCATACTCTTTTGCCTGTTCTTCTGCCTTCGGTATGGAAACGATTATATCCCCCAATATTCGAGGAATCTCAGCTCCTATCAATTCAATTTCTCCCTCTCCCAGCTCTTCCATTGCAAATGAAATAACATCCGTAGGAGCGTCTTTATCTCTGTATTCACGGTTAATTTCATGAATTCTTTCATTGGAAACAAACGTCACAGATACTTCACTTTGATCATCCACTTGTTCTTGATCTGCAGCAAAGTTTAACAGCTTTTCAATTTCTTCCATTTGTTCATTCGACAGCTGATTGGTTTCATCAACTAAATCAATCATCAATTTGTTCATTCTTGCACCTTCTTTGTCATTTCTGGATATTCAATCCTGGAGTGGAATATTCCTTTTAAGGTTTCACAAAAAGAGTGGGTGACAGTCTCTAATTCTTTCAAAGTTAAGTCACATTCATTTAATTGCCCATCCTGAAGACGATCCGCAACAATCTTTTTTACCAGTGTCTCAATGGTTTCAGGAGTTGGCTGACTAAGGGATCTTACAGCAGCCTCCACACTGTCAGCAATACCGACAATGGCTGATTCTTTCGATTGTGCCTTCGGACCCGGATACCGGTAATCCTCTTCCTTAACCTCTTCTCCAGCTTGTGCAGCCTTATGATAAAAGTATTTCAGCAAGGTAGTACCATGGTGCTGCTCGGCAATATGGATGATTTCCTTTGGCATATTGTATTTCTTTAAGATAGCGGCCCCATCGGTTACATGTGAAATAATAATATTAGCACTTTTATCAGGCTGTATGCGATCATGTGGATTTTCAAGATGCATTTGATTTTCGATAAAAAAGTTTGGTCGTTTTGTTTTACCAATATCGTGGTAATAACACCCTACTCTTGCTAACAATCCATTTGCCCCAATTGCCTCGCAGGCAGCCTCCGCAAGATTGGCCACCATCACACTATGGTGGTAGGTTCCTGGTGCTTCCATTAGAATTTTCCTTAGAAGTGGATGATTAGGACTCGACAGCTCTATCAATTTCATTGTGGATAGAATACCAAAGCTTGTTTCAAATAATGGTAATAGCCCCATCGTCAGTACAGCAGAACTGATTCCTGAGAAGATGGCTGTTAAGATATAATACCCATATTCCAACCCAGAAAATTGTCCATTTGGCAAAAACATAAGTGCCCAAATTGTAAATAGATTCACAGCCGCAGTAAAAGAGCCTGCCTGCAGGATTTTTGATCGCTGATTCTGATTGCTTAAAAAGAGTACACCTGCAAGAGCACTAAACAGAATATAAATTCCGACAGAAAAGTTAAGCGTACCAGAAACCCCTTCATTAAATAGTACACTTCCAAAAATAGATAAAATGATCGATGAAAGAATCGCTAGTTTCTCATCTATTAATATTTTTAACAACATCCCGCCCATAGCCGCAGGAAATAAGTAACCAATACCCGAGTAATTAAAAATTTGCAGCATACTGATGATTTTCAGGATAAAAAACGTCAGGAGAAAAATAATTACAAACAATAGAAAATTCGTCTGCCTCTTCTCTGGCTGCTCCTTTACCTGATAAAAATAAAAATAAATAGAGCTCAATATAATTGCTAGCAGGATTATCAATCCAATAAAAGGTTTATAAGATTGTTTATTATCCAATAAACCAACTAATTCAAGTTGTCGATATTCTTCTTGTCGGATTAATTTACCTTCTTCGACAATAATTTGACCTTGTAGAATTTTTACTGGTTCAACTGATTCACCTGCTTGTTTTCGCAGTTCTTCCGTTGCTTCCGGATCATAAAACTCATTTTGAATGACAGCGTATCGGCCTAATTCAATGGAGGCATTCTTTAAATCACCATTCAATGTGGTAAACTTTAATTCTTCTTCTAAAGTCTTTTTTGCATTTTCAACATCATCCGCTGAAATTCGTTTGTTCATTACATTGTTAATAGCCGTTACCGTTAAGTCTTTAGCAATTGATAATTCATCATTACTGGCTTGTACAAGTGCGGTAAACACACGTTCAGATAGGTCCTTTGTGACACGATCCGTTAATTTCTCTTTAAGCATGGTTACTTCTTCTTCAACCGTTGGTACGACAAACCCTAAAGGGTCTTCATCGATTGGGCTCTGTTTTTCCGCAGTATCCTTTATTTCTTTATTCACTTCAGAAGCAGAGTCAAAAATAGAGGTTATTAAATCTACCTGATTGGAGGAATATTCTTTTTTTAATGTATAAACGTCCTGCACATGATCCAATGCTTCTTGCCGCTTTTTTTCGGTACTAATTTTATCTTCAACGGTTGCCGGTGAACGAATGGTCTTCTCCGCTACTGTTAACAGACTTATATCAAGCTTCTCGGGCTTTACATTCCCATACAATGAGGAAAATAATATGACTCCTAGAACCACAAAAACTACCACTCTGAAGAAGGTATAATCGAGAAGCTTTTTTATTTGCATTAAATACTGCTGTATTTTTTTCAACCCTATTCCCCCCAAAAGCACCAAAAATAAACCTTTGTCACTTATGTAAATCTGCTTAGTAAAATGATAACAGTTTTTTCCTGAAGTTTCACCTTCTATTAGCAGAGCGGACTTTTTCAAAGTATTTAATAGGAATACATGGCAAAGGGATAAACCGATTAAGCGGTTTATCCCTCATTTATTACTTTAATTTGGGAGTGGTTTCTTTTCATATGCCTCAATGATTCTGCCCACTAATGGATGTCTGACAACGTCACTTTGTTCTAAGAAAATAAAGGAAATTCCATTGACACCCAATAATATTTTTTCTGCTGCTATTAGGCCTGACTTTGCACCTTTCGGTAAATCAATTTGCGTTTGGTCCCCAGTAATAACCATTTTTGAACCAAAGCCAAGGCGTGTTAGAAACATCTTCATTTGCGCATGGGTAGTATTTTGTGCCTCATCTAATATTACAAAGGCATCGTCTAATGTCCGGCCCCTCATATAGGCAAGCGGCGCAATTTCAATTGTTCCGCGCTCAATTAATCTTTGAGTGTGTTCTGAACCGAGTATATCGTTCAGTGCATCATATAGAGGGCGTAAATAAGGATCCACCTTCTCTTTTAGATCACCTGGTAAAAAACCAAGGCTTTCTCCTGCCTCGACTGCCGGCCTGGTTAAAATAATCTTATTTACTTGTCCGTTTTTTAACGCATTGACCGCCATTACAACGGCTAAATATGTTTTGCCTGTTCCGGCCGGCCCAATTCCAAATACCAAGTCATTTTGGCGGATGGCCATCACATATTGTCTTTGTCCAAGTGTTTTAATTCGAATAGTTTTTCCTTTTACGTTTTTTGCAATTTCTTCGTCATAAAGATTCGTAAAGTAATCAAGTGTTCCTTTTTGAGCCATTTGAATCGCTGACAAGACATCCCTTTGGCTGATGGTTACACCCTTTCGGATTACAAAAATAAGCTTATCAAGAATTTGACTAGCAAGTACTACCTTTTCCTCTTCACCTGATAAACTGACCGATTCGCCACGGGTGACAATAGATACTTCAAGCTCTTCTTCTATTATTTTTATATTGGCATCTGCGTTGCCCAGGAGAGCAATCGCCTCGTTTGGATTTTCTAGTTGCACATTTATTGTTTTAAGCTTAACTGTCATTCAGGAGTCTCCTTAGGTATTGGTTGTCCAACCGCAATATTTTCGATTATCTTAAAATGAATATCTAGGATAACTTTACCATTTTTCAACTCTTTGTGTAAAATTTTTTCATCTTTGATTATAGCTTCTTCATCCAATCCGGTTTTTATTTTATTTTTTGCTAATTCCAAAGCAATTTTTTCAGCTTCCTTGGTACTATATGTCCGAGTTGTCTCTTCACGGGCCCGTAATGTTTCATTGCTAAATGATATTGGCAGCTCCCATTTAAGAAAATTTATCTTCTTTATATTCTTTTCTGCCTCATATTCTTTAAATTCCGGATCTCCAAATCCCCAAATTGGAATCTCTAGATTGCCGATAATGAGAGAATGTTTTTGCTTTTCTTGACCGTTGAATACAAAGAAATTGGTTATTAGCGGCAATTCCACATGGCTTTTATACCATGTTTCCCCCCAAACCTCACCCACTGCTGCTACTTGCTGTGTTTGCCCTTCCTGACCTATGACACCCGAAACGAGTAATTGCCCTGCCTCCACATGGTCATTAATATCGACAACCTTCTGTCCCGTTTCTACAAACATGGAAGCAATAATGGCCTTCTTTTTTGCAACAAGGTTTCTAGGCTCCAGTTGTTCAGGCTTTTCGGGCTCCTTCTTCTCAACCACTTGAAGCTGGTAGGTTGTCCCTTTTAATTCCACACCAACCCAGGTGAGGCTGCCGATTTTATTGGTCAATTCCCTTTGAATTCCTTCTACATTATCAACAAAAAATTGAATTTTACCTACCTTTACCCCCATCTTGTCCAATTCTTTGCGAATCTGATACTCCGTTGCAGGCTTTGCTCCTTTGATATCGATTCCCCAAATAACGTTGGATAAGAACATGATAAGTAAGAAAAATAAGAGGGCTCCAGCAATAAACCCGCTATTTTTCAATAATCGCTTAAATAAAAAAGGCATTCCTGCCCTTTTTAAAAACGAAATGGAGCATTCCCTCTCTCTTGCGTAATGTCTTATTTTCAACGCGTCAGCAAGTCTCATCGTAAAGGTGATCGTTTCCGTCCCATGTCTTTTCACATTCCAAATCATTAAGCCATTACGAGTTAGGACATTTAAAAATCTTTCTATACCTCTTCCAGATACTTTAACAGTTACCCTGCCAGTTAAAAATTCGATCCATTGGTTTTTCATTTTGCTCCTCCTGGATTTTCATTTATATAAAGGACCTGATCAATTTTTCCTTCAAGCAAAATCTCTTCAGGTAAAATGGTCTTTATCACGAAAGATTTCCCTTTTATTTGCAATTGGCCCTGTTTTAACAAGAGACGTAATTCTTTATCTGTAAAGGTAATCAAACCCCTGTGATTCTCTATATATATATGGATTTGCCCTATCATTGTAATACGGGGTAAATCCATCATGACATCTTGAGGAAGATCCATTTTTTGTGCCATCCAGTTCCGGACACGCAGGCCCCATTTTTTTGCCATAAAAAAAGAACCCCCTTTCATCTCAATTTTATGAAATGAAGGAAGGTTCTAGCACTTCTTTTTCTTTTAATGCGTACGATTTGAAATAATTAATTTAGCCTTTTCTTGGAATGTACGGTTTTTTAGCTCGCGGCTCACCTAAGATTTCCGCCCAAATAATCCCATTAATGATCGTTTTTTCATCTGGTTTTTCTAATGTATTATCCTCTGTTTTAACTTCCAATCTTGAGGCTGTAATGGGCTTAACAGGCTCTACAGGCCTGCTTGGTGAAACAGATTTCATTTGTTGATATGTTTCCTCTATATTTTGAAGTTTCTGCAACACGGGCTCACCAGTAGAAATTGGTTCTGTTTTTCTGGGGAATCCCCCCATTTGTTGTTCAACCCTAGTGCGAAAATCATCAAATCCTTTTGCCGTGAAAGGTTTTGTCGGCCCGTTACCTTTACCCTTCGATTTCCCGAAAAGGGTTGAAAGAATACCAGCGATAATTAAAAATAATATGGTTTCCATGCCTCAACCTCCTTCTAAGGAAGATTACTGGTCATCTTTTTTCTCACCCGTCATCTTTCCTATCGATCCACGCATATCCGTATCTGCCGAAATATTTTTATAGTTCATATATTCCATGACACTAATATTGCCGGATTTCAATGCTTCTGCCAGGGCTAGCGGCACCTCTGCCTCTGCCTCAACAACCTTAGCTCTCATTTCTTCTACTCTTGCCTTCATTTCCTGCTCCGAAGCAACAGCCATAGCCCTGCGCTCTTCCGCTTTTGCTTGGGCAATTTTCTTATCTGCTTCCGCTTGTTCCGTTTGCAGTTCAGCACCGATATTTCTACCTAAATCAACATCGGCAATATCAATTGATAGAATTTCAAAGGCGGTACCAGAATCTAATCCTTTAGCTAAGACTGTTTGCGAAATCAGTTCAGGGCTCTCGAGTACTTTACTATGGTCTTCAGATGAACCAATCGTTGAAATGACCCCTTCCCCAACACGAGCGACAACAGTATCTTCACCGGCACCACCAACTAGGCGATCAATGTTTGCTCTTACCGTAATTCTCGCTTTGGCTTTTACTTCAATACCATTCATGGCAACACCTGCAATAAAGGGTGTTTCAATGACTTTAGGGTTAACACTCATTTGTACAGCTTCTAATACATCACGGCCAGCCAAATCAATTGCAGCACAGCGTTCAAATGATAACTCTATGTTTGCACGATGGGCAGCAATTAAAGCATTGACCACTCGATCCACGTTCCCGCCTGCTAGGTAGTGACTCTCAAGCTGGTTCGTTGTTACATTTATTCCAGCCTTATGCGCTTTAATAAGCGGATTCACCACTCTGCTCGGAGTAACCCGTCTAAGTCTCATCCCTACTAATGTAAAGATACTAATTCTAACCCCTGCAGCCAATGCTGAAATCCAAAGCATTACCGGAACAAAGGATAATAATATTCCAAGGAAAATTAACGCTACCACGATTATTCCAATCATAAATAAACTTCCACTCGTTAATTCCACAGCACTTACCTCCTAATAACTAATTTACTTTTCTGACTACGATCCGTACTCCTTCAACCTTGATCACATTGATTTTAGCATTTTTGTCAATGAAATCGCCTTCGGTTACAACATCGATTCTTTCATTATTTATAACTGCTGTTCCTGACGGTCTTAAGACTGTCAATGCGATTCCTTGTTTCCCTATTAAATCCGTTCGATTCACATTAGAGACATAACCATCCTCTTTCTTCGCTGCATCAAACAGAATCATCCGATTAAATAAGACGATTTTTTTACCTAATACCTTTACCATAACTATTAACAAAGCAATTGAAACGCATATAGAAATAAAAATGGATATTCCGATACTCAATGGATTTTCTCCTGCTAAAAACAGGCTAGCAATTAGTGCAGCTAATCCCAGTGTACCCGAAATGGCTCCTGGAAGAAAAAATTCCAAGAAAATAAGCATAATTCCAAGCGCAAATAACATAATCGTACCGAAACCAGCAAGACCAGCTTGAAAATGTCCATAAAAGAATAGAAGTAATGCAAACAATCCTATAAATCCTGATATACCAAACCTTGATGAAAAAAGCTCATAAACAATTGCTGCCCCTGCAATGGTTAATAACAATGTTACAACGATTGGGTCTGTGAGAAACTCAATCATGGTTACCCTCCCTTCCTCTAACACCAGTAATACGTTTCATTTCCATATAAGTTTCAATCCCAACAAAATTAAAAACCGCAAGCATACGCTCGCGGTTTTGGTTGTCAGAATAATTATGAAAGGTGTTGTTGTACAAATTTATTTACAAGTGAACCGTCTGCTTTACCTTTTACTTTAGGCATAATCGCAGCCATCACTTTTCCCATATCCGCTTTTGATTTTGCACCGACTTCAGAGATTGTTTCTTTAACAATTTCTGACAACTCTTCTTCGGAAAGCTGCTTCGGTAAATACAGTTCGACGATAGCCAATTCTGTACGCAATTTATCAACAAGATCTTGACGACCTGCTTTATCAAATTCATGGAGGGAATCTTTGCGTTGCTTTACTTCGCGAGAAAGGATTGTTAACTCAGTATCTTCGGAAAGTTCTTTTGTTCCAAGCTTAATCGCTTCATTTTGCAATGAAGCTTTTACCATCCGAATCGTTGTGAGTTTGTCTTTTTCCTTATTTTTCATCGCTTGTTTCATGTCACTATTTAAACGCTCGAGAAGACTCATCAATTACACCCTCTCTTAGAACTTACGTTTTCTTGCAGCTTCAGACTTTTTCTTACGCTTTACACTTGGCTTTTCGTAGAATTCGCGCTTTCTTGCCTCTTGTAAAGTACCAGTTTTTGATACTGTACGTTTGAAGCGACGAAGAGCATCTTCAAGCGATTCGTTTTTCTTAACGACGGTTTTAGACATTCTCTTTCCCTCCCTCCGAAACACAACACACTTACATTCAATCCATGTACCTTGCAATTATAATATATCAAAGAAACAAGGTCAACTGTATTTCTTATGAGATATTTAAGCTTTTGAAATTTTTATTCGTAAATACTACAAATTTTTGAACGACTCACTTAAATTTGGCATGTCCGTCCTCGAAGGACATACAATGAAGAGAGGGGGTAAGGACATGCTATACATAGTTTTATTTATTTTATTTATTTTATTATTTATTTTTGGCATGACGATAATAAGGTTCGGGTTATTTAATTTATCTGGGAATAAATTGAAAGGCTGGTTGACAAAATTAACAAGTACACCACTAAAAGGAATGGTGACAGGCACCTTTGTAACTGCATTGTTACAGAGCAGTTCTGCCGTAATGGTTATTACAATCGGGCTGATTTCAACTAAAATTATGACGTTTCCCCAATCAATTGGAATCATCTTGGGTACTAATATTGGAACAACCTTTAAAACGGAACTAATCACGTTCAACCTTGATAAAGTATTAGTTCCACTTGCCATAATCGGAGCATTTCTTACCTTTTTTAAATCAATCAAGCTAAGAAGTATCGGCATGGTCACCTTTGGAATCGCCTCTGTGTTTACAGCAATGAAAGGTTTTGAGCTTTTAGCCAAACCATTAACTGCTCTTCCTTTTATTAATAACTATATTCTCTCCATCAACGATAATATCCTCTTAAGTATTTTAACCGGAGCCTTCATTACTGCTATTATTCAATCGAGTACCGCTATGACTGGTATCACCATGGGATTTCTAACAGCTGGTCTGCTCCATCTAGATGCAGGTATTGCCATCGTATTTGGTGCCAATATCGGAACATGTATTACTGCTCTTATTGCTTCAATTGGAGGAGGTAAAGAATCCAGATTGGCGGCATTTGCGCATGTTTGGCTCAATGTAGCTGGCGTATTACTCTTTTCTCCCTTTATTCCGCTATTATCCGAAAATGCCCATTTATTAGCTGAGGAAAAAATGATCCAGCTTGCACATATTAGTGTTATTTTTAATGTGGTATCCTCGGTTATGGTCCTGCCGTTTGCTACGAAATTTGGAGAGTTAATTTTGAAGGTACATGGCAGAAAAACATAGTAAAGATGGCCTAAAAGGTTCCGTTTTCGGGGCTTTGGCTTTATTATTAAAAGACACATGAAAAGACGTATGAATTGGAATACGTCTTTTTCAGTACAATTTTATATCTGAATAACCTGGCCGATAAAAAACTGCCGATTCCCGAACTTAGAGGACCAAGAGTACCCCTACTTATTGGTTGGGGAATCAGGTTAAGCACACGCTATGATAAATAGACGGAAAAATTCCGCTTAATTGGTAATTACTATTTAAAAAGGCCCAAATAGGCGGAGAAATTCCGACTATTGACTCGAAAAAAGCAAATTTAGGAGATTTTTCTTTGCATAACCGGAAAATCTCCGCTTATTTTTACTATTGCTAGTTACTCGATTAAGGACAAGACATCTTATGTTCAAAACTGAAAAAGACGGCCAAGGGCAGTCTTTTTAGTAATCTGAATTTACAGTTAATCCTTGAAGGATCGCCACCCCGGCGCTTGCACCTATTCTCGTTGCTCCCGCTTGAATCATTTTCTGTGTATCCTCGGTATTGCGGACCCCCCCGGAAGCTTTTACACCAATATTTGGTCCTACTGTTTCCCTCATGAGCTTGATATCTTCAACCGTTGCACCGCCTGTCGAGAATCCAGTGGATGTTTTCACGTAATCAGTTCCTGCCTTAGCTGCTAGATTGCAGGCACGAACTTTTTCTTCCTCTGATAATAAGCTCGTCTCAATAATCACCTTTGTTAACGCCCTGCCCTTTGCTGCCTCTACGACAGCACGAATATCTTTTTCAACTAGCTCATCATTTTTATCCTTTAAAGCACCGATGTTAATGACCATATCAACTTCATCTGCGCCATTTTCAATTGCATTGTTAGTTTCAAACGCCTTTGTTTCAGGCGTTGTCGCACCTAATGGAAATCCAATTACGGTACAAACCTTGACACCACTGCCACTTAATAAATCCCTTGCTGTACTTACCCATGTAGGGTTCACACAAACTGAAAAGAATTTATATTCTTTTGCCTCTTGGCAAAGGGTTTCAATTTGTTGACGGGTTGCATCCGCCTTTAACAGTGTATGATCAATCATTGAAGCAATATTAGTCGTCGTCATGATATAAGCCCCTTTCAATTTTTCAAGCATTCACTTCTAACACTAGGATACCCAGATAGACTGAAAAAAGGGACCAATATTGGTCCCTTAAATGGCAGCTTCTTCTTCTGCAAATACATTAGATTTTATACGATTATCTTCGACAATACGAACAAATTGGCCTTCATTGTGTGGATATCCAGCTTTAGTGATTTTCACTTTAACAATTTTACCAATCATATCTTCTGTTGCAGGGAATACCACTTTTAAATAATTATCACTGTAACCCACATACATACCTGTGCTGAATTCTTCTTCAGGGATTACCTCTAACACGTCATTTTCAAATCGTGATGAGTATTCCTTTGCCAACTGATCAGAGAGAGTGATTAAGCGGTGTACCCGCTCATTCTTGATCTCCTCATCAACTTGATCTTCCATACGGGCTGCTGGCGTTCCAGTGCGCTTAGAATAAGGGAACACATGGAGTTCAGAAAATTTATGTTCATTAATAAAATTATATGTTTCCATAAACTCTTCTTCCGTTTCGCCAGGAAAACCAACAATAACATCAGATGTAACAGCAAGACCAGGCAGCACTTCTTTTAACCGGTCTAACCGCTCGCCAAAGAATTCCATCGTATATTTGCGGCGCATTCTTTTTAGTACCGTATTAGAACCAGATTGAATTGGAATATGCAAGTGACGAACAATGATGTTAGAGTGCTTAATTACTTCAATCACTTCATCGGTAATTTGGCTTGCTTCTATTGAGGAAATTCGAAGACGTTCAAGCCCCTTGACTTGTGCTTCTAAGTCACGAAGCAGCAATGCAAGATTATAATCCTTCATGTCTTCTCCATATCCACCTGTGTGAATTCCTGTTAAGACAATTTCCTTATAACCAGCGTCAACAAGCTGCTGTGCTTGACGAATAACTTCCTTTGGTTCACGAGATCTCATTAAACCACGAGCCCAAGGGATAATACAGAATGTACAAAAATTGTTGCAGCCTTCTTGGATTTTAAGTGATGCTCGTGTTCGATCCGTAAAGGCCGGAACATCAAGCTCCTCGTAAACACGGTTTTTCATGATATTGCCTACACCGTTAATCGGCTGACGTTCTGTTTTATATTGTTCAATGTATTCAAGCATTTTCACTCGATCCTGGGTGCCAACGACAATATCAACTCCAGGTATCGCCATGATCTCTGCAGGGGATGTTTGTGCATAACATCCCGTCACACAAATGACCGCGTCCGGATTTTTTCGGACTGCACGCCGAATAACTTGGCGGCTTTTTTTATCCCCCGTATTTGTTACCGTACACGTATTGATAATATATACATCAGAGATTGATTCAAAATCAACTCGATCATAGCCTTCTTGCTTGAACAATTGCCAGATTGCTTCAGTCTCATAATGATTCACCTTACAACCAAGTGTATGAAAAGCGACTGTCGGCATTTTATTCATCTCCTCAATAATTCAAAATGGTAGGAAACCGCCGCTAAAGCATATAAAGGCGCCGTTTCCGTTCTTAAAATCCGCGGACCTAATCCGCATAGGACAAAATCATTAGCCTGTAAAAGTTGAACCTCTTCTTCAGCTAGTCCACCCTCAGGACCAAATACGATTAATAGCGAATCGCCTGGTTTCATTCTCTGTAAAGTTGCTGAGAAAATAGATGTTTCACCGCTTCTGCTCTTTTCCTCATAAGCAGCTAATTTAAAATCAAAGTCTTTACTATTTGCAATCAAAGCTTTTAAATTCATCGGGCTGATAATTTCAGGTACCATTCCACGATGAGATTGCTCTGCAGCTTCTTTCGCAATTTTTTGCCATCTGTCTATTTTTTTGGCGGACTTTTTATCGTCCCACTTTACTACCGAACGGCGGGCAGAGAATGGAATGAATTCACGGACACCCAGCTCGGTCCCTTTTTGAATAATCCATTCAAGTTTGTCACCTTTTGGCAGTCCACTTGCAATCGTAACGAAAATCGGAAGCTCTGACTTCTCATCTATCCATTGTACAACGTCTGCAACGACATGTTCATCGGTAATTTTTGCAATTTCACAAATCGCCGTATCCCCCTTGGGATCTACACATATGATTTTGTCTCCGATTGTCATACGCATAACTTTTAACAAATGATGACGGTCATCACCATCAATTTGAAAACGGTTATCACTTGCTCGTTGTTTAACAAAGTACCGTTGCACACGATGCACCCCTCTAAAAAACATTTACTCTTTATTTTACTCAAATAAAGACTATAGTTAAAGCATAGAAAATACAAAAAAGGGGGTTAATCCCCTTTTTATAAGCATTATGTCCTCTTTGCAATGATGGCAACCCAATCTTCCATCAAGATTGTTTCTGTGATTTCAAAGCCTGACTGAATAAGTCCTTCTTTTACTTCATCCTTCTTCTGTTGAATGATTCCAGAAGCGATAAAATATCCACCAGGTTTAACAACACGTGCAACATCCTCTGTAAAACGTAAGATAACCTCAGCTAAAATATTCGCAACGATAACATCCGCAGAATTTTCATCTACACCATCTAAGAGATTATTTTGCTTAGTCGTTACTTTTTCACTTACTTTGTTAAGCTTTATATTTAATCGTGCTGAGGTTACAGCAACTTCATCTAAGTCGAAGGCACGAACATCTTCTGCTCCTAACATCGCAGCTGCAATGCTAAGGACACCAGAGCCTGTACCGACATCAATTACCCTATCACCCGGCCTGACAGACCTTTCTAGCGCCTGTATACACATAACCGTAGTCGGATGTGTTCCGGTACCGAACGCCATTCCTGGGTCCAGTTCAATGATTAATTCATCACTGCTTACTGGATTGTAGGTCTCCCAAGTAGGAACAATCGTAAACTTCTCTGAAATTTTCACAGGATGATAATATTTCTTCCATGCTGTTGCCCATTCTTCTTCGTTTACTTCACTAATGGTTACCTTATTTAAACCTATATCGATATTGTGAATAATGAGGTTATTTATTGAATCTTTTATTGCATCTACCGTTTCACCTAAGAAACTGTTTACTTGAAGATAAGCTTTTACAATAACTCCTTCTTCAGGGTAATCATCTGGATTGAGTTGGTAGATTTCCCCGAATTGATCTTCCCTTTCCTTTGTTAGTTCAAAAGGGTCCTCAATAACAACACCGCTGGCTCCCGCCTCGTGTAAAATATGTGATATTGGTTCAATCGCTTCGTTTGTAGTGTGAATACTAAGTTCAGACCATTTCATTCTACCAACTCCAATCTTTACTCGCCCTTAAAGGCTCTTTTTACTTTTGAGAAAAAGCCTTCTTCATGCTCCCCTATTGGTGAATTACCACTAAGGTCTGCAAACTCGCGAAGAAGTTGCTTTTGTTTATCAGTTAACTTTGTAGGTGTAATAATACGAACTATGATGTGTTGATCCCCCACACCATAACCACGAACATTAGGAATCCCTTTTCCTTTGAGTCGGAATTTCGTTCCTGTTTGTGTTCCGGCTGGAACCTTAAGTTTTACTTTACCATGTAAGGTTGGGACTTCAATATCATCCCCCAGCGAGGCTTGAACAAATGTGATAGGCATTTCACAATAAACATCATCGCCATCTCTTTCAAAAAACTCATGTTCTCTTACATGGAATACGATATATAAATCTCCAGATGGGCCGCCGTTAATACCGCCCTCGCCTTGTCCGGAAATCCTTAACTGTTGCCCATCGTCAATACCTGCAGGAATTTTCACATGGATTTTTTTGCGCTTTTTCACTTTACCGGAGCCGCCGCAAGTCGAACATTTATGTTTAATTTCTTTACCTGTTCCATTACAGTGGTGACAAGTACGGCGATTAACAACTCTGCCAAACGGTGTATTTTGCTCAATATTTATCTGGCCTGTTCCATGACAATGTTGACAGGTTTCAGGTTTTGTTCCCTTTTTCGCACCTGAACCATTACATGTACCACATGATTCTTCACGAGGTATTTCAATATCAGTTTCTTTCCCAAAAGCAGCCTCTTCAAAAGAAATCGTCATCGTGTACTGTAAATCTGCACCTTGTCTAGGGGCATTAGGGTCACGTCGGCGCGATCCACCGCCACCAAAGAAAGTATTAAAAATATCTTCAAACCCACCGAAACCGCCGCCGAAATCTCCGCCGCCAAAGCCTTGATTTGGGTCAGTATGACCAAATTGATCATAGTGTGCCTTTTTTTGATCATCGCTTAAAACCTCATAAGCTTCAGCGAGTTCTTTAAATTTATCCGCAGCATCAGTCTCTTTATTAATATCTGGATGATATTGTTTAGAGAGCTTCCGATACGCCTTTTTTATTTCATCCTTAGAAGCGCTCTTACTTACACCAAGCACCTCATAGTAATCCCGTTTACTCATGATTACCACTCCCGAATCTTTCACATAAAGATTATTCTAACATCTATGAGAAGTTAATTGCAATACGAAATGCTTAAGGCGCTTGTTTATCGGCGACTAGCATAAGATGAGCCGGCATGAAGGTTGCTCTTTAACCTTCTTGACGGATTGTCTGAAATGTGGAGGCGACTGCTCTGGGACGAAGGCATAAGACGAACCATGAAAGAAGGCACTTTTGCATTCTTCAGTGGATGGCTTATGACTCGAGTCCCTAGGAACCCCAACTAGACAAGATTATGCCTCGAGCCGATAGCGCCTATAGCTGGAAATATAATATCCTTAACCAAAGAAAAAGCCAAAGCCGATGCTGACTTTGACTTTTTCATTAGTTAGTATGACGAATTCTATTTTTCATCCTTGATTTCTTCAAATTCAGCGTCGACTACGTTGTCATCTTTAGGACCCGCAGCTCCGCCTTCTGCACCTTGTGCACCTTGGGCTGCCTGAGCCGCTTGTTCATAAAGCTTAACTGTTAACGCTTGAACAATTTCTTGTAAAGCGTCTTTCTTAGCACGGATTTCAGCTAGATCATTGCTTTCAATTGCAGCTTTTAAAGCATCTTTTGCTTCATTAGCATTTGCAACTTCTGCAGCGTCTACTTTACCTTCTAAGTCTTTTAATGTTTTTTCAGTCGTGAAGACTAGTTGGTCAGCTTCATTGCGTAATTCCACTTCTTCTTTACGCTGCTTGTCAGCTTCAGCGTTTTCTTCTGCTTCTCTGACCATTTTTTGAATTTCTTCATCAGAAAGACCTGTAGAAGATTTGATCGTAATTTGTTGTTCTTTATTTGTACCAAGATCTTTTGCTCGTACATTTACGATACCGTTTTTATCGATATCAAACGTTACTTCAATTTGAGGGATTCCACGTGGTGCTGGTGGAATATCTGATAATTGGAAGCGTCCTAATGTTTTATTTAGATTCGCCATTGGACGTTCCCCTTGAAGAACGTGGATATCAACAGCTGTTTGGTTATCAGCAGCAGTCGAGAAAACTTGTGATTTTGATGTTGGAATCGTTGTGTTACGGTCAATCAATTTTGTAAACACGCCGCCCATTGTTTCGATACCAAGTGATAATGGTGTAACGTCAAGCAACACTACATCCTTTACATCACCTGTGATAACGCCGCCTTGAACCGCAGCACCCATCGCAACAACTTCATCTGGGTTAACTCCGCGGTGAGGTTCCTGACCAGTAGCTTTTTTAATCGCTTCTTGAACAGCAGGAATACGAGTTGAACCTCCAACAAGAATAACCTTATCAAGCTCTGATGGTGAAATACCAGCATCACTTAATGCTTGGCGAGTTGGTCCCATTGTACGTTCTACAAGATGAGCAGACAACTCATCAAATTTTGCTCTAGTCATTGTCACTTCAAGGTGAAGTGGACCAGCTGGACCTGCAGTGATAAACGGTAAAGAAATTTGCGTTGAAGCTACACCAGATAAATCCTTTTTCGCTTTTTCTGCTGCATCTTTTAAGCGTTGTAATGCCATTTTATCTTGAGATAGATCAATACCATTTTCCTTTTTGAATTGTTCAACAAGGTAATCGATGATAACTTGGTCAAAGTCATCCCCACCAAGACGGTTATCACCTGCAGTTGCTTTTACTTCAAATACGCCATCCCCTAGTTCAAGGATGGATACGTCAAACGTACCGCCGCCAAGGTCATATACTAGAATCGTTTGATCTTGATCTGTTTTATCTAAGCCATATGCAAGAGCAGCAGCAGTAGGTTCATTGATGATACGCTCTACTTCTAAACCAGCGATTCTACCTGCATCCTTTGTTGCTTGACGCTCAGCATCGTTAAAGTAAGCTGGTACAGTAATAACTGCCTTTGTAACTGGCTCTCCTAGATAATCTTCAGCATAAGATTTTAAATATTGAAGGATTATAGCTGACATTTCTTGAGGAGTATAATTCTTACCTTCTACTTCAACTTTGTAATCTGTTCCCATATGTCTTTTAATGGACATGATGGTATTTGGATTCGTAACAGCCTGACGCTTAGCTACTTCACCTATTTGACGTTCACCGTTTTTAAATGCTACAACAGATGGCGTTGTGCGGTTTCCTTCTGGATTTGGAATAACCTTTGGTTCGCCGCCTTCAAGAACGGAGACACATGAGTTTGTTGTACCAAGGTCAATACCGATAATTTTACTCATAACCTTTTCCTCCTAGATAACAATATGTAGGTTTTATTGGTTTACCTTAACCATTGATGGGCGGATCAAACGATCCTTTAACATGTAACCTTTTTGGAATTCATCAGTCACAATGTTGGAACCAAAATTCTCATCTTCCCCTTGCATAACGGCTTGATGGAAGTTTGGATCAAATTCTTTACCAACAGCTTCAATTGGCTCGACACCTTCTTTTTTCAAGGCATCAACTAAACTGCGATATACCATTTCCATTCCTTGAAGCAAAGATTTAGTTTGCTCATTATCTGCTTCTACTTTTAGGCCTCGTTCAAAGTTATCTAGAACTGGCAGCAATTCAGTGACTAATTTTTGTGCTTTATATTTTTCACCGGCCTCGATATCTAATCGAGTTCGACGGCGGAAGTTATCAAAATCAGCTTGAAGACGCAAATAACGATTGTCCGCTTCCTCTAGCTTACTAGTAAGGGCTTGAATTTCAGCAGCATAGTCCACTGTAGTTGATTGGTCAGTTGAGTTCTCATCTTCACCAAAAACAGTTTCAACTTCCACATCGGTAAGTTCTGCATGTTCGTTTGTTTGAGATTCAACTTCTTCACTAATCGTGTTGTTCTTTTCTTCTGTCAACTTACTCACCTCCTTAAAGGATTAGCTTTCTATCTAAGAATTAAATTTTTTAAAAATGGGAGGAGGGGAAAACTAAACCATTTCACCTAAGTGTGATACGCAGTATTTCACCCTTACTCAATATTTCCACCACTATTATTTTTGATACAAGTTTGTTAATACTGAGGTTAAATCCTTACTTAAAAACTTTAAAAGGCTAATAACCCGAGAATATTCCATTCTCGTTGGACCAAGAATGGCAATTGTTCCTAAACTTTCTGTCCCAACCGAATAGGTTGCCGTAATAAGGCTGCAATTTTCCATTGCACTATTCTTGTTTTCTGTTCCGATCTTCACGTTAATACCAGCTGAATTATGTTTGATCAATGGGTAAATCCATTCCTCATGGTCAATCATTTGCAGCAGATCTCGGATTTTGCTGATATCATGAAACTCGGGCTGACTTAACATATTGGTCTTTCCACCAAAGAATAGTTTTTCATTTGCCGGCATTTTTAAGGATTCAGCAATCGTATACAGCATTAAATCGTAATTTCTAATATGCTGCCTTAAAAGTGTGGCAACTTCTTTGTAGATTTTATCGTTTAGGTCTTCTAGCGCTACACCGGTTAATCGTTCGTTTAAAATGTTAACCGTTTTTTCCAAATCACTTGCGTCCACAGTTGGCGGCAAATAAAATGTTCGATTCTCAACATGCCCCGAATCGGTTACAAAGATTGCCACGGCTGTTTCCTTATTCAATGGAATGATTTGGATCCTTTTAAGTTTATTTAAACTTGCAGCAGGACCTAACACGATGGACGTATAATTGGTTAAATCTGATAAAATCTTGGCGGATTTTTGAATAATTTTTTCAAATTCAAAAATCTTCTCAGCAAAAATAGACTGTATGATCGTTATATCCTGTTTATCTAATGCTTGAGGCGACAATAAATGGTCAACATAATAGCGATAACCTTTTTCAGAAGGTACACGACCTGAAGAAGTGTGTGTTTTCTCAATATAGCCTAGTTCTTCGAGATCAGACATTTCATTCCGTATAGTCGCTGAACTAAATGATATTTCTTCCTTTTTCGACAAACTCCTTGAGCCGACAGGTTGTGCAGACCGAATAAAATCATCAACAATAACCTGAAGAATCAATAATTGACGATCTGTTAACACCTTTCATCACCTCTGTTAGCACTCATTAGAGTCGAGTGCTAATTCTATTAATAAATTATCAAAAATAGGGGGAGGGTGTCAATCATTTGCTATCAAGAAATACAAAAGCAGCTTTCCAAAACATCAATTTGTGACACCTAAGAATGATTGAAAAACTTCATTTCCTAACAGCCGCCCTCTTTTTGTTAAATATATATTATCCTTTTTTACTTCTATCCATTTTTTAGCAATCAAATCAGATATCTCATTTTCAAAAATTTTCAGTGGGTCCATATCAAACTTTTCGATGAAATGGGATATAGATACGCCATCTGTTTTACGCAGACCTAAAAACATTTCTTCTTCTATTTGTTCTGCTTTTGTAGTTTGGTGTTCCTGGAATATTGGGAGTTTTCCGTCAGAAATTTGTTCCATATATTTCTTCAATGGTCCTGCATTGGAGCGTCTCCAGCCATTCACATAGCTGTGCGCTCCTGCACCAAACCCATAATAGTAATCGTTATTCCAGTATGTTAGGTTATGTTTGCTTTCATAGCCAGGCTTTGAAAAATTACTAATTTCATATTGATTAAATCCATAGTTTTCCATCTGTTCCATTAGCAGTACATACATCTCTGCTTCCGTATCTTCTCCCGGTGTCGGAAGTTTCCCTTTTTGCATGAGATTGTAAAAAACGGTCTTAGGTTCAATGATTAACGAGTACGCCGAATAATGTTGAATGTCTAGTGAAAAAGCTTCTGTCAATGACTCTTTAAAGTCTGTTAGGGTTTGGGTCGGCAGACTGAAGATTAAATCAATGCTAATATTTTTGAAGCCAATAGACTTTGCACTTTCTACTGTTTGGTAAACGTCCTTTGCTCGGTGAACACGTCCAATCTTTTTTAATAATTCGTCATTAAAGGTTTGAACACCTAGACTGAGTCGGTTTACACCTGCATTCTTTAATATTTGTAACTTTTCCTTACTTAAATCTCCCGGATTCGCTTCAAAGGTAAATTCATGCTGATGACTCATCGGCAAGTTTCTGTTAATACTTTCACAAAATTTCTCGAGCTGCCTCTCATTTAAGGAGGTGGGTGTACCGCCGCCCACAAATATGGTATCCAGTTGATTAGTTGGATATTGTTGTAACGTAAGAATCATTTCCTGCTCAAGTGCCTCTAAATATTGGTCTACCGGCTGCCCTTTCAGGAAAACTTTATTGAAATCACAGTAATGGCAAATATGTTCACAAAAAGGGATATGGAGATAGGCAGCTTTAATCATACTTTCACCTTCTTATTTCGGTTCTGGCTTCATGTATCACTTATGAGGCCGCTTTTCTAAATTTCTTTATGAGTTTGGGCTTCATAGAAAGAAAAGAGGCTGGATTTTGCCTATTAATAGACTTGTCCTAACCTCCCGTTTTGTTTTTTATTTTTTTGAATTGTTATCATCCATTTTTAGGACAGCCATGAAGGCTTCTTGTGGGACTTCGACAGACCCAACCTGTTTCATCCGTTTTTTACCTTCTTTTTGTTTCTCAAGCAGCTTTCGTTTACGGGAAATATCTCCCCCATAACATTTAGCCAATACGTTTTTACCCATAGATTTAATGGTTGAACGAGCAACAATTTTTTGACCAATAGCAGCTTGGACAGGAACTTCGAATTGCTGCCTTGGGATTAATTCCTTTAGCTTCTCAACAATGACTTTGCCGCGTTCGTAGGCAAAATCTTTATGAACGATAAAGCTTAAGGCATCCACCTTTTCAGCGTTTAACAATATATCCATTTTAACCAAGCTAGACGGTTTGTAGCCAATTAATTCATAATCAAATGACGCATAGCCTCGCGTGCTGGACTTAAGTTGATCAAAGAAGTCATAAACAATTTCTGCTAAAGGAACTTCATAGATGATGCTTACACGGTTTTCACCTTGGTATTCCATATTAATAAAAATACCACGCTTTTGCTGACACAACTCCATAATCGCACCGACATATTCATTTGGAGCCATCATCGTTGCTTTTACGTAAGGCTCTTCAACATGGTCAATTTTCTGTGGATCCGGAAGATTGGAAGGGTTATCCACTTTTATTTGAGTGCCATCTGTCAAGTGTACATCATAGATAACACTCGGAGCCGTTGTAATCAAATCAATCTTAAATTCACGTTCTATCCGTTCCTGAATAATCTCCATATGAAGCAGACCTAAGAACCCACAGCGAAATCCAAAGCCTAGTGCTTGGGAAGTTTCAGGCTCGAATTGAAGCGCAGAATCATTTAACTGCAGCTTTTCGAGTGCTTCACGTAAATCATTAAATTTCGCTGTATCGATTGGATACAATCCGCAATACACCATTGGATTTAATTTTCGATATCCTGGCAGCGGTTCAGTTGCTCCATTTTTTGCATTTGTAATCGTATCACCGACACGAGTATCGCCTACATTTTTAATAGAAGCGGACAGGAATCCAACATCACCAACTGTTAACTCGTCTTGAAGTGTAGCTTTTGGTGTAAATACCCCTACTTCATTTACTTCAAATTCTGCACCGGTTGCCATCATTTTAATTTTATCGCCTACTTTTACACTGCCATCGACAACTCGAATATAGGCTACTACACCTCTATAAGCATCATAAAGGGAATCAAAAATCAATGCTTTTAATGGAGCATCAGGGTCACCAGTTGGGGCAGGAACAGACTTAACAACCTGTTCAAGGATATCCTCAATCCCAATTCCAGCTTTAGCAGATGCTAAAACCGCTTCAGAGGCATCAAGTCCAATAACCTCTTCAATTTCATTACGGACTCTTTCAGGCTCAGCACTAGGTAAGTCGATTTTATTAATAACAGGTAAGATTTCAAGGTTATTATCTAGTGCAAGGTAAACATTCGCTAAGGTTTGTGCTTCAATCCCCTGCGCCGCGTCAACAACCAAAACAGCACCTTCACAAGCAGCAAGGGAACGTGATACCTCATAGGTAAAATCGACGTGTCCCGGCGTATCGATAAGATGGAAGGTGTACTCTTCCCCATCTTTTGCTTTGTATTTTAATTGTACAGCATTTAACTTAATCGTAATCCCGCGTTCTCTCTCTAAATCCATCGAATCTAGAAGCTGGGCCTTCATTTCACGCGAAGTTAATGCATTGGTTTTTTCTAAAATACGATCTGCTAATGTTGATTTCCCGTGGTCAATATGGGCAATAATTGAAAAATTTCTTATTTTTGATTGTCTTTTTAGTTTTTCTTCTCTATTCATGTATTCCACTCCTACTATAACTCGGACCTGTAGACTATTTTTGATTATATCAGTACGGGAAATAAGATTCAATTAAAACTGAATGAACGTGGTCTTTACAAATAAAAGAGCGGGGACCATTACGGAACCGCTCTAAGAATATTATTGAGTTAGTAGGTTAATTAGTTTTTCTGATGCACTGGTAACACCTTCAGAAATCTTCTTTCCCATAGATGAGAAAAGATTAAAGGCACTTATTTCTTCAAGTTTCTTTTTCTTTTCATTTAGATCGTGACTCGATATGTTATTTCCCAAAAAAGTTGCCTTCACATGCTCACCATCGTCATCTATCGCTACAGCATTTTGAAAATTCGGGTCGTCATAGCCCTTCATTTTATGAATCCCGTCATTAGCGAGCTGCATTCCAGCTAACACCGAAATGAACATTATCGCCAAGACACCGAAAAATTTCAGCATGAACATTTTCATAGGACATGCTCCTTTATCCCTATTGTTTATCCGTAGACTCCTCAACATCTTGATTTACCTTTTCAGCCTGCCAAAAGTATTCACTAAAGACATCTGCAAGTGCCTCCGCAGAACGGTTTAACTCTTCCATCGTATTATCAACACCGCCAAATTCAATTAATAAAGCATTCTCAGATAAATTTTGATTGTAGACTCCATTCTGACCAGCACCTTGGTTTTTCATAACCCCATAGCTTAAACCTTTGTATTTTTTCTCCAAAAGATTATGGAGGTCTGTCGCCAATTTTAGATTTTTTTCGTAATTTGGATTTTTACCACCTATAACAAAAACAAGCTGTGCATATGGTTGTCCATTTACAATCGGGGTCGTTTTATCTTTTCGGCGTGCATCTCGATGGATATCAATTAAATATTGTATTTCACGATTTGAAGCCATTGCCGTCCTAACCAATTCTCCTGACTTCGAATATGCACCAGCCATCTTTACCTGACCCATTACATCAGATTTATCAATAGAAGTTCCAATTCCCCTCGCCTCAAGGCCTGCTTTTAATTGATCACCTATTTTAGTGACATTTAACTGAGAGTGATAGGCAAGGTTGGGATCGGTAACCCCTTGTAAATAAGGTAAATAGGATTCGCGATTATGTGTAAAGTAGAGATGTACAACCTTTTTATCACCTGTGGTTGTGTTAGGTGGCTGTGAAGGCGTTACGTTACCTGTACCTTCCTCTATTCCCTCTATATTTTGCAAGGAAGCCTCCCGCTCAGCCAACATTATTTCTATTGGAGGTGCAGACTCCATCGGCATATTGGTATAATTTGAACCTTGACCAGCAACAACAATTTGTCCATCAAACTGATAAAATCCTGGAAGCTCTCTGCCTAAAAGACTTCTTGGGTCATTTAAATTAATATTGCTTGAAAGCTTAAAAATTACATTGGTTAATTTTGGGCTAGCTGTTAAATTATCCTCAATAGTTAAAAAATGATGATTCTCCCAAGCCATCAGTTGGTAGAGCATTTTACCATTTATTTGATTTGTGGCTGTATTAACCGAATCTGACATAAGTCTATATTGGGGCTTTAAAGATGTTAGAAGCCCGCTGATAGAAAAGACCAAAATCATAAACAATAAGACAATAGAGGTTACTTTAATTAAATTTGTCGCATGTACGGTCAAAAACAATCCGGAATGTTTAGTAGATTTCATGGTTCCACCTCTCAATTTGATTCTAGTAAATACTTATGACTCCACTAGAATTACTAGAACCATTATTCTTAGGTTGAGAGGTGGTCAAATCATATTATCTTGTATAGTATCCTGCATTTCCTTGGTCGACATTACTGTGAAGCGCAGCATTCAACCCGCTTGCAATCAGGTTTGCCATGTCTTCTATAAATACATCCACTTCCTTTGGAGTTACCATTAAATTGTGTCCCAAAGGAGCAAGCACTTCGTATATTAATTTACGTTTTTCTTCCTCTTCCAATGTCCCAATCATTCCAAGGAAGGTCTGACGATGTTTTTCTTCTGGCAGGTCATCATCGGTAAGTTTTTTTCTCTTTCCGAATGTCATACCGGCTGGTGCAAGTGCTCTGGACGGACGATTCCCTTCCTTTAACTCCTTGCCAAAATGTTTAAGGATATAGTCAATGGTGTCACTAGTGATGGAAACGGCATCCACTACAGTTGGTACACCAATAGCAATAACTGGAACTCCCAACGTTTCCTTACTTAACTCTTTTCTTTTATTTCCAACTCCCGACCCCGGGTGAATCCCTGTGTCAGAAACTTGTATCGTCGAATTGACTCTTTCTATCGATCTTGCGGCTAAAGCGTCGATTGCAATGACAAAGTCAGGTTTTGTTTTTTCTACTACTCCAAAAATAATATCGCTGGTCTCAATCCCTGTTAATCCCATTACCCCAGGAACTAAGGAACTAACCGGACGATAGCCTTCCTCTACGTTTTCAGGCTGTAATTGGAATAAGTGTCTGGTGATTAATAGATTCTCACACACCATGGGCCCAAGTGCATCAGGGGTAACATTCCAATTTCCCAATCCAACAATAAGACAGGACGCGTCTTTTTTAATCCCGGCGCCTTCTAAGAAGTGAGCAAATTCTTTAGCAAAAATTTCCTCAACCTTTTGCTGTAACGGCGTATCCTGCTGTCGAATTCCTTGTACTTCGAGGGTTAAATAACGTCCTGGTTTTTTACCTAATTGTTTTGCACCTTCTGCAGTGACCTCCACCAATGAAATTTTTATATCATCAACATCTTTTTCTTTAATGATGACCCCTTCAATTTGTGAAAGGTCCTTCTCTTGATCAACAGTTCCCTCCCTGCTGGCAATGACCATTTCTCTAGATTCAATTGCTAAATCCGTTCGAATTGAGTATTGGCTTAAGTCGATATTGCTGCTAATGTTGTCTTTCATATATATCGCTCCCATCTCCAATTTCTTATTCCAGCTCCAGCGACTAGGGGCTCGGGGTCATAAGCATGTCTAGTTCCGGCTCCTTGGGACTCGAGTCGTAAGCCACCCCCTGAAGAAGGCAAAAAGCGCCTTCTTGCAGTGTGCGTCTTACGCCTTCGTCCCAGAGCAGTCGCCTCCACTTTTCTTACAATCCGTCAAGAAGGTAAAGAGCAACCTTCTCGCCGGCTCGTCTTATGCCTGTCGCCCCTGGGCACTAAGGAAAGCTCCTTAGATTTACCTCGCAGGAACAAGCTGTGCTTGTTCCGAAGTCGCTTCCGCTTTTTTCCTTAGAAACTATTTCCTATTTTTGCCCCTTTTCCGCGAAAACATTCAAGTTTATTGTGATATGTAAAGAATCTAGTATTGCAATCTAGGGTTTGGTTTGATAAAATATCTTTTGTTCTGATTAATTGTGAATGAAGGTAAAGTCGAGTTCATATAGTCTCGATTCTTTGTAGGAGGTGAAAGTAATGCCTAACATTAAATCTGCTATTAAGCGTGTAAAAACAAGCGAAGCTCGTAATGCTCAAAATACAACTGCTAAATCTGCTATGCGTACGGCTGTTAAGAAAGTAGAAGCTGCTGTTACTCTTAACGATGCTCCTGCAGCTAAAGAAGCATTCTCAAGTGCTGCTAGCAAACTAGACAAGGCTGCTGCTAAAGGACTTATCCATAAAAATGCTGCTGCTCGTAAAAAATCACGTCTTGCTAAAAAAGCTAACTCTTTATAATAAGAGTGCATAAAAAAACGATTCCCATCTGGAATCGTTTTTTTGTTGTTGCTTTAGCGTCTTATTTTAAATAATAGCATCTCAATCAATAATGACTTATTCATTCCGCCCGTTTTCATCTGGTGATCAGCATTTGCAAGCATCGTCATCAGATTGGTCAAATCCTCATCCGTAAATTGGTTGGCTTGACCAGCCGCAAGCTTTACCCGAAAAGGGTGAGCTTTTAAAAATCCAGCCATTTGCTGTTGTCCATATCCTCTTCTAGACAGCTCCTTCACCTGATAAATCAATCTAAATTGCCCTGCAAGCAATGCTAATATTTTTATCGGCTCTTCATTTTGCTTTAATAAATCATAATAAATGCGAAGGGCATCTTCTGGTTTCCGTTGAACAACTTTTTCTATAAGTGTAAAAATATTTTGTTCCAGTGACCTTGAGACTAACTTTTCCACCATTGAAGCATTTATTTTTTTATCGTCAGAAGCATATAAAGCTAATTTATCAACTTCACTCGTGATCATAAACATGTTCGTTCCTACAAGGGTAAGTAATCGTTCAAGTGCATCAGACTCGAAAATGATTCCATTTGCTTTTGCTCTTTCCTTCACCCAATTTTTTAATTCAAATTCATTTAATTTCTTTGCTTCGACAGTGACTGCTGTTCGTTTTAGCTCTTTGGTAATTTTCTTTCGTTCGTCCAGCTTTTCATATGGCGCCGAGATAACAAGAACGGTGTATGGTGCTGGTTCTTTTATATATTCTTCTAGTCGTGAGAGATTATGATCAATTTTTTCTTTTTGTTTTTCAGCTGTTAAAAATTTAGGATTATGTAAAAAAATCACTTTTTTTTCGCCTAAAAACGGAAAGGTTTCTGCGTCTTCTAAAGCCGTTTCAATCGGAGTTTCTTCTAAATCATATGCAGTAAAATTAAAGTCCATTTCGTCTTCGTTTAAAACCTGGTTAAGCAGCATTTGTTTCGTTTCATTGATTAAAAACGCCTCAGTACCATATAATAAATAAATGGGAGCAATTTCCCTTTGTTTAATTTGTTTCCAAATATCTAATACCATTATCCAAGCTCCCCTTCAATTCACATTCCATTATCTATCGTAATGAAGCTTGGACAATTTGACAAGTGTTAAAAGGGAATTGACGACTTAGAGAATAAGCGCCAATTCCCGATCTATGATGAACGCCTGCAATTAAAGCCCTAGGATCTTTTAATCGCTTGGCGGAGTTCCTTGTGTAAATTTAGTGTCACCTTTTTGGTTTAAAGTATTTGTGTCAACTCTTGTCAATAAAGGAAGCAGATATTGAATGTATACTGGATTTTTTAAAATAAATCGCTTATACTATATTGTGAAATAGGAGGGGTAAATTGTGAATGAATTTGAAAAGAATGTGCAAAGTAAACGTAACGACGCAATTGATTCTGGGGTAGGGTTTATCGTTTCTTTTGGTTTTTTTGCTACAATGTTTATTATTGCTACCGTTATTAAAATCATCGGATCCTAATGTTAGGCTACATAATTAGTTTTAGAGGCTGCAGCCATGCAGTCTCTTTTTCATTTTGTGATGAGTTATTACTTTATCGTATGTAAAAAGGATGAAAAGGTTCCAGTGTTCTGATAAAACCTGTAGGTAATCGCACCATGTTGATCGGTCCTGTATACAGCTGAGTTAGATAAGCGCTCTAGCACCTCACTATGCGGGTGACCATAGCGATTTCTTTCACCAACTGAAATCCATGCAATGGCTGGGGTAATCTTGTTGATAAACATCTCACCGCTAGAGGTTTTACTGCCATGGTGCCCAGCCTTTAGTACATCGATATTCAAATCGGGATATTTCCTAACGATCCTTTCCTCCCCTTCTTGATCGAGATCACCTCCAAAAAACCAATTCAGTCCGCCAATGTATGCTAATAGAGCAATCGATCCACCATTTGTATCACCTTGGTAATTTTTTTCTGGACTTAAAACATAGAATGCGCTGTTTTTATTCTCCCATTGACTCCCTTCCGCTACCACGACTACCTGAACTCTTCTTTCTTGAGCTTCCTTAATAATACGCTGCACTGAGGGAGATAACTCTATAACGGAAGGCAAAATGATTTGTTTTACTTTTATCTCTTCCAAAACAGCAAGGGCTCCGCCAATATGGTCTGCATCACCATGTGTAAGAATAAGTTTATCTAGTTGTTTAATGCCCTTTCCTTTCAAAAAAGGTACCACCACATCTCTCCCAACCTCAAAGGGTTTTGCAGGTTTCTTCCATTCGTCCTCTTCGAAGACAATCGTTCCCCCCGTATCGATTAAATAAGTACCTTCCCCGAATGGATGATGTATTAAAATACTGTCGCCCTGCCCAACATCAATCATGGTGACTTCTCCAAATGGGTTAACCCAATTCCAAACGTTTTGAAAGGTAAACAAAACGATGGCTAAGAGCATGGCCATTTGTTTTCTTTTTTTCTGTAAACCCGCCTCCCATAATATAAAAATAGCGAGAATAATCAATAAATAAAGGAAGAAGTTAATCAAATTGGGTCTCCCTGTAATGAGCTGCAGAGTGGATATATCTGCAAGCCGATGAATAAGCCCATTAGCTAGGATAATGATGTTCATGAGTAAATTTATTAAAAATGAGGGTGTCGCTCCAAAAATGAGCTGAATGAAATACAAAAAATATAAGCCTGGAACAAACACAAACGAAAATAGCGGAATGTAGAGGAGGTTTGCTGCAATACTAATAAAGGAAATTTCAAAGAAATGGTACAGTAATATTGGAAGTGCACCGAGTTGGGCAATTATGGATATAACAATCATCGATGAAATACTTCGTTGGTACCAAGGCAAAATGCTGGAGGCAGATAAAATAATGGCAAAACTAACTGAAAATGATAGTTGAAAACCTACATCGAATATAATTAAAGGTGTAAAGAATACATAAATCATAAATGTAAGGCTTATGGCATCAACAGGTGACATCCTTATTTGTTTTTTCCATCTTACTGCCGACAATACGAGGAATAGCGTTAAGACAGCCCGAATCACGGATGGTGAGGCACCAGTTAAAATTGCATAAATCGGTAAAAGAATGAGAAGAAAATTAAACATAAATTGCCGAGTCAACCCGATTCTAATTCCTAAATAAAAGACCATCCCTATTAACAATGAAACATGAAGTCCAGATATTGCTAATAAATGAACAATACCAGTCTTTTGATAATCGATTAAAACCTCCGGATCGAACATACTCCTATCCCCAAAAATCAATGCTGCTGAAAGGGCTGCAATTTCAGTTGGAAAGTTCTTTTCAAGATAATTGATGCCCATAAAACGCCATTCTTTAATCATGGTTATCGGCGTTGATTTCACAACAGCACATCTTTGAAGCGGATGTCCATTTAATTCAACGATCTTATATATTTGTTTATTGGCTAAATAGTTTCGATAGTTGAAAGCATTCGGGTTTTTAGCAATAGAAGGATCGCTTAACTTTCCTTTTATTTGGCATAAGCGCCCGTAAAAATTGGTATCTTTTAAGGACCATTTCTCTGATTCTGATTTAATTTTATAGCGAATTAATAGCTTTTCTTTATGCTTTATATCAAACGCAGTAACTTGCAGTAAATCACCATCCACTTTGGTGTTCTCCATATACTCGACATAAAAGGTAGTGGTTGAATCTGACAGGGTGGTTTTATTATTTGTTACAACTGCATGACTGGTAAATAAAAAAGTGATAAAGAGGCAGATAACGATTATTAACTGTAGTTTTGAGTATTTTTTATAGCGAAAGAGGAGGCAGAGATAAACGATGGAAATAAGTAAGAAGAGTAAAAAATTGAAAATCGAGGTTAATACGCCTAATAAAGCTACAATCGCATAATAAAAGTATTTACCATTCATATGTTTTCTCCATATTTTAGAGGGTGTATTTAACGCCGGGGCTGCCGGCGTTAAATTTGCTTTTATTGTCCCATTTTCCGGAAATCAATAACTGATTCTTTTAATTCTACTTTTTCCGTCTTAACATTTGCTTGCTGAAATAATTCAATAGCGTGAGGGTGGTTTTTATAATCCTCGGCATAATAAACTGTTTTAATCCCAGCTTGAATAATAGCTTTACAGCATTGGAGACATGGGAAATGAGTAACATAAATTTCGGAGTCCGCTGTAGGCACACCGAACTTAGCACATTGTAAAAGTGCATTCATTTCAGCATGGATCGTTCTAACACAATGGTTATCAATAACATAACAACCTTTATCAATACAATGGTCTCCCCCGGCAATTGATCCATTGTAACCTCCGGCAATGATTCGCTTGTCTCTGACTATGGTTGCGCCTACCGTTAGCCTTGTACATGTACTTCTTAATGCCAGCAAATGGCTTTGTGCCATAAAATACTGATCCCATGAAATGCGTTCCACTTCCTCAACTCCCCAAAATTCGATTTTTTTCTCTCTTTTAGTGTAATATCTGCGGCTTTAAAAGGTCAATTGTAATTCTTATTTAACAGTTATAAGATCTTTAAGTTTTTCGAATGTTTTATCACCGATTCCACTAATATTTTTCAAATCTTCCACACTTTTAAATACGCCATTTGTCTCTCTGTATTCCAATATCGCTGCAGCCTTTGAAGGACCAATTCCAGGAAGGTTTTGCAATACATTTTCATCTGCTTTATTTAAATTTATTTTTGCTTGTTTGTCACCACCGGTATTCATAACAGACCCGGCAGTTCCCCCATCACCAGCAATGCCCTCCTCTCCCTTCGCAGGAATATAAATAACCATCGCATCTTGTACATGCTCAGCAAAGTTCACCTGACTTTCATCACCGTTCTCCGTTAATCCTCCAGCACGATTTATCACATCTATTACGCGTTCACCCTCAGCTGATGAATACACACCCGGCATTTTCACTTGACCTTTAACATCTACAATAATGCTTTGAGGTTCAGTTATTTGTTCTGGCGAAAGCTCGGTTTCTTTCTCCTCCGTGATACTTTGTGGAACGATATTTTCTAGATTACTTACAGATGATTTACTTTCCTCTAAGAAATAAAAAATGGCAGCAAAAGCGATTACGGCGGCAATCATTACATACTTCTTATGCTCTATAATCCAGTCCTTCAACATGAATCCATCCTTTCAAGTGGTATATTTCACAACTAAATCTCATATTGTTATTAGAGAATCTGCATTCGAAGGAGGGTCGGAATAATGAAAATTGGTATCATCGGTACCGGTAATATGGGGACAATTTTGATCGAGGCTTTGATCGATGGAAAGGCAGTATCCCCTTCTTCAATGGTCATTACGAATAGGACAAAAACTAAAGCGATGCTGCTTAAAGATAAATATAAAAATATAAGAGTTGGAGAAAATGCTGCTGAGGTAGCATCTCAATCCGATTTAGTATTCGTTTGTGTCAAACCGTTGGATGTTCATTCTATTCTAACTGAAATTAATCCCCATTTAGGTACCAGAAAATGTGTCATTTCCATTACCAGTCCTATTGACACAAACCAACTTGAAGCGTTAACAGCTTGTTCTGTTGCCAGGGTTATTCCAAGTATTACAAACAGGGCATTAGCGGGAGTGTCTCTCATAACCTATGGTGAAAATTGTAGTGAAAATTGGAAAACAAAAGTGGAGAGTTTGTTTACGAAAATTTCGGTACCAGTAACTATTGATGAGACAATCACAAGAGTGGCATCCGATATCGTTAGCTGTGGTCCAGCATTTTTCAGTTACCTGCTGCAGCGATTTATTCTTGCGGCGGTAAAAGAAACGGAGATTGATGAAGAAACGGCTACTGTTATGGCAAGTGAAATGATTATAGGTCTCGGGGAGCTAATAAAACAAGGGCATTATACATTACCTTCCTTGCAAGAAAAAGTTTGTGTTAAGGGCGGTATTACAGGTGAGGGCATTAAAGTGATGGAGGAAGAGCTTGGAGATGTCTTTGAACATCTTTTCCATGCGACACATTCAAAGTTTAATGAAGACATAGAAAAGGTAAATACGCAGTTCTATAAACATTAATTCGCTAAGATTTAACAAAATCCTTTATTTTTTTCAAAAAAAGCCATCTTTTTTATTTAAAAGATGGCTTTTTTTTTGCAATAAAAAATATTCGCTCTGAATTCGGCTGTGGTTGGATATTGTCGAAATCAGCACAGACTTCGAGGAGTTCAAATCCAACTTCTGCTAACCATTCTGAATACTGTTCAACTGGGTAGGTTCTTTGGATATGAAGCTCATCGTAACGATTGTATTTGCCGGTTTGCTCATCTAGTACAAAGAAACTTAGTTCATGTTCAACACTATTCGGATTTTCACCGGGAAAGCTATTCCAAATATAAGATACTTGATCTTCTGTAGATACAAAGGTTTGATTGAGAAAAACCTCAGCAATTTTATAAGTGGAGTGAACATCAAAAAAGAATATCCCGTCATCCTTTAGATGATGTAAAGCACTAGAAAAAGTATGTATGACATCACGATCTGATTCCAAGTAGTTTAAAGAATCGCAAAAAATCCCAATAATATCGAATTCTCCATGACCTTCAATACTTACCATGTCCTGCTCAAAAAAAGGTATTTGCAGGCCTTCCTCCTGTGCTTTTGCCTGGGCAACGGCAAGCATATCACCTGATAAGTCTATTCCAACAACGGAAAAGCCCTCCTTAGCAAAGCGAACGGAGAGCTCTCCTGTGCCACAGGCCAAATCAAGCAGATTTTTACCATCAACCTGATATTTTTTCAATTTATCTTTAACAAATCGAACCCATTCATCATAGGGAGCATCTTGCATGAGCTCGTCATAAAGATAGGCAAACTGTTCATAACTCATGTGGTCAACTCACTGTGAATATCCTCTAGAGGAGCATCTCCCCATAACCGCTCTAATTTATAATAACTTCTTTCATCACGGTGGAAAACGTGTGCAACCACATCTCCAAGGTCAATTAAGATCCACGTTGCCTCATCGAAGCCTTCCATTCTTTTCACATTATATCCGTTTTCTTCTGCCTTCTCTTTGATTTCTCTAGCAATTGCCTGTACTTGTTTGTCAGAGTTTCCATGACAAATAATAAAATAATCGGCAATTAAGGAAATCCCCTGCATATTCAGTGCTAGAATATCTTCTGCTCTTTTATCATCTGCTGCTTTTACCGCAATTTTTAATAACTCCTGATTAGACATTAATCAGTCCTCCTGTCTCTTCATTACGAGATCATTATATGTTTGAAAGCTATCGGGGTAAACCGATTGATTCTTTTTCATTAAGAATAGGATGGTGTTTTTAACTGCTTGTATTAAAGCATTGTCTAAATCTTGTTTTGCTAAGGCTCTTACATCCTCAACACCTGGAAAATGTCGACCTGGTTCAATATAATCGGCTAAATAGATTACTTTTTCCAACAGCGTCATTCCTGGTCTTCCTGATGTATGAAAGCGGATGGCATTCAGTACTTCTTTATCCTTGACTCCTGCTTCCTTTTCGACCAAATAGGCACCCACGGGAGCATGCCACAATTCTGAGTGATAGTGAAGTAAGTCTTCAGGAAACTTTTCCGATAAAATGATTTGCCTCATTTCATCCTTATTACGAAACTTTGCATAATCATGAAAAATCGCCGCTAGTTCCGCTTTTTTTTCATCGGCACCATATAGTTTCGCTAAAGCAATAGCTGTTTCCATGACGCCTAATGTATGCTGGTATCGATGGTCTGTTAACTGTTCTTTGACAATTTTTAATGCTGCTTCACGTTCCATATAAATGGTTCTCCCTAATAAAATCAATGACCCGGTCGGGTAATAAATAGCGAACACTCCTGCCTTGTTCGACTCTCTTTCTGATCATACTGGACGAAACTTCAAATGCAGGTATGTCCACATAAGTAATAGGATATTCTGTTTCTGAGCTATATTTTGGTCTTTCAACACCAACAAATTGTACAAGCTCAATCAATTCATCAATCATATGCCATTTAGGCAGATATTCGATCATATCGGCACCAATGATGAAGTAAAATTGATGTTCAGGAAATCGCTCATTTAAGATTTTCATGGTATCGACCGTAAATGAAGGACCTAACCTCTCAAGTTCAATCTTTTCAATTTTAAATGCAGGGTTCCCTTCAATCGAAAGCTCTAGCATTTGCAAACGGTCGATATTTTCAACAGATTCTGATTTTTGCTTGTGAGGAGGCTCTTGGTTTGGCATAAACCAAATTTCATCAAGATTAAGTTCAGAGAGTACCTCATTTGCAATTAATAAATGTCCGTAATGAGGCGGGTCAAATGTCCCTCCCAAAATCCCAACCTTTGTCATGATGACAGCTCCTTTACTATGGAAGCGAAATTTGTTTCTTTTCCACCGATTCTTTGTAAAGTACTATAGTATTTCCAATAATCTGGACAATATCCGCTCCTGTACCTTCTGCCAATTGCTCTGCAACAACATTTTTATCTTCTTCACAATTTTGCAGAACACTGATTTTAAATAGCTCTCTTGCTTCCAAAGCATCCGCTACCTGCTTGATCATATTTTCATTTACTCCACCTTTTCCTACTTGAAAGATGGGATCTAAATGATGAGCTTTTGATCTCAAAAACCTTTTTTGTTTACCTGTTAACATTTCACGCCTCCAAGCTGTAGTAATACATTCTCTCTCATTCGATTTACATCAGGGAAAATTCCAGTCCATTTTTCAAAAGCAAGTGCCCCTTGATAAACAAACATATCGATTCCATTCTGAATGGTTGCCCCTTTTTCCCGAGCTTCTTTTAAAAACTGGGTTTCAAGCGGGTTGTAAATTATATCACAAACCAGTGACTGTTGATTTAAATGTTCGAGACTAATCGGTATCTCTTCAATTTTCGGGTGCATCCCAATCATCGTGGTTTGTATTATCACATCATATTCCGCCAATTGATCTCCTGCCTCAACTAAAGATAAAGCTTTGGAAGATGTATCAAATGGACAAGCCGCAATAAGCTCCTCTGCCTTGCCGATAGTCCGATTAGCGATGTCAATTGCTAAGGGCTTCATTTTTGCCATAGTAAAATAAATAGCTCTTGCTGCTCCACCCGCCCCAATGACTAATACTTTTTTATCCGATAAGGAAGTAATATATGCGTTTAGCCCCTTTAAAAATCCATATCCATCCGTATTATAGCCAATTAACCTTCCATTTTCATTTACAACCGTGTTAACGGCCCCTATGCTTAAAGCCAGTTTATCCACTTCATCTAACAAAGGAATGATGGCAGTTTTATGTGGAATTGTCACATTAAAACCTAATACGCCAATTGCTCTTAAGCCACGGATAGCAGCTGGAAGATCGTCATTTTTCACATGAAATGGGAGATAATAAGCTTCAATATTATTTACCTTTATTACATCATTAAGCATAACTGGCGACATTGAGTGACCAATTGGATTTCCAAGAACCGCTAAAAGTTTTTCCACCTGTTTCTCCCCCCATTTACTCTATTTTAGATTAAGGATTTACGTATTAGTGTTTGAACACCTTTAGGAACGTATGCCGCAACCTTTACCCCTGGATCGTTAACGGTTATCCACCCTAAACCCGAAAACACAACATCCGTCTTGGCATCCTTAATCACAAATTCTTGTTTTACTAGCTCAGGAAATGAATCTACTTCATCTTTTCGCGGTGGAGCTAGCATTTCCCCTATGTGGGTTCTATATAGTTCATCTGCATTTTCTGTTTTTGTGCGATGAATGTTCAGTTCATTAGATACGTGACAGACAAATGAGGCTCTGTCTCCGCTTATAAAGTCAAATCTCGCCAATCCTCCAAAAAATAAAGTTTGACCTTCATTTAATTGGAATACCTTTGGTTTTATTTCCTTTTTGGGAGTAATCACTTTTAAATCTCTCTTATCTACAAAGTGAGCCATTTGATGATGATTGATAATTCCAGGTGAATCAATCAGAGATTTTCCATCCTCAAGCGGGATTTTTATAATGTCTAAAGTAGTGCCGGGAAAGTGCGATGTAGTAATAATATCCTCTTCACCCGTAACTTCCTTAATGATTCTATTTATAAATGTAGATTTCCCTACATTTGTACATCCTACGACATAGACATCTTTTCCATTTCGCAATTCGTCAATGGCAGCAGCCGTTTCATTGATGAACTTGCCTTTCTCTGCACTGACTAAGAAAACCTCTTCTGGCCTTAACCCCAGCTCTTTTGATTCTTGTTTCATCCAATTAATCAATTTGTTATGTTTTACTGATTTTGGCAGAAGGTCAACTTTGTTCCCCACCAGGACGATTTTGTTCTTTCCTACAAATCGGTGTAAACCAGGCAGCCAGCTACCATTAAAATCAAAAATGTCCACAATCATCACAATTAATGCATCCGTCTGACCAATCCCATTTAAAATTTTGAGAAAGTCATCATCGGTTAAACTAACATCCTGAACCTCGTTATAGTGCTTAAGCCGAAAACAGCGTTGACAAATAATCGCTTCTTTTTCAAGTGCTGATGACGGTGCATATCCTAACTCCGCCGGGTTCTCAGTTTGGACCTTTACACCGCACCCCATACATAAATTTTGCTCTTGTTCACTCACACTTTAATCCTCCCATTGAATCAAGCCTTTTCTTCTGAACCAATTCAAAATTCTTCGTTCAGCAAATCGGTTAAATTTTGTAAAAAAACCATCTGTTTGTGCAACAGGGACCACCAGAATGGTGTGAAATCCGCTTCGGTTTCCACCAAAGACATCCGTTAATAATTGATCTCCAATAACAACAGCATCTTCCTTTCTAATACCCATTTGAGAAAGAGCCTTATTAAACGCACGTACCGTCGGTTTCCTCGCTCGAAAGATAAATGGTATTTGCAAAGGATCCGAGAATTCTTTTACTCGCATTTCATTATTATTAGAAACAATAGTCACGAGAATATTGTGTTTTTTAATTTGTTCGAACCATTTTATTAGCTCAGGTGTCGCATTTGGTCGATCCCATTCCACAAGCGTATTATCCAAATCCGTTATAATTCCCTTAATTCCTCTTTTTTTCAATTCTACAGGATCAATATCTAATATGCTCTTAACATGTTCATTAGGTAAAAAATTCTTTAACACTAAGCTTACACCTCATTAATTAACTTCTGTTTATCTGTACCATCATAACCAATTTTAACCTTTGTATCAAAATAAAACGAATTAATTATAGTATGATTTATTATTTGTCATAGCCGGACTTTTTTTACAGAGAATTGAAAACATATTGCCGTAAATCCTAAATTTAAAAAATATTTTTCGACAAAATCCCAGTCTTTCCACTCCTGTGGATAAAGTTATTAACATTATACCCATTGTTTCAGTCACTTTTTAATAATTTATAAACAAATTAGTCACAAGTTATCCACGGCTAATTGTGAATAATTGGAAAGGTTGTCCGATTCAAGTTAATTTGGTAGATTTAGGGTACACCAATTGAACCTACCATTTTATGCTTCTTTTAAAATTTTTAGTACCATTTATTTTTTATATGGAGGTGCATTCTGGCTTGCGTAAACTGTCAGATGAGTTACTAATCGAATCCTACTTTAAAGCAAGAGAATTAAATTTATGTCCAGAGTTTATTCAACTTATTGAAACAGAAATACATCGCCGTTCCCTATTTAAAAAATTGCAGATTTCTTCATAAGAATCTTATACTATGCCCCTAGAGGGCTTTTTCTTTTTTAAGAGATGTTATTTAATCACCGCCATTTTCCTTGATCAGCAGTCCAATTTTTTCACCGATTCTAATATCCTCTGGTGTTTCAATAGAGGAATCCAGCTGAAAGATCCCCTTTTCAAACAACAATACAACCGTTGAGCCGAAACTGAAATAGGCCATTTCGTCACCTTTTTCAAGCTCTGTTCCTGTATGCGTTCTTTCAATTGAATTTACAAACATGGCTCCAACTTTCACAATAGCCGTATACCCATAGGATGTATCTACTTCTGTAATCATTCGGTAATTTTTTGCTAAAGTTCGAACTCCATATTTTAATCCCATTTTATTAACAGGATAAGATTTTGATCCGAGTGTCCATTGTTTAACAATAGTTCCCTTTACAGGACTATGTATCCGATGATAATGACTCGGGCTTAAATAGAGTATTATATATGTACCTTGTAAATATTTATTTGCAGACTCCTGACTTCCAAGCATTTCTTGAATGGAATAGGTTTTACCCTTTACAACCATTTCACTCGTTTGATTGATAGTCCCCACATCCTCAATGACGGCATCTACAGGGCTTACCACTGTTTTAGTACTTGTATCGACTTTTCGTACTTCTTTCTTTAATGTTCGAATAAATAAATCATGAAGGGTAGGATATTCATGTATTGCTTTATCCATTTCACTCTGATTTAGGTGATAAATCTTCGCGAACGAAGGGACAACCAATTTGCTAAGTCTAGAACGTGCAAATACCTTTAAAATCACAGATGACCATTTTCCATTTGTTAATTCTATCATGAAACGATATACATGCTTCAACATCGTATTACCCCCAAAAAGTGTAAAAATACTCTTTACGAAACCGACTAAAAAGCTTAATATTAAATACATACAATAAGTATAATAAACAAAGTTCTCTTCCGGCTTTTGTTGAAAAGGAGTGGTGGAGCAAAATGTTTTTATTAGACGTTTTTGATTCTACAATTAAGAAACTTAAGTCCCAAACCGCTAACGTCATTACGTTAACAAATTTATCTTTTGGTGGATTTGCCATTATTTTTGCTATGGAAGGTAATTTACGTTTAAGTTTACTATTAATTTTTATCGCTGCATTAGCGGATCGCTTTGATGGAATGGTTGCAAGAAAGTTTAATATTGAATCAGATCTAGGCAAACAATTAGATTCCATGAGTGATATTATATCATTTGGAGTAGCGCCTGCACTATTACTATATCAGGGAATTTTAAATGAATTTGGCGGACCCGGTTCCTTTTTTACCGTTTTCTTTATTGGTTGCGGTGCGTTTAGATTGGCTAGATTTAATATTACGGAAAGCAATGGTTACTTTACTGGTCTTCCCATTACAGCCGCAGGCTGCTTAGCAACCTTGAGCTTTTTGGCTATTCCATATTTACCAGCTCAGACATTCCTATTTATCATCATCATTTTATCATTCCTAATGGTTAGTCCATTCAAACTCAGAAAAATGTAAGCCGAAAAGCGGAAGCGCCCTCGGACCAAGCCAAAGTGCAGCTTGGTCCTGCGATGATTATTCGAAGGAGCTTTCCTTAGTGGTCAGCGGCGTATGGCCTCCTCGTAAAAGCTAACGCTTTTCCTTCGTGCGAAGCCTATGATGCTGTCGAAGCATCCCTTGTGGAGCGCTCCAACTGAGATAAAGGAAACACGAAGAGCCAGAGGCGCATTCGTGCTTGACTTATCGTAGGTAGGTAAAAATCCTGAAGGGATTTTTACTCGCGGAGAGCGAAGGACACTAGCCGCTAGGGCGCTCCTCAGAAAAGCTAACGCTTTTCTTTCGTGCGAAGTAACGCTTCCGAAGCTTACTCTTGTGGAGCTGAACAGTAAACTAAGTTCAAAAGAATTTATCATATCATATAGTAAGGCCCAGCAGGTATCCTGCTGGGCCTTATTTTTATTTATTTTCTGTTAATTTCAGGAACTCATCGATATCGTCAATACAGATTCGAACCGCCTTTTCCCAGAAATCTCTTTGACTTAAATCAACCTGCAAATGCTTAGAAGCCAAATCCTCAACTGTCATAGAAGCTGTATCTCTTAATAATGAGATATACTTTTCTTCGTACCCCTTACCTTCCTCTAGTGCCTGTGCATAAATCCCAAGAGAGAACAAATAGCCAAATGTATAAGGGAAGTTATAAAACGGTACCCCGGTAATGAAAAAATGAAGCTTAGACGCCCAGAATAATGGATGATATTGATCCAAGGCATCACAATAGGCTTCTTTCTGAGCTTTCTCCATTAATTCATTTAAGGATTCAACAGAGACAGGACCAAGCTTTCTTTCCTCATAAAAACGAGTTTCAAACAAAAAGCGAGCATGGATGTTCATTAATAGAGCAACCGTTCTTTGAATTTTATCGTCAAGCAGAGCAAGCTTTTCCTCTTCATCCTTTGCATTTTTTACAGCTGCATCTGCAACAATCATTTCAGCAAATGTCGATGCCGTTTCTGCAACATTCATTGCATAACCGCGATTTAGATAATGCACCCCTCTCATGGCATAGGAATGGAATCCATGACCCAGCTCATGGGCAAGTGTCGAGACATTCGAAGGTGTACCAGAATACGTCATAAAAATACGAGATTCTTCACTTTCAGGGAATCCAGTACAGAAGCCACCGGGTGCTTTGCCAGGGCGGTCTTCAGCTTCAATCCATTGATCTTCAAATGCTTTCTTTGCGAACGCAGACATCTTTTCACCAAAAAGAGCAAAATTTTGTTCGATAAATTCAGCACCCTCTTGGTAGGAAACCTTTGACTCTGCTTTTCCAAATGGAGCGTCTATATCAAACCAGCTTAATTTTTCAATCCCTAATAGTCTGGCCTTTCGGTTCAAATATTCAACAAGCGGCTGTTTATTATCTGAAATGACTGTCCACATCGTTTCCAATGTTTCTTTTTTCATTCGATTAATACTTAATGGTTCTTTCAAAACATCGTCCCAACCACGTTTTTTATAAACATTTAAGCGAAATCCTGATAGGTGATTTAATGTTTTTGATAAGTAATCTGCTTGTTCATTCCATGATTTCTCCCAGCTTTTAAAAACGGATGCACGCACATTCCTGTCCGAACTGGAAAACTTATTAGCTGCCTGCCCAACAGAAAGCTGCTTTATTTCTCCATTTTCTTCAACTGGTATCTTTATTTTACTAACAATTAGATCATACAATTGTCCCCAGCTATGATAGCCATCAACGCCCAGAGCGCTAATTAATCCTTCTTCTTCAATTGATAACTTATCTTTTGCTCGTTCTCGCCTTTCGCTAAGCGAAAACGTCAGTTCCTTCAGGTACTCATCATCTAACACTTGATTCCAGGCCTCATCATGGATCGATGATAATAGATTGTCAAATGCACTTAGTGCAGATTGGAAAGTGGCACTAAGTCCTGTAACGGTTGCCTCAAGGGCATAAGCCTTTTTATCTTCTGTATTTTGCGCCTGTAAGCAGCCAACAAATGCGGATGCCTGACGAAGCTTTTTACCTGCCCGCTCGAAGTCTGATAGTAATTCTTTTAGATAGACCTTATCCTCGGAAGTATTGAGTGGATTCCAATTCTGTACCTTTATTGCAAATTGTTCAATTAATTCCTTCGTAACCTTTAGATGGTCCGCCAGTTCAGCTGAATTGCTTCCACCCTTAAAAAATACCTCAAGATTCCAAACATCTGAGCATGTAGCAGCTGTCAATTTGTTACCCCCTTTTCTATGTACCATTTCATTATAATATATTTGTTAAAAAATTCTATTATTAGCATTTCATAAAAAAAAGCTTGTGCTCAAGGTGCACAAGTTTTGAACTAGTTTAACAGCACGTCGTATAATACCACCATCCGCCAAAGATAAGCACTAATATCAATAAAACGATAAACAGTGCGTACCATCCTCCTCCGCCAGCTGTGTAAGGAACAGGATATACTGGATAAGGGGCTGAACAGCAATAGGGACTAAGATAACCATATGACACATAAATACCCCCTTTCCCTTTTATAATAGGTTATGTCCCTATCTCCCTTCCCGTATAGGCACAAGCCGTTTAAAAACAAAAAAAGAGTCGGAAAAATACCGACTCTTACCTAATTCCTCTTTTTACGCTCTTTTTCTGCACGATAAAACTCATGGAACATTTTCATTAATGCTCTTTTTTCAATCCTAGAAACATAGCTTCTCGAAATTCCTAATTCCTTAGCTATTTCTCTCTGAGTCTTTTCTTTTTGAAGGTCTAGACCAAAACGACCCACAATTACCTCTTTTTCCCTGTCATCAAGGACATCGATATATTTGCGAATTTTTTCGAGCTCCATATTTAACTGAATGGTATCAATAACATCTTCTGATTCCGACTTTAGAACATCAATAAGTGAGATTTCATTTCCTTCTTTATCCTGTCCAATCGGGTCATGTAATGAGACATCCTTTTTCGTCTTCTTTAAAGCTCTTAAATGCATCAGAATTTCATTTTCAATACATCGAGCGGCATAAGTAGCCAGCTTTGTTCCTTTCCCCTCTGAAAAGCTTTCAATCGCCTTAATTAAACCGATTGTTCCTATTGAAATTAAATCCTCTGAATCTTCACCGGTATTTTCAAACTTTTTTACAATATGAGCTACAAGCCGCAAATTATGCTCAATTAACATATTACGGGCATGTGAGTCCCCTTCCGCCATCAATCGTAGGTATTTCCTTTCGTCTGCAGCAGATAGGGGCTGCGGAAAAGCATTGTTTTTTACATAAGAGACAAGAAATAAAAATTCCTTAATGAGATAACCCAGTGCTGTAAAAATCCCTGCCATGCACATCCACCCCCGTGCTTTTTTAGGGCTTTGCCTATAACTAATTCCTATGTTAGAAATAGGAGGATTGTGTCTGTCCAAAAGATTTTATTTGTAAATGGAGTCTAATAGCTTATGTCTAAAAAAAGCATTGACCTTTGCAGGATCAATGCTTTTTTGACTATTCAACACTCAATTCTGCAGTGATTACACAACCAATCGCTCCAGTTATGACTAAAGCCATCACCATCATAAACATATTATCCACCCCTTTAGATAGATACTTTTAACTACTTCGAATTTATCATATTTTCACAGTATCTAACTTAGGGGTATGTGAACGTTTTGTTAACAATCTTTTATCGCTAATTATAACATCATTTTTTCTTTTTTACTTTTATGAAAAGAAACAATAAAAAGTTATGCACTGGCATTATCTCCTGCCTCCTTAACGAGTTTAACTAGGTTGTATCTTTCATACTCCATATGATTGCTCCTTGTTTTTGAACTAAATAAATCATTTATAAAACCACCTTTCATTTTTTGTCATGTTAAATCATTAGTACATAATGCGATGAACGGATATTTGCCGATCCTTTGTTTCTTCATATATTTTCTTAATTTGCGCTTGGTGCGCTGCTTCTTCAGAACTCATCTCACGTTTTTTAATGGTAATGGATAAAAATATTAGATTTAAGGTCATACGATCACCTCCCACCCAGGGGTTTAAAGTAAATGATACATGGAAAGTTGAAAAGCTTTATGCTGCTCATAAAGCTTTTCAACTGTTTCATTGCGTGTTGCATCTTCAAGACTTACTTTATGCTTTCTCAAAGTAATCGATAAAAATAAGATATTGAGAATCATTTCAATACACTTCCTTTAATTTTTTTTATAATAACTGATGGACTGACATATTGCGGTCTTTGTTCTGTTCATAGAGCTTTTCAACGATTTCATTGCGTGCTGCTTGTTGAAGACTTTCATTGCGTCTTGAGAACGTAATCGAAAAGAATAAAATATTTAAGGTCATACTATCACTTCCTTTTAAAAGTAAATTTGCAAAATATATCCATTTTAAAGACACAAAAAGGCCGCAAGAAATTACCCCCTTGCGGCCAAATTTTAAGCACAAAAATACCGCAGGGCAGCATACTCCCTGCGGCATGGATATGTAAGATAACTAAAAATTAGTTAAGCAATCCATTCCTATCGGTCGAATGCAATTTATTCAAATATCCAGTTGTCATACCAATAGCACTCCATGTGTAAGCAACCATTAACTTCATCATTTTCTTCGACCTCCTTCGGAATTTTTTACTAACTACGGTAATTATATCCATCAACCTCCCCTTTGTAAACCACTTTTTAGAATTTTTTTGAAAATAGTGAAATTGCCTGGATATTCAGAATGAAAAAAATAAGCGTCCCAAAAGGAACACTTATCTCTGTTTGTGATCTTCCATATCCATAAGTTTTAACTGGCATTGTTTTGCTTTGATAAAAAGGAAAAGGGAGAAGGCTAAAAAGGACATGCAAGAGATCATCATTATATTTAAATCCATTTCAGTTTTTAAATCTGATGGAATGATAACACCTAAATAGAAAAATACACCGACAGCGAGTAATACGACAGCAAAGTGTTTTAAATCAACCATTTTTTCATAAATCTTTTTTGTTTGTTTATCCACTGTTGGTCACCTGCTTTTCTTAGAATCTACTAAGCTAGTTTATCATAAAGGCGAGCTCTCATGTGGATGTAAATTCTAGAAACACAGGGCAAAAAATCCGGCCATGTTTCCGCCGGACCTTTTGGCTGCCCTATCATAAACTCCTTACCCTAATGCATCTACTATTTTCATGACCAATGTAGCTGAATGTGTTGCTGCCTGGTCGATAAATTGATCAAAAGAAATTTCTGATTCCTTTCCTGCGATGTCAGATAATGAGCGAATGATTACGAAAGGTACTCCAAAGCGATGTGCCACTTGCGCAATCGCAGCTGCCTCCATTTCAACCGCTTGTAATTTTTCGAACTTAGATTGGACAAATTTAACACGTTCAGGATCTTCCATGAAAGAATCACCTGTAACAATCAGCCCTTTAACAATTTTGAATTTATCAAGTTCCTTTGCCGCATTTTCAGCTGCTTGAACTAATTTTTCATCCGCTAAAAAAGCTGCGGGTAACTGTGGTACCTGCCCATATTCATAACCGAACGCTGTTACATCCACGTCATGATGACGTACTTCTGTTGAGATTACCGCATCACCTACATTTAAATCAGGGTTAAAGCCACCAGCAGACCCAGTATTAATAATGCAATCAGGCTTATATTTTTCAAGTAGAATCGTTGTAGACATCGCTGCATTTACTTTCCCTATTCCTGACCGGAGCAGGATGACATCTGTGCCATTCATTTGTCCAAAAGTAAACTCACAGCCTGCAATGGTTTCTTGGGTTTGCCCCTTAATATGATCTCTTAATAGTTTTACTTCTTCTTCCATTGCTCCAATGATCGCAATTGTCATAGTTAAACCTCTTTCTTTATTTTTTTGCACCTTTAAGTATTCTACCACCATTCGACAGGATTCTTCCAACGTTAGGAGTTTTTCCCTATCATGATGTTGGTATTATTACATTGATTCATTCGCAGGAATTAACTAAAATGTACATAGGGAAAGGATGATACAATGTTGAATTTTAAACTTGATTTTATTGAGGATAAAGTAGAATTTTTTGACGCAACCGATTTAAAAGTTTTAGAAAAGAAAATCGAAGCAAAAGTTGAGGAAAATAAAGCGATTCTTTTAGGCGTCCATTCCGTCACACATCAAATGTATGTAAGTGACAAAGGGCAGACTTTTTATTCTGCGGTCGTACACTTTAAACGTAAAAAATAGGATGGGGGCTCCCATCCTATTTTTATTGTATTGAAGAAAGCTCTTCTACTTTCGTAGGCATCCAGCCAGCTCCATCTACCCATTGCAGATAAACATTATATTTTTGCGTTTTATCCTTCGATGCGACCGTACTAAAAGAGCCACTACCAGATGTTTTATCTCTTCCTAACCAATATAAGGTCATATTGCTTTCTTCCAAACCGGTAGCATAGGAAATCGCCTTCAGCATTTCCTGCCAGTCAACAGAAGAGCTGTCGTATACTGGTGTATGTTCACCTGTTTGCACGGTCCCTACAGGCTTCCAAGCAGGGTTTTCAATCGTCCTAAGTACGTTCGAAGACCCATCCCCCTCCGTCACAATTGCCTGGGATTCATCTTCCTTTTCAGGGGTTGCGGCTTCTTGACTTTCATCATCCTTGCTTCCCTCTGATTCAGTCTCTTCCTTAGCTTTATCATTTCCAGCTTTATCTGCTTTATCACTTGCAGCTTTATCGTCAGCAGCTTTATTCTTTTTCTCTGAGGCTTGATTGGCTGTTGTTTTTGTTTCTTCCTTTTCTGAAGCTGCTTGATCGTCACCTGATAAAAAAATCGTGTAGGCTACAAAGAAAATGAGTGCTAGCACAATAACAATTAGACTATTCAAGATGAGGTTCGTTTTCTTTCTTTTAGCCCTATAACCAGAACGTGAGCCAGATTGGAAATCGTTACTCATTTACTATCCCTCCATTTAATATGGCTGTCAACATCTTATCATGAAATGAGTCGAACTTGAAGGATTTTAATTGTTTTGTAATCCATTGTCATTTTCATATAACATTTTAACCATATCGGCAAATAATATATTTACACCACCTTCTGTGTCTAGTACATCCAGATTCACTGCGACAAGAGCATATTTAGGATTTTGATACGGGAAATAGCCTGCGAACCATTTATTATGAAGTTGTTTATCATTTTCATATTTTCCCGTCTCGGCCGTTCCAGATTTACCAGCCACTTCGTAGGGTAGATCCTGAAACCACCTGCCTGTCCCATTTGGATTTACCACAACCTCGCGTAACATTTTCTGAAGTTTCATCGCACTGTAAGGGGAAATCGTGTCACCAGGTAATTCTTCTTTTTCAAAGGTAACCATTGTCGTTCCGTTTTTATATTCTATTTTAGAAGCTATCCGTACCATTTCTTTCTTACCACCTCTCGCAATGGTTGCCATCATATTGGCAATCGCCAAAGGGGTTGCCCGCACCTCATGCTGCCCAATACCTGACATCGCAGCGAAGTTTGGATCTTTTTTAGCCTCTTCTGTCAAAAACACTCTGCCTTTATCCTCGTCAACAAACTGTTTAAAATTATCGGTATGATAGACTTCTCCCTGCCAGCCGACAGTTCCTGTTAACGACAATTTTTCAGCGTAATCCTCCAATAAATCCTTATCAATCTTTTGCAGTTCCTTTGCCAATTCCCCAAAAGTCCGATTACAGCTCCGCGCAAAGCTTTCAGTAAAAGAAAGCATGCCGTAGTTATATTTTAATTCAGGTTCCCCGTTAATTTTTTGACTGCAATTAAAAGCCCGAGTGGGGACATCAAGATTTTGATCGATGGCAGCCGCCGCAACCACTGTTTTAAAAATAGAACCCATAATTTCTTGCTTTAACATTCGGTTGGTAATTCCTGAGCCGCTATAAGGATCCTTTTGATTAATAGCCGGACGAGAAACAGAGGCTAGGATACTATTGCTTTCAATATCAAGGAGCACTAATCCGCCCTTCTTGACACCGTGCTTATCCACTAAATCTTCAGACTTTTGTTGTAAACCTTTATCAATGGTTGTTCTTACATTGACAGGATAAAACGGATTAGCAGGATCGACATACTTTACATTTATTCCAAATAACGGAGCTCCATCCCCATCAACATGATACACAAGTTTTGAGTTTCCTTCAGGCAGTAAGAATTCATCAAAGCTTTCTTCAAGACCTGAAACACCAATAAGTGTTTTCTCTGATAACTCCTTATCGGGATACCGTTTTTTTAGGATCTTTGCATTTTCTCCTGTTAAACCAAGTAATTGCTCTGCGGGGATTACCTTACGTTCGAATTTCTTTTCTATCGCAAATACACCAGGTATCTCTAGTTTATTAATTTTCTCCATTTGTGACGGTGTTAGCTCCAATGGCTGGGGTTCTCCATAAGCAAACGGTTTTTTTGCAGCTTCCACTGCCTCTGTAATTCTTTCTTCTGAGATATCAGTAATGTCTGAAACTGCTGCAATATCCCATTCTATATTTTTTAAGAAAGGAAAAAGGACAAGGACGGATACCTTATTATGGGTTAGTAAATCCCCATTTCGATCAAGAAAATTACCTCGGCCATTATCAATCACTAATTCCTGTGTTCTTTGTTTTACGCTTTCTTCTAATAAATTTACATTGTGCTTCGAAAAGCTTTCAGTCTGGACTAACTGAATCTGAATTAACCTTGCCGTCAGAAGCAGAAGTCCAGCCATACAAAGGATGAGTAATCCTTTTATTCGTCTATGAATACGTATCATAAAAAAACACCTCGTCAAGAGTTTTGACGAGGTGTTCCCATTTCAAACATAAAGTTGAAAAATCTTACTTACTTAATGGACACAATACGGACGCTCATATCGCCGCCTGGTGTTTGAACATTGACTTGATCGCCTACTTTTTTACCAAGTAAGCTTTTTGCGATTGGAGAATCATTTGAAATTTTCCCTTCAAACGGATCTGCTTCTGCACTACCAACGATTGTATACGTTTCCTCGTCACCATCAGGAAGTTCAACGAAAGTAACGGAGCTTCCTAGAGTAACGGAATCACCAGCAATATCGCCTTCTTCAATAATTTTTGCATTGCGGATCATATTTTCTAACGTTGTAATACGGCCTTCTACAAATGCTTGTTCTTCCTTCGCAGAATCGTATTCGGAGTTTTCAGATAAATCCCCAAAACTTCTTGCTATTTTAATTCTTTCTACCACTTCTTTACGTTTCACTGATTTTAAATGTTCAAGCTCTTGAATCAGTTTGTCCTTACCTGCCTGTGTCATTGGAAATACTTTATCTATCGCCAAAACTTCTCACTCCTTCTAGTCTCCACAATCCCCCATAGATTGTGTTTATTGATGTTATGTAGGTATCACATAAATACATAGGAGCGCGTCCTTTTAGAAGGGCGCGCAGCTTGTATTCATCCACTATTGATACATATTACACTAATCTTTACGCTATTGTGTCATAAAAATGACTTTTGTTCAAGAATTGTTTGAATTTTTGTGACCATTAAATCAATGGCTACATGATTTTGGCCGCCTTCAGGGATAATGACATCTGCATATCTCTTGGTTGGCTCGATAAATTGGTTGTGCATCGGACGAACAACATTCGTATATTGTTCAATCACAGAATCCAATGTACGTCCACGCTCTTTAATATCTCGAGACAATCTCCTAATGATTCGAATATCAGCGTCTGTATCTACAAAAAGCTTGATATCCATTAAACCCCTTAACCGCTCATCCTCAAGAACCAGAATACCTTCTAAAATAATAACATCTTTCGGTGCAACTTCAATAACTTCTTTTGAGCGGGTATGAAGTGAGTAATCATATACAGGCTTTTCAATTGGCTCGTACCGTAACAGCTTCTGAATATGTTCGATGAGCAAATCATTGTCAAACGCAAGCGGATGATCATAATTCGTCTTCAAACGTTCTTCATAGGGTACATTGCTTTGGTCTTTATAATAATAATCTTGCTGAAGCATGGTTATAGAATGGCCCTTAAAGCTTTCATAAATTGCTTTTGTAACGCTCGTTTTTCCAGAGCCGGAACCTCCGGCAACACCAATAACAACCGGTTTGCGCATCAACCTAGTTCTCCTTTCGCATCATGTTGTTAGGGTAAACCGGTTTGTCCAATTTAAATTGTACAATTTGAAGCGGATGTCTTGCCGCATCCAATTCATTACCTTTTTCATCCCAGATTTTATCAATCACATGTGTAAAGTTCTGAATTTCCGGACCAAAGAACTCAACTTCCTGTCCCGGTTTAAAGTGGTTTCGTTGTTGAAGTGTAACCATTTGTGTTTCTTCGTTGTAATCCAACACAAGACCAACAAATTCAAACTTTGTCTTGTTGCTATGATTACCAAACATTTGCTCTTTATACCCTGGAACACCTTCAAAAAATGCTGGTGCCGTTTCACGGTTTGCACATTTATCCAGCTCTTCTAACCACTCACGCTTAATTATAAAGTTATCTGGGTCTGAACAATAGGCGTCAATAACTTTTCGATATACACTTACTACCGTTGCAATATAGTGAATGGACTTCATACGTCCTTCAATTTTCAAGCTGTCAATTCCGAGCTCAACCATTTGAGGAATCGCTTGAATAAGATTAAGGTCCTTAGGACTCATGGCAAAAGGTGCATCGTTATCACCGTAAAGTGGAATTTCTGTCGTGCTTCCCTCTAATTGGTAGAGGTCATAATCCCAGCGGCAAGATTGGCAGCAGCCGCCTCGGTTAGAGTCCCTAGCTGTCATATGATTACTTAATGTACAACGTCCAGAATAAGCAATACACATCGCACCATGAATAAAGATCTCAATTTCCACATCGACCTTTTCTTTCATTTCCCTAATTTCTTCTGCACTTGTCTCCCGCGCTAAAACAACACGCTCTGCGCCGCTTTCTTTCCAGAACTGAGCAGTTTTCCAGTTTGAAATGGATTGCTGTGTACTAATATGAATTTCAATTTCTGGTGCAAGTCTGCGGCATGTTTCAATAATTAATGGATCGGCAACAATAATCCCGGCAATACCTGTTTCTTTTAAGCCGAGGATATACTCTTCTAAACCATCAATATTCTCATTGTGAGCAAAGATATTTGTAGTAACGTATATTTTTGCTCCGTATTTTTTTGCGAATTCTACGCCCTCTTTCATTTCTTCAAATGTAAAGTTATCTGCATTTGAACGAAGACCATATTCCTGTCCGCCAATAAATACGGCATCTGCTCCATATTGTACAGCAATTTTTAATTTTTCAAGATTTCCTGCCGGCGCAAGGAGTTCAGGCTTCTTCACAATCACGCGTTTTCCATCGATGATTTCTGAAATATTATCTTTAACAATATTCATAACGAACCCCTCCTAATTGTCTAGCTGCAGCGCCTAGGGGACTTGGGGTCATAAGCAAATCCATAAATAAGGTTCGTCTTATGCCTGTCGCCCCAAGGAAAAATTCAACTGCATTTTTCCTTGGGCAAGGCGCTTCCGCTTTTCTATTAATAAACTGTTTCTTTAAAAAAGAATCCTGTATCTAGTTTACGGTGAGCTGGCTGAATTTCTTCAATCGCCTCTAACAGCTCATCTTTTTTGTCCTCGTATAGCTCTGGATCCTCAAAGTATAAATCAATCGCTTCACGATACGCCTTTGTTACTGCAAGAAGATAGTCTGAAGACTTTAAGATCCCATCAATTTTAAACGAGTCGACACCAGCTTCTAACATTTCCTGGAGTTCATCGATGATACAAATATCATTCGGACTCATGATATGGGTTCCATTCTCATCTTCAAAGATTGGATATTTATTTTCTCTTTCTTTATCATGTAAAAACATATTTTTTTCCATTTTGCGGTTTTCAATCTCCATCGCTTTCCCCTGGAACTCATAATAGTTACCTAAGAGGGAGCGTTTTGATTGGAACATACAGCTCATACCATGAACCTGTACTTCTATTTCTACTTCCGCTTTTTCTTTGATTTCAACGATTGAATCCATATTAATTTCACGTGCAAGGACAGCCCTTTTTGCGCCTTTTTGACCCCAATAGTTACATGAAAACCAATTCGTCCCCAGTGTTTCCGTGCTCCAATGAAGCTTCATATTTGGTGCTACTTCACGAGCAGTCATTAATACTGCAGGGTCCCCAAAAACAATACCATCAGCCTTTGCCTCATCAACAAATTTAATATAATCACTTAACTCGGGCATTTTTTCATTATGAAAAATAGCATTGATTGCCACATACACTTTCTTTCCCTGTGCATGTGCTAATTCAATAGCTTGTCTAACTTGATCACGGTCAAATTCACCTGCTAAACGTAATCCATATCTCTGCTCACCAATCACAAATGCATCGGCACCAGCAGCAGCCAGCGGTGAAATATCGTCGATTGTTAATGGAGTAACTAATAATTCGGTTTTTTTCAACACTATTCACCTCTTCATTTTACTAATGGCAATCCCATCTCCAACAGGGAGAATGACAGTATGATAATCCGGGTGTTTCATCAGCCATTTGTTAAAACCATCTATTTTTTTCACAAGGTTACGAATCCGCTTCGATTCAATATCAGATTCTGTAAGTGTAACGAGTCCTTTGAATAGGACATTATCGGTTATGATGATTCCATCATCCTTTAAGTACTTCGAATACATCTCAAAGAATTTTTGATATTGTCCTTTTGCTGCGTCAACAAAGATAGCATCATATGGTGCTTGATTACGGACAAGCTCCTCCACTTCAAGCGCGTCACCTTTTATTAAAGTAATTTGGTCCCCAAGCTTAGAACGCTCAATATAGTCTTCCGCAACCTGAATTCTATCTAAATCTCTTTCGATCGTCACAATCGATGCATTCGGAAGGGCACGAGCCATCCTTAATGCAGAATAACCAATTGCCGTACCTACCTCAAGAACTTTTTCTGAGTTGTGAACCCTTAATAATTGCAGCAAAGCTTCAATTCCCACGAGCTCCATAATCGGTACTTTATTTTCTTTCGCATAATTTTCCATTTCGACCAACAATGGTTCACGTCCTGGAATTAATTCCTCAATATAAGAATGCAGTTTATCATTCAACAAACTGCCATCACCTGCCTCTAGCTTTTAAAACATTCTAACCATAATGCTGCTCTTTAGACATGAAAAAATAGCGTTCGTAGAAACGCTATTTTTTCGCTCATAAAACACTGAATTATTTTACCACAAAAGAGAAAGAAAGAAAACCATTCTCCTTTCATGGTACATTAATTATTCGTGATATACTTCGCCTTATCGGCATTATGCTCATCCAAGGTCGTATTGAAAAGTACATTTCCTTCACCCGTAGCAAGGAAATATAAATATTTCGTGTCTGCAGGACTCATTGCTGCTTCGATTGATTCTTTTCCTGCATTCGCGATCGGTCCAGGCGGCAGACCTTTATTTTTGTAAGTATTGTAAGGCGAATTCACTTCTAAATCCTCATATAAAACTCTTTCCTTGTGTTTCCCTTGTGCATAAAGAACGGTAGGGTCTGTTTGCAAAGGCATCCCCTGTTCTATGCGGTTATAAAATACACTCGAAATATTTTTACGATCCGCTTGCTCCGTTGCCTCCTCTTCTATTAAGGAGGACATAGTCAATAGCTGGTGAGCCGTCAACTCCTCGTTACTAGATTCTGCAAGCAGGGGTGTTATCACCTTTTTTGTTTGATCTAGCATAGTAACAACCATTTCTTCTACAGTTGGATTCTGTTTATAAAACGGATAGGTGGCGGGAAATAAATATCCTTCAAGAGGATATTTTATGTTAGGATTCAAAATGTCTGATGTTAATAAGTCAGGATATTTCCCCATCATCTTTTGAATAAATGTTTGATCATTTAATTGATTAAAAACTTCCTCTTCTGGTAAATTCACAGCCTTTGCCATAATTTGAGCAATTTCCTTTAACTGTTTCCCCTCTGGTATCGTTAACTGGAACGCTGCTTTTTGCAGTACCTTACCGGTTTTTAAGCGATTAATAATTTCTGGAATCTCCATTGAGGGACTCAGTTCATATTCTCCAGCCATAAAACCTGCTTCATTTTTAAATTTCACATAGTACTTAAAGACTTTAGCATTTTTAATGATCCCATTGTCTTCTAATCTTTGAGAAATTCCGGTAACAGATGAACCGATTGGAATTTCTACCTTTTTTTGTACTTTACTGTCCTTGTCAACAGGCTGAAGTGCTGACTTGATATAGAGATAACCCCCTCCACCAATAAACACCAGGGTTAAAAGGGTTAAAATTGTTATGGTTAAAACTATTTTACGAACAATTCTTGCTTCACTTTGGTGCTCAATCATTTTTTTTCGAATTATCTCTTTTTTCGAGTTTGTTTCTTCTGTTGACATCTAATTGCCCCTCCCATATGCCGGTGAAACATATATCTTTTAAACTCTCTTTACAAATTAATAAAATGCGTATCAGATATTATTTCAGCATAAATAGCGAAAAATGTCAATTTTTCTGCGAAAGCGCATTCAATAGAGTCAAAAAAAATAAAAAAACGATCCCTCTTCAGGATCGTTTTCACAACATTTTATTCTTCGTCTTCTTGTTCATCAAAGAAGGTATTGAGCATCTCTTCCACCATATCCCATTCTTCTTCCGTTTCGATTGGGATTAGTTCGCCTTCTCCGTCTTCATCATTTGGATTGAAAGCATAAGCATGAATCTCAGGACCCTCTTCATCATTTTCCGCTTCCCCTACCTGTTGAAATAAAACATAAGACTTGCCAAAATCTTCTGATTCAAATGTAAAAAGTACCTCACATAATTGTTCGTTACCTTTTTCATCTACTATTGTAATTTGATTTTCTCCGTGTTCCATTAACGTCACCTCATTAATTTTTGCTATCAAGATAGCCTTGTAAAATCATCATTGCAGCCATTTTATCAATGACCTTTTTTCGCTTTTTACGGCTGACATCTGCTTCAAGTAAAACCCGTTCTGCAGCCATTGTGGTTAAACGCTCGTCCCATAAAATCGTTGAAACTGAAAACTGATTCTCAATTTCCTCAGCATATCGTTTACTTGCTTCACCACGCGGGCCAATAGAACCATTCATGTTTTTCGGCAGACCGATGACTACCTGACTAATTTCATACTCTTTTATTAATTGACCAATTTCATCAAAACCAAACTTATTTTTTTCTTCGTCGATTTTGAGGGTTTTGAGGCCCTGTGCAGTCCAGCCAAGTTCGTCGCTTATGGCAATACCAACTGTCTTAGAGCCAACATCTAATCCCATAATCCGCATTGCTTAACCCTCACGTCGTTGTTTTAAATAGGATTTAACCAATTCTTCAATAATTTCGTCCCGCTCAAGCTTTCGAATGATATTCCTAGCGTCTCGATGACGGGGAATATAAGCAGGATCTCCAGACAGTAAGTATCCGACGATTTGATTAATTGGGTTATACCCTTTTTCCTGTAAGGCTTCATAAACTTGAAGAAGAACATCGTTTACATCATGTTCAAAAGGCTCTTCAGGAAAATTGAACCTCATCGTTTTATCAAATGAGCTCATCAAACGCACCTCGCATCTTTGGTAGAGGAGAGATCTACCAATATTACCTATTTTATCTACATTTTACACTACTTTGTCTCATTATCAAATCGATTTCACCCATTCGTCTACGAATCTTAGTGCAGAGTCGAGTTTTTCTGGATCTTTACCACCTGCCTGAGCCATATCTGGACGACCTCCGCCGCCCCCGCCGCATCGTGTTGCAACCTCTTTAATTAATTTACCAGCATGGTATCCCTTATCCATTAAATCCTTCGTCACAGCTGCGATTAAATTGACTTTCCCCTCATTCACACTTCCAAGAAGAATAACAGCTGATCCAATTTTCTGTTTCAAGTCATCTGCCATATTTCGCAGGTTATTCATGTCAGTTGCTTGAACCTTCGCCGCCAAGACCGTGACACCATCGATTTGCTTTGCTTTCGAAACGAGATTCCCTGCTTCAATATTGCCTAATTTAGCTGCAAGTGATTCGTTCTCACGTTGAAGTTGTTTTATTTCAGCCATTAGGGCTTCAATTCTGTTTACCACTTCTTTAGGGTTTGTTTTTAACTTGTCTGCAGCGTCCTTTAATGAACCAACTTGGTCATTTAACAGCTGATAAGCTGATTCACCTGTAACAGCTTCAATTCTCCTTGTACCAGCACCAATACCGCTTTCAGACACAATTTTAAACAGCCCGATAACAGATGTATTCGGTACATGACAGCCGCCGCAAAGCTCTAGGCTGTAATCGCCCACTTTAACCACACGAACGATATCACCGTATTTTTCACCAAAGAGAGCCATCGCACCCATTGCTTTTGCTTCTGCAATTGGCTTTAAACTAATATTCACTTCGATATTCTTCCAAATTTGTTCGTTAACAATCTTCTCAATTTCTTCCAATTCCTCTGGCTTTATTTGACCAAAGTGAGAGAAATCGAAACGGAGACGATCAGGTTCCACGAGTGATCCTGCTTGGTTAACATGCGTTCCCAGTACATCCTTTAATGCTTGATGAAGCAAGTGAGTAGCGGTGTGATTCTTAATAATTTGTACCCGATTTTCCTGATTAACCTCTGCCGTCACTTTAGCGTCTGTCTTTAAAATCCCAGACTCCACGACTGCTTTATGAAGATTTTGACCATTAGGTGCTTTTTGTACATCTTTTACGCTAGCAGCAACACCGTCACCATAAATCATTCCACGGTCAGCAATTTGTCCGCCGCTTTCTGCATAAAATGGTGTTACATCAAGAATAAGCTGGACCTCATCTCCACTAAATGCTTCATCGATTATCTCACCATTTTTAATGATGGCAACAACGCTAGAGTTTGTTTGAAGCTGGTCATAACCAACAAACTCACTTGCTGCTTTAATGTCTCCTAGCACTCCGCCTTGTACCTGCATGCTGCCGACATCATGACGAGCTGCACGGGCACGCTCACGCTGCGATTCCATTTCTGTTTCAAAACCAGCGTGATCCAGCTTCATTCCTTCTTCTTCTGCATACTCCTCTGTTAATTCAACAGGGAAACCATACGTATCATAAAGACGGAAGACATCACTTCCAGAAATGGTATTGCTGCCTTTTTCTTTTTCTTTTTTGATTACATTTCCTAGGATTGATAAACCTTCATGTAAGGTTTCGTGGAAACGCTCTTCTTCGTTTTTAATGACTTTTTGAATAAACTCGGTCTTGTCCTTTACCTCCGGATAGAAGTCATGCATAATTTCTCCTACAACCGGAACTAACTCATACATAAATGGACGGTTAATATTGATTTGCTTTGCATAACGAACGGCCCTGCGAAGTAACCGGCGTAATACATACCCACGTCCTTCATTCGAAGGTAATGCACCGTCTCCAACTGCAAAGGCAACAGTACGAATGTGGTCCGCGATCACTTTAAACGCCGTATCCTTTTCTTTATCCGTGCCATACTTCACGGCAGAAAGCTCTTCTGTTGCCCTGATGATTGGAATAAATAAATCCGTATCAAAGTTTGTAGGAACATTTTGAACCACGGAGGCCATTCTTTCTAGACCCATTCCAGTATCAATGTTTTTCTTTGGCAGTGGTGTATAGGTACCATCCGGGTTATGGTTAAACTGGGAAAACACAAGATTCCACACCTCTAAATAGCGCTCATTTTCACCGCCAGGATATAATTCTGGATCTGTGGGATCATCCCCATACTCCGGACCGCGATCATAGAAAATTTCGGTATTCGGACCACTTGGACCTTCGCCAATGTCCCAGAAGTTTCCTTCAAGACGGATAATACGCTCCTCGGGGATACCGATTTTTTTATTCCACAGGTCAAACGCTTCATGGTCTTCTGGATGAATGGTTACGGAAAGAAGTTCTGGGTCCCAGCCAATCCATTTTTTATGTGTTAAAAATTCCCAAGCCCATTCAATCGCTTCTTCTTTAAAATATTCACCAATGGAAAAGTTTCCAAGCATTTCAAAGAAGGTATGGTGGCGTGCCGTTTTTCCGACATTTTCAATATCGTTGGTACGAATTGATTTTTGCGCATTGGTAATCCTTGGATTATCTGGAATAACGCGCCCGTCGAAATATTTTTTCAAGGTGGCAACACCACTATTGATCCATAATAAAGATGGATCGTCATGTGGAACAAGCGGTGCACTTGGCTCAACAGCATGACCTTTTTCCTGGAAAAAATCTAAAAACATTTTACGAATTTCTGAACCTGTTAGGTATTTCATATTTTACTACCTCCCTCTTATTAAAAAAGAACACAAAAAAGCCCTCATCCCATGGTGAAGTTTCTTTTTGCGGAACTTCACCGGAACAGGGACGAGAGCTCTACTCGCGGTACCACCCTGATTATGAACACAAAAAGACTGTGTTCATCTCTCAATAATTGCCTTAACGCGGCAAAAACGGCAGTGGTTAGCTGCACTCTGGACTAGCTTCTGTTATCCTTCATCTAGAGCTTCTCACAGCCAAGGAAGCTCCTCTCTTAAAGATGGACTACAACATACTAGGGTCCTTCAACATGTTAATCCAAAATATTCTATAAAGGGATTATAGCTACACAAAAAACGTTTGTCAATCCGGAAAAGGCATTATGGTGCGGGTTCCTTTACCTTTTCACGAATGAAATGATTTTTGGCATGAAGAATACTGACCTTCAGCACTACAAGAACAGGGACAGCTAGAATCATGCCAAGTATCCCGCCAATTTCTCCACCCGCCGTTAAGGCAACCATAATCATTAACGGGTGCATATGCAGACTCTTTCCGACTATATAGGGGGACAAGATATTTCCTTCTAAAAATTGCAATCCAAAAACAATGACAATGGTTATGATTACTAATTTAACGGAGCTGGTTGCTGCAATAATGACTGCGGGTACAGCACCTATTACCGGTCCAAAATAAGGGATCACGTTCGTGACTCCAATGATTAGACCTAATAGTAACGGATATTTTAAGTGAAAAATCCAAAATAACAGGGATGAAAGACCGCCGATAATAAGACAGACTAGGAGCTGACCTCTGATGTAGCTTCCAAGCGATTCATCAATATCTCTAAGAAATCGAGTTCCCTTTCTTCGCCATGATTTTGGTGTCAAATACCACACGGCTCTTTTAATCACCGTAAAATCCTTTAACATGTAGAATGCAATAAAAGGGATAATCATGATCGCAAAAGCAAAATTCAAAAAGTTTAATAAAGAATCTACAATAACAGTCAAGAGAGATTCTAATCGCCTTTCAAAACCCATGATTCCCTCATTAATTTGCTCTTGAAGACCATCCGGCCATTCACGTGTATGTGTTTGAAGTTCCTTTATCCAGTTTCGGTATTGTTCAGCAAGGATGGGAGCACTTTCTGCAAGATCCCTGACTTGTGAAATAAATGCAGGTATTCCTTTATAGATACCAAAGCCAATCCCGCCAAAAAAAAGAAAATAGATTAAAAAAATTGCTAGCCCGCGATGTAAGCCTTTTTCATTCAGCTTTTCAACAATTGGATGAAGCAAATATGTGATAAACCCGCCAATAAGAAATGGGAGCAGGATTATCAATGCAGCTTTTAAAATGGGTAACCATACAAACCTAATAATTAAAAAAACGTAAATTGCAATAAGTAAAAGAAGCAAAAATCCGATTCGATAAAACCATTTAATACGAATTTCCACCGATAAACTGCCTCCTTATCATACTTATTCTTAGAGACAGTTATCGGATTTATACACCAAAAATCCCCCTATCATAAGGGGGATAAATTTTTAGAATAAAGCACGCTTTACTTTTCTTGACATTCTTTTCATTTGACGCTCAGACATAAGGTTGTTTCTTTGTGCAAGATTATATGCTGCCATGCCTACCCCAAATGCCACAACGGAAGTCATCACTTTATTCATACGTCTCACCTCTTCTGTAGTTTGACAGTGCTTTTGTTACGTGCTTACTGTCTACCTTCAGTACATAAGTGTTTCCACTTTATATGGTGTAACGACGTTCTTCTTCTTCAAACAAGTCATCTAATGAACTGAGTGTACCATCTTCTTCGACTTGATGGGTATTTATTACGCCTTTGGCTAGAGACAATTCAATAAAACAATTCCAGCAATAGTATTGGTTTATTCCAATTTTCCCGATATCCTTGCTCTGACAATTGGGACACTTAAGCATGAAAAGACACCTCACGTATGATTTACGTCTACGATGATGGCATCCTTTCCGATTGCAGGGGGCTTCTCGGATTGTATAATCTGCTTCCCTTCCGTAATATCTGAAAAGAAACCATCCGTAATTTCGTACCCTACGATTGTGCCCAATTCTTCATGAAAATATACATCCTTAAGCAACCCAAGGGACTCTCCGCTTTTAGAAATAAGCATTTTTCCATTTAAAGAGTGTTGATGGTGAAGGGTATATTCTGGAGTTGTTTTACGTTTTTTGAGGTGATCATCATCTTCAACCATGATCCCATCCCCGCCAAACGATGTTACATCTTGTATGTCCAGAAAATAGGATTGTTTGAAGAAAACGCCTTTTTTAACCATCAGGCCCTTTACGACCCCTTCATTCGTGATACATAAATCCGTGACTTCACCAATTCTAGCCCCAGACTTCGAATCAAAAACTGGCTGACCTTTTAATAACGAAAATGTTCGCAAAGAGTGCCTCACCTCCTGTGAACATTTATAGTTTCACTCACTTACCATAAAATCATAAGGAGAAAGGTTTTCCATTGGGTAGAAATAATGATAACTACCCAATCATAATTTGTGTAGATGAATGAAAGATTAAACAAGTTATTATTTTGCTGTATAAGCGATTAACAAAGAAAAGTAAGATGTAAAAAAATAGGGTAGAACGTTCCTCTGCTTTACATCCTTTTGGTTTAGCCAGTATTATCTAAAGAAGAAATCATTATTTTGGTCATATTAAAAGTAGCGTTTGCTTTGGCAAATATACAAAATGTCACCTGAATTTTGACTTCTCATTTTTGGCGAACTGCTTCAGGAGGTTTTGAAGTGGAACAACACATTGATTATCTTATCGAGCATTTTGGTTACTTCGGCATCATTATCATGTTAATCGGAGGAATTATTGGGCTTCCTATACCTGATGAAGTCCTTTTAACCTATGTTGGCTATAACGTATACCACGGCAAATTATCCTAATCATTTCTCTGATAAGCGCTGTAGTGGGTTCTGCCGCAGGGATTTCTATCAGTTACTACATTGGTTATAGATTTGGATTACCTTTATTAAAAAAGTATGGTCCGAAAATTTACATTACAGAAGAAAAGGTCAATAAGACACATAAATTATTCGAAAAGATTGGGCCTCCACTCATATTGTTCGGTTATTTTATTCCCGGCGTACGGCACCTTACTGCATATGTTGCCACGCTAAATAAGTTCCCTTTTAGAAAATTCGTTGTTTATGCTTACATTGGTGCTATCCTTTGGAGTTATACTTTTATCACATTAGGTAGAGAACTTGGAAAAAGATGGGATGTAGTTGGACTTTATGTATCAAAATACAGCATGTATTTAGTTTTGTTGGTAATTATTATTGCGATATTGGTTTATCTATATTGGAGAAAAAAGCAGAATTAAGAGGCGGAGAAAAATGGCTGCCCACATTATGTGTTGAATAGCGGACTCTTCAAGGTTAATAATTGATCGTCTTTAAGTAAAAAGAATCCCTTTAAACCAAATTTTTTAAATAAAAAAAGAAGCCGTTATTCAAGGATTTCTTTAAAACAGCTTCTAAGACAACTTAAAATTATTTAAAAAACTTAAGAATTGATCCCATTTGCCTTAACGTATTAATTCCGTTTGTAACTTTTCCCACGTGTCCCATCATCGTTCCTAATCCATTAAATTTAGAAGTTGGTGCTTGTTGATTTTGATTTGGAGCAAAAAAACGACGAGGCTGTTGTCCCATATGATTAGGTGGTCCAAACCTTGGCCTAGATCCTGAAGGGAATCGTCTTCTTCCCGGATTGGGAGAAAAAAATGGCATATTTTATTCACCTCCTATTAGTTCTTTCCAAACTAACATATGACTAGTGTTTTTCAATTGATTAGACATTAAGGAAGGTGGTTTAAAAATATGCTAAATACCTACCAACAGCATTACACCAAAATCATAACGAAGGAATGATTAACTTTCAAAATTCCATGTTTGTCCATTTCAGATTTACCATATTTCCATAAAATATATAGATTCTATAAAGAGGTGGTGATACATTATGTCATATGATGGTGGATCTAGAAACAACTTCGTACTAATCGTGGTTCTATTCATTCTTTTAATTATTGTTGGTGCGAGTTTCATGAGCGGGTACTAACCTGTAAAAGGAACACATAACAAAACACACTACTTCTTCTTTAGTGTATAGAAGCGTCAACCGACGCTTCTATTTTCTTTTTTATTTAGTAATCCACATTAGATTTTTTATTACGAAGAAAAAAGAGACCCATGCTGATTTTTGCCTTGTTTAGATTACTTCATACACTATTAATGGGCTGCATCCACACAAGAATACACAACTAATCATAGCTTATCTAAAAGAGTATTAAAGAGAGGAGGAAGAAGTTGTTGGAGGGTATTGATAATAATCAAACACATAAGTCCAATAAAGAAATGGACCCTTTTTCAAGATTAATGTTTGGAAACCGTAAACCCAGGGAAACTTACAAAGAAAGTGAAAATATTTCACAAGAAATCCCGGAACAAAAAGAACAATTATCTTTTGATACCAGATCAACTCTTGATACCAGATCAAATCTTGATACCAGATCAAATCTTGATACCAGATCAAATTTTAATGTTGATGACTGGTTTTTTGGACGTAGAAGAAAGGAATCTGTATCGGGTTATCAAAACTGACGGAAACAGACTCAAAACACTCAGAATAAAATAGAACATTTCATTAACAATGTTGATATTGGACTGCTTATGGAAACCTTTGATACCATAGTTGCAACATCTAAACAATTTAAACCATTAATTAAGAAGCAGCACTTTTTTTAGTAAAATTTTAAAAAAATTTAAAAAATAGTTTCTTTCTTTAATAATTTAGATGTATTGCAGACGTTTTTCAAAAGATAAAAATAAAAGCCCTTTTTAGGGGCTTGGCTTTAACAATCAGCACTTGTCCCATTCAGATTTATTCTGGGTGCATATGATATTATTAAGCCCGCCAGCCTATTTAAATACCTCCGAAGAGGCGTTTGCATGTATTGCAGACGCTTTTTTATTTTTAGAAATTGTTTAAGGAAATCGCTGATTTTTTTCAGACAGGAAGATGTTTGTCCAATCAACCCTTGTCCTAAGAAAATATATATACATAGAGAAGTATTTTCTCAATGAATATTCCAATAAATAGGTGGTGAGAGAATATGTGGGGATCATGTGGATACGGCGGTGGCTACGATGGTGGTGACTACGGCGGTGGTTATGGCGGCAGCAGCTTTGTATTAATCGTTGTATTGTTCATTCTATTGATTATCGTTCTTGCCGTGGTTTAATAAACCAAACGGCAGATTTTGGCTAAGTAAAATCCTATTTAAGCATTGACTGGAGGTGTTATTAATGAGTGAAAGGCATGGACACGAACATAGACACGAACATGGTGACGGTAAGACGTTAGTCGTTGTATTGTTCATTCTACTGATCATTGTAGGAGTTTCTTTTATGAGTGGCTACTAAATTGTACGGAACAAAGGGCAGGTTAAGTTAAACTGCCCTTTGTTATATAGAGAATTCTAAAATGAAAGGAGGGTGAATTAAATGCCATTTTTTGGATTTAGACGAAGAAGGTTTTTCCCCATTGAAATTGAAATCGAAATCGAGAGAAGAAGACGGAGACGGAGACGGAGACGGTTTTTCCCTATTGAAATCGAAATCGAAATCGAGAGAAGAAGACGGTTTGAAATCGAGAGAAGAAGAAGACGCGGATTCTAATTAAGCAAATAATTTAAACAGTGTTTCCATAGGCCTACGGGCCATTTTTTTTATAGAGAAAGAACATCTGTTGTTAAATAAAAAATCCACATTTAATTTTTTGCAAATTGTTTATTGCATGAAACTCCCGTTTTATCCTGTGGATTTATAATTAAATATTCTTTGAATGGAATATTATCTTGTTCATACAGATAAATCTTCCCTTTATCACCATAATAACTCCATCTTTCTCCTTTTTTCTTTTTACAAAATAGCTTATGTTGTAAAATTCTTTAACATTAGCAAATCTCCTTTAAGATTTTATTTACCAATCCTGCCCCGTTTCTTGAATAAGAAAATAATTAGACATTTTTCAGCAGCGCTCGGCTCATTATCTACTGCTTTAATCATATTCCGTAGTTTTAAAGGTGTTTCTTTAAATGATTGAACTAATATATTCAAAATTCCATGTTTGTCCATTTCAGATTTACCATCGTTCCATAATATATATAGATTCTATAAAGAGGTGGTGATACATTATGTCTTACGAAGGCGGATATGATGGTGGATCTAGAAACAACTTCGCACTAATCGTGGTTTTATTCATTCTTTTAATTATTGTTGGTGCGAGTTTCATGAGCGGGTACTAACCTGTAAAAGGATCACATAACAAAACACACTACTTCTTTAGTGTATGAAGCGTCAACCGACGCTTCTATTTTCTTTTTTATTTTATTAATGGGCTGCATCCACACAAGAATACACAACTAATCATAGCTTACCTAACAGAGTATTAAAGAGGGGAGGAAGAAGTTGTTGGAGGGTAATGATCATAATCAAAAACATAAGTCCAATAGAGAAATGGACCCTTTTTCAAGATTAATGTTTGGAAACCGTAAATCAAGAGAAACTTACAAAGAAAGCGAAAATATTTCACAAGAAATTCTGGAACAAAAAGAACAATTATCTTTCGATACCAGATCAAATCTTAATGTTGATGATTGGTTTTTTGGTCGTAGAAGAAAGGAATCTGTATCGGGTCATCAAAACAGACAGAAACAGACTCAAAACACTCAGAATAAAATAGAACATTTCATTAACAATGTTGATATTGGACTGCTTATGGAAACCTTTGATACCATAGTTGCAACATCTAAACAATTTAAACCCTTAATTAAAGAAGCAGCACCTTTTTTTAGTAAAATGTATAAAAAATTTAAAAAGTAGTTTCTTTCTTTAAGAATTGAGTTATTTAGTTATTGGATATGTTAAATTTTTTGTTGATTTTCGACAAGTCGTAGTGCCAAAATCTTAAATTACTTTAATCAGCACTTGTCCCATTCAGATTTATTCTGATTGCATATGCTATTAGTAAGCCCTCCAGCTCTATATATAAACCTCCTAAGAGGCGTTTGCATGTATTGCAGACGCTTTTTATTTTTAGAAATTGTTTAAGGAAATCGCTGATTTTTTTCAAACAAGAAGAAGATGTTCATACAGATAGGTAAGGGTTGTTTAGCACAATAATGACATTTTGCCAATAATCGTGCTTACAGCATTTTTATACTAGTTTTGTTAAGTTTTTTATCCAAAAAAGTAAAAATGAGGTAGTATAAAGAAGAAATAGAATATAACAAAAGACTATTATTGTGTCACAATTGGAGGGGAATTTAATTGGCAAATAAATATTGCCCTATATGCGGGGAAGTTAATGGATGTATGTCTGGTGCTGGAGAACACGGCAATTGTTGGTGTGATATGGAGGAATTCCCTAAAGAAATCTTTGAATTAGTTCCTTTCGAAAATATAAGAATAGATTGCATATGTAAAAAATGTTTAATTAAATTTCAGGAAGAACAAATTTTAGCGTAATTTCCGCACAAATTGCTTTATATCAATAAAAAATAAGTGCCAAATTCATATACAATTTGGCACTCATTTTAAGTTACATTTTAATGTTTACGATAGGTAACAGAACCAGTTAGTTACGCCATTGGGTCCTTTTTTGCCTTGAATATATAAGGTTCTTTCCTGATCTATTTCTTCACCGATCAAATCTAAGCGTTTGTCCAAGACATCGATATCCTTAATCTTCGAATTGCCCAAATGTTTCTTCCTAGCTATTCTTTATGCTCTATATGCTGATTTTTCTACCCTCCTACAAAAAATCATAAGGTGTAATGTTTTCCATGCCAATCATTGGATGAACCTGCATTAACTTTTCCTCAGCCGATAACGTCAGTTCGTCCTCGTGTTCTTCATTGGAATTTTCCACCGAAATCATTTCTTGAAGCTTTAGAGATAAAGTGGTTTGTCTGCTTTGTTCATCAGCTCGTTCAATTCCCATCCTTAATGCTTCTTCTTCACCGCATAGGATCAATGACTGTTTACTCCTTGTAATGGCTGTATAGATGAGATTTCTTCGCAGCATCCGATAATAGCTTCTTGTGATGGGCAGAATGACGATCGGAAATTCACTTCCCTGAGACTTATGTACAGAACAGCAATAAGCATGCGTAATTTGATTTAAATCCTGTCTTGAATATTCGACTTCATTTCCTTCGAAGGAAATGTATACCATATCCTGTTTCTCTGTATTTTCCTTTGCATAAATAATTGAAATAATTTCTCCAATATCACCGTTAAAGACATTACTTTCGGGCTGGTTGACGAGCTGAAGTACTTTATCACCAATACGATATTTTACTTCCCCAAATATAAGTTCCTTACGAGTGCCATCCGGGTTAGGATTAAAAATTTCTTGTAATAATACATTTAATCGGTCAATACCCGCTGGTCCTCTATACATGGGTGCAAGGACTTGAATATCCCTGGCTGAGTATCCTTTACCTTTCGCATTCAAAGCAACCTTTTCAATAACTTGAGGAATTTGAGCAGTTGAACATTTGATAAACGAACGGTCTGGCTGCTTCATGGTTACATTCGGAGGCAAATACCCCTTTTTAATATCATGTGCGAGTTCAATAATCGAAGAACCTTCAGCCTGACGGTAGATATCTGTTAATCTAACCGTAGGAACTACCTCTGATCTCAATAAATCCTTAAGCACTTGACCAGGTCCCACAGACGGCAGCTGATCCTCGTCCCCAACAAGAATTACTTGAATAGTATCAGGCAAGGCTTTAAATAATTGATTTGCCAGCCATATATCAAGCATTGAGGTTTCATCCACAATCAGAATCTTCCCCTCTAGCGGACTAGCCTCACTTTGATCAAATTCTTCCATACCATTAAAGCCAAGTAAACGATGAATCGTTACAGCAGGCAGACCGGTGGATTCACTCATTCTTTTTGCTGCTCTTCCTGTTGGAGCAGCAAGTAAAAAAGGAAAGGGCTCACCCTTTTTATCGTAGTCTTTCGGCTCTAAAGAGCATCCATGCAGTTCCGCATAAAGCTCAACAATTCCTTTTATAACCGTAGTTTTCCCTGTCCCAGGACCACCTGTTAAGATAAGCATTGGAGACATTAAAGCAGTTTGAATCGCTTCCCTTTGCGTAGGGGCATATTGTACCTTTAATCTTTCTTCAAGATTTCCTAACGCTAGCAAAAATTCGGATTCAGGAAATTGTTCGTTATATTCTGTTTGCTTCAAGATTTTGTTTATACTCGTGACAAGTCCTTTTTCTGCAAAATACAAGGATGGCAAATAAACACGCTTTTCCTCACCGACTAATTTCCCTTCTTCTTCTAGCTTTAAGATTTCAGTTGAGATGTCGGTAAATTCAATTTGGTCGCGTTTATTTTCCTCTAACAGATTCTTCACCTGTACAAGCAGGTCTTCGACGTGCACATAAACATGACCAGTCTGCATACTTTCGTTCTCGAGTGTATAAAGGCATGCAGCTTTTATCCGATCGGGATGATTTCCTGATATCCCAAGCTGATAGCCAAGCTCGTCCGCCCGGCCAAATCCAATTCCCTCGATATCCTCTACAAGCTTATAAGGATTCTTTTGGATAATATCCAGGGTTTCATCCTTATAGGTTTGATACATTCTCATTGAAAGCTGCGGACCAAAGCCGTATTGGTTTAAAGCAACCATAACCTGCTCTAAACCTTGGTGCTCCATTAAGGTATCATAGAGCATTTTTGCTTTATCAGGAGGAAGCTTTGGGACAGAATCAAGTAAGGAGGGTTGATTTAGAATTTTTGTAATCGCATTTTCTCCTAGTGTTTCCACAATGTTTTCCGCGGTTTTCTTCCCAATCCCCTTGAACAATTCACTTGATAAATAAGCCGCTACCCCTTGCTTCGTTTGTGGGATATCTTTCCGAAAATGCTTTGTTTGAAATTGCATGCCAAATTTCGGATGATCTTTAAATTCACCAAAGAATATATAGGTTTCATGCTCATGAATTTTTGGGAAATATCCGGTGATAACCGCTTCCTTATCCTCATACTCATGATTCGTCTCTTCCACACGAATTCGTAATACCGTGTAAAGATTTTGCTCGTTATGAAAAATCGTAACAAGATGCTTCCCTTTTACGAACTTACCTTGTTCAGCAAACAAATCAAGCGAGCTTTGTTTATCCATGGGTGCTTCCTCCTTTCTTTATTTTGTGAAGGTTTATTTTGCTGCTTCTATTAATTTTTTCGCATGTCCTGCTAAAAGATGATCAGGTTGGATCTCAAGTGCTTTATTAAACATGTCAATTGCTTTTTTTCCATTCTCTTTAAAGGCATAGGAAACACCTAAATTATAATAGGCATCTGAATGGTTCTCATCTAATTCAATGCATTTTTCTAATTGCACAATCGCCTCATCAATTAATTCTAACTGCGCCAGACATAAACCATATTGAAAACGCGCTTCTACATCGTCTTCATTTAGCTCGACGCTTCTTTGTAAATAAGGAAGTGCAAATTTCCCCTGATCCATTTGTAAAAGGGTTAGTCCCAGCATGAAATAATTATCACTAGAGTGCAGCCCTTTTTTCATAGCCATTTCAAACATTTTTTTGGCTTTTTCAAACTGATCGTTACTAAAATAAATTGTACCAGTACTATAGTAAGCCGCTGCTGCATTTTCATCCAGCTGAATCGCTTTTTCATAAAATTTCAACGCTTTGTCGTCATCGCCGACAGCGGAAAGCACGTTACCAAAATTTATGTAGGCAATTGGGTCGTTGGGGTTTTCTTCAATTACTTCATTAAAGATTTTTGCTGCATCTTCCCATTTGCCTTCTTGCATGTATTGAACACCTAATTGGTTTTTATCCATGTTAAAATCACTCCGTTCTAATTGTAGAGTATAACATTTTTTAGTGAGATTTGGGATATGATTGGGTAGCTTGTTCGGATTGATTTTATGGAATTTTTTTCTAATTGTCCAAAACCTATTGGAAATTGTCCAAAACCCTCTGAATTTTATCCATAACTTATTGAAAATTGTCCAAAATCCAAAAACATCCTTAAAGGAACTATTTTTCAATCAAAAAAACCCTGATTCCAGCAGGAATCAGGGCATTTATTATCCAACATATGTCAATCGTTGCCCATTTTTATAGACTTCATCGATGGTACCGCCGCCGAGACATTCGTCATCATTGTAGAATACTACTGCTTGTCCAGGAGTAACTGCACGAATTGGTTCGTCAAAGATGACTTTGACTTTATTATCTTCTAAAATTTGCACACTTACTTTACTATCTTCCTGACGATAGCGGAATTTAGCGGTACAGCTAAACTCTGCTGGTTTTTCCCGATTTGAAACCCAGCTTACATTATCAGCAATGATGGAGTCGGAATAAAGCTTTTCATTATGAAAACCTTGTCCCACATAAAGGATGTTTCTTTTCAAGTCTTTTCCAATCGCAAACCACGGTTCACCTGAACCACCGATTCCTAAACCATGGCGCTGACCGATGGTATGGTACATCAAGCCTTCATGCTTCCCTTTTACTTCGCCATCCATCGTTTCCATGTTTCCTGGCTGCGCTGGTAAGTATTGGCCAAGGAACTCTTTAAAGTTGCGCTCGCCAATGAAGCAAATACCCGTGCTGTCTTTTTTCGTCGCCGTAGCGAGGTTTGCCTCTTTGGCAATTTCACGCACTCTTGATTTCTCAAGATTACCAATAGGGAACATTACTTTACTTAACTGCTCTTGCGTTAATTGGTTTAAGAAATACGTTTGGTCCTTATTTTCATCTTTACCACGAAGCATTTTATATTCGCCGTCACGGTATTCTACTTGAGCATAGTGGCCTGTTGCTAGATAATCAGCCCCTAAATTTACAGCATGCTCAAGGAAGGCTTTGAATTTTATTTCTTTATTACACATAACGTCTGGGTTCGGCGTCCGTCCAGCCTTATACTCTTCTAGAAAATAAGTAAATACCTTATCCCAATATTGCTTTTCGAAATTAACGGCATAATATGGGATACCAATTTGATTGCAGACACGGATAACGTCGTTATAATCCTCTGTTGCGGTACAAAATCCAGTGTCATCGGTATCATCCCAGTTTTTCATGAAAATCCCGATGACATCATATCCTTGCTGTTTTAACAACAGCGCCGCGACGGAGGAGTCAACGCCTCCTGACATACCGACCACCACTCGTATATCTTTCGGATCCTTCTTTTCCATTTTTTCACCCCTCTTCCCTATAAAAATAAGGTACATTTATTTTTTCAGACGAGAAACAATTCTTGCAATCTCTTCAGCTGTTTTGATGATTTGGTTTTCTGTTGTATTAAAACCAAAGCTAAAACGGATTGAATTGATTAATCGCTCTGATTCTTTACCATACATGGCAACCAGGACGTGTGAAGGTTCAATCGAACCAGCGGTGCAGGCAGATCCACTTGAAACAGCAATTCCAGCTAAATCAAGATTTACCAGCATCGCCTCCACGTTCGTTCCCGGAAAGCTTAAGTTTAATACATGAGGCAATGATTGTTCAAGTAATCCGTTTATGGAAAAGTCTACATTTTTTTCAGTCAAAACCTCTAAAAAGATATTCTTAAATTCTTGATACTTTTCTCGCTTCACTACCCGGTCTTCTGAAGCGATTTTTGCAGCTTCTTGAAAACCAACGATGGCAGCAACATTTTCCGTTCCCGCCCGTCTTTTTCGTTCCTGCTCCCCGCCGTAGGCACGAGGTACCAATTTAACCTTGTCACGCACATAAAGAAAACCCGTTCCTTTTGGTCCATTGACTTTATGAGCGGAAACAGATAATAGATCCACTTGGAGTTCATCCACGTTGATTTCTTCGATTCCATAGGCTTGAACAGCGTCGCTGTGAAACAGAGCCTGATGAGATTTTAACAGCTCGCCAATCTCCTTAATAGGCTGGATGGCTCCCACTTCATTATTCCCGTACATAATAGAAACCAAGATGGTATCTTCCCTTAATTCCCTTTGAAGATCTTCAACTGAAATTCTACCTGTTTGATCCACCTGTAAATAGGTTACATCATAGCCCATTTTTTCTAATCGTTGACATGCATGCAGGACAGCATGGTGTTCAACCTCAGTTGTTATTATGTGTTTGCCTTTATCCTGATAGTTTTCAGCCACACCAAATAATGCCATATTATCGGATTCCGTACCGCCGCTTGTAAATATAATCTCATTTTCCCTTGCACCAATACTCTTAGCCAGCGTTTCTCGTGCTAAGTCAATATAGTGACGTGCTTCCCTGCCAAAAGAATGAATACTCGATGGATTACCAAAGTTCGTATTCATAATCTCCATCATTTTTTCAATTACCTGGGGGTGCATCGGAGTTGTCGCAGCATGGTCAAGATAGATTCGTTCCATCATTACACCTTCATTCAAAATAATTCTCTTTTCTACTGTTAACATTAAAAAAGGCTCTTTTCTTTACCAGTATTGCTTTATGGAACAAAATTTATAAGAAAAGAGACTGCAAACAAAATTCATAAGCACAAAATAGCTTTTTCCGCGTTAAAATCGGCTTTAAGATTTTAACAACAATCTTCAGGAAAACAGCCTAAATGTAAAACATATAACCGTCGACTTCCGCATCATCACTATGACTTGCAAGATCTTCGAGAGTAGTATGATCGAGAACAGACTTTATGGCATCGCGGATACGAATCCAAAGCTCCCGTTGAGCTTGTCCTTCATCCTCAATCCCTTCAACCAAAGTTATGGGTCCTTCTAGTACACGTATGACATCACCGGCAGTAATTTTTGAAGGTGAATTTGCTAATATATATCCACCATAAGCACCTCTTATACTTTTAACCAATCCTGCGTTTCTTAGGGGAGCTATTAATTGTTCAAGATAATGTTCGGATAAGTCGTTGGCTTGGGCGATCGATTTTAGGGATGTTGGCCCCTCCCCTTGATTTTTTGCCAGTTCAATCATAATCGTTAAACCATACCGGCCTTTAGTAGAAATTCTCATTTTTTATGCACCTCTATTTATATTTTATATCTTTAAATTCTAAGTAATTTGATAGGCATTAGCTATTATATCATATTGTACTTTAATATGCTTTTTCGCGAAAAAATGGTAGAGTTATACCATAAGTTTATATTTAGTTGGAGAGATGATGATGCAGCAAAAGCCACTAGCATTTCGAATGCGGCCTAGAACAATTGAAGAAGTCGTTGGACAGCAGCACCTAGTGGCCGATGATAAGATTATTGCCAGAATGGTGAAAGCTAAACAGCTGACATCGATGATTTTATATGGACCGCCTGGTATTGGTAAAACATCCATAGCCAGTGCGATTGCCGGAAGTACAAAATATGCCTTTCGAACACTTAACGCTGTCACAAGTAATAAGAAAGACATGGAAATCGTTGCTGCGGAGGCGAAAATGTCTGGGAAAGTGATTCTGCTCCTTGATGAAGTCCATCGCCTCGATAAAGGTAAACAAGATTTCCTATTACCTTTTTTAGAAAATGGAATGATCACGCTCATTGGTGCAACAACAAGTAACCCGTATCATGCCATTAATCCTGCTATCCGCAGCAGGTGTCAAATTTTCGAACTAAAGCCGTTAACTCCAGATGAAATTAAGCATGCTCTAACCCGTGCCATTGAAGATGAAGAACGTGGGTTTGGAAATCTGAAAATCAATATTTCGGAAGAAGCATTAATTCATTTTGCTACAGCTTCAAATGGAGACGTTCGTAGTTCTTTAAATGCACTTGAACTTGCTGTTCTTTCAACCGACAAAGATGAGGAAGAAGTTATCCATATTGAAATAAAAACAGCAGAAGAATGCATGCAGAAAAAAAGCTTTGGTTCAGATAAAGATGGTGATGGGCATTATGATGTATTATCTGCCTTTCAAAAATCGATACGCGGCAGCGATGTGAATGCTGCACTCCATTATCTAGGAAGATTAATTGAAGCTGGAGACCTTCAAAGCATTAGCAGACGGTTACTCGTGATTGCCTACGAGGATATAGGTCTAGCCAGCCCGCAGGCAGGTGCTAGAACGCTGGCAGCGATTGAAACCGCAGAAAGAATTGGTTTTCCTGAAGCAAGGATTCCGCTGGCAAACGCTGTGATTGAGCTTTGTTTGTCACCCAAATCCAATTCAGCGGTCATCGCAATAGGTGAGGCAATTGCTGATATCCAAAAGGGGATCATTGGTGAGGTACCCGATCATTTACGTGATGCTCATTACAAAGGCGCAAAAGAGCTTGGCAGAGGAATCGGCTATTTATACCCGCATGATTATGAATCAGGCTGGGTTCCACAGCAGTATTTGCCGAACAAATTGAAGAACAAACAATATTACAAGCCAAAGAAAACAGGTAAATTTGAACAGGCACTTGCTGTCGTTTACGAAAAACTTATTCGCAAAAAATAACCTTTGGGAGGGGTCCCAAAGGTTATTTTTATGCGTCAATATCTCTTTTATTAAAGACGTAGAACGCCAAAAACTGAAAGATCACGTAGTAAATAATTAACACGATAATCGAGAATGACATCGTCATCCCCTCTAACAGCGGGGCTCCCTCAATATATTGCATTAAATTCGTATTCGCAAATAAAATATATTTTGCCCAATCAAACTTCATTGACAATAGTGCAGTGAATTGTCCCCCGGTAAACATTAAAAACAACGATAACCCAATCGCCAGTGAACTATTTCGGAAGACAGATGAAATCATAAATGCCATAGTAGTCAGCATAATCATTTCAATCGACCCTAGACCATAGTAAACGAGCAGGTGGAGTACAATGTGCTGCTCGGTCACTTTCCCATTTAAATAATTCAAATAAGGCAGTGTTTGGTCTGGCAATCCAAATAGCATTGCCCCAAGCAATGCGGAAAAGCCAAATAAAAGCCCTACCATGATCAAAGCAAACAATAATACGGTTAAGTACTTTGATAATAATATCTTGCTTCGATTAATTGGACGGATGAGCAGCAGCTTAATCGTCCCCCAATTAAATTCACTGGCAACAATTCCTGCTGAAATGACAATCGTAAATAGTCCTGCGAGTAAAATAAGCTCAGAATTGTCCTTTACAAAGGACCAGATATTATACTTTTCTCTAAAGGGAATATCATTCTCTATTCGATATTCATTGATTGCAATTTGTTTTTTATAGTAATCCTGCTCCGTTTTAAAGGAACTTGATTCTAACTGTTTTTTCAACGCTTCATTTTCCTGCTGAAGTACCGGCTTCCAGTTTTCCGTCACATTAGGCTCTTCTTCGACCAAATTATACTTCATAAAAACGCCCGTTACCGAAATAATTCTGTACCAGGTCTTCTGAAAATCTTCATTAATTCATTCCGAATCAAGTTAATCATGGTCAGACGCCCCCTTATCTGACGTCACTTCAAGGAAGCGGTCTTCTAATGTTTTGGAAACTTCTTTAATGCCAAACACTTGAATATCCTCTTCCACGAACAGTTTAACCATTTCAGGTACTTCTTTTTTAGGAAGTTCCAACGTTATACCATTTCGTGAATGGGTTACTGGGACATTCGGAAAGGTTGCACGGACAAGGTCTAACGCCTTTTCACTTGGTATCGCGTCAAATTCAAAACTTGCAGTATTACTATGCACGAATTCTTGTACCATTTGGACATCAATGAGACGCCCATTTTGAATAATTCCAATTCGGTCACACATCATTTCCATTTCTGAAAGGATGTGGCTGGAGACAATCACGGCCATCCCCTTTTCCCTTGCCAAGAGACGGATATAATCACGTATTTCTCTTATCCCTGCAGGGTCCAGGCCATTTGTGGGCTCATCCAAAATTAACACTTTGGGATCATGTAAAAGACATTGAGCCAAACCCAATCTTTGCCGCATTCCTAGGGAGTAGGTTTTTACTTTATCGTGGATCCGGTCAGATAATCCCACAAGTTTAACTGTCTCATCAATTTTTTCCTTTGATATCCCTCTTACCATCCGCGCGTAGTGGACTAGGTTTTGATAGCCGCTTAGAAATTTGTACATTTCCGGATTTTCAACAATGGCACCGACATGTCTAACAGCGTCTTCGAACTTGGTTTTGATGCTCGCACCGCCGATTGTAATGTCTCCTGATGTAATACTCATAAGACCAACAATCATTCGAATGGTAGTCGTTTTACCAGCTCCATTTGGGCCTAAAAATCCAAAGACTTCCCCTTTATTTACGTTGAAACTAATGTTATCTATAATGGTTCTGCCTTTTATTACTTTTGTTAAATCCTTGATAACGACGATAGATTCCAAGAAAACTCCCCCTCTCTCTTAACAAGTGTAACTTATACTAGATAAAATTTACCAATTTCACATAAAAAAATACCCCTGAACATTTTGATTCAGGGGTATCGCTTATTTTTCATCCGATACACGATGGATTTTGATATCCTTAAGTAATTCTCGAACTACATAGCTTGCCATGATCAACCCGCAGGCAGATGGGACGAAGGCATTTGAAGCAGGGGGCATTTGTCCCTTACGAGTCGGTGCGTTCTCATTCCCAACCTCTTTCTTGATATCCTCACGAATGACAATTGGGCTCTCATCTGAAAAAACCACTGGAATACCTTTGTGAATTCTTTCCTTACGAAGCTTTGTACGGATTACCTTCGCGATTGGATCGGTATGTGTTTTGGAAATATCCACAATTTTAAAGCGAGTTGGGTCCATTTTATTAGCCGCACCCATGCTGGAGATAATCGGAATATTCCTTTTTAAGCATTCTTTCATGAGATGAATTTTGTAAATAATCGTATCCGAAGCATCAATCACAAAATCCAATCCATATTTAAAAAACTCTTCATACGTCTCTTCGGTATAAAACATTTTTAGGGCAATGACTTCACAATCAGGATTGATATCTTTAATACGTTCTTTCATTAGGTCTGCTTTCGGCTGACCAACCGTAGAAAGAAGAGCAATAAGCTGACGGTTAACATTGGTAATATCAACAACGTCTTTATCAACTAATACTAAACGGCCAACTCCGGAGCGTGCAAGCGCTTCAGCAGCAAATGTTCCGACACCGCCAATTCCTAACACAGCAACCGTAGCGTTTTTCATTATATCCAGGCCTTCTTTGCCAAATGCAAGTTCATTACGAGAAAATTGATGCAGCATGTGAATCCTCCAAAAATTAAATTCGATTTACTATTATCTTTTACCCTAAAAAAATATAACATACTCTTGTATTAATTCAAGTATTTCTATGGGAATTAAAATGCCAAAGAGGGATTGTTGCCCCTATTTCTTCAGCTCCAGATTATCGGCACAATTATTTTAGGGGGGATTCTTCCCCTATTTCTCTAACTCCACATTTATCGGCACAATCATGAGGGGGATTCTTCCCCTATTTCTCCAACTTCACATTTATCGGCACAATCATCCGGGGATTCTTCCCCTAATCTGTCAACTCCCCATTTACGGGCACAATCTCATTTCATTCTAAAAACTAAAAAATAAAAATAGCCCCCTGCATTGCAGGAGACTATTTTTATAAGGGTCCCAATGGTGCCGTCGCGCTTAGTTCCTTCTTTTGATCCCGCCACTCTCGCAGGTGGGTGTCTTGTTCCAAGTTTTTGTAAGTCCCTTTAACCGTATAGGTTGAGGCTTTTACGCGGTTTGAAAACTGCAGACTCCCGAAGAAATAATGTTGGTCAAAAGTTAGGTAATACAACGAACATTTCAGGACACTTATTGGATTGCCTTTATAATATCATATAATGAAAAACCAATCAAGATATTATGAAAGCGTTTCATTCGTTTTATTATTAACATTTAGTGACAAATGAAGTTCTTTTAATTGTGCCTCGGAAACTCCACCAGGTGCATCTGTTAATAAGTCGCTTGCACTTGCGGTTTTTGGAAAAGCAATCGTGTCACGCAGGTTCGTGCTGCCTGCTAGCAGCATAACCAAACGGTCTAAGCCTAGCGCAATTCCACCATGCGGCGGTGTACCGTACTCAAAAGCATTTAACAAGAACCCAAACTGTTCCTGGGCTTCTTCTGGTGTAAAGCCGAGAACGCTAAACATTTTTTCCTGAACAGAACGTTCAAAAATTCTTAAACTACCGCCTCCAAGCTCATAGCCATTCAATACAAGGTCATACGCCTGCGCCCGGACTCTGCCAGGATCTGTATCTAGGTAAGGCAGGTCTTCTCTTACTGGCATCGTAAATGGATGATGGGCAGCATAATAACGACCTTCTTCTTCCCCATACTCAAGCAATGGCCAATCGGTAATCCATAAGAAATTGAACTTGCTTTGATCGATTAATCCTAATTCTTTCCCTAGCTTTAAACGCAATGCTCCTAAGGCGTCAGCAACCACATTTTTCTTGTCAGCTACAAATAGGAGTAAGTCCCCTTCATTCGCATTGAGTACAGTTCTTAAAGCATTCGCGTCTTCACCTGCAAAGAATTTAGCAATCGGACCTTTTAATCCTTCTGCGTCTACCTTCAGCCATGCAAGACCTTTCGCCCCATAAACGCTCACAAATTCAGTTAGCGCATCAATATCTTTACGAGAATATTTTTCAGCAGCGCCTACTACATTAATCCCTTTTACTTGACCGCCATTTGCAACCGCTGCGGCAAATACTTTAAATCCTGAATCCCTAACCACTTCAGAAAGGTCTACCAACTCAAGACCAAAACGAGTATCAGGCTTATCAGAGCCAAAGCGATTCATTGCATCGTCATACGTCATTCGTGGGAATGGAGCAGGAATTTCAAGCCCTTTAACTTCCTTCATCAACCCCGTCATCATTTTTTCCATTAAGCCCAAGATATCCTCCTGACCAAGGAAACTTGTTTCAATATCAATTTGAGTAAATTCTGGCTGACGATCTGCCCGTAAATCTTCATCACGGAAACAGCGGGCGATTTGATAATAACGCTCAATGCCGCCAAGCATTAAGAGCTGCTTGAATAACTGTGGTGATTGCGGCAGGGCATAGAACTCACCTGGATGTACACGGCTTGGAACGAGATAGTCACGTGCTCCTTCTGGTGTGCTTTTTGTTAAGATTGGTGTTTCAATATCTAAAAACCCTTCGGAATCAAGGAAATTTCTGATTTGCTTTGTTACTTGATGACGCATTTTTAATGTTTCAAAAATTACCGGACGACGGAAGTCTAAGTAACGATATTTAAGGCGAATATCTTCCGACGCATCCGTCTTATCTGAAATCACAAATGGAGGTGTTTTCGCTTCGTTTATAATCGTTACGGAATCAGCTTGAACTTCAATTTTCCCTGTTTTTAAATTAGAGTTAATCGTTCCCTCTTCACGGGCAATAACGGTACCTTGAATATCTAGTACATACTCGTTTCGGATCTTCTCGGCCGTTTCAAGTGCTTCTTTTGATACATCAGGATTGAAAACAACCTGGACAAGACCTGAGCGGTCGCGTAAATCGATAAAGATTAGTCCGCCTAAGTCTCGGCGCTTTGCAACCCAGCCTTTTAGTGTAACTTTTTCACCAATGGCTGACTCAGGTACATCGCCACAAAAATACGTTCTTCCGTACATGAAGATCCTCTCCTCTATCACTTTAGTTCTTGAAAATATTCGACAAAATTTGTTAATTCAATTTCCACTTGTTCACCTGTAGCCATATTCTTTAGATTAATTTTATTATTCGTAAGTTCCTCGTCACCTAAAACTGCTACATATTTTGCATTCAGACGATCAGCTGCTTTAAATTGCGCCTTAATTTTTCGGTTTAAATAATCTCTTTCTGCTGAAATACCTGCTAACCGAAGCTTTTGTAAAAGCCCTACCGTGTAGTCCTTTGCTTGGTCGCCAAGGGAAGCAATATAGCAATCAATGCCTTGCTTGACTTCTAGGTCAATTCCTTCAGCATTTAGTGCAGCAATAAAACGTTCAATACTCATGGCAAAGCCAATTCCCGGTGTCTCTGGACCGCCCATTTCTTCCGCTAAACCATTATAGCGGCCGCCGCCGCAAAGGGTGGTAATGGCACCAAAGCCCTCAGCATCACTCATAATTTCAAAAGCAGTGTGATTATAATAATCTAAACCGCGAACCAGGTTTGGATCCACTACAAACCCAATCTCTAATTGTGTTAAATACTGCTGTAGTTTTTCAAAATATGCCTTAGAGTCACCATTTAGATAATCAATAATCGATGGTGCAGATTTCATTAATTCATGATTGTGATCCTGTTTGCAATCCAGAATTCTCAATGGGTTTTTTTCTAAACGATTTTGACAGTCTTGACAAAACTCTCCGATTCTTGGTTGAAAGTGATTCACTAATGCATTACGGTGAGCATTCCTGCTCTCCTTATCCCCAAGACTATTGATCACAAGCTTTAATTTTTTCAAACCCATTTCCTTGTATAAATTCATCGCAAGTGAAATGACTTCTGCGTCAATGGCCGGGTCATTACTGCCCAATGCTTCAATGCCAAATTGTACAAACTGTCTGAAGCGTCCTGCCTGCGGACGTTCATAGCGAAACATTGGTCCCATATAATAAAGCTTTACAGGCTGATTGGGATAGCCGAACATCTTCTTTTCTACAAATGACCGTACCACGGCAGCTGTTCCTTCTGGTCTTAATGTGAGGCTGCGTCCGCCGCGATCTTCAAATGTGTACATTTCTTTCTGAACGATATCTGTGGTATCTCCAACACCCCGTGCGAACAGATCTGTATGTTCAAAAATCGGAGTCCGAATTTCTTGATATTGATATTTTTCACAAAGCTCTCGAGCTTTTGCTTCGATCAGCTGCCATTTTTCAACCTCTCCTGGCAGAATGTCCTGCGTGCCTCTTGGAATGCTAATAGACATAAAGAATTCCTCCTTACTGTTACTTTTATAGGTAAAGCATTGTATAAAAAACAAAAAACTCCCGTCCCTTGTATAAATACAAGGGACGGGAGTTATATTCCCGCGGTGCCACCCTAGTTGAAGGCAAATTTCTGCCAACCTCTTTTACAGTTAACGCCTGCTCACGTTCTTCTCCTACTAGGGCAACGTTAGTTCCTTTTCAGAGAGAAGCCTACGGAGTGTTCATTCATTAAGAATCATGCAGAAATGCTTTCAGCCTAAGGCATTTCCTCTCTTTTCATGTTTTACCTTAATTACTATGCTCCATCACTGGTTCTATGCATGTATTGTATTTATATTATATTACGGAGCATTGAATCCATTGTCAAGAAGGATTTAGGATCTTTCCAAATGTTTTTTCAACTTTCTTACATCACCGATCGTTAGTCCAAATTCGGAGGCAAGCTCAAAAGTAGTATTATGCTGTTCACTTTGAATAAAATCATGAAAGTCTACACCAAAAAGCCTGCTATCCATTGATTGAATGCTATTTCCTTTGTCGCTCGATCTCAATCCCATCACCCCATCATCTTCTTCTATTGTTTTATTATTTCCATCTCGCTAAAAAACTTACATGCGAAAGAAAATAACCGTTTTTTTCACAATAAAGGAATGATTTCCATCCCTTTTTACGATAAAATGAAAGATATTGTGAAGGGAGAGAATAGATGATAAAGAGATTTAACCTTCTGGTAATATGTTTCACCTTGTTTTTTGCAGTATTCCTTCCACAAGAAAAAAGTGTGGCAGCAACCGGTTCTGTTACCATTGCTGAGTCTACTGTGAATATTCGAAGTGGCCCAAGCTTAAGCTATCAGCTGGTGAAACAAGTAAAAAAGGGAGAAAAATTCACGATAATCAAAGAACAAGGAGATTGGATCCAAATTCAGCTTTCTGGTTCGAAATCAGGCTGGGTTGCCAATTGGGTAGTTACAAAATCAGCTAATGGATCGACGATTACCACATCTAACAAAAAATCGGCTGCACAAGCCAATACCAATCAATTAAGAGTGCGTTCAGGTCCAGGGACCAGCTTCCGGATTATAGGCTACTTATCGAAAGGACAAGCTGTTACTGTTCTAGACGATAATGAAAATTGGTTGAAGATATCTGCTTCATCAATTGGGGAAGGCTGGGTTGCACGAGAATACATAGATTTTAAAACTACTACTAGTAATTCTTCGAAAGAGGAAGATACAAGTATTTCCATCGGGACAGGGATTGTTACAGATACATTGAATATGAGGAAAGAACCTTCCGCCACTGGAACAGTAATAGGAAAGCTGGCTAAAGGGACTTCAGTTAGTATTTATTCAAAAAAGAACAATTGGCTGGAGATTAAGTATCGCGATCAAAAGGCATGGGTAAGTGCCGATTATGTTCAAATGGGTAATCAAAGTCAGCCTTCCAACACGAATGCTGGAAGTATTGGGACTGTTACAGCAAGCAATCTTAGTGTTCGCAGCAGTTCTTCCCTAAACGCCGAAATAATAGGCTCCGTTTCTAAAGGACAGAAGTTTACCATTTTAGACGAAGTAAATAACTGGGTGAAAATTGAATTTCAACCAGGAAAAATAGGCTGGGCAGCTGGTTGGTATTTCAATAAGGATAAAGAAAGCTCAAGCTCGCTTACCAAAAATAGCAGGATTACTATTTTACATGATGGAACCAATATTCGAAAAGATCCTAGTGTTCAATCAAATGTCCTGCTGCGAGCAAATGAAGGCGAAAGCTTCCCCATTAAAAGCCTATCAAACGATTGGTACGAAATCATTCTGCCAAATGGCACGACGGGATATATTGCGGGATGGATTGTTTCCACAAATGGAACAGGACCAGGGATTGATAAACAAGGAGCAGAAGGCCATTTAAAATATAAAACGATTGTCATTGACCCTGGCCATGGGGGTATTGATACTGGGGCGACCGGTACAGGAGGCACACTTGAAAAAGAATTAACCTTAAGAACCGCCCAGCTATTGTCGGATAAATTAAAAGCCGCGGGAGCAAATGTATTTCTCACAAGAAGCAGTGATTCCTATCTTCCCCTTCCTTCAAGGGTAAGAATGGCAAGTGTTCATCAGACAGATGCCTTCATCAGTCTGCATTATGATAGCAGCATAGATCGAAATATTCGCGGGATGACAGCCTATTATTATCATTCTTATCAAAAAAAATTGGCTGAGTCTGTTTATTACTCTACCAATGCCCAAACAAAATTAAAAAGCCGCGGTATCCGCTCAGGTGATTATCATGTTGTTCGTGAAAACAAAAGACAAGCGGTACTTATGGAATTAGGCTATATCAGTAATTCAGCAGAAGAAATGACACTTACTTCCGGTCAATTTCAAGAAAGTGTCGCAACAGGGTTATACAACGGCTTGGCAACGTATTTTAAAGAAAAATAAGAGCTTTAGGTTTTAACAATATACATTAGGAATACAGCCAAAATAAAAAAATGCTTGGCAGCTAGTAAGTGCCAAGCATTTTTTAACCTTTACTATCAACGATTAGTGTAACAGGACCATCATTGATTAATTCAACATCCATCATCGCTCCAAAGATTCCCGTTTCAACCTTGATACCTTTTTCACGTAATAAACTGTTAAATACTTCATATAGTTGATTTGCCTGTTCCGGCCTTGCTGCTTCCATGAAATTCGGTCTTCTTCCTTTCCGGCAATCACCATACAAGGTGAATTGAGAGACAGAAAGGATTTCACCGCCGACCTCCAATAGAGATAAATTCATTTTACCGGCTTCATCCTCAAAAATCCGTAGATTTGCTACTTTATCAGCTAAAAAAGCGGCATCCTCTTCTTTATCATCATGGGTTACGCCAACCAGGAGAACAAGGCCCTTAGAAATCTCACCAGTAATCTCTCCGTTAACAGTCACCTTTGCATTTTTACTGCGCTGTACAACAACCCGCATTTTACCTTAACTCCTTAATTCATAATCCGGCGAACCGAATAAATATCTGGGATCTGTTTAATGCGTTCTACCACCTTCTGCAAATGGCTAACATTGTGAATCGCAATCGACATAATAATGGTCGCCATTTTATTGCGGTCAGATCTGCCAGAAACAGCGGAAATATTTGTTTTCGTTTCATTTACCGCCTGCAGAACCTCATTCAGTAAGCCGCGGCGATCATAACCACTTATCTCAATATCGACATTATACTCTTTTCGGTCATTTAAAGAGGATTCCCACTCAACAGGAATTAACCTTGCTTGCGCATCATTTGAATCAATATTGGTACAATCTGCCCGATGAACCGATACACCGCGGCCCTTTGTAATAAAGCCGACGATTTCGTCACCTGGAACTGGATTGCAGCATCGGGATAAGCGGATTAATAAATTATCAATTCCAGCAACACGAACTCCCGATTCCCTTTTCTTTGTTGAAGGGAAAGCCTTCATATCTGAAATTGCATTTGTGATGGTCGCGGATTGCTCCTGATCACGCTTTTTCCGCCATTTTTCGGTTAATCGATTGGCTACTTGTAGTGCTGTAACCCCATTATAGCCGACAGCAGCATACATATCGTCTTCATTGGCGAAATTAAACTTTTCAGCTACCTTTTTCAAGTTATCAGCAGTTAAGATTTCCTTTAAATCAAATTCCATGGCACGGATTTCTTTTTCAACAAGCTCCCTGCCCTTATCGACGTTTTCATCCCTGCGCTGTTTCTTAAAGAATGCACGAATCTTATTCTTAGCCTGAGACGTTTGAGCTAGCTTTAACCAGTCTTGACTTGGTCCATAAGAATGCTTGGATGTAAGGATTTCGATAATGTCACCTGTTTTGAGACGATAATCCAGCGTTACCATTTTCCCGTTCACTTTTGCCCCAATCGTTTTATTGCCGATTTCAGAGTGAATTCGATAAGCAAAATCAATCGGAACAGAACCTGACGGTAATTCAATGACATCTCCCTTTGGAGTAAAAACAAAAACCATATCAGAGAATAGATCAATTTTTAATGATTCCATAAACTCTTCTGCGTTCGCCGTGTCATTTTGGAATTCAAGAATTTCTCTAAACCAAGTTAATTTTTGTTCATAAGAAGTAGTATCACTTAGTGCTTTCCCTTCTTTATATGCCCAATGAGCAGCAATACCGAATTCAGCAATTCGGTGCATTTCAGATGTCCGAATCTGAACCTCTAGTGGATCACCCTTTGGTCCAATAACCGTTGTGTGAAGTGATTGATACATATTAGGCTTTGGCATCGCAATATAGTCTTTAAACCTTCCAGGCATAGGCTTCCAGCATGTATGAATAATTCCTAATACTGCATAGCAATCCTTAATACTATTCACGACAATTCGAACTGCCAGCAGGTCATAAATCTCAGTAAATTGTTTATTTTGCTGGACCATTTTGCGATAAATGCTGTAAATATGTTTTGGTCTTCCAGAAAGCTCAGCATTTATGGACACTTCCTTCATCCTGCTGCTGACCTCGTCCATTACATCGACTAAGTATTGCTCCCTTTCCGCCCGCTTCTTTTTCATTAAGTTCACAATACGGTAATATTGCTGTGGATTTAAATATCTTAATGCAGTATCTTCCAACTCCCACTTAATCTTAGAAATACCAAGGCGATGGGCCAGAGGAGCAAAGATTTCAAGTGTTTCATTTGAAATCCGGCGCTGCTTCTCAACTGGAAGGTGTTTAAGCGTCCTCATATTATGCAAACGATCGGCAAGCTTAATCAAAATAACGCGGATATCCTGAGCCATTGCCACAAACATTTTTCTGTGGTTTTCTGCCTGCTGTTCCTCATGTGATTTATATTTAATTTTTCCTAATTTCGTAACCCCGTCGACAAGCATGGCCACTTCGTCATTAAATTCAGTTTCGATGTCTTTTAAGGTAACATCGGTGTCTTCAACAACATCATGGAGAAAACCGGCGGCGACCGTTGCAGGATCCATCTCCAAATCCGCCAGAATCCCAGCAACTTGAATAGGATGAATAATGTAAGGCTCCCCAGATTTTCTATATTGTTCACGATGAGATTGTTTGGCGAATTCATATGCTTTCTGAACAAATTCACAATGCTCTTCGTTTAAATAGGCCCGCGTCTTGTCGATGACTTGTTCGGCGGTTAGCACTTGATCGTTCGCCATAAAATCACCTTATTTTTCGTCTCATTTTTTATAATTGAATGTTGATATATTATTACTAATTATTAATGAATGTACCTATTATCGAAAAAAAAACATCAGATGTAAAGGGATTGATATTTATTTTACAGTATTTTAAGAAAAAAGTGTCGAAAAACAACTAATTACTACCATGAACCGTTCTCTTCTTATAACAAGAGAGCACTCCTTCACGAGTGCCCTCATTATTATTAATAATTCAACAATGTCATGATGTCGTAGCCATCAAGTTTCTTACGGCCATCAAGGTAGGATAATTCAATCAGAAAAGCAATTCCAGCAACCACACCGCCAAGCTGTTCAACTAATTGGATTGTTGCTTCAATCGTTCCACCTGTTGCTAACAGGTCATCTGTAATCAGAACACGCTGCCCCGGCTGAATGGCATCCTTATGAATGGTTAGGACATCACTGCCATATTCTAACCCGTAGCTGACTTTAACAGTTTCTCGTGGAAGTTTACCTTCTTTACGAACCGGTGCAAAACCAATACCAAGGGCATAGGCTACAGGACAGCCGATAATGAATCCTCTTGCCTCTGGTCCAACAATTAAATCAATTTGCTTATCCTTTGCATAAGCAACAATCTGGTCGGTTGCATATTTGTACGCAGCGCCATTGTTCATTAGCGGCGTAATATCCTTGAAGGAAATACCTGGTTTTGGGTAATCCGGTACGATTGCTATAAATTGCTCTAAGTTCATTACTTAACTGCCTCCTCAATAGTAACTGATTCCTCTATAACCTGGTCAAACCAGCTCTTTAATTGCTGAAAGGATGAAAATAATAAATCTCTTTCAAGTGCATACTGAGCATGTTTGGTTTGGTAGGTAATTGAATCAGTAAGGTCACGCTTTTGTGATTGTTTATTCAATGTAATAAATCCATTGTTAATTGTAACAAAATCTAGTTCAGAAAACACCTTTGACATAAAAGTGACGGTTTCTGTCGACCAGCCGCGTTGCTTTGCAATTTCATCCCCATAACGGCCTAAATCAATAGGGCCTCTTTTTAATAATAAGGCGTAAAACCATTTAAAATGGTCCCTAGTAGGTATGGTGCTAAAGAAATCGCTGGATTCTTTATAGAAATATGCATAAATACGGGCTGGCGGTTTTCCATTAAATAAGTGGCAAAGAATGTCTTTCGATGGCGGCAAGTCAACAAGAACAACATTTGCCTGATGAGAATCAAATGCTTTGGCCTCGGCTTCATCTTGTATGAGTATTGCCTCACTCGAAAGTGCAGGGTCAATTTTAGTAAGCTGGTCCCTGTTAAAAATAACATATTTTCGATTTTCTTTAGGAATAGATTGAGATAGTGAATGAATACGTTTGTCACCGCGGTGATCAAACAATTGCCACGACTCAACTGCAACATCCTGAATAAAAATTTGTGGTTTACGAATATTATTCCACTCATTGATGGCTAATTCACCAATTAACGAAATTTTTGATGCTGGTGAAATTTGGTCGACTAACTGCCCAAGTCCAAAACCAATTCCATCTAAGTTCGCACCATTCTCATTTACCATTATTTTCAGATGATTTTGCTCCGAGCCTATCTTTCTAATTGTGGAGATTTGAACATCATGAATTAAGACCTTCGGCTTAGGATTGTCCATTCCGAATGGAGCAAGTAAATGTAATTCATCTAGAGAAGCTAAGTTGATCTCTTCAATATTTATTTGATGATCAAGTAAGGTAATCGGAACAAAGTCATCATCTGTTAACTGTTCATTCGCAAGAATATTTAATCTATGTCGCAGTTCTGAAACATTGTCTAATTCTAAGGTCATCCCCGCTGCCATTGGATGTCCTCCAAAATGTGGCAGGATATCCCGACAGGTTGATAGGTTTTTAAACAAATCAAACCCGGTAATACTGCGAGCAGAGCCCTTTGCCAGACCTTTTTCTTTGTCAAAACTAAGAACAATCGTCGGCCGGTAAAATCTTTCCACTAACCGAGAAGCAACAATCCCAATGACACCGGCATTCCATCCTTCTTTCCCAATCACCAATACGGAGTTCGAATCGATTGGATAATTTTTTTCAACCTCTTCTATCGCTTCTTGAGTAATAGAATTGACAATGGACTGTCTAGTCTTGTTTAATTCATCCATTTCTTGTGCTAAGGCTTCAGCTTCAAAGTGATCATCTGTCAATAATAGCTCAACTGCCATATCGGCGTCCCCTAATCTGCCAACAGCATTAATTCTTGGCGCCAGAGTGAAGCCTATGGTTTCTTCGTTAATATTTTTTGGATCAACACTTGCTACCTTAAATATAGCTTTTAGCCCTTTGTTGGAGGTCACTTTTAATTTCTCCAAACCTTTTTTTACAATCAGGCGATTTTCATCTTTCAAAGATACTAAATCCGCAATCGTACCGATAACGGCGATTTCTAATAAGTGCTCGGGAAGTTCCCCATATAAGGCATGGGCTAATTTAAAAGCCACTCCTACCCCAGCTAACTCACGAAATGGATAACTACTATCAGGCAGTTTCGGATGTATAATAGCCAGTGCTTCAGGTAAAACCGGACCTGGCTCATGGTGATCGGTAATAATTAAGTCAAGACCCAGTTCATGCGCAATTGCTGCTTCATTTACGGCAGAAATACCTGTGTCTACAGTGATGATTAACTTTATTCCTGATTCAGCTGCACGGCGAAAGGCAGGTTCATTCGGTCCATATCCTTCCGTGAAACGATTTGGAATATAAAATTGGACATTGGCACCCAATTCTCTTAGGGTAACCATTAACACGGTGGTGCTGCTTACACCATCCGCATCGTAATCTCCAAATATTAAGATAGGTTCTTGATTTTCAATTGCTTTATGAATTCTATTTACAGCTATATCCATACCTTTTAACAAAAAGGGATCGTGGAATTGTTCTTTCCCAAATAAAAAATACCGTGCTGAATCAACGGTATCCATTCCTCGGTTGATAAGCATCGACGCAACAAGCGGCGTTATTTTCAATTCAGTTTCGAGAGTTTTTATTAATTGCTGATCGGATTTACGAACAATCCATCTAGTTTTCGACTTTAACATGCGTTCACCCCTCAGACTTTACTATTATACAGGAGTGATTTAGAGCTTTCAATCATGGATATTTTGCCAATAGAAAAAAACCGCAGGAGAATCTGCGGTCTTTTCTATGATTAAACTTGCGGCTCATCAGAGTACACTCTTTTTTCTTTTACTGTTTTAATGGTACCCTTCTTTTTCAATTCCTTTGCTTTTATAACAACCCAAAGGTTTGTCGCAATGAAGACTGAAGAATATACACCAGAAATTAATCCTACTAATAAAGCAATGGAGAAGTTTTGAATCGATTCATTACCAAAGATAACCAACGCAACAACAGTAAATGTTACAGTAAGCACTGTGTTAAATGAGCGTGTTAATGTTTGTCGAACACTTACATTGACAACCTCTGCAATTTCGTCGAAGGTCTTGAGGCGCTTTTTCTTATTCAAGTTCTCGCGCATCCGGTCGAAGGTTACAATGGTATCATTAATTGAATAACCAATAATTGTTAACACAGCGGCAATAAAGGTTAAGTCCACTTCCAGTCTAGTGAAACTGAAGAAGGCAAACATGAAAAATGCATCGTGTAACAAGGAAGCAATAGCAGCAACGGCCATGGCAAATTCAAATCGGATGGTTACATAGATAATAATTCCGATTGAAGCGATAATGAGTGCGACGACACCATTTTTCGCTAGTTCTTTTCCGACTGTTGGTGAAACAGTACTTACATTAGGATCAGCACCAAATTCTTTATGAAACTCCGCTTTTAACTCAGCAATTTCGTCTTTTGATAATACCCCTACTAATCTGGTTGAGGCTCTGTCTTTATTATCGCCAGAAATAACAATACCTTCTGTTTCTAAATCAAGTTTAGCAAATGCACTTTCCACCTGTTCGGTTGTAAGTGGTGCATCTGACGATACATCAATCCGTGTACCGCTTGAAAAGTCGATGGAAAGGTTCAGACGGAATATAAGAATTAATACTAATCCAACAGCAAGAAGCGCGCCTGAAATCATAAAGAATAGTTTTCTATATTTTACAAAATCAAACCTGTCCCATCTTGTTGGAAGATCAATTGTATCAAAGTTTTCTTTAATATCCTTAACCGCTGATTTTTTCACACTAAACCAGCCAATCCGTTTATTTAAGAAACCGCTATTTACCCATAAACCTAGTAATAGACGTGATCCATACACAGCTGTAATAAAGCTTAGCAGAATACTCACCAATAACATGGTGGCAAATCCTTTAATTGAGCTTGTCCCGTAAAAGAACAGAACAGCTGCAGTTAACATTGTTGTTAAGTTAGCGTCAAGGATGGATGTAAAAGCATTTTTGTTACCTGCCTGAAATGCGGATTTTACCGATTTGCCTACCTTAAGTTCTTCCCTAATCCGTTCAGCGGTGATGATGTTCGCATCGACAGCCATACCCACCCCGAGGATAAGAGCAGCGATTCCCGGCAAGGTTAATACGGCATTCATCCAATCAAATATTAACAGCACAAGATAAATATAGGCAGACAAAGTAATAACAGCAATCAAACCTGGGAAACGATAGTAAAACAGCATGAATAAGAAGATAATAGCCACACCGATTATACCTGCGAAGATCGTTTCATTTAATGCTTCTTCACCAAATTGGGCTCCGACAGAGGTAGAGTATACTTCAGTTAGTTTAACAGGAAGGGCACCGGCATTTAGGAGCGAAGATAATTCTTGTGCTTCCTCCACGGTAAAGTTTCCTGTGATAGAAACTGTATTTTGATTAAATACCTCTCTTACAGTTGGTGCAGATAAAAATTTAGGATTTTCCTTTGTGATTTCTGTTTTAAAGGAATCTTTTCCTTCCTCGAAGTCAAGCCAAATAACTAAAAAATTGTTTGGTGCCATACTTACAATTTCTTCTGTAACACTTTTGAATTTTTCTGCACTTTTTAATTTTAAGGAAACACTAGGTGCTCCATTCTCATCAAAAGTTTGTTTTGCGCCATTCTCAGCTAAGTCGGTTCCGTCCATCATGATCCGGTCATTGGCATCACGGAAGGTTAGGTTTGCTTGTGTAGATAAAATATCCCGTGCTTCATTTTGGTCGGTAACCCCTGCAAGCTGAACGCGAACACGATCTACTCCCTCAACTTGTATAGTCGGTTCATTCACACCGAGGACGTCTATACGCTTAGTCAGCGCTTCAGCCGTACTTGCTAATGTATCTTGGGTTACTTTCTCCCCTTTTTTTACAGTTTCAACCTTATACAGGACTTCAAAACCACCCTGAAGGTCTAATCCTAACTTAATGTCTTTTAATATACCATTCGTTGTTAATCCCATTGTACTTCCTATTAGTAATATAACTAGCAGGAAAGCGATAATTCTACTGCGCTTAACCATTATGTAATGTTCCTCCTTAGGGCTTAAACCAAAGTACTGCCATGTAAATGCCATATAGTAATAAACGTTGATTTTATTATGAAATAGTTTAGAAATGCTGTCAATTTATTCTAAGAAAGTTGTTATCACTATTTATTTCAATAACTCTTTCCATTCATTTTCATCTTCTAATTTAAAATCATTGTTTTTATACATTTCTATCGTTGTAAAGCTTATATAATCACTGACCTTAACGGAGAGTATATCATCGATAATCTCATAAAGTCTTATTTCTTCTTTAACCTTCTTCCATTTCTTTTTTAATAAAAATTCCCAAAGATTGCTTTCTGATACATCAATATAGCCAAGCAAGCGAAACTCCTCCAGTTTGCTTACTAATGCAGGCTTTACCTGGGTGTGAAAATGATTGTATGCGTGGCTTTTCTCCAATGCAGCTGCCTCCCTAGACTTAAGTCCATCTCAATTGTTTTTAAAATAGGCTGTTTATGAAATGATTGTTGTTAAAATCTTAAAGCCGATTTTAACCTGGAAATAGTTATTTTGCACTTTAGAATTTAGTTTGCAGTCTCTTTTCTTATTGGAATTATTCTATTTTCTGCGGAAACTTAGCATAAACATTAAATTGTTCCATCAAGCCACAAAGTTTAAGAAAAGGGCCTTAAATAAAAAACACCTTGTCATGCTTTGTCCACCCTTATGCATATAGATTAATTGTATATGAATTCTTCTTTTTTGAGAAGGTGGGAAGTAGGATGTCAAAGTTTTTAAAAGGGACTTTTATCCTGTTAATTGCAGGATTAATAACGAGAGTACTAGGTTTTATTAACAGAATTGTCATAGCACGAAGTATTGGTGAAGAAGGGGTCGGCCTCTACATGATGGCTTTTCCCACTTTTATCCTTGTGGTAACCTTAACACAAATGGGACTCCCGGTTGCGATTTCAAAGAATATCGCCGAGGCCGAGGCAAAGGGAAATCATCAAGAAATAAAAAAAATTCTTGTTGTTTCACTAGCTATCACGATTTCCTTATCACTCATTTTTACCCCAGCGTTAATTCTATTAGCACCTATACTATCTACCACTCTCTTTACTGACCCAAGAACGTATTATCCGTTAATCGCAATCGCGCCAGTTGTCCCAGTCATTGCCGTCTCCTCTGTCTTGAGAGGCTATTTCCAAGGCAGACAAAATATGAGACCATCTGCTGTATCGCAGATCTTAGAACAGCTTGTTAGAATTACCCTGATTGCTGTCATGACAAAAGCTTTTCTTCCATATGGAATTGAATATGCCGCGGCGGCTGCAATGGTCGCAGCCATCGTTGGGGAAGTAGTTTCTTTAGTCTATCTCATGACCGCGTTTAAATTAAAGAAAAGATTTAAACTTCGAAAGAATTTCTTTCAATTTGTTCATTCAGGAAAGAAAACATTTAAGGAGTTAATGGAAATTGCCCTGCCAACAATGGGCAGCAGAATGATTGGGTCTGTCGCTTGGTTCTTTGAACCGATTGTTGTTGCCCACAGTTTAGCAATTGCTGGAGTTGTTGCGGTTGAAGCAACGAAACAATACGGTTCATTAACTGGTTTTGCCATGCCATTATTATTACTGCCTTCATTTATTACTTATTCGTTAGCCACTTCCCTTGTCCCTGCCATAAGCGAAGCGAATTCACAAAAGAACAATCAATTGATTGAACATCGTTTGCAGCAGGCGCTGCGTTTTGCCTTTTTAACGGGAGGATTATCGGTTATCGTCCTATATGTTCTAGCCGATCCACTCATGCAGCTTATGTATGGCTCGACAAAAGGATCTTATTTTATTCGAATAATGGCCCCTTTCTTTTTATTTTATTATTATCAGGGTCCGCTGCAGGCAGTATTGCAGGCATTAAATCTAGCTAGAGCTGCTATGATTAATAGTTTAATTGGTGCGGTTGTAAAAACAGCTGTAATCTTCTTACTTGCCTCACAGCCTTCATTTGGAATAACAGGAGTTGCCTTAGGCATTATCGTAGGCTTTGTATTAGTAACTGTTCTTCACTTTGCGACTGTATTGAAGAAGATTTCATTTAGTTTTTATATAAGGGATTACCTGAAGGGTGCCATTGTTATGGGTATCTCCGCTTGGATCGGTTACTGGTTATTCAATCACATCCTGTTAGGCGAACATCTAGTAATCAGAGTTCTATCTGCTGCTAGCGGCATGTCGTTCGTATATATTTTTCTGCTCATTCTTGCTGGCTTAATTAAAAAAGAAGAACTGAGAAGAATTCCGATTATCCGTAATATCATACCGGTTTAAACAGATAAGAAGACACTCCTTAGGAACGTGTCTTCTTACCTTTCGTCTATAATGTCTACAAAGAACTTTCCATTTTCATAGCTGCAAAATGATATTTTTCGAACATCTTGATAACCCATTTTTTGTAATTCCCGGCGCAGCCAAAAATTTGTTTTGTCGATCCGCTTTAAATTTTCTTCCTCAATCTTCCCATCAATAATTAAGGGAATGGTAATATCCCCTTCTTGGGGCTGTCCATCTTTGTTATACTTTTTTTCGATCACAGAAAGGCTTCCTGAGGATTCTAAGATGGCAAACTCCACATCACCTATACTGCGGATATCCTTTTCTCTTAATTGTGTCAATAAATCATCAAAGTTGTAGCGCTGCTTTCTCATCGCATCTTCATCAATTTTTCCTTTGTTAATAATAATGGTGGGTTTCCCATCTACAAAATCACGAAATCTTTTGCTTTTTAACGATACTTTTGCCATGACTATCTGGATAAACATTAATAAAATCATGGAGAGGGAAGTGGTCGTAATTGATTGTTTAGGATTTTCAATCGCAATTATGGCTAACTCACCAATCATGATAAAAACGACAAGATCGAGAATACTTAACTCTCCTATTTCACGTTTTCCCATTAAGCGAAAAATGATCAGGATAAGTACGTAAAAAAGTATTGTTCGGAAAATAACCGTTAAGTATTGTTCCACAACTGTCCGCCCCTTTGTTTAGCACTCTAGGTTATTGTTCGCTTTTTCGGCTTAATCATTTAAGGAATATTATCCCATTAAAAATAAGAAGTTTTTATTCTATTTTAAAAAGCCGGGAATATGCTTGTACTAGGTAAGAATCTGTTTATCTAAGATTTACAACACAAAGATAAATAACGTAAGGGGGAGAGTATGATCGAATCAAAAAGCTTTGGTACAGCTATTTTGTACGGGTTAATTTTTATTTTCTTATTTGCCATCGTCAGTAGCGCCATATTTGCCTTAATTCTTAACTTTACCTCAGTTCGAGAAGTTTCACTTCAATATGTTGTAACAGCTCTATCGTTTATCGGGGTATTTGGAGGAGGATTTTTGTCTGGCGGTAAACGCAAGCAGAAAGGGTGGCTGATAGGTGGTTTAACAGGCCTGATTTATAGCCTGATTGTATTTTTATCCCAATACCTAGGCTACGACCGCCTTTTTGATGCAGAGCAAGTAATCTACCACGTTTGCTATACGTTAATCGCGATGATGGGTGGAATTCTAGGGGTAAATATTTCAACTAATAATTCAAGGACAGCATAAATAAAAGGAAGCCAGTTAATTGGCTTCCTTTTGTGCGTTCTACTTATCTAATGAAACTTCTGCAGTTGTTGATGTTTTTGCTGATTCTGTTACTTCACGAATCGCATTTCTGTCAAATGTAAGACGGCTTCCGTCTCCACATTTAATCACAGCTTTATTTTCATCGATTGAATCGATAAAGCCATGTAAACCGCCGATCGTGACAATTTTATCACCTTTTTTCAATTCGTTTTGCATTTGTTGTACAGCTTTTGTACGTTTTTGCTGTGGACGAATCAGTAGGAAATAAAATAATACAAACATTAGAATTAATGGAATGATTGAACCAAGTCCTTGCATGTTGTTCCCTCCTTTCAAATAGTATCTATTAGAAATTTTTCGCGTTCGGTTTATTAAAACCATAACGTTCAAAAAACTCTTCGCGGAAATCACCAAGCCTATCCTCTCGGATTGCTTGTCTGACTTTCTCCATTAATCTTAACAGAAAATATAGATTATGATAAGATGTTAATCGAATTCCGAAGGTTTCATCGCATTTAATTAAGTGACGAATGTATGCCCTGCTATAGTTACGGCAAGTATAGCAATCACAATCAGGGTCCAGCGGTCCAAAATCTTTCGCAAATTTAGCATTCTTTACCACCAAACGTCCAGTACTTGTCATCAATGTACCATTCCTGGCAATTCGGGTTGGCAGGACACAATCAAACATATCAATCCCGCGTATTGCCCCATCAATCAAGGAATCCGGTGAACCAACACCCATAAGGTATCTTGGCTTATTTGCCGGCAGCAGCGGAGTCGTAAATTCAAGCACTCTATTCATGATATCCTTAGGCTCACCAACAGATAGACCACCTACTGCATAACCAGGAAAATCAAGTGACACAAGGTCTTTTGCACTTTGCTTACGAAGTTCTTCGTACTCTCCACCTTGAACAATTCCAAATAGTCCTTGATCATTAGGTCTTTGATGAGCATTCAAACAGCGCTCAGCCCAGCGAGAAGTTCTCTCTACTGATTTTTGCATGTATTCATATGTTGCTGGATATGGCGGACATTCATCAAATGCCATCATAATATCGGAACCAAGGTCATTTTGAATTTCCATTGCTTTTTCTGGTGATAGAAATAGTTTCTCACCACTCATATGATTACGGAAATGAACGCCTTCTTCTTCTATTTTACGGAACTCACTCAAACTGAAAACCTGGAAACCGCCAGAGTCGGTTAAAATCGCCCGGTCCCAATTCATAAACTTATGAAGACCGCCAGCTTCCCTGATAATCTCATTTCCAGGACGAAGCCATAAATGGTAGGTGTTGCTTAAGATAATGCCTGCACCCATTTCTTTTAAATCTTCGGGAGACATAGTTTTTACTGTTGCAAGCGTTCCTACTGGCATAAATGCAGGTGTATCAAAGGAACCATGAGGTGTATGTACTCTTCCTAAGCGGGCACCCGTTTGCTTACAGGTTTTAATAAATTCATATCGAATCGCAGTCAAATATTTTTCTCCTTCCTTTCGGGTTAATCAAAATGATTAACCTCGTTCACCTAAATAATCAGCATGGCGTCGCCAAAGCTGAAAAAGCGATAGCGTTCGTTTACCGCAGTATTGTATGCATGCAAGATATGTTCTCTTCCTGCCAGCGCACTAACGAGCATAATCAACGTTGATTTTGGCAAGTGAAAATTAGTAATCATGCCATCGATCGCCTTAAATTGATACCCTGGATAAATAAAGATATTGGTCCATCCACTGCTTGCCGTGAAGCTGCCATTGTTTTCGGAAGCGATAGTTTCAAGCGTTCGGGTTGATGTGGTCCCCACCGTAATAATTCTGCCGCCATTTTTCCGCACTTCATTTAACAACCTTGCAGTCCCTTCGGTAAGCATATAAAATTCCGCATGCATATCATGTTCGAGCACATCCTCAACACTTACAGGCCTGAAAGTACCGAGCCCAACATGAAGGGTAATAAATGCAACGTGAACACCTTTTTCTCTCACTTCATTTAACAGCTCTTCCGTAAAATGAAGTCCTGCTGTTGGAGCAGCAGCTGAACCAGGTTCACGCGCAAACACAGTTTGATATCGATCTCTGTCATCAAGCTGTTCTTTTATATAAGGCGGTAAGGGCATCTCACCAAGCTGATCTAGAATCTCATAAAAAATACCCTCATAATTGAACTCCAATACTCTTCCGCCATGTTCAGAGGTACCTGTACAAACAGCCGTAAGCAATCCGTCACCAAAATCAATTTCTGTTCCCTCTTTGACACGCTTAGCAGGCTTTACAAGTGTTTCCCAGTGATCACCTTCAAGCTGTTTTAAAAGTAATACTTCAATTTTTGCGCCGGTATCCTTTTTTACACCAAAAAGGCGTGCTGGGAGTACCTTCGTATCGTTTAATACGAGGCAATCTCCTTCACGCAAGTATTCACCAATATTTTTAAAAATTTCATGCTTAAGTTCGCCTGTTTCCTTATTAACAACCATTAACCTGCTATCTGTCCGGTTTTGAAGCGGAACTTGAGCAATTAACTCTTCAGGCAAATGAAAATCAAATAAATCTACCTTCATATAAAACATCCCTACTTATTAAAATTACTGTTTTGGCGGCTCCATACCAAAATGGTGATAGACTGATTCCGTTACCATTCTTCCTCTAGGTGTTCGCTGCAAAAAGCCAATTTGCAGTAAATACGGTTCATATACATCTTCAATGGTTTCAGACTCTTCTCCGATAGAGGCTGCAATTGTATCTAAACCAACAGGACCACCACGGAATCTTTCAATAATTCCCTTTAGGAGCTTATGGTCGATATGGTCAAGCCCCAGTTTGTCTACCTGCAGGAGCTCTAAAGACTTCCTCGCCAATGCCAAATCGATTTCCCCATTTCCTTTCACTTGGGCAAAGTCCCTTACCCTGCGTAGTAAACGGTTGGCAATTCGAGGGGTTCCCCGCGCTCTTCTTGCAATCTCGGCAGCCGACTGGTCATCTATTTTTGTTTCAAATAAATCTGATGTTCTTAGTACAATATTTTTTAGTTGGTCTTCCTTATAATACTCGAGTCTGCTCAAAACTCCAAATCGATCGCGAAGTGGAGCTGATAAGGAGCCAGCCCTAGTGGTTGCACCCACAAGTGTAAACGGCGGCAAATCAAGTCTTACAGACCGAGCACTTGGACCTTTGCCAATGACGATATCGAGGCAAAAATCCTCCATCGCCGGATAAAGAACCTCTTCAATCTGCCTTGGAAGACGGTGAATTTCGTCGATAAACAACACGTCACCGGGTTCGAGGGCTGTAAGGATCGCAGCCAAATCACCAGGCCGTTCAATTGCGGGGCCAGAGGTTGTTCGAATATTCACACCCATTTCATTGGCAATAATGACAGCCAGCGTTGTCTTTCCTAATCCAGGAGGCCCATAAAGAAGTACATGATCTAATGTTTCCTTACGGAGTTTTGCAGCCTCAATGAAAATCTCAAGACTTTTTTTCACTTGATCCTGGCCAATATATTGTTTTAACGTTTGCGGCCGGAGGCTTTGCTCTAAGGAGATTTCGTTCTGGTTTGCTTCACTAGAAATAATTCTCTCATCCATGAATAATCACCTTATTTTAATAGCCGCTGCAGGGCTTTTTTAATATATTGGTCGGTTGATAACTGCTCTTTCTTTAACTCAGATGAAATCTTCTTCACTTCTTTGTCAGAATAGCCAAGTGCTTTTAAGGCAAGTACTGCCTCTTCAAATGCATGATTGGTTGACTTTGCTGCGGCTGTGAACGTATCCGCATTAAATAGATTAGGGAAATAATCAGGAACAACATCCTGCAATTTTCCTTTTAAGTCTAGAATCATTTGTCTTGCTGTCTTTTTTCCGACTCCTGGGAATTTTACAAGGAAGCTTTCATCTTCATTTTCGATAGCAGAAACAACTTGCTGTACTTCACCAGAAGCCAAAATCGCCAGTGCCCCTTTCGGCCCAATCCCAGAAACATTCAACAATTTTGTAAAAAGCTTTTTTTCTTCTCGTGATTCAAAACCGTATAACGCCATTAGGTCTTCGCGAACATAATGATATGTATAGACAGTAACAATAGTATTTATTTTACCAGAATAAATAAACGGATTCGGCGTTGAAATTTGATAGCCTATACCATTATTTTCTATCACTAGATACTCAGGACCAACAAACTCAACGGTTCCTTTAATAAATTCGTACAATCGCTTTCTCTCCCTCAGCGTTTCATGTACTCCATTCTACCACATAATTTTAATGGATTTGTAAAAGAACGCTGGGTTAAGGAAGAATAAAAATATTCAGTGAAATAAAATAGCGGCCAAGTGTGAGGCCGCTGGTTATTCCACGAGCTGGTTCTTTACTGCATAAAGTGCAGCCTGGGTACGGTCTTGTAATTCTAGCTTTGACAATAAGTTGGAAACGTGTGTTTTTACAGTTTTTTCTGTTATAAATAGCGATGAGGCAATTTCCTTATTACTTTTTCCTTTAGCTATTTCTTTGAGAACATCCAATTCTCTTTTCGTTAACTCGGAAAGTAAATTACCTTCCTCTTTTTTGTTGGATAAATTAGCTAGCAGATGCGAGGTAGCTTTCGGATGAAGCTGATTTTCACCAGCCATAATCTTTTTAATACTTATAATTAGTTCATCCGGCTCAATGTCTTTCAACTGATATCCGGACGCACCCGCCTCTAATGCAGGTATGACATGATCCTGATCAGAAAAGCTGGTTAACATCATAATTTTTATTTCCGGCAGTTCACTTTTTATCAGTTTTGTCGCCTGAATTCCATCCATCTCCGGCATAACAAGGTCCATCAGAATAAGGTCAGGTTTCAATCTACGTGCCTGTTCAACCGCTTCCTTGCCATTTGCTGCTTCTCCGATAATTTCAATATCACGTTGTGTTTTTAGAAAAAATGCCAGCCCCCGTCTAACCACATGATGATCATCTGCTATCAAAATTCGAATCCCCATTGTTTCTCCCCCTAAATTGGAATCTGTATCTCAATCTCTGTTCCTTTTCCTGGTTCACTCGTTAATAAAAATGTCCCATTTAAGGCCTCTGTTCGTAGTTTCATATTTTTCAATCCAAACGATGGTAGTTCCAGCTTTTCATCATAGTAGAAGCCACAGCCATCATCTTGAATAGTCATTGTGACGAAATCCCTGCTTCTATTTAAAAATAAGGTAACATGTGCGGTTTGGGAATGTTTTTTGCAATTTCCAAGCGCTTCCTGTCCTATTCTCCAAAGAGCTTCCTCCACTTTTTCTGGAAAGCTTGAGATTCCAGATAATTTAGCCTCCAACGTTAAACCCAGCATTTCCGCATAGCCCGTTAAGGCACTAATAATGCCATTTTCAAGTCCCTGCGGTTTAAGCTGCCATATCAGCGCCCGCATTTCCCCAAGTGCATCCTGTGCAAGATCCTGAATATAGGAGAAAGTTTGTTTCACTTCTTCGTTATCCGTCATTTCTCTGCCTGCCCTAGCTGTCAGACTTAAGGAAAAAAGTAATTGATTCACAGAATCATGCAAATCCCTAGCGAGTCGATTCCGTTCGGATATCAGCGCGGTCTCCTGTTCCCTCTGTGTTAATTTAATTCGTTTAAGGGCAGTGCCGATTTGAAAGGCGACAGCCTCGAGCAGAGCAAGTTCATCTTTTTCAAAATGGGTTTTATAAGGTGAGCCGACATTTAATAGTCCAAATTTCTCATTCCCAGCTCTTAATGGGACGGTAGCATGATGGGTCAGACCGGCAGTATCGCCTGCTTTTTCAAGGAGGACGTTCTCGATTCGCTGACATTCGATTATGTTTACTGCTTTGTTCAATTTCCCGTTGTTATAGCGGCTTACACACCAGCAATCACCTGTGCACATTCGAAGGTTATTGTTATGTGCTAATGGTTCTGGCAGCGATACGTTTGCTGCCAGCTGATGGTCACCCTGTTCGTCAATTAAAAATATCCAGCCAGTCTGCAGCCCGGTTAAATGCAGGAGTTTCTTTAACACCCCTTCTAAAACGGTTTTTGAATCTGTCCCCTCATTCAATAATTCGGCTATTTCTTTTAAAATACCGATTTCTTCATATCTGGCCATGTAACACTCTCCCGATTTTGTATCTGTTGATTAAATCATATTCGTTAGCACCCTTTCATTTCAATTAATAAAACGAGGTATCTTAAATTTTTTTAAAGTAGGTTTTACCTTTTGATTAAAAGCAGAGGTGGGATTCTTCCCGTAATTCAGCAGGGATTGAGATTAGGGGCAGAATCTTGGTTGGATTCTTACCGTAATTCAGCCGGAGTCGGATTACGGGCAGAATCTTGGTTGGATTGTTCCCATAATTCTGAAGGAATGTAATTTAGGGCAGAAACATATGGATTCTGCCTGGAAACCGAAAGAAGGAAACTCTAATTTGATTGGATCCTAGGTTGTAAAAATTCTATCAATTCACCATCTGGACCTTGATAAAAAACGGTTTCCCAGCCATTTTTCAGTTTGAATGGGCCCTCTATAGCATAGATACCATTTTCGTGAAAAGTATTGATTAGCTCGTGGAATCTGTCTACTTCAAAACATATGTGAACACCATGAGAATTAGGCTTTTGTCCTCCTGCTATCAGTTCAAGCCTAAAATCATGATTTGCTAGAAATACAATCTCTTCATCATTGAGTGACAATCTTCCCTCTTCCCGGAGACCAATAAACTTTTGATAGAAAGCGATTGATGTTTCCATATCCTTTACTTCAATCGCAAAATGATGAAAACGCATGATAGTTTTCCCCTTTATAAAATTAAATTCATATCGCCAAACTCATGCCAAAGGTATTGCTGTTCAATGGCTTCCTCATAGGCACTCCATAATAACTCTTGCGGAATAAATGCAGTGAGCATATCGAGGTGGCTCGCTTTTGGTTCATGAAACCCAGTAATAATCCCGTCAACCATTTTTAGTTGAAAACATTGATTAATATATAGATTTGTCACTCCACTTAAAGCACCAGATATGCCAGCACTCTCAAGGGCTCTCACCACCGTTGTCCCAACTGCAATTACCCTTCCACCCGCTGCTTTTGCCTTACGAATCTTTTCAATTGTTATTTCGGAAAGATGGTATTCTTCGTAATTGTCAGTTGGTGATGTTTCCAATTCATCATCGAGAAGGTAGCTTAACCCCGTATGAAGCTGTATAAAATCAAGCTCGATCCCTTTCCGCTGGAGATTGAATAACAATTCCCAGCTGAGAGCTCTGCCCGCTGACGGCATTTCAACGGAACCAGGATGGCTGGCGAACACGGTTTGATAATAATCCAAACCCCATTTGTCATGGATATATTCATAACGAACAGGTTCACCAAGCGCATAAATAGTATTAAAAAGCTCTGTTCCTTTTTTTGAAAAAATCATGGTTTTAAGTGGTGAGTTTGCTTTCATGTCAATGACAACTGCAGTAAGGTCTGACGAAAATTGGAGGATGTCACCCAATCTTACTTCATCTGTCACAATCAGCACATCCCAAATCTCCTCATTACGTCGTCTTGCTAGCCGAATTTCAACCCTTTGTTGTACTAGTTTTGAATCCCTTAATAAACTGGCTTGCAGGATTGCAGGTACGGTTCGGCTGTTGTTCATAACAACCAAGTCCCCCTGCTTTAAATAATCACCAAGGCGAAAGAATTGGTCATGACTGACAGAACCTGTTTTTTTGTCTAGAACCATCATCTTAACATGGTCTCTTCTTACTCCCCTCCTCTCAGGCGGGTGTGAAGCATTTAACTTAGACGGTAAATAGAAATCAAATGCAGTAGAAACCATCATAATCCCTCCCCTGTAAACTCTTGTGCTTCAAAGCGCTGACCGGTAATTCCAATTGATTTCTCTGAAGCTAAATATAGGAACACATGGACGACATCCTCCGGTTTTGCGAGTGAGTAATCACAGTCAGGAACAGCTAGGCGGTGCATGTCGGTATCCATTTCTCCAGGGTCGACCATGTTAACACGAACATTGGTTGAGCTTAGTTCATCTGCCCATGTTTCCGTGAGACCTTCAACAGCAAATTTAGAGATCCCGTAAGCGCCCCAGCCTGCATAGCCCACATTCCCCGCTTCTGAGGTCACATTGATGATTGAGCCTTGATTGCGCTGCAGCATTCCTGGGATGACTCTTCTGGTTACAAGGAATGTTGACATTGAATTGACTCGTAAGACTTCAGCAAAGTCGTCTTCCGGATAATCGAGCAATAACGGCATGGGACTTGGTCCTAAAATGGAAGCGTTATTGATGAGAATATCAATTTGACCAAACTCCTCTTCTGTCATGGCTACAAACCGTTCTACATCTCTAGTAAGGGAAATGTCTGCTGTAACAGCCAGCACCTTAGCACCTAATGCTTCGGCTTCTTCTTTTACTTCTAGTATACCTTTAGGAGTTCTAGCACAAATGGCAAGGCTCGCTCCTTCTTTTGCGAATGCTAGAGTTAATGCCCTTCCTAACCCTTTTGATGCGCCTGTAATCATGACTACTTTTTTATTTATCATTTTTATCGCTCCTTTAAGTGTTTAACTTGATGTCTTTAGCTTAAAGGATTTTGGAAATTCCTCCCTCCGAAAAAAGCTTGAACTTTATCTACAACTTTAGGATGAGAAAAATTGGTTGAAATTCATGAAGCCCGAAAACTACCCGTATAAAAAGTACGGGCCTCATGATTGATTCATGAAGCCCGAAAACTACCCATATAAAAAGTACGGGACTCATGATTGGTTCATGAAGCCCGAAACTCCCCATATAAAAGTATGGGCCTCATGAAAAAAATTCAAGTGGCCCCAAAATTAAATACTATTTTGATGTGTTTGTTTCCCTTTATTCGTGAAATTCAGGTTAATGGGAATCAAAAACCATCTTTGTTTCCCTTGATCGGTAGTATATACCGGCATAGGGAATCAAAAACTCTCTTTGGCTCCCTTCATCCCGTGAAATCTCCCATTAAGGGAAACAAATCTTCTCACCTTGCTTATTCCTGCTTCGAATATGGTTTAAAGGTTTCTAAAACCTCTACATAACGATCTTTTGTTTTAATGGGGATACCTTGGAGAAGTTCTTCTTGCTTATTACTTTCAAGCTTTTTCACATCTATTTGAAAAAAAGATTGGATGATTCGCGAACGGTCAGGGCGTCCATTAAATATGGTCAATACCCCATCCTCACTAAGCCCAAAATAGCCATTTGCCTTAAGTAACGGTGAAATATCATCCTCTTGTTTTCTAAAAACCATCGTTGATTCATCCATGTCCACTAACTGCCATTGGTCATACTTGGCCCAAAAGTTTTCAATTGACCAATAAGAATCAAGGACGACTTCCTCGCTTATTTCTCCATCAAGATAGACTCTTTCCAAAATAATGGTCAATTGCTGAGGTTCCGATTTCTGCTGATCTTGATGGTTTTCCATTTGTTCGGCGGAGCCATTGTACATAATGCCAGGCACCTTTACGAAAGACATGATGAGAACAACCGCAACAAGGGCTAAACCAAGCCGATATTTTGTTACCCAATTGAACCTCATGCATAATCACCTCTTAGTTTTTCGAGATCTAATTCATTTTCATTACTAGTTTAGCCTTTTTTTCCCTTTTTATCCTATTTTAAAAAAATCAAAAGAGGCAAGCCGTTTTCAGCCTTGCCTCTTTTTACATATTATTTTCGGCTATTTGGTTCTAATAGCTGGGAATCATTGTTTCTGTTCCGATCACGCCCAAGAGTTCCATCATCAAAGATAACTTGCACGGATCTCCCAGCTGCTAATGGCCTAACGGCTTCTTGAATGGCTCTTCTTGTTTCCTCCGCTCTATTACCATCAGTTAATTTTACGGAAACCATAATAGAGTTTCCATAAACAACAGAGCGGACTTGTTGAACATTCTCAACGTCTGCTACCTTACTTTTAATTCTTTCTGTTGCTTTATCTTGATGTTCAGGATTTGTAGTGGTACCTGTATTCCCTAGTCTTTGATTTAAATGACCATGATAATTGGCATCACTCGTACTGAACTTATTATCCCGTTGAAAGAAATTTTTGTCATGTTTTGCGAGCGGTTTTGACGGGTTGGGTGGATTTCCATTTTCATCTCTATTACTAAACTGCTTTCTTCGCTCATCATTATTTGCTTGGTTTTCAACGCCAAGATTATGGTCCATCATCTCTGTGAACAGACCATCATTGTCCCCAGGCATGCCATTTGATCCATTTTTATGGTTTTCATCGGAATAGTAACCAACAGGCTGACCCATATTTTTGTGATCTTTATCCATAGCAGCACGGTCATCATTTGCACAACCTGACAGCCCAAAAGCGAATAAGGCTGACAGGGGAATCATCCACTGTTTCAAGTTCAAGCGAAAAACCCCCTCGCTAGGATCATGAGCATTAGAAAATATGCTCATGGTTAGGTTGTGAGCTTTGGGGGGATATCATTCTTCCAGAAAGGACCATATGAATCATTTCGTCATCTTTTTTAAGGTATCAATAAAATTTTTTCGCGAAGAAAACTGACCAATGGTTAAGTCCATTACCTGTTTATATTTATGCTGCTCTCGATAGGATCCTTCACGAATTAATCTGTTCCATTCCCGAAAAATATCTGCAGGAAAAGCCAGTGCATATAGAAATGCTTTCTCTTTTAATAATTCATTGAATTGTGAAAAACGTTCCAGCCGATCGTATGACCAATCCAAACTGGGAAGAATTCGATTTGCATACTGTAAATAATCCAACGATTGGGGACCAATACTAATTAAATCAAAATCAATAAGATGCAAAGTTCCTTTTGAATCACGTAAAAAATTATGATGAGCAACATCGCCATGGAGTATGCAAAATGGTTCATCGATAAAAAGGGACCGATCTTTTTCCATTCCGCTTAATGACCAGTTTGCCCAATCCAGAAGCTCTGCTAAGATTTTGTCATTAATAAAATACTTTAAAAATGAAATATTGGAGGAAAACATCTTCCCTCTGTCTTTCCATTTTTCAATAATTACACCTTTTGGAATTAACGTTCGATAACGTGACTCAAAGGACGAGGTGAATTGATGGAACTGTTCTAAGAGTTCAAGCCCCTCCTGCCGGTTTTTTTGAGATTTAAAGGAAAAAGGTATTTTATTTGGGGGAATATATTCCATACACCCAAAGTACGTTCCCTCAAAGAATAATGTCTCTTTTAATTGCGGCTGAACAAATAGATAGGTTTTTGTAAATCCTTCCTTTCTAAGTGTAGAAGTAAAGGCCTCTTGGAGGCGAAGTCGTTTATTGGTATGAAATCCTTTTAGCATATAAGTGTTTTTCACTGTTCTTATTAAAATAACACTTTTTCGATAGGGCACCATTTCGAGGATTTTTTCACTAAATTGCGAGCGTAAATAAGAGAGGAGACGAATGAAGTAATCATCGTCTCCTTTTTGATTAAAAGTCATACTCATTGCTTTCATCTTCGTATCGCATCATTCCATCCATCGGTCCCATTCCATAAGGGTTCATGAACGGAGGCTGCGCTGCATTTACTGGTCCTGTGTATGGTGCACTATATATTGGAGGCGTGGGCGGAACAAAGTTCTGCTGCGGAATGGCTGCTGGTTGTGGACCGCCACAGCCACAGTCACCACCTGACCCAGCCGGTATGCCTCCCTGGGCAGGATATGGCTGTTGCATTGCTGGCATTTGTTCACCGGCAAAAGGCATTCCCATATCTGGTAATTCAAAATCTTCCCTTCCCATTACCTGTGGGGCTGAACCCATTTGTGGATAACCGAATGGCATTTGACCATATGGTCCTCCCATTCCCGGTTGACCGAAGCCTGCCCCCATTGGACCACCCATTCCTGGCTGACCGAAGCCTGACCCATTGGACCTCCCATTCCTGGCTGACCGAAGCCTGACCCATTGGACCTCCCATTCCTGGCTGACCGA